>NZ_CP051183.1:1205000-2405000 GCF_012295615.1 Bermanella marisrubri
GACGTATAGGGTATGACGCCTGCCCGGTGCCGGAAGGTTAATTGATGGGGTTAGCTTCGGCGAAGCTCTTGATCGAAGCCCCGGTAAACGGCGGCCGTAACTATAACGGTCCTAAGGTAGCGAAATTCCTTGTCGGGTAAGTTCCGACCTGCACGAATGGCGTAACGACGGCCACACTGTCTCCACCCGAGACTCAGTGAAATTGAAATCGCAGTGAAGATGCTGTGTACCCGCGGCTAGACGGAAAGACCCCGTGAACCTTTACTATAGCTTCACAGTGGACTTTGACATTACTTGTGTAGGATAGCTGGGAGGCTTTGAAGCGTGGACGCCAGTCTGCGTGGAGCCAATCTTGAAATACCAGCCTGGTAATGTTGAGGTTCTAACTCAGGTCCCTCATCGGGATCGAGGACACTGTGTGGTGGGTAGTTTGACTGGGGCGGTCTCCTCCCAAAGAGTAACGGAGGAGCACGAAGGTTGGCTAATCATGGTCGGAAATCATGAGGTTAGTGTAATGGCACAAGCCAGCTTAACTGCGAGACTGACACGTCGAGCAGGTACGAAAGTAGGTCATAGTGATCCGGTGGTTCTGTATGGAAGGGCCATCGCTCAACGGATAAAAGGTACTCCGGGGATAACAGGCTGATACCGCCCAAGAGTTCACATCGACGGCGGTGTTTGGCACCTCGATGTCGGCTCATCACATCCTGGGGCTGAAGCCGGTCCCAAGGGTATGGCTGTTCGCCATTTAAAGTGGTACGCGAGCTGGGTTTAGAACGTCGTGAGACAGTTCGGTCCCTATCTGCCGTGGGCGTTAGAGATTTGAGAAGAGTTGCTCCTAGTACGAGAGGACCGGAGTGAACGAACCTCTGGTGTTCCGGTTGTCATGCCAATGGCATTGCCGGGTAGCTATGTTCGGACAGGATAACCGCTGAAAGCATCTAAGCGGGAAGCCCCCTTCAAGATGAGATCTCTCTGATACTTCGAGTATCCTGTAGGGCCCTTGAAGACTACAAGGTTGATAGGCAAGGTGTGGAAGCGTTGTGAGGCGTTGAGCTAACTTGTACTAATTGCCCGTGAGGCTTGACTATATAACGCCAAAACTGATCAAGCTGTTTGAATGGATCGCAAAGCGATTGCTAAAGAATTTGAAAGAGAAAATTGTCCAACCGATTTTGTGTAGGTTGTAGTAACCGGTGACGTCGTTCCTTGGCATCCATGCCACCACGACATACCGTACATCCTGTACATACCAGTTTGCTTGACGACATTAGAGCTGTGGAACCACCTGAACCCATTCCGAACTCAGAAGTGAAACGCAGCATCGCCGATGGTAGTGTGGGGCTTCCCCATGTGAGAGTAGGTCATCGTCAAGCTCTTATTCAAAAAGCCCGATAGGTAATACTATCGGGCTTTTTTCATGCGCGCTTGCCGAAAGCTGGCCCCGCGAGCGAGGCGAGTGTATTGGGTCTGACCTACCTGCTTCGCAGGAAAAGGTCATGGTAGAGTTAGCTTCGCTGATCAAGCTTCTATTCAAAGCCCCAGTAGCAAATGTTACTGGGGCTTTTCTCGTTTATGCACCTTCAAAAATTACCAACACCTAATAGTAATCTAAAACCTGCTACTGGGGCTTTGGATAGAATACGTATGAATCTCTCTTCCGTCCTGTCATGTGTACCCAAAGGGCATGCTAACCACGCCTGTGCGAAGCACGGCAGGGGTGAGTGCCGAAGGCATACCCAATACACTCACTTCGTTCGCGGGGCAGGCTCTCGCGTAGCGAGACAGGTAGGACATCGTCGTAAGCACTTTTAATTATCGGCTTCCACCATCCCCAACTCATGCGCGAACGGCGTGAATACATCCTTGTAGCCTTACACCGAGCATCCATGCAAGATTAAACGTACCACTAAATAAAGATCAAATAGAGCGCCTTAGTTGTCAGCCGAAGGCTAATATGATGAACGTGCTATTAGTAGGCTATGGAGCAGTAAATACTAACATTGATGGTTTAAGTTTCTGATCACCACTTGGCGTCTATACCAAACCAAAAGGAGCGACCGATCTCGATGCCATCCTCACTGTCAGTTATCGAATACGTACGAGTGTTTGTTAGGTTTTTGATTTCACTTACCAAGGCTATGTCACTCTGGCTAGATGGCAGCCACCGAACAGTGCTGTCAAACAGCATAGTCGCTCGCTGCTTTTTCTCTTCATAGTTATCGAGGTATTCCGCATAGCTAGTTCCATTTTTATCTACAATCCCTGTGTAAGTTTCTCCACTGCCTTTAACTACAGTGGTATACCGACTTTTATAGCGTCCTTTTATACTTAACGATAGTTGTTTGCCCAAGGGAATAAAAGAATAAACAGAGCCGATTAAAGGGCGAGCGAAGTTTTCTCTAAGCTGACTAATTTCACTTAATGTGCGCCGCTCATTTTTATACCAAACAAACTCGTCGTTTGTAGCAGCGTCTACATTCTCGTCATAGCTATCATTACTACTCTTGGTTTTGGACCAAAAAATATTAAAACCATAACTAAAATAAGTATTGCTGCGATCCCAGCTAATGGATAGGCTTTGATAGCGACTAAAGCCCTGGTTGTTCAAGCGATAGTATCTGTACCCATCATCTTGTTTATCGGTGACAGTACGTGCAAATTCGTCATTATTTACACGTGAAATAGCTTTGATTTCAGTCGCACCCTCAAGTATTTTAAATTTTGTACTTAGTGTTATCTCGTCGCTATAGGGCGTGCGTACATTAGTTGTATCGTAACGATAATCACCGGTTTCACTGTCGTATTCCCAATCATTGACAATATTTTGAGTTGTTCCTCGATATTCTTGATAAAACGGTTTAGCCGCTTCCCGTAGTTTATAAGTGAGCAGAGGACCGCTGAAATAGCGATTTATACCGCCAACAATAATTAATGAATTATTGTCAAACCAGTCATACGTCCCTCTGGTGCGCCAAGCGATATTTATGTTGTTTAAAAAATTATCATAATCCAACCTAACCCCTAGACTTGTTTTAAGCTTACTTACGTTGACCTCTAGTTCACTGTAAATAGATGCTTGGGAAAGGCTGACTTCGGCCGAATCCTCTGGATATATTTTTCTCTCTCTAAAATACTGCTCATTGGTAACACAGTCACTCGTATAGCCGAGGCACTGCACTTGGGTGTTTATGGTGGCACCACTATAAATGTAGGTATCTTGAGGGCGACTAAAACGAGCCATGCTCTGGGTGAGTGTCCCACCATAAAGCCATTGCTTGATATTAGGGTGTTGAATTGGAATACTTACTTTCCAATTGCCAGAAAGTTCAGCCTGACTTTTATCTAGGTCCCCAAACCCTCCTTCTTTACTGCTGCTTAAGCCTGCATCTAAACCCCATTGCCGACTATTGCTATTTTTCCAGTTATAAAAATGTGCAGGTGCATTGCGGGAGTTTGTACTATAACTTGTGGCAAGTGAGACATTATGAGTCTGTCTACCTCGATAAAACTCTATTTTGCTATTGGCAGTGAAGCCTCCACCTTCAATCTGGAAATCGCTTCCCTTTACATTTTTTTGGAACGTAGATTTTTGGTAGGGGGAGTAGGTGAAAAAATTTGTTATGAACAATTCATCAGTTTCGTATCCATGAGTTAGAGATAAGCCTGTGTTATTAGAACTGATTGACTTAGTTTGATTATACGTAAGCTCAGATGTGACAGATTGAGTCTGGTTTAAACTCAGGCGTAGGGAATGGTCATCATTAATCGGCTGTTCGTGAGAAATTTTGAATCTTTGTTTTGAATATTTAGGCGCTTGGGGAGTTTCATAAGTAGGATCGTCGTCATTGTCATTGTTGACGATGATATGAAAGTCGCTCCAATCAGAATAAGTCGTATAGTAAGAAACTCCCGTTTTCGTTTCGTAACTAGGTGGGCGGATTTGAGCATCAATGACTCCACCAGTGAAATGACCATATTCAACCGGTACGTTACTGTCATAAATCGATATCGACTCTAGTTGATCAATATCTAGAAAGATAGCCTGTTCATGTCCAGATAAGTCATTTATTGCGTTGTCACTGGTATTGGCTCCGGCAGGGTCCAGAAGACTATTATTGGACATACCGTTGATTGAAAAATTGTTGTCGTAGAATCGGCCTCCAGAAATGGATACTGAAGCTGGCTTAATTGAGATCTTGGACTCAGTGGAATCATGATCGTCACTAAACTGTACGTTAGGGACAGTATCCAACACCTCTGTCAGACTGCCATTACTTTCTTGAAAGCGTTGAATGTTCTCCTGGTCTAAACTATAGAGTCCTTCTGAGTTCGTAGTGTTAACCTTAGTAGATTGACTATTGCTTTCAATAATTTGTAAGGCAGGTGTAATGATGGCTTCATCAGAAGCCGCGTTATTGTAAATTGGGGCTAACGAAAACAGCAGAGCAAGGGCTCTGCTGTTCATCCCCTTGTAAAATGGGACGTGTTTCTTCACTGAATGAAACCTATTTATATTTCAGCGTAAAAAGGAGTTGAATCCATACTGTCGTTAACGTTGTCTCCATCTACGTTACTGTCTTCTATTAGACGTGAATTCATTATGTCTTCAGCGGAAGCATTGGCGGTAAAGAAGTCGGGTAACCCGTCATTATCTTGGTCGATTTTCGCAAGGTCTTCGCCTTCAAAAGCATCCGCATTCAAGATTTGATTAGCCAACTCAGCACGATAGCCATTGATTAAAGATTGGGATTCTGTTTCCTGCATGGATTCAATCAGGCTGGCGAGGGTGTCGAATATGCCGATCCACTTTAGATTCGCAGTGTTTCCAATTCCAAATGCATAGTTCATAACATCTTCTCGATCATCTGCATCCGCTAGCGTTTGTATCAAAGCAAATACTTCGAGTAGCAAGGCGGAGGCCTCGGTCTGAATGGCATTCACAGTGTCGGCCTGATCGGTCAATAGGACACCTTCTGTTGCAGCTGCACGTAAGCCGTGAACCACGTTTGCGTATGCACCTAATGTACGAATACCTAAGTTAGCTGCATTTTTGATTTCTTCTTGTGTCGTTGCGTATTCTGCAGTGTCATTGAAGGCGATCGTTAACTCGTCTAACGGAGTTGTGATGGCACTGATATCAACGCCGGTTGCTAATAAGCCTGATTCGATTGGGTAGAGTAGGGCAGCTCGTACCGCATCCACTCTCTCTTCATCATTGAGAAGTGATGCATACGCGATTGCTTTTTCAAAAGCCTGTTGGGCTAGACTATCTAATCCAGTGGTTAATGCATCGCTCGCGAGATAGGTGTATGCCTCAGATACCGCTGATGTAGCGCCTTCGGTTTCAAAGTTAGCGAGAATCGTAGCGCATTCATTCATTCGTGATTGGCCTAGTGACTGATCAATGCGCTGATAGGTTATGCGGGCAATTTTACTGCAGCCATATCGAGTAAGTTGTGTGCCATTATCCAATTGGCCATTGATAAAGGTGTCTGATGTAGCGATCTCCCATGCTGCGGTAAAAACTTGAGCGCCTTCCTCTAAGTAGTTTTGTTTTAATAGTTTTAACCCTAAGTAAGAACTTGGGTCGCTTTCATTAATTCCATTGTTCGTTAAGTAGGTGATGCGGCTTGCTAGGTCACTGGCATCTTGGTCGTCAGGATAGAGCGCTGATACCATGGTAATGGCATCGGCTACGTTATCTGAGTCCGCTTCGTTGGCTGTTTTAGCCAGGTCCAATGCTTGATAGATGGCTGCGGCACTGAGTGATCTATCGATGTAGGTTTGGGTTAAAGAGGTATCGTTATTCACCATATCAATATAGTCGCTGATGGTACCTAGGTAACCATAAACAGAGGCCATGTCGTCTACGTAGGCAATGGTTTGTTGCGCTGTGCACTCTTCAGCACGAATGCCTTCAAACTTATCGACGGTCGCTTGCACACCGGCGGTATCTCCGATGCGAATATAATATTCTGCAATTTTCGGGTAATTGAACGTGCGGGCTTTAAAGTAGTCTGCACCGTCACATTTATTAGCGCTGGACTGGGCGCCTACACCTTCATTGATGTTGGCGAATAGATCGATAGAAGCCTTGGCCGCGCGAACTGAATCTTCAGTGAAGTTAGCCGCTTCAGCTGCTTCAACCAGTTCTTTTGCTTTATTTGAAAATGAGAAAGTTAAAATATAATAGGCGACAGAATAGGCACCCGCATTTTCGGCAATGAAGTTGTTCACGGGAGTAATAGTGGCGTCCGCTTCGGAGGAGAAGCCAGCTTCACGGTACGCACTGGCTAGCCCGTCAATTAAAGCCGCGTCAGCCTGATCCATATTCAGATAGCCCTTACTAGATAAGTAATCGGATAAGATGCTTGCGGCGGTATCCCAATAGGCTTTCGCGACGTCGCTGCCTTTTTGTTCCAATAGAACATTGCCCACAAAAAGATTAGCTTTAGCTTGGTAAAACGGCATTGCAATCTGACTTTTTAAGATGACATTAGCTTCATCAAGCATGCCTTGTTCTGCATAGGTTTTAGCGATGTTTACAAACGTAGGGTCTATGATGTTGTCATCGCTGACTGAGTTGAATAGCTTGATGGCTTGATAGGCCGGTGATAGATCAGATTGATAGAAATAGTCACGCTTTGCGTCCGATGACGTTAGTTTTTCCTCGGTCCCAAGAGGGATTGTATGATCAATCACGTTGAGAGCGGCAATATCAGCAATATTGGATAGCATGCTGGCGTTTAGTTCGAAGTCTGCACTTTCTAAGTCAGCGGTCGTGATCTGAGCTGTGCTAAACACATAGCGCACAAGGTTTGCGAACTTTAGGCTGTCGCTGGCTAGGCCTTGTTTATCATTGGCTTTCCATAACGATTCCGCCAGTGTCACGATGTTCGCAGTGGTTACGTCATCATTTGCAGTGAACGCCAGCTGCTCTTCTAGAAAACGAGTAACACCGTTCACAATAGATAGTCTGTTTACTTCCTCTAGGCTTTCTTGTGCACTCAACGTATTTTCGATCTGATCAATGGCTTGCAGTTCATTCACCAACTCTGTCACGCGGGCTTGTGCGGTAACCGAGATATCTGGGGTGCTATTCACTTCACTTGCAATATCAGACCAGACGACACCATTTTCCTCTATGAGCTGCTCAACGCGATCAAAACCATCATCGGTTCGCAATGCAGTAGCAAGCATGCTTAATTGAATGCTTAATTTTTGTAGGGAAGTATCTTGAGTAGGATCTGAAACCACTTGCGATGGAGTTAGATTAAAGCGCTTGGCAATGGTTTCTACTGTGCTGGAGTAATCACTGTCAGAATCTTCCATTTCTTCTACCACAAGGGTCGTAAGGGGCGAGACCACGGTGTACTTACTTTCAACCACAGCTTTAAGAGTAATACCAGTAAAATCTAGGCCGGTTTGGGTGTCGTGGCCACCACTGGCCGAAACCATTGCAGAGCTTGGTAAATTCTCAGTGGCAAAGTCAAAAGCGAATTCACCATTTTTGTCAGTGGTGAGTATAGAAGCGAGTGCGTTACCTTGTAGATCATCTAAGCGCACCTTAGAACCACTTATCGCCGGATCGGTTACGATACCTGACAAGGTACTTGTCGAGTTTGGGTTAGTAGGAGAGGAGGAAGATTCATCGAAACAGGCTGTTAATCCACCGATCATTGATACGATTAACGCTGTCCCCAATGCTGATTTCAGCAGATTTTTCATAGGGTTTTCCCGTGCATTAGCTCAGTAAAGTCATAAATTTCTTTTGCTCCCTCATCTTTGTGCAACTGCAACCACGTTTATTAGAATTATTAATTGGTACACTTGTTCACTAAATACATTAAATAATAAATACGAATCATTATCAATATTATTGGTATATAATCTCCTGAAATCCTTAGGTTCAGTTTTGAGTATGTTGTTCAGAAATATTAAACATGGTGTGCGTGGCACTCTGATCTCGTTGTTTTTCCTCGTTATGCCGGCTATCGGTAGTGCAGATTCATTCATGGGCCGAGCTAGCCTTGAAGGTTATGATTCATGGGATTGGTCTGGTTTTGAAGCACGAATTTTAATTGAAGACAAGCCTGTATCGTTACCCGTCCCATTGATTGATGATGGGTCTTTTGAGTTGCATAATCTTGCCCATATTCCGTCTGATAGAGGCATAGTGGAGGTGTTTAGTGAGCGCTACATATTAAGAGGTCGTCTATCAGATCAGCCTATTATCGTCTCCCCAATGAGTACAGCAAGTTTGGCATTAGATATCGAAGCGAACAGTCGTTTGCTTGACGCTCGCGGTGTGAAACCATCCAGTGAGGCTAAATTAACAGCAATAGCAAATGCAATTCATAGCGTCTTTTATTCTCAAGTGGCATCCCCAAAAAAATTAGAAGCATCTCCGATATTGTTGTCGAGATATTCTGATACTTGGTCTCTAGCACAGCATTTATCTCGCTATCCTCAACACCTCATTGGCTATCAGGTGAAGTACCATGATGAATTAGCGGTTAGCCATCATTCTATGAAGGGTAAACACAAATTAAATATCAACACCCCATTGAATATAGAGCAATCCCTGATGCTGCGACTGGATTCTCAAGGGCGCCCATTAAGATGGCAATATTTGGAATTTAACGAGGCACCATGGGCCTGCGTAGATTATTTCGAAAAGCGAATTCGCTGGCCATTAGGTGTACGTTTATGGGCCGTTGATCCAAGCTTGGCATCTCACTATAACCTTATTCAAGCAGGGACAAACATTGACGAGTTAATCCGAGATAATCACTGTGGTAATACAAATTGGCGTTTGCCGACGGTACAGGAAATGATGTCTTTGATTGACTCTGACAGTGGAGCGTGGCGTTTTCCATTGAGTTTGCCTGTCAGTGGCTTAGGTCCGTATTGGGTGCAGGGTGATCAGGGGGAGCCTCAGGTACTGGACCTCGTTACGAAAGAAATAAACGAAAGCACTGAAGCAGCTAAGCTCTTACCGATCGCCTTTACCGCGGATGCGCCGCCGCCCACTGCGGTTCGAGACACCACGCCAGTGAATTTGGTACAACTGCGAAACGCGTATTCGCAGCCGTCTGGCAAATGGCCAAAAGCCACTTTAGATGAAGGGGTTCCATTTAAAGAATTGGCGTCACTACCGCCAGTGGCGTTTCCCCAAAACAATCCTTACAGCCCAGAAAAAGTTCGGTTGGGAAAAGCGCTTTTTTTCGATAAAAATCTATCTAAACAACGAAACATCGCCTGTTCCAGTTGCCATATACCAGATCAACATTGGGGTGATGGCCGAAAGCTGTCTCCAGGAACCGATGGTAAAAATGGCAGGCGCAATGCTATGCCGATTTTAAATGTAGCTTACAACACATCGCAGTTTTGGGATGGGCGGGTAGGATCTTTAGAGGAGCAATCTATTCATCCTATCGTTGACCAGTTAGAGATGGCCCTTACCTTGGACGAGCTGTTAGACAGATTAAAAGCGGATTCACAATACCCAGCTTTGTTCGCTTCGGCGTTTGGTGATTCTGAAATTTCATTGGATCGCTTTAAGCAGGCGGTCGCGACATTTGAGCGTAGCTTGATTAGCAAGCCTTCTGACTTTGATCGCTTTTTATCTGGCGATCAACAGGCTATGACAGATCAGCAAATATGGGGTTTGCATTTGTTTCGAACCAAAGCTCGTTGTGCAAACTGTCACAGTGGGCCTACGCTAAGCGATCAATCGTTTCGTAATACTGGTTTAACATATTATGGCCGTCGTCTTGAAGATGTAGGCCGATTTACTCTGGATTATCGTCATGAATCGATGGGGGCATTCCGTGTTCCCCCGTTACGTGATATTGCGTTCACTGCACCCTATATGCATAACGGCGTGTTTCCTACACTGGCGACGGAAACGAAGAGTGGTGCGGTTGTCGGTGTCTTAGCCATGTACAACGCGGGCATGACTAAGGGGCGTAATGCAAATTACCCTCAGTATGCCACCAAGTACGACCCTTTCTTTCCAGTGGTTGATGATTTGATACAACCTCTAGGCTTGAGTAACGAAGAGTTGCTAGCGTTAGACGCGTTTTTGAAATCCGTTTCGGCTGCGTCCAGATTAACTCCAGCGTCTATAGACGTACTTCAAAACCCGTCCATTGAGCGATAGGGGTTACCTGTAAAGAGGTCTATTGGATTTTGTATTCTACGGGGAGGACTAATGATAGATTGGTCTTACCCGTATTAAAGTCTTGCGGAACAGGTGGCAGTGGTGAAGCCTGAACCAAAACCCTTAAGGCTGCGTTATCCAAAATGCTTGATCCAGATGATTGTTCTACTCGATGTTCGAGAACTTCCCCTTTCCGGTTCATGGTAAAGGCGAGGTGCACGACGCCTTCAATTTTTTTACGTTTTGCTTTCTTGGGGTAGCGCTTGTGTTGGTGAAGCCAGTTGAGTAATTCTTTCATGTAATGATCAAGAGCGCCGACTTGACCACCATTTTCAGTATCTGAGGCTAAGCCGGTCGAAATGAGCGGCTGCTTAGCGTTAGAGTGTTTCGTGACCTCTTCATTTAGTGGTTTTCTATCTTCCTGATTTTTTTTGGGGATAACGATCTTGTTCGTTGAGGATGATTGAACTGAATCGTCCAGTTTTACAGGTGGCGTTTTCGTATCTGGTTTAGGCGTTTTGGTTTTTGTTTCTTTTGCTCTTAGGCGCTGCGTAATCATCTGGTCATTGGCGACGCTGCCGCTGCCAATGTTTATTCCACCCACTCCATAGTGTTCGCTATTACCCATCTCATTTTTTTCTAAGGGCGCGTAGAGCCAAGTGGCCACAATGGCATGCACGAGCAAAGCCGTTGTCAGTGCCGCGTATTGGAATCCTCTAGGTAAAGTGCGTGGCGACTGAATAGGGATAGTGGGAACCGGGGACATCAATGAATGACCTTTTCTGTCACGATATTCACGTGATGAAACCCGCTTTGGCGCAGTAATGTGAGCAGCGAATTTAAGTGGAGGCTTTGTAAATCTTTATCCGCATAGAGGTTGATAGCCTTCGTTGCGGTTGCTTTGCTCAGTTTCTTTCTTAATTGAGTTTCATTTATGGTTTCGCCATTTAGATACCATTGACCCTGAAGCGATACCTCCAATTGAAGGTCAGGTGATGCTGGTGGTTGCTTGCTAAGAGTCTCACTGGTGGGTAATGATGGCGTCGTCACCAGGGGTGAACGCACATGGCCGGCAATCATAAAAAATATGAGTAGCAAAAATACAATATTGATCAATGGGATCAAGTTATCGTCCCGTTGGTTGCGTAAAGGAGTGGGTATCAGGGATTGCATATCACATTCTCGGGAGTGCTTCGCAAGGCGGTATATCGCCGTCTTTCAGCGCCTTTACGAAAACCGTAGGAATTAGAGCTTGTTCTAGTTCCGTTAGTGCGGTGAGCATGGTTTGTAGGGTAGTGCTTTCGCCAGTGAATAGCAGCAACGGCTGATTGTCGGTAATCGACATAGAGTCGAGCTGTACTGCTATGTCTTTAATGGAATATCGAGTTTGCATGGGTGTGGCTTGGTTTACCGATAGGTGCAGACATTGACTAGAAGCCATGAAGAGCATGGCGGATTCTGAATCCTTGACGTTCGTTTTTGTGGTGGACGGTAGCGGCAAAGAAGCGACATCTTGTTGAATGAAGCTGGACGTCAGCATAAAGAACATGAGTAGGATGAATACAACGTCAATCAACGGGGTTAATCCGATACTGCGGTTACGTTGTTGTGGCTGTAAACCTTCGTGTTCGATCAAGTTTGACATTAAGCGCTACGCAACGAGTTCTCAGTAGAAGGGCTCAACTTCATGGCGATATGAGTCAGCATAAACTCGATATCATTTTCCATTTGCGCAGCCGTATTTTCGGCTCTCTTCTCTAGTGCGCCATGAATAAGTGTGACGGGTATAGCCACCGCTAGACCAACGGCAGTGGTTAATAGGGCCTGCCATATACCGCCGGATAACACAGCCGGGTCAACTTGACTTCCAGCGGCTTCCATCGCCTTGAAGGCTTCGATCATGCCGAGCACAGTACCGAAAAGACCCAGTAGCGGAGCTAGGGTCGCAATGATTTCCAGAGGCCTTAAATAGTCTTGTAGTGGGCGTAAAAGTAAACGAGCCCGACGGAACAACTCAGTTTTAAGGTGATCCATATTCAAGCCGTTGTTTTGAATCATATCTTGAGCTTGTGCAATTAATTGAATGCGGCCGTTTTTCTGGTTTTCCGATAGCTCTAACACTGCTTGGGTATTGTCCTCAGAAAACAGACGCAGAAGATCATCTGCAGCGACTTTATCTTTGGGTGCGAGCATCCAGTATTGATACAGTTTAATTAAAACCAAAGCTGACGCACAGATGGAAAATAAAACGAGTAGTAATACGACTGGACCACCTATGATGTCTAGCCAGTAAGTCGCCAAATTCACACTATTCACCTTAAAAACTGCTGGGATTCGGGGTATTTTATTGCAAATGATAATTAATATCAAACAAGAAGGGGTGTATCCTGATAGTTAGACCAACATCGTTAGCATCATTCAAACTTTAAAAAGCTCTCTATTACAGTGTGAGACCCACTAGACTACTGAACAACGACAAATGAATTTGAAGCCAAGCTAAGAATGGCGTTGTACCAATCTTATCCTTTGCTCATCTAGTATGTATCAGAACAATAGTCTAAGCCTTCGGATACAGCCGATGTATGAATGGTACGCAGATCGTTCCTATCTATTATTGAAACCTTGCACCAATTCCATCGCCAAAGGATAATGCGGGCGCAATTGAAGGAGCGAACGTGAAAGTACCCGTTAAAGCACTCAGTAAAAGATATGCATTACTGCCTATTATTGTTTTAGGTGTGTGGTTATCCCTAAACAAGCAACAATATTCAGAGCCTAGTTTTTATTTTCCTGAACAGGTTTCAGCAGAAGCAGACCAGCCAAAACTAATAGAAACGACTGCAACAGATGGTGGAACGGCCTCTGTACACAGTGCCACAGCCATTGAGTTAGATAATGGTAACTTACTCGCTATGTGGTATGGCGGTACCCGTGAAGGGCATACCGATGTGTCGCTATATAAAGCGGTCTTTGATCAATCAAAACAAGCTTGGATTGGGCATGAGAAAGTGCTTGATCGCTATGACATCTCACAACAGCTTAACCGCTACATTAAAAAAGTTGGCAACCCAGTTTTAGTCAAACATCCCGCAGGTCCAGTTGTACTATTTTATGTCACTGTCTCACTAGGCGGGTGGGCTACAAGCCAAGTGAATATGGCAGTATCTTATGATGATGGACAAAGTTGGCATTCATCAAAGCGCCTCGTAACTTCGCCATTCATTAATATCAGTACACTCGTAAAAAACGATGCGGTTATTTATCAGGATGGCACTATCGGTATCACTGGTTATCACGAATTGTTTGGCGAATTTAGCGAAATGATTCGCGTGAATCTTCAAGGCGAAGTGATCAATAAATATCGCATTACCGATGGCGATTACACTATTCAACCTACTGTTATCGTGCAGGATCCTGATCACGCGGTTGCGCTAATTCGTGATAGCAGTCGCCATACCGAAAAAGTACATTACTCCAAAACATCCGATGGCGGCAAAACCTGGTCTGACTATGAAAAACTTGCCGTCGATAATCCAAACTCTGCGGTTTATGGTTTTAAAGACAACAAAGATCGTCTTTGGATGCTATTCAATGAAGCCACTCGTCAGGTAGAGTTTCCGCGTAATACCATGGCGCTTGCGGTATCCACTGATAATGGCAAAACCTGGACGACCAAACATTATTTTGAAAACCCAGGTAAAGATTTAAATCTCAATGCAACCTATGGCTACCCGTGGGTAACGGTAACCACATCAGGTGATTATCATGTGTTTTATACCCGAGATCGGGAAAGCATTGTGCATCACCAGTTTAATCAGGCGTGGTTGGAGGCTTTATTATGACAGCCATAGCGAGTTTATTAGGGCACGGCTTACTTTTAATGGCCGTTATCCTATACATTATTCAAGCGCGACGTTGGGGAAAGTGGTTTCCCTATGCTTATATTATTGCTGCAGTAGTGATTGTATTGCCTTTAGAAAACTGGCTCGTTGTAGAATTTAGTCGCGGTTACTTAAGTGATTTAAGTATGGCCACTGTTGCCATTGCTGTGATGTCAATCGTAGGTCAGGGCCAGTATCAAATGTCCAATGCATTCAAGCTTACTTTCTTATTGTTGGCTATTGTTCTATATCCATCGGCAATGGGGTGGGGCATGTTTGATGTGTATTCTCTTGGTTATCCAAGTGATACTGGTTATGGTTATTTAGTTGCTGTCGTTGCTGCCATAGCCGTGCTTGCCGTTATCGTAAAGTCTTGGCAGTTAGCCATTGTGATGACAATGGTGTTGATAGGCAATGGCGTTGGCTTGTATGAAACACAGAATCTCTGGAATTATTTACTCGATCCATTGGTCGTAGTTGCCTGTATATTTAGCTATCTATCTAAATGGGTAGCCCACGCATTTAATATTTTGATTAAGAAGGTTCGCTATGTTCAAGCAAATGCATAATGTTGAAAAATGGGTATATCCATTATTGGCAATCTATATGTTGGTTGGGATTGTGATCGCATTTGTTGATCCAGAATACTACACCACAGGTTGGGCGCGCGAAGATGGTCCTGTAGAGTGGGTAACTGTGATTGCACTATTGATTGCATGTTTTGTTTGCATCAAGCGCATTGTCGATCTGCGCTCACAAAAGAATGCCATGTTTGTATTGGTTTGGGGTTTCCTTGCCTTGCTCGTATTCTTCGGTGCTGGTGAAGAGATCTCTTGGGGTCAGCGTATTCTTGGTATCGAAAGCCCAGAATGGTTTGAACAAAACAATGCACAAAAAGAAACCAATCTACATAACTTGGTTGTAGGCGAAACCAAAATTAATAAACTGATTTTCAGCTTAGGTTTGGGTCTAGCATTACTTACTTATTTAATCGTGTTTTCTATTGCCTATCGCAAGAGTGAAAAGTTCAAAGCATTCTCTGATTATTTTTCAGTACCTATCGCGAGAGGTCATCACGTTCTAGCTTGGTTTGCAGTAGCCGTAGTTGCGGAAGTGATTATCAAAGATGTGTCGCGTTCTAGTGAGTTATTTGAAAGTGGAGCCGCCATCGTATTCTTATTGAATATCACGTTCCCTCACAATGGCGAGCTCTTTGAAAAGCAATCACAGACGGCTTAATCCCAATACGGTGCTTCACCAAAGTAACCGCCTATAAAATCTAAGAAACAGCGCACTTTAAGTGGAATAAACTTACGGTGCGCATACATCGCATAGAGACCCAAAGCCTTGGGTGTGTAATTTTCCAAAATACTCACTAAATCGCCGCGCTTTAATGCCTCTCCGCAAATGAATGTGGGTTGCATGGCAATGCCACTGCCTGCAATCGCATGATCCACTAGAATGTCCCCGTTGTTGCAGGTGATCACAGTTTTTGCGTTTTTAAAGATGGACTGGTTTTGTTCTGCGTAGCTGTAACTTAGGTATGTATGCTGCTTGAGATCCGCTTCGGTTTTGGGGATACCATTTTTCTGTAAATAATCTTTGGATGCACAGATACGTAGCTGTATCGGCGCAATGTATTTGGCAATCAACGATGAATCTTGCAGTTGGCCAATGCGTAGTGCCACATCATATCCTTCCTCGACAATGTCCACTTTACGATCGTTTAGCTGCAAATCGATACTGATATCTGGGTAGAGGCTTTGAAACTCTCTTAACAAGGCACCCATGTGCAGGTTGGCAAACGAAACGGGGGCACTGATACGCAGATTCCCTTGCGGTAGAGTTTGCAGATCACCAATTTCATTCTCCATAGCATCAAAGCGATTGATAAGATCTTGTGCTTGCTCTAAGTACGCGGCTCCGGCCTCTGTTAGCTGTACTTTTCGAGTCGTGCGATTGAGCAAGCGAATATTCAAGCGACTTTCTAGCTGCCCCATATACTTACTGATCAGCTGCGGTGAAGTATCCAGTCGATCTGCGGCTTTGGTAAAGCTGCCTTCCGCAGCTACCGCAATAAAGGCGCGAATAGTATCTAGAGTGTCCATAGTCGTGTGCCCGCCTCATTCATGCATAAATCTATTAACAATAAAATGTTGATAATAATTAAATAATAGGCGTATTAATAGGTCTTTTCATTGATAGTAATATGAACTTACTGATTGAGGCGAACGCCTTACACAATGAATTAACCGGAGAACGATTATGAGCAAGCAAACAATGATTCAATTACTGACCTCAAACGCAGGCTTGGCAGCAACCGTATTGCGTATTCCTGTGGGTCTAATCTTGGCAGCCCATGGTGCGCAAAAGCTGTTCGCTTGGTTTGGTGGCTATGGACTAGAAGGCACAGGACAATGGATGGCGAGCATCGGTCTAGAACCGGGTTTCCTGATGGCTTTGGCAGCCGGTAGTGCAGAGTTTTTTGGCGGCCTTGCATTGGTATTGGGTTTGCTAACTCGACCAGCAGCATTGGTATCTGCTTTCACAATGCTTGTTGCGATATTTGCCGTACATTTTGAGAACGGTTTATTTATGTCCAATAATGGTTACGAATACGCACTGACACTATTTGTGGTATCTATAGCGCTTACAATTCAAGGTGCTGGTAAGTTCGCATTGGATAACCAACTTGTGAAAGCCATTGCAAAATAACGGATGTATGACATGAAACAGTCAGACATAGTATTTCTTTCTCATGGAGGCGGCCCATTGCCGCTTCTAGGAGATCCTGATCATGAAGCGTTGGCTCAATACCTCACAACCTTGGGTCAGTCATTAAAACGGCCTGACGCCATCGTGGTGTTTAGCGCCCACTGGGAATCGCAAGACGTGCGCATAACTGCGCAGTCATCGCCTGAACTACTCTACGATTATTCTGGATTTCCTGCTGAAACGTATCAGATTCAATACCCAAGCTCTGGCGCACCGGATTTAGCAAAGCAAGTGAGTGCTGAACTATCTAAGGCAGGCATTGCAAACCAGCTAGAGCATGAAAGGGGGTTCGATCACGGCGTATTTGTGCCTTTGAAGTTGATGTTTCCGCAAGCGGATGTTCCCGTGATTCAAGTATCACTACTTCATAGTTTGGATGCTGCGAAACATATTGCTATCGGAAAGGCGTTACAGCCCTTGCTTGAGCAAAACCTTCTATTCATTGGCTCAGGTTTTTCATTTCACAATATGCGCGCGTTTTTCTCTTCGTTGTCCCATCAAGATGAAGAAAAGAATCTCGCGTTTGAAGATTGGCTCAAAGATGTGTGTACAGATGAGTCACTGAATGAAAGCCAAAGAGAGTCAATATTAGCGAATTGGCAAGACGCACCTTATGCTCGATTTTGTCATCCAAGAGAAGAGCACTTGTTGCCCCTGCATGTTTGCTATGGTTTAGCGGGGCGAGCGGCGGATAGCCATGAATCGGTTAAAGTATTGGGCAAGCAAGCCGGTATGTTTCATTGGCTGAGCAGTCGATGATCACTAGAAAAATGAATGATTAGAAATTAGTCATAAAAAAAGCGATGTACAAACGTTAGATATGTTTGTCATCGCTTTTTTGGTTGCTTAAAGAGCTATGTGATAAGCGCTTAATTACGCTTTATCAAATTGAGCAATCTTGTCTAAAAGCTCTTTGGTTTTACTTTCCATAAGCGCGCTATCGCCACGTGCTTCTACATTTAGGCGCACAACCGGTTCGGTGTTGGAGCTACGTAGGTTAAAGCGCCAATCAGCAAAGTTAATGCTCACGCCATCGGTGTAATCTGTGCTTTCTGCATCTTTGCTATAAACCTTGGTGATGCCCTCAATCACTTGCTTAGGATTTTCTAAGCGAGAATTGATTTCACCACTGCAAGGGTAAGCTGCCATGCGTTCTTCTACTAACTGAGACAGTGGTTTACCGGTTTTGCTCATGAGCTCAGCCACAAGCAACCAAGGAATCATACCGCTATCGCAGTATGCAAAGTCACGGAAGTAGTGGTGGGCACTCATTTCGCCGCCATATACTGCATCTTCTTTGCGCATGCGTTCTTTAATGAATGCATGGCCGGTTTTACTTTGAATAGCTTCACCGCCCAAATCTTCACATAGCGCCTGTGTATTCCAAATTAAACGAGGGTCATGCACGATTTTATTCGGGCTTTCTTTTTTCAAGAAGGCTTCGGCCAACAGACCGACGATGTAATAGCCTTCAATGAAGTTGCCTTTCTCATCAAAGAAAAAGCAGCGATCAAAGTCACCGTCCCAAGCAATACCCATATCCGCACCAGATGCTTGAATAGCTTCAATGCTGGGTGCTCGATTTTCTTCAAGCAGTGGATTTGGAACGCCGTGGGGGAAATTACCATCGGCATCGTGATGTACTTTGTTCCAAGTAAAAGGCAATGCAGATTCAATCGCATCAATAACGGCACCTGCGCCACCGTTACCGGCATTACAAACAATGTTCAAAGGCTTAAGTGATGCAACATCGATATAGGTCAACAAGTGTTCAATATAAGCAGGGCGCGTATCTTGTTCGCTGACTTGGCCTTTATGGCTTACCTCTGCAAACTCGTTGGCTGCGGCAAGCGCTTCAATGTCTTTTAAACCAGTATCGCCACTAATAGGCTTGGACTCTTCGCGCACGAACTTCATGCCGTTGTAGTCTTTAGGATTATGACTGGCGGTAACACAAATACCACCGTCCGCTTTCAGGTGGCTGGTTGCAAAATACACCTCTTCGGTGCCGCATTGGCCAATGTCGATGACATCGGCACCAGCGTCCGTTAAGCCTTCAATAACTTTTCGGCTGAGTTCATGACTGGTTAAGCGGATGTCATATCCAACCACCACTTGCTTAGGTTTTAGGTATTCACCATAGGCGCGGCCAATACGATAAGCAATATCATCGTTTAGCTGATCAGGAATACGACCGCGTACATCATAGGCTTTAAAACAACTAAGCTGGGTCATGGTGTTTAGAGTCCTTGTTTATAAATATTATCGTAAACATAATTCGTGGCTTCGACGAACCCATCAATGGAACCACAGTCGAATCGCTTACCACGGAATTTATAGGCAATAACGCAACCCTGTTGCGCTTGTTTCATGATGGCATCAGTAATCTGTACTTCGCCATTTTTGCCCGGTTGAGTGTCGGCTATCTTATCAAAAATGTCAGGTGTGAGGATATAGCGACCAATGATAGCCAGGTTAGTGGGGGCGTCCTCTTTTGCGGGTTTTTCCACCATGTCGGATACACGAAAGATGCCATTGCCCATATCTTGACCATCAATCACACCGTATTTATGCACTTCATCCATGGGTACTTCTTGAATGGCAACTACTGAGCAACGGAATTGTTTATAAATCTCTACCATTTGTGCAAGCACACCAATATCTCCTGGTTCAGGTATACACAAATCATCGGCGAGAATCACAGCAAACGGATTATCACCCATGAGGTTCTTACCAGAAAGAATGGCATGCCCTAAACCCTTCATGTGCACCTGACGCGTGAAAGCAAAATCGTTTTGCTCAATGAGATTGGTGACGGGTTCCAGCATGGCTTCTTTTCCTGAGCCGGCGATTTCTTTTTCTAGCTCATAGCTCATATCAAAATGATCAACAATGGCACGCTTGCCTCGGCCTGTGACAAAGCCCATATCATTGAGGCCTGCTTCGACGGCCTCTTCTACACCGTATTGCACCAGAGGTTTATTCACGATGGGCAACATCTCTTTGGGCATGGCCTTGGTAGCAGGTAAAAATCGAGAGCCATAACCAGCAACAGGGAAGAGGCATTTTGAAATCATAGTGGGCACCTTTTTCGGTTTTCTTGATTATGAGTCTCGTAGTTGTCACTCTTGTGACATAGCATCATCAGATTAAGATTTAGCGGACTCATTAATTTGCTGTAAATTAGCTAGAGCGAAAAACGTACCACCCTGAATAAAAGCGAATGATATTTGAACGAAAGGCACACAAAGTGCACGAATTATTTTAATTCCGAATTTTTGACAAGGAGCAGCCATAGATGCGCATGCCAGACGTAACGGAGCCTTTTGAACTGGTGTTATTTGGTGCAAAAGGCGATTTGGCCCACCGAAAACTCATTCCTGCTTTATACAACCTGCATGTCGATGGTCGCCTCAGCGAACAGGGAAATATTTGGGCAATCACACGCCCCAATACGGAACAAAGTGCTTATATCGAGCAAGTAAAAGACTGGGTGCGCAAACTTGGTGCAGAATTCGACGAAAAAACTTGGAAGGCGTTCTCACAGCGAATCAAGTTGGTGGGCGTGGATCTTTACAAGGCAGCGGGATACAGCAAGTTAGCGAAAAAACTCAACGCCTCTGGTAACCCTGTGGTCTATTACTGTGCGGTGCACTCGCGGCTGTATCCCGTGATTTGCGAGCAATTATTTGCCCATAACCTCATCACTGAACATAGTGCCATCGTGCTTGAGAAGCCCATTGGCAACGACTATGAGTCCGGCATGGTGATCAATCGCCGCGTAGCGGAGTTTTTTGAAGAATCGCAAATTTACCGTATTGACCATTATCTCGGTAAAGAAACTGTGCAGAACCTTTTGGCCTTGCGCTTTGCCAACAGTATATTCGAGCATCAATGGAATCAGCGCTATATCGATCACATTCAAATCACCATCAGTGAGACCGTGGGTGTCGAGCAACGCGCGGGTTTTTATGAGGGCACAGGCGCCTTGCGGGACATGCTGCAAAACCACTTACTTCAACTTTTATGTATGACCGCCATGGAGCCACCGGCGTCTATGGAAGCAGAAAGCGTGCGGGAAGAGAAAGTAAAAGTCCTAAAAGCCCTCAAACCTATCGTTGGTGCCGATATCAGCGAATGCGTCGTGCGCGGCCAATATGGTGAAGGCATCTCCGAAGGGGAAATGGTCCCTAAATATAAAGATGAACCCGGCGTGGATACCCATTCCACCACAGAGACATTTGTCGCCCTTAAGGCTCAAATTGATAACTGGCGCTGGAGCGGCGTACCGTTTTATCTACGTACCGGCAAGCGACTCGCCAAGCGCGCTTGTGAAATCGTGGTGCAGTTTAAAGAGGTGCCACACAGTATTTTTGAGATGCAGCATAAAAAGACCATGGCCAACAAATTGGTATTCCACCTTCAGCCTGATGAAGGCGTGAGTCTGCAATTATGTGAAAAGCGTGTGGGCAACCACATGCAAGTGCGTCCAATGGTATTGAGCCTGAATCAAAGCGACCAAGATAAAAATCGCGTGCCTGAAGCTTACGAACGGTTGCTGGCGGATGCCATCAATCGCAACCCAACGTTATTCCTGCGTGAAGATGAACTCATGACCGCATGGCAATGGGTTGACCCCATCCTGAACCACTGGCAGACCAGTGATCAGCGCCCAGATACCTATACAGCAGGCAGTTGGGGGCCAGCAGCTTCCACCTTATTGTTAGCGAAAGATGGGCGCTTATGGGAGGAAAATAGCTAAGCAATAACAAGCAAAGCATCTGCTTTGCCTCACTTTGGTTCATAAATTGCAAAACCCTAAGTAGAGCATTGTTAGAAACGAGAAGTACCGCGAGCGACGATTAAAAACTGCACAGAAAAAGTGCAAACCAATAAAAACCGCTCAAGGCTTCTCTAAAACAGTGCATAGAAACGGACGGGAAGGCCCATGAACCAATTAATGAATAACGCAGAAATAGAAGCGTTAATATCCAGCAACCTGTTACCCAAGAATTACCAAGAGGGAATTCGCCGATATCTAATACCACTCGCCCAGTCTATTTGTCAGCACCACGAACAGTTTTACAAAGGCAAAACCTGGTATATCGGATTGCAAGGCACACAGGGCAGTGGCAAAAGTACTACCGCCGAATTCTTACGAGCCCTTATAGAGCAATACCCATTGTCCGTCACATTGGTGTCCATTGACGACTTTTACCTCACTCACCAAGAACGTACTGAATTATCTGAAAGCGTCCATCCTCTCTTAAAAACCCGAGGTGTGCCCGGCACACATGATGTGCAACTCGCCATGGATACGCTAACCGGCTTATCGCAAGAAAAAATCACTAACGTGCCGCACTTTGATAAAGCTATGGACGATCGCAGCAGCAAAACCTATTGGGAAAAAGTTCATGGTGCGGTTGATATTGTGATATTCGAAGGCTGGTGTGTGGGACTGCCTGCGCAAAGCGACAGCGAACTAAAAACCGACGTAAACGAATTAGAAGCCAAAGAAGATACTGATCATCAATGGCGCCAATATGTTAATGAAAAACTAGCGAGTGAGTATCAAGCATTGTATGCCTTACTTGAAGATCTCATTGTGCTGCAAGCGCCTGACTTTGACTGTGTATACGAGTGGCGCTTGCTGCAAGAAGAAAAACTGAAAAAAGCGGCTATAGCAGAAAGCCGCAGTTTAGACCGCATTCAAAGCCCTGAACAAATAAAGCGATTTATTAGTCATTATCAGCGCTTAACCGAGCATGGCTTACAAAATCTAAAAGATTATGCACGCTGGATTTTAAAACTCAATAATCAACACGAGTTTACCGAGCTGGTGGATCAAAAGCCCAAAAAGGTATTGGGTCAATCGCAACAGGAAAAAGGAGGTGAGCATGAATAGCACTCAATTCATTGTCAGCACCGATTTGGATGGCACATTGTTGGACCATCACAGTTATGACTACACTCCAGCACTTACCGCGATTCAAGCCCTCACCAAACTGCACATTCCCATCATCGTTAATACCAGTAAATCACAAGCAGAAGTCGCATCCATCGTTAACGAATTACGACTACGCCCCAGTATTTATATTGTGGAGAATGGATCAGGCTTAGTGTTACCGAACGAATATGTTCGTCGCTTATCAAGCGAATCTTTGAAAGGGATTGAAAAACGCATCATGGGTGACGAGACCTGTTTGGTCTTTGGTCGCGAACGACAAGACGTCACCGATTTCCTTTATGGTTTACGTGCTGAAAAAGCATGGCAGTTTAGCGGTTACTCCGATTGGTCTTTACAGCAGATCATGGAGCTTACCGGGCTAGACGAAAGCAAAGCGCGACAGTCTTCTCACAAAGCGTTTTCAGAGCCATTCATTTGGCAAGATTCAGAAGCCAAGCTCACAGAGCTAAGGCAAACCTGTTTGGAAGCGGGCTTTAACTTAGTGAAAGGCGGGCGCTTCTATCACTTGCAAGGCCAGTGCGATAAATCTACACCTTTGCAGTTTATAAAAGAAAACGTCAATGAGTTATTTCCTGAAAAAAGCGATATCAAAATCATCGCACTGGGTGATAACCACAACGACATCGCCATGCTGAATTACAGCGATTATCCCATCTGCATTAAATCGCCGGTGAATGACTTCCCAAATTTAAATACTCAACAGCCAACACTGTATAGCGACGAATACGGTCCTGCCGGTTGGCGACAAAAAATCGAATGCTTATTGAATAACCTATCATTATTAGAATCATAAGAGGCTCCCATGGCTGACTTTCATCAAAACGGTATCATTACCACACTGCATAATTTGAATCAGCGCCCGCTAGAGGCAATGGAAGACGAGCTGCGAAGCTTTTCTAAAACACGACCCATGACACTTGTATTGCCATCACTCTACAGTGAATTAGAAGGCCCAGCGTTGGGGAACATCGTCAATGAACTCAGCAAAGTCGACTACCTAAGCGAAATCGTCATTGGTTTAGACCAAGCCACAGAAGAGCAATACAAAAAAGCGTTAGAGTTTTTTCAGCCACTGAATCAAAAATTCAAAGTCTTATGGAACGACGGCCCACGTTTGCGCGCCATCGACGCAAAACTGCAGGCGGAAGGCTTAGCGCCTATGGAAGCAGGTAAAGGTCGTAACGTCTGGTATTGCTTAGGCTATGTATTAGCTTCGGACTCGGCAAAAAGCGTGGCCCTACATGATTGCGATATTCTCACCTATGATCGCAGCCTATTAGCCCGTTTGATATATCCGGTTGCTAATCCAGCTTTCAATTATGAATTCTGCAAAGGGTTCTACGCACGTGTTGCTAACGACAAAATTCATGGCCGAGTGAGTCGGCTATTAGTAACGCCATTGATCCGCGCGTTAAAGAAAACCCTAGGACAAAGCGATTACCTAGATTACATCGATAGCTTCCGTTATCCATTGGCAGGGGAGTTTTCATTCAGAACTGATGTAATCAATGATATTCGTATACCCAGCGACTGGGGTTTAGAAATCGGTGTACTCAGTGAATTAAATCGAAACTATGCCAATAACCGCTTATGCCAAGCGGATATCGCTGAAACCTATGACCATAAACACCAAGAGCTCAGTGCGGAAGATGCGGCAAAAGGCTTAAGTAAAATGTCCATCGATATTTCGAAAGCCCTGTTTCGTAAACTAGCGACCAATGGTGTGGTGTTCAATACAGAAACCTTCCGCTCTATTAAAGCGACGTATTTCCGTATCGCTTTGGACTTTATCGAAACTTACTACAATGATGCCATGATGAACGGTTTAAAACTGGATATTCACGCAGAAGAAAAAGCAGTAGAAATGTTCGCCAAGAATATTCTTACAGCCGGTAAAAACTTCTTAGATAACCCAATGGAAAAACCGTTTATCCCCAGTTGGAACCGTGTCACCAGTGCCATGCCCGATGTGCTCGGGGACATTAAAGCGGCCGTCGAAGCGGATATGAAATCGTATTTATAAAGGAAGTGGTATGTCTGCCAGCGAAGAACTCTTTTACAAGGTAAAAGGCCATCTTGATTGTATTTATCCTGACGTGGATACACAGGCGCTTGCTAGTGATCTCATTTCCATTATGGGGCTGGACGTTAAGCAATATGATGTCGATAGCCATGGCAACCGCTGGGATGAAGAAGACGTATGGGTCATCACCTATGGTGATTCCATACAAAAAGAAGACGAAGCGCCATTGCAAACTTTGCGTAAGTTTTGTCATGACCGCCTAGCGGGCATCGTCAATGGCGTGCATATTTTACCGTTCTTTCCATACAGTTCTGATGATGGTTTTTCCGTGATCGATTTTTCTCAGGTGAACCAAAGCCTAGGGGACTGGCAAGACATCAGAACTATTGCCAAAGAGTTTCACTTAATGGCGGATCTGGTAGTGAATCACTGCTCAAGTCGAAGTCTTTGGTTTGAGAACTTTAAGCAAGATAAATCACCCGGCAAAGATTACTTCATCACACCAGACGAAGATTTTGATGTAAGCCAAGTGGTGCGTCCACGGATCTCGCCATTGTTGCGGGAAGTACAAACCTTGTCTGGTAAAAAGAAAGTTTGGTGTACCTTTAGTCACGACCAAGTGGATTTAAATTACGAAAATCCAGAACTGCTAAAAGAAATGGTGAAAACCATTCATTTATATTTAGAAAACGGAGTGCGTATTTTCCGACTGGATGCCGTCGCATTTTTATGGAAGATCGCCGGTACAAACTGTATTCACTTACCGCAAACCCACGAAATGGTGCGCCTATTCCGCACGCTCATTGAGCACTACAGTAAAGACGCTATCATCATCACTGAAACCAATGTGCCCAATGCAGAAAACCTATCCTACTTAGGTAACGCTAACGAAGCCCATGCAGTTTATAACTTTTCATTGCCGCCATTATTAATTCAAGGTTTGCTAAGCGGGCAGTGTCAGCACTTGAAAGAATGGCTCATCGGCATGCCTGCACCGCAAATGGGAACCTTCTATTTTAATTTCTTGGCCAGCCACGATGGCATTGGTCTACGTCCAGCAGAAGGCCTGCTGGCGGATGAAGAAATCAACGAAATGGTGCACTGCATTAAACGTTTTGGTGGTTTAATTTCCTGGCGCTCTACAGCAGACGGACAAGACCGCCCTTATGAAATGAACATCACCTTGTACGATGCACTTCAGGGCACGTTAGAAGGACCAGACAAATGGCAAATCCCACGGTTCTTATGTGCCCATGGTGTCATGCTCGCGCTTGAAGGGGTGCCTGCCATTTATATTCATTCTTTGATGGGCACGCATAATTATCACGAAGGGGTAGAGCACACTAACCACAACCGCACCATTAACCGCTACAAATGGCAGCAGCCCGATTTAGTGGAAAAATTGGACAACCCCATAACCCATCATCATCAAGTATTTAATCAAATGCTGGCTCTTATGGCCGTGCGCAAAAAACAAAAAGCGTTTCATCCCAACGCCGAGCAATTCATTTTGCATATTTGCGATCAAGTCTTTGGTTTTTGGCGTCAAAGCATCGACCGCGAACAAAAAATATTTTGCTTGTATAACTTTTCCACTGAGCCGCAAACCATTTCGTTGGCAAGCTTAAACTTGCCCGAAGCAGGACCATGGGTGGACCTACTAAGCGATACCCAATACGACAACCTCTACGGCAGTATTCAACTTCAGCCTTATCAGTTTGTTTGGCTAAGTAACTGCTAAAACGTGCCCCCAAATTATACTGCTACACTCAGTAGATAGGGTAGAGCAATGAATCGGCTGGTGGGGGTAAACAGGGGGACATGGTTTTAGGGGTGCGAGCAGTAAAGGGGCGCAAATGGATGAGCATCGCTTTGCTGGCTACTTTGCGGGTTATTGCCTCGTACGCATTCATCAGTACTGCACCTGTCGCACTGGCTTCGTCAGCCATCGAGATTTCCTACGAGCAAGGTTCTCAACAAGAATTCAGCGGCATCGACGGGTTAAATCTCGAGCAATCTCGCACGGTGCTGGCTTTCCCATTTGCCGATATACAATCCCGCCCGGGCCGCCTTTACGCAGGCTTGCGCCTCGAACAAAACCAGTTTGAATTATCTGGTACCGCCGATGGTGTGCGCCGCTTTTATTTCGCTTCTTTACCCATACGCTATAACCCACGCCAACGCGGCAAGGTATCCTATCAATGGCATTTAGAACCCACTTACTACAGTGATGAATCTCTAACTGATCAAAGCCGTTATGAAATACAATTTCATTGGCAGATGCGCTATCACGTGACATCTCGAGCCTCATGGGTATTGGGTGCCGCGCGAGACAGCGGTTTTGGTGTACGCACTTGGTACCCAAGAATTGGCCTGATTAGCGAACCTAAAAAAGGCATCAAGCATCACTGGGTATTCCCCAACTTCTATTCCCGCATTGCCCTCAACCGCAATCACGCCATTCGCTTTCATATCACGCGCGAGGGCGGTCAGTGGGTGTATTTAAGCGAAGAGGAAACCGAGCAGGTCTTTAGTTACCAGCAATGGGACATCGGCATTCGCTTATTGCGTCGTTCGCCATTGGCATTTGATTGGATGATGGGTGCAGGCGTTAAGCAAGCAGGCCAAGCTTCGGTGGCTGGGAATGATGGCGATTTATCCGGCTCCCAATATTTCATTTTAGGCATTACCGCACCGCTATAGTGTTTACAGCCGATTCCTCTTTATTTAGGCGTGTCTTATGGCACAATATCGCCGCCGATTGAGGAGAGATGAATGGAATTTGTAAAACGCCACTGGGAAATCCCCCTATTTGTTGTATTCGCCATATTGTGTGTCACCTTCCCAGAAGTGGATATCAAGGTTAGCGAGCTATTCTACGAGCCAGGCGTAGGCTTCCCACTAGATCATGACCCGATCATTCAATTCATTTATGTGGTATTCCGTTACATGCCGCATTTCATCATCCCAATATTTCTACTGATGCTGGCAGCCCCTTGGTTTATCAAAGCCATGCACGGCACCCGTAAATACACCACGTTTTTGTTGCTGACCCTATTGATTGGCCCCGGCATTATTGTGCACCCCATCTTAAAAGATAACTGGGATCGCCCACGGCCAGAAAACACACAAAACTTCGGCGGCCAACACGAATTCGCTCCCGCCTTTAAAATGAACGATGTAGAAGGCAACCACAAAAGTTTTGCCAGCGGCCACGCTGCCATGGGCTTTTGGTTTATTGCCTTCGCATGGGTATTCCGCAAGCGTCGTTTATTCGTAGCAGGGCTTGTCATCGGCGCCATCGTGAGCATGGGCCGCATCGTACAAGGTGGGCACTTCTTATCAGATATCATCACCGCTGGGTTTATTTGCTACTTCACCTGCCAAGCCATGTCCTATTGGTTGTTTGGTGATTATCGAATCAAGCGGGAAAAGCTGGCGGATCATTCTGAAGATCTCGACGACTAGCTCAATTAAAAAGACAAGCGGCTTTAATCGAAGAATGTTTAAAGCCGCAAACCCCACCTATCGTTCATTACTTAACATAATAGTTTCAGTTTTTTCATAAAGTGTTTCAGAGGCTTGATAGATATTATTTAGACGCCATTGTGTTCGCCTTTTATTTTTGGAAGCGTCCATTTCATTATATTTTGGAGCTGGATCGAGATATATAATTCCGTCATGGATTGCTTTTATTAGATTCTCTACAGTTGATCTGAAGCACCAGAGAACCTTGTCTTGAAATACAACACGCTTTAAAAAACCTTCTTCTTTTTCTTCTGCAATAGTATTTTCAACGACTTTTGCTGGAACGTAAACAACTTCATTATGTTTTGCCCCCCATTTATTCATTAGGTGTTCAATAGACCATGAGGCTGCAATATCGCCGTTAGAGTATTCAAGAATGACCTGCATACCATTCATTTGTTTTGAAAATGGGATGCTAGGATCATAGATTTTTCTCGTGATATCTTTTTCTTCTAAGCCTTTTGTAACCGGGAAGCATATGATTTTCAAGGTTAATTCTGTCTTTGGGTTTATTTTATAGGCTCTGTGAAGGCCTGTAAGTCTATACTCTTCGCCTTTAAGATAGCCATATTTCTTCATGAAGTTGTTAAAATTTTCATGGTACAAGCCACCATCGGCCTCTGTTGTAATGAGTGATAGTTTGGTTCGGGTAAAACACTTCAATTCAATGCCCAAAATATCACCATCATGATTACTATTGGGTATAATCCCTAAAGCATGCTCGAGTGTATACCCGTGCACTTGAGTTCCAGTGAAGGGGGCTGTTTCCCCTGAACTTAGTAGGCGGCAACCTTTGAGACTCTGATTGGCAATTTTTTGAGAAAGCAGGTTTTTAAGTTTCTCTGTGTTATTGGAAACATGTTCAATCTCAAGTAGCTTACAAATTTTAGATCCTTGAAAAAATTTCAGAGTCTTAAAGTCGCTATAGAATTTATCTAATGGATCAACAATCATCATTGCTATCGCTACACCATTGTCAGTTGCGCCTAAAACTAGGTAGCGTGGTTTGAGAGCATCGCTTTTTGTGTATTCGACGCTCATCGCCTTTGGCATGTTTCCATGGATGGTTTGAAACCCTGATAAGCGAGTCTCGGGATATTGGTGATAGGTTATCGCCTTGCATTCTTTAACTTTTTCACGACTGCCGTCGCGTTTTAGCCAATAGAATTCATTGAATATAGCCTGAGGTATTAATCGTCCTGGATTTGATGCTCTTTTAGTGAGGCTTGTGCTAGCTTCGCGTTCGTCGAAAGTCATATCATATACAGAGTTTAAAGCACTTGTATCATGATGAAAGTAGACTTGATTTTTATCGTTATTATTTTTTGGCAGCTTTTTGATTAGAGCAATCGTACAATCATTTGATTTTAATTTATCATGAACATCATTCATGCTCTCTATGTTCAAGAAATCTAAATCACTGAACTCCATTTTACTCATGCTTCCTTAATAAAATACTACAATCTACTGATATTTTTATAAGCTTGCAATATTAGACCGTTTTTTGACGATAAAGCGAGAGAGGGGGAGTACACGAGAATAGGGATAATACCCATCTTTTACTCTTAGTTTTAGAGTAAAAGATGGATACGATAATACTTAGTTTTTGCGAGACTTAGGCAGCAGATTTATTAGGTTTTATTTTTATCGATTCTTGGATATATGGTTTCATTAGTTTTGCAACGGCCTCAAAAACAGGAACAATAACTGAATTACCGAATTGTCGATATGCTTGAGTGTCTGAAACAGGAATGATAAAAGGGCTTTCTTCTACCTTTTCAAATCCCATTAATCTTGCGCATTCCTTAGGGGTTAAGCGTCTAGGACGACGCTTTTGATTTGATTGGTTCCAAAAATCAGTTTCTCCAGTTCTTTTATTCCAGCCGCGATCAATCAGTATTTCGGACCCATCTTTGTGATAACGAGCGGATAGAGTTCTACACACTGCCGAGCTATTTTTTGGATCAACTAGTCCATAACCAAATCCGTTGCCTTTGGCTTGGTGTTTTTTCGCATATTCATACAGGTATTCCCATAGTCTGGGTGTGAGTACGTACTTTTCGTCTACAGATTTTTCTAACAAGGAAGATAGAGATGGAACTTCTCTTGGTTTCGGTAAATTAGTTAGAGTAAATCTATTGGTTAGGTTCAGATCCTTTCTAAAACCGACTAAAACTATACGTTCTCGGTGTTGAGGTAAGAAGTTTGCACCGTCAATAATTTTGGGATCTTTACCAGAGTAATCTACATCAGCTACATCATAACCTAACTCATCCAAAGCCTCTAAGATGACTTTAAAGGTTTTACCCTTATCATGACTTTTAAGATTTTTAACATTTTCTAACACAAACGCGTTTGGTTTTCGGGCACGAATAATCCTGCACACATCAAAAAACAATGTTCCTTGAGCATCACATTCAAACCCATGTTTTCTACCTAGTGAGTTTTTCTTTGAAACACCAGCTAAAGAAAAAGGCTGACAGGGAAAGCCGGCTAGAAGAACCTCATGATGAGGTATGATCTTTCTAATATGCTCATCAGCATCTCGTTCAGAAATATCATCAATGTTCGAAAGAGTAACGTCGCGAATATCTTCATTAAATTTGTGATCTCTAGGGTCACAAAAATGATTCGCTTTGTAAGTTCTTATTGCATATTTGTTCCATTCACTGGTAAAAACACACTTTCCACCTATATTGTCGAAACCTTTTCTAATTCCTCCAATACCTGCAAACAGGTCTATAAACGTGAAATCAGGGTTGTCGTAGTGTGGTGGTTTTTCGGGAAGCAAGCCCTCTAGAAAAAATAGCTCGTTTTCGTTAAAGCATTTTTCACTTTTGCCTTTGAGAACCCTGTTGATAGTTTCTCGACACCAATCATTTACGGTAATTGGGTTTAGTTTCTCTGCTATTTGTTTCTGGTCATAAACTTCCAGCAATTTGTTTAAAATATCATGTGTTTTGTCAGGAAGGCTCATGCTTATTTGTTCCATATAGTTTCCTCAACGATATCACTCGTTTGACCCAGAGTAAACCTTTGGCTGTACATAATTACAGTACAGTATTTGCAATGAAAGGAATCGGCAACAGCACTCCATCGCCTTGTTTAAAAAATAAGCAATTAGTGTTAGGCATACTATTCTTGATTGGCCTTGTGAGCGCAATAATTATTCGATTATTTCTTCAATACTCTGATGGGTAGCTGACACAATCACCTAAACCCTCCAGGGAGGCACTCCCATAATTCGCTAAAACGCGCGTGAAAAAGCCGCTTCTGATTCATATCCCAATTCTTGCGCCAAGTAAATCAATGGTTCATGTTGCTATTTTAACCGTTGGTAAGCTAGATTCTCGCCATTGGGTTTAATAAGCGTTTAAAGTGAGCGGAAAAGCCAGAGCGTGACATGCCGCATTCTTTAGCTAATGAATCGACTCTCCATTTCTTTTCGGAGTGTTGATGAATCGGAGATAAATAGCTTCGAATTTCAACTAATTTTAAATGTAGTGGAATTTTATACAGTAGGTTAACAGCACCTAGGCCGCATATCATTATTTTGAACGATTCCTGAGAAGCCCCGATTCATGGGCCCTAGAGATAACTATGCACAAGGGTATAGAATTATGTGGCCCTGTTGATGAGTTATGCGAATGGGCGTTTTCAAATTAAAACCGGCGTGCTATTGTTGTGGATAACATTAACTCGGCTAATGGATATAGCGGTAAGTCATTGAGAAGAAAGGGAAATTCATCCCCACCTCCAAGCCGTATATAGTTTATTAACAGTACCTAGGTCGTATAACACGCTGTTATATGGATAAGAAATGACGAACCAGCTTACACAAGGACAAAGTAAACGAGTCATGTATATCGAAAACAAAGAAGGATATATTGACGACTTTGCAGCGCATATTGGCTGGGTTACTTTTTCTAAATCAGGTAAAACTGTTTACTACCAAGATAAGGCTCTTTCTCGCATCAAAAAAGGTGGGATCTCTGGCAATCATATGGATGAAGAAACTGGAGAAGAGTATTGGGTCTCCGGAATTAAAAAGAGAGGCTCAAATACTCACTGGGCCGAATCTACCAATGTAAAAATCGACGATGATGCTAGAGAAGAGTATGAACGCATTATCAACAGTTAACCCATATAACCAGTCAGGGCACCAACGCCCACTTCGTGGGCTGGACGGCTTCGCCGCCGGTGCCTGAGGCGGTATATGTTAATTCTACCGTGAGTACCAAACTCATATATGCGTACTCGCGCAAACTCTGAAGCATCCCTGTCCATTTTTATGTAATTGATACGGCTCGTATTCTTGTTTTCTATCATGTTGCTTTCCATATACTTATGAGATACTGGCACTGGCTTTGAGCATCGTTTTTTTGAAGGAATATAGAATAATATGAAGGTAGTCAGCTTTGTAAATATGAAAGGTGGTGTTGCAAAAACAACCTTGTCTATAAATATTGCAGACTGTATGGCAACTAGACATGGATTGAGAGTGCTAATTATAGATTTAGATCCTCAATTTAATGCTACTCAGGCGTTAGTACATGGTTCAGATTATGTCGGTTACCTAGAAAAAGGTGGGCATACGATTGTTGATATCTTTGATGATAACCCTAGAGTTCAAACTAGCTCTGTGAAGGGGGAATTGCCGGCTCAACCTCTTGCATTAGAAGAAATTAAGCCAATGGTACGCAAAAACAACTTGTTTTTACTTCCCGGTGCACTTGAGCTTTATCGTTTGGATATGACAGGAGGGCAAGGTAGAGAGCATCGCTTAAAAAGATATATAGACATTGTTAAAAGTTCAGGGCTATATGACCTAGTTATCATTGATACTCCACCAACGCCTTCTACTTGGATGTCCGCTGCTTTAATCGCATCTGATTATTATTTGGTTCCTGTTAAACCTGAACCTCTATCAGTTACTGGTGTTGACCTCTTAAGAAATGTGATAAATCGAGTTAAAGAGAATTACTCGCTTGGAATCGAGTGCCTTGGTGTGGTGTTGACAATTTCAGATGAAAGAGAAACGGTTTACAAAAATGCCAAAGAGTACCTTGATTCGGCTGCTTTCTGGAAAGGGAAGCGATTCAAAAAATCATTACTGAAGCGAACGGAAATAGCGAGACGACAAGGTAACCAAGAATTAATTTTGGATACCGATGATTCAAAATTAAAAATGGCGATAGCAGATATTACTAGAGAAGCACTACAGAAATTAGGTTTGGAGAACTAAGATGAAAGACAAAAAAGAACTAAAGACGCTTTTACGTTTTTTAGAAGAACTCTCATGGCTTATGGATAGTTACTCAAAAATAGATTTCAGAAATGCGGCGTCTCTTATTGAAAATTTGGCTACCGATAAGTCTGACGCTAAAAAAGCTGTTGGGGAGTACGAATCTAAAAATCCTAATAAACATTTTTTAGTTGGGGCGTTACCCGCTCTATTTCTAGATATAGATCTTTTTAAGCGTAATCAAGATATAGCTGACTTTTCAAAAACTGTACTAGGTATTGAATTAACTAGGTTTAGCAGGAGTTCTAGAGCAGATGTTATTGGTAGGGTAATTTGCGCTACAGTTGACTTAGATGATGAAGGTCTAAATGTTTTAGTTAAGGCATTGGCTGTTTTAGCTGGTAATAAGGAAAAAACAAAACAGATATTACGCGATCGGGATAGTAATGACTTCAACTGGAATACTGTTATAAATGAGCTTTCTTCGAGGTAAAGCATGTCGACGAGATTGATACAAGACGATTTTGAGTGCTTAAAAGAATTTGTAAGTGAATACCGACTACCAAATGAAGATAATGTTGAGTACTTTAACAATTTAAAAAGAACTCACAAGGTTTATTTTTCGGTTTTGGAGCTTCATTCCATATGTAAAGGTATGGGACCTTTCAAAAGTAACATGGATTCAACGTTCGTAAAATATCTAGGAGAGTCAATTTCAGAGCTTGGAAGCTCTCTATTTGTTTCGCTTCATGGGTGCTATAAAGGAAGTGATCAGATATTAAGAAGTTCTATTGAAAACTTCTTAAAAGCATTTGGAAGTACTGTACATTCTGACATTACTTCTATCAAAAACACTTATGAAGTCATTGATAAGTCAGGGGATGCTGAAGTATTCAAAACTAAAGAGATCAAAGAGAAGTACTACAGGTTGAAGGATTTATATTCTACACTTTGTGCTTCAGTTCATACTGCAACAGAGTCAAATATGCAAAATGTAGGCGCTTTAGGTCACTTTCCTTACTTTGATGCTGATTCCTCTGCACAGTTTGTGAATAACTATATTGCGGTTTCTAACGCAATTTTAGATATTTTGTGTTGGTCAATTAGAACTGAGTATTCGAAAGTTCATTATCAAAGTAAAGATATAATTCAAGCCTCTTTATCTAAAAAAATTAAATTGATGATTTATTCTGGAGACGCTTCGTTGGCATAAGCTTAGTTACTAGTAATTATTCAGGAGAGTAGTGCCCAATTAATGAATTAATAGGGGCTGCTCTCCTAGTATTTAACAAAGCATTTAAGAGGGATTCGCAACACTTGGCAGTTTCGCTTCGCTCAAGTATAGCCAAGCGCTGCTCACACCTTAATGCGGCGTCAAAAAAGGTAGTAAGTTGGTTGTTACTACACTTACCCTAAGATATTAGAAGGTAAAATGGTTGTGCGTATAGTACTCATAATTGTCTGTTTGCTAGTGTCCCATAACTCAGTATCCAATTTTGGGGGCTATATTAGCAATGATATTAGTGAATCCGGGAACATTGTCCTTAAGAAAACGACCGCTCCGATCTCTTTAGATAAAGAACGGTTATTCTTTGATGTTGGGCAACGAGTAAAAGTGAAAGGACATTTCTGGCTGACCAATAACGACGATGTTCCCCACAATGTGACGATTGCATTCCCCCAAGATACGAGATGGAAGGCAGATTGGGATTCTGATGCTGATCGGTACGTTGCGCAAGATTACAAAGTTTTTAGACCTAATCTGGAAATAAATGATGTGGCAGAAACGTTTAATGGGTTTAAATATTCTAAAGGCGCTTACGATCTTAACCTAGTAAACAGAAAAACGGCGGCTAAGTGGGTGGAAGAGCATGTTGCTTTGAATGAAGCAAACCCGGTTTATACCGCTACGGTTTGGCTAACTAAATCCATTTCCTTTGGCGCAAATGAGACCAAGAAAGTCTCTATCTACTATGACTTTCCTTGGTTTTATAAGGATGAAACTTGGTCATTTGGTCTTAGATATAGCAATCAAAGGGTTTTTGAATATATAACCACAACAGCAAACACGTGGTTTGGTGGAAAGGTAAAAGATTTTGAAGCAGTCGCTACCTTGCCAAAGGATGTTGCTTCTCGCATTGAATTAAATCCTGCTGGATGGAAGTTGGATGAAACGGGTCGAGCTGTCTTAAATAAGCAGAATTGGTCTCCTAGTAGTGAGGATAACATTGCATTCTCTTGGAGAAGTGATTTAGCCATGCATTCGAAAAACGGTGACAATGACTGTTTAGATTCAAAATACTACCGTGACTATCATTGGCGGTTTGGTTTTGATGGCAGCAGAAGAACAGCATGGTGTAGTAATAGAAAAATGTTGGAGTGCAAAACCTTTTCAATCGTGCCGTTTAATGATGATGGTGAATATGATCCTCAAGAAATCAGTCACGCGAAAAGTATTGATGGGGAACCAGTTATGGTTAAGGGATTAAAGATCATTAATGGTTACGGAAAAAACGACAATGTGTTTGCCAACAACGCTCGGGTACGAAATATCGAGTTCTATATGGACGACCGGATAGATAGAGAGCAGGATGTGAAATGGAAGCAAGCCTTCAGATTGAAAGATACAGATCAGCCTCAAGTAGTGATGTTTGAAGAGCCGATTGATATAAGGAAGGGCTTGGATTTCAACATTATTGATGTCTATAAAGGGAAGCGGTTCGAGGATATATGTATTTCAGAAATTCAGCTTATCCAATAGTGGGTTTTATCATAGGTTTTGGGTGGATCTCTCCCGATAATGCGAATGCCTTTAGAAAACTTAAAGGTGTCTGCATGCCAAAGTAAGATGTCTCCATAAAAACACAATTGTATTCTCATGTGTTTAACCCGGAATGGCCCGCCCATGCACGCCTGCACGAGGTATGGCAACTGACCACCAATATAACCTTGGGCTTAATAGCGTTATGGCTAACTTGGTTTAAGGAATCTATTCGGTTGGCGGCAGCGATTTCCATCGCGGTAATGGGTGGCGTTTTGGTTGCCCATGTAATTGAAGATAGCTATTGCGGTAGTTTGTTGTCTGGTAATACTGCTACCACTGTTTTCGGATTGCAGCTTGCCGCGTTTGTTGCTTTGTGTGTGGTGCTGTTGTCGATATTGGCAGTGGTATTAGATATCAAACATGAAAGAAGAGAAGTCAGTGCATAGCCATTTGCTAACACAAAGCCCCCGAAAATAATTGGGGGCTTTGTGTTACGGGTTATGATTTGTTAGCTGTAATTTATTAATACCCAACAATTTTCCACCAACCGGATGAGTTCAGTATCATGAGTTCTCCATCTCTAGGAACGTTTGGCACAATCAAATCATTAGCTGAAATATCCCAATAGCCAATAGCGCTATCGCCATCATTACCTGACATGAATTGCCATTGACCGTTTTGGTATTTTATTGTGTGTGACCAACCGTTATTTGAATTGATCGCCACCAGCTCATCGTAGCCATCGTTTTGTACATCCACAACCGCATACTTGTCACTCGAAGAAATTTGCCACCATGCAATGGTGCCTGATCCATCGCCTTCTAAATAGGCCCATTGGGATCCAGTCCAATACATGGTGTGATGCCAACCATTTGGATTCAATGCCAGTAATTCATCACGGCCGTCGCCATTGAAGTCACCTGTGAGATATTGATCGCTTGGGCTGAGAGTCCACCAATAAATCGAACCTGATTGTCCTTGATTAATGATGTCCCAGTTTTGTGTTTGTGAGTTGTAACGCATGGTGGCATGTTTGCCCTGACTGGGTTTGATTTGCATCAGCTCATCGACACCGTCGCCATTAAAGTCGCCACTTAACAGACGATCTCCATTATCAATGTCGCCGTTTACGGCTGCTTGAATTTGTTGCCAATAGCCATTGGTATATTGAAAGGTTTTGTATTGCCCGTTTGGATTGGCTAATAATATTTCGTCAAAACCATCGCCATTAAAATCCCCTGCTACGTGTTGGTCTTGAGCATTCCCCCACCAGTGACTGCCAAACGGATAATTCTGCGTATAGATCTCGGTCCATTGGTTTAATCCTGAGCTGATATAACGGTTTGCCAAAACAGCTTGTACGCCAGGTTTGATCATTAATAGCTCTTGGCCAAAATCGTTTGTGAAGTTTCCTGAAAGGTATACATCAGTATTGCTGATGCTCCAATTGTTTAGCGATGTTGAGTTTGCGTTGGTTTGAGTAAAGTGTTGACCGTCATTACCTTGATCATATTCCCAGTAAGGGTTGCACTTAGCTAATTTCGCCTGAAGGTATTGAGACCAATGGATATCGTTAAGCGTGAGTACGTTATTCACACCTTGGTAATTGTAATACATCACAGGGCCAGGAAAGGTACGTGTTGGCAAGCCCATGGCTTGGCCAATTCCAAATAAGAGTACACTTTCTAAGTGATGATAAGGGGTGGAACCAGAACTAATGCTCCAGGATTTGGTTAGGTTTAGTTTTATTAACCCTGGGTTACTGTCGTTAATGTCATCCCCTCTGACCAACTGAGTCATTTGTCCCGCTGAACCATAAAACCCTGAGGTATCCCAGCGAAAAACCAAGCGTGCTGGACCAGAGGATACTTGCTGGAAGTTAACGCGAAAATACGGTGCCCATTTGTTGAGAGCTTGCGCGATGATGGCTTGTTGTACAGAAGGGAAAATGGAAGGGTGATAGTTATCGATGCGATATTTTACTGTATCGGTACAAGGCCAATACGCTGCTTGTGCCTGTATCGAAAACAGAAATATCAGACATAATAAAATGGAGTGTAGTGGTCGTTTCATGAGTATGTCCTTATAAAAAATGAAGGATGAAACACTCAGTCACTCTTGTACTTAATTCTAATGATACGAACTCTGAAGAGAACCTAAGTGCAGCATCAACGAGTCATCAGTACATCAGAATCTGATGGCCTGTAATCCTAGCAGGGTTCAGTTTTTGATCAATCCGTAAACAATGGATTTACCCAGCAAACGATTGGATATTAGGGGTTATAGTGAAAAAACAGTCGTGGTCAAAAAATTAGTAAGAATATAGTGCCAAGATTGGTAGAAGAATTAATTATAAATTCTTAGGCTTATTGCGAAAGGTAGGATGTGTTGTGTGTTTTCTTGAGAATGTTTACTTGAGTGTTTTTCTGGGGGAGGCGAGCTTTACTTCTGCCGTTTAATATCCCGATAAAAGTTTTCATGGGTACCAAGTGTTAATAGCTCAAGCACAAGCGCGCCGTCATCAAAGCTATAGCCCAGTAAGGTGAGTTGTTTGTTCATTTTAAATTTATAAACTCGCAGAAAAGCCAAGTCACCTTTCTTTTGATTACCAAGCGTTGGCTCTTCGATTAATTCTCTGACCGCCGCATCTAGGTCTTTCTTTTGATTGGGCTTTAGCTTTTTCACCGCTTTCTTAAATGTCGGTGTTTGTAAAACGCTTTTTGCCTTAGCCAAAATCGTAGTCCTCTAGCTTTCCTGCATCACGCTCTGCTTGTGCAATAATCGCTTGGCGAACAAACTCGTAGGGTAAATCCGGGTTGTCTTCCATCATTTCGCCAATTTTTGCCCAATGCTCGATTTGCTTGGGTGGTGTCCGGTTTAGGGCTTTTGCCATAATCGTAGCTTTTTCGATAAGTTCTTGGTCTAGTCGAATGCTGGTAGTAGCCATAAATACTTCTCCATCTTTATGTTGCTACAATTGTAGTAACTTGCTACAAGTGATGCAAATAGCCTCTTTTCTTTGACGTGAATATATAATCAAAAAAGTAGATCTAATTTAGCTAATAATTCAGAAGTTCAATCGAAATATAGGATGTATTATGACTTCAACCTAAACGAACAGCGTTGGAGCCAAATATGAAACTTCTACAAATCAACAGCGGTATCTTCACCGAAAACAGCCAATCAACTCAGCTTGCAGACAAGTTCGCACAGCAGTGGTTGGCTCAGAATCCAGGCAGTGAGCGCATTGTACGTGACCTAATTGCTGATCCTGTGCCGCACTTGGATGCCAACATCATCACGGCGTTTGCTACAGAAGCGGATCAGCGCACAGCAGAGCAAACCCAAGTACATGAAAACAGCATGGCTTTAATTGAAGAGCTAAAGAGCGCAGATGCTATCGTGATGGGCGTACCCATGTATAACTTTGCGGTGCCATCTCAGCTTAAAGCGTACTTCGATCACATTGCCCGTGCGGGTATCACCTTCAGCTATACCGAGAATGGCCCGCAAGGTTTGCTAGCTGATAAACCAGTTTATGTTTTAGCCGCCCGTGGTGGTATTCATAAAGACCAACCAACGGATACACAAACGGGTTTCATTAAAACGATTCTTGGTTTTATTGGCCTTAAGAATGTAGAGATCATCTATGCAGAAGGCCTTAACATGGGTGATGAAGCCAAAGCGAAAGGTTTGGATGAAGCTAAGCAGCAAATGGAATCACTATTTGTTTAATGGGCTAGGCTTTTATGCTGCTTCAAACACCCCTAACGCAAAGTTTGGGGTGGCATAAAAGAAGCTGCTACCATAAGTGCAACTTAATCTCAGATTCGTTGTACTTATGGCTTTAGAATATCGCATTGTTCCTGTTACTCCCTTCCAGCAAAACTGCAGCATTATTTGGTGCAGTGAAACCAAAGAAGCCGCCGTGGTGGACCCAGGCGGTGACTTGCACTTAATCGAGCAAGCCGTTGACGATTTAGGTGTGCAAGTAAAGCAAGTTCTGTTAACCCATTGCCATATTGACCATGCGGGTATGACACAAGATGTGTCAGAAAAGCACCAGGTGCCTATCGTGGGTCCGCAAAAGGAAGAGCAGTTTTGGATTGATATGTTGCCGCAGCAGGCGGCTATGTTTAATTTTCCGCAAGCAAAAAGCTTTAGCCCAGACCGCTGGCTAGAAGAGGGTGATGAAGTCAAAGTCGGCAATGAAACCTTAAGCGTTTTGCATTGCCCTGGTCATACGCCGGGACACGTGGTTTTCTACAATGCAAACTCGCAGCTCGCTATTGTGGGTGATGTTTTGTTCATGGGTGGCATAGGTCGTACGGACTTCCCTATGGGCGATCATCAAACCTTAATCAACGCTATTCAGCAAAAGCTTTTTGCTTTGCCAGAAGAAACGCAGTTTATTCCGGGTCATGGCCCTATGAGTACTATTGGTCATGAAAAACGCAGCAATCCCTTTGTCAAAATGTACGGGTGATCCATGTCGAATCAAACGCTCTCAATGACGTCAGATTTGTATCAATATTTGCTCGATACCAGTTTGCGTGAACCGGAGTTGCTCAAGCAGCTACGCGAAGAAACCGCTAAAGATGAAATGGCGCGCATGCAGATCGCCCCAGAGCAGGGCCAATTTATGAGTTTGTTAGTCAAGCTCATGAATGCACGTAAAATCATCGAAGTAGGCACGTTCACCGGTTATAGCTCGATTATCATGGCCATGAATATGCAGCGTCCTGCGCAAATGGTGTGCTGTGATATGGATGAAAAATGGACCAACATGGCAAAGGATTATTGGCAGAAAGCCGGTGTAGATGACATTTGTGATTTACGTTTGGCACCCGCTAACGACACATTGGATGAGCTGCTAAAAAGCGGCGAGCAGGGCAGTTATGATTTGGCGTTTATTGATGCGGATAAAGCCAATTATGATGATTATTTTGAGAAATGTTTGCGCTTACTACGCCCAGGGGGCTTGATACTCGTAGACAATACTCTGTGGGGTGGCAGTGTGATTGATCATCAGAAAAACGATGAGGATACTTTGGCCATTCGTGCGTTCAATAAAAAACGTCAGCAGGACAACCGCATTCAGTTAAGCCATTTGCCCATCGCAGATGGATTAACCTTGTGTGTGAAAGTTTAAACAGCTTTCACACAAACCGAATTAGGCACTCGCCAATTTCAAATACTGCTCGGTGAGTGCGACCCACTCTTCAGGTGGGTTAATGGAGAGGGGGTGTTTACTGATCCCTCGTAAGTTAATCCACTGCATTTTCATAAAAAGATTTTGAAGATCCTTTTCACTGCGTTTTTTGTAAAAGCCGTCGATACAAAGCATGGCCATGCCGTGCACTTTTGACCAGCAGCTTCTTGCTAATAGCTGATAATCATCATCTATGAGTACACCTTCTTCCACGGCTTTTTCAGTTGCATTCAAAATGACGTTAAATGATTGATTCCCGGCTTCCATCATTTCTAATTGTTCGGCGCGGTTTGAAATCGAAGGGCCGAACATGAGTTTATATTGCTCAGGATGGCGTCGGGCAAAGTTCACATAGGCCATGCCAATAGCCATTAAGGTTTTTAAGCTGTCTTTTTGTCCGTATTGCGTTGCTTGTAGTGTGGTCTGTGTTAATTCCTCAAAGCCTTGCTTGGCCAATGCAACTAACAATGCTTGCTTATCTTTGAAGTGACGATAGGGAGCGGTTTGCGAAACACCCAAGTCACGCGCTACAGCGCGCAAGCTCAGCTTATCGACGCCTTCTTTTGCAATGCGTTGTAATGCCGCTTGCATGAGGGAGAAGGCGAGATCACCATGATGGTAATTTTGTTTTTTGCCAAATATTCGGCAGCTGGAAGAGATCTTCTTTACGTCATTCATAGTACATATAATAAACGAATTGTTGACACTGTAAACATCTGATTCTAGTATGTGTTCAGTGTAAACATAATAAATAAGTAGGCTGAGCGAGCCATGAATATGCAATCTTCAATTTATACCGTTATCTTTTCTTTGTTATCTGGTGTTTCCGCGGCCAGCTTAAGTGATGAGAATTCTGAGCAGGCGACAACTCTGGCGGTTAAGGCCGAACAAACTGTGTCGCAAGAGGCAAGCACCAATGATCCATCAGTGCCAACGTTGGGCACTCCGGTATTGATTAAGCCGGTCGAATATGTGGCGACTGCAAAAGCCATATACGGTAGTGGTGTTGTGAGGCCGGTATCTGAACAAACGCTTGCGTTTAAAGTGCCTGGTTATGTTGAAAAGGTACGCGTAAAAGCAGGGCAGTCAGTGAAAAGAGGTCAAGTACTAGCATCGCTGACCTTGGAAGAGATGGATGCGCAAGTGAGCAAGGCGCAAAGTGTGTTAGCCGATGCCCAGCGCCAACGAGATCGCATTAACTCTTTACGTAAGGATAGCCTTGCTTCGGATGAACAAGTTCGCCAAGCGGAGACGCAAGTTTCTGTCGCACAAGCGGATTTACGTTTAGCTAACTTTAATCGTCGGCATGCTCAAATCAAAGCTCCAGCCGATGGTCGAATTTTGCAACGAAGCCTAGAGGTCAATGAATACATTAACCCAGGCGTTGCCGCTTTTGTATTTGCAGATGACAAAAAGGGTTGGATGTTAAAACTGAATGTCACTGATCGTGACCGTATGCGTTTATCGCTGAATGATTCAGCCGAAATTCGTTTAGACGCTTACCCTAGCCAACGCTTTGAAGGGCGTGTTCGCGAAATGGCTGGCCGTGCAGATGTGCGTACACAAACCTTTGAAGTTCAGTTACAGATTCTTACCGATAAACCCTTGTACAGTGGTTTGATTGCCCATGCTGTGATTACCCCAAGTCAGAATGAGGCCTTAGTGAAAATACCGCTAGAGTCACTTATTTCAGCTTCGGGCATGGATGCAAAAGTCTACGTTGTAAAAGATCAAAAGCCCGTGTTGAAGAATATTCAGCTTGCGTACCTACAAGGTGATTACGGCTTTGTGCGCAGTGGTTTAGATAAAGGTGACTTGCTCGTGGTGAAAGGCGGTTCGTTTATTAATCCTGGTGATGCTTTAGCGATTAAACAGATCGAGCAAACCCAATCTTTTTTAGTGAAAGAGTGAGTTTAAGCCATGAAAGTATCTCAATTCTTTTTACGTAATCATCAATTTACTTGGTTGCTCGCTATTATTTTTGTTTTGCTCGGTGTGGTTGCTTATTTAACGATGCCAAGGGCAGAAGACCCTCAATTTGATTTTCCTGCTGTATCTGTTTTGGTGGTGAATCCAGGAACGACACCTAAAGATATGGAATCCTTGGTGGTTGATCCTATTGAAGAATCTATTAATGAATTAGAAGACATCAAGTTTATCAAAACCAATATCGAAGATGGTTTGGCGCGTATGCAGGTAGAGTTTTTATATGGCTCCGATCCTGATGAAAAATACGATGATGTCGTCACCGCCATTAATAATGTGCGTGATGAATTACCTTCCAGTATTGCAAAACTAGAAACCAAAAAGATTTCACCCAGCGAAGTAGGCATTTTGCAATATGCACTAAGCAGTCGCTCTAGCGATTATGTGGAACTGCGTCGCTATGGTGAGCGTTTAGAAAATGCCTTAGAGCGTTTAGGCGGCGTTAAACGAGTGGATCTAGATGCCATGGCGGACTTGGAAGTTCAGGTATCGGTGAATCCGGGCACCATGCACGCGTTGGGTTTGAGTTTATCTCAAGTGAAGCAAGCAGTGGAGTCCGCTTCCTATAATATTCCTGGTGGTCATGTGCATGCCGGTGATAGACGCTTTAGCGTGCTCACAAGCGGTGATTTTTCCAGTGTGGAGCAACTAGAGCGCGTATTAATTGCATCGGTAAATGGCAAAAACATTTATTTAGACAATATCGCCAGTATTCAGTTAACCGATGGGCTGCCTAGTTATCGTGGTTATTATCAAGGTGAAACTGCGGTCTTTCTTAATGTGATTCAACGCCAGGGGACGAATATCTTTAACGTGGTTGAGTCGATCAAAGGTTATGTTGCCGAATACGAAACCACGCTGCCCAATGATTTAACACTTTCATTAGTAAACGATCAAAGTACCAGTGTTGAAACCCGAGTGAATGGTTTTTTCAGTAACCTGATTCAAGGTTTGGTTTTGGTGGCAGCGGCTTGTCTTTGGGTATTAGGTCGTGGACCCAGCGTCGTGGTGGTATTGGCTATTCCCATCTCCATTTTCATTGCCATTGGCTGGTTGGATTTTACGGGCTATGCGCTTCAGCAAATGTCCATCGTGGGTTTGGTTATCGCCCTTGGTTTGCTGGTGGATAATGCCATTGTGGTGGTGGAAAATATTCTGCGCTTAAAACGTGATGGCTATAGTGCACAACAAGCCTCAGCACTGGGCAGTGATCAAGTCTCCATGGCTATTGCCAGTGGTACGCTTACAACGATCCTGTCTTTTGTGCCTATGTTATTGATGCAAAATGGTTCGGGTACCTTTATTCGATCCATGCCTGTGACCGTAGTTTTGACGTTACTGGCTTCGCTATTGGTGGCTTTGACTTTAACGCCATTGATTATGAAAAAAGTCTTAAGCAAGCAAGGTGATCTAAACAGCGTAAAAACTACCAAAGCCAGCGACTTTCTTGATGGTGTCGCCAAAGGCATGTATGCCACAAAATTGAAAACCGCATTGGCTCGTCCTAAAACAGTGATTGGTATTGCGATTGCGACCTTTGTGTTTGCTCTAATGCTCTTTCCGTTCATTGGTGTCAGTTTATTCCCGAAAGCCGAGAAGCCTATGATTCTCGTCAATATCGAATTACCTGAGGGAGCGAGTTTCTATCAAACCGAACAAGCAGCGTTTGATATTGAAGATCAATTGGCTGGCTATGCGCTGATTGAAGATGTGGTGGTGAATGTGGGGCGTGGTAATCCTCGGATTTATTATAATGTATCGCCTGACCGTCAAACGCCGAACTTTGCACAGTTATTTGTGCATTTAAGCAAGGCTGACTTATCTGAAGTCGAACCCTTTGTAGAGCAGCTAAGGAAAGACTTGAATCGCACAGCGGGCGTCCGTGTCTTTGTTAAAGAATTTCATCAAGGCCCACCATCGGAAGCGCCCATCAGTATTCGCGTCGTCGGGCACGATTGGCAAAGTGTTCGTCAAGGCGCGGCTCAAGTTGAATCCATCATGCGCAATACGCAAGGTACGGTGAACGTCGATAATCCCATTGGCAAAGAAAAGCTGGATCTAAAACTCAATATCAATCGCGACAAAGCCGCCATGTTGGGGATTTCCTTGAGTCAGCTAGACCAAGATATTCGAGCCGCGCTAGTGGGCAGTTATATGGGTATCTATAAAGATGAGCAGGGCGATGAATACGATATTGTTTTGCGCTCATCAGAAAGTGATCGACCTTTATTATCGGTGTTTGAACAATTAAAAGTCACCAGTGGCTCGGGTGCGTTGGTGCCGTTAAAACAAATCGCGAATCTGCAAATGCAAAGTGGTATGGCGCGTTTTCAGCATCATAATACTCGCCGCATGGCGCGGGTTACATCCGATGTGAAAAGTGGATTCAATACAGCCGCATTGACGCAAGAAGTGTTGCAGCAAGTGGGTGAATTAAATCTGCCATCGGGCGTATCTATCAGTGTGGGTGGTGAGCAAGAAAACCGTGAAGAAAGCTTTGGCGGTATGGCAAAAGCTTTGATCATTGCGCTATTGGGTATCTTTGCGGTGTTAGTCATTCAGTTCCGTTCATTTATGCAGCCGCTGATTGTATTTACGGCGATTCCTTTCGCAGCGACGGGGGCATTCTTTGCGTTGTTTTTAACGGGCTATACATTCTCGTTTACCGCGTTTGTTGGTTTAACATCGCTGGTGGGGATTGTCGTGAATAACGCCATTATATTGGTGGATTATGCGAACCAAGAGCAAGCCAACGGCGCCAATATTCATGATGCGATTTTAAAAAGTGCGCAAACCCGTATGACGCCGATTCTTTTAACCACGCTAACCACTATTGGTGGTCTGTTACCGTTAACTCTGAGTGGTTCGAGTATGTGGTCACCTATGGGCTGGGCGATTATTGGCGGCCTTGTGGTTTCCACCTTGCTTACTCTATTTGTCGTTCCCGTTCTTTACACCTTGTTTACGCCAAAAAATAAGCAGGTGAAAGATGAGGCAGACGCTAAGCCGATTTCTGCTTAACGTGAATGGTAAAGTGATACACCATCGCCATGGTACAAGCGAGTACGATGGCGATGCTAAAGCTCCAAAGGGCCATTACCTGAAAGGCGTAAACACCAATAATTCCACCCGCTATAAAACCTAAGATAATCAAACTAAATAATCTCAGCTTGCGCCTATCGAGATTTTTTCCTCGCAGAGCATGTCCTAGCATGATACCTAAGTCCGTCATAATGCCGGTTAGGTGTGTGGTACGCACAATCGCACCGCTAAAAGTAGTCACCATGGCGTTTTGTAAACCACAGGCCATGGATGCAAAGTAATATCCGATGACCCAATGATCCAGCAGCGCAAACATGGCTAAGGCCAATAGAATGGCTTCTAAGAGTAGCGGAATACTGTAGTTTTGGTGTTGTTCGAAATACGTGTGCTTGATGAGTAGGCCACTGATTAACGCGCCGATTAGGAAGCTCACCAAGATCAATAATAAATGTATAGAAGGATTATGGGACGCAACCGACAGGCTGAATTGTGTGGCCAATCCAGACACGTGCGTAATGGCTTGATGTTTAAAACCCATAAAGCCGATGGCATTAATCAGTCCTGCCATCAGGCTTAATAGGAAAGCGCCATGTTCAACCCAACGGGGTAGTTGCTTGATCATGGCAGCATATTATCACAGCTGAAAATTAACGTCCTGAGAACTTCATTTTTACGAGGGTATCGTCCTTTTGCACAAAGTGATGCACTAATGCACCGGCGGCGTGCAAAAAGATAATCCACATAAAGGCTTCGCCGATGGACTCATGAATTTCTTCTAAATCGTGAGCAAAGTCTTTATTGGCCGCAACCCAACCTTGCATTTCCATACCCAGAACCGTGGTATCTTTCCCTGCAAATACTAACGTTAATACACCTAAAATGGGCATGGCGATTAAGCATGCATAAAGAGCAATATGCACACCATGGGCCACAGCTGTTTGCCATTTAGGCATGCTGACCATATCAGGCACTCCTTGCACTTTACGAATCACCAAGCGAGCTATGGTGAGTAATAGAAGCAAACCACCAATTTGAAAGTGTACGAACTTAAATAGCTCACGGGTTTCCGTGCCTTTTTCATAAAACTCACGAAACTCAATGCTTAAGAATGCCGCGATGACCAATAACAATGTGCCCCAATGTATAGCTTTGAGTGTCGTTGAATAATGTTGTTTCGACATAAAACTCCCTCCTACTGAAACGTCATATTAACAAGGCTTTGTTACAGCAATGTTTGCATATGAACCATAAATGTTTGGCGAGAAACTTCGCCAATTAAATTCTGCTTTGGTTGGGCGAGGCCATCTTTATACAAAACGATGGCAGGGGGCCCATAGATGCCATGTTCATTTAAAAACTGTCGATGTGCTTCTTGATTGCTGGTGATGTCCAGTTTGACCACAGCAAGTTCTTGTAACAGTGATTGTGTCTCTGGATGCTTAAAAATCTCTTTATCCATGATCTTACAAGAGGCACACCAGTCTGCGTAAAGATCAATAACAACCCACTTACCATTGTTGCCATTAACGACCTGGTTAACTTTATTTACATCATCGGTTTTGACGATGAGGCTCTCAACTTTGGTCGAAGCTGTATCAGCGTGTAGATGCATTTTTAATGGCTGAAATACATCGCTATTGCCCATAGCCGAACCAACCACCATAGTTGAACCATATATTAGAAGCCCTAGGAAAATTCCTTGGCGAGTGCGGGAACCATTGTCGGTACTTTTAGATAGTGCGCCGAAGTACACCGCGGTAGCGATCAATAGAATACCCCATAGTAAAAGTACGAATTGCGCACTGATCACTCGTCCTAACAGCCAAATGGCAATCGCTAAAAGAGCAATGCCAAATAGGCTTTTCACAGTATTCATCCATACACCAGATTTCGGCATAAATCGACCGCCACCGGTTCCGATCACTAAAAGCGGTACGCCCATGCCTAAACCCAAAGCAAGTAGTGCGAGCCCGCCAAGCAGGGCATCACCCGTGGTTGAGATATAAACCAAAGTGCCAGCTAAAGGCGCACTCACGCATGGACTCACCACCAATGCTGATAACATCCCCATAATGCCAACACCGACTAAGCTGCCACCTTGTTGGGCGTTCTGAACATTGGTCAAGCGGTCCTGAATAAAGCGAGGCAAGACGATCTCGTATAAACCAAACATACTCAAAGACAGAGCAACAAATACTGCGGCGAAACTTGTAATGACCCATGGGTTTTGCAGATACATTTGCACATTGGCTTCAGCACCAAAATAACCCATGGCAGTACCGGCTATGGCATAAGTCGAGGCCATAGCAATGACATACGTGAGCGACATGAAAAAGGCTCGACGGGTGGTAATGGATTCACCCTGACCTACGATGATACTGGAAAGGATAGGGATCATCGGAAAGACACAAGGCGTAAATGCCAAGCCAATTCCTAGCGCAAAAAATACAAGAATTTGCCAAAGCAAACTATTGCCCGAAAGAATTTGAGAAATTTGATCCATTTCAGAACCTGCGTCTGAGGCACTGATCGTTGCGCTATTTTTTGCCAAGCTATCGCTTGAATGAAAGTTAGAAACTGGCATGTTCACTTTGACTGGCGGATAGCACAAACCTGCTTCGGCGCAGCCTTGAAATCTGAGTTTAAGCGGTTCAGCCCCTGTTAGACTAGCGTTAGCATTTAACTGGTGATGGAACACCTCTGTTTTTCCAAAGTAATCGTCCACTTTCGTTTTAGGTGTCTGCTGAAAACGGATATTGAGAGGCGTCTCGCCTTGTTTAAGTTGGATGCGCTCAAGATATAAATAATAACCATCCTCAATATCCCATTGGATACTAATGGTATTGTTCTCAATGGAATACTCATAAGCAAAGGCTTGCTCTACCGGTAAAAACTCACTTTCGGTCCCATGACTATTAATAGCTAGGCCCGAAATAAGAATCATAATTAATAGCAGAAACCGCTTCATGTCCTGTCCTCACTTTTTCAGTTTTTTCAGGATAAATCAGCGAATGTTAAGGAAACCTTAAGATTGCATAGCCATACTGAAATCAGAGCATCCAGTAGAGGAAAACAAAATGCTTCTTCGGCAAAAAATTTTTAGCGTAGCCTTGCTGCTTACGCTTTCATTATCCAGCCAGGCAGAAGAGTGGCTTTCGAAATTCGATCTGCAGCAATATCAGGGGCAAGTCGTGTATCTGGATTTTTGGGCGTCTTGGTGTGGCCCTTGTCGTAAGTCATTTCCTTGGTTAAATGAAATGGAAGATCGTTACAAAAAAGATGGCCTAATCATCGTTGGTGTTAACTTGGATAGTGATATAGAAGCCGCAAAGCGTTTCTTAAAAAATGTACCCGCTGACTTTCGCGTATTTTCTGACCCTGATGGAGAGTTGGCTGATCAATACAAATTGATTGGTATGCCTAGCTCGTTTGTCATTGATCGTAATGGAGAAGTACGCCATCGCCATGTTGGTTTTAAGAAATCGGATATTGATAGCTATGAAACCAGTATTCAAGAATTGCTGAAAGAAGCCTCTTAGGAGTGGACGGTATGAATAAACGCAGCTCAAAAGTTATATTAGTTCTTTCCTTATTCACTCTATTGTCGGCCTGTTCGTCAATGGGTGTTAAACCATGGGAAAGGGATGTACTTGCCCGCGAAGATATGGCACTGGATTCAGCGCCCATGGATGCGGCCTTTGATGATCATATTTACTTTAGTAAAGAGGCCAGTTCTGGTGGCCAGACATTTGGCGGCGGCGGTTGCGGTTGCAACTAATGGGTGAATGATAGGATCGAAATTATGTCAAAGAAATTTAAGAATATTCAGACCGCTCTTAAAACCGCCACAGGTTGTTTATTAGGGGCAACGAGTTTAGCGCAGGCTTCACCTGGTATTGCTGGTTGGGATACAGATGTGGCAATTCTAATTTACAATGAGCAAGACCGAGTCAGTGCCATTGAACCTGCCATCAGCATTAAGAAAGAATTTGATGATGAAAGTGCCGTGGGTTTTAAACTGGTTTTAGACAGTCTAACGGGCGCCAGTCATAACGGCGCTGCTCAGTCAGATGAGATACAAACCTTTTCTCGCCCTAGTGGCAATGGTAGCTATACCACAGGTGTGGGTGAAGTACCTTTAGACGATACGTTTAGAGATACTCGCATCAACTTTAGTGCTAATTATTTGCAGCCTATTAATCGCTTGAATCGCCTAATGTGGACGGCCAATGTCTCCAATGAATATGATTTTTTCTCCTTGGGTGGCAGTGGTACGTGGCTGACGGATTTGAACCAGCGCAATACCACATTGAGCTTGGGCTTGTCGTTTGAGTCTAACCAAATTAAGCCTGTTGGCGGTACACCGGTAGCATTAACCGATATGCGCAGTAATAGCATGACACAGCTACGAGACGGTGATTCAGAAACCCGCACCATGGCAGAAGTCTTATTTGGTGTGACCCAGGTGATTGATCGTTATACCTTGGCGCAAGTGAATTTAGGCTTCTCACAGAGTGACGGGTATCACAATGATCCATATAAAATTGTATCGGTATTGGATAGTAATGGTGACTTGATTGCTACAAATGGTTTGAATGGCCGTTACATCTATGAGAATCGTCCGGATGCTCGCAGCAAGCAAACCTTATTTGCTCGTGTTAAGCGTGATATCAGTGGAGATGTACTGGATGTGTCGTATCGCATCTTGAATGATGATTGGGGTATTACTAGTCATACCTTTGATGTGCGCTATCGTTTCAATATGACTTCAGCCAATTATTGGGAACCGCATGTTCGTTATTATCAGCAGGGCGAGGCCGACTTCTATCGCTATAGTTTGTCTGAAAACGAAGCCTTGCCAGCTGAAGTCAGTGCGGATTATCGCCTAGCGGATATGACAGCCACCACCGTTGGCTTGAAGTATGGCTTTACTACACCTGGTGGTAATCAAAATAGTATTCGCGCAGAACTGTATCAGCAAAGCGGTGACAATGATGCGTCCTCAGTGGATGCCTTTATCTTGCAATACAACTATAAGTTTTGATGTGATTTCATCCTTGTAGTAAATTGAAAAGCCATGGCGTCACTTGGTTCGAGCCATGGCTTTTGATTAAAGGGCACCTCTAATAAGTCACTTTAAGCTCTGGCCTTGATCGTGTTTCAAGATCAAGGCGTGGTATTGAAGGTCTAACGGGTTAAATCAAAATACCACAACACAGAGATTGGAACACGAGTAAGGCCCCAAAGGGCAAGGCCTGTAGCACTTTCCTCCGGTGTCAGGCTTCTGGGAAAGGACTCGTCATTACGCGGCGAAGCCTTCCTTGAATGAAAGCACTACAGGCGTCTTGCAGAGTCAAATTGACTTATTAGAGGTGCCCTTAAGGAAAATCTTTATATGGCTGTATCGGATAAAGCAATCAATATCGAGCAAACGTCCACTGGTTTTATTGGTCGCTTTCAAGCCATGGCCAGTCCCTGTGAAGTACATGTAGAAACTCTCGATCGCATTCTGGCCCAATCCGTTATCGATAAGGTTGCTGAAGAAGCTTGGCGTATTGAACACAAATTTAGTCGTTATCGCGATGATAATCTGCTTTATCAAATTAATCAGCATCAAACCGTAAAGCTAGATGATGAATTCAAACGTCTAATACAATTTGCGCAGCAATGCAATGAACTCAGTGACGGCTTATTTGATATTACCTCTGGAGTTTTACGCCGTGTTTGGTCATTTGATGGCGGTGATCGAGTCCCCAGTGATGATGAAATCCAAAAGCTATTGCCATTTATCGGATTCAAAAAGCTAAAGTTTGACGGAGACTTCCTAACTGTTCCTGATGGGATGGAAATCGATCTGGGTGGTATCGGGAAGGAATATGCAGTGGATCGTTGCTTACAGTTAGCCCGCGAACAAGTCAACGCGCCAATACTAGTTAACTTTGGTGGTGATTTGGCATGTAATGGTCCACGTATAGTTGAAGAGTCGTCGTTAAAAAAAGGCAAGCCTGTTCCTTGGCAGGTCGGAATAGAAAAAGTCGGAGGCGGTGCTTCTGCCGTGATTCGTCTTTCTCGTGGGGCACTCGCAACCAGCGGTGATGCTCGCCGTTATTTGTTGAAAGATGGCATTCGCTACAGCCATATCCTAAATCCTAAAACGGGTCAAAGTTTTACGTCAGCGCCCAAAAGCATCACGGTTGCAGCCAATACTTGTGTAGAAGCCGGGTTATTTTCAACGTTAGCAATGTTGCAAGGTGCCGATGCGACGCATTTTCTTAAAGAGCAAGAGATTGATTATTGGGTTCAGGAGTAGAAAAAATTCATGCGAATTCTATTGCTAGAAGATGATCAAGCGTTAGCTGATGGTTTAAAGCAGTCTCTCAAAAATCATAATTATGCTTGTGATCAATTTGATACGATAAAAGCCGGTATGAGTGCCTTCGAACAAGAAAGCTATGACCTAGTTTTATTAGACTTGGGTTTAAGCGATGGTGACGGTCTAAATTTTCTTCAGCATGTTCGCAAAAAATCTGCAACGCCCGTGATGATCCTCACGGCTCGAGATCAAATCGAAGATAAAATCAAAGGTTTGGATCTAGGGGCCGATGATTACATGCCCAAGCCATTCGATGTAAACGAATTGTTAGCAAGGATGCGGGCTCTCTTACGACGTAGTGTGGGAGAGAGTAGTAATAACATTACAGTTCAGGGACTCAACATTAACCTACAGGCACGCACTTTAAGTTTCGAAAATAGAGATATCAGTCTTTCCCGTCGAGAATTTAATCTCCTTGAGGCGCTTGCGACACACCAAGATAAAGTGATGACTCGTAGCCAGCTTGAACACAGTCTTTATAGCTGGGATGACGAGATTGAAAGTAACGCTTTAGAGGTGCATATTCACAATTTACGTAAGAAGCTACCTGTCGCGATAATCAAAACCGTCCGTGGTGTGGGTTATATGATTAAAAAGAGCGAGGAGCAATGAATGCCATTTCGCTCCATTAGTCGATTTCTTGTTATTGCCATTCTTAGTGTGTTGGTTATTTATCATGGCGTTGTGTATTGGTCGAGTCGTGATCAGGCTATTCACGAAATCGAAGAATTATTTGATGCACAATTAGCCCATAGCTCAAATATATTGTTTAACCTGTTAGGGGAAAGTGTTTCTACTATTGATCAAAACAATAGTCACCTACCTATTGTTTATCATGGCCTAGAAGAAGCATTGAGTAGTCAAGTAGATCCAGACGATGTCAAGGCGCTGTTTTATCAGCGTAAGATTGCTTATCAAATATTCAATTTAGAGGGTAAGTTGTTAATAAAGTCAAATTCTGCACCACTCGAACCAATGGCACCTCAAGATGCTGGGTTCAGTCGAACAGACTTGGACGGTGAAAGCTGGCGGGTTTTCAGTCTATATGATAGCGATTGGGATTTTTGGTTGCATGTTGGCGAAAGTGAAATTATTCGTGATGAGCTTTCCTATAATATAGCGAGGCAAACGTTACTTCCGGGTGTGATCAGTTTGCCTATTTTACTCTTATTAATAATTTTGATTGTTATTGTGGGTTTAAATCCACTCAAATTATTGGCGCAGCATATAGGCAAGCGTGACCCTAAAAACCTTTCGCCAATACAGCTTCTGCATATACCGTCGGAGATACAACCTGTTCTAACGGCAGTTAATCAGGTTTTCTCACGGTTGCAAGACGCTATAGACCGTGAACAACGCCTAACAGCAGATGCAGCCCATGAGTTACGTACGCCTTTATCTGTAATTATGATTCATGCTCAGAACGCACTAGAAGCCAATGACGAGGACCAACGTTCTCATGCATTACGAAATTTGGAGTCGGGTATAAAACGTATATCTCGGTTATTGGAGCAGCTATTAACGCTTTCTAAAATTAACCCAGAGTCTATCCCCATCGGACCTGTTAATTTAGTCAGTATTGCAGAAAATGTTTTATCTGAAATGTTGCCGAAAATTGAAAATAAAGCTCAAGATATCGAGCTCGTTAGTGAGTATCGTAGACTCTCTATTCAAGGAAGTGAGTTTTTATTGGAGATTCTTATGCGTAACTTGGTCGATAATGCAATTAACTACACGCAAACAAACGGGAAGATAAACGTAACCCTAAGTACCGAAAAAGACTTGGTTGAAATTAGTATTTCTGATAACGGACCCGGAGTTCCGGAAGAGGATATGAGTAAGTTGAAAGAGCGCTTCTATCGACAAAACCATAAAGAAGGGTTTGGTGCCGGCCTAGGTCTGTCACTTGTACAATCCATTGTAGAGTTCCATCATGGATCTCTGAGTTTTAAAAGAAATAAACCAAGTGGGCTTTGTGTATTCGTGAGTCTGCCCCTAGAGTCCAATAAGATATAGATAAGTACCATGTCTGATATATCCAATTTTTATATGCACTAAAAAAGTTACTCTCACAGTAGCCAATTCCCTAAAAAAATGTAGATTAGAACTAGACTCATAGTATCCCCAAAAGGGAAATCATAGTCGTGGCGAAGCCTCAAAAAGGAGTACGCTATGTTCGATCTCATGTCCCAAGACAAGGTGCAAGAGCTGCACTTTAGTAGTAATGGTCCGTTAAAGGCCATCATCGCCCTACATAATTTACGTCAAGGCCCAGCACTGGGTGGCTGTCGTTTCATTCGATATCAAAATGAAACACAAGCCATTGATGATGCAATCCGTTTGGCAAAAGGTATGAGTTATAAAGCAGCGTTGGCTGGTGTACCGCAAGGTGGTGGTAAGTCTGTCATCATGATGCCTGAAGGAGATTTTGATAGAGCCGAGTTATTCTCTCTTTTTGGAAAATTTATTAATAGTTTAAACGGTAGTTACATAACCGCCATGGACTCTGGTACCAGTGTCAGTGATATGGATATCATTCGTCGTCAAACACCGTTCGTTGCTAGTTCCAGTAATATTGGTGACCCAAGTCCGACTACTGCTAAAGGTATTGTTTTGGGTCTGGCAGAAGCAGTAGAACAAGCGTTTAATCAATCTGTTCAAGGTTTAACCGTTGCTATTCAAGGCCTTGGCCATGTCGGTATGGTGTTAGCAGAATCTCTACATCAGCAAGGTGCGAAAATCATTGTTTGTGATGTGGATGAGCAAAAAGTCGATTACGCAGTTAAGCACTTTGATGCGAAAGCGGTATCGGTAAATGAAATTTATTCCCAGCAATGCGATGTGTTTAGCCCTTGTGGTTTGGGCTTGTCTATTAATGATAATACGATCAAGCAATTAAAATGTAAGGTCATAGCGGGCTGTGCTAACAATCAATTGGCTCATGATGGCCTCGGTCAGCAATTGCATGACCTAGGGATTCTCTATACCCCAGATTATGTGATTAACAGCGGTGGACTAATTTATGCGTCTTCAAATTTTCGTGGATTATCACTGGATAAAATTGATCATCAAGTTTTAAAATTAAAAGACACACTGAACAAAATATTCATCTTGTCTAAACAAAAAAATATCCCGACACAGGTGATTGCTGATGAGATGGCGGAACATGTTTTGTATGGCAATGACACCACTATGCAGGAGGCCATATGAAACTATCGCAATCGAGAGTTACCGAGCAGGGGCATGTACCACTTGCTCGTTTTGTAATTGATTGGATTCAATTCTTAAATGAACACGGAGAATGGACTCAGCCTCGCCCAGATTTTGCCACGGACGAATGGCTCCGTGATATGTACAAACACATGGTGATGACTCGTGTGTTTGATCAAAAAGCCATAGCACTTCAGCGTACAGGTCAAATGGGAACTTATCCCTCAAGTTTGGGCCAAGAAGCCTTTGCAACAGCAATTGGCATTGCCTTACAAAATGAAGATGTTTTTGTTCCTTATTATCGTGATCATGGCACGCTACTTATGCGTGGCTATGATATGAGCGATATTCTTGCGTATTGGGGAGGAGATGAGCGAGGAAGTACAACTGGTCCTAAGCAAGATTTGCCACTTTGTGTGCCTATCGCTACTCAAATAACCCATGCAGCTGGCGCAGCAGCAGCGCTGAAAATTAAAGCACAAGATAATCTAGTGATTACCACAATTGGAGATGGCGGTACCAGCAAAGGAGATTTCTTTGAGAGCTTAAATGTTGCTGGTGCTTGGCAATTGCCGTTGATCGTAGTGGTGAACAACAATCAATACGCCATCTCTGTTCCACGAGAAATTCAATGTGGTGCTAAGACCTTAGCGCAAAAAGCGATTGGTGCAGGGATTCATGGTGTACAAGTTGATGGCAATGACCCTATGGCGTTGTATCAAGCCTTGTTAGAAGCTCGTCAGCGCATTCAACAGCACAAAGGGGCAACACTCATCGAAGCCGTGACTTATCGCTTGGGTGACCATACTACGGCTGATGATGCGACGCGTTATCGTAGCAATGATGAAGTGAAAGAAGCGTGGCTAAAAGACCCGGTTAAACGTTTGCAGAGTTTGCTTGCAAGTTTAAATCTATGGGATGAACAGCGGGAACAGGATTGGCAAAAGCAATGTGCCAAATCTGTCGATGCTGCAGTGAAACGGTATCTCGCACGAGAACCTCAACAACCTGCGGCTATGTTCGATTATTTATACGAGCAATGGCCAGAGGTTATGAACGAACAACTGGATTTGCTTATCGATAAAATCGATCGCATGTCTTCATCGCATTAGAGATGCCCTTAAGGAGGTCTCGTTATGGCCGAAGCAATTCAAGATACTCATGAATTAGTGGACACCGTTTTACTAGAGGCGGTGAACTTGGCAATCCATTGGGAAATGCAGCACGATGAGAATGTTGTTGTGCTGGGTGAAGACGTTGGCAGCAACGGTGGCGTATTCCGTGCGACAGATGGACTGAAACAAAAATTTGGTTTTAAACGCGTCATGGATACGCCATTGGCGGAAGCATTGATTGGTGGTCTCGCGGTGGGTATGTCGACGCAGGGTTTGCGTCCTATTGCTGAAATCCAATTCAGTGGTTTTATTTTCCCCGCTTTAGAGCATTTGATGTGTCACGCTGCACGTATGCGTAATCGGACTCGTGGCCGTTTATCTTGTCCAATGGTATTGCGCGCACCTTATGGTGGTGGCATTCATGCACCTGAACACCATAGCGAAAGCATTGAAGCGTTAATGGCGCACATTCCTGGTTTACGTGTGGTGATTCCTTCCAGCCCAGCACGAGCTTATGGTTTATTGTTAGCCGCCATTCGTGATCCTGATCCGGTTATCTTTTTAGAACCTAAACGGGTTTATCGTTCCAGTAAACAGAGCTATGAAAATAACGGTGAAGCCTTGCCGTTAGATAGTTGTTTTACGTTGCGACAGGGTAAAGATATTACTCTTGTGAGTTGGGGCGCGAGTATCGCAGAAACATTGCAAGCAGCGGATGCATTAGCGGAGCATGGTATTGATGCGGAAGTTATTGATGTGGCTTCTATAAAACCGTTAGATATGCAAACCATTCTAATCAGTGTGGCTCGCACAGGCCGCTGTGTGATTGTGCATGAAGCAGCAAAATCGTTCGCTGTAGGCGCGGAAATCGCAGCCCAAGTGAGTGAAAAATGCTTCTTGAATTTGCAAGCGCCAGTACAGCGTGTTGCCGGTTTTGATACTCACATGCCGTATTTTCAGAACGAACATTATTATATGCCTAATGTTCAGGACATCCTTGCCGCGGTCGATAAAAGCATGAAGGAAGAATAACAATGAAATACTTCAAGTTGCCGGACTTAGGCGAAGGGTTACACGAAGCAGAAATTGTCGAATGGCATATTAAACCCGGTGATCAAGTGGCTGTAGATCAATTGATGGTTTCGGTAGAAACGGCAAAAGCCATTGTCGAAGTACCTAGTCCGCAAGCGGGAGTCGTCGCGGCGTTTTTCGCAGAAGAGGGCGATACGGTACACGTGGGCGAAGCACTTGTTGAATACGAAGGCGAAGAAGATAGCGGCACGGTTGTGGGTGATCTGTCGAAAGCACCCCAAGGCAATAGTGAGCAAGGCTTTATTGTCGGCAGTGCCTATGACCCCGCAAATAGTGGCGCAAATGCCAGTGTTAAAGCAACGCCCAGTGTGCGTGCTTTAGCAAAACGCTTAGGTGTCGATCTTTCTCATTTAAAGCCGTCAGGTGGTGATGGTCGATTTACCATAGAAGACGTCGAAAAAGCCGCCGCATTGAATGATGAAAAAGGCAGAAGCGAAGTTTTAAAAGGTGTGCGAAAATCCATGGCCAAAGCCATGGCAGATAGTCATGCGAATGTTGTGCCTGTCACCCTTCACGATGATGTTGATATTCATCAATGGAAGGAAGGGCAGGATGTGACTATGCGATTGGTACATGCTATAGCTTATGCTTGTGAAGTTCAGCCAGAACTAAATGTTTGGTTTGACGGGGAACAGATGACGCGGCGTATGTTAAACCAAGTGGACTTGGGTATTGCCGTTGATACAGAGCAAGGTTTATTTGTTCCTGTACTGCGCGATATTCGCAATCGCAATATGTTTGACCTGCGTGATGGCCTTAATGCCTTGCGCCAAGCGGTAAAAGAGCGAAAAATTCCACCGCAAGAAATGCAAGGTGCATCCATTACGTTAAGTAACTTTGGCACCTTGGCCGGTAAATATGCAAACCCCGTAGTTGTACCGCCTATGGTAGCGATTGTGGGTGCCGGTGGCATTCGACGGGAAGCCGTTGTGTGGGAGGGTGAAGTTTGTGCCCATGCGATCATTCCGCTTTCTTTAACGTTTGATCATCGAGCGGCAACGGGCGGCGAAGCCGCGCGCTTCTTAAAAGCCATGATGCAAGACCTCGCCAAACCAGAAATTTAGCTATCTTTTTTTTGATTACTGTTTAGTCTATCGCAATATTCCGTAGCAAGATCTACTGGAATATTGTCCGATAGTTTTTGAGTATTAATGATACAAGTTAGACTCTCAGTTTTATAATTAGAGTAAGCATTTGTATTAAAGAAATTGAGATAAACCTCTAGGCCTGCAATGAATGTTGCAACTAATGTCAAAGCTATTACTACTTTGGAAAGGAATCCTGAGCTATCAGACGCTTTATTGATAGATTCTGTAAGCTGCTCTAACTTAGGTCCAAAAAACTTTTGCTGGTTAGTGGAGTTTAATAATGACTGTAAATTAGCGTTGTTCTGGCTATCACCGATTTTATTAATCAATTCATCTATCTTTTTATCTTCCATACATTTCCTTATATTTGTAAGCGGATTAAGTTATATATCAAAGATTAGCTTGCTGTAATTCCTCTACAATAGAATTTTCATTCTTTCTTAGAAAAACAAGAGGACTGTCTTCGATTGGTTGCTTGAGCAACATCTTTTTATCGATCTCGTATTTGTTTAAAACACGCCATGGCACATCTTTTCCTTGTTTAGGTAAGACATCTTTTGCCCGTTTGATATAACCTGATTGCATCTCGTCCATTACCGTGGCATCGGTTTTTTGTCCGGCGTCTGCGTGGGGATAAACACTCTGCAGCTGGTTTTCGTCCATGTAGTTGATTAAACGGCAGACATAACGTGAAGCAATATCGGCTTTTAATGTCCATGGGGCATTGGTATAGCCAAAGATATAAGCGAAATTGGGTACGTCTTCTACGAGTACGCCTTTGTAGGTCATGCGCTCACTAAAGGCTTGCTGTTGCCCATCTTGACCGAGCGTCATTCCACCCAGAACCTGCAAGCTAAGACCAGTAGCGGTAATAATGATGTCCGCATCGAGGTGTTGACCACTATCTAGTTTGATACCGGTTTCATCAAATTGCTTGATCGTATCTGTGACAATATTCGCTTGGCTGGACGAGAGCGCTTCGAATAAATCGCCATCGGGTACGGCGCATAAACGCTGATCCCAAGGGTTGTAATATGGCGTAAAATGTTTCATGTCCACTTTGTCGCCCACTTGTCTTTTGACTGTCCATAAAAAGAACCGACGCATGGCATTGGGGTAGCGTTTACTGACTTTGTACAAGGCCCGTTGTAAGAAAATGTTGCGCTTGCGGGCTAGGTTAAATACCCATTTTTTGGGCATAATGAAGCCTAACCATTTTGATAATGCATCGAAGGCTGGTACAGAAAATACATAAGAAGGTGAACGTTGCAGCATAGTAATTTCTGCACAGTCTTCAGCCATGGCAGGGACTAAAGTAACGGCTGTGGCACCACTACCAATAACCACGACTTTTTTACCTTTATAATCTAAATCATTGGGCCAGAATTGAGGATGAATAATTTGTCCTTTAAAGCTATCTTCATTGGGGAAGCTCGGGCGGTGACCTTCAGCGTGATTGTAATAACCGGTACAAGGTACAAAAAACTGGCATTCTACTTGTCGCTGCTGTTGGGAGTCATTGTCTTCTAGTGTAAGGGTCCAAGTTTGTTTTTGAGTATCCCAGTCAGCATGAATAATCGAAGTCGAGAATTGAATCTCATCGTAGACAGAGAATTCTTTGGCTGTATCTTTTATGTAGTTTTTGATGCTGGTGCCATCAGCCAGTACAGAAAGATCATGCCAAGGACGGAAGTCATAACCAAAGGTGAACATATCACTATCACTGCGAATGCCTGGATAGCGAAATAAATCCCAAGTGCCACCAATATCATCACGACGCTCTATTACCGCAAAACTTTTATTCGGACATTTTTGTGCAAGATGGCATGCCATGCCAATACCTGACAATCCTGCACCACCTATGATGACGTCATAAAACGGAATGGCCATGATGAATCCTCGTTTTTTTTATTGTATTGAGCCTATTTCGACCTTAGAGCAAGCGGGAATCGTTGTCTATATGCTATTAGCTCAATGAATTGGCTCTACCTACGATCAAGTGTATACCGAAGACGCATAACGAACCGTCACGCTACTTAGTTGAGTATCAAACCGTTTGAATTATGGATTATCTGGTGGTTGTTTTTTGAACAGGTATATCACTCAGTTTATATATTTTGACAAGGTTAATGTACAAAGCGAGAGCTTGCCTTTATATTGCACCACGATGTTAACTATCTGATTAATAAGGGATAAGTATGGTAATTGGTAATAAGGCCATAGCATGTGTGCTATCAATGGGATGTTTGGTTGGATGTGGCAATGGTTCAGACTCTAGTACGGAAGATAGCAGTCACAATTCTGGGTTCGATTACATCGGTAAGACAGAGGCGGCGGTATTAACGCAAGCCGAGAGCTTAACCATAGGTGCGTCTGTTGATACCGCATTTAAGGCATTTTTGTCTGGCACAAAGGTCACCACTGACTCAGATATTTTTATAGAGCCTGCTTTGTTGACGATTGATACTGCCACAGATTCTTTAGCCTCTGCCATGGATAATTATTCAGATACGATTGAGTCTTATGTTGGCAAAGATCAGATTCCCGAAGACTCCATTGGTGGGGAATGTGGTGGCACCGTTAGCGCTAGTGGCGATTACTTAAATTTCAATTTTACCGCTAACGACTACTGCGAAACTATTAATAATACACCCATTACTGCCAATGGGTATGCACGATTGTCAACCAATACTCATACCAAGTATCAAACATTTTATTTTGAGCAATTTACACTTGAATTCAATGGTGTTGAGATAAAGCTAAATGGCCGAATGGGTGCTGGTGAGATTGATGAGAACAATAATGAGCTCAAAGCTTATGCCAATCTCAAGGTAGGGTCTTTGTCTCAAGCGATTAACTTTGTTCGCATGTGTGATTCAAGCAATTCCTGTGAAATTGATGCAGAACTTAAGGCTGCAGATGATCAAGTGTACAGAATAGCAGATTTGAGTATCGATCAATCTCAATCTTATGCATCTACTTGGACTGGGGTAGGTAAAATCTACCTAGCGGAGTTTGGCATGTTATCACTGGCCTTTGATGATCTAAGTTACTGTAATAATGGTGAAATTAGAAGCGGGAATGTTTCTGTTTTAGATGCCGACTCTAATTCTATCGAATTAACCTATTCGCAATGTGGTATAGATCCACTTGTTGAATTTACTGATGAATCAAACTGAATAGAGATTCAGACCCAACAAAGAAAAGGTTGATACCTACAAAAGCAGTGATACACTCTGCTTACGTTGTTTTGTGATAAGCAAAACATTAGCTCACGGGGTGCCCAATGTGCCATGCGCATAAGGCTGAGATTATGACCCGTAGAACCTGATCCGACTAGCATCGGCGTAGGAATGAGCTAAATGTAATAATCCAATGTTGAATGGTGAGTGTTGAGTTGTGAGTTTGTTTTAAGCAAGCCCCCAATTCCACTTTAGTCATTCAAAACTAAGCACTCAACACTCAAAACTGGACTGTTATATTTACCTATCTCTCTATCCAATTACTGAACGTAATGGATAGTCCTCGTCCTTGCTAGTGGTACTTATGCCAAAAGTAAGGAGCCACTATGCAAACCAATGATAAACAACAAAATCAAACGGCGAGCAATCAAATTGCAGCCCATGCTATTCCTGATATTGCTGACAATAAAATTACTCTGGGCCCGTTGCCTGCAAGCGAAAAAGTATATGTAACCAGCCCAAATCGCGATGATGTACGTGTGCCTATGCGTAAAGTGAGTTTGACTGATGGCACGCACGTGACGCTTTATGATACATCAGGTCCTTATACTGACAATACGGCTCAGATTGATGTGCACAAAGGTCTGTCCACAGAGACACGTTCTGCTTGGATTGACGAGCGCGCGGATACGGAATTTTATGAAGGCCGTGATATGAAGCCAATTGACAATGGAGTGACTGACGAAGCTCAGGGGCAGCGCTTTTATAACCCGCTATTACAGCGCCAACCACGTCGTGCAAAGGCGGGGAGAAACGTCAGTCAGATGCACTACGCCCGACAGGGATTGATTACACCAGAAATGGAATACGTGGCCCTTCGCGAAAATCAAATGCGCGAAGCTTTAGCTAACGAATTTACCACAGAAGAGCGTCAGGCTCGCTTAAAAGGTAATGACTTTGGTGCCGCTATACCGGATGTCATCACGCCTGAATTTGTGCGCGATGAAATCGCCAGAGGTCGGGCTATTATTCCTGCAAATATTAACCACCCTGAATTGGAGCCAATGATTATTGGCAGAAATTTCTTGGTAAAAATTAACGCTAATATCGGTAACAGCGCCCTGACATCTTCTATTGAAGAAGAAGTAGAAAAGATGGTTTGGTCAACACGCTGGGGTGGCGATACCATCATGGACTTATCAACGGGCAAGTACATTCACAGTACACGTGATTATATTGTGCGAAATAGCCCTGCTCCAGTGGGTACGGTTCCTATTTATCAAGCGTTGGAAAAAGTAAATGGTGTGGCGGAAGACCTTACTTGGGAAGTATTCCGCGATACTTTGATTGAGCAAGCAGAGCAAGGTGTTGACTACTTTACTATTCATGCCGGTATTCGCTTGGCTCATATCCCACTCACTGCGGATCGAGTCACGGGTATTGTTAGTCGTGGTGGATCAATTATGGCGAAGTGGTGTATTTATCATCATAAAGAAAGCTTTCTATACGAGCATTTCGAAGATATTTGCGAGATTATGAAAGCCTATGATGTAAGTTTTTCTTTAGGTGATGGTTTGCGACCTGGTTCATTGGCCGATGCCAATGATGCTGCACAATTTGCAGAACTAGAAACCCTGGGTGAGTTAACTCAAATTGCATGGAAGCATGATGTTCAAGTCATGATTGAAGGTCCTGGACATGTGCCTATGCACATGATCAAAGCGAATATGGATAAACAACTTGAGTGTTGTGATGAGGCTCCGTTCTATACGTTAGGACCGTTGACCACCGACATTGCTCCTGGTTATGACCACATTACTTCGGGTATTGGTGCTGCAATGATTGGTTGGTATGGCTGTGCCATGCTTTGCTATGTCACGCCAAAAGAACATTTAGGTTTGCCAAATCGTGACGATGTAAAAACTGGCATCATTACTTACAAGCTGGCGGCCCATGCAGCGGATGTTGCGAAAGGTCATCCAGGAGCACGCTATCGTGATGATTTGCTGTCTAAAGCGCGTTTTGAGTTCCGCTGGCAGGATCAATTTAATTTAAGTTTAGATCCAGAAACTGCACAGTCTTTCCATGATGAAACCTTGCCAAAAGACAGCGCAAAAGTAGCGCATTTTTGCTCCATGTGTGGTCCCAAATTCTGCTCTATGAAAATCTCACAAGAAGTCAGAGATTACAGTAAGGATGAAATCGAGCAGGGCATGCAACAAAAGAGCGAAGAGTTTAAAGCTCAAGGTGCTCAAGTCTATGTTCCTGTGGAGGAGGATGCATAGTGAATCAAATTGCCATCGTTGGTGCTGGAATAGCTGGAAGTTTATTGGCATTTCAGCTGATTCGACAAGGTAAACGGGTCACTATATATCAACCTGAGATCACACAAAAAATCTGCAGCCAAGTGGCTGCAGGCATGCTTGCGCCTACCTCAGAATTGGAACAAGGCAGTGAACAGGTTTTTCAATTGGGCTTACGTAGTATTCAATTGTGGCCTGAAATTATTGAGACCTTGAAAACAGAAACAGGCCAGCCTCTTTATTGTGATTTAGCGGGTACTTTGGTCATTAGTCATAGCCAAGATCAAGCCAGTTTGAAGCAGTTTTATAATAGTCTTTCTCACAAGCTTGGAAAAGATACTCAAAGCTTTTGTCAATCAATGCTGATTACTGAAAAAGAATCGGAAATTAACGGTTTTCAACATGGTTATTGGTTACCACACGAAGCGCATATTAATGCGTCTCTAACGTTGAAAGCATTGCATGAATATATACAACAAAATGGTGAGTGGATAGCAACGGAAGCAAACTGCATTGAACCAAACAAAGTTGATGATCGAAAATACGACTGGGTATTTGATTGTCGTGGTTTACAGGCCAAGAAAGACATTGCCAAAATGCACGGTGTACGAGGGGAGCGTATTTTACTGCATGCACCAGATGTACATATTCGACACATGATAAGGCTTATGCATCCTCGCTATCGGCTGTACATTGTGCCCAGACCTGACAATCATTTTATTGTGGGCGCAACAGAGATAGATTCAGATGACGAAAGCCCAATAAGTGTTCGTTCAACTCTGGAGCTACTGACCGCGGCTTATAGCGTTCACAAAGGTTTTGCCGAAGCACGCATAGTAGATCTTTCCACGCAGGTAAGACCAGCGACTTGGGATAGAGAGCCCTATATTCAATCTAAAACTGGTTTAACACGAATTAATGGCTTGTACCGTCATGGGTATTTACTTGCTCCGGCGCTACTAGAACAAGCGACGAGAGTACTATCATCGGAGCACTTTGTGATTGAGACAGGGGCGATTTCATGACTGCATCGAGCGATCAAAAGATAAAGATCAAAATACGAGTAAATGGTGAAGAGTTTGCCACAGAACAGCCAGCCCTTCTCATAGGCATTTTACAAGAACATGTGCAGAAACTTGATATTGATTTAGAGCATTGTGTCATTGCTGTTAATCAGTGTTTAGTTCATCGCCATCAATATGATGAGTTTGAACTTAAAGATAACGATGAAGTGGATATTTTAACAGCTGTGGTGGGAGGCTAGTATGCTCAATATTGATGGTATTGATTTACGCAGCCGTTTTTTTATTGGTACCGCGCTTTATGATTCTCCTGAATTAATGGAGCGCTCTATTGAAGCTTCTGAGGCTCAAGTAGTCACTTTATCTTTAAGGCGGGCCACAGCACAAAGCAAACAGTATGCATTGCAGCATTGGTTGCAAAACAAACGAGAGTCGTTGCATCTTTTACCCAATACCGCTGGCTGCCATAGTGCTAAAGAAGCGATTAATATGGCAATACTATCTCGTGAACTACTCAAAACTCATTGGATAAAGTTGGAAGTAATCGGTAACGACTACAACCTACAACCGGATCCATTTCAATTAGTCGATGCCGCCAAGGAATTAACGGAGCAAGGTTTTAAAGTTTTTCCTTATTGCACTGATGACCTTGTTTTGTGTGAGCGCTTAATCGATGTAGGCTGTGATATTTTGATGCCATGGGGAGCGCCCATTGGTACCGGCCAGGGACTGATGAATCCTTATGCGTTAAAACAAATTCGTAAACATTTTCACAAGATACCATTAGTCATTGATGCAGGTATCGGGAGGCCAAGTCACGCAGCGCAAGCCATGGAAATGGGTTATGACGCGGTGCTATTAAATAGTGCCGTGGCGAAGAGCATGGACCCGATTACGATGGCGAAAGCGTTTAAGCACAGTATAGAGGCAGGTCGTTTAGCTTATGAAGCAGGTTGTATGGAGCAACAAGAAACGGCCCATGCAAGTACTCCGGATATTGCCAAACCGTTTTGGCATAGCGAGCCCTTATGAACCACGAAACGAGACCAATGGTATTGTGCGTATCTGGAATAGATGCACAAGGATTGTCTGGCTACCAAGCGGATTTAAGAGCGCTAGAAGCCATGGCGGTACACGGTTGTTTAGCTGCAACCGCTTTGACAGCACAAACTCAAACAGGTGTGAATGCACTTAACCCTGTTGATATTGAAGTGTTTCAGTCTCAGTTAGACAGTATTGCGAGTGAATATCAAATTAATGTGATAAAGGTTGGTTTGGTCGCCTCTGAAGAGCAAGTAGACGTATTGCTCAATCATCCCATTAGTCAAAACGCTAAAATTATTTTGGATCCGATATTGTCTGCAACCAGCGGTCATTTCCAAAACCTAGCAACTCAGCTTGCTATCGTTAAGAAGCTTATTGAGAGAGCCTATGTTGTAACGCCGAATTGGGATGAAGCTCTGTTACTCAGTAACGCAGATCAGAATGTGATTGTCGAAGAATTGGCTAATCAAGTATTAGCGCTTGGTTGCCATAGTGTTTATTTGAAAGGAGGTCATACAGCACAAAAAAACCGAGATCTCTTTCGACAGTGTAATGCCGAGTTAAAAGACATTGGAGAGTCTTTTAATTTAGTTGGAAAGCGTACACAGAGTTTCTCTGCAAGAGGCACCGGGTGCATAATAGCGAGCTCTATTGCTGCTGCTCTTGCATTAGGTCATCGCTTAGAGGATGCAGTTGTTATCGCTAAAATGCAGATGGAGAGCGCGTGGGATAATGAATTTGAATTGTCATCCGGTCAGGTTGCTCTACAACCAAAAAGTCTTTTTTCCGGAACGAGCATGATTCAATACTTGCCATTGATTCATGGTCATAGAGATTTGTTAGATACCCATTTTTTACCCTGTGAGCCAGGGTTGGGTTTATACCCTGTTGTTGATAGAGCGGAATGGCTAACACGGTTACTACCTTTAGGTATCAGGATCATTCAGTTACGTATCAAGGATCTATCGGGTCAAGCACTGCGAGAAGAAATTACTCGGGCGATACATATCAGTGAAGATTACGGAGTGCAATTGTTCATTAATGATTATTGGCAGCTTGCAATAGAACTTGGCGCTTATGGGGTGCACCTAGGACAAGAAGACTTACTCGAAGCTGACTTAAAAGCGATTGAACAAGCTGGCTTGCGGCTGGGAGTAAGTAGTCATTGTTATTTTGAGGTTGCGCGAGCATTAACGATTAATCCATCGTATCTTGCTTATGGTCCAATCTACCATACAGACAGTAAACAAATGCCATGGCAGCCGCAGGGTTTACAGCAACTGTCATTTTGGAAGAAAAACATTCAGCATATACCCATGGTAGCGATCGGCGGTATAAAACTAGAGCGTATCTCCCAAGTAGCTCTTACTGGGGTTGATAGCATCGCTATGATTAGTGCGATTACACAGGCTGAGGATCCTGAATTGGTCACAGAAACCATGATGAAAGAAATGGAGCTATAACGAAAGGCAGATCACGTGAGTTAAGTTGTTTCGTCGGAAAAGCGTTTTATCGCCGGTTTACTCGTTTCATTAAATGGCAGCTCTTCATAACATTGCTTTTGGTAATCTAATAAAGCTTCTGCTTCTTCTTTTACAAAACGACTTACCGCCTGATGAAAGTCAGGATGAGATAAGTAGTGCAACGATTGGGTTAACACCGGCTCGAAACCTCGGCTGATTTTATGCTCACCTTGAGTGCCTGGATTAAATACTTTTAACCCTTTAGCTATTGCGAATTCAATACCGCGATAATAACAGGCTTCAAAATGCAAGCCATGGATGTCTTGTACACATCCCCAATAGCGACCGTATAAGTGTTGTGAATCACTAAAAAATAATGCAAAGGCAATATTTTGATGTTGGTAGCGACAAACCAGTAGATGCATCTGCTTATTCAGTGCCTGCATAGTCGCCATTTCCTTAAAGGCTTCTAAGGTAATATAGCCTTGCATGCCACGTTTAGCATAGGTTCGTTGGTAGCAAAAATAAAAATCCTGCCATTCCTGCTGGGTTATGGCATGGCCTTCGCGCCAAATAAAATCCATATCCGATCGCTGGAACTGAGCTCGTTCTTTTATAATATTTTTTCGCTTTCGTGATTTAAAATGGCTGAGGAAGTGCTCAAAGTTTTCATAGCCACGGTTGTACCAGTGAAATTGCACTCCAAGTCGTTGTTGCCATCCGTGATCGATTAGTTGTTGTGATTCATTCTGGGTAGGAAAGAGTATATGTGCACCAGAAAGCTGCTTTTCTTCACAGTGTGTAAATAGGCGATTACTCAATTCTTTGCCATCAAAGGTTGAAGTTGAGCTTAATATTCTAGGTCCCGTAGCCGGTGTGTAAGGAGCAGCAACAATGAGCTTGGGGTAATACACTAAGCCATGCCGTGCATAAGCATCTGCCCAGGCCCAGTCAAATACGTATTCGCCGTAAGAATGATGTTTAATAAAGGCGGGCACTGCCATATCTAAATCAGCTAGGGATAAGTAATGACTTTGCCAGCCAGTGTCTTGGTTTAGGCTATTATTAGACTCAAGTGACTGAAGAAATTCAGTTTGGATAAACGGGTACTCATTCTTACTATGAAGGCTTGGATTATGGTTTGACCACTGTTTAGCATCATTAAAACATTGCATTTTCCAGGTCCTTGCTGGTTAAATAGAATAAAGACCTACAGCTGATATCGCATTGCTACTGGGTCTGCCTAGTTCATACACGGAGAGCCTATATGTACTCATTGGACAAACAATTAGAACAAGATACCGAGTTATTGGGACAATTTCCATTGTGTGATGTCCTACTCATGAAAGATGCCAATTATCCTTGGGTTATTCTTGTTCCGCGCCGCGCTGCTATTCGCGAACTGTTTCATCTATCGCAAAAAGATCGTCATCAAATGAGTGATGAAAGCTCTTACGTGAGTCAACGCTTATCCGATTTCTTCGAGGCGGATTCAATGAATGTTGGCGCTCTGGGTAATGTTGTGCCACAGCTCCATGTACACCATGTCGTGCGTAACAAAGAAGACATCGCTTGGCCAAAACCAGTATGGGGTGCTCATCCTGCGAAAGAGTATGATGCGAAAGAGCTGGAAGAACGTGTTGATCAATTAAAGCGTTTGTTTAGCGACAAGTTCGTTGAAGATGCACCGCAAGAAGAAGGCGATACAGTTTATTGGTAAGCTTCGCAGATCACATCCGCGATTTTTTTTCCCCAGCGTTCATAGCCTTTGGCGTTGGGGTGGTAGCCGTCCTCTGCCATATAGGCCTCTTCTATCTTGATATCAGCTTCCACATAATGACATTCATTAGTTTCGCAAATCCGTCTCAAAGCTTTATCCAATAGTGCACTTCGATCCCCCAAAAACTGGTTCAGCGGCCAAGGTAAAGCTGGGAAACGTTTCATGTCTGGTACATGAGTAAAAATGATCTTTGCGTTTTTCGCTTGACCTCTGACGCGTTGAATCAATTCCATCAAACCTTCACTCCAATCAAAAATTGATGTTAAGCCTGTGGTGTCGTTGACGCCCAAGGTGACAATATAGCAGGGGGACGATGTTGATTTTGTATTTAGCCAGTTGTGGCTTTGCAGAAGTAATGGCTTGAGTGCAATACCATTAACGCCATAAATGTCAATATTTGATGGATATATATCAGGGATGTTTTGCAATGCCGATACGGTTTGCATGGTGAGTCCTTGTTTCATATGTTCTACGCCAACTCCTGCGACTGTAGATTCACCAATGTGTTTAAGCTCAATACCGTGTTCAGAAAAATGATAGTGTCGCGCGCCATCTGCTTCAGGTAAGCGCACACTATTTTGCTTTAGTCGTTTTCCTTGTAGAACGATTGTCGGCAGTAGAAGAGCGTATTTAAACCAAAACAATATGGCCTGAATGGTGTTACTCATGATGTAAAGCCTTTATGACGCGTTGTTGTAGTATGGGTATGACTTGTTGCTCAAACCACGGGTTTTTCTTAAGCCACAACTGATTGCGTGGAGATGGATGGGGCAAAGCCATAATGCTCTCAGGTAGGCTGGTTGACTGATTTGCTACCCGATCTGCAAGATTGTTGTATTGCTTATATAGTTTTTGGCATCGCTCAGATTCGGATGGTTTTAACCAAGGAAAATCCGTCGCTTGCGTTAGATAATGTCGTTGAGAGTATTGCCCTAATAGCACAACGAGTTGGATCTTCTGCATGTGATCTAATAGCCTTTTATGCCATGTTTGATGGCAGATAGGAGGGGGCGGTAAATCACCGCTCTTACCTTTTCCTGGGTAGCAAAAAGCCATGGGCATGAGAGCGACTTTATCCGCATCGTAAAATTCGGATTCAGTTAAGCCCAACCATTCTCTTAAGCGTTTGCCACTTGCGTCTTTAAACGGTTGATGCGCATGGTGTGCTTTCTGTCCGGGTGCTTGGCCAATAATCAAGATATTACTATTCTGGCTAAACTGTAAAACCGGTCGAGGGGGCAATGGAAGGTTTGATTGGCAAATCAGGCAATGCTGAATTTCAGCGTGCAGAGACATAAATAAAAACGGGTGCGCGTCGCACCCGTTACAAAATGGCGATTATTCCGCCATCTCTTTTAGTTTTTTCAACGGACGGATTTTAACGGCAATTGAAGCAGGTTTTGCTTTAAATACAGTTTCTTCGCCAGTGAATGGGTTAATACCTTTGCGCGCTTTCTTGGCTGGTTTTTTAACCGCTTGGATTTTAAGAAGGCCCGGGAGTACAAACTCACCTACAGCACGCTTCTTAACGTGGCGCTCGATAACGTCGCCTAGGTTATCTAAAACAGCCTGAACTTGTTTTTTAGTAAGTTCGGTGTTTTCTGCGATTTCAGTCAAGATTTGAGTTTTGTTATAACGCTCTTTAACAGCAGTTAATTTTTTCGCAGGAGCTTTAGCTACAGCTTTTTTGGCTGCTACCTTCTTAGGGGCTGCTTTTTTCGCGGCTACTTTCTTGCGTGCGGTTTTTTTGGCTGCCATTACATTGTCCTTGTTGTTGATATAAAACGACGGTAGCAATATACAAACAACTAGAACTTTAAGGCAAGTAAAAAAATGCAAAAAAAGCCTATTTTTTCGCTTTTTTTATATTTTTTAAGAGAAAATTGAGCTTAATTAAGATTTGTGTTTTTTCACGTGCAATTGCTTGACTGCACGATTGAAATGCTTCACCCATTTTGGGCAATATTGAGTGCCAGCATATTGGTTGATTTCCATAATGGCGCGCATGATAGGTCGCTGTTGACTGGTTTGATAATTGCGTCCTTGAGTGATGGCTTCAAAACTATCAATAATGGATAGTATTTTTGCGCCATCATGAATCTCGTCTCCGGTTAATTGGTTCGGATAACCCTTTCCGTCGATGCGTTCGTGGTGTTGAATAATCATTTCTGCAGCTTCTTTCCAAACATCGTATGGCGCGATAAGTTGATGGGCGATTTCCATGTGGCGTTTAATGGTATTCCAGTCTTTTTCCGATAGCTCAGCGGATTTTTGCATGAGGCCTTTGGGGATAAAGGCCATTGCCACATCATGAAGATATACGGCAGTTTGTAGCTGACTGCTGTTAATCGGGTTTCCCGCAAGGTTGTTCATCGTCATTGCAAGCAAAAACTGACGTTCGGTACGACCAGAGCCTTTGGGTAATCTATTGTCGATGAGCAGGCTTAACTGTAGAAAGAAGGCCACTTCTTCATTTATTTCTTTCTCGGTAAAATATTCGTCTAATGACGATTCTGCAGTGTCACTTGGTTGGGGAGGCTTGACTGTTTCTGGGGCCAATGTACTCACCACGTCCATAGCTCGATCATTCACGTCTTGGTTGTCTTGGCTAGCTAATTTAGCAACCATCTTCGCGATAGTGTTGTAATGAACTTCATCAAAATCCTCTTTACCTTCAAGGAAGTGATTAAGTTCGTTGTAAACTAGGTCTAGCGACAATAGTAAAGCGTCACCCAGCATTGGGTTATAGGTTTGCTTTTCTTGGCGTAATGAATCTAGAACGTCCTCGATAGACTGTATGAGTGGCATGTATTGATGAATACCGACAATCCCTAGGTCGCCTTTTACTGTGTGAACATCTCGAAACATCAGTTTGACCGCTTCTAAATCGCTTGGATCTTGTTCGAGTTTCAGTAGATGCTGGGTGCAACTGTCCCGCTTGTCCTCAAGTTCATCGCTGAGATCTTGCAGTAGATCGCCATTGAAATCCGCTGCCGTAACCATAGACCGCCCTCAAATTGACAAAGTCCTTAAAAATAAGCATAGCAGTCCCACGGAAGATGTCGGAATTTCCTGTAATTTGGGTATAATGCGGCACTTTTTATAAATATAGTCAGTTGTAGACAGCTAAAACGGTGGGAATGCACTATGCGCAGCCATTATTGTGGTGAAATTACAGAAACCCTCATTGACGAGACCGTGACCTATTGCGGTTGGGTTCACCGTCGCCGTGACCACGGTGGTGTGATTTTCTTGGATATTCGTGATCGCGAAGGTCTAGTACAAACCGTGTTCGATCCGGACACAGTTGAAGCGTTTAATACAGCCGATAGCGTACGTAGTGAATTTGTCGTACAGGTAAAAGGTTTGGTTCGTGCTCGTCCTGCCGGCAGTGAAAATGAAAATATGCCTACAGGTAAAATTGAGGTTCTTGGTAAAGAGATCACGGTCCTTAATAAAGCAGCGACTCCGCCATTTCCGTTGGATGAATACAGTCCTGTGGGCGAAGATGTACGTCTGCGCTACCGCTATATGGATTTGCGTCGTGACGAAATGCAGCACAACTTGCGTTTCCGCCACAAAGTGACGACTCAGATCCGCAATATCTTAGACGAGCAAGGTTTCCTAGATATTGAAACGCCGATTCTAACTCGCGCAACGCCAGAGGGTGCCCGTGACTACCTAGTACCAAGCCGTACTCATCAGGGTTCGTTCTTTGCATTACCTCAGTCGCCTCAGCTATTTAAGCAGTTATTGATGGTGTCGGGTTTCGATCGCTACTACCAGATTGCCAAATGTTTCCGTGATGAAGACTTGCGTGCTGACCGTCAGCCAGAGTTCACGCAGATCGATATGGAAGCCTCGTTTGTAGAAGAAAAAGACATCATGGGCGCAGCAGAATCCATGATTAAGCAAATCTTCCAAACGCAAAAGGGCATCGATTTAGGCGAGTTCCCACACATGCCATACAGCGAAGCCATGAACAAGTACGGCTCAGATAAGCCGGACTTGCGTATTCCTATGGAGCTGGTGGATGTTGCTGACTTATTGCAAGACATCGAATTCAAAGTATTTGCAGGTCCTGCAAAAGATCCTAAAGGCCGTGTTGCAGCGCTTAAAGTACCTGGTGGTGCCGAGTTGTCGCGTAAGCAAATTGATGAATACACTAAATACGTAGGTATTTATGGTGCGAAAGGCCTGGCTTGGATCAAGGTCAACGAAATTGAAAAAGGCGTTGAAGGTCTTCAGTCTCCGATCATCAAGTTCATCGGCGATGACAATACCATGAAGATCATGGATCGCTTGGAAGTGAAGAATGGCGATATCGTGTTCTTTGGCGCCGATAAAGAAGTGATCGTGAACGAAGCGCTTGGTGCTTTGCGCGTTAAGTTAGGTCATGACCTAAACATGCTAACTTGTGAGTGGGCTCCGTTGTGGGTTGTTGATTTCCCAATGTTTGAAGAGCTAGAAGATGGCAAGCTGCACGCTATTCACCACCCATTCACCGCGCCTTCATGCTCACCTGAAGAGTTGAAAGCTAACCCAACCGCAGCCTTAAGTCGTGCTTATGACATGGTTCTGAATGGTTGTGAGCTAGGTGGTGGTTCAATTCGTATCCACGACCAAGCTATGCAGCAAACCGTTTTTGAAATCTTAAACATTAGTGAAGAAGAGCAGCGTGAGAAGTTTGGCTTCTTGCTTGACGCCCTTCAATTCGGTGCGCCACCACACGGTGGCTTGGCATTTGGTCTGGACCGTTTGATCATGCTAATGACAGGCTCTGAGAGCATTCGTGAAGTGATTGCTTTCCCGAAAACTCAGTCTGCTGCTTGTGTTATGACAGACGCGCCGGGTGAAGTACCGACTAAGAACTTACGTGAAGTCGGTATTCAATTGCGTCCAAAGGCTGAATAAAGCCTACATCGCGTTATGCGAAGTGACTTGGGAACAAAGGGGCTTTGATCAGCCCCTTTGTTTTATATAAGTCTTCTCTCCGTTACTGTTTTCCTGCAAACTTAAAACTACCTCATTATTTATACTAACTGCTTATGCCCATTATCCTCGGAATAGACCCTGGCTCACGTTTGACAGGCTTTGGTGTGATTGAAGCACAGGGCAGTCGGTTACGTTATATCGGTTCTGGTTGTATCCGCATTGATACCAGTGAAGATTTGGCATACCGCTTAAAGCAAATACATGATTGTGTCAGCGAGTTGATTGAAACTCATCAACCCAATGAATTTGCAATTGAGCAGGTATTTATGGGTAAAAACGCGGATTCCGCACTTAAGCTCGGTCAAGCTCGCGGAAGTGCCATTGTTGCCGCAGCGGTGAATAATTTGCCAGTTCATGAATATGCTGCTCGAGCCGTAAAGCAAGCGGTTGTTGGAAAGGGCAGTGCCGACAAAGAGCAAGTTCAGCATATGGTGCAGCTATTATTAAAGTTACCCGGCAAGCCCCAGGCTGATGCTGCCGATGCTTTAGCGATTGCTATCACGCATGCGTATAACACTCAGCATTTAGTAGCCAAATCCGGTGCTAGCAAGCAAAAATCGGGGCGCTTGCGTCAATATTCCTAGCTGGACAGCCGCTCTGTTCTCAGAGCCCATGCTTTTGCCTTCCAATTATCGTGTCATTTGGTTACTCTAAGCACTGATTAAATTTACAGTACTTTTAGCGTCTTTAGAGTTAAGAATAAAAAATGATCGGTCGAATTAGCGGTACTCTGCTCGAAAAACTCCCCCCAGAACTATTGATTGAAGTAAATGGCCTTGGTTATGAAGTGCATGCGCCCATGACCACCATTTACGCTTTGCCTGAAGTGGGGCAAGGTGTCACTTTACACACCCACTTTGTTGTTCGTGAAGATGCGCAAATTCTTTATGGCTTTTCGGATAAGCAGCAACGGGCGCTCTTTCGTGCGCTGATTAAAGTATCCGGAGTCGGTCCTAAATTGGCGTTGGCGATTTTATCGGGTATCGAAACGGACACCTTTGTGCGCAGTGTTCATGATGGTGATAGTGCAACCTTGGTTCGTATTCCGGGAATTGGTAAAAAAACCGCAGAACGGCTTATCGTGGAAATGAAAGACCGCTTAAAAGAATGGCAAGTGGACTCTGATTTACCACTTATGGCCGCGGCCAACCCTGCGCCTGCCTCACAGGATCAGTGGATACAAGAAGCTGAGGGCGCATTGATTGCTCTGGGTTACAAACCGACGGAAGCAGCCAAAGCCATTGCCGCGATAAAAGAACCTGTTAACGGTTCGGAAGATCTCATCCGCCTGGCATTGAAAGGCATGTTAAAGCAATAGATTGAGGGTTTCCTATGATTGAAAGTGATCGTTTTATTAGTGCAGAGAACCCTCAATTAAAAGCGGAAGAAGTTCATCACGACCGTGCTATTCGCCCTACACGATTGGCGGATTATGAAGGTCAGCCACAAGTGCGTGAGCAGATGGAGATATTCATTGGTGCAGCACGGGCTCGTCAAGAAGCCCTCGACCACTCCCTGATTTTTGGTCCACCAGGTTTGGGCAAAACCACATTGGCCAATATTATTGCCCATGAGTTGGACGTAAATATTAAATCCACGTCAGGTCCTGTTTTGGAAAAGGCCGGTGATCTCGCAGCTATGCTCACCAATTTAGAGGAAGGTGATGTTTTATTTATTGATGAGATTCACCGATTGAATCCCTCTGTTGAGGAAGTGCTTTATCCAGCGATGGAAGACTATCAACTGGATATCATGGTAGGGGAAGGTCCTGCTGCTCGTTCTATTAAAATTGATTTGCCACCGTTCACGCTTGTTGGGGCGACTACTCGCGCAGGCTTGTTAACGTCTCCGCTGCGCGACCGCTTTGGTATTGTGCAGCGCTTGGAATTTTATAACGTAGCAGATTTAACGGGTATAGTGACGCGCAGTGCAGGTATGTTAGGTGTAGAAATTGATCACAAGGGTGCGGGTGAAATTGCACAACGCAGCCGTGGTACACCGCGTATTGCTAATCGTCTATTGAAGCGGGTTCGTGATTATGCTCAAGTGAAAGGTGATGGTACAGTCACTCAGAATATCGCTGATTTAGCGCTTAATATGTTACATGTTGATACTCATGGTCTTGATCACATGGACCGTCGTTTATTGCTTGCCATGATTGAAAAATTTGGTGGTGGGCCAGTGGGCGTTGATTCATTGGCTGCGGCTATTAGTGAAGAGCGCGATACCATAGAAGATGTTTTAGAACCTTATTTGATCCAGCAAGGTTTTATGATGCGAACCCCTCGCGGTCGGATGGTTACGGAAAACGCATATCTCCATTTTGGTTTAGAGCAGGACAAGTCGTAAATGAATCAAGTGGATACGCCTTTTAGCTGGCCCATTCGAGTTTATTATGAAGATACCGATGCTGGCGGTATTGTTTATCATGCTCAATATTTGCATTTTCTTGAGCGAGCACGAACAGAGTGGTTAAGACAATTAGGTTTCAATCAGGTTGAACTTAAGGCGCAAAATATACTCTTCGTTATTCGTGATATGAACATCAAGTGGCAAATGCCAGCAAAACTTGATGACGAACTCATTGTCGTTATTGAACAGGTGCAAGTTAAAAAAGCATCCTTTACTATGCAGCAAGTTATTTATAAAAATCATCAGGTTTTAGTCAAAGCGGATGTGACGATAGCTTGCTTGCAAGTTGAATCCATGAAACCGCAACCATTACCTGAAGCCGTTCGAATTGCAGCGAGCACATAAGGAGTTTATTTGTGAATGAATCTATGAGTATCTGGTCACTCATTGCCAACGCCAGTTGGGTTGTACAGGGTGTGATGCTAGTACTGGTTGCTGCTGTTTTTATTTCTTGGACCATTATTATCCAACGTCACCGTTTATTGACAGCGGTGAAAGATGGTTACGAAGACTTTGAAGATCGATTTTGGTCTGGGATGGATCTCAGTCAGCTCTACAAAGAAATTAATCAAGAGCCACCGGCATTTGGAGTTGAGAACATATTTGCAGCTGGTTTTCGTGAGTTTTCGCGTTTGCGTCAGCAAGGTGGCGATCCTGAAGCAATTATTCAGGGGACGCAACGAGCCATGCGAGTAGCGACCACAAAAGAGGCTGAGCTGTTAGAAAACCATTTACCATTTCTTGCAACAGTAGGTTCCACAAGTCCATACGTTGGTTTATTTGGTACGGTTTGGGGGATTATGAACAGCTTTAGAGGGTTAGCCAATGTCCAGCAAGCAACGTTGGCAGTGGTTGCACCGGGAATTGCTGAAGCATTGATTGCAACGGCAATAGGTTTGTTTGCAGCGATTCCTGCGGTTATTTTTTACAATCGCTTTACGACGAAAGTCGATCAAATAACCAGTCATTACGAAACATTTGCAGAAGAATTCATCAGTATTTTGCACCGGCAGGTTTATAAAAAGAACAAAACCCAAGCAGTGGCAGAATAGGCGAAGTCATTATGGCTAAGAGACGTCCTATTGCAGAAATGAATGTAGTGCCTTACATCGATGTGATGTTGGTGTTACTTGTGATATTCATGATTACCGCACCCATTTTAACGCAAGGTGTTAAGGTTGACCTGCCCAAAGTGGCCAGTGAACCCATCAAAACGCCAAAAAATGAGTTGCCGATAATTGTTAGTATTCGTGCTACTGGAGACTATGTTATCGAGCGTGGTCGTGATGAAGATCAAGCAGCTAATTTGGAATACGTACAGCGTTACGTGAGTAAGATCTTAAAACAACAACCACAGACGCAAGTTCTTGTGCGTGGAGATCAGTCTGTTGCTTATGGCAAAGTCGTATCTTTAATGACGACGCTGCAAGCAGCGGGCGCCGAAAGTGTCGGTCTTGTTACCGAAGCGCCTGAACCGGGGGCATGATGGAGTCGCCGCGTTTACACTTTTTTGATCCGCGTAGTTTTACCATTCCAAGTATCCTTTCGGGCACCATTGTTCTGTCAAGTATTATTTTATTACTGGCGCCTTGGTCTAAAAGCGAGCCTATGGTTTACAAAACGCCCAAACATGTTTCGGCCACGCTAGTGCAGTTGGATAAACCCAAGCCTAAAAAAGTTGTAAAAAAACCGAAACCCAAGCCAAAACCGGTACAAAAGCCTAAAGTGGAATCTAAACCGAAGACAAACCAGGAAAAAGCGAAACCTGCAAAACCAAAACCGGCTGAAAAGCCCGAAGCAAAAATCAACCCTCAGCCTATCGAGGATAATTTTGCGGAACAATTGGCACAGGAAGAGTCTCAAAGAGAATTAGAGCGCCTCATGAAAGAAGAGGAGGCGGCTAAGCAAGCAGAACAAGAGCAGGAGGCCGTTAACGACTACACCTCACAAATTGTTGGTTTGATTCAATCTGTATGGCGTTTCCCTCCCAGCGCAAAACATGATCAAGTGGTCATGCTTAAAGTCTTCTTGGTGCCTACTGGAGAGGTGACAGAAGTACAATTGCTTGAATCCAGTGGTAATCCGGCGTTAGATCGAAGCGCTGAACAAGCAGTGTGGAAAGTCGGTAAATTGCCTGTTCCTGATGATGTGGTATTGTTCGAAAAGCAATTCCGACAAATTATTTTAAAACTACAACCTGAAAATGCGCGGTTATGAGATATCTAATTTTCGTTTTACTGAGTTTTTTGATTCATGCTTCTGCAAAAGCAGAATTAACAATCGAGATTAGTCAGGGTATAGCCTCTGCAATTCCGATTTCAGTTGTCCCCTTTCAAGTACCTGAGGGCCTTACTACGTTGCCAGAAGGAATTGTTCGCAATGATTTGGAGCGAAGTGGGCATTTTGAGGTGTTAGCCCCAAAGGATATGTTGAGTCATCCTCATGTCCAGTCGGATATATATTTTACAGATTGGCGTTTGCTTAAGCAGGAATATGTTGTTGTTGGGCGCGTCACGCCTCTAGGTGATAAATATCAAGTTCAATACCAGTTATTCGATGTTTTTAATGAAACTGAAATATTGGCTCAGACTCTTACAGGCACGGCCGAACAACTGCGAGATGTAGCGCATCGAATCAGTGACGCGATTTACGAGCAATTAACTGGAATTCGCGGCGCGTTCTCTACCAAAATTGCTTATGTAACTACTAACCCTCAGCGCACCCAATTTAGCTTAGCCATTGCTGATAGCGATGGGGCGAGAGAAAAGGTGGTTTTGCGCTCATCGTATTCCATTTTTTCACCCACTTGGTCACCCGATGGTAAGAAGCTTGCTTACGTAATGATGGAAGATGAGGGCAGTAAAGTTTATATTCAAGACTTAGCTACAGGGCAAAAAGAGTTAATTAGCGCACAAAAAGGAATAAACAGTGCGCCATCTTTCTCCCCGGATGGGAACAAACTGGCATTAACCCTCTCAAAAGACGGTAATTCAGAAATATACACGGTAGATTTGAGAACCAACGAATGGTCTCGAATTACTCGGCATTATTCGATTGATACTGAACCAAACTGGATGCCTGATGGTGTACACATCATCTTTACCAGCGGACGCTCTGGCAGTCCTCAGATCTATCGTGTTAATGTTGAGACCGAGTATGTTGAACGTTTAACGTTTGATGGGCATTACAATGCAAGAGCGCGCTTAGCTCAAGATGGGCGTTTTTTGGTTTTGGTTCATCAAGCAGAAAGAGGTGGGGACTTTCACATTGCCTCACTAGATTTGACTCGTGGACTGTTGCAGATTTTGACAGAAGACACATATTTGGATGAGTCGCCTAGTGTTTCTCCTAATGGAGTTATGGTAATGTATGCGGCAAAACATAATAATAGAAGTATTCTAGCGGCTGTATCGGTCGATGGTGATGTAAAGTTTCTCGTCCCATCGAAGACTGGTGATGTACGTGAACCCGCATGGGGCCCCTATTTGAATTAGTCATAAGTAAGGTATATATAATGCAAAAACTAGCTTGGAATAAATTGTTCGCGGTATCAGCGCTTTCTTTAGTTATGGCCGGCTGCGCAAGCAGTGGTGGTACAACTGACGAAGCAGCAACAACAGAAACTGAACAGCAGCAAAGCGAAACTCAGGCCGTGCCAGAGTCTCCTAATGTTGACGTAAACACAGATGCTCAAGCAGAAGCGGCGCAAAACAATCCTCTACTAGATCAAACGGTAGTGTACTTTGGTTTTGACCGTTCTGAGCTTCGCCCTGAATTCAAGGACGTGCTAAATGCACACGCTGAGTACCTTGTAGCAAACCCACAAGCATCCCTGACAGTTGAAGGTCACTGTGATGAGCGTGGTACAGTTGAGTACAACTTGGCGCTAGGCGAACGTCGTGCAGAAACTGTTAAGCGTTACCTTATCGTACAAGGTGTAGCACCGAGCCAGCTAGAAACAGTTAGCTATGGTGAAGAGCGTCCAGCCGTTATGGGTTCTGACGAGAGCGCTTGGTCTAAAAACCGTCGTGCAGAATTGGATTACCAAAACCGTTAATTATTTATGAAAAAGATAATGACGATTCCCTTGGCACTTTCATGTGCTTTGGGATTGAGCCAGGTTTCCGCGGAAACCTGGTCTTCTCTTAACAACGCGCAGTCCTCAAATGCGGCTCAAACGCCAGCTAATGTCTCCCCTCAAACAAAACCCTCTACTTCTAGTACGGCTTCAGCTAGTAACAATTCAGCAAATCAAATTTTGTTTTCTGAAATTGAAATGCTTAAGCAAGAAATTCAACGTCTACAAGGTGTGGTGGAGAAACAAGGTTACGAGCTTCGCAAGTTAAAAGCGGAGCAGAAAGAACGCTATCTGGACTTGGACCGACGCTTATCCCAAGTCGCTAAAAGTGGTTCATTGGCTTCCTCTAGTAGTTCATCAGGCTCTGAGGGTCGAGAACAATATGATCATGCCTTTGCCCTGATGAAAGAGCGAAAATTTGATGAGGCTATCAGCGAGTTTAAATCGTTTTTAGAAGCGCATCCAAAGAGCTCCTTGGCTGTTAATGGCTATTATTGGCTGGGTCAGGTTTATTACAATAAAGGCATGCTAGATGAGGCTAGAAAGGCTTTTGCATTTGTTGTTAATCAATTTCCAGACCACCAAAAAACGCTGGATTCTAAGTATAAGTTAGCGGTTGTGTTGCATCGCTTGGGTGATAAGGCTCAATCTAAGCCAATTTTAGAAGCCATTGTAAGTGATCACAAAGGTACTTCGACTGCTCGATTTGCACAGCAATACTTGAAACAGCACTTCTAATTTCCCCTTGGTTCAAATTTATTTGTAAAAAAGTGCCATAAGGGGTTGTTTTATTTAAAAAAAATAGTAACATTTGCGCCCGCTTTGGGGGTCGTTAGCTCAGTTGGTAGAGCAGTTGGCTTTTAACCAATTGGTCGCAGGTTCGAATCCTGCACGACCCACCACCTTAAGCTAACAGGGTGGTATCTAAGCAAAGCAAAAAATAAAGCGCAGATAAGTTATTGAATTTGTTGACAAAATAATTTTTATCTATAAAATGCGCTTCTCCAACTAAGGGTCGTTAGCTCAGTTGGTAGAGCAGTTGGCTTTTAACCAATTGGTCGCAGGTTCGAATCCTGCACGACCCACCATATTACTAAAAGGCAGAGTGTTGGCACTCTGCCTTTTTACTTTCTGGGTAGGCTGTGTGGCATAGATAACCTTGTGTTAAAATGACCAGATAGCGTAGATAGATATTCTGTTATGACTGAGTCTGTATTAGAGCCCATTCAAGATTTCGTAAGAAACCATTTAGATCATGCCCATGGTGACGATCTGAGTAGTGCTCAGCAACAAGCCTATAAAGACCAAATTAAACAGTTGCTGCATGAAAAAAACGCAGTACTGGTTGCCCATTATTATACTGATCCTGTAATTCAAGCTTTGGCCGACGAAACCGGCGGTTGCGTTGCTGATTCATTAGAGATGGCGCGTTTCGGTCGTGATCACGAAGCAGACACTCTTGTTGTGGCTGGTGTGAAATTTATGGGTGAAACGGCCAAGATTCTTAGTCCAGAGAAGACCGTGTTGATGCCGACATTAGAGGCTACCTGTAGTCTTGATATTGGCTGTCCGATCAAAGAGTTTTCCGAGTTTTGCGATGCCCATCCTGACCGAAAAGTTGTTGTCTATGCGAATACCTCCGCCGAAGTGAAGGCTCGAGCGGACTGGGTTGTGACTTCGAGCATCGCTCTTGAAATCGTGCAGCACTTAATGGATCAAGGTGAAAAGATTATTTGGGCGCCGGATCAACATTTAGGAAACTATATCCAGCGCATGACGGGCGCAGACATGTTGATGTGGGACGGAGCATGTATCGTTCACGAAGAGTTCAAAGCCAAGGGCTTGGAAGATCTTAAAAAAGTATATCCAAACGCTGCGGTTTTGGTTCATCCCGAATCACCTCAATCCGTGGTAGAAATTGCAGATGTGGTTGGTAGTACTTCGCAGATTATTCAAGCTGCAAAGACGATGGACAACGATACCTTTATTGTTGCCACCGACAAGGCGATCTTCTATAAAATGCAGCAAATGGCTCCAGGTAAGACGTTTATTGAAGCGCCTACTGCTGGCACTGGTGCAACGTGTCGAAGCTGTGCTCATTGTCCTTGGATGGCTATGAACGGGCTTGAGAATATGGCTCAGACTTTAGAACAAAGTGATAACGAAATTACTGTTGATCCGGATGTTGCAGCCAAAGCCACACGCTCGCTTAACCGCATGCTGGACTTTGCTAAACAACATGGTGTGCAAAGCCAAGGACGCCGATTTTAAGTAAGCTTGATGGTAGCGACCGAACATTAAAAAAGGCAGCCAAGGCTGCCTTTTTTAATGTTCAATGTAGGTTGGCTTTTTTAAAATTGTAGATTGTCTGCTGAACCTGCAATCTCGCGTGCGCGCTGTTGGATTTTTGCGGTTAGCATGTATTTATCTTGGCTTAAGTCAAGGGCTTGCTTGAGTTGAGAAAGGGCTTGCTTTTTACGTCCAGTTAAAAAGAAATATTCTGCCCTTGCTTGAAAAGTCGCTACTTCGTTGCCCGCTTTTGCCTCCAGTTCGCCAAGTTTTTGCCATATGTAAGCATCATAATTTCGCTGTATGGAATGACTGCGTAGCTGGATCGCGGCTTTATGGTGTTCACCCTTATCTGAAAGTAATTCGACGTATGTCATTGTGAGGGGGTGATTGTCTGGATTGAGCTCCAATAGTTCTTCTGTGTAGTTAATCGCTTCATCTTGCTGTCCTAGCTTAAAGAGGGTTTTAGCTTTCAATACTTGATAGCTAATCCGATGAGGGTCCTGTTCGACTAAATTTATTGCAAATTCGTGAGCCGATGCATATTGATCTTTTTGCAAGTCAATCAAGGCTAATGCATAGCGTGCTCGTTGCTGAGCGCTTTGCGTTTTCGATGTTTTTAGGACTTTCTCAAAATACTCTCTGCTATGACTTTCGGGGCGATAACGAATGAGCAAGGCTGTTCGTCTTAAGCTGTATTCGAAATCAGGGGCCGTAACGGGTACATCTAAGTTGTCTACACGAGCGGCAGCGTCGCTGATACGATTCGCGGTAATTGGGTGAGTCATCAAGAATTCAGGAGGGCGTTGTGAGTATTTATGTGCTGCAAACATTTGCTCGAACATTTGCGGCATACCACGAGGATCGATTTGTGCGCTAACGAGGGTTTGCAGTCCAATGCGGTCAGCCTCTCTTTCCCAGTCGCGGCTATAGCTTAGTGAGTTTTGTGTGGCTGCGGCCTGACTGGTCACCAGCCCCGCAAATCCCGCCTCTGTATTGTTTGTGGCAAGGAGCAGGATACTACCAAGTAGAGAGGCAAGGGCAATAGGAGCCTGTTTGCGACTTTCATCGACCTGACGGGCAAAATGCCGCTGACTTAAATGCGCGAGTTCGTGGGCTACTACCGATGCAAATTGCGCTTCGGTTTGCGCATAAAGAAATAAGCCCGCGTTAATGCCAATGATGCCGCCAGGTACCGCAAACGCGTTTAGTTGTTCGTTATCGAGAATGATGATTTCGAATCGACGATCGCTTACTTGGCTATGGGTGGCTAAACGGTAGATAAGGTTTTCTGTATACTCCTTGATTAAGGGATCATTGATACTTGATGCGTTCTGGCGAAGTTTGCGTAACCAAGTCCGCCCTAACTTATATTCTTGTTCCATAGAAATCAGCCCTGAAGTACTGTCCCCAAGGCTGGGTAGGTCTTGCTCACTATTAGCGAATAGGTTTGCCGAAAATACCGCCAATATCGCTGCTATGAAAAAATGCATGGATTCTCTTGTTGTTTTCCTTTGGTTTCAGGCTCGTCAGACCTATGCTTTTACCTTAATATTAGCCTGTTGTTTTACGTTTAGGCCAATGCAATGACAGATATACAAGTGGATCATACATTAGATGCAGTCGGTTTGCGGTGCCCTATGCCACTTTTGAAAACAAAACAGGCTTTGAGTTCCTTGCAACCAAAGGAAGTTTTGAAGGTCGTAGCGACAGATGCAGGTGCAAAAAGAGATATACCTGCGTTTGTCGCTCTAACTGCTCATCGTTTACTGGATAGTCTTGAGCAGTCAGAGCTGTTTATTTTTTATATTGAAAAAGGAGAGTAGGCATTCTATGTCTATGATGCGTCTCATTAGAAGTTGGATTGAAGACTATTTCTCTGATGAGGAAGCTTTATTTCTATTGCTACTGCTTATTGCGGGCTTTGTGATTATTCTCACGATGGGGGCGATATTGGCTCCGGCCCTTGCCAGTGTTGTATTAGCTTATTTGCTGCAAGGTCCGTTATTGGCTCTGAAACGTTTGGGGGTTGGCCATCTAGCAGCAAGTGTTTTGGTATTTCTGTTGTTCTTGATAGTGTGCTTGGCAGTGATACTCGTGCTGGCTCCTGCCGTATGGACCCAGATTACACAATTGTTCGGTGAATTACCGAACATGTTGAATCAGATGCAGAAGCTAGCGGTGGTTTTACCTGAGCGTTATCCCGATGTATTTGATGAAGCGCAGATAAAGGCCTTGGGTGCTGCTATGGCTGAAGAAATTGGTCGTTTAGGTCAAGCTGCCGTTGAATTGTCTTTATCTACGTTACCTAATTTAGTCGCCATTTTGATTTATATGATCTTGGTGCCTATTTTGGTTTTCTTTTTCTTGAAAGACGGTGACGTGATGGTGCGTTGGTGGGTGTCGATCATGCCAACGAAGCGAATATTGATTGGGCGTGTGTGGCGTGAGATGGATCAGCAGTTTGCAAATTACATCCGCGGTAAAGTACTAGAAATCGTCATTGTGGGTTTTGTAACTTACATTGCGTTCGCCATCATGGGGGTTCGCTATGCAGCGCTCCTGGCTTTGCTGGTTGGCTTTTCTGTGGTTATTCCATATATCGGTGCCGCAGTTGTAACCGTACCTGTTGTATTGATAGGTTACTTTCAATGGGGGTTGACCAGTGATTTTTACTACCTGGTAGCTGTGTATTTCATTATTCAGGCGTTAGACGGCAATGTATTGGTCCCACTTCTGTTTTCCGAAGCAGTAAATTTACACCCGGTGGTGATCATTTTGTCTGTACTCATGTTTGGGGGATTGTGGGGGCTTTGGGGTGTGTTTTTTGCTATTCCGCTGGCCACTTTATTTAAAGCAGTTCTGACTGCTTGGCCCAGAGGGGTGAGGGCGGCCCAGCAACACGAGCAGCAAGCCTAATTCTTTCAGTAATTCCGTATTTGGAACGCTTGCCACGGCAGGGTTACGTCAGTACCATTGCCGTTTTATTTTTTCTACATGGTCTCGGAGAGCAATCATGATCACCGGAAGTATGGTGGCATTAGTCACACCAATGAGTAAAGCAGGGGATATTCAGTGGGATTCCCTAGAAAAATTGGTGGAGATGCATATAAAAGAGGGTACCGATTCGATTGTTGCTGTAGGTACCACAGGCGAGTCATCCACCTTGTCAACCGAAGAGCATTTGAAAGTTATTGAACAAGTTATCAAGTGGTCAAATGGCTGTATTAGCGTAATTGCTGGTACCGGTGCGAACTCAACATCTGAGGCTCTCTATCTAACCAAAGAAGCCGAGCGTCTGGGCGCAGATGCCGCGTTATTGGTCGTCCCATATTACAATAAGCCGACTCAAGAAGGTCTATATCAGCACTATAAAACAATTGCTGAGGCCAGTGGGATTGACCAGATTTTGTATAACGTTCCGGGTCGTACAGTTTGTGACATGTTACCAGAGACTGTGGAGCGTCTAGCCTCGATCAAAAACATCGTCGGTATAAAAGAGGCCACCGGCGATATCAATCGTGTTTACGATATTATTAATCGCTGTGGTGATGAGATGATCATATACAGTGGTGACGATGCCACGGCCTATGAGCTAATGCTGGCGGGCGGGAAAGGCAATATTTCAGTGACTGCTAACGTCGCTCCAAAACAGATGGCGGAGCTATGTCGTTTATCTATTGAAGGGCATGCGGAGGAGGCAAAAGCCTTAAATGATCAGCTGATGCCTTTACATCACTCACTATTCACTGAAGCGAACCCGATTCCTGTGAAGTGGGCGATGCACGAAATGGGGTTGATGGGACCAGGCATCCGTTTGCCTCTTACTCCTTTATCAGAGCACTTGCGGGAACCATTACGCCAAGTATTGCGTCAATACGATCTACTAAAATAATAAGTTAGGAGTGTAGTGAATGCGCAATGCATTAATGCTTTTATTGCTATTACCTATGACGGGTTGTAGCTGGCTTTTTCATGATCGTAGCAACGACTATTTGCAAGCGGAACAGCAACCGGTTATTCAAGTGCCCAAAGACGTTGCTCGCGTTAATTTGGAGCCGCAACTACCGATTCCTGCGGTAAAAAATAAAAAGCCATTACCGGAAGAGTTTAGTGTGCCCCGTCCGGCACCACTTGAGCTGGAAGATGAAGAGGATTCACAAGCTAGTTTGAAGCAGGTTTCTAGTGTTGATATCCGTACAGAGCTAGTTGCAGATGGAAACGGTACGCCAATATTGCGTTTGAATATTGAGTTTGCTCGGGCGTGGTCTGAGTTGGGAGAAGCCATCAAAAAAACAGACATGCGCATTACAGATCTTAATCGCAGTATCGGTACTTATTACGTGGACGTGAAAAATCCCGATAAAACCCAAGAACCAGGGTTTTGGGCAGGTCTATTTGGAGCCGATCCGGAAGCTGTAAATGAAAGTTATGAGATCAAATTAAATCGAGCTCGTAGCGGCGTTTATATTGCTATTCACGAGTCACAAGACGTGCTTGCAGCTGAAGCAAGTGCTCGCGGATTACTTAAGCGAATACAAGATAAGCTGTGAAATTTTGTAGTATTGGTAGCGGCAGCAAAGGTAACGGTACCTTAGTCGCTTATCGTTCAACGCGCGTATTGATCGATAATGGTTTTACGCTAAAGGAATTTGAAAATCGTTTAGCACGGAAAGGTCTAACGCCACTAGATCTTTCCGCCATTCTAATTACCCACGAGCACAGTGACCACATTAAAGGTGTGGGCCCACTGGCCAGAAAATATCGTATCCCTGTTTATGCATCTCATGGCACCGCTCAATATCATGGGCTTGGAGATATCCCTTCCTTGCGCATATTTGATAGTCATGGTGACTTTGTAATTGGTGATCTACAAATCTCACCAGTCGTTGTTCCTCATGATGCTCGAGAGCCGACTCAATTTGTTATAAAAAATAATTCAGCGAAGTTGGGAATATTAACGGACTTGGGTTCGTTAACACCTTATATATTGGAAGCATACGCTGAGTGCCAAGCTTTGATGTTGGAAACCAACCATGATGTGCAAATGTTACGGGCCGGGCCTTATCCGCCAAAATTAAAAAGGCGTGTAGAAGGGAATCTTGGGCACTTAAATAATGAACAAGCGGCTTGGTTTTTATCTGAGCTGGGGTGTGCGGAGTTGAAGTATTTGGTGGCGACTCATATAAGTGAGCAAAATAATTCGAAAGAATTGGCTGTCTCAAATTTACAAGCTGTAACACAATGGCCCGCTGAAAAAATTATTGTCGCTGATCAAGAAAATGGCTTTGACTGGTGTGACTTATCGGTTGACGCTAGTATTGAAGAAATAGCTTAAATATCGGGTTATGAATCACGTAAAGCGTGCATTATATTTGTGGGATTCATATTGTCGTGGTAGTTTAATGCTATCACTTTTATAGTTGAAGGAAGATAACAATGAAAAAACTTCTGTTTGCTGCCGCCTTGACTGCAGCTTTACCTCAAGCCGCTTCTGCACTGCCACTTGTTGATTTTTATGCAGGTGCTCATTACTGGGACCAAAGTATCAGCGGTGAGGTGGGTACAGGCAATAATGTTGCAGATTTTGAAGATGATTTGAATCTGGATGCCGGTGGTCAAAACGTCGTGTATTTTGCGTTTGAGCATCCGATTCCAGTTATTCCAAACATTAAGATAAAAAATACTGAGATGACCGCTGATGGTAATGGTACATTTGCATCAACGTTCAATTTGGGTGGTGAGACGATTACAGGTGCAACAGGCGTTGCTACGGATTTGGACTTATCGCATACCGATTACACCCTGTATTGGGGATTGCCATTGCCAATCGTAACGCTGGATTTTGGTATCACAGCACGTCAGTTTGATGGTTACATGCGTGCTGTTGAAAATGGTGGGAATTCTTCTGAGGCCGATCTAGACGTAACAGTACCTATGGGTTACCTGAAAGCGGCTGTTGATATTCCTCTAACGGGTGTATCGATTGGCGCTGACCTAAATGCTATTTCTTATGGCGATACCGGTATTAACGACTTTGATGTAAATGTTACTTATGTATTGCCAGTAATCCCAGTATTGGACGTAGGTATCACTGCCGGTTATCGCAGTTTTGATTTTGAGATTGATCCAGAAGATTTTGGTGGTAGCTCAAATGATCTGACCGCAGAATCGACTATCTCTGGTCCGTATTTGGGTCTTAGCCTACATCTTTAATAAAGATGTTGATAAGCCAGCCGATGGGCTGGCTTTTTTGTATTCAGTTGAAACTTAACTGAAAGAAGTAGGTCACAGAGCGGAACAATAACAGTGAAAAAACGCTTTTTAGTTTTCGTTATGACGTTTGGGCTTCTCGGTTGTGAAAGTGATTTAAGTGCTTTGGAAGACGATGAGCTAAGAAAACGAATTAACGAGTGTGATTATGCTGTTAGTTTAACCCCTGCAGAGCATCAGGTTTGCAGGAATTATCATAGGGAATGTAAGCGCCGCTTGGATGAAGAAGAGCGTTTTGTTTGCCAATAAAACAAAGATTTGGGGATGTTATGCGTAAATTAGCCTTAGTTACAGCATTGAGTGCAGCTGCCCTAGTAGGGTGCAGCCAAGACAAAGAAGTCGCTTTAGAAAGTGATATCGACAAAATGAGCTATGGTATCGGCTTGAGTATGGCACGCAGTGTTGCTGGTCAGCCAATTGAATTTAACCATGATGCATTGGTAATGGGTCTTAAAGATGCTTTGGCTGAAAAAGAGCCAAAGATTGATGAAGCCACCCTTCGTGAAGCGTTTGCATCGGTTCGTGAGTCGCAAATGCAGAAACAAGAAGAAGCTTCTGCTGAAGCATTGCAAGTCGGTGAAGACTATCTTGCAGAAAACGCTAAAAAGGAAGGTGTAGAAACAACTGAGAGTGGTCTTCAGTATGAAGTGCTGTCTTCTGGTGAGGGCGCAACACCTGCTGCAACAGATACAGTAAAAGTTCATTACCATGGCACTTTGATTGATGGAACTGTGTTTGATAGCTCTGTTGAGCGTGATTCGCCAGCAACCTTTCCTGTTAACCGTGTGATCAGTGGTTGGACCGAAGCTCTTCAGTTGATGCAAGAAGGTGATAAGTGGCGCCTGACTGTACCTGCTGATTTGGCCTATGGTGCGCAAAGCCCAAGTCCTAAGATCCCAGCCAACTCTGTATTGATCTTTGAAGTAGAGTTGCTAGAAGTTCAAAAAGAGTCTTAATAGACACCTTTATTGTTCTCTAGGAAAGAAACCGGCTTCGGCCGGTTTTTTTTGTGCTTATTACTCGAGGCTAATGAATTAGCTGAGAGCTGCTTAATGGAGTAGTGGATATTTCCACGACACTATTCTAGATAGAGCTCATTAACCAGTGACGTGGCTATAAAGCAAGAATCTAAAGGGCGTACTGAAAAAATAGAAATCAGGAAAAAGACTAGTTTGCTAAGTGTTTGAAAATAAGGGGGAAGTTGGTCGGAGCAGAGGGATTCGAACCCCCGACCCTCTGGTCCCAAACCAGATGCGCTACCAGACTGCGCTATGCTCCGAAGTGGCTCCTCGAACTGGACTCGAACCAGTGACCAATAGATTAACAGTCTACTGCTCTACCAACTGAGCTATCGAGGAATCACATTGCTGCTGGGCTGTTGCCTCAACTGCGGGGCGTATATTATTGATGAATGGCACTAGCGTCAACACTTTTTTTAAATTTTTTTTACCTAAATACAATGACTTAGGGAATCGTTCAATAAATAGGCCGTTTTAGGAAAGACGTGAGATCAATACCGTAACTGTTCGGGTCGACGACTTGTTTTATGCTGTATTCTTGGGCTTGAGAGAGGTCAATACGTCGCTGTTTGCAGTAATCACGTCGATTAGTGTCGTAGAGCGTTCGCACTACGGGTTTCATACTAGTGTCGGTCTCCTCTTGAACGATGGCTAGCAGACCGTTATTGAGTTCAACTAAGCTTCCAATTGGATAAATTCCCATGGCTTTGATGAAACCGTGGACATACTGGGTATCTAAGTGTGGCCCAGCCCATTTCAGTAATCGCTTAAAGCCAGAGCTTGGGGTTAAACCTTTGTGATACACGCGATTAGCGGTAATAGCATCATATACATCCACCACAGAAGCCATGCGACCTTCAGGGCTTATTTGCTCACCGGATAGCCCGTCTGGGTAGCCATTGCCGTCCATTCTCTCATGATGTTGCCCAGCAATATTTACACAGACTTCTGGGAATTCTTGGCTTTCTTGTAGGATCTGACGGCTCAAACTGGCATGGCGTTTCATGATAGTGAACTCGTCTTCGGTTAATTTTCCGGGTTTATGCAAGACTGAATCAGGTATCAATATTTTGCCAATGTCATGCAGTAATGCACCCGTGACACATTCGTGAAGATATTGCGGCTGCAATTTAAGGTGTCGCCCTAAAATACCCATAAGCACAGCTACATTGACGCTGTGTTCCATTAGATAGGAGTCTTTATCACGAATACGAGTTAAGCAGGCTAGGGCGTTCTGATTACGTGTAATCGAGTCTATAAAGTTATTTGCTGTGTCTTCAAAAGGACCTACCTCGACCGTTTTTCCTGCTTTTGCCAAGGCCATGGCGTTTTCAACAAGATCAAGAGCTTGGTGGTGAAGCTTGTCGGCCTTCTCAAATTCTTGTTCAAAGCTGACTTTGGCGACTTGAGGCGATTCTGGAACGATGGCCTTAATGGCTTGCTCCATTTTCCGATCGACCTCTGCGATGGGTTTGGCTTGGTCACTGTCTAATCCTTGCTCATCATCGATATAGACAGACCGAATGCCACGCTTTCGCAGGCTCTCAATTGTTTTTTCATCTTTAATACGGCCTTCTCGCTCATGAGCATGCAGGCTTACCCCGGTTTGTGTGATATTCGCTACATACATACCGGGTTTGAGATGTTGTATATCAATCTTTTTTAGCATGGGCACCCCTACTATTTAATGAGTATAGATAAGAAATGGCCAATTTCAGTGAGAGGTAGGCCTAAGCATTCGCCACTGACGTAATCGGCAATCGGACCGTCATGGAATACAAGAGTGCACCTATTACTTTGAGGCCATCATGAACTAGTGAAAGTCATTGGGGTCTGTATGTAGTCATAGTGAAAGTATTCAAAGGCGCCAATTGCCATGCGCGAGGATAAGACGTTATAAAAACCGCTTTTTATGATGGTCGTTTTACTCTAATGTTTGTGTTCGTAAAGATAGTCGGTTTAGATTTTAACCTGTTGCAGACTGAGATGAGCAACTATTAAGAACGGTGTAAGGATTTTGTATGTCAATGACGTGGCAACAATTGCTGCAAAGTAAGCGTTTTGGAAAGCAAGAAAGCCAGGATACGAGTGCCAGTCGAACACCTTTTCATAAAGACCATGACAGAGTGGTTTTCTCTAGCAGTTTTCGACGACTAGAGCGCAAAACGCAGGTTCATCCATTAAGTGATAACGATCACATTCATACTCGCTTGACCCATAGCTTAGAAGTGAGTTGCGTCGGCCGCTCCTTGGGAACACTAGTAGGGGAAGGACTTGAAGAAAAACTGCCCGCGGGGGTGTCACCGGCTGATGTGGGAGCTATTGTTCAAGCTGCTTGTTTAGCTCACGATATCGGCAATCCACCATTTGGTCATACTGGTGAAGATGCTATTCGTCATTGGTTCCGAGATGTTAGTAATGCTCATTTTCTTGACGGGTTAGATCCTTTGGAAATCAAAGACTTTCAGACATTTGAGGGGAATGCCCAAGGTTTCCGTATTTTAACGCAGCTGGAGCATCATCGTTTCGATGGCGGTATGCGATTGACCTACGCAACGTTGGGGACATTCCTCAAATACCCATGGACTAGCGATTTCGAGCACCCTGAAAAGAAGGGGAAGTTTGGAGTTTATCAATCCGAGTCTGACTTTTTAAAGCAGATCGCGGCGACAGTAGGTTTACCAGAGCTCGAACCCGGACGATACGCCCGTCATCCATTGGTCTATTTGATGGAGGCAGCAGATGATATTTGTTACGCCATAATTGATCTTGAAGATGGTGTGGAAATGGATTTGCTGTCTTACGGCGAAGTAGAGTCTTTGCTTTTAGATTTATTGGGCAATGAAGTACCCGACTATTATTTTGATACGACCGAGCAAGACCCGGTAAGACGCCGCTTGGGTATTTTGCGGGGTAAAGCCATAGATATTATGGTTCGCGACGTTGCGAGCGCATTTATTGCCCATGAATCAGAACTGTTAGATGGCAAACTGGCAGGGGACTTAATTGATTGCTGTAGTAAAGATGTGCGTCAATGTATTACTGGAGCTAAGAATTTAGCCCGTAATAAGATATTCAAAGATCCAAAGAAAGCCTTGGTTGAAATAGGTGCGTACACCACATTAGGTAGCTTGTTAGATTCTTTTTTAACAGCTGCAAACGAGGTTGTGGAAGGCGGGCCCATCAGCTACAAAGCTCAACGAATTTTAGAACTGATTGGTCGACATGCTCCCCAAGTGGGTTGGGATAAATATCGAGCCTACTTACGCGTGGTTGATTACATTGCTGGTATGACAGACAACTATGCCGTTGAGCTGGCACAAGCTATCCGTGGATTACGCCGCTAACCAGGTGCGCAGGCTATGAATGCTTGCTATTATCCCGCCCACTTATAGTTAATAACAAATAGTAATAAAGAGTCATCATGGATATAGATTTTCCCCTAGTATTAGTCATTGCCGTGTTTGTGACCGGTGTCATTAGTTTGTTGGATAAAGTCTGGTTTTCTAAGCGTCGCCAACAGGCTGTTCAGGAATTACAGCAGCAAGGTGCTGGCAGTGAGCTGATCGAGTCGGCACAAAATGAAGGCGCGATCATTGAAAACGCAAAAGGTTTTTTTCCGATACTTCTTCTCGTATTGGTTTTGCGTTCGTTTTTAGTAGAACCCTTCCAGATTCCGTCAGGATCAATGGAGCCAGGATTAGTAAAAGGCGATTTCATTTTGGTTAACAAATACGCGTATGGGTTCCGCTTGCCTGTTTTGGGTACCAAAGTCATTGAAATGGATGACCCTGCACGTGGAGATATTATGGTATTTATTCCTCCTCACGATCCTCGCTATTTCATAAAGCGCGTGATTGGTTTACCGGGTGATCAAATTCGTTATTCAAATAAGGAGTTGTTTGTTAATGGCGAGAAAATACTCCATGAACCGACTAATTTACCCATGGCAAGCAGCTCTCGCGTTTTAGAGTTGGCAGAAAAGGATTACACCGTACAGCACTACAGAGGCCTGCCATCAAAGGGAGATGGAGAGTGGATTGTGCCGGAAGGGCACTACTTTATGTTGGGTGATAATCGTGATAACAGCGGTGATAGTCGCTTCTGGGGCTTTGTTCCAGATGAAAACATTGTTGGTAAGGCTTTTGCAGTTTGGATGCACTGGGAAAATTGGGGATCGCTTCCAAGTTTTGATCGCAACAAAGTGCTGCAATAACCCATTATTGCGCTATATTTTATTCTATAAGGGAGTGAAATATGGCGAGATCATGTCGAAGGTGCCAACAGGTCAGGTTGTTTGTCGCAGTACTACTAACTGCGTTTGTTTTGATTGGAATGATGACAGCCCAAATCCATGTATTTTAGGGCTGTTTTTTTATATTGGTATGAGTAGAATAGCGCCAAACCTCAACCTGTAGTGTTAGTGATGCCTTGGTTACAAAAACTCTTGTATTCGTGCAGTGTGATGCTGACCCCAACTGTGAAGCGATCAAGCAAAGAACAACGAAGAGTGGAGAAGGTTGCCAGTGGATTAACCTTGTATGTATCGGACACTTGCCCTTATTGTACAAAGGTTAAAAAGCAGGTGAAGCATCTCAATATTCCATTGACGATTAAAAATCTTGATAGATGCCACATTTATCAAAAAGAGCTGCTTTCAGGTGGCGGTAAAGCTCAGGTGCCTTGTCTGAAAATTGATCGCTCCAAAGGTGTTGAGTGGGTCTATCGTTCAGAGCAAATTGCGAATTACATGGATAAAAAGTTTCAGCCTAAAGCTAAGCAGCGTCAGTTGGAACGAGCGTCAGGCTGATCTTTACGGCATAATGCTGGATAGAGCGGTAAAACTGGCTGGTGATTTTTGATAAAAGCAATCAGGAGATAAGCGTTTGGGCATGGAAAGCTCAGTGATTAGTAAAGTCGTAGGACGACTCCTGCTTGTTTTAGCGCTAGTGGGCTCGACTACTTATGCCTATGCGTCGGTAACCCTAGTGGTTGATGGCCAGTCCGAACAGGTAGTGCAGTTTCATCAGCGTCTAAATAGTATCGTTTCTGAACACTCTATTCGCCTATATGATATCCAGAATAAAGCAGCGCCTTTTCCGCAAGACAGTCAGCGATGGATTGCTATGGGTGTTAGTGCAATGGTTAAGCTCTTGGATAAGGTCTCCGATGATGCGCCAGTTTTAGGATTGTTCGTGAAAGCGGATGCCTACAAGAAACTGTCCGATATGTATCCTAACAAACAAATATCCTTATTGAGCAATAGGGCGCCCCTAACCCGACAATTGGCCTTAATTAAGCAACTTTCTCCTGGCTTTTCGCATGTGGGGTTGTTTTATTCCCCGCAAAGTCAGCAGGACTTCTCGCCACTGAAAAATTTCGCAAAACAATTAAATGTCCGCTTATCTTTGACTCCGTTACCTGATCCTTTGAACTGGGATCGAGAGGCTCTTATTACACTCAAAGAAGTGGATGCAGTGCTCGGTGTGGATGATAGTGCCATATATAATGCAACGAATATTCGAAGCATACTTATGCGCCTGTATCGAGCGGGTAAACCGCTCATAGGACCAGATAAGGGCTATGTTCGAGCGGGTGCGGTCGCAAGCACCTATTCAGGTGTGAAAGAAACACTGGAGGCAGTTAAACACCTTCTAAAGAAGGCGAAGTGGGAAAATGTTGAAATTAACCCCTATTTCACCGTCGCAACCAACGAACAAGTTGCTCGATCACTGAATATACCGCTACTAAGTGAAGCGGATTTGGTTGACAAAATATTGGGGGCAATGCAATGACCCCCAAAACAGGCTTATCGCTTTACGCTAGAACACTTCTATTGGGATTGGGCCCCGCCCTCATTATTTCCATTATGCTGGGTGGATACTTCATCAACGCTCGCATTCAAGACGTGAATATCGAAATGCAAAATAAAGGTGAGTTGATAGCGGTTCAACTTGCTGCCACATCAGATTATTTTGTTTTGACTGGCAATCCATCGATTATTAACCCCTTAACCCGTGTTTTGCTTGAAGACAAAGATGTTGAACTTATTGAAATTGAAGACATATCTGGTGGTTTATTATTCAGTGAAAGTGACACTGAGTTTGAGTTGAGCCAAGCAAGCCGTGAATCGTTAAATTGGTATCAAGCGGATATCATTCAGTACGATGTCTTACAGGAAGAGGATGACTGGTTCGCGACAGGTCGCAACAGAGCGCGAGTGTTAGGCCAAGTACGCGTCGGCTTATCACAAGCATTTGTCGAACAGCGTCAGCAAGAAATTTTGATTCATGCCATGTTGATTGTGGTCGTTGCCATGACAGTGTGCGCCTTGATTGCATGGCTTAGCGGCGCACGTTTAGTCCGACCGATTAAGAAGCTATCAGATGTCGTGGATCAACTTTCTCATCGTGTTTATGACACACGAACTGAAGAAACGGCTAGTGGTGAAGTGGGGCAACTCCAAGTTGGCGTAAATAAGCTTGCCAACGAGCTGCAAAAAGCAGAAAAGGTCCAGCACCATTATGTAAAAGATTTAATCAGAGCTCGTGAAGCATCAGAGTCTGCTAATAAAGCGAAAAGTGAATTTCTTGCGGTCATGACCCATGAATTACGCACCCCAATGAATGGCGTTTTGGGCATGCTTCAGTTACTGCAAGGCACTCAATTAAGTAAAGAACAAAATGAATATGTCGATGTTGCCATAAATTCAGGTGACCATTTACTGGGTTTGATTAATGATATTTTAGATTTCTCGAAAATTGAGCAGGGCCGAATTGATCTTGACGAACAGTATTTTGATTTAGTGGAAAGCCTTAAGTCCCTTTGCGATAGTTTCACCCCAATCGCACAAAAGAAAGGTCTTCAATTCAACGTTCATTTCATGACCCATACAAACCTATGGGTCAAGACTGACCAAACGCGTTTAAAACAAGTGTTGTTGAACTTGATGGGGAACGCGGTAAAGTTTACCGATACCGGTTCAATCAATTTATCACTGCAAGATTTATCGATCGAAGACGACGAAGTAGAGTTGTCAATAGTCGTGCAGGATACGGGTAAAGGTATTAATCAAGCACAATTGAGTCGTATTTTTGATGCCTTTCAACAGGAAGACGCTTCCATTTCTCGACAGTACGGAGGCACTGGATTAGGTTTAGCTATCTCTAAACAGTTGGTCGAGAAGATGGGGGGTAAACTTGAAGTTCAAAGCGAGAAAGATCGAGGTTCAACCTTTATCTGCCGATTCTGCTGGCCTATAAACGTTGCTAACGAGCAGTCGGACGTGACTCAGGATGCAAATGAGCAAGAGTCATTTAACGGTCGTGTTTTGCTTGTCGAAGATAATGACGTTAATCAGAAAGTCGCGATGAAAATGCTGACAAACCTAGGTGTCAGTGTGGACCTAGCGGAAGATGGTGAGGTGGCGGTACAGCGCTGTAAAGAAAATACTTATGATTTGGTACTCATGGATTTACAGATGCCCAATATGGACGGCTACGAAGCGACCAAAGTTATTCGCTCAGAGCCGGGCGGTAATCGTCATGTACCTATCATTGCATTAACTGCTAATGCATTCTATGACGTCAAGACTCAATGCATGCAAGCCGGAATGAGTGATTTTCTCGCTAAACCCTATAAAAAAGCCACGTTAATGCAGGTCTTATCGCGATGGTTGCATCAAGGAGATGCATCCATCGGGCTTCTAAAATAGGTTTTATTCAATCACGTTTGTGGGTGATGATTTCATCTAACGGTGCTCGAGTAGTGCGGGCCTTGTTTGCGGGTACGTTAGAGTCTTCGTAACCAAAACTGATACCCAAAAGTATTCCCATATCTGAATCAACTCCAAAAAACTCTCTTACCAGATCCGGGTAATATGCCACGCTGGCCTGTGCACAGCTAGCTATACCATGTGATTCCATTGCTAACATCAATGTCTGTGCGTACATGCCAACGTCGACGGCGATAGCAGGACTAAATCGTTTCTCCATGGTTATGAATGCTATATGAGGTGCATCAAAAAACGCATAATTACGCGCTGTTGCGCGCATCCTGCCAGCGTGATCTTTGCGCTCTATGTCCATTGCACCGTATAGAGCTTGGGCACATTCCACTTGTCGCTCACGCATCTTTCCTTCGAATTTTGGTAATCCTTCAAAATCCGGATTCATGGGTTTGGCTGCCATGAAATGTTGAGTCAATTGCTGACGGATTCGGTCGCACGCATTGCCGGTTGCGAGTAAAACCCCCCAAGGCTGCACATTGCAATTGGAGGGGCTTTGCTGAGCAAGTGTGAAAATGTCTTCCAATGTTTTGTCGTCAATGATGTCTGGCTTGTAGCCACGAACAGAGCGACGTTGCTTGATAATTTCATGTAAAGGCTGATTTATTTTTGTCATGTTGCCTCCTTTTTATACATAGTATCCCCGTATAGTGGCAAATGGCAAAAAATGGATCAACGCGCTATCAAAAATGAGCTAGTCAATTTGCAGAGGAAATGCTGGCATCCATGCAATGGGTTCGATCTCCACGTGAAGATCTTGCGGTTTGATTCCAAACTTGGGTAGAGATTGTCGGAATGATATTTTAAGTTCATGGTCAACCATTACCCCTGATCTTGGGATATGGGCGAGCGCTTCTTTTTTCCAGAATAAGTGTATATTGAATGCGACCCAAGCTTTGGGCCACATGCCCTTTTTACGGCTATTCAGAACAAAGCTGGCTTCCAACAAGGGGCTAAAACCTGATTCATCAATATCCCACTTAACAGGTCCCTTTCGAAGGGTTAAGTTATGGCTTTTATTTAGCTTAAAGTGTCCATCATAGCTTCGTTCATTATGAAAGAACGGAACAGGCGGTGGTGTAGCTTCTTCAGATTCGTTTTCTTCTATGAGCCAGCAACCAACTAAGCTGACGGTTAGAGCCAGCACTAAAACAGGTTTAAATATTTCCATAAGTTTTCTGCAGTTTAAGAACTTTACTTAGGTATTCGCGGGTTTCTGCACTGGGCATTTGCCTCACCAGCGTTCGTAGTACTTGGTTGGAATCCATGCGGTTGATGGCGTCTGTTGCGCGATTGATGCTGGGTACTCCAGTAAGAGTACGCATTACACTGCTTAAGCCAGCATTGTATGCGGCGATAGCACAATAGATACGAGTCTTGGGATCTTGAATTTCGCTGAGGTAGCGATAATACAATAGGTGTAAATACGCGGCGCCAATACGCACATTCTTTTGCGGGTTATACAAATAACTAGGCGATAACACTCGACTGCGACTATAGACCAACTTCGTTGCGTCTTTGCCTGCTGTGTGAGGCACTATTTGCATAAGACCAAATGCTGGGATTTGTGAACGCGCTAGGGGATTGAAACTACTCTCTGCATGGATCACTGCAAACACAAGCGAGGGTGGCAGGCTGTATTGCTGGGCGTATTCATAGATGAATGGTTTGTAACGTCGAGCTCGTTTACGGATACGCTTTTCCGGTAGGGGAACAATATAAGTAGTGCGATCCTGCATAATAAAAGTGAGTTGAGTAGACGCGACTGCGGGATAGCGGATATAGGCCTCTTTTGTAAGTTTTGACGCCATGCGCTCAATAGCTTTGATACTTGGGCGCTCGTTTGGAAATAGCTCGCTTAGAATGAGATCTCTTCCCATGGCACCCAAATCAGAGGCGTAGCGGATGCCAGATAACTGCTCCATTTTTTGATTGATGGGGTCGTTAGCAATAGCTGTTTGCAAATCCAATGTTAGAATTGCTTGTATTGTGTCATTGAGCGCTTCTTGCATGGCGCGGTAATTTAAGACTTTACCTTGTCGGATGCTGGCCATTGTGATCTGCAATTCGTTCGCCTTGAAATCAATAGCCTGTTTTTTTTGATAATCATCAGCATACATGACAAGTCGTGTTCGACTACTGATTTCTGCGTCAGGCCAATACTGCCTTAGTGTATTGCGATATTCGCTCACCGCTTTTGTAAAGTTCTCGCGGAAGGCTTCTTCGCTTATCTCGATGGATTCTGGTGGCGTGGTGTCCAGACCTTTAGGGATAACTTGAATCGCGATACTCGTTTGGCTATACCAAGCAAAGCAAATGCACATGAACAAGCGATAAAAATGCGTCATAGTAATGGTCTTAACATGGGTTCGGAATTTGCAGTGACTTATTAAAACTTAGATACCAACAGCTAAGACTGCAAACCTAAAATGGGGTATGGAATCAAAAAGAATAAGATGTCTTGCTAGCTGTGTGACTTGTCGCAATGTATGACAATTAAGTACGAAATAGCGTAAGAAATTGGCAAACGACTTGCGTCTAGATATTATCGGATGCTAGGGCGAAGTGTTTGTTTACATACAAGACGAATGCACAAAAAAGGCGCAGTAGAGCGCCCAGATTAAGTGTGTAATTCTTTCATTAAAAGCGCATATTCCATTGCGTTCGCACTTCCTGAAAAGTCCTTGGGTTTAGGTATAAGCACCTTAACTCCAGAGCCTTGAGCCACGTGTTTTGGCTCTTGCTTGGTATTTAACATTCCAGATAGAGTAAAAGCATAATTGCCCTGCGGGGTCATCAGCTCGACGCGATCTCCTTCCTCAAATCGATTTTTGACATCAATAGTTAAGTACTCTGGATGAATATTTTGAATGACTTCGCCGACAAATAACTGTTTATTAGCGTCTGAAGTACCGCGTTCGTAATTTTGATATTCATCATGTACATGGCGTCGATAAAAACCTTCTGTGTAGCCACGATTTGATAAAGCCTCTAATTGATCCATCAATGCTATGTCAAAGTCCCGCCCATCAATAGCATCATCAATCGCTTGGCGATAGGTTTGTGCTGTACGAGCCGCGTAATAGTGGCTTTTTGTGCGGCCTTCAATTTTTAGCGAATGGATACCCATGTCGACTAAGCGCTTTACATGTTGAATTGCGCGTAAGTCTTTACTGTTCATAATATACGTACCATGTTCGTCTTCGAATGCGGCCATGGTTTCACCGGGTCTGCCTTCCTCTTCTAAAAGAAAGATGTCATTTGTTGTGGCTCCGTCACCTAATGTTGGTTGCGGTGTCCAGATTTGCGTATCGCTTTTCGCAATGACATCGCCGGTATTGGTTTCTTTGGCCGGTGTTGCTGAATATTTCCAACGGCACGCATTAGTGCAGGTGCCTTGATTCGGGTCTCTCTTGTTAATATAACCACTTAGTAGACAGCGACCACTGTAGGCAATGCAAAGCGCACCGTGAACAAAGACCTCGAGTTCTAATTCGGGAACGCGCATGCGGATTTCTTCGATTTCGTCTAACGATAACTCACGAGAAAGAATAATGCGTTCAACGCCTTGCTTGTACCAAAACTGAGCTGCAGCATAGTTCACCACATTGGCCTGAACACTCAGATGTATGGGTATCTCTGGCCACTTTTCTTTAACTAACATTATTAACCCAGGATCCGACATAATGAGAGCGTCGGGTTTCATGGCGATAACGGGTTCAATATCTTTTAGATAGGAGTGAACCTTTTTGTTGTGGGGCGCAATGTTGCTAGCGATATAGAATTGCTTTCCTAAACGGTGAGCTTCTTGAATACCGATAGCTAGGTTTTCTAAGTCAAATTCGTTGTTGCGTACGCGCAAGCTGTATCTTGGCTGACCTGCGTACACAGCATCCGCCCCATAAGCAAAAGCATAACGCATGTGTTTGAGCGTGCCAGCAGGGCTCAAAAGTTCTGTTTTCATAAGATTTGTAAGTGGCTTTGTCGTTCTTGAATGGTGGCTAAGTGCAGAGCTCGCAATACTTGATCAGTGACTCTGATCAGAATCTGCGAACTGTACTATTTTCTCAGGAATGACTATTGGCCGATTTGACCCAGATCATGCTGTTGGTGGTGGGTATGTAGTAGTTGAGCAAAATCTACCAGCATATTGGCTCTGTTTTCTAGACTTTGCTGATAAAGCTCCAAATTGGCGTAGTAGCCTTCTGGAGTCGCACTAAAATCTCGCAATCTTTGCAAAGAGCGGTTGAGCCGTAACTTCTGCTCATTGAGGTTATGTTGCTGTTGGCTATTTGAATCTACTTCATTAAATGCTTTCTGTAATTTTTTGATAGCAAGCTTATCGGCAATTAACAACAAAAGGATGTCACTATGATGGTGGGAGTTATGGTCATGATGCCCGTTTGTCGCTTCATCATTTGATGACGCCAGTAATGCAGTACTAAAAAACAGGTAACCTAATACTAAGATTAAAGTAGGCACTTGGCGTATTGCTCGGAGCAAGCGCTTAGTCATCTAAACTGATTCCCAAGTGACTGAGACCGCCATCTTTGGCGAGGGGCATTAGTTGCTTAACGACGTCAGCATGGGATGTCTGAGACGCCACTGCCTGCTCAAGATCAATCACAAAAGCACTGTGGCGTTGTACTAATTCATGGTCGGTTGTAAAGCCTTGTAATTCCAAGAACTGATCGAGGCGTTCACTCATCATCTGAGATATGGCTTCGGCATCTGAGATACTTTTATCAAGAATAGCTTGCAAGCAACTTTGCAATGCCACCAAACAATCATTGGCAGCTAGTGCGCCAAATTGATCCTCATCCAATTCAGGCATGATGTCATTTAACAAGATCAATTGTTTTTCGATGTTTTTTTCGCTTTTTAGCTGACCGCGTAAGTATTCCCATACTTTGTTGAGCATTTTCCTACAATTCTGCGCCAACTCCGAGGTTTCGGTGAGTTCACAATAGAGATCTAGATTGGGCATGCTGCGCTCGCATAATGCACAGCAAATAGTCAATTGCTGCCAGTGGTTTAATTGATTCATGCGGACTCCTTATTTGTCGTGAATTATAAACAGTTTGAAGAGGTCTGCCGAGATATTTGGCGCATCATGTCTCGTGTTACTTAACATGTTGATTTTTTTGCGCATTTGAAATTTCGGTCTAGTTTTATAAGAGGGATACAGGTTTAGCAGTACTGTACGGATAACAATGGGACCTTTAAGTGATTCCGCCATGGGTGGAACGTTTAAGGACTGTTAAACCATTAGAGCCAGCTCTAATGGATGAGAGGTAAAAATGGCTAGTCATATATTCATTCTTGCTACCGTGATGCTATTAGCGGGCATTTTTGGTGGTTTAGTAAATTACTATCTGTATGGTGATCACGATCCGGACGCAACCAGCTTGCCACGCTGCTTGGTGGTCGGTATCGGCGCATCCTTCTTGGTGCCGGTCATTTTAGATTTAGTGAATAGCGAGCTGATCCTAGAAACTCAAGGAGACCCATCTCGCTTGCTGATATTCACTGGTTTTTGCTTGATTAGCTCGATCGCTAGTCGTTTCTTCATTACCAATATGTCTGATCGCATTTTGGATGCGGCGCGTCGAGCTCGTGAACAAAGCGATTCTGTTCATCACGATTTACGTGTCATTAAAAACGAGTTGTTGCCTTTGATTGATACAGAAACAGAGCAGGATCTAGAGCCAGATGAAGAACCTGATGTCATGGATATCAATGAGGAATTGGATGTGACCAGTTCTAAGGCCTTAAAGATGTTGGCAACTGGTCGATATATATTTAGGTCTTTGGCTGGTTTATGTCGAGAATCAAATAACGATGAAGCGACAATGCTACAAACCTTAAATGTGTTGGTGTCGCGTAGCTTGGCTGGCAAGGTAAGTGGCAAAAACGGTGTTCGTTGGCATATTACTGAAAAAGGCCGTCGTGTACTCGAAAGCCAGATGTAAGTCCTATTCAATTGATTGAATATGACTAGAAATCGATAAAGGATGCAGGTCTGTGAAGATAGCAGTAGATACAATTCGCTTGTTCATCTTGGGTCTGTTCCTGCTCGGCTTCAGTGCCATTAGTGCCAATGAAAACCTCACCGATATCCCTGAAGGTGCTGAAGCTAAATTTTTACCCACATCGAAATCATCGGATGTGCGAGTTTTAATCGATATGTCAGGATCTATGAAAGACAATGATCCTGAGAATCTACGAATTCCCGCCCTGAACCTTATCGTGCAGTTGTTACCGGATGGATCCCAAGCAGGCGTTTGGACTTTCGGTCAATGGGTTAACATGTTGATTCCGCCAGCTGAAGTGAACAGCGAATGGCGTACCAACGCCAAAGAAAAAGCGAAAATGATTAATAGCTTTGGCTTGCGCACTAACATAGGCGAAGCGATGGAAAGAGCCACATGGAAGCTTGCTGCCGACAGTGACTTTGAGCAGCATGCAATCTTGTTAACCGACGGCATTGTAGATATCGCTGCGGATGATGACCCACAAAAAGATAATAAAAACGAAGCCGAAAGGCAGCGCATTCTCACAGATGTCTTGAGTGAGTACAAAAACTTAGGGGTGAAAATTCATACTATTGCTTTATCGAATGCGGCAGATAAAGTCCTCCTAGAAAAGTTAGCGCTTGAAACGGGCGGTATGGCCGAGGTAGTCGAAAATTCGGAGCAACTAGTAAAAGCATTCTTAAATGCATTTGATAAAGCAGCCCCAGAAGCGGCGGAACAAGTGCCTCTTAGTGATGATAATCAGTTTGATATTGACGAGTCCGTTGAAGAGTTTACCGCCCTAGTCTTTAGAGAAGAGGGCTCGGCACCAACACGGCTGGTGAGTCCATCGGGCGCCATCATTGATCAAATGAATACAGGAGAGAACGCTAAATGGTTCTCGCAAGCGGTTTACGATTTAGTCACGGTCATTCAGCCTGAGGCGGGCAAATGGAAGATCGAAGCGGATCTTGATCCTAACAATCGTGTAACCGTGGTAAGTGATCTGAAGTTGGGTCTTGATAATTTGCCACCGACGATTTTCCCTGAGCAACAAATCGACTTCAATATATACCTGCACGAAGACAACAAAGTGGTCACGCGCCCAGAGTTTTTAAAACTCATGACAGTTGAAATGACTATGACTGCTGAGGATGGTCGCAGTGGCACCAAAGTAATAAGCGATCCAGAAAATCCTCCCGCAGACGGTCTTTATCCAGAAAGTATTAAGCGTCTTTCGAAAGAGGGTCAGTATGAACTGAAAGTAGCGGTAGACGGTAAAACCTTCACGCGTATGCGTACCGCTTATATTCAAGTTAGGCAGCCAGTGGGCTTTGAAATTCGCAAGCGTGAAGTAGCAGGTGAAATGCGCTATGCCGTGCGAGTTGTGCCACAAGTACCAAATGTAGAGGTCTCGCGTACGCGAGTGATCGCCAAACTTAAGGGGCCAGATGGAAGCTCCATAATTCAAGCCATGCCTTGGTTGGAAGAAGGAGTATGGGAGGCCGTGATCTCACCTAGCAAAGGCATGGGTGATTATGAAATGGCGATTAATATCAGGGGGCAAATTGGCGAGGATCAAGATTTTCGGGTGAAGCCTGAGCCTATCGTTTTGACTTATCCTATCCCTGAGGATTTTCAGCATGAATACCTAGTGGCATCACAAAATCAAGCAACAGATGAGTCTCAGGAAGAGGTTGAGGAGCCACAAGCAGAAGCGGCAATGAGTGAAACCGCAGAGCAAGAAGCATCCGAAGAACCGCAAGAAGATGCGCCTGGAATTCCCGATCTTGAGCAAAAAATGCAGGAACAGCAGGAGCCTGAGCAGCTATCTGAAACACAACCAGAAAATGAACTGGACACTCAGGCGGAGCAAGCACCCGAGGACGAGGTGGCACCAGAACCTGAAGTAGAAGAACCGAGCGATCCCCTGTGGTTGTACATAAGTATCCCCATAGTAACCCTGCTTTTAGGACTTGGCGGCTTTTTTGTCTATCGCAGCATCATGAATCGTAAACTGAAGCAGGCCGATCAAAGTAAAGAAACGAAGACTGAAGAATCGGGTGACGTCGACGGAATGGCAGACGTGAGCTTAAACGATGGATTGGATGATGAGGAATTCGATGAAGATTTTGATTTAAGCGATAGTGATGATGACGAAACAGTTGCGCTAGGTGAAGCTTCCATGGATGAATTGGATGATTTGGGGGATGAGCAAGAGGCTGCCGGTGACGATGTGAGTGACAATAGTCCGAGTGTGGACGATGAGATTCCTGATTTTGATGAGAATTTTGATATTGATGCGGGCCCACAAGAAGCAGCTGACAGTGAACCTCAACAGACTCTAGATGCAGAAGAAACCAGTGCTGCCATTGATGAACTGGATAGTGTACTCAATGGTTTGGATGATGTAGGAGAGGCGGAGGATCAAGACCCATCCGAAGATGACATACCTCAGCTTGATGATGTGGCAGATGAACCAGCCACCACAGAGGGAGATGGAGAAGCTGCTATTGATGAGGCTTTGGCTAGTTTAGAGAGCGAGTTGGACGATATCGACGTGGACGCGTTAATGGACGACGATGTTGATGATCCCGACAAAAAACAGGACTAGCGAGTGGATTAGATTCTCATCAGCAATCTAAATACAGAAATACTGCGTAAATCAGCCCCGAACAGGGGCTTTTTTGTTTTATAAGAGCATTGAATTGTTGGTATAGGCTAGTGTCAATCCCGTTTTCGTGATGTAACATTGGCTCGGATTATCCATTGATTGAACTCAGTTAAGAGAGTGATATGAAGTTTACAGGTACGAAAGACTACGTAGCTACGCCAGAGCTACAAATGGCAGTGAATGCAGCGATTACACTTCAGCGTCCACTATTAATCAAGGGTGAGCCGGGTACCGGTAAAACCATGCTTGCGGAACAGTTAGCTGAATCTTTAGGCACTAATCTTATTCAATGGCATATTAAATCCACGACCAAGGCTCACCAAGGCCTTTACGAATACGATGCAGTTTCTCGTTTGCGTGACTCGCAACTAGGAAACGACGATGTTCACGATATTAGCAACTACATCAAACAGGGCAAGCTGTGGGAAGCGTTCACTGCAGACAAACCGCCGGTACTGTTAATTGATGAAATTGACAAAGCCGATATTGAATTCCCCAACGACTTGTTACTAGAGTTAGACAAGATGGAATTCTTTGTGTACGAAACTCAAGAGCGCATTGTAGCGAAGCATCGCCCCATTATTTTGATTACTAGTAACAACGAGAAAGAATTGCCTGATGCATTCTTACGTCGTTGTTTCTTCCACTACATCGACTTCCCAGATAAAGACACCATGCAACAGATCGTTGATGTTCACTTCCCAGAAATTAAAAAGGATCTTTTGCGCGAAGCGATGGACGTGTTTTTTGATTTGCGAAAAGTGCCGGGTCTAAAGAAAAAACCATCGACATCAGAGCTGGTGGATTGGTTGAAACTGTTGTTAGCTGACGACGTTGATCCAGAAACCTTGAGAAGCCGTGATAGTGCCATTCCTCCTCTTTATGGAGCCATGGTGAAAAACGAACAAGACGTAGAGCTTTTGCAAAAACTTGCTTTTATGACACGCCGTAAAGGCTAGGGTCGATTTATGCTGGTTGATTTTTTTCAAACGATGCGAACATATCGAGTACCTTGCTCCATACGTGAGTACTTGGACTTAATTAATGCATTGAAACATCACTTAGCGTTTGCCGATTTAGATGACTTTTATCATGTCAGTAAACTTTGCCTCGTTAAGGACGAACGTCATTACGATAAGTTCGATAAAGCATTTGCCCATTATTTTGAGGGTATCGATAAGTTAGATGAAATTCTAACCAGCGCCAAAGGTATTCCAGAAGAGTGGATGAAGTCCGAGTTTGAGCGAATGTTCAGCAAGGAGGAAATGGAGGCTATCGAATCCCAAGGCGGTTTTGATGAACTAATGAAGAAGTTCAGAGAGCGTCTTGAAGAGCAGGAAAAGCGCCATCGTGGTGGTAATAGAATGATCGGCACTGGTGGTACTTCACCGTTTGGTGCAGATGGTTTCAATCCTGAAGGTATGCGTGTTGATCAAGGACGTAGTCGCCATAAGAAAGCGATTAAAGTCTGGGAGCAACGCAATTATCGCAATCTGGATGATGACATCGAGTTAGGTATCCGCAACATAAAAGTGGCTCTACGTCGCTTACGTAAGTTTGCGCGCACAGGGGCCGCTGAAGAGTTAGATCTTGACGATACCATTAGTTCGACTGCCAATAACGCAGGTTTTCTTGATATTAAAATGGTACCGGAACGTCATAATGCCGTTAAAGTCCTGTTGTTTTTCGACATTGGCGGAACCATGGATCCTTTTGTGCGAGTTTGCGAAGAATTGTTCTCGGCGGCTCGAGCGGAGTTCAAGCATATGGAGACGTTCTACTTTCATAATTGCTTGTACGAATCGGTTTGGAAGGATAACCGCCGAAAAAACTCAGAGCGCACCCCGACTTGGGAATTGATGCGCCGCTTTACCAAGGACTACAAGGTAATTTTTGTGGGTGATGCCATGATGGCGCCCTATGAGGTGACTCATGTAGGTGGCAGTGTTGAACACTGGAATGACGAAGCGGGCGCAGTTTGGCTACAACGCATGAAGGAAACCTTTGATAAAGTGGTGTGGTTAAATCCGGTCCCTGATTCCCAATGGGGATGGAGTAATTCATTAAATACCATTCGTGACATTATGGAAGACAAAATGTATCCATTGACCATTAATGGTCTAGAGGATGCTATGCGAGAGCTGACGCGATAAAGTGTGACGCGTTGAGCCTGCTAGTTTATCTCGGCAGGCTCTTATTCTCTTAGAACAATTTCAACTTTTTAAACACTCTCCTTAAAAAAACCACCTTAAACCGCTTATCAATAGAAACAAAGCGCCTAATTGTGCTGCATAGCACACCCGTACAGAAAACCACTCTTGCATCAACTGTAAGCCTAGGTAACAATACGCCAGCGCACATTCTGAACCGTGCTTATAAAACCAAAATAATAAAAATAAGGGTTTAACGTGAAGGCATTTCAAGTATTGCTCTTCATTGCGTTGGTGCTGACATGGCCCAGCTACGCCAATGAATCAGGTCTAAACGCAGAAATCGAAGAATTAAAAAGCGAAGTCGTTGAATTAAATCGAGAGCTGTTCGAGCTCGAAGAAAAACTATTGTATCCAGCAACAACATCGTTTGCGGTATTTGTTTCCATGGAGCAAGTAGACGACTTTGCCATTGACTCAATCAAACTCATGCTTGATGAGCAAGCTGTTACCTCTCACCTGTACACGGCTGACCAAGTAGAAGCTTTGCGACGTGGCGGAATTCAGAAAGTTTACACCGGCAACCTCAAGCCAGGTTTGCATAACTTAAAAGCCGAAATTCAAGGTCGTGATTTAGACGGACGCCCAGTGAAGAAAGTCATTGTGGCAGACTTTGGTAAGGCAAGATCAAATAAATATCTTGAGGTGAAAATAAGCCGAAATACCTCTAAGAACCAGCCAGATTTTGCCATCGTAGAGTGGAAGTAGCATGTGGCGGTTGTGCTTACTTTTCGCATGCAGTTCGCTCGCACATAGCGCAGATTTATTGCCTGATGTGAAACAACCCATCACGCGTCATAATCCGCAAAGCGTTACCTATGCAGAAACTTTGTTTTATTTGCACTCAGGCAACTATGATGCAGCATTAACCAAAACCTATGAATTACGCCAAAATGGCGGACGCGGATATGGTCGTGAATTAGATATCTACGAGGCTGCGGCACAATTGGGTCTGGGTATGGATCAGCATGCGTCGCGCGTATTTAATCAATTGCTTAAATCCGAAAAGATGAGCCTTATTCCATTGCCTGCTCGAGCGCAGGCATGGTTTTATCTCGCTAAACACTTATATACCAAAGGTTGGTGGCAAAGTGGTTTAAAGGCCGTTAAACATATCAATATCAATCATCTTAGTCCTGAACTGAAGGATGAGTATCATTTCCTTGCAGCTACTCTAGAATTGTTTGTTGGTCGTCCCGAAGCAGCTGATCGTCACTTGCTCGCGATTAATAGTGAGAGCAAGTGGGCCACTTATGGTTTTCTTAATTTGGCCGTGAGCTACACTGAGCGCGATGTTCATATTAGTAAAGTGGACGCAGCTTTCTCTAAAGCGCTACAACTTAGTACACAGGTGGAATCGCATGACATATTGAGTGATCGTATTAATCTAATGGCCGGTCGCTTTTTTTATGCAACTGGCAGAGGGCGTAGCGCCATCAAACACCTTAAGGCAGTTAATTTAGATGGCCCTTACACTCCAAAAGCATTGCTAACTTATGGCTGGGCATTGACTGAGCAATGGCAATATCATGATGCACTTCAACCGTGGTACATGCTGAAAACAGCACATTCTCCCTTAAATCAAGATGTTCAGGAAACTCTGATCGCAATTCCATTTTTACTAGAAAAGTTAAATGCCAAGGTGATGGCATTAGGTGCATTTGAATACGCAGTAGATCAATACGATCGAGTATATGAGCAGCTTTCAGAAAGTGCGGATCGCCTCAATACAGGTAAATTCATTGAGCCCTTATTAGCGCAGCAATCCCCAAACCAGTGGGGGGCATTTATTCCGGTTGATTTATCGCTACCTAAGCATCCTGACCAATTCTATTTGAAAGACGTTATGGCAGACAGCTATTTCCAAGGAGAGTTAAAAAACCTTCGTGACTTGCATGTTATGCGTAACAAGTTGAACAAAGCGTTATCGGATTTGGAGGCGTTTGCAGTAACTAAGCAAACACGACAGCAAGAATATAAAGAGATACATCAGCAAAATACAATGCGCATGCTGACATCTCGTTTAAGCAAGCTGCGTTTACGTTATCAATCATTACAGAAGAAAATTAGACAGGCCTTTGGTAAGCCTGATGGTTCAGGACTTGCTACCAATGAAGAAAAGCGTTTTCTAGAAATGTTCAAGAAAGTTAATACTCGACGAAGTGCATTAGAAACGGATCAACATTATCAGCAGCGTTTACGCCGAGTGAAAGGCTTATTGTCATGGAATCTAAGTGAACGCTATGCCGCTCGTAAGCAAAATATTGCTGAAAATTTGGCTGGTCTTAAGCAACAAATGCGCAGTATTGAGAATCAAATTAAGGCAACACAATATGCCTATCAGATCGCGCCTCGGTCTTATCAAGGATTTGACTCGAAAATTGCTGTGTTAAAACAGAAATATACTACGCAATTGGCAAAGTTAGAGAGAACCTATCGTAAGCAACGAGAACAAGTGGGTAGTATTGTTAAAGCTGACATCAAGAAGCGACAAGAAAAGGTTGTGGAATATCAGCTTCAGGCTCGCTTGGCTTCTGCCCGTTTGTTTGATGAGACATCAAATAAGTCCCGCAATGAAGCCGTCGCGGAGGTGAAGCAATGATGCTTAGAAAATGTTTGGGGGTCGTCTTAGTCTCCATTATTACTGTGGCTTGTTCTACGCAACCACAGAAGAGTGTAGTCAGTGTGGAGGAGGATCTCACAGATAAGACTATTGCCAATATTCGCCCGATAGGTTTTCGTCTCGCTAAGATGAACCCACCGGAAACGGATACCAAAGAAGCCATTCGTCGATATCAACAGTTTTTACAGTTGGCGCCTAACAACGATACTCGCGTACATGTTATGCACCGCTTGGCTGATCTTAAGCTCATGGATCTCGAAGAGATTTTGTCAGAAGACGTTGAAAAAGTAGATCAAAAACAAGTAGAGGCGGTTTATGACGAGGCGATCACCACATACGAACGCGTTCTCAAATTATTTCCCAATAGACTTGATAGCGATATGCTGCTTTATCAATTGGCTAAAGTTTACTCTCTAAAAGGAGATAGCGTATCCTCCCTCAATGCCTTACAAAGGCTTGTGGCTCGTTTTGAAAAATCAGAACTGTTGATGGAATCCTATTATCGCATGGGGGATATCTATTTTACGCTTGGCCAATACGATAATGCTGAACGGTCGTTTGCCAAGGTAACCCAGCAATCTAGTGATAATCGATTTTACCTCAGCGCACAATATATGATGGGCTGGAGCGAGTTTAAACAGAGCAAATTTGACGAAGCACTCATATCTTTTATTGCGGTTATTGATGAGCGCTTCGAAGATACAGCGGCTATCGTGACGGCATCGCGAAGCGACAAAGACCTGCTGGAGGATACCACGCGTGTGATGAGTATGATTTTCTCTGCCGGCCGTGGTCATCGTCAAATAGCTAACCTGTTCCAGCGAATTGGCAAACGCCACTATGAATATCTCATCTATGACTCTCTAGCAGAGTACTATTTGTCTAAACAGCAATATACAGATGCAGCACGAACGTTTACTGCATTTGTACAAACATCACCGAACGATGTGCTGGCACCTGCTTTCTATAGCAATGTTGTGAAAACCTATAAGCAGGCTGGCTATATTGATCAGGTCTTAGAACATAAGATGGCTTATGTTGAACGTTATGGCACGAGAAGTAAGTTCTGGAATCTATATGGTGAGGACATTCGCGAGATGATTCGTCCGAATATTAAAACTTATGCATCAGAACTAGCTCAGTATCACCACGCAAAAGGACAAAAGAGCAAATCGCTTAAGATAAAATTTAATCATCTTTTAGCAGCGTCTCGCTGGTATGACGAATATATTTTGACCTTCCCCAATGATAGTAACGTGGGTGAAATGCATTTTTTAAAGGGCGAGGCGTTATTTGAAGTTGGTCGGTACGATCAAGCAGTGTCATCCTATTTGGCAGGTGCATTTGATAGCCCAAGGCATGACAAAGCAGAAGAGTCAGGCTTTGCAGCTTTAGTGACCTATAACCAACTTATCGCTAAATCAAAAGGTGAATCGTACAATCAATGGGTACAACAAAAAGTAGATACAGCCATACGTTACTCACAAAGTTTTCCCAATAGTAGTAACGTGGCACAGGTTTTGGCGCGCGCGGCAGAGGGGTTATTCAGTCTTAATCAGTTCGACAAAGCTACTAGCGTAGCTCAGCAAGTATTAAGCAATCCTAAGGCAAGCCCAAGCCAAATTTCTGTTGCCTTATTAATTAAGGGTCATAGCCATTTTGATCTTAAGCAATATGTTGAAGCAGAGCAGGCCTATTCTAAGGTCCTTTCAGGGAAGCATTTGGAAAAGAATAAGGTCAAGGATGTACAGGAAAAATTAGCTGCCAGTATTTACAAGCAAGCGGTGGCTTTGGTTGAAGCTAAGCAAATCGATAACGCTGTGGATACATTTATGCGTGTTGGTGAGCGCGTTCCCAGTTCTCCTATCCGAATTACCGCTCATTATGATGCAGCGTCTTACCTAATGAAGGCGCAAAAATGGGACCGAGCGCAGGAACTTTTACTAAGTTTTCGCGAACAATTTCCTAAGCACAAGCTAGCCAAAGATATTCCATCCAAGTTGATCATTGCTTACGAAAATACACAGGAATGGGATAAAGCTGCCTACGAGTTAGAGACAATCTGGCGTACTTCAAGAGTTCGCAATGAACAACGTATTGCGCTTTATCAAGCAGCAGAATACTTTGAGAAAGCGAACGATATGGAAAATGCCATGACCATGCTCAAGCGCTATGCTCATAATTATCCAAAGCCATTTAATGCTCAACTAGAGGCCATTAGTCGCCTAGAGAATATTTACAATAAGCAGGAACAGCATGAAAAACGTCAATATTGGCTAGATAAACTGATTATCGCTGACAAGAAAGCCGGTAAAGAGAGAACTGACCGTTCTCGTTTCTTGGCTGCCAAAGCGTCATTTGATTTAGCGGATTATAAGCGTCGTGATTACGCAAAGATTCCATTGACTCTGCCGTTACGAACAAGTCTGGCCAAGAAAAAGGTTGCGCTTAAATCTACACTGGATGCTTATAAACGTACGGCAAAAATGGAAGTTCAAGAATTCACCACGGCAGCAACTTTCCAAATAGCAGAGATCTATGGAGAACTGTCTCGCGATTTAATGAATTCGGAACGACCCGCGGGCTTGGATGAGTTGGAGCTCGAAGAATATGAGTTTCTGTTGGAAGATCAAGCTTTCCCATTTGAGGAAGCAGCTATCAATATTCACGAAAGTAATATTAAGCGTAGTTGGGATGGATTATATGATAATTGGATTGCAAAGAGTGTAGATGCCCTAGGCACTTTGATGCCTGCTCGTTATGCTAAAAAGGAGATTAACTATGACGTTATCGCCGAAATTCATTAAAACCTCTTTGATCGTCAGTATGTTATTTTTGTCCGGTTGCTTTGCTTCTGCGCCGACAAAAGAAAACGTCGAAGCGAATGTACAGTCGAAAGTAATCGAGATTCCAGATGAAGCGGCAAAGGCCTATAAAAAGGCTATTACTCATATGAACCACCAGCAATGGTCTCAAGCAAAGTCCTTGTTGGTTAATATGACCCAAGATTATCCCCAGCTCTCAGGACCTTTTGCTAACTTGGGAGTAATTGCAAGCCAACAAGAACAATGGGATGAGGCTGTTGCTTATCTTCAAAAGGCTATCGAAAAAAAACCAAATAATGTTAAAGCATTAAACCAATTGGGTTGGGTTTACCGACAACAAGGTCAGTTCGAGCGTGCTGAGCAACAATATTTAAAGGCGATTGATGCAGATAAAGACTATGCTGCTAGCTACCGAAATATTGGGATCCTATACGATATCTACATGGGAAATTTAGCGAAAGCGAGTGAGCATTATCAAACGTATCAATCGTTGCAAAGTGAGCCTGATCGACAAGTGGCAGGATGGATTGTTGATATCAACCGTCGGGCGAACGTTGAAACGCAAATAGCCGGAGATTCTCAATGAGACATTTAGCTATATCACTATTGTTTCTTGTGTCTCAAGCGTTGGCAAAAGATGTGGTCAAATTAGAAGGTATCAAAATAAAAGGCGATAACGAAGCTCCCCAAGTGATGTATGTTATTCCTTGGCAAAATCCGAAAGGAGCAGAGCGGTTATATACGCCGGTTACTGGCTCACGTATGGAACGACTAAAGCCATTGGACCCCTATCAATTTGAGCGAGAATACCAGTTGCATCGAGATTGGCAGCAGCAAAAAAATGACATTGACCTTGTGGTGCAATAAGCTTTTAATAGCCAGTTAGCGACAATTAATCGCTCGCGTCGATTCATTGGTTTTCAACCATACTGAAGAAAGCGGTATAAAAATAATAATAACTTTGGTTTTCTCGAAACCATCCAAAATACAATAATAAAAACGTGTGACACGAGAGGAAGTACACAATGGATACCATTATTCGTTTTTTCCAAGACGGCGGCATGTTCATGTATCCAATTGCCGTAATATTAGTGGTCGGTCTAGCCATCGCCATCGAACGTCTTTTAAGTATATCTTCAGCCAAGCGCAGTAATCGGAGTGCTTTTGAAGAGTTATTGCCTATGATCCAACGAAAGGATTACAAATCAGCACTTAGCTACGCAAACCAGAACAATAGTGATGTAGCCAGTATTTTCGCCGCAGGTATTGCTCGTATGCCTTCCAGTACTAAGCGAGAAGATATCGAGTATGCAATGGAAGAGGGCTTAATGGAGACGATTCCAAAGTTAGAAAAGCGTACCCCTTACATAGCGACACTTGCCAATATATCAACGTTAATGGGACTACTGGGTACGATTATTGGTTTGATTGCAGCTTTCACCGCAGTGGCATCTGCCGCTCCTTCGGAGAAGGCGACATTGCTTTCCCAATCGATTTCTGTGGCCATGAACACCACAGCATTCGGTCTTATTTCTGCTATACCTCTGCTATTGGTGCATACGGTTTTGCAAAGTCGCACTGCGGAGATCATTGATAGCCTTGAAATGGCCGGTGTTAAATTTCTGAATATTATTACTGAGCGTAAGCCAGCTTCAGCGCAGCCTCAGACTGCTAGTAAAGTAGCTAAGTAATACGCAAATTTTATATTCGGAGGTTGGCATGAGACGCCATAGACGTGCCCAGCAAGAGGCAGAATTAGATATTACCTCCTTCATGAACCTAATGATTATTCTGGTTCCGGTATTGCTAATCAGCATGGTGTTTAATCATATCACTGTGCTTGAGCTGCGATTACCATTGGAGGAAGAATTGAAGCAGCAAGATTTGGATCCTGAAGAGTTAACGCTTGAAGTGATCGTACGCGAAAGTGAAATGGTGGTTAATTTTGGTCCTTTGACCATCGAAACCCTACCTAAAAAAGATGGGCAATACAATTTCGAAGGCTTATCTAAAACTCTGCAGGCAATGAAGAAAAAATTAGGTAACGAACGCACGGATATCGTGATCTTGTCAGAGCCGGATATTGACTACCAAGTTTTGGTTAGCGTGATCGACACTGCGAAAAGCTTTCCTGCTGTTATTGCTGCTAGTGTGGTCAATGCCGTTTTGTTTCCTGACGTATCACTTGGTGATGCACCTCGCTTGGTATCAGGAGGTCTGGCGCAATGAAGTCTTCACGTCGTGCAAAGCGAATGGCCAGGCATCATAGTCGAAATAAAAAGCAAGCTGGCTTAAATCTAGTATCGTTAATGGATATTTTCACCATTATGGTTTTCTTCTTAATGATGAACCAAAGTGATGTGGAAGTGATGAGCAACGATAGTATCAAATTACCTAAAAGCATGGCTGATTCGCAACCGCAAAACACAGTTAATCTTATGGTGAGTAATGACGATATTGTAGTGCAAGGTCGCGCAGTGGCAAAAGTCCAAGATGTATTGCAATTACCTGAAGAGGTAGAAACCATTGCTGCATTGAGAGAAGAACTGACTTATTTGGCCCAGCGTTCCCCTGCTAGCGCAATAGAGCAGGAAATTGGGCGACCGATTACGATCATGGGAGATGAAGGTATTCCGTATAAAGTACTAAAGCGGATTATGGCCACTTGTCAGAAAGCCCAGTTCACTCAGATTTCTCTGGCTGTTCAAAAACAAGCAGAGCAGGGGGCCTGATATGAGTAGTATTCAATATCAAGCGCCTCAACTACCTTGGTCTAATGGCCAGCAAGAGCGGTTGTTTAAGCTCGTTTTAATTGCGCTCTTAGCTGTGACAGTAATACTTGGAATTGTGATTCCAAGTATTCAGTTGCCAGAAATTGAACGTCATAAAGCAGAAGAGTTACCACCGCAATTGGCGCGGGTTATAAAGCGGAAAAAAGAAACGCCTAAACCTAAGCCCGTTCCTAAGGTTCAAGAAAAGCCCAAACCTGAAAAGATTGAGAAAAAAGCTGAGGTGAAAGCGAAACCAAAGCCTGTGCCGAAGGTGGTAGCAAAACCAAAGCCCAAACCTAAACCGAAGGCCGTTCCCAAAAAAGAACGTACTCCTGAGCGAGTAAAAGCGGCTAAGGAAAAAGCGAAAAAACTGATCGCGGATTTCTCCGATAATCTTTCTGAGATGCGTAGTATGGCAGACGATATGACAAGGCTGGTAGATAATTCCGCGCTCACAAACGCTGGGGCAGCGGCTACTACGGTAGGCACAGTGGTTGATACGAATGCGGTTGAGCGGGTCTCAGGTGTGGACGAATCCAAATTAACGAGAGAAACCGGGGCAGAAAATCTGCAAGTAGCAGAGCGAGATACCACTGAAGTAGAAGAATTGCCGCAGGAAGCTTTGGCTGACAATACTCGTGCGCAAGAAAAGACACCAGGTATGGCTCGTTCACAAATGGATATTCGTCGTGTGTTTGAACAAAACAAATCTCGTTTTGACAGAATTTACCGTCGCGCTTTGCGTTCTAACCCGGTATTGCAAGGAACTGTCACGTTAGGGATTACGGTTGCTGCAAGTGGTGAAGTGAAAGACTGTATTGTCAAAGAATCGGAATTGGATGATAAAAAAGTTATGCGTCGTATGACGATGACTTGCAAAATGCTAGCATTCGATCGTGCTTCAGCAGAGGACGAATTCGAGTTTCCATTAACCTTTGCTCCTTAGCCGACTCTAAGAAAGCATAGGTTACTAGCGTTGCCAGGCTAGTCTTGGCAAAAAGAAAAGGCTTACTTTTACTAGTAAGCCTTTTTTATCGCCTTAGCGTTAGATAATCGCAGGTGCTTAAAAGCGCGATAGGAGCCACTCACTGAGATCATTGAAAACTTCGTGACGGTTGGTCTCATTGATCATTTCGTGTCGACCATCTTTATAGAGCTTCATGGTAACGTCTTCCCATCCATTTTTCTGATACTGCTTGGCGAGTTTTGGTAAACCTTTGCCGAAGTTGCCTACAGGATCTTTCTCTCCGCCATAGATGTAGAGGGGTTTATTTTGATTGATTGTCTTGAATCCAGAGTTAGTAAAAATCTCGCTCATGCCAATAAAGAAATCCTGCCATAACCGAACAGTACAATCGAAACCACAAAGGGTATCGTTTATATAACGATCTACTTGCTCTGGATCGCGGCTCAACCAATCGAAATCCGTGCGATTGGGTTTAAAGGGTTTATTGAAAGTGCCAAAAGACAGGAACTGTAAAACAGGGCTTGGTTTCGATGGTGATAGTCGAACAGACTCTATTTTAGAAACGAATGTTGCAGCTTTCAGTAAGGCCGTTGGTTGCCAATTGCTGCCCGATAAAACGACGCCATCCACTGTGGGTTGATTGCGCAGTAAATATCCTTGAATAATGAAAGACCCCATACTGTGCCCCATTATAATGTAAGGCAGGGTAGTATCAGCCAAAGCATCTCGTACATAGTCGATATCGTTGACGACTTTTTCCCATCCCAGGTTATCCGCGTAGTGACCTAATGCTTCGTTTTTATTTTCACAATGCCCATGACCACGATGATTATGAGCAATTACCGAAAATCCTTGAGTATTCAGATGCATGGCTAATTCATTGTAGCGTTCTGCATGCTCAGCCATGCCATGGTTGATGTGAATACAAGCCTTTGCAGATTCTATTGGCCAGCTAAAAGCTTCAATGACATGGTTGTCTTGTGAGGTGATTGAATGTTTTTGCACGAGAAAGTCCCGATGATGCATGTTGTTTTTATTTGCCTTAATCCTATCACTATCCCGCAAAAAAATACGCACTTCGCAGCAGCTCAGCTCTACTTGTTTAAAAACTCGTCAGGGGAGTGTCCATAAAATAATCAGATTAGACATTTTGGGCATTTTGGGACTTTGCGAGTGGGGGTAAAACTGGTAGTCTGCTCTACTGTCCAAATTCCTGCTGTATATAAGGGCGCCTCTAATAAGTCACTTTAAGCTCTGGCCTTATTCTTGTTTCAAGATCAAGGCGTGGTATTGAAGGTCTAACGGGTTAAATCGAAATAGCACAACACAGAGATTGGAACACGAGCAAGGCCCCGAAGGGCAAGGCCTGTAGCACTTTCCTTCGGTGTCAGACTTCTGGGAAAGGACTCGTCATTACGCGGCGAAGCCTTCCTTGAATGAAAGCACTACAGGCGTCTTGCAGAGCCAAATTGACTTATTAGAGTGCCCTTAAGTTATACAATAAAAAATAATGCTAAAGGCAGATGCCCATTAAGCGTACCTTACTGTGGAGGCGGTATGAACGAGAATTTCTTTAGTGACAAATATCCTGAGGGTTTACCAGCGACGGTTGACGTTGATAAGTATGCCAATGTGGTAGAAGTGTTTAACCACAGTGTTAAAAAGTATGCTGATCGTCCTGCCTTTACTGCATTGGGTAAAACTCTCTCTTATTCCGAATTAGACCAATTAACAGCAGATTTTGCCGCTTACCTCCAAAACGACACAAACTTGCAAAAAGGTGATCGTATTGCGGTTCAATTACCTAACTTATTGCAATATCCGGTAGTTGTATTTGGCGCTATGCGCGCCGGTCTTGTGGTTGTGAATACCAATCCTTTGTACACCGAGCGCGAGATGGAACATCAGTTCAATGACTCAGGTGCGAAAGCCTTGGTTGTGTTGGCGAACATGGCAGGAAAAGCAGATCGTGTTGTTCCTAAGACTCAAATTGAGCACGTGATTGTGACACAAGCAGGGGACATGTGTAGCCCACTAAAGCGTACACTGGTTAACTTCGTTGTAAAAAATGTTAAAAAAGAAGTTGAGCCGTTCACGCTTCCTGGTCACAAGACGCTACTTAATTGCCTAAAGCAAGGTAAAAAATCAAGTTATAGTCCTGTCTCGTCAGCTCCAGAAGATATTGCGGTATTGCAGTATACCGGTGGTACAACTGGTGTTGCCAAGGGTGCGATGTTAACGAACCGCAACCTCGTTGCGAACATGTGTCAAGCTCACCCATTGTTTATGATGGGCTTAAGCAAGGGCGGAGACGAATCAGCAAAAGTAGTAGTGGCTCCACTCCCCCTTTACCATATTTATGCGTTCACCGTTAACTGCATGGTTCTAATGGAAACAGGTAATCATAACGTTTTGATTCCGAATCCACGTGATCTACCAGGCTTCATTAGCGAACTAAAAAAATGGAAGTTCAATGCTTTCCTAGGTTTGAACACGTTATTTGTCGGTCTATGCAATAACGAAGACTTCCGTAAGCTAGATTTTAGTAACCTACAGCTAACCATCTCTGGTGGTATGGCGTTAACAAAAGCGGCAGCCGATCGTTGGAAAGAAGTAACAGGATGCGAAGTATCTGAAGGTTATGGTATGACCGAAACCTCGCCAATCGTTGCGTTTAACCCTCCAGGTCATACACAAATAGGCACTATCGGTATGCCTGTTTCTAATACTGTCTGTAAGGTTATTGATGAAGAAGGAAATGATCTTCCTGTAGGAGAGGCTGGCGAGCTTTGTGTAAAAGGTCCGCAGGTTATGAAAGGTTATTGGCAGCGTCCTGAAGCCACTGCAGAAACGATCACCGAAGACGGCTGGTTGAAGACGGGTGATATGGCTCAGATTCAGGAAGATGGTTATCTGAAAATCGTTGACCGCAAGAAAGACATGATCATCGTGTCTGGCTTTAACGTATATCCGAACGAAGTAGAGGACGTTGTAGCAGGTCACCCTGATATTGTTGAATGTGCTGCTGTTGGTGTACCTGATGATACTACAGGTGAGCAAGTTAAGATCTTTGCCGTTACCAGCAATCCGTCACTAACGCCGAAAGACGTGAAGGATTTTGCGCGCGAACGTCTTACCGCTTATAAAGTACCTAAGATGGTTGAGTTCCGTGAAGAACTACCAAAAACTAACGTAGGTAAGATTCTTCGTCGTGAACTTCGCGATGAAGAAACAAGCAAATAATCATTTGATTGTTTAACGCTTACGAACGCCCCCTATGCTTGCATTGGGGGCGTTTTGCGTCAGAGCAAATCAAAATGACAACAAATGAATGTAGGTTGTAGTAGCGTTGAAAGAGTTAGACTTACTAGCCAAACAGATAGATGAAACCTTAATTCGGGACCGCCATGGATTCCGCAAGCAAGTAGGTTATTTGAAAAAAAGGCTGCAAAGCAAGCAGCCCATTGATAAAGGTTTCGAGAAGTTAGCCCAGCAGATGCAAAAAAGCATCGATATCGTTTCCCATCGCGAGCAAGACTGTCCTCGTTTAGAGTTTGACGATCAACTCCCTATCAACCAAAAAAAGCAAGAAATTGCCGAGACCATTGCTAATAATCAAGTCGTTGTCATTGCGGGTGAGACGGGTTCTGGTAAAACCACTCAGTTGCCTAAAATTTGTATGGAATTAGGTTTAGCCAAATACGGTAAGATTGCTCATACACAACCCCGTCGATTGGCAGCGCGCAGCGTCGCTGATCGTATTGCTCAAGAATGCAATGTTCCCCTTGGTGAGCAAGTAGGTTATCAAGTTCGCTTTACTGACCAAAGCAAAGACAGCTCTTTACTTAAGCTGATGACCGACGGCATTCTTTTAGCTGAAACTCAAAATGATCGTTTTCTGAATCAGTATCAAGTCATTATTATCGACGAAGCCCACGAACGTAGCTTAAATATTGATTTTTTGCTGGGCTATTTAAAGCAACTTTTGCCTAAGCGTCCTGATTTAAAAGTCGTTATAACCTCCGCAACCATCGACCTCCAACGTTTTTCTGAGCACTTTGATAATGCACCTGTGATCGAAGTATCGGGTCGTACCTACCCTGTGGAAGTTCGTTATCGTCCCATTGTTGACGTGGACACCGATGATGAGCAAGAAGGAGATATGTACCAAGGCATAATCGATGCCGTAGATGAGCTCGAAAGAGAAGATGCGAAGCGTGGACAAATTGGTGATGTATTAGTATTTCTGAGTGGTGAGCGAGAGATTCGAGAAGCATCACTGGCACTGAAAAAAGCCAACCTTAAGCAAACAGAAATACTGCCACTTTATGCCCGGCTAAACAGCAGTGAACAACAACGCATTTTTAAACCCACTGGTGGTAAGCGACGCATCGTTTTATCAACCAATGTTGCTGAAACATCATTGACCGTTCCTGGTATCCGATATGTTGTGGATACTGGTGTGGCGAGAGTAAGTCGTTACAGTTATCGCTCTAAAGTCCAGCGACTGCCCATTGAACCCATTTCTCAAGCCAGTGCAAATCAACGTAAAGGTCGCTGCGGGCGTGTTAGTGAAGGTATTTGCATACGGCTTTACAGTGAAGAAGATTTTCTATCACGACCTGAGTTTAGTGACCCTGAAATTCAGCGGACCAATCTCGCTGCCGTTATTTTACAGATGCTCTCGCTTCGACTGGGTGACGTCAATGCCTTTCCATTTGTGGATGCGCCCGATAATCGATTCATTAAAGACGGTTATAACTTGCTGAAAGAGTTAAGTGCAGTTGATAAGAAAAACAACATCACCAGAATTGGACGTCAGTTAAGTCGTTTTCCGGTTGATCCCCGTATTGCTCGGGTACTTATTGAAGCGAACGCCAAACACGCATTGGCAGAAGCGCTAATCATAGCGTCTGCATTGAGCATTCAAGATCCAAGAGAGCGACCCGTTGAAAAGCAGCAGCAGGCTGATCAGAAACACGCTGAATTTCGTGATGATGAAAGCGATTTCATTACATTGATTAATATTTGGAATTGGTACGAAGAGCAGCGCCAAGCGCTATCAAACAACCAGCTTCGCCAGATTTGTAAAAAGCACTTTTTGAATTATATGCGCATGCGTGAGTGGCGTGATGTGCATTATCAATTACGTATTCTTTGCAAAGAGTTGAAGTTTGTCGAAAACAAAGAAGTAAGTTCTTATGATCAATTGCATAAGTGTATTTTGTCTGGTTACCTAAGCCATATTGGTCAAAAGAGCGATGAAAATGATTACAAGGGAGCGCGCAATCGTCGATTCTTGCTGTTCCCTGGTAGTGGTATTTTCAAGAAGCGACCGAAGTGGGTGGTGAGCGCCGAATTAGTTGAGACTTCGAAACTATATGGTCGAATGAACGCGACGATTCAGCCAGAGTGGCTAGAACCATTGGCTAAAAACCTAGTAAAGAAAACCTATCTTGAGCCTCACTGGTCGATTAAACGTGGACAAGTAATGGCCTACGAGCAAGTAAGCTTGTTCGGATTGATCATTATTCCAAGACGTCGCATTGGTTATGCGCAAATTGATCCCGTTGTCAGTCACGAAATCTTTATTCGAGAAGCCCTCGTGCAAGGTCAAATCAAAACCCAAGGGGATTTTCTTGAATATAATCAAGCGTTAATGGAAGAGGTGGCCGAGTTAGAAGATAAAAGCCGTCGTCGCGATATTGTGATTGATGAAGAGCGTTTATTTCAATTTTATTTTGAGCGTGTACCGGATGACATTGCTGATACCGCAAGCTTTGAAAAATGGCGTAAGAAAAACGGCGACGATACGTTATTAATCGAAAAATCGTACCTCATGCAGCACGCTGCAAGCGATGTAACGGAAGCACAGTTTCCAGACCATTTTTCTCATGGCTCAGTGATTTATCCGTTGAGCTATCGGTTTGAGCCTGGTCATGCAGAAGATGGTGTCAGTGTCATGGTGCCAGCGCCGATCCTTAAACAGCTTCCCGTTGGTCGCCTAGAGTGGCTGGTACCCGGTATGATCCGCGACAAAGTTATTGCTTTATTAAAGGCTTTGCCGAAACCCATACGAAAGCAATTGGTTCCTGTACCTGACTTTGCTGATGGCTTTCTTAGTCAGCAGCCAAATAGGGATCAAAGTTTATTGGCTGAAATATGCGCTTATGTTTACCAACAAAAACGCATAAAAGTGTCTGCTGACGATTTCAATATCGCCAGTATTGATGATCACTATCGAATGAATATCAAAGTGATTGGCGCTGAGGATGATCTACTGGCGCAAGGGCGTGACTGGCAAAAACTACTGGATGAAGTAGGTGATGTAGCAGAACAGTTCTCAGCGGATGAAGAAAATGATATTGAGCGCCAAGGCATTACGCAATGGGACTTCAATGAGTTACCTCTGGAATACCAGCTTACGCAAGCAGGGATACAAGTGACGCTTTATCCAGCACTGATTGATCAGCAGACGTCCGTTGATATCAAGTTATTAGACCGTGCGGATGAGCAGGCTGTACAAACACGAAAGGGAATCTTGCGGTTATTGCAGCTTGAGTTAAAAGATCAAGTGAGTGTGATTCATAAGAGCGTGCAAAAGCAGTTGGTGCAAGAAATTATCTATTACTCTCAATTGGGCAACAAAACTGAATTGTTAGAAAGCATTACCCGGCAAGTGTTTGCGAATAGTTTTTGTTGGCAGGACAACCCTCATACTCACAGTGATTATATTAAAGTGAAAGACGAGGGAAGAGCGAATATTGGCGAGTGTCTAGATGAAATTCTGCCCATTACAAAAGACATACTGAAGCAGTATCATGAGCTCAATAAAGCACTGAAAAAACACAATCAACTGGCTTTCGCGTTTGCTGTAAGTGATATTAAGCATCAAATACAAGCGCTTATGCCCAAAGGATTCTTAGGTTTTGTACCTTTAGAGTGGCTGAAGCATTATCCACGTTATATCAAGTCCATGATTCAGCGGTTAACGAAATTGCAAGGAAACGTGCAAAAAGACAAGTTGCAACAGTTGAAAGTCAGTGCTTGGAACGAAGAGTACCAGAAACTTCTTTCAGATTTACCGGCAAGTCTGGATTGTTATCCGGAAGTATTGACGTTGAACTGGATGATCCAAGAATATCGGGTAAGTCTATTTGCTCAGGAGCTAGGCACTGTAATTCCGGTGAGTGATAAGCGCTGGAAAGCTCAGTTACAAATTGCAAAGGAAAGCTATCAACAGTGACGGTAAGCTAGCCTATCAGTTCTAGCGACTAAAACGCTTGAAATACTGTGAGTAAAGGGTGAGGGAGTTGGCAATTACTAACCTAAAGTTTGAGAATAATTGTCAATACCGCTATCTTGTTTTATAGTTTTGTCATACTCAAGGTTGAGCAAGAATAATTATAGGATATGGCCCAATAGAAAATGCAGCAATAATAGGGGAGCGTGAGTGAAGCAAGTAGTGATTAGTGGTACCGGTTTATATACCCCAGAAAATGCCATATCGAATGATGAATTGGTAGCGTCATTCAATACCTTTGTAGAAGAATACAATAGTGAACACGCAGCTGAAATTCAAGCTGGAAATATTGATGCGTTGTCGCCGAGTAGCAGTGCGTTTATTGAGAAAGCATCGGGAATCAAAAGCCGTTATGTAATTGATAAAGAAGGTATTCTTGATCCTAAGCGCATGAAGCCATTTATTGCTGAACGCAGTAATGAAGAAAATAGTTTGCAGTGCGATATGGCGATTACTGCTGCCAAGCAAGCTATGGAAGAAGCAGGCAAAACGGCGGCAGATATCGATGCTGTCATTGTTGCCTGTTCTAATATGCAGCGTGCATATCCAGCTGTCGCTGTGGAAGTACAAACTGCTCTCGGTATTCAAGGCTTTGCGTACGATATGAACGTTGCGTGTTCCAGTGCGACGTTTGGTATCCAAGCGGCTGCCAATGCCGTTGAGAATGGCGCAGCGCGCTGCGTACTTATGGTGAATCCTGAGATTTGTAGCGGCCATTTAAATTTCCGTGATCGCGATAGCCACTTTATCTTTGGCGATGCCTGTACTGCAGTCATCGTTGAGTCAAAAGACACAGCCAATAGTTCAGAGCAGTACGAAATTCTAGGCTGTAAACTTCAAACTGTATTTTCCAATAACATTCGCAACAACGCAGGGTTTTTAAATCGCTGTGACGAATCTGGCTTAAACAAGCCAGATAAGTTATTCATCCAAAATGGGCGTAAAGTATTTAAAGAAGTATGTCCTATGGTAGCGACACAGATTGGTGATCACTTAAGTGAACTCGAATTGCAGGCAGATCAGCTAAAGCGTATGTGGTTGCATCAAGCGAATCTAAGCATGAATCAACTGATCGCCAAACGCGTATTGGGCCGTGCCGCGACAGAAGAAGAGGCGCCAGTTATTCTTGACCGTTATGCGAATACCAGTTCGGCAGGATCGGTCATTGCTTATCACATGTATAAGCAAGACCTGAAATCTGGTGATCTAGGTGTGATTTGCAGCTTTGGTGCAGGTTATTCCATTGGTAGCGTGATCATTCGCAAGCTTTAAGCGTAAAAAGTGAAGTCAGATAACGAAGGGGCTATATGCCCCTTTTTTATGTTCTAAGTCTCTGTAACAAAATCGAGAATATATCGTCAAATAGATAGACACACTTGCTAGAGGTCTTTCATGGGCTCAACAATATTTGGAACAGGTTTAGGGTTGAGGCGAGGCATGCTTGAGGAAATGTCTCAGTTAACCCCGCAACAGATCGATTTTTTTGAAATTGCCCCAGAGAATTGGATCGGTCTTGGAGGTCGGTTTGGTAAGGTATTACGAAGTTTAACAGAGCGTTTTCCGTTTGCATGTCATGGCTTGTCACTTTCTATTGGTAGCCTAGATCCATTAGATGAATCCTTTGTCAAAGACGTAAAATCATTTCTTGATGAGCATGGAATAGAAACTTATAGCGAGCATTTGAGCTACTGTAGCGATCACGGGCATATGTATGACCTAATGCCAATCCCATTTACTCAGGAAGCCGTTACCCATGTTTCAAGTCGTGTACGCCAAGTACAGGATATTCTAGAGCGACCTTTGATTTTGGAAAATGTCAGTACTTATGCAAAGTTCGGCGATTTGGATGAGCTATCTTTTACCACTGCAATTTTACGTGAAACCCAATGCAAGATGTTACTTGATGTGAATAATGTTTACGTTAACAGCATTAATCATAGCTTTGACCCGTATCATTATATTAGTAGCCTACCTAGCGCTGCAATTCACTATATCCACATTGCGGGACACTATGACGAAGCCGATGATCTCAAAGTTGATACCCATGGGTCCCCTGTTAAACAAGATGTTTGGGATTTACTGGCATATGCCTATGACGTTCATGGTGTTAGGCCTACAGTATTAGAACGCGATTTTAATTTCCCTCCGATGGATGAATTACTCACAGAAACCAATCAGATTAAATCGATACAAATGGCAGCTGGTGAAGCAGGATTGGTTAAGCATGGCTAAAGAATTTAAAATACTGCAGCGACAGTTTGCTCAAAGTATTCGCTACCCTGACCAAGAGATCTCGGGCGAGTTGGGTACGATTGAGGATCGGCGTTTAAAGATCTATCGGGAGCTCTTCTTCAATAACATCGAGAGCTTTATATCTGGTACTTTTCCTGTGCTCAAAAGCATAATCGATGAAGAGGTTTGGTTGCAGCTTATCCGAACGTTTTTTCAAAAACACTCAGCAGATACTCCTTACTTTTTAGAAATCAGTGAAGAATTCTTAACCTTCTTACAGGCAAATCGGGATGCAATCATCAAGCAAGGTATTCACCTGCCTGAATATGCGCTGGAATTAGCCCATTGGGAATGGATGGAGTTATTGGCCGATCGCGCAGATTACCATCAAGATTACACCGCACCTATTAATACTATCGACTTAGACCTACGCTATACCGTTCAAGAAGCAGTTTGGGGCGTATCTTATCAATATCCAGTGCACAAGGCTGCTGTAGGCGTCGAAATTCAACCTGAGCTTACTTGTCTATTGATCTATCGCAATCAGCAGGACCAGGTCGGTTTTGTGGAGGTAAATCCGCTCAGTTTATTGTTGTTTGAGCGTTTGCAAAGTAATAGAACCAAACCATTGTTAACAATCCTAGGTGATATCGCCGAAGAGAGTAACTTGGACTCTAATCAGGTGACCTCGGGAGGTTTGCATATTATGGAGCAGTGGAAGGACCTCACCATCTTGAAGGCAATTACCTTTTAATTTTGGCGTACGACTTATTGTGATGACATTTGGTTTAATGCGGTAGTTGAGAAAATCCTGTAAAGGGGATAATGTTTGCTTTTATCAGGCCCCGTCTGAAATAAAAAAGACATCCAAATGTCATAAAAATGAAAGATTGTAATAAATCTGTCACAAACTGATCGTAATATTTCTGTCATGTTCAGTTTGATAACACAATAAGGTGAAAAAAGACCATGAAAAAGCCTATCGTAACGGCTCTAGCCGCAGTTGCCCTTAGTGCAGGAGCACATGCTGAAACCAAGTTTTACGGTAAATTTAACGTTTCAACCGCCTACAACGACTCCACTGAAGAGTTCAACATGGACAGCCATGCAAGTCGTTTAGGTATCAAGGGTTCTGACGACCTTGGTTTCGCAACGCTAGTTTATAAAGCGGAATATCAACATAATGTAGATGAAGGCGGCCTCAAAGCACGTGGTACTTATGTTGGTTTGAAATATGAAGGTCTAGGAACTGTTAAGCTGGGTAAAATGGATACACCGCTGAAGAAGTCACAGGGTAAATTTGACTTGTTCAATGATATTTACGACATAAAGCGTAATCTGTTAGGTGAAAACCGCGACAACAACTCCATCAATTATACTAGTGAAAAATTAGGTAACCTTACTGTATCAGCTTCTGCTATTTTAGAAGAAGGTTCAGATGGCTACTCAGTGAGTGGTGTATTTGAAAAAGGCAATATTTACGCATCTGTAGCTTATGATAAAGATGTTCCTGATTCCGAGGATGTAGCAAAATTAGATTCCGTACTGCGCGCCACAGCAATCGTAACGCAAGGTGATATCCGTTTAGGTGCCATTGTAAATTATGCGGAAGAGGGGAATTTTGATGACACTGGATTCGCGTTCAATGCAGCTTTGACTAAAGGATTGCATACCTTTAAGGCTCAGTTTGGAACGGCCGAACAGGCAATTGACGATCAGGGTGGCATTAACGAAGTACAAACCCTATCTATTGGCGTAGATCGCAAACTTGCTAAAACAACCACAGCATATTTCTATGCTGATTCTGAAGAACAGAACGATGCTGATGCAGTAAATGAACTACGCATCGGCCTAGTACACAAGTTCTAATCTAGCGAAACAAGCAAGATCAAAAACGGGTCATATGAAAATATGAGCCGTTTTTTTGTGCCTATTGATTCATAACTTCGTGTAAACACAATGTTCACTGGTTTTTATGTGGTCTAACATTGAGATTATAAGGGTTCACTGTTTTAATTGCCGCTTCGCCTAAATAACATTGAGTACATTGTGAAATACTTAGCTTTATTCTTTTTCTGCTGCTTGCCGTTAGTGGGCATAGCCCAAGAGGACGACCCTTGGGAGGAATGGAACCGGAAGGTCTTTGCGTTCAATGAAACCATGGACAAATACGCTGCTCGTCCTGTGGCACAAGCTTATCGCAATGCCGCTCCACAGTTTGTCGATGACGCTATCTCCAATGTGTTTAATAACTTGGGTGAACCCGTTGTTATCGTAAGTGATTTGGCCCAAGGCAAATTCCTACAGGCTTTGAGTGATACTGGACGCTTTTTAGTCAACTCCACGGTGGGAATTCTAGGTATCTTTGATGTTGCCAAGTACATAGGGTTGGAAAAGCATGATGAAGATATTGGCCAGGTTTTAGGTTATTGGGGGGTTAGCTCTGGTCCGTATCTAGTTTTACCATTATTAGGGCCAAGTACGGTTCGTGATACAGCGGGTTTTTCTGTAGAGGTCTTTACGTTAGATACTTTAGATCCCCAAGTTCAGTTACTCGAAGAGAACAGAGTGTACTGGGGATCGGTTTACAGCGAATATGTGGACATTCGAGCAGACCTGATGGTGGCAGAAGGGATCCTAAGTGGTGACAAATACTCGTTCATGCGAAGTATTTACCTGCAACGCCGTGAATACCTGGTTACGGATGGTGAAAAGGCCAACGATTTTGATGATGGCTTCGATAAAGGTTTCGAAGAGGAATACGACTTTTAACGTTATCCTCTCTATTCATGGAGCGATCACTTAAAGAAAGAGCGGGTTGATCAACCCGCTTATCATGACAGCGTCCTAGCTCAATAACTCAATAATTTCTGCACCGTACGAATACTGGTCCTTGGTTTTCAGTACGCGGCGAATGCGTATTAGTGCGTGCAGAGGCGCAAACTTATTTTGGTATGAGGGCAAGAATGCCTCGATCTCATCGTCTATATCAAGAATCTCTTTTGTCTCAATGCACATGCCTGTGCCGCTTAAATCTGCGCATATGCACTGACACTGTCTGTCTTTGATTGTGAGGGTAATTGGGGATTCGACTCTCATCCGGATGAAGTCGCGTTTTTCCTCATAGGCGTTGGCTAAGTTCATTGTTATTGTCCTCTTAGTGGCCTCGACACACTGTGTCAAACTTCTGTATACGCATCAACCAATTTTCTCATATGCAATATTCATGACAATCTGTATAGGTTGTGAGCGATTTAGCGCTTTTTGCTGATGCCTATACGATCGTCTTGATTTCGTCTTGCGCCCCAGCAGGACTCGGGTTAAGGTTGCCAACGCCGTAAGAATAAGAAACGTAGGCATATATGGAACAGCTTAGTGGGCGAGTATTAGTCATCGATGATGAGGCCATCGTTCGAGATAGTATTGTCACCTACCTTGAAGACAGTGGTTTTGATGTAATAGAGGCAAGCAATGGTACTGAGGGTATCGCATGCTTTAATAGTCAAAACCCGGATATTGTTTTGTGCGACTTACGCATGCCTAATATGGATGGTCTGGCGGTATTGCAGAGCATCAACAAATCCAACCCCAATACCCCCTTTATTGTTATCTCAGGTGCCGGCGTTATGGCCGACGTAGTCGAAGCATTGCGATTGGGCGCGAGCGACTACCTAATCAAGCCGATTATTGACTTAGAGGTACTTGAACACAGTATTAAGCGTAACTTGCGCCAATTGCGTCTGATTTTGCAAAATCAAAACTATCGCCAGCAATTAGAGCGCAAAAACGAACAGTTGGAGCATCGTCTAGAGGAACTTCGCCTTGATCAGCAAGCGGGAAGAGAAGTGCAAAAGCGCATGTTGCCAGACCCTCAGAGCCAGTTAAAAGGCGTTGAGTTTGATTATCACATTATTCCAAGCTTGTATTTAAGCGGTGATTTCATTGACTACTTTCCGATCTCTGCCGATAAAATTGTTTTCTATGTCGCTGATGTAAGCGGACATGGCGCGTCTTCTGCATTTATCACTGTATTACTTAAAAATCTCACTAATCGATTGCGTCGAAACCTTAGGCGTCAGTCTAGTCAAGAAATTCTGACTCCTGACAATGTTCTATCCCGAATCAACAAAGAACTAGTGGATGCACAATTGGGGAAACACGTAAGTTTGTTCTGGGGCATGTTAGATTTGCCAAAAGGAACGCTTTCTTATAGTGTTGGCGGCCAATTTCCAATGCCGATTTTGTGCACGGATTATGGTGCAGAATATTTGCAAGGGAAAAGCCAACCTGCCGGATTATTTGCCGCGGCGCAGTATCAGACCTACGATAAAGAAATAACAGGTAATTTCCGCTTGTTGGCAGTGTCTGATGGAATATTGGAAGTGATGCCAGGCGAGAGTTTGGCGCAAAAAGAAGCGTTATTATTAGAATGGGCAGAAACGGGACAGCTAGCAGTGAAAAATCTAGCCAAACTGTTGAATATTAAAGATGGTACAGAAATACCAGATGATATCACTTTGCTCTCCTTATCTAGGACCGACTCTATATGAACCCGGGAAAAATTCTCGTGGCCCAAAGTCAGGGCATATATATTGTTAAATTTTTAGGCGATGTACGTCTGAATTTATGCTCTACATTGGATCAATACACCGATCAAATGTTTGCTGATGAGTTTTTTAAAACGGTCATCATTGATTTGACCGAGACAGATTGTATTGACTCTACCTGTTTGGGGCAGCTTGCGAAAATTTCTATTCTGTATAAAGAGAAATACGGTCAATTGCCTACGATTGTCTCTACGCGAGACGATGTCAATAGAATCCTCACGAGCATGGGCTTCGATCAAGTTTTTTATATCGTTAATGAGCTAGTATCTAAAGTCGAATACTTAGAGGAACTTCCGGAACAAACGGTTTCCGAAGAGCAAATGAAGAAGCAAGTCTTACAAGCGCATAAATTACTAATGGATATGAACGAGAATAATCGTGATGCGTTTCAAGACCTGGTTAAAAGTTTAGAAGAAAACTAATTATGACAGATTTAAACAGTAACAAAGCTGCGGTTCTTGGTGGTGGTAGCTTTGGAACAGCGGTTGCGAATATTTTAGCCGCTAATGGTTTTCAAGTTGATTTATGGATGCGCAATGAAAAGACCATTGAAGACATCAAACAGGAACGTGAGAACAAACAATATCTCCCTGGCGTAAAGTTGCATGACAATATTCAAGCAACGGGAGATCTTGAGTCTGCGATCAAGGACAGCCAGGTTTTATTTTATGCAGTTCCCTCTAAGTCTTTTAGAGAGTTAGTTGAGCGTACCCAAGGCTTAGTAGTGCCCGAGCAGATGTTGATTAGCACTACTAAAGGTATTGAACCAGAAGGGTTCAATTTGATGAGTGATATCTTGAAGGGGACTTTTCCTAGTAACCCTATTGGGGTCATTAGCGGCCCCAATTTAGCGAAAGAAATTGGCCAAGGTCAGCCTGCGGCTACGGTTATTGGGAGTAAAGATAAGCGGGTACGTGATTTCATTCAGAAAAGTTTGAGTTGTAACTTCTTCCGGGTATACGCGAATGCCGATATGTATGGCGTCGAACTTGGCGGTGCCCTAAAAAATATTTATGCGGTTATCACTGGTATGGCTGCTGCATTAGGTTTCGGTGAAAACACCAAAGCGACATTGATTACTCGTAGTCTCGCAGAAATGAGCCGTTTTGCGGTTTCGCAAGGGGCAAATCCTATGACATTTTTAGGCTTAGCCGGTGTGGGAGATTTGGTTGCTACATGTGTGTCCCCATTAAGTCGGAACTATCGGGTGGGCTATGCCGTAGGTAAGGGTGAAACGTTAGAACAAGCGGTTGAAGCTTTGGGTGAAGTCGCAGAGGGTGTTAATACGGTACGGTACATATATCATGAAGCCAACGAGCAAGGTATTTATATGCCACTTGCTAGTGCTTTATATGCGGTATTGTTCGAAGGTGCTGAGGTGAGTCAGCTGGCCAACTCACTCATGACAGGCGAATACAATACTGACGTGGAGTTTTCACTGCCTAGAGGAGCCTAAGATGGACAAAACATGGAAAGATAATATTAAGTCAGAGTCATTCTGGCTGCGCAGTCTATTTATGGTTCTGTTTTTTGTGGTTTACAGAATTGTTGATATTCTGGTTTTGTTAGTTGCTATTTGTCAGTGGCTATACGTCTTACTTACAGGCGATAATAATGCAAGTTTGAGCAGATTCGCTGGTGGATTGGCAGCTTATGTTGCACAAATTGTGAATTATTTGAGCTATAACTCAGAGCAAAAACCTTTTCCATTTAGTGATTGGCCCGAGCCAGAGAGCAACAACGGCTCTCGCGCAAAGAAAACAACATCAGCAAAAACAAGTAAGGCTAAAAAAACCTCGAGAAAAACATCGGTTAAAAAATCGAGTTCTAAAAAGACCAGTGCAAAAACAGCCACTGAGAATGATGTTAAAAAAAGCAGTGATGCTGAATGAGCCAGACGTCACGATTGTTTATTCTTCGCCATGGGCAGGCGGCAAATGTCGCGCCATCTGATGCAGAGAGGCCGCTCACGGTTCATGGTGAAGCTCAAGCATTACAACTTGCCAAGCAATGGCAGGGTTTTCATTTTGACTATGTTTTCGTGAGTCCTTATACAAGGGCACAACAAACTTGGCAGGCCCTGTCTTCTCAACTCACAACAGATCATATTGAGACGGTTACTTGGTGTACACCGGACATATCCACTAAAAAAGCTATTGATACATTGGTCACACTACCCAATCCATGCAAAGCACTCATTGTTTGCCATCAAACATTTGCTGGTCGGTTGGTTACTCAGTTAACGGAAGGCAATGAACACGGCATGCATCTTAATACTGCCAATGCAGTCGAGCTCGAGGCTGAGGTTTTTGCTAAACAATGCGCGCATTACAAAGCTATTCACGCTCCTTCTGTCTAATTCTATTCTTATTTCCCTACTTTGCACTCGCTGAAATTGGGGATGGTTTGCTTTGGCGTATACATAAGCCAGGTCACGGAGTTCATTACCTTTTTGCGACGATCCATGTCGCAGATCCTAGAGTGAAAGCTCTGAATCCGAGGGTTCGGCGCGCATTTCAAGAGTCAAAGACAGTGTGCTTGGAGCTCATACCAGATAGAGAAATGCAAGTAGGTGTTGGTCGAGCTATGTTCTTGTCTGATGGTAGTACGCTCGATCAGTTAATTGGCAATGGATTATTCGGTCGATTGAGCTTGCTTCTTAATGATCGCGGTATCTCACCAATTCAAGCCGCTCATTTAAAGCCTTGGGCGGCTATGATTATGATTACACGCCCAGACCAGCAAGCAGGTTATGCGCTTGATGAGCACCTCTATCACAAGGCTTTGCATGAATATAAAAAAGTGTGTGCTCTTGAAACATTAAATGAACAGCTAGGTATTTTTGATGACTTGTCGCTTGATGATCAGACTACGCTTTTAGAAGACTCCATGAATTATCTAAAAAACATTCAAGAGATTAATCAGGAATTGATCGACACTTACTTATCAGGTGACTTGGATAAGCTCTACAAATTAGGAACTTCAATGCAGGGTAGTGATGATGAATTGGCTGCGAGATTAAGAAAGCGTTTAATTGACGAGCGTAATCTCACCATGGCAGACAGAATGCTGCCTTACTTGAAGGACGACAAGAGTTTTATCGCGGTAGGGGCATTGCATCTTCCTGGCACCTATGGGTTACTCAATTTATTGCGTGAACAAGGTTATTTAGTCACGCCTCCTGAAATACAAGTGAATCCCTGGTAAAGCAATGGAAAGACAAGCACTTTATTTTATTCATGCAAATGGCTTTCCTAGCGAGAGCTATCGTGTTTTGTTGAATCTATTAAAGCAGCATTATGAAGTTGCTTATAAGCCTCAGTTTGCTCATGATGAGCGCTTTCCCGTCAGTGCCAACTGGTATCATTTGGTCGAAGAAGCGATTCATGATATTGCAAACAGATTTGATGAGCCTGTGATATTGGTTGGTCACAGTATGGGAGGCGTAATCTGTTTGCTTGTATCACTACAACGCCCGGATCTAGTGAAAAGCGTAATTATGCTTGATCCGCCCGTCATTGATTTTTGGTCTGGTTTAATGCTCAGAGGCGCTAAGTTATTGAAGTTAGATGACCGAATAACGCCAGCAGGACGCACGATAGGGCGTAGGGATGTATTTGCGAGCAAGCAAGAAGCAATTGAGTATTTTCGCCATAAAAGTTTGTTTAAAAATGTTGATCCTCGCTGTCTAGAGGATTATGTCGAGGCAGGTACGATCTCTCATGGTGACGGCCTTAGATTGACCTATGAAGCCAAAACAGAAGTGAGTATTTACCGGACTATTCCTCTTAATTTATACCGCCATAAATATTTAACACGTCCAACCTTCATGGTATTGGGAGAATCTAGCCAAGTAGTGCGCGGGTTGCAAAAAAGGCATATGCGGAAACTGGGCGTCGAAATTGAATTTATGGCGGGAGGTCACTTATTCCCATTAGAGCGACCCGAAGAAACGGCCAAACGATTGCATCATATTATTCAGCAAAGCGAGGGCGGGTCTATCAATACAACCAAGGATGAGTGGCATGTCAATTGAAGCCAGAAATATAAATATTAAGAATTTAAATATTGCGTTGCAGTGTTATGGTGATGAAAGCAAACCTGCTTTATTGATGCTACACGGATGGTTGGATAATAGCGCAAGTTTTAGTTTACTCGCACCCTTGATGGCCGATGAATACTATGTCGTGGCGGTCGATCTGCCAGGGCATGGTCAAAGCGATCATTGGCCGCAGGGACAGCATTATCATTTATGGGAAGCAGTAGAGCACATTGAATTGATCGCAGATGCATTAAAGTTGAAGTCGTTTTATCTGCTTGGTCACTCAATGGGAGCGGCAATGTCAACGCTTTATGCTGGTACGTTTTCGCAGCGAATTGACGGCTTAGTCTTGATAGAAGCTTTTGGCCCTATGGCAGGCGATATTTCTGGCGCGCCAGAGCGTTTAGCTACCGCGATTAGTCAGATGAAGCGCTATGAAGAGCTTTCCATACAACGCCCAAAGCGTGATCAAAAAGCATTTGCACAGGCGAGAATGCAGGGCCCAATGGCCCTTACACAACAGGCAGCGGATATTATTGTGAGTCGAGGAACCAAGGAAACGCCGGAGGGTATAGTCTGGTCCCATGATAAACGTCTACAAGTAACATCAATGATGCGCATGTCTGAAGAGCTGATTCAGCAATTTATATTGAACATAAAATCGCCAGTACTCGGAATTTTCGCGAGTGATGGATTATTTAATCAGTCGCAAATTGACTTGCGTTGGTCTGCATTGCGTTCAGAAAAGGAAATGCACTGGTTTAGTGGTGGGCATCACTTACATCTTGAAGGAAACGTGGAGCAGGTGGCAGACACCATAAAGCAATTCCTTTATAACAAGAAACAAAATTTATAGGAGAACAATATGGATTCGATTAAGACCGTTTTATCAATGTTATTACTCAGTGTAGGACTTATGTTTTCTGCAGCGAGTATTGCGATAGAAAAGGGCCAAACCGCGCCCAATTTCAGATTGCCATTGCTGGATAGCCAAAAGAAAGTCAGCCTCAAACAATATCGAGGAAAAGTAGTGTACGTGGACTTTTGGGCTTCTTGGTGCGGTCCGTGTCGTCAAAGCTTGCCGCTTCTTACCAAGTTGCGAGCAGAAATGAAAAAGCAGCCTTTCGAAGTGCTAGCGATTAACTTAGATGAAGAGGTAGACGCCGCCAAAGGTTTTTTGAAGCAGTATCCCGTGAATTACCCAGTTCTATTGGACCCTGAAGGAAACGTGGCCGCTCAATATCAACTGCCAGGTATGCCCACGTCTTTTATTGTCGATAAACGTGGTCGAATTAAACACGTCCATGTGGGTTTTAAACCTCAAGATATAGACAAAATTCGCCAGCAGGTTAAAAGCCTGCTATAAAGGCGGCCTTAACGCTAGAATACGACAAATTAGACCAAACTATGCAAGCAATCATCGAAGAGCGTAAACGCCTCAGCCAAACACGTGTAACTAAAGCGGTTTTCCCTCAGACGACAAATCATCATGATACCTTGTTTGGTGGCACGGCTCTGCAGTGGATGGACGAAGTTTCTTTTATCGCTGCAACTCGTTTTTCCCGCCAACGAATCGTCACAGTGAGTTCTGACAAAATCGATTTCAACCACCCTGTACCTGCTGGAACTGTGGTTGAACTCGTGGCAAAAGTGGTAGAAGTTGGACGCACGAGCTTAAAAGTGAGAGTTGATGTGTTTGTTGAAAGTTTGTACGCCGATGGCCAAGAAAAAGCCATTACTGGTTATTTTAGTTTTGTTGCGGTGGGTGAGGATATGAAGCCGTGTCCGGTGTTGCCGCAAAGCTTTATTGATGGCATTAGTGAAGCACGCCCCTAAAACGGAACCGAGCTAAAAAAGCGCATGCGTTTTCCGCTAATGGGATGATTCACCGCCAGAGAGGCAGCATGTAAATTGAGCCGTTTTGCCATGGATTTGGCTTCATGATGGGCATAGAAACGGTCTCCCAGAATTGGGTATCCCATGGCGGCCATATGGACACGTAATTGATGACTGCGTCCAGTGTGGGGTATTAGCGCTACGCGACTCCAATGTTGGCTGCGTTCAATGCACTGCCAATGAGTCAATGACGATTTGCCCTCTATATGAACTTCTTGCTTTGGGCGATTTGGCCAGTCACAGCGCAATGGCAAATCAATCTGTCCTCGCTCACCAGGCAATGAACCAAATACTCTAGCTTGGTAGACTTTGAATGTTTTGCGATCTTGAAACTGCTTGGCTAGATGTCCATGGGCTTTTTTGTTTAGTGCCATCATCATCACACCAGACGTTGCTTGATCGAGGCGATGTACCAAACCGACGTAAGCGTAATCTTTCAGTAGTCGATGGGGAACGCTATCATCAAGACTGCCTTGCTGAGATAACAATCCACTGGGCTTATCAATGACCAATAGATGCTTGTCTTCATATAAAATGTGCACGTATGCCTAGAGTCCTATGTGAAAAATGTCAGCGACCACAGAGTGTGTGTTTATGCTCGTATTTCGTTCAGTTGAGGGCGCCTTGTCGGTTGTTGATTTTACAGCACCCTAGCGAGCAAAAACAGGCACTGGCGACGGTGCCTATTCTTCAACGGTGTGTTGAGCCTTGCGAAGTATGGGTGGGCGAGGATTTCTCACAGAATCCAAGACTTACTGATTTACTGAAAAACCCTCAGAGCCTAAGGGTCGTATTTCCTTCGTCTGGCGCAACTGATTGGTATTGTGACCAACCAGACACATCAGTTTCGAATCATGTTTCTACTGTCATTTTGATAGATGGTACGTGGAATAAAGCAAAGAAAATTTGGCACATGAATCCGTGGTTGCATTCACTACCTGCTGTGCATCTTAAGAATTTTCCTGCAACTGAATATCGTATCCGTCAATCTTCAGTGGAGGGAAGTTTATCGACGCTTGAGGCGGCTATGCATAGTTTGAATTGGCTTACAGGGAGTGCTCGATTTGATGATTTGGCGAAGCCTTTCGAGGCGATGATTGATATGCAGATACAAAAAATGGGCAAAGAGATATTCGATGCCCATTACTGTAAAGAAGATGATTAACTCTAGTCGTTTATTGACCCGCCACTGCTTCTTGAATCTTGGTTCCGCTCAGTCCCAAAACGTCTTGCTTAAACTCACGGCCTACAGGATTTTCTCCAATCCAAATAGCTAACATGGCTTTAAAGTAGTCGTCACCTTGGATTGTGCCCATTACATTATCGTTTACGATCACTTTGGTTCCTTTGCCAGGTGAGTAGTCAAAAATACTTTGATCACCCTCGTACAAGTCACCAGTAAAATAACTAAGCATTTGCTCTAGCTCGTCTGTTAACTCTTTGTGTTGAGCTGGCGTGATGTTTACAACAAGCGCCTCTGTGAGGGCGTTGGCAATGCGACGGGCGCTGACTTTGCGCATTTTTACATGGAAAACCATGCGTTTGTGCATTGCAGAATCCATGATGAATTCAGGATCGTGACTCGGTGTTTCTAGATATAGCGCCCCGACATAAGTATCGATCAAGAGGTATAACTCTCTTAGCGATGCTCCATTCAAAACAAGTTCAGGTCGCTCGCTAGTCGCGGGTACTCTATCTGGGATTTCGATACCTGCTACAGTGGAAGCATTCGTGAAGGTACTGGATACCAGCAGGATGATGGCAATCAAAGGAGCAATCAAGTTCATAGTTGTTCTTCTTGTTATTTTGAGTATTTGTGCGTTATATCACCAAAACGTGATGACATTCAATTTAAAAACGTGTCATGTGTCACGCTTTGAGTAAACAAAAGTAAACTGGCATCGTAGATTTGGGTTAGGCATAATGCGGCACTTTTTTAATAACTATTTGAATTTTCATGCAAATTAGAAATTTCTATTGGTACGCATTGACCAAACCTCTAGACGATACGGCCTCGGTAGCAGGCAAGTTATCAAAAGCACCTTTTGCACCGTGTATGGCAACGCAAGAAATGTCTCAAGGTTGGGTAGCTCCTGCCCCAAACACCGATGACCTGGTTTATGAGGCCCACGGGGCGATTCTACTTATGCTTAAGCAGGAAAAACGCCTGCTTCCAGCGTCAGTAATCAACGACTTTTTAGCCGAACGAGTAGAAGCGTTCGAGCAAGCTGAAGGTTACGCACCAAGTCGCAAAATCAAACAGCAGATGAAAGACGAAGTAGTGCAGGATCTTTTACCCAGATCTTTCACCAAATCACTGCGCTTACCCGTAATGATTATGCCAAGGCAAGGCTGGTTGTTTGTTTTATCGTCAAGCAGTAAAACAGCGGATGACGTGACCGCATTTTTGCGCGAAACCCTAGGAAGTTTGCCGATAGCACTCATGAATAGCGAAGTATCCCCAGCGTTTACTATGACCCAATGGTTGCAGCAGCCCAAGACTCTGCCGGACAACTGGACTGTGGGGGAGGAAGTAGAGCTCGTTGATGCTGAAGAAGCAAGTGTTCGTATTAAGAAGCAAAGTCTTTATAGCGAGGAAGTGACTGCTCATTTAGATGCTTCGAAACAAGTGGCTAAGTTGGCGCTACTGTGGCGTGAAGATATTCAAATCCTATTGCAGGATGACTTAAGTATAAAGCGCATTAAGTCCATTGCCGAACCTGATGATATGGACATGCCTGAAGATCCGCTAGCCCGATTCGCACATGAGTTTGCCGTCACCTGTCAATGGTTGAAACCTTTATGCGATGATTTACTGAAAGCATTGGGCGGAATGGACAAAGCATTGGCGGCTAGTCAGTCTCGAAATTTAGTTTAAGTTAACTTTTGATATAGCCTTTAGATTCAGACTGATCTACTGCTATAACAGATCGGTCGTAAATATGCTGATTTGGACTATGGCAAAAGTGAATCGTCTTGCTAGATTTAATAATAGAAGTGAAACAACAGGCGCTTCTTTAAAGGCAAAGCAATGTCAGGAAGTTCGATAGTCGGCATTGCTTTGCTTGTTCCCTCGAATGCTTTAATGTTCCCACTCCAAACCCTCTATGTCAGGAACTTCTGTTATTACCATGCGTGCTGTTTCAGAGTCGAGAATTACACCTCTGTGGCCTCTAATCATGCTGCTGCTGATTGGGTTCTTGGCTATCTTACCAACAACACAAATTCAGTTGCGATTCGATATATCGTTACTGCAAACCCATGAATGGTGGCGATTGATATCGGCCCACTGGGTGCATCTGGGTTGGCAACATACCGTGCTTAACGCACTGGGGTTGCTTCTGATTTGGTATATTGCACCAAGAGGTCTATGGCTATATTGGTGGGTGTTTTACATACTAAGCGGGTTGGTGATCAGTCTAGTCTTGCTTTACCAAAAGCAAGTGGCCAACTATGTTGGAGCCTCTGGAGTGCTTCATGGAATGTTGTTACTTGCCGCATATTACTCCCGCATATTGCCCCTAACGAGACGGTTCGTTTTTATTGGCATCATTGTCACGAAAGTGATTTGGGAGCAAACCCCTTGGTATAGCGATGATCGCCTTGGACAGGTCATAGGTGGATACGTCGTTGTTGATGCCCATCTATGGGGCGTTATCTCTGGCCTAGTGGCGTTATTCTTTATTGAGCTAAAAAATTTATGGGGTTTCAAGCAAAAAGACGTCTGATGTATCTACACTAAATTGGAGGGATATGTTGGGGGATTCATGATTGCTTGTTTAGACAATCTGGCGGCTTGTGGCCGTGCTACTAGAAACAGATTGTATATCCCTATCTGTTTTCTTTTTACTTTTTCGTTGAATCAAACTGGGGTTGCGGGAGAGTGGGTCTACGAAGTGGACCCGTATTACTCTAATGTCGCGTATTTCCAAAGTATAGGTGATGTAGATGTTCCTAGACTGGGAAAGCGCACCGAATTAGAGATGTACCAGGATCTTCTTGCTCGAGCTTACCGTCCACAGTTCTTTTTAATTGAAGCCAGTATCAATCCATTGCCAATATTAGGTGTAGCCTTGAAGGATGATGGTGGTGATGAATCCATCTACGACAACATGCCAATTAGTCAAAATTTGAATCTAGTCGAGGCGGTAACAACTGGATTTGAAGAGCCTTACGCTGTGTCCTTTTTTTTAGGAAACAGGGTGGAGTACCAGTCTGCCGGTGAGGAGTCTAACGACAGTCACGGTTTTATTGGGTATTTGTGGAGCTATGGTCATTTGCATATCCGTGAAAATCAATTGGTACAAGATCGGTGGGGCGAGTTTGAGTGGAAAATAAAAGGTGAGCAGGTTTTTAGTGATCGGGATTTAAGCTGGTCATTTCGTTTCGGTTTTAAAATTCATGATAATCCGCTAATTACCGACGAATTTTACGTTGGTATTCGTCGTGAACGCCATCAATTCAATGGTGATGTATTTTCGTGGGTGCAAAATGGAGGGATTGAGTTCACCTATCGGGTTGATCGAGACTCAGGAAAAGCCATTGGTCAGCAGCTAATACTTGATAAAAAAATCCCTTGGGCACGACGAGGATGGGTCTTTTCATTGGGCGTTGGCTTAGTGAGAAATACCCGTCTTAAGTATAAAGGTGAACTCCAGCTTCCAAGTGAAACCACTTTTGTCGTTCGTCCTTCTCTTGAATTTTAATGAACCCGTTAACGCGGCCAGTCGTCTTTTACCACCATAATACGAGCAACTTCCATCTGTTGTGTTTCATGAGAGTATAAATCCATGGAACCTAGATCGCATATCATGAGTGCATACGGATGTCGGCCTTTGACGAAATGATCATATGTAACTTCGAGTAATTGTGCACGAGTAAGGATGCGGCTGTGCTCAGTTATTTGAGCTGGCCCTAGCCATTCGTGCTTTTCTAATAAGCAATACAAATGACTATCGCGAGTCCATGAGCCGAGTGTTTGATGATGGCACCAAGGGAATACTTCAATAGTCGGTGGCGTGCATGATGGTAGAGTAAAATCCTCACCCAGCTGGGTAAATAAACCGCCTTTCATGACTAAGCGTTGAGCTTGAGGTAATGGCAAGTTGTTCGTTTTCAGATGGTCGATCACTTGCGGGTGTTGGGCAAATGGAAATTGTTTGTCTTTAAGTTTCTTGATTTTGAGATCCAATCGATCTTTAGTTTGCGGGCCGAGCCAATCATGAGTATTTGCACCGGTATGGCCAGGTGCTTGTAGATACCATTTGGTGGCCAATTCAATATGAACAATATCGTGTTCAGGGTTTCTGACGATTAAATCGAGCTCTCCCAGAGTTTGCTTTTCATGAATGATTTGAACGTGATCAGCCAATAGATTCCATTGTGGGTGATAACTGAAAAAGAATTGCCATAAGCGCTCGAAATAGCTGCCAAGTAGGCGGTGATTTCCCGCTAAAATGTAGTCATGTAAGGGTTTTGGTTGCTGATCTAGTTTTTTCAGCCAATCTTCCAATGCAGTGATATCGTGCCACTCACCGAGATCCAAATGGGCAGCGCTCGATATGTGCGCCATTGGGTCAGCAAATAGACACCACGCTAAACGGCGTATATGGGGGTCTTTCAGTTGCTGAAGAATAGGGTTCATCTATCCAAACTCGAGGCGAGATATGTTATAAACTGGGTTTTATTTTGCATCTTGGTAGTGAATGAATGGATGAGTTTCGCAATATAGGCATTATCGGGCGTTTAAACAGTGCTCGTGTTATAGAGACAATCAAACGCCTGCGCCGCTTCTTATCGGATGAAGGTATCAATATCATCCTAGAAGAGCAAATTGCTGCGGTCATGATGGGTCACGGATTGCAAGTGTGTACCCCAAAGATGATGGGAGAGATTTGTGATCTTGTGATCGTAGTCGGTGGTGACGGCAGTCTACTAGGTGCAGCTCGAGCACTTGTGAAGTCTAATGTCCCTATCCTTGGTGTGAACCGAGGTCGTCTTGGCTTTTTAACCGATATTAGCCCTGATAATTTAGAAGAGAAGGTGCAAGAGGTACTCGAAGGTAAGTACATTACCGAGCGTCGCTTCATGCTTGAAGCAGAGGTTAAACGAAATGGTGAGCCTATCGGTTATGGCGAGGCACTGAATGATGTTATTTTGCATCCAGGTAAATCCGCTCGAATGATTGCATTTGATCTGCAGATTGAAGGTCAGTTTGTTTATCACCAACGTTCTGACGGTATGATTGTTAGTACTCCGACCGGCTCTACGGCATATTCTTTGAGTGGTGGGGGCCCAATTATGCATCCAAAGCTTGATGCTATCGCGCTGGTTCCAATGTTCCCTCATACGCTTAGTAGCCGCCCGATTGTAATCGACGCCAATAGCGAAGTTAAAATCACCATCAGCAGTGACATCGACATATACCCGCAAATTAGTTGTGATGGCCAAGTACATATCACGGCGGCACCGGGTGACAGTGTGACAATACGTAAGATGGCTCATAAAGCCCGTCTGATTCATCCGATTGATCATGATTTCTATGAAACCTGTCGCACCAAGCTGGGTTGGGCCACGCAGTACGGAGAAGCCTAAACATGGCAGTGCAAGGCTATGACTTGATTGGCGATGTGCATGGCTGCGGTATCACCCTGTGCAAGCTGCTCGAGCAGATGGGCTATCAGAAAAAGAATGGGGTTTACCAACATCCTAGTCGTAAGGTTGTATTTATAGGCGATATTGTTGATCGTGGACCAAATATCCGTTTAGCCCTTGCCGTAGTAAGGGACATGGTAGAAGCGGGTCATGCTCATTTGGTGATGGGTAATCACGAATACAACGTATTGGCCTTTTGCACACCTTCGCGCGCGGGAGCAGAGCATCCTTATCTTCGTGACCACACAGCGCGCAACAGTTTCATTGTTGAAGAAACGTTGAGACAGTTCGATCCTTTCCCTCAAGAATGGCGAGATTACCTTAATTGGTTCATGACACTACCCTTATTCATGGAGTTTGAGCATTTTCGCGCAGTGCATGCATGTTGGGATCATGACCTAATAAAAGAGATGGAGATTCGATACCAACGTAATCACCTTGATGAAGAAATGCTGCACGCCAGTATGGATCGCGAAAGTTTTGAAGGACAATTGGTGGATCGACTCACTCGAGGCACAGCCTTAGAACTGCCTGATGGTCGTAGTATCACTGCCAAAGATGGTTTTGTACGTCACTTTTTTCGCACTAAATTTTGGGAAAAAGATCCTGAAATTTATGATGATATTGTTTTTCAACCAGACCCTTTGCCGCAGGATATAGCTGAACGTCCAATCACTAAAAATGATCGTAAAGAGTTATTGTATTACGGCCCAGACGAAAAACCTCTGTTTTTTGGGCACTACTGGATGCAGGGTATACCCGGTCCGATCCGATCTAACATTGCTTGTATTGATTACAGTGCCGTAAAGTATGGGCGCCTAGTGGCCTATAGAATGGATGATGAAACGCATTTAGATCCTAATAAATTTTGCTGGGTGCGGGTTGAGCGAAACGAAGATTGATATGTTTTTTGTCCTAAAGGCCTCAAGTGAGCAAGAATTGGCTCCTATATTGAAAGAGTTGCATTCAAACTCAATTGAGTGCCGCTTAGAAGCTGATGAGTCGGGATTCTCTCTATACGTAACTGAACCAGTTTATGTTGATGCTATTCGCGATGCTTTTGATGCACACCAAGCTAATCAACAGCGCACCTTGAGTTGGGACAATGTTAGAGTGGTCCCGATTACCCTGATTATCATCATCTTGTCCATAGTTGTTGCTTTTGTAACTCAACTGGGCAGCAGCAATAAATCCTGGTTTTTCATAGCAGAGTATTCTTTCTATCCGGCTAGCTGGTGGCTGCATGATTGGCCGCAACAAGTTTGGTTTAGCATAAGCCCTGTGTTTTTACATTTTGGATGGGAGCACATTATCTTCAATATGCTGTCATTTTGGTTATTCGCTTCCGTGTTGGAGCGAAGAATCGGGAAACTGCATTGGATTAGTGGGCTCATTGTATTGGCCGTTGTGAGTAACTATGCGCAATTAATCATGGCAGGGCCATTTTTTGGTGGGCTTTCTGGTGTTGTATATGGTCTGATCGCGTTTAGTTGGGGTTACCAAAAATCTATTGCATCTTTGTATTTACCAAATGGACTATTTTATTTTGCTTTTGCATGGTTGCTGCTTGGTTACACGCCATTGTTTGAGTGGATCGGTTTGGGTTCAATGGCAAACACGGCTCATTTAAGTGGTGCTATAACAGGATTTATTTGGTTTTTGTTGTATCGATTAACCCACTCCGTTGGAGGGAAACATGAATATAGATGATTTAATTGCGTCGATGACCCCCGAAATTTATCAAAATATGCGTGACGCGGTTCAACTGGGTCGTTGGGGAGATGGTCGAGCCATGACGCCAGAGCAAAAGACGCACAGTTTAGAAGCGTTAATTCGCTATGAACACATGCACGATATTCCAGAAAAGGAACGTGTCGGATATGTTGATACAAGCAAGAAAAATAAGAAGTCAGGTCCATCTGACACACAACCCTTAAAAATTATTGAGTAGTATGAAAGTCGAAGGCCACCTACATAAAATGGCTATTTCCCATCATGATGGAAATGCCGAGTATGCACTGCGTTTAGATGATAGCGTATACCCTTTAACGTCTATTTTAGGGTCTCAAGTACGTATTCAGTCTTTAGAGGAAATCCATTGTTTGGCTTGTGGGCGCAAGACTAAAAAAAGTTACAGCCAAGGTTATTGCTATCCATGTTTTAAGCGCTTGCCACAGTGCGATACATGCATAATGAGCCCAGAGAAGTGTCATTATGATAAAGGAACCTGTAGAGACGCAAAGTGGGGCGAGGCGTTTTGCATGCAGGATCATATTGTCTATTTGGCGAATTCATCTGGTATAAAAGTCGGTATTACTCGTCATTCTCAGATTCCTACGCGTTGGCTCGATCAAGGAGCGAAACAGGCTCTCCCTATAGCAAGAGTCTCGAGCCGCCATCAATCAGGCCTACTGGAAGTCATTTTTAAACAGCATGTAGCAGACAAGACGAATTGGCGAGCCTTGCTAAAACAAGATGCTGAAAATATTGATCTAGAGGCTGAGCGTGATCGCTTGTTCGAAGAGTGTCATGAAGAGATCGAAGAGCTACAAGACTTTTATGGTCTGCAACAAGTCCAGTTAATTTATGATGGCGATGTCCAAGAATTTCACTATCCAGTTGAACAGTACCCAACAAAGGTTGTGAGCCATAACTTGGACAAAACACCCGAGGTAACGGGCAAATTAATGGGGATTAAGGGTCAGTATTTAATTTTAGATACTGGCGTGATTAATCTTCGAAAGTACACTTCTTACCGCGTAGCGATTGAAATAGCAGCATAACGACGAGATTAGGATGCCAATATGAAAGATGCACAGCCAAAAGCCATATATCTTAAAGACTATGAGGCGCCTAAATTTACCGTCTTGCATACAGCCTTGACGTTCTTGATTGAGGAGGAGGCAACGGAAGTCCACTCTTTGCTTTCAATTCAAGGGGAAGCAGCAGGTGAATTAAAACTTAACGGTCAAGCGTTAGAATTGGTATCGGTAGAGTTAGATGGTGGAGCGTTGAGTGAAGGCTCTGACTTTAGTGTTGATGATGATTTTTTAGTTATTCATCAAATTCCTGCCCATTGTAAAGTCGCCATCAAGACAAGAATAAAGCCACAAGAAAATACCGCACTAGAGGGCCTATATAAGTCCGCGGGCATGTACTGTACGCAATGTGAAGCAGAGGGTTTCCGTCGAATTACGTATTTTTTAGATCGCCCCGACGTTATGAGTATTTATGACGTTACCATCATTGCAGATAAATCAAAGTATCCGGTACTTTTATCTAACGGTAACCTAGTTGAAAGCAAAGAATTAGAAGGTGGCAAACACTTAGCTCACTGGCACGATCCGCACAAAAAACCCTGTTATTTATTTGCATTGGTCGCAGGGGATTTACGCCATATCGAAGATCGATTTACCACCATGAGTGGAACCGACGTGACGTTGCGAATTTATGTCGAACCTCAGAATATTGACAAGTGTGATTTTGCAATGGATGCCCTCAAGCGTTCAATGAAATGGGATGAAGAGCGCTATGGTCGAGAATACGATCTTGATATTTTTAATATCGTGGCGGTGGACGACTTTAATATGGGGGCGATGGAAAATAAAAGCCTTAACATTTTTAACTCGTCATGTGTGTTGGCTAACTCTGCCACCGCGACAGATAACGCGTACAGTCGAATTGAAGCGATTGTAGCTCATGAATATTTTCATAACTGGAGTGGTAATCGGGTTACCTGTCGAGATTGGTTTCAGCTAAGTCTAAAAGAAGGTTTTACTGTATTTAGAGATTCACAATTTTCATCTGATATGAGTTCTCCTGTGGTAAAACGTATTGATGATGTGAATTTATTACGTACGGCCCAATTTGCTGAGGACGCTGGTCCTATGGCGCATCCAATTCGTCCTGCGTCGTTTATCGAGATATCAAATTTCTATACTTTGACGATCTATGAAAAAGGCGCTGAAGTTGTGCGAATGATTCACAACTTATTAGGCGAAGACAAGTTCCGTGAAGGCTCTGATTTATATTTTCAACGTCATGACGGACAAGCGGTTACAACAGAAGAATTTGTTAAGGCAATGGAAGATGCTAGCGGCATTGACCTAACGCAATTTCGCAACTGGTACCATCAAGCAGGTACTCCGGAGCTGAGTGTAACGGATCAGTTTGATGAAACCACCGGCGATTATAAATTATTCATTAAGCAAACCTGTCGACCAACGCCTGAATCGGATAAGAAAGAACCATTCCATATTCCTATGGCGCTAGGTTTGTTAGATGAAGAAGGTAACGACGCTCAAATTACGTTGAAGAGCGATGGCAAGTTTAATCAAAAGACACAGGTTTTGAGTATTACTGAACCTGAGCAAGAGTTTATTTTCTCAGGTTTTTCCGCCAAACCGACGCCGTCTTTGTTGAGAGACTTTAGTGCCCCAGTAAAACTGCATTATCCGTATACCCGTGAGCAACTGTTATTCCTCCTTGCTCATGATAGCGATGGTTTTAATCGTTGGGATGCAGGTCAAACATTGGCTACCGACATCGTTCTTGAGCTAAGCGAGCAGGTTCAAGCTGGTGAACCGTTAGAAGTTGACGACCGTTTGATAGAGACGTTTGAAAAGCTTCTGAAGGAAGACTCATCAGATAAAGCAATGCTTTGTAAAATGTTGTCGCTCCCCAGTTTGGCGTTCTTGATTGAGCAAAGTGTGCCCGCCAATGTACATGCTATTTACACGGCTCGCACATTTGTTCGTCAGACTTTAGCGAATCAGCTTCATGAAGCTTTCTTATCTTGCTATCAGCAAAATCATGATGATGAGCCATACAACTACAGTGCAGAGGGTACCGGTAAGCGCAGCTTGAAGAGCTTATGCTTGCATTATTTACTAGAGAGCGATCAGGGCGATTATTCGCAACTGGCTATAAGCCAATATCAGAACTCGGATAATCTTACGGATCAACATGCTGCACTATCGGCCTTGGCGAATAGTCGTTTTCAGGTTCAGGCAAAAGCCTGTCTTGATGAGTTTTACGAAAAATGGCAACACGAACCCTTGGTCGTAAACTTGTGGTTAAGTATGTTGGCGGGCAGTGATCGCATCGATGGCGTTGAAGGTGTTGAAGAATTAATTGCTCATCCAGCGTTTGATATCAAAAATCCAAACAAAGTACGCTCGGTAATCGGTGTATTTGCCGGACAAAATTTACGTCATTTCCATACACAGACTGGTGCAGGGTATGAGTGGCTTGCTGATAAGATAATACTGTTGGATCGATTAAATCCTCAAATTGCCGCTCGACTAGTGGGGCCGCTTACTAAGTGGCAGCGTATTGTAGGTGAAGGCGGTCAAAAAATGCGCAATACTTTGGCCCGTATTGAGTCTACCGAGAACTTGTCGAAAGATGTCTATGAGGTTGTCAGTAAAAGTCTTGTAGAATCATAAAAATTCATTCCCAGTGGCGTATTCGGTTGTATGCCTCTGGGAATTTTAATATGCTACAGCCATAACAAAAATAATAGGTCGGGAGTGGTACGCCTGTTTCACTCTCATTAGCAACAGTCAAAGCTCGACTTTGACTGGAGGTATAATAAAAAATGAATAAAACCGGTCTAATCGTAACGACCTTGTGCTTGGCATTAAGTGCAACGTCCAGCAGCTTTGCCGCTGTCTCAAAGAAAGAGGCGGACAAGCTAAGAACTACATTAACACCTGTCGGAGCTGAACGAGCCGGCAACGCTGATGGTTCGATACCTCCTTGGCGTGGTGGCATTCAGTTTCCACCTGCAGACTATCGACAAGCAGGCCAGCATCACCCTGATCCTTTTCCAGAAGATGAGCCGCTTTTCGTTGTTACAGCAAAAAATATGGGCAAATATGAGCAGCATTTGACGGAAGGTCAAAAAGGCCTATTAAAGACCTATCCTAATACGTTTAAGATTCCTGTTTATGAAACCCGACGCACTGGTGCCATGCCACAGTGGATTTACAACAATATCTATAAAAATGCGTTAAAGGCAGAATTAGTTGAGGGCGGCAATGGTATAAAAGACGCTGTCGGTGGCATTCCTTTTCCTATTCCGCAAAATGGTTTAGAAGTTATATGGAATCACAATACCCGCTGGCGTGGCCAATATGCGGTACGTCGCGCATCTGAAGTAGCAGTACAACCAGACGGTGACTACAGTCTGATCACTACCCAAGCAGAGATTGATTACAACTACTATCGCCGAGGCATTACTCCAGACCAACTTGATAATGTTTTAATTTATTACCTCTCTTTCACGAAATCTCCTGCACGCTTGGCTGGTGGTGCGGTGTTGGCTCATGAAACCATGAATCAAGTGAAAGAACCTCGACAAGCATGGGGTTATAACGCTGGTCAGCGTCGTGTTCGCAAAGCACCAAACCTTGCTTACGATACGCCGGTAGCCGCTGCGGACGGTCTGCGTACTATCGACGAAACAGATTTATACAATGGCTCTCCCGACCGCTACAACTGGAAGCTGAAGGGCAAACAAGAAGTATTCATTCCATATAATAACTATCGTTTAGGTTCTTCTGATATCACGTACGATAACTTGCTTATGCCGGGACATATTAATCCGGAATACACTCGCTATGAGAAACATCGTGTATGGGTGCTCGAAGCTACTTTGAAACCAGGTCAGCGCCATATTTATCACAAGCGTGTATTCTATATTGATGAAGATAGCTGGGGTGCTGCCGTTATTGACCAATATGATGAGCGTGGTGAACTTTGGCGCGTCAGCATGGCCTATTTAAAAACCTACTACGAATTGCCAGCGGTTTGGACAGATATGGATGTGTTCCATGATTTGCAGTCTAGACGCTATCACATTCAAGGTATGGATAATGAAGAGCCTACAACCATTGACTTCTCTCAGGCGTCACCGGGCGATCGCTATTTCACTCCTCAGGAATTGCGTCGCCGCGGTCGTTAGGCTGTATATAACAATAATAATGGGCAATCTGTACAAGATTGCCTAACCTAAATTCACAATTTTTAAATTTTGGAGAACGAGCATGCGATCACTGTATGCAGTGCCCGCTAATAGTCTTATATACGTGCGCCGAGTATTGGCGTCGATAATGCTGTTATGTTTTGCCAGTGTCAGTTTAACGGCCACGGCTGAGTGGAAAGACCCCCTTAATACACCAGCGATGGATACGCTTTTAGCCCATAACTCACTCTTACTCGATATTCATCTTGCAGGTGAACGTCTTGTTGCTGTGGGTGAACGTGGACACATTATTTATAGCGATGACAATGGCTACACGTGGAAGCAGGCTCAAGTGCCGGTGATCACTACTCTTACAGCCGTTTACTTTGTCGACAATAATACAGGCTGGGCAGTAGGTCATGATGCTGTCGTATTACACAGTAACGATGCCGGTCAAACATGGTCCAAGCAGTTTGATGGTTTTGTCGCGAACCAAAAAGTGTATGAGCAAGCCAAGGAAACCAAAGAAGCGCTTCAAGATGAACTAAACAAAGCAAACGTTATGGGTAATATGGAACGCATCGAAGACGTTGAGGAACGCTTGGAACGTGCCACCTGGGCTATGGAAGATGCATTGTATGACTTAGAGTCAGAATCAACAAAACCGTTGCTGGACGTTTGGTTTAAAAATCAAAATGAAGGCTTCATTATCGGCGCGTACGGTATGGTTTTTAAAACACAAGATGGTGGTAAAACGTGGCGCGACTGGTCAACGAATATGGAAAACCCAAATCGATTCCACTATAACGCCATTGTGTCAGTAGATGATAATCGACTTATGATTGCTGGCGAAGCTGGCATGTTGCTGCGTTCAGAGAATGGTGGGCAAACTTTCGAGCAAACTTTTAGTCCGTACGATGGTTCGTTCTTTGGCATCATTAATTTAAAAAGCCAAAACGTGCAGCTAGCTTTTGGTTTGCGAGGCAATTTAGCGAGAACCGATACGTTTGGATCGCGCTGGAAACTCATGAACACAGGCACAGAACAAAGCTTAATTGGTGGCACGGATCGAATGGGGCGTGTGGCCTATGTCGTGGGTAACGGTGGTTCGTTCACGAAAGGCATTGATTTAGGTCGTAAGTGGGAAAGCTACATCCGCGAGGGTCGCCATGGTGCAGCGTCAATCGTGGAGGCGCCCGCAGGACACTTTGTTATTGTCGGAGACAATGGTGTTGAGTTGCTTGAGAAAACAGGCGAGCGCATCGATGCAACCATCACCAGTGTAGAAGGCTAGGGGAATACAATGTCAGTTAAAGATTTACCAAATACCGAGCCAGAGCATTACATTACAACACCGAAAGCTGAGCCATGGTTAGAACGCTTAGTATTCGGAAACCGTGGTGTATTTTTACTGGTGCTTTTATTGCTTACAGCATTTTTGGGCTTCAACGCTTCGAAAGTGGGTCTGGACTCTCGTTCCGAGAAATACATTCCGTTAGAGCATGAATACATAAAAAATCACTTGCGTCATGCTAATGATTTGAGCAGTGGTTTGAACAACGTCAAGGTAGTGGTTGAAGCCAAGCAAGGTGATATTTTCAATGCCGAGTACATGGAAACCCTTCGCCAAATCAATGACGAGATTTTCTTCATTAATGGATCTAATCGCTCCAAACTAAAATCTTTATGGACGCCAAATGTGCGCTGGACCGAAGTAACTGAGCAAGGTTTCCAGGGAGGCCCAGTGATTCCTGCCACTTATAATGGTAGTGACGAGAGTATCGAGCAATTACGTGAAAACATTTTAAAATCAGGACAGGTTGGTCGTTTAGTTGCGAATAACTTCCAATCAACCATGATTGATGTGCCTTTATACGAAACCGATCCTGAAACAGGTGAGCCACTGGATCCGAAAAAATTGTCGGAAGCGTTAGAAGAAAAGGTGCGCGATAAATACGCTAGTGACAAAATTGCTATTCATATTATCGGTTTCCCTAAGAAAATGGCTGACCTAATGGAAGGTGCATACAATGTTGCCTTGTTCTTCTTGGGTGCAATTGCTATTACGGCTGTATTGCTATTTGTCTATAGTCGCTGTTTGCGCGGTACCTTGATTCCGGTCGTTTGTTCTTTCATTGCGGTTATCTGGCAGTTAGGTCTACTGAATCTTATTGGGTTTGGAATTGACCCTTACTCTATGTTGGTACCCTTCTTAGTGTTCGCCATCGGTATCAGTCACGGTGTGCAAATTATAAATGGTATCGCCATCGAAGCGGGTAAAGGTGCAGGCAAAGAAATGTCAGCACGTTTAGCCTTCCGGGGTTTATATGTACCTGGCATGTTGGCATTACTGTCTGATGCGATTGGCTTTTTAACACTGCTGTTCATTCAGATTACGGTTATTCGCGAACTAGCCATTGCTGCGTCAATCGGTGTTGCCGTGATTATCGTGACCAACTTAATTCTATTACCACTTTTGATGTCTTATGTAGGTATCAGTCGTAGTGGTGTGAATCATGCCGAAAAAGTTGAGAAATCAGAGCCTGTACTTTGGAAAATCATTGCTAAGTTCACTCAGTCGACCGTTGCAGTGCCGGCGATCTTAGTGGCGATTGCATTAGCTGTTGTGGGCGTGATTGGTAGCCAAGACCTTAAGATTGGCGATCTAGACAAAGGCGCCCCAGAGCTTCGTCAGGATTCTCGTTACAATCAAGATAATGCCTACGTAGTAGATAATTACTCAACGAGTTCTGATGTGTTAGTGATTATGGCTGAAACGCCTCGTGAGCAATGTGCAAGTTTTGAAGCCTTGGATGCAATGGACCGATTAATGTGGACCATGGAAAACGTCAAAGGCGTACAGTCGACTGTATCCCTAGTATCTGTCAGTAAGCTTGTGACCAAGGGCATGAACGAGGGTAACCCGAACTGGTCTGCATTATCTCGGAACCAAAATATTTTGAACTCAAGTATTCAGCGTGCACCTAGCGGTATGCTTAACACCGATTGCTCTATGGTTCCGGTTTTAATATTTTTGAATGATCACAAGGCAGAAACGCTAGAGCGTGCCGTGAACGCCGCTTCTGAATTTGCAGCCGAATATGAGAACAACGAAGCCGTTCAGTTTAAGTTGGCGTCAGGTAATGCCGGTGTTGAAGCCGCGACGAACCAAGTCATCGAAAAAGCACAGACACTGATGCTGATTTTCGTTTATATCGTTGTTTCGGCGCTGTGTTTCATGACATTCCGTTCGGTGCGTGCAGTTATTTGTATCATTACGCCTTTAGCACTGACTTCTATATTGTGTCAGGCCTTAATGGCCCAGCTGGGTATCGGTGTTAAGGTGGCCACATTGCCGGTAATCGCTTTAGGCGTAGGTATCGGTGTGGACTATGGTATTTATATTTACAGTCGTCTTGAGGCTTGGCTGATCGAAGGCAAAAGCCTGCATGATGCGTACTTCCAGACGCTTAAAACCACAGGTAAAGCCGTGAGCTTCACTGGTTTGACGTTGGCCATCGGTGTGGGCACTTGGATTTGGTCGCCCATTAAGTTCCAAGCGGACATGGGCGTCTTGCTAACATTCATGTTTATTTGGAATATGATTGGTGCCTTGCTGCTATTGCCAGCACTTGCACGCTATGTGCTCAGACCAGAACGTATTATCGCTAAGCATATAGCTAAGCACGGTGACAACAAGCCGGCTGAGAATTTTTAGCCTCAAATTGTCACTTCAACGCCCAGTATGGCTTAGCTATACTGGGCGTTTTTGTATGAGCGAGAAGCCAATACAGTGTCAATCGATATTGTTTATGAGCATCAAGACTGGATTCTGGTTAATAAACCAGAGGGCGTAGATTTTCACAGTCAAAATGGCGAGGTTGGATTTCATCGACAGCTTTGTGACCAGTTAGGTTTTAACGTTTTTCCGGTGCATAGGTTAGATAAAGCGACATCTGGGTTATTGTTGTTTGCCAAAAGCCAAGATGCCTGCCGTGGGCTGGTTGAGCTATTTAGTCAACGCAAAGTTGAAAAATACTATTTGGCGATTGTTAGCAATAAGCTTAAGAAAAAACAGGGGAAAGTCTTTGGCGACATGGTAAAAAGCCGTAATGGTAGTTACAAGTTGACGCAAGAGCGCCGTAATCCAGCATTCACCCAATTTCTTAGCCAAGCGCTAAAGCCGGGTTACCGGTTGGCTTTACTGAAACCAAAAACAGGTAAAACACATCAGTTACGAGTGGCAATGAAAAGCTTGGGCTCGGCCATTGTTGGGGATCAGCGATATGGAGGTGAATCTGCAAATCGACTCTATTTGCATGCCTACGCGCTAAAGTTTGACTGGCAGGGGCGAGACTATTGCTTTCAGTATTTACCGCATTCTGGTGAAATGTTCTTTGGGCAAGAGTTTGATCAAGTTATGGAGTTGTATGCCGTACCTTGGGATCTCAAATGGCCAAGCTAATTGGATCAAAGCGGTAATGCTGCTAATCTCATATTTCTTTAAATTTTATCGTTGGAGTTTGTATGTCGTTTCCGAAAAAAGTAGCCATCGTTGCTGCTAACCGAATTCCGTTTGCTAAATCTAATACAGCTTATTTCGGTGTTAGTAATCAACAAATGTTGACGGCCGCTATTCAAGGCTTGGTTGAGAAGAACAAATTAAAGGGTGAACGTCTTGGTGAAGTGGTTGCAGGTGCAGTAATGAAGCACAGCCAAGACTTTAACCTTGTTAGAGAAAGCGTCTTGGATACAGAGCTATGCGCTTCGACACCTTGTACCGATCTACAACAAGCATGTGGTACAGGTTTGCAATCGTTTATTACCGTGGCTAACAAGATCGCTTTGGGTCAGATTGAATCTGGTATTGCTGGTGGCGTGGATACGACCAGTGATGCACCTATTGCGGTTAGTGATAAGTTTCATGCCATGCTAATGAAGCTGAATAAGGCGAAAACTACAGGCGAGCGATTAAAAATTCTTGCTTCATTTAGACCAAGTTTCTTAGCCCCCAAATTACCGCGCAACGGAGAGCCAAGAACAGGCTTAAGTATGGGGGGACATACTGAGCTAACCGCCAAACGTTGGCAAATTCCTCGTCAAGAGCAGGACAAAATGGCCTATGAGAGTCATCAAAAATTGAATGCTGCTTACGAGCGTGGCTTCATGGATGACCTGATAACGGCATTCAATGGATTGGATAAGGACAACCTACTGCGTCCAGATACAAAGGTTGAAAAACTGGCCATGTTAAAACCGGCCTTCGATAGAGAAACGGGGTCTTTAACTGCGGGGAATAGTTCAGCACTCACAGATGGTGCCTCTGCAGTTCTATTGGCTACAGAAGAATGGGCAAAGGAACGTGGTTTACCAGTGCTTGCTTATCTAACAGATTATGAAACGGCCGCCGTTGATTTTATCGGTAAAGATTCTGATTACGAAGATGACCTATTATTAGCACCGGCTTATGCGGTCCCACGAATGTTGCAGCGTAATAATTTGAGTCTTCAAGACTTCGATTTTTATGAAATTCATGAGGCGTTCGCAGCTCAAGTGCTGGCGACTTTAAAAGCTTGGAGTGAAGATGAGTTTTGTCAGCAACGCTTAGGCTTAGATAAAGCTTTAGGTGAAATTGATAAGTTAAAACTAAATGTTAATGGCAGCTCTTTAGCGACCGGTCATCCGTTTGCTGCAACAGGCGGACGCATCTTGGGTAATTTGGCAAAACTATTGAATGAAAAGGGTAGCGGTCGCGGCCTTATCAGTATCTGTGCCGCTGGTGGCCAAGGCGTGGTCGCCATTCTTGAGAAGTAGAGCGCCATCAAGCTATGCTTAACGTACAGATACCTTTTATTGAAAGGTGTCTGTACGCTTAACCCATTTTACTGTTCCAAGTCGTTAGTCTTTTGACTGCAAGATTGATCAATGTAAATAAAATCATCGCCAGCAGTGTTAATGCAATGGCGATATAACCGAATAAGTCCGGTGCTTTCATGATAATGGTCATTAGAGACTCTTGATAATAAAAAAACCATTGGTGTTCCTCTGGGAATAACCAAACATGAAAAGCGTAAAAGACCTCAACAGGACCAATCACAAGCACAAGCAATGTGCAGATACCTACCAGTCCCCCCATGGAAATGGCCTGTTGCTTTAACGTTGGTAACTTAAATTTTGTCTTCAAACTAAAGAGAAGTATTCCTATCCATATCAGGCAAGCTATGTAACCGAGCCAAGCAAATACATTGATAAGGTGCGCCACATCTTGAAGATGAACAATTTCTGGTTCGCGTAAGAGTTGATCGATTTTACGTCCATTGGGTAAGTGATACGAAAGGCTCTCTAGCCCGACGCCATCTTGGTGGACAGCTTCATTCATAGCAGCGAAAAGACGCACATGCTCGCTTTTTTCTGTAAATTGTAATCCTGATCGATAACGATTCTGTGGCCCAAACTTCTCGATATGATCGTCAATGTCTAACATTTCATAGAACGAAGGGTAGCCGAAATCGGCACTGTACATGACCACCCAGCTTAATAGGAATGCTGTTACTAATGCGCTAAAGCTATAAAGTGGATAGATAACCCATTTGGCGATTTTATTTTTTTGCATTGTAAAAGGCTGTTTAAAAGCAGAAGTTATTGTAAGTATGTATGAAGAATACATTGAGCCATGATGCTTTCAAAGCGCTTTGAGTGATGAACACTCAATTAGCTAGCGCCTGCTTATTATACCGTTATCTGGTTCACGCTAACTACCTGAAAAGCTTGTCAAATAACGGGGTCCGCGCTAGTGTGTCGCACTTATTTTGATCAGCATAGCTTAGCGATATGGAACACAAGAAATTTACAGCAAAAGGTCTAATGCGTATTTTTAACGCGACAGGGTACAGTTTTAAAGGTATTAAGCGTGCATGGACGACAGAGGCGGCGGTACGCCAAGAGTTTATGCTTGCTATTGTGATGGTACCAGTAGCCTTGTTCTTGGCTCAATCAGTGACGCAGCTAGCGATCATGATTTTTAGTTTGTTTATCGTGGTAATAACGGAGTTGCTCAATACCGCTATCGAATATGCCATCGATCGCATTGGTACAGAACGACACGAATTATCTGGTGCTGCAAAAGACATCGCCAGCGCTGCTGTGTTCTTTAGTCTACTCCAAGTTGGTATTGTTTGGGGCGTGATCATCCTGTTTAACCTAGGATGGATTCAGTTACCCTTATTCTGAGCATTCGGAATCTCATACGGATAGGTTGGCAAAACAATGATGAATAGCCAGATTTTTAAGTTCGCTCTTTTAACCGGCACCTTGTTTGCGCTTTTACAATTTGCACCTGCTTTAATGAGCGATGCGGCAGATCCTTCATATTGGGTTTTAATTGCTGGGTATTTGGTTAGTTTTTTTGCTTTCTATTTTTACGATGCTTTATTGAAATCACAGCAAGACGAATATGAAGATGACCCTCATCTTGCACATATTGAAGCGTTATATAAGCAAGCTATGATCGTTGTGAAAAACGCGAACAAAACCAACAGCGTATTTCAACGGCAGTTATCTTATGTACAGCATCTGATCGAGAAGTGCCGTCATTTGCAGCCAGGGGATGACTTTGCTCGACTTCAGGAAGAACTTACCCATGAGCTTGCGGTATTAGAAAAGCATGTGGAGCATATCATGGTAGAAATGCAAAAGAATGTTCGACTTGGGGAAAAACTACAGCAAACCATTGCCAATCTCGACCCTGAGATTGGCGTTCTAGACTAATTAGCCCTCACTGGGTTAGCTAGAGCTGTTTTGGCTTAGTAGTTTTTGTAGGTCTGATTGATTTGTTGCTGCTCGTGTAACGTCGTAAACGATTAAACAAATATGATCAGTGCTGCCGTCTAAGTTGCTTAGGGGAATGATGGTGGCATTTTGAAACATATAATCCGCCCTACCTGTTATGGGATGATTGTTTTCAAATCGGAATAGGTAGGGACGTTGTTCGTGAATTACGAACGCTCGCGTTTTTAAAAGAAATACTGCCTCTGCTTTTTTCTTAAACCAAGCCTCATCGATTTCTGAAAATAACGAGAAAAGATTTTGATTTTTTGTTTGGTCTGGTCTTAGACCACTGTGGTTTTCCATAAAGCTATTCCATAGCTTTATGTTGTATTCGCGATCCAATACAACCAAGCCTACATCAATGGTTTGTAAGATATCCATCAACCAGTGGAATTCTGCCATTTCAAATTGATCAGACATTAGTCATCTTCCAATAAAAAGCTAATTAATCGTTGTAAGTGACGCACACTATCTTCTGTAAACAGCAACAGCAGGTCGCAATTGATTTGATGTCCTTCAATGGTGTAGTTAATTTCAATGGCCATAGTACGACGCCAGCGTGTCTGCTGTTGATTAATTAGATCGGAAATATTGCAATGTTGACCTAAAACTACGGGGTGACTTTGGCTAAAATCAATATCCAGTTGTCCACCAATCCCTTGAATACAAGCGCCGTTTAACACATTGGCCACGTCCATTAGCATTTCTAATTCTTCGTGTGCAGTTTGATTCCCGGGGTAATCTAGCAATGTTGAAATATCAGAAAAGCTAGCATCATTAAATATTAATAAGGCTTCACCAGATACACCAGAGCCAACAAATCCTTGGCACACCGCGCTGACGCTATCGGCTTGCTCTAGAGATTTGAGCGTCATGGCAAATTCGTTAACCTCAATTACATTAACATTGGGTATGGGGAGAACGACGTAAACATTTAACAATCTCGCTAGTCGATCTGCTGCTTGCCCCATGGCTACATTTGTTATTTCTTGAATACAATCCCTTTCGTCCTCAGTCAGTTCGATAGGATCAGGCATGTTCACCTCCTATCAAGCCGTAATCTCGTAAAACGGTGGCTACCTTTTCCTTGTCGACGGGTTTTTTAATAAAGTCGATGGCGCCCATCTTTTTTACTCTCTCTCTGGCTTCTGGTTGAATGTCACCAGAGACGACGATCACCATAATGGGTAAATCGTTTTTATGGATTACTTCTAGGGTTTGATAGCCGTCCATGACGGGCATAGTCAGATCTAAAAACATGAGTTCAAATTGACCCGATTTGACTAGTTCAATGGCTTCTTCACCATTTTTAGCAAAGCTAACTTCTGTTTGCCAGTTGTCGGGCAGGGCGCGGGACATTTGCTTCCGCGCCATATTTGAGTCGTCGCAGATAATCAGTTTGGTCGTCATAAGGCCTACTGCAAATAAACAAGAATCTCTCTTTAGTTAAGGATTCAATTGCAGGCTTGGCAAGTCAGAATTGATTGGATTCGATTCTAAGTAACTGATGTTTTATGGCGTTGCCCCAGCGGTACTGTCCTGTTCCGCCTCGCTTAGGAAGGATACGATGGCAGGGGACGCGGATAGCAACCGGGTTGCGCGCAATTGCACTAGCGATAGCTCTCACGGCGGTAGGGCGCTGACAGGTCGCGGCAAAGTGGGAGTAGCTTGAGGTATCTGAGCGAGACAGTTTACATAGACGTTGCCAAACCATTAGTTGGAAATCTGTACCAATAAGATGAAGCGGCTTATCTTGAGTTATAACTTGATTTCGAAGTGAGACATCAAGCGAATTGAAGCGCTGATATTCGTTTAACGCTTCATCAGGCTGCGCATGGAATCCTTGGTAGCACAAGCCGAAGTCGCTATATAAGGCGACAAGCGTTCCGAGCTCGTGTTGATGGCAACAATAATCGAGACCCGAAGGAATTGGAGCATCGCTGATGTACTCACCAGCGCCATTGACGACTATGGATTTCATCGTACTCAGAATAGTTAAGACTGAGTGATCAGTTTGCCTGTCTTTTCTGATTCACACAATTGCTCAAGGCTCTCTACTTCTTGCTGGACTAACTCTTGGCACTGTTTCATTAAGTTTTCAGCATCGTCGAGCGTTAAACCTTTTGTTGATATGGGTGGTAATGCTTTTATGTATGCTGTACCCGATTTACAGGCATTTAGATTCAGCTCTTTTAAATACGGGCTGCAGCATACAGGAACGATAGGAACCCCCGCATTAATGGCCGTTACAAACGCGCCTTTTTTGAACGTTTTTACGTTGTGGCCCTTATTACGCGTGCCTTCTGGGAAGATCCAAATAGCGGTATTTTTCTCGGTTAACGCCTTTTCCGTGATATCCAGCGCTTCCATGGCTTTTTGGCGATTCCCGCGATCAATTAGGACATTGCCTGCGAGCCAATATAGTTGACCGAATAGCGGAACCCATTTCAGGCTTTTTTTTCCTAGGCTTACGGTACGCTTGGGGACGACAGATCCTAATACAAGTAGGTCCCAGTTGCTCTGATGGTTGGCGATATATAAACATGGTTGGTGTTGTTCCATGTGCTCTCTGCCGATGACTTTGGTTTTCATGCCCATGACAAAAAGGCCAACCACCGAGTAAAGGCGGGCACAGATGCGACTATTATCTGGATTAAAGGGTCTAAGGAGGCCGACTAAAAGACCTAAAATAGAAGCAATAAGAAAGTGCAGGATCAGGAAAGGGAATCGGATATATTTCATGTAAGGGTCTCGCTTTGAACGGACGCCAGCATACATTTGTTCACTCAAAAGTGCCACAAAATCGGCCAATCAATTGTAAGTATTTGTAACAAAGGGAAAATTATTTGATTTACAGCAACTAAAGCGTCGTTGAATACGCTTTAGTTGCATCAGGAGGGTTAGGACTCTTGTGAGGCGAGATACTCTTGTGACGGATCGACAATGACTCGACCATTCATTGCCTGACGTCCTAAAAGCATCATGTACGTCATGCTTGAGCGATCACTGAGGCTAATATAAATGGGCCAACGTTGGTTGTTCAACTCGAAAATCGTTTCGATTAAGTGGCGTTTTTGCTTTTCCCCGCTAGAGCTCTTTACAAAACGAGTATCGATCACTTTGGCTTCTCGTCTTGCCACCACATCCACATTGTATATATCTGGGTGGATATCGAAACGGACCCAGAGGTCACCATTTTTGTTAAATTCTTCAATATTGTCGACATGTAACGAGGACGTAGCAGCCCCAGTGTCTACTCGCAAATGTAAGCCATTAATTTCAAAGTCTGGTAAGGATGCCACCTCTAAGGCGCCGACCAGCATTTTGTCATCACTCATACAGTGTCCTTACTCGGCAAACTCTTTTTATTTTTTGGTTCGATAATGATCGCTTTTTGAAAAACCAAACTATTTGGATAACTTAATATGTTGTTATCATCCATCCGAATCAAAACATGGAATAAGGTGATTTCGATAATTTCGCCACTTAGCCAGTCTTTATCCTCGTTAATGCGTACCCGGTTGCCAACGCGATAGGGAAAGAAAAAGAAGATCATGATACTCGCGGTGATATTGCTCAAAATGGACCACTGCGCGAAAAGGGCTATGCCCACGACTGCAAATATAGATGAGAAAATCAGCCCAAATTTGTCGTAATTAAAACCAAAGATCACACTAGCGGTTAAAATTCCCACAACAAGTATCGTGAGTTGCAGAGTCTTTTGTACGTAAAACACACGATCACGGCTGACTTTTTTACGATGTCCTACTCGGCTTATCATTCGTGTTAGTTGATTATTAAGGATTAGCACAAACAATATAAAGCTAATGCCCAATACAATCTTCATCATGACGGCGGGGAGTCCTCCGGTAATAAATCTTCTTGAAAAATCTCTAGGTTTTCCACAACCTCGTCGGGTTGCTGAAAATACGCAACGTGGTACATAGCTTCTCCTTCTTGCACCAACGGAATATTTTGCTTACCGATAATGATACCATTGCCGTGGCTTTTTACTTCCCCCAATAACTCGCCATAGGGATTACGAATTTCTGCCAGTACATCGCCTTTGTTCACAAATTCCCCAAGCTGCCTAGAATGAGCAACGAGACCACTTTCGCTGGCTCGGACCCAACCACTTTGTTTGGCGATGTAAGGTTCTACATCGCGGATTGGCCGGCTTCGTTTGGGGAGCATTTTCAAATAACGCATAACGCCAAGTGTGCCTTTTACACCAGCACGAATAGCAAGCTCATCAAAGCGCAATGCCTCTCCTGCTTCATACAGTAAGATTTTAGTGCCTAAATCTGAAGCGCATTGTCGTAAAGATCCATCCCTTAAATTTGCATTTAATAGCACGGGTAGCGCAAATGCTTTTGCTAGTGCTAGCGTTTCTTCATCCTCTAAGTTGGCGCGTATTTGTGGCAAATTACTGCGGTGGATCGCACCCGTATGGAAGTCGATACCATAATCTGCCTTAGCGACAATTTCATTCAGGAACGTATAGGCCATGCGTGCCGCAAGCGACCCTTTTTTTGATCCCGGAAAGGATCGATTCAAATCACGCCTATCAGGTAAGTATCGGCTTTGATTGAGCACACCATAGACATTCACCATAGGTACAGCAATGAGCGTGCCGCGTAACTTTTTCAAGCTTTTACTATTGATAATGCGATTTATAATTTCTATTCCATTTAACTCATCGCCATGAATCGCAGCGCTCAAAAACAACGTTGGCCCACTTCGTTTACCCCGTTGTACATAAACAGGAATGCTGATTGTGGTGTCTGTGTAAAGGGATACCATAGGAATCTCGATGCGCCTTGATTCCCCTGGCTGGACCTTAAAACCTGCGATTTCCAATGTTTCCACTAACCTTTACCTTTGGTTTTGTTTTTATTTGGTTTGGCATTCTTTTCAAGGAATTGAATGATCATTTTGGCCACATCTTTGCCAGTCGCCTTTTCAATCCCCTCAAGTCCCGGAGAGCTATTCACTTCCATGACTACGGGGCCGTTATTGGAGCGAAGAATGTCGACGCCACACATATTCAGTCCCATTGCTTTCGCGGCTGCTACAGCGGTTTTGCGTTCAGTTGGTGTTATCTTGATTAACTCAGCACTGCCGCCTCGGTGTAAATTAGAGCGGAAGTCACCCTCTGCACCACGACGCATCATCGAGGCAACGACCTTATCACCTACAACAAAGCAGCGGATATCGGTGCCACCTGCCTCTTTGATGAACTCTTGTACTAAGATGTTCGCTTTTAGCCCCATAAAGGCTTCAATGATACTCTCTGCCGCTTTTTTTGTTTCCGCTAGTACAACGCCAATTCCTTGTGTTCCTTCAAGTAACTTGATGACCACAGGGGCGCCACCAACGTTCTTAATCAAATCGTCAATTTTGTCTGGTTTACTGGCGAACCCTGTACGCGGTAGACCAATACCTTTACGGGACATGATTTGCAGTGAACGTAATTTGTCTCGCGAACGACTAATTGCTACCGATTCGTTGATGCAGAAGGTTCCCATCATTTCAAATTGACGGACAACAGAAGTACCGTAAAACGAAATGGAAGCGCCAATGCGCGGAATAACCGCATCGTAGTAGGGCAATTCCCGACCTTGATAGCGAACGGCTGGTTTAGCACTCGTAATATCCATATAGCAATGCAATGTGTCGATTACATCTACTTCATGTCCTAACGCTTCGGCGGCTTCTTTCAGGCGACGTGTAGAGTAAAGTTCGGGTCCGCGTGATAAAATTGCAATGCGCATGATCATGTCCTTAAAGTTGAGAAAGTCGCCTAATTGGCTTGCCGTTCATATGGCAAGGGGGCGCAGTGTATTGACCTCTTGGTGCGTGTAAAACGATAAATTTTTATCGTCACGGAAAGAATCTCGTCATCAAAAAGCAGCGGAAATAGCAAAGCATCTATTGTTCATCTTTGTGTTGATTGTTGGCTGGTTGCAACTGCTCTACGAGCGCCTGCAAATCATCCAGTTTTTGATGTAAACGAATGATTTCTAAGTCGGTTTTTAAGCTTACTTGATAGTTCGCCGTAATTTCCAGGCGGTCTTTTGCGACTTGCCGGTTTTGCGACATCATAATAATGGGTGCTTGCAAGGCAGCTAGAGTCGACAGAGCAAGGTTCAAAAGAATAAACGGGTATGGATCGAATGCTTTTTCTGCTAAAACCCAATAGCTATTAACACCCATCCAGATCGCCATGATGCCAACAAATATAAGGATAAATGTCCAAGAGCCACCGAAACTAGCGACTTTATCTGCAAGCTTCTGCCCTATGCTCAATTGTTCATGGAAGACCACATTTATGTTTTCCGCCACAGGTTCTTGGTTACCAATACTCTCGATGACTTTTTTGTCTAAATCATTAAGCTCATTATATTTCACACCGAGTAGTGCCTTCGCTAGATTCTCGAAGTATTTTTTCATCGCTAGTGACGCCATCATGTCAGGACTTATGTAACAGCATAAGCCCTGTTTTATTAAAGGGTCAAGCGGTGAGCGGACTAAGGCGTGGGTTGTAAGCTAGGAGCAACCTGAGAATCGTATTGTCGGAATAAGTTGATGACTTCCTCAATCAGTGTTTGTTGAGAGTTCTCTTTGTGGTAGCTGGCAAACACATCACGGTGCATTTCAGGGGCGTTTTCAACAAGATGCAATATGCCTTTATCGATATAAGCTTGGCATAGTGTCAGCGGTAAGTAAGCGGCGCCACCTGCTTGAAGCATATAATCCAAGGCAACGCGAGCAAGATTAGTGTGTAGGCTCGGTATCGGTAAGGTTGCACACTGTTTCGCATGCTGAATATTAAATAGTGTGCCCCAATCCATCATGATGTAATCCATCCCTTTTATTGAAGCAAAGTCTTGGTTGGCGTCAGTGGAAACAAGCGCTAACGGTAGCTGGAACAGTTGTGTGGTATGCAACTCATCGACTTTTGGAGCATCGAATACCAAAGCAAGATCCAAAGTACGTTCCAAGAGTTGTCGAACGACCACATTGTGGCTCAGGACTTCGGCACGCACAGCCATATCGGGTTTGTGGCTTTTTAGGTCAAACAACCGGTTTTGCAGTGTTAAATCCCAAATGTTAGGGCTGCCTCCCAAAGCGATTTGTTGTCGCTGATTTTCGGAGATAGCGACTTCTTGATAAGCGCGCTGCCAAGCAGTCAACACAGCTTGTGCATGGGGTAGTAGACGCTCACCGGCTGGCGTCAGCTTGAGGTTATTGCGTAGGCGTGTAAATACAGGCACGCCAATCCGACTCTCAAGCTGGCGTATACGAGAGCTAACAGCAGCTTGCGTTAAGTACAGGTTTTCAGCAGCACGCCCAAAATGTCGAGTTTGGCAGACTTCAACGAAGGTTTTTAGTAGATCCGTGTCCAAATTGACTCTCTATCTTTTATTCTGACGAAAAATATTTTTTGTTTTACCGCCTTATAGAGCCTACCGATAATGCCGTCAACCCATACGGGGTGGAAAGTTCATGAAATCGTCATCTTCGTGTTCGATTCTCTCGTATCGAAAGCGTCCGCTTACATTGGGCGCTTGGGCCAGAAAGAGTGATTAACTTTGTTCATGAGGCATGCAAATTATGGCATCACTAGTCGCAAATAAGCGTTTTTTTGATGACACGCACTTTCCCTATGGTTTTCGCCGCTCAGGGGATTTCACCCTTAAACAGGCAGAGCTATTAGAAGCCTGTGGTCATAAAATGCTGGCGTTAGAACAGGGCCATCATCAGCCAGAGAGTGATGATGAGCAACACTTTATCCGAGTCTGTCGCGGGGAATGCCCGGCACAAACCTTGGAGGAAAAGACTTGGGTGGTCTATCGCGAAGCATTGATTCGCAAGGGACGCGTGCTCAATCTATTCACCAGTTACCATGCTGATGTGGAAGAAGAAGAGTATGAGTCCGATGATGATTAATAAAGGCGCCATTTGACGCACGTTACTGGCCGATAGGCCCAGCTTATCTATACTCAATAGCGAGAAACTCGCTTTTAGGATAGATGGGTACATGGCGTCATACTTGTTCAAGCTAGTTGTAGGTTTGGTGTTTATTCCGCTACTGCTAGCTTGTACCTCCTATAAAGATCCTATCAAGGTTGGCAATAACATTTGGCCAGGCTTTGCCCTTTACTATTTGGCGCAAAGCAAAGGCCTTATAAATACAGAACACGTTCGACTTGTGGAGTATCAAAACGCTACCTACGTGAGTGAGGCACTTATTAGCGGAGATCTGGATGCTGCCATGCTGACGCTAGATGAAGTGCTTCGCCTGCAAGAATTGGGTATTAATCTCACTATTATTCAAGTAATTGATGTATCGCGAGGCGCTGATGTCGTAATGTCTCGGATTCCCTTAACTGAATTGAACGATTTTTCAGGGAAAACCATTGCAGTAGAGCGTTCAGCTGTTGGCGCTTTGGTAATGGCAGCGTTTCAGGATTTTTTCGATATCCCCGATAATGCCCTAAAAATCATCGATAGCACCGTTGAAAGAAGTGTTCAAGCATATGAACAAGGCGCTGACTTTATTGTTACGAACGCGCCTTTTAGTCAATATGTTGCAAAAAATGGTGCTTATCAAGTCTTCGATACCAGCATGCGACCAAATTTGGTAGTGGACGTGTTGGTTGTAAAAGACGAAGTTCTCGCAGAAACTAATGAAGATGTTTTTGTTGAATTAGTAAATGGCTTTTTTCAAGCGTATGAACTACTAAAATCGCAGCCCGACGTCGCATTACCTTACTTAACGAAGCGTTTACGATTGACAGATCAAGAGGTTTTGGCCTGCTACGAAGGCTTAGATGTGGCGAACCTGCCCCAGAATAGGGGAATGCTGAGTGGTAGCAAGGCGGGTCTTCATTACATATTAAAAGAAGTGCATTCAATTTTATTGAGTGCTTCTTATCTCGAGCGAGAACTACCGATAAATAGATTGTTTACGGACGAATTTTTGCCACAGAGGCTTTAAGCCATGGCAAATACTCCTCCAAGAAATAAAATCCGTTTACTTTATGGCATTCCAACGGTCATTTTATTCTTGTTGCTAACCTCATCTGCAGTGATCCATTTAGTATTGAGCGAGCAAACCTATGAAGACCAGGTAAGACTGGCCATCCATGATAGCAAGCAACTAATGCTATTGATGAAACGTTCCACCGAAGCATTTGTTCGTCAGGATATTTCTGAAGATTTAGAGCATCTTCTTTCTTCCATCAATGATCATGAGCATTTAGAGTACTTTCGATACATTACGGGTGATGGAAAAATTCGATATAGCTCTATTTTTTATGAGATCAACGAAACATTGAGTAATAGTGAAATGTCCATATTGTCAGACATTGACCTAACCACTATGAAACGATATGACACTGAGGAATTTTTCGTCATCTACATGCCAGTTCGCGATATAAGAAAAGAACGATTTACAAAAGTTGGTATGTTGATAGGACGCTTTGATACGCATCACGTACAGCGTATAGTAGAAAAGAAAATGATCCATAGCTTTATTAATAGTGTCATGGTGATTTTCGTTATTACGTTCATTTTATTTGCTGTGCTTTATTTTACTTTAGATCGACCGATCAGAAGTATCAAAAGGTCAATCAAGCATCTTGCGCGAAAACAATATGATGTCGATATTCAAGATAGTATCTGGAGTGAATTCGCTGATCTAGCCTATCATGGAAACAAGGCGAGGGACTTATTAAAGCAAGCGGATGCTTATGAAAAGCAACAACAAAAATATAAAGATCAATTTGTCGCCAGTGTCAGTCATGAACTACGAACTCCACTAAATGGGATTCTAGGTTTGACTAATTTGTTAGTTAAACAAAACCCTAACTCAAAAAAATCAAAGACGATCCAAAAGATCCATTTATCAGCGCAGATGCTTCTAGATGTAGTAAATGAAATCCTAGACTACTCAAAAATCCAATCGGGGAAATTTAATATTGAGTTAATCCCAGTCGATATTCAAACTGATTTCAATCACGTATTCTCAGTACTGACCCATTTGGCTCACAACAAAGATATCGATTTCCATATTTTTATCGATCCGAATATTCGTACACGCGTATTAAGCGATCCTCTTCGCCTTCAGCAGGTGATTAATAATCTTTGTTCTAATGCTATCAAGTTCACAAATCAAGGAAAGGTAGTGGCGAGTATTGATATCGAAGATGAATCAGTAGATAGCTTAACTCTACATTTTAAATTTATGGATACGGGGATAGGCATTAGTGATGATGCACTCCCACATTTATTTGAAGCATTTAAGCAAAGCGATGATTCTGTCACGCGACAATATGGTGGAACGGGATTAGGTTTGTTCATCAGCCAGCAAATTGTTAAAGCCTTAGGTGGTCACATAGAGGTAGAATCGCGCTTGGGTGGGGGGAGTACGTTTGAGTTTACCCTTACTATGAAAAAAACGGGTAGCGATACGCAGGAAGTCATCTCCGAAAGTAGTTTGGATTTAGGCTATTTAGCTAAAAAACGCTTGTTGATAGTCGATGACAACTTGATTAATTTAGAGGTCGCATCGACCCTTTTGTCGGATTACTTTAATTCTATTGATACTGTAGAGAGTGGTCAGGATGCGATACATGCTGCCATGACTGTACCTTATGATCTCATTTTAATGGATATACAGATGCCTGGAATGTCAGGTATTGAAGCTATGAAACAAATACGTGATCTCGAAGGCTATCAGAATACTTGTATTCTCGCTTTGACAGCCAATGTCATGAAAAAAGATGTACAGAATTATATGGAAGAAGGTTTTGATGATGTTCAATCAAAGCCATTTAAAGTAGAAGATCTAGTAGAGAAAATACAAAGGTGTTTACTTAAAGAGAAGTAAACACCTTTTGATTGAAGACTATGCCTTACAAACGAGCAGCCAGTTCTGACGCAAGTTTAATAGCGCGCTTCGCATCCAGTTCACCAGCGAATTCAGCACCACCCACAAGATGCAAGCCAAAGTTGTGCTCGTTATTACCTTGTAGTTGCTTGTAAAGTTTATTAACACTGATTTGGCCTGCACAGATCACCACATGATCGACATCTAAGACACGAGTATCCATGACATCACCATCCTTGTTGCTGATGGTAATGTGCAAGCCTTCATCATCGATCTTGTCGTAGCTGACACCAGCGATCATTTCTACGTTCTTCATTTTCATGACGGCACGGTGAACCCAGCCAGTGGTTTTGTTCAAGCCTTTGCCCAAAGACGTTGTCTTACGTTGTAGCATATAAACTTGACGTGGAGATGGCTCAATGTGCTTGTCTTTCAAGCCACCATGATTGGTGTTGTTAATGTCGACACCCCATTCACCAAACCAAGCTTCTTTGTCTAGGGTAGGGCTGACGCCTTCATGCGTTAAATATTCACTCACATCGAAACCGATACCACCGGCACCCATGACGGCGACTTTCTGACCAAGCTTTAGTTCTTTCTCTAACAGGTCTTGGTAGCTCACCACTTTTTCGTGATCGATACCCGGCATGTTCGGTACGCGAGGTTCTACCCCTGTAGAAACTACGATCTCGTCAAAGCCAGCATCTTTTAGCTCGTCAGCACTAACATAAGTGTTTAGTTTCAGCTCGATGTTATGCACCTGAATCATCTTATTGTAGTAACGGAGGGTTTCTTTAAACTCCTCTTTACCTGGGATTTTACTTGCATAGTTAAACTGACCACCAATGCTATCGCGACCTTCAAATATCGTTACGCGATGGCCACGTTTTGCAGCGACAGTGGCACATGCCAAACCGGCAGGTCCGGCGCCCACAATCGCAACGCGTTTTGGATTGTGTGTTGGTGTGTAAAGCAATTCAGTTTCGTGACAAGCGCGAGGGTTTACCAAGCAGCTAGCGCGTTTGGCTTCAAACGTGTGGTCAAGACAGGCTTGGTTACAAGCGATACAGGTATTGATTTCGTCAGCACGGCCTTCTTTTGCTTTCACTGCCCATTCGCTATCCGCTAATAATGGACGAGCCATGGAAATCATATCGGCCTTACCTGAAGAGATAATATCTTCGGCGGTGTCTGGCATGTTGATTCGGTTAGAAGCGATAACAGGAATAGAGACCACTTCTTTTACTTTGGCTGTGGCATCAACGAACGCCGCGCGAGGCACGGAAGTAACGATGGTTGGAACGCGTGCTTCATGCCAGCCGATACCAGTATTGATGATTGTCACTCCGGCTTTTTCTAGTTCTTTGGCGAGGATGAATACCTCTTCCATATTAGAAGCACCCTCAACCAAGTCGAGCATAGAAAGGCGGAAGATAATGATGAAATCGTCACCCGCTTGCTTACGTACTTCGCGAACGATTTCTAGCGGAAGACGCATACGGTTTTCATAGCTGCCACCGAACTCATCGTCACGCTGGTTGGTACGTTCATTCAAGAACTGAGTAATGAAATAACCTTCAGAACCCATGATTTCCACACCATCATAATTGGCCTGCTTAGCGAGCTTGGCACTGCGCCCATATTGGCGAATGGTCTTGTAAACCGCTTTAGTGGAAAGCTCTTTTGGTTTAAACGGGGTAATCGGAGATTTAATGGCAGATGGCGCTACATTGTATGGCGTATAACCGTAGCGACCGGCATGCAGAATCTGCAAGCAGATTTTACTGTCTGCTTCATGTACTGCCTTGGTTACTTTTTTATGCATCGGAACTTGAAGCGGGCTACTTAGGCGTGAACCCAGTGGCAGCAATTCGCCGCGACGGTTGGGTGAGAAGCCGCCGGTAACCATCAGGCCAACACCGCCGCGAGCACGCTCGGCAAAATATTCGGCCAATTGTTTAAAGTGCCAAGGGCGATCTTCCAAGCCAGTGTGCATGGAGCCCATCATGATGCGGTTTTTTAGTTTTGTGAAACCTAGGTCAAGGGGTTCAAAAAGGTTTGGATACTGTTGGCTCATCAAGTTGTCCTCTGTTTATTATGCTGTGGAATATAGGTACAGCGAGCTCCTAGGTAAATGACCGAACTGGGCATTTCAATGATCAAAGTGAACAATGCGCAAGCTATATGAGTTATAAGACTAACCGAATGTTCTTTATAAAGGATCATGATTTCACTACGAGTTGCTCAGAGTATAGGCTGAATCCAAGGAGGTGGAGTTCATGAGTATTACGAATACGCAAGCAACTCAAAACCCGCTACAAACTGAGTCCTTACTGAAAACCAATCAATTAAGTTCGTTGGAGGCGTCAACTTTGGTGGATGCTTCTGTCTTTGAACAATTTGATGATATGGACTTGCGAGCCAATGCGGAGGATGTTGGTCAAGCAATCGATATCGTTGAGGATATTCAAGCGCAACCGGAAGTTTCGATCAAGTCTAGTCAGAACATTGATCCTGAGAGCGTTCTTAAGGTGCTGGAGGTTTAAGTTTCACTCGCTTTCTCTAACTAACCAGCATTTCTTCTTTATCTCAATCTATGAGCAAGATAACGTCGTTACTTGAGCGGCGTTTATATTGCTCCATTAGAGTCATTTATGGACAAGAAATTGGAGGTAAAAAGACATTGCAAATATCCCCTAAGTGGTTAGTTTATTACGAAAAGAGGGAGTGAGTCATGACAATAAAAACAGAAATTCACTACCGCACCTGCAATCTGTGCGAGGCCATGTGCGGCATTAAAATAGAACACCAAGGGGAGAAAATCCTATCCATCAAGGGCGATGAAAAAGACCCTTTTAGTCAAGGCCATATCTGCCCGAAAGCCGTCGCATTGCAAGATTTGTATGAAGATAGCGAGCGTTTAACCCAACCTATGGAGCGTACTGAGCAAGGCTGGAAACCGCTCACTTGGAAACAAGCTCTGGATAAAGTGGCGGCTTCAATAGCCAAGGTGCAAAAACAACATGGCAAAAATGCCTTGGGTGTCTATCTAGGTAATCCCAATGTTCATAATCTAGGCGGCATGCTCACTATTAAATATTTGTTAACCGCTCTCGGGACCCGTAATCGATTTAGTGCAACCTCTGTAGATCAATTGCCTCATCATATAGTGAGCAACCATTTGTTTGGTCACCAATTGCGCATTCCTGTGCCGGATATCAACCGCTGTGAACACATGGTCATCATGGGGGCGAATCCATTGGCATCTAATGGAAGCATCATGTCGGTGGCAGGGGTAAAAGACAAACTTAAAGCCATCCAAAAACGCGGCGGCAAAGTGGTGGTGATTGATCCACGACGTTCAGAAACCGCCAAACTTGCTAATCAACATGTTTTCATTAAGCCCGGCACGGACGCTTGCATGTTATTGTGTTTCTTACGTGAAATCATCGATGGTAATCATATTAAACCAAGTTCAGCGCTGGATTTGGTAGATGAAGATGTTTCTGCGTTATCGTCTCAATTGACGGATTACAGTTTTGCATATGCATCGAAGTATTGCGGTATTCCAGAAACAGAGCTCAAACAGGTTTTCAATGAGTTTGTTGCTGCGGAAAAAGCGGTGCTTTATGGACGAATGGGCGTGAGCGTGCAAGAGTTCGGCTTATTGAGCCAATATGTGATCATGCTGATTAACCTTTTGACCGGTCGTGTGGACGAAGAGGGCGGCATGATGTTCGCCAAACCCGCTGCGGATATCGTGAAAAACTCGGGTCCTGGCTATGTAGCTAAGCGCCATTCCCGCGTTCGCAATTTACCGGATTTCAATGGCGAATTTCCTGTCGCGACGTTGGCCGACGAAATTCTCACACCCGGTGACGGCCAAATAAAAGCCATGCTTACGGTTGCGGGTAATCCGGTGTTGAGTACGCCTAATGGTGAAAAACTGGATGAAGCGCTAGATAACTTGGATTTTATGGTGTGTATTGATTATTTCATCAATGAAACCACACGCCATGCCAATATTATTTTGCCGCCCGTGTCTCCGCTAGAGCGCGAGCATTATGATTTAAGCTTCCATAACTTGGCCGTGCATAATCACGCCAAATACAGCCCAGCATTTTTGCAAAAAAATAAAGAGCAGCAACATGATTGGCAAATTTATTTAGGACTACATCAACGTTTGGCCAAAGGCGTCAGCTTTTCGCAAAAACTTATGCGCGGTCTTACGCGTTGGTTGGGCCCTGATTTCTTGCTTAACGCCATGCTCAAGCGCGGACCCTACAGTCTGTCATTGAAGCAGTTGAAAAAACAACCTCATGGTATTGATTTAGGTCCACTTCAATCACAACTGCCCGCTGTGCTCTCTCATATAGATAAAAAGATTCACATTAATTCGGCGTTTTATTTTGCTGATTTAGATCGTTTGAGCAAGAAGATTGAGCAAACCCTCAACGAACAAAAAAGCAGCAATGCATTGTTAATTGGTAGACGTGATGTGCGTACAAACAACAGTTGGATGCACAATTCAAAACGTCTAGTCAAAGGCAAAAATCGATGCACTCTGTTAATGCATCCAGAGCAAGCCAAGCAATTAGGGTTAAGCACTGGGCAAATGGTTGCGGTAAGCTCGCGCGTTGGTCGGGTGGAAATCGAACTGGAAATCAGTGATGAAATTATGCCCAATGTGGTGAGTATTCCTCACGGCTGGGGGCACGGTCGCAAGGGCGTCAAGCAATCCACCGCTAGCCAGCACGCAGGTGTCAGTGTGAACGATTTAACCGATGAAACACTGATTGATGAGTTATGTGGAAATGCAGCGGTCAATGGCGTACCTGTTTCTATACGGGCTGCATAAATAGTAAAAATAAGAAGGATAATAAATGAATATTGAAGGTAAAGTTGCGCTGGTCACCGGAGGTGCATCAGGTCTTGGTTTAGCGGCTTGTCGCAGCTTGATTGAGAAGGGTGCCAAGGTTGCAATCTTTGATTTTGATAAAGCCAATGGCGAAGCCGTGGTGCAAGAATTAGAAGAAGGCAAAGCGTTGTTTGTTCAGGTGGATGTCACTGATGAGCAGAATGTGGCCCAAGCCCTCGAAACGTTATACAAGCACTATGGCGACCTGCACATTGTGGTGAATTGTGCGGGCATCGGTCCTCCGGGCAAAGTCATCAATCGCGAGGGCGAACCTTTACCGTTAGACCAATTCAAAAAAATTGTAGATGTAAACCTGTTTGGTACTTTTAATGTACTGAGCAAAGCTGCTGCGCGCATGGCTAAGCAAGACACGCTAAATGATGATGGTGGTCGTGGTACCATAATCAATGTGGCATCCGTAGCCGCATTTGATGGGCAAATTGGCCAACCAGCTTATGCAGCAAGTAAAGCGGGTATTGTCGGTATGACGTTACCCATTGCGCGTGAGTTCGCTCGACAAGGGATTCGCGTCAATACCATTGCACCGGGTTTATTTTTAACACCGCTTGCGGAAAGCCTAGGTGAAGATGTAATCAATTCCCTTGGTGGCAGTGTTGAGTACCCTAAGCGTTTAGGTAACCCCAAAGAGTTTGCCCAACTAGTGGTGCACATGGCTGAGAACGACTATCTCAATGGTGAGGTCATTCGCTTAGATGGCGCCATACGGATGGCAGCCAAATAAGACATTGGCAGCGAAAAACAATATGGTATGGTAGCGCTTGGCTGAAAAGCCAACGGGTTACACAACATAGGATAAATATAATGAAAAAACTATTGGCCATGTCTAGCTTATTGCTAGCATTTACCGCACATGCAGGCACTGACTCCCCTGAAGGCATGTGGCAAACCATCGATGATGAAACAGGCAAGCCTAAAAGCCATGTTCAGATTTGGATCGATGAGGGTGAGCTTAAGGGTAAGATTGTTAAACTAATCGACCCCGAAGAAGAAAACCCAGTTTGCACCGAGTGTGAAGGCGACAAAAAAGATCAGCCGATTGTCGGTATGCAGTTTGTTTGGGGTCTAACAGAGCAAGACGGCGTTTGGGATGACGGTACTATTCTTGATCCTGCCAGCGGTTCGGAGTACAGCTCTAAAATCGAAGTGGTAGACGGTGGTGAAAAGCTGGATGTTCGCGGTTATATTGGTTTTAGTTGGGCTGGTCGTTCTCAGACATGGGAGCGCTTGGAAGTTCCTGCTGAAGCTGCACAAACTGAAGAGACAGTTCAAGTGAGCACTACGGCTGAGTAATCAAAGCAGCTTGCAATGCTCAAAATGAAAGGCCCGAAAGGGCCTTTTTTGTTTCTTTTTCAGGACTCAAACAATTTCTCTGCCACATCTGGCTTACTGAACAAGAAACCTTGAATGTAATTCACGTTTAATGTATTTAGAAACGATAATTGCCCACTTGTCTCTACACCTTCCGCGACGATTTCTAAATTGAGATGTTGGCCCAAGGAGACAATTGCGCGCACAATATTTTGATCATCTTTATCTGTTTCTAAATTCCGTACAAAAGCTTGATCGACCTTTAATGTATCAATCGGGAAGCGTTTTAAATAGGCTAAAGACGAATAGCCGGTGCCAAAGTCATCAATAGCTAAAGCAAACCCCATTGCTTTCAGTTGTTTCATGATAAAAATACTTTGTTCTGCGTTATCCATTAATAAGCTTTCGGTAATCTCTAGCTCAATTAATGCAGGATTGACTTGAGTTTCACTTAATTGTTGTTGTAGGTGAATAAGGAAATTACGATCTTGAAATTGTCGTGCACTAATGTTTATGGCCAGTTTGATTTTATCACCTTGATCATCCCAAGCCTTGGCTTGTCGAAATCCTTTTTCTATGACCCATTGTCCTATTTTGATAATCAAACCTGTTTGCTCGGCCACGGGAATAAAGCGGCCAGGGCTAATGTGATTTCCATTTTCGTCTTTTAGGCGAATCAGAGCTTCAGCGCCCTTAATACTATGATCTTGCCCATCTACTTTGGCTTGATAATGCAGTTCAAATTGATCCCACTCCAACGCTTTTCGGATTTTTTCTTCAATAGGTAGCCAGCTTTGCTCCTGAGCATGATGTTGCTCGCTGTATTGAGCAATGTTATCTCCCTTAAGTTTGGCACTATTAAGGGCGGCATTGCCGTTAGTGATTAATGCCTTGGCGTCTCGGCCGTTTTCTGGGAAATGACAAAATCCCATACTAAGTGTGAGATAATATCGATGTTCACCAACTTGCAAAGGAGCATCCATACTATTTTGTATTGCGTGAGATGTATCCCAAGCATGTTGAGATTTTGGGCTATTCACGAGTACACAAAATGTAGAGCCATCCAAACGATAACTTAATGCTTCAAAATCTAATTGTTCGCATTCATGAACGAGACGTCTTCCAAATTCTTTGATGATCTGATCACCAATGAAGTAGCCCTGGCTGGCAGTAATGAATTTAAACCGGTCAATAGCGATGAACATGACAGAAATAGGTAACTTTTGTTCGATAATGAGGCCAAGGTCCAGTTCAAACTGCCGACGATTGGCTAAGCCCGTATGTATATCGTGGTAGGCTTGGTAGTGCAGTTGTTCTTCTGCTTGTTTGCGTTCGGTAATGTCTTCGATGTAAAGGTGACAGCTTCCTAGATCTGGTAATAGTGAAAGGTTGTATGCCAGTTGGCGACCTTTAATTTCACTTTCAAAGCATTCCAATGTTTTGCGATCATTTTGCCAACGTTTTAAGTTTCGATAGAAATTAGCGGGTAATAGCTCCTCTGTTCGATTTATGTCCATATTTAGGCGTTGCAATAGTTCAGAGCAGGCCGGGTTAGCGAATAAGATTTGGCCTTGCCAATTTAAATTCATGACTGGACTAGGATTGCGTTCGGGGAACATGGCCAGTGCTTGCCGTTGAGCCCGGCGTTTTAAATTTATTTGTGTGATATAAGCTACATAGATCCCTGCGATTAGCGTGACCATAGTGAAAATCAAAACAAATATCAGAATGCGGTTTATTTCCTCTTTAGTTGATTCTGCCCCTTGCCATGCACTTTCTTGGACATCCTCGGTCAATTTAGAGAGGGTAATTTCTGCTTTTTCACCCGCTTCAGTTAAACCAGCAAGATCGGATCTTGCTCGATCCCAGTCAATGCTTCGGCTTTTTAAATTTTCATCTAATGACTGACGATAAAATTTAATATCAGCGTAAATATTGGGCAGGGTCAGAATTTGTCTACTGAAGGATTGGTGGGCCGTAACCATGAGATCTTGGAGAGTTTGATCTTTATTGGTGATTTCCGGCCAAATAGAACGACGATCTATGGTGGCGTAATACTCATAAAGGAGGCGCTCATGTTCACTGATAGCAGCTCGCAGTTGTTTTATGAGTGCTAACCTGGGCAGTTGTTGCTCGATTAGCTTTTGCGCGGTTGCACTCACATTGTTGCTGTTAACGACAATGACCGTCGCCAACGTGATAGTAATGGCTAGAATAGCTGCAAAGCTAAACCAAAGTCGTTGTGAGAGTGTCAGCACATTTTGCGCCTATTGGTTATATTAAACACAAGGTGATAGCGAGTACTTGTATTTTTTAAGAATAGACAATTATTTGGGTTCCATGAAGATGACAAAAATAAGAAGTTCTTCACGTTTTGGCTATTTGGGTAGGCATTGCACTGTAAAATTCGGTAGTCTAAAGGCGCTTTTATGCACTCAATAAAAAGGAAAGTCCCAATGATCAAGCAATTATTAGTTGTATTGTCTTTAATCGGTCTAATGGCATGTAGCCAAGAAGAAGCGGCTCAGCAAGTTGACGCAGCTGCTCAAGAAGCACAAGCAGCGGCAGACGCAGCGATGGAACAAGCTGAAGCAGCGGCATCTGAAGCAGAAGAAACTATGGCGGATGTGAAAGAAGCTTCTGAAGATATGGCAGAAGAAGCAGCTGACGATGCAGAAGATCTAGCTGAAGAAGCGACTGATTCTGCAGAAGAAGCAGTAGAAGATGCTAAAGAAGCGGTTGCTGCAGAATAAGTCAGTCTGACTCTCTTCTTAAAAACCCGTGCATTCTTATAGAATGTACGGGTTTTTTTATGATTGGCGTTAAGCGCCAAGTATTGATCCCAAATCCCAGCAGAGCACCATCGTTGTCCATATTCAGGTAATATGCGAAGTCTACCCATCAATAATCATAATTAACGGGATTTCTGTGCAATTACAGGTGGCAGCATTCAGTGTGAGAACCACACTGGCATATTTAATTCATCATGGGGTGCCGCAAGCCCCACTGTTTGAGATTGTGGGTCTTAATCGAGAACAACTGGACGAGCCTGATCGCATGGTGGACGTATCTATCATTGAAGCCATTTACGATTTTGGCGCTCAGTATCTTGATTGCAACAATATAGGCTTTCGAGTTGGTCAGTGGGGGGATAGTGGTCGCTGGGGCGTATTAGGGCATATTGTCGATAGTGCTTCTACAATTGCTCAGGCGTTAGAGTATCAAAAAAGGTATCAAAGCTTGGTAGGCAATGTTTCTCGTTCGGAGTTTTTGATAGAAAATCAGTATGGTGTGCTTAAATGGTTGCCGCACTATCAATGTAGCCGCCATATCACAGAAGAAGTGGTCACAAGTTGGGTTGCTTTTGCTAAAAAAGCACTGGCAGTCAAGCTATCCCCTCATGCCATTCATTTTACCCATGAACAGGAAGCTGACAAATCAGAGTTTGAAGTTTTTTTTGAGTGTCCAGTTTATTTTTCTAGCACGTTTACAGGAATCGAGTTTGATACGCGCATAATTGAGATGCCTTTAATGGGGCATAGCCCCGACTTACTCAAGGTTCTGACAGGTTATGCAGATTTAATTGTACTAAAAAAGCAAAAGAATGCGGCTAACGAAGTGGTGACGCAGTTTGTAATAGATAGCTTGCAACACAAAGTACCAACCCTCCAGGATGTGGCTGAGCATTTGGGTGTTAGCGCACGTAATTTGCAGAGAAAGTTTAAACAACAGGGTACAAACTTTAAGACCATCGTTGACGATATTCGCAAAGAGTATGCCTTCACTTATCTTTTGCAGACCAATTATAAAATGACATATATCGCGCAAATACTCGGATTTTCAGAGCAAAGTGTTTTTCAACGCGCGTTTAAACGTTGGACAGGTATGACACCAGGTGAATATCGAATTCACCATGGTGTGCGAGATTTCAATCAGGATAAACTGTAGGTTTAGGTTACTAGCTACATTCCGTTCGCGAATTCCGATTTTTCAAAGATGTCGCTTTGTCTCACGTGACGTAGGCCTTTGGCATACTCTTGTAAAAAGGATAAGCCTTCGTTTAATCGACGAGCAATGTAATCCGTTTCGGCTATGAATTCTCCTTTGTCATTGAAGGTATCATTGACTTTATCGATGACGCAGCTGACCGGAATGTAATTAATAAAGCTGTTTTTGTAGGTGGAAGAGCGCATTTCAGTAAGTGGGTAACGCCCACCAGTTCCGGCACTGACACCGATCAAAAAAGCGGGTTTGTGACTAAAACACTTATTAAAATAATAAAATAGGTTTTTAACCGCTGGGGGTACCATACCGTGCCACTCTGGGATCGCAAACACAAAACCGTCGGCTTGGTTTAAACGCTCTTTTATTTTTTCATCAGTTTTTGCATGTTCATCCCAAAGTGGGATATTAGCCTTATGCAAATCTAATAGCCCTGCATTCACGCCCTTGGTAGTAAGTGTTTCGAGGAGGTATTGACTGACATTGGCAGATGCAGCATTTTCTCGAGTGCTACCACAAATGACGATGATGTTTAGTTTATCCACGCAAAGCTCCCTTTGTAATTCAGTCAGATAATGCCATACACAAGCTAGTTTTAAATTAACAAATATAGACAATTATTGATGCTACGGACAGGAAATCATTTTGGATGATGAGCTGTATCGGAAGAATGGTCACAATCAGATGTAAAAAAGCGAGAGCCGAAGGCTCTCATGCAGCGGGTTAGTACTTCAAACCCACTTTTTGAAAAATGAATGACATTAACCAAGCGGGCCCAATCATTAGAAATTGAAGGTCTTTCAAAAACGATGGTTTTTTACCTTCTACTTCATGGCCGTAGAATTGTAGAGCCCATAAGATGACAAACCAAATTCCTGCGAACCATAAAAGATAGCCTGGAAAAGCGCTTACAAAAGCTAAAATCAGGCCATAGCAGGCTGCTAAGAAAGCGGTCATACCAATGGCTAGCGTTAGAGAAAGTCGTAAATAAAAGACAATAGCCAATACCGAAACGATCACTGCCCAATTTAAGTGTGGACTCACACTAGCCATGGCTTCGGGTACCGGGATGACGTAAATAAACGCCATCACAGTCCAAACAATTTGCGGTACACAGAACCAATGAATGCGTTTATTGGTTTTGTTCTGATGACTCTCACCATACTCGTCGAGCCATTGTTGTATGGATTTCGCCATAATACCCTCTCTACTTGTTGTTATGTGTATGACTCTACTTTAGCAAAGTCCGCTATGTGAGCATTGCCTCTCAAAGCCTTTGTGGTTGACCTTGTGTGCCAAAAAGGCCTACATTACCAACATCAGCGTTGAATGCTGAATTGTGAGTTGTGAGTTGTGAGTTGTGAGTTGTGAGTTGTGAGTTGTGAGTTGTGAGTTGTGAGTTGTGAGTTGTGAGTTGTGAGTTGTGAGTTGTGAGTTGTGAGTTGTGAGTATTCAATGATGTGTCTTGAACTTTGGAAGTCAAGTATAATCGTCATTCTCCGGCGTCGCGAAGCGACAGACCGGAGAACCCATCACTCATAACTCAACACTAATAACTAAAACCAGGTATTACCGAATGTCTCAGCTTGATCAGCCAACCCATAAGCGTGTATCCATACATTGGATCAAAGCTATATTAGCCGCGGCTGAATCCTTGGGTATTAACGCGAATGCTATTCAAGAAAAGGTGAATATTACGTTGGATCTTGATCGTAATGAGCCTGCCTATTTGTCACTGGATCAAACACAGGACATATGGGAAGCGGCGGAAACCTTATCAGGTCATGAGTTCTTTGGTTTGCGTATGGGGCAAAACGTGAGGCCATCGTATTTTCATGCTGTGGCTTATGTGGCTATGACAAGTGCAAATTTGTTTGAAGCTTTTAAAAGCTTCCAGCGTTATATGCCGCTAATCAGTGAGGGCGCTATTCTTTCAATGAGTCATGAGCAAAACCGTATTTGGGTTGAATACACGCCGGTGCCAGATTATAAGGCGTTTAGTCGCCATCAACACGAATCGGTGATGGCACTTTTACTGGCTTTCAGTCGTTGGCTCCTTGGGGATGAAAGTGTGACGCCGATAGAAGTGAAATTTGCTACGGACACTGGTCCCGGTAGTTGGGAATATCAGCAAGTGTTTGGTGTCACGCCACGTTTTTCACAAAATATTACTGCCATGGAGTTTGAGAAAGCTGTGCTTCAGCGTCCGTTGAAAGAGAGTGATGCAGGTTTACATACATTGCATCGCGCTCATGCGGATCAACTTCTTGCTGCTCACAGTAATACCAGCTGGAAAGCCAAGGTGATCAAAACTTTGGTAGAAAGCGGTCATTATCATATGACACGGGAACAAGTGGCTAACAAGTTAAATGTGAGTACACGTACTTTACAGCGGCGATTGCAACAAGAAAATACAAACTTTATTGATGTAATGGATGAGCAGCGACGGGTTAAAGCTGAGGAGCTAATTATTAAAACGGATCGCAGTTTGAAACAGATTGCTGAAGATTTAGGGTTTGCAGAAAGCTCTACTTTTTATCGTGCGTGTCATCGTTGGTTTGATTGTACACCCAACGAGTTGCGTCAAAGCCACACAAGTTAAAAGAAGAGACCTAAACAGTCTCTTCTTTTTTAGTTTGCTCTTGCACACAGACCTTATTACGCCCAGAGTTTTTTGCTTTATAGAGTGCGATGTCTGCACGATGGATAAGATTTTCCAAAGTATCATTCGCATCATAAACGCTTAACCCACAGCTGATGGTAGCTTGTAAAAAGTTATCATCTTGAGTTTGCAAAACGGTTTCGGATACATCCATACGAATGCGCTCGGCAATTAAGCGCGCGTTGGCGATGTTACAGTTATTGAGAATAACAACAAATTCTTCGCCACCATAGCGGAAACAAATGTCTGTTTGGCGAACGCATTGGGTGATGGTATTCACCGTGGCTTTTAGCATTTCATCGCCGACCAAGTGCCCGAAACGGTCGTTGATGGTTTTAAAGTGATCGATGTCCAACATGAGAATGGCAAGGTCGTGGCCATGGCGTTTGGCTAGTTCCATTTCACGTTGAAGTGATTCATTCAATGCGATGCGGTTGCCTGCACCTGTAAGCGGGTCTTTGAACGCCTGATTCAGAGCGCTGCGATAACGCATGGCATTGCGCAATGGGTATATCAAAGTCCCCATTAACGCTTCGAGATTGGCCATTTCATGCTCACGAAAACGTGTAGTGCGGAAAAAGGTGATTTCACCTAATCCTTGGCCCTGAGCGCTTAGTGTGTAGTTGCACGAGTGAGGGCCTTTTTGGCCATCTAAGTAATGTACTTGATGCTCAGCATTGGAAAATTCAATACCCTCAACTAATACCGACGAAGCGATTTCTCGTTTAAATAGCGTTAAAAGTTGTTTGTAATCTAGGGTGGTTTGTAAAAAAGTGGCTAAGCGCACCAGAACATCAGACTTGATCTGTGGCTTCGCAGCTAATTCACTGAACGGCGTGAGCTTGTCATCTTGTAGCGCCGAAATGTTCGATACTTGAGTCACCATCTTGGGACCTCATTCTCAAAGACTCAGATTGAGAATATGCGAGAAATATGCCAAGTAGTTTTTGAAGAAGAAATTACTTAAAAAACAATATGTTAGGGTGGTTTTGTAAGTGGATGTAACGACCCGACGTCATTTTGTCGCTGCTGGTCTATGATCAAAACGCAATGGCGTCAGGAAATTGAACAACTAAGGGTTTGAGTAGTGAACATTGTCATTCTCAGCTTGACTGAGAATCCTTTCAGTTGATTTCAACCTGAAAAATAGATTCCCGCCTTCGCTGGAATGACATTACCTGCCGTCATTCTCTGGCGTCGCGAAGCGACTGACCAGAGAATCCATCACTCAGAATTCATAACTACGCATTCAAAACCATCAAGAGGGATTCTCAGTCAAGCTGAGAATGACGGATACAAACCGTCATTCCCGACTTGATCGGGAATCCATTGATCGTATTTGAACGAATTAGATGGATTCTCAGTCAAGCTGGGCATGACGATATTGGGCAATAAACACTAGATATCCAGCGCTTGGCCGTTTATGCCCTTACTTTCGGCACTCATTAAGTAAATGTAACGTGCAACTAAGTCTTCCGGTGATTTCACTGTAGCAGGGTCTTCCGCCGGATAGGCCTCTGCACGCATGTCGGTTCGAGTGCCACCGGGATTAATACTATTAACACGTACATTACTCGTGTTTTCTAGTTCTTCCGCCATGGTTTGCATCAAGCCTTCAGTGGCGAATTTTGAAACTGCATAAGCTCCCCAATAAGCTTTCGACTTTCTGCCGACGCTCGAAGAAGTCATAAGAATACTGGCGTCGGCAGGGCTTTGCTCCATAACCGGCAGCAGTGTACGAGCAAGCAGAAAAGTGCTATTCACATTGATGTTCATGACACGATTCCAGGTTTGCCAGTTATAGTTGGATAGCGGCGTGCGCTGACCCAATAAACTCGCATTGAGCAATAAACCGTCTAGACGACCGAATTCTTCATTAATCATATCGCGAAGCTGGAAATACGCTTCTTCGGGTGCATGCTCCAAATCAAACTGAACGATCACAGGTTGTGGCAGCTTTTTCGCCACTAAGTCATCGTGTATGTGATTGAGAGCTTCTTCATTGCGGGCCAACATGATGACAGTGGCACCTGCCTCAGCAAAACCATACACCATGGCACGGCCAATACCTTTGCTAGCGCCTGTCACTAAAATGACACGTTGATCTAGAGGAAGGACTGAGTGTGAGTCTGTCATAGGATTATCCGAGCTGATTGTTCACTTTGGAGCGGTCATTCGTTGCCGCTTGCCGTGTTTAGCTAATATTAGAGCGGCACTTATTGGCGTTCGCGGCGCATTGTAACTGAAATCAGATGTTGCGCCAGTGCTTCGCTTGTCGCAAAGGTCTGATCAGCTTGCCATGATTTCGCTTCTTGGGGGCTTCCGACATAACCGAATTCGCAGGCCAGTGTTGTCATACTCGCGGCTTTACCTGCTTGAATATCGCGTAGATGATCGCCAACATAGATGCAGTTACTTGCGTTTACTGACATCTCCTTGCAAGCCAGCAGTAGCGCTTCAGGATTGGGTTTTCGATGCGTAACGTCATCCGGACAAACTAAACTGTCTATGTAATCCTCAAGAACACCATGATTGATTTTTAGCTGTTTTAGTAGGGCATCGGCGTACAAGCGAGGTTTATTTGTGACGATGGCGGCTGGAATGCCTTGTTCTTTGAAGTGCAGCAACATCGCGTCAAACCCAGGAAATAGTCGGGTTTCTTGCGCTACATTTTGAAGGTATAGGTCCAATAGTCTCTGACGTTGTCGAGCATATTCGGGATGACCTTCGTCTATATCATAAGCTAGGTTGATCAAGGCGCGGGCACCATTGCTGACAACTGAGCGAACGCTTTCATAGGAGAGGGCGTCCAAGCCATCGGCCATACGCATCTCATTAATCACCACAAAGAAATCAGGAGCGGTGTCGACCAAGGTGCCATCAAGATCGAATAAAACTGCGTCATAGTGTTTGTTTTCGATCATTATTCACCGCTCGCGGGTTTGCAGGTTTGCAACAGATAATTAACGTCGGTATCTCGCGCTAGCTTGTACGTTTTAGTGATCGGGTTGTAGGTCATGCCTTTTAATTCACCCACTTGAAGACCAGCCTCTCGACAATACTTTGCTAATTCACTCGGGCGAATGAACTTACGATAATCATGGGTGCCCTTTGGCAGCATATTTAACACATATTCCGCACCAATGATTGCTAGCAAGTAGCTTTTAGGATTGCGATTAAGTGTTGAGAAAAATACATGGCCGCCGGGTTTGCATAAATCAAAACAGGCTTTAACAATAGAGGCGGGATCAGGCACATGCTCCAACACCTCTAAGCAGGTAACGACATCGAAACTTGCAGGTTCTTGTTCGGCTAACTCTTCGACCGGTAATTGCTTATAGTCAATGTTTAACTGTGACTCCAAGGCGTGTAATTTAGCAACCGTCAAAGGAGCTTCACCCATATCAAGACCGGTGACCTGAGCACCCCGTTGCGCCATGGCTTCGCTTAAAATACCACCGCCACAGCCTACATCTAAAACACGTTTTCCTGCTAAACCTGCGTGACCATCAATAAAATTGGTACGTAGTGGGTTAATGTCGTGCAGTGGCTTGAATTCACTTTCTTTATCCCACCAGCGACTGGCGAGTGCTTCGAATTTCGCGACTTCTGATTGATCTACATTTGCCATAATTATTTAGTGCTTAAATTTTAATGTTTAAATTATCGTCATTCCTGCGAAGGCGGGAACTATTTTTAATAGTATTTTATTGTTTAGTGCTTACTTTGTTGTCATTCCCGCGAAGGCGGGAATCCATTTTATTAATTTTGAATGTTGAGTTGTAAATGATGGATTCTCCGGTCTATCGCTTCGCGACGCCGGAGAATGACGGCCAACCAATAATTCAACACCCATCATTCACAATTCAACACGAAAATAATCTCATAGCTCATCATTCACAATTCGATTCGACCAGTCTTGCGCTAACTCAATTAACTGCGATTCATTTAAATGGCAAAATTGCCCGTTTTTTATTTGTTGGCGTCCAGCTACCCAAACATGGTTAACGCGGTGGCCTGTGTTATAGGCCAAATGAGAAACCGGATCAAATACTGGCTGTGCCGCAATATGATTAAATGAGATAGCAATCATATCCGCTTGCTTGCCGTTGGCCAATGAACCAATTTGATCTTCCATGCCCAATGCTTTTGCACCGTTAATCGTTGCCATTTTTAAAGCATCGATTGCTGGGATGGCTGAAGCGTCTTTTGCCACGGCTTTGGCTAGAAGAGCAGCAGTATGTAATTCACCAAACATGTTTAGATCGTTGTTGCTAGCGCTGCCGTCGGTTCCAAGAGCGACATTGATGCCGTTTTGAGAAAGTTTATGAATCGGGCAGAAACCACTGGCCAGTTTTAAATTCGACTCAGGGCAGTGAATCACATGGACTCCATTGCGTTTTAATATTTCTACGTCAGTCTCATTGACCTGAGTTACGTGAACCGCTTGTACATCAGGACCAAAAAAATTCAAATCTTCTAAGCGTTCAGTGGGGCGTTTTCCTGTTTTCTCTAATGCATCAGCCACTTCGAATTCGGTTTCATGCAAATGGATTTGAATGGGCAAACCGAGTTGATTGCTCAGCGTACGAATTTTGTTCAAAGGTTCGTCACTGACGGTGTAGGGCGCATGCGGACCAAAGCCAATATTGATGAGTGGATGGTGTTTAAATTCATCGTGGGCTTTGACAATTTTTTCAATGTAATCATCCGAGCCAGATCCATAGGGAGTTGGGAAGTCCAGTACCGGTCCATAGCACGTTGCACGCATCCCTATTTCGGCACTGACGTTCGCAACGGCATCAGGGTAGAAATACATATCACTGAAGCAGGTCGTACCGGACTGTAGCATTTCAGCGATGGCGATTTTTGCACCATCAGCGACGAAGTCTTCACTGACCCATTTACCCTCTGCGGGCCATATATGATCGTTTAGCCATTCCATCAGTGGCAAGTCGTCGGCTAAACCTTTGAACAAATTCATCGCCACATGCCCATGGGTGTTGATTAGCCCAGGCATCAGCAACTGATCATCCAATGCTATATGTTTGGCCTCAGGGAATTCGATCAATGCTTGTTCAGTGAGCATGATGGCTTGGATCACATCCGCCTTCATCACCACGCTGTGATTAACAAGTACATCATCCGATTCCATGGTGAGTAACCACTTAGGTGACAATATAATGGATTTCGGATTGGCCATTATGAGACTCCTTAGCCTTGAGGTGTATAAAAATCATACCGCTTGTACGTCAGTATACCGGATTTGGGTGTATTTTAGCGCCATTAATTGGAGCTAATGCCTTGATTTGTGGTAAAGTTCTGGGCTTCGCGAAATAACAATAACACCGGTTTAGATACGTTCGATAGTCTCGAGCGACTTCGGTAAACAAGGGATACCTGCATGGGTGACTTAAGTAAAGAAATCCTGCCCGTAAATATTGAAGACGAGCTGAAACAATCCTACATGGATTACGCCATGAGCGTAATCGTGGGTCGTGCGTTACCAGACGTTCGTGACGGGTTAAAACCTGTTCACCGTCGTGTACTTCACGCCATGAACATTCTGAATAACGACTGGAATAAACCTTACAAAAAATCGGCCCGTGTGGTGGGTGATGTAATCGGTAAATACCACCCACACGGCGATAGCGCGGTTTATGACACAATCGTTCGAATGGCCCAGCCATTTGCGATGCGTTACACATTGGTTGACGGTCAAGGCAACTTTGGCTCCATTGACGGTGATAGCGCTGCGGCAATGCGTTATACCGAAGTGCGTATGGCAAAAATCGCACATGAGATGCTGGCGGATATCGATAAAGAAACCGTTAATTTTGTCGACAACTACGACGGTACTGAACAAATCCCTGAAGTATTGCCGACACGAATCCCATCACTATTGGTGAATGGCTCTAGTGGTATTGCAGTGGGTATGGCAACAAATATCCCACCTCATAACTTAACTGAGGTGATCACTGGTTGTTTAGCATTGATTGAAAATCCAGAAATCGATGTTGATGGTCTGATGCAATACATCACAGGCCCTGATTTCCCAACAGCAGCCCTCATTAACGGTCGCGACGGTATTGTTGATGCCTATCGCACAGGCCGTGGTCGTATTCAAATGCGTGCCCGTCATCATTTTGAGATGGATGATAAGAACGGTAAAGAATCGATTATCTTTACTGAGATCCCGTACCAGGTGAACAAAGCTCGTTTGATTGAAAAAATCGCTGAGCTAGTAAAAGACAAAAAAATCGAAGGGATTACTGAGCTTCGCGATGAGTCCGATAAAGATGGTATGCGCATCGTTGTTGAATTGCGCCGTGGTGAAGTGCCTGAAGTAGTACTGAATAATCTATTTGCACAAACTCAGCTGCAAACCGTATTCGGTATTAATACGGTGGCTCTAGTAGATGGTCAGCCGAAGATTCTAAACCTGAAGGATATGTTGGAAGCCTTCGTACGTCACCGCCGTGAAGTGGTGACACGCCGTACGATTTATGATCTGCGAAAAGCCCGCGAGCGCGGTCATATTTTAGAAGGTCTAGCAGTGGCGCTGGCGAATATCGATCCTGTCATCGCAACCATTAAAGCGTCTCCAACAGCGGCCGAAGCTAAAGACAAGCTAATCAGTACGGCTTGGCAACCAGGTGATGTCATGGAAATGCTGGAGCGTGCAGGTCCTGATGCGTGTCGTCCTGATGATTTAGATCCGCAATTTGGCTTCCGTGATGGTAATTACTATCTTTCACCTGCTCAGGCTCAAGCCATTTTGGATATGCGTCTTCAGAAGTTGACCGGCCTAGAGCACGACAAGCTTATCGACGAATACAAAGTCAAAGTAGATGAAATAGCAGAATACTTGCAGATTCTTGCTAGTCACGAGCGCTTGATGGAAGTGATTCGTGAGGAATTAGAAAGCATTAAAGATGAGTACGGCGATGGACGTCTGACAGAAATTGTTGAAACGCGCCGTCATTTAACGATGGAAGATTTAATTGCTGAAGAAGATATGGTGGTGACGCTGTCTCATGGTGGTTACGCCAAGATTCAGCCAGTAACTGATTACCAAGCTCAGCGCCGAGGCGGTCGTGGAAAGTCTGCTTCTGCTATTAAAGATGAAGACTTTATCGAGCATTTATTAGTAGCGAATACCCACGATACCATCCTCTGCTTTAGTAATGCTGGTAAAGTTTATTGGTTAAAGGTTTACGATATTCCAGTGGCCAGTCGTCAAAGTCGCGGTCGTCCAATCGTTAATCTATTGCCGCTTGAGCAAGATGAATGGATCACAACGATTCTGCCTGTTCGGGAGTACACAGAAGGCCACTACATCTTTATGGCGACCAGCAAGGGCACAGTGAAGAAAACTGACCTTACAGCGTTTTCTCGTCCACGCTCTAGCGGTTTGATTGCTTTAGAGTTGGAAGAAGGTGACACCTTGATGGGTGCTGAAATTACCGACGGCAACCAAGATGTATTGCTCATGAGCGACGTGGGTAAAGCGGTTCGTTTTGCTGAAAGTAATGTTCGTGCCATGGGGCGCACCGCACGCGGTGTTCGTGGTATCAAGATGCAAGACGATCAAAAAGTCGTTTCACTAATGATTCCAAAAGAAGGTGCCACCGTACTGACCGCTAGTGAGCATGGTTATGGTAAGCGTACCGACGTAGACGAATTCCCAACCAAAGGCCGCGGTACACAGGGTGTTATCGGTATGGTCACTAACGACCGCAATGGTAAGTTGGTGGGTGCTGTGCAAGTGTTTGATGGCAATGAAATTATGCTGATCACAAACCAAGGTACTCTAGTTCGTACTCGCGTGAGTGAGGTGTCTACTCTTGGTCGAAATACTCAAGGTGTCACCCTAATTCGTGTTCAAGAAGGCGAGCGTTTAGTGGGTATTGCGCCGATTATGGATGAAGACGAAGATATGGATTCGGTTGTGAATGAGCAAACTCTACCTGCGGAAGATGACTCCGAAGAAGCCAGCGGTGAGGAATAATCGATGACGGAAGGATATGTCGAAGAGCAATTAGATAATCGTCCAAATAATTCAGATGAAATTGATTTATTTGATTTATGGGATGATGTTGTCGAAAACAAGGTCTGGGTTTTAGCTGGTTTGCTTGGCTGTATTATCTTGGCGGCATTATATCTATTGCGTGCTACTGAGATTTTTGAAACTCAAGTGGTTATTAAGCCGCCATCGGATGTTCATGTGTTGGAATTGAATCCACCTCAGTTGAGTGCGACAAAGCTCAGTAGTAAGGGCGAGGCAGTCATATATGAGGACGAGATATTTGGGCTAACTGCCGAACAGGCCTATCAAGAAGCGCAGAAGGCCGTCTTGTCTAAAGAATATCGAAAAGCTTTTTTTAAGGATCACATTCCTGTTATTGAGGAGTTCGGTACGGTTTATAGTGACAAGCTATTGATGAATCAGAACTTTGCCAACTTCGATAGGCTTTTCTCTTTTTCTGTTTCCAATGCTAAAAAAGATACAGAGCAGTTTACCAAGCTAAGCTTTGAATTCCCTGATTCCCAAGAAAGTGCCGAGCTGTTAAACGCGTTTGTTGTGTATGCTTTGGTTAAAAAACTTGAGGAAATCAAAACAACGCTTTCAGGTAAGGTACAGGCAGAAATTTTAAATCTACAGTATCAAGTAGATAAGCTAAAAGAAGAGTATAAGGGTGAGCGCAATCGCACCCTATTATTACTTAATGAAGCGAAACACATTGCTGAAAAAGTAGGTATCAACAAGCCAGCATTTGATAAAAATCAAGTGTTAACTGAAGAGCCGCCTTTGTATATGTATGGCTCTAAAGCGTTGAATGCAGAAATTGGTGCTATCAAGAATCGAGATTCAATGGCAAAAGATCTTTCCTTTGGTGAAGAATACTTTATCGAAGGCGTTTCTCAGTTGCTTTATCGTATTGATCAGCTGAAAAAACTGGAAGTAGATTACTCAAAAGTAAAACTCGCATTGATCGACGAGGAGGCTATTCCGCCAACTTCCCCAATCAAGCCGAAGAAATTACTTATTTTAGCGCTAGCAGGTGTCGCAGGCTTGTTTGGCGGTATAATGCTAGCCCTAATAATGGCGGCTTTTAAGCGACATAAAGAAGCTCGTCGTCGCAGAGCGTTAAAGCGTTTAGAAAAGAAGAACGGATAAATGAGTCGAGTTTATAATTTTTGTGCAGGCCCTGCGGCCTTGCCGACCGCGGTTCTCGAGAAGGCATCAGCAGAGATGCTAGACTGGAACGGTATGGGACTGTCTGTAATGGAAATGTCTCATCGTAGTGACGAGTATGTTTCGATAGCACAAAAAGCCGAGCAGGACTTACGCGATTTATTGCATATTCCTAGTAACTATAAAGTGTTGTTTATGCAGGGTGGTGCAACCGCCCAGTTCGCTATGATCCCATTGAATTTGTTGGGCGATAAAAAAAGTGCGGATTACATTAATACCGGTCAGTGGTCTGCTAAGGCTATTAAAGAAGCGTCACGATATTGTGACGTGAAGGTTGTAGCGAGTTCGGAAGATAAAAACTTTAGTTATGCTCCAACACAATCAGATTTAAACTTAAATCCTGATGCCGCCTATGTGCATTACACTCCCAATGAAACGATTGGGGGAGTTGCGTTTGATTACATTCCCGAAACTGGAGATGTTCCGTTAGTAGCAGACTTTTCCTCTTCTATTTTAAGTGAGGAGTTGGACGTTTCTAAGTTCGGTATGATTTACGCGGGGGCTCAGAAGAACATAGGTCCGGCAGGTTTATGTATTGTGATTATTCGTGAAGATCTATTAGGCGACGCACGAACTGAAACGCCGACCTCCATGAATTATAAAGTGGCAGCGGATAATGACTCAATGTATAACACGCCGCCAACCTACTCTTGGTATTTAGCAGGCTTGGTGTTTGAGTGGTTAAAGCAGCAGGGTGGGGTGAAAGGCATTGCTGTGATTAACGATCGCAAAGCCAGTAAACTGTACAAATATATTGATCAAAGTGATTTTTATGCGAATCCAGTGGCCGTCAATAACAGATCTAAAATGAACGTACCTTTCACTCTCAAGAATAGTGATTTAGACAAAGCGTTTTTGCAGGGTGCCGATAAAGCCGGTTTGTTGAATTTAAAAGGGCATCGCAGTGTTGGTGGTATGCGTGCGAGTATTTACAACGCCGTACCAGAAGAGGCGGTAGATGCATTAATTGCCTACATGGATGAATTTGCTAATAGTAATAGTTAGTGTTGAGTCGTGAGTGTTCGATGATTTATTTATTGATACTTATGTCAAACAATATCGTCATTCTCCGGCGTCGCGAAGCGACATGGACCGGAGAATCTATTTAATTTGTATTGAGTTTGGAATGTTAAGTGTTGATTTTTACATGTCATTCCCGATTCGATAGGTAGTCCATTGGACGAAATGAAATAAATTGGATGGATTCTCAGTCAAGCTGAGAATGACGAATACAACCTGTCGTTCCCGACTTGATCGGGAATCCATTGAGCGGTATGAAATAAATTGGATGGATTCTCAGTCAAGCTGAGAATGACGAATACAACCTGTCGTTCCCGACTTGATCGGGAATCCATTGAGCGGTATGAAATAAATTGGATGGATTCTCAGTCAAGCTGAGAATGACGAATACAACCTGTCGTTCCCGACTTGATCGGGAATCCATTGAGCGGTATGAAATAAATTGGATGGATTCTCAGTCAAGCTGGGAATGACGAATACAACCTGTCGTTCCCGACTTGATCGGGAATCCATTGAGCGGTATGAAATAAACTAGATGGATTCTTAGTCAAGCTGAGAATGACGATAAACTAAATACTAAGCATTAATAACCAAACAAAGTTGGCTGTTAAAACTGAGAATAAACAGTGAGTGAAGAACAAGAGTTAAGCAAATTGCGTGATCAAATTGATCAAATTGACCAGCAAATACAGCAGCTAGTGAATGATCGAGCGAAATGCGCACAAGCAGTGGCCGAAGTGAAAGAGCGTTATGCTCAGGGACAGCAGATCCAGTTTTATCGCCCAGAACGTGAAGCTCAAGTGCTTCGAAAGGTAATGGATCGTAATCAAGGTCCGATTGCTAATGAAGATATGGCGCGACTTTTCCGTGAAGTGATGTCTATGTGCTTGGCGTTAGAAGAGCCGCTTAAGGTTGCATACTTAGGTCCACAAGGTACCTTCACACAAGCTGCTGCACTCAAACACTTTGGACATAGCGTCCTTTGTGAAAGCCAAGTTTCTATCTCTGATGTTTTTCGTGAAGTGGAAGCCGGAACCATGAATTACGGTGTTGTTCCTGTCGAAAATTCCACTGAAGGGGTTGTTACTCACACGCTAGACAGTTTTGCTGGCTCCAGCCTACAGATCTGTGGCGAAGTTGCGTTGCGTATTCATCATCATTTCTTATCCAATACGGATCCAGAAAAAATTACACGCGTTTATAGTCATCCGCAATCCTTAGCTCAGTGCCGTCAGTGGCTTGATAGTCGTTGGGCAAAGATCGAGCGCATTCCTGTCAGTTCTAATGCTGAAGCAGCTCGACGAGCGGCGAGCGAAGAGGGTGCCGCAGCCATAGCGGGTGATGCCGCTGCAGAGTTGTATAGTATCAAGGTGCTGGCTTCTTCCATTGAGGATATGCCAGACAATACGACTCGATTTTTGATTATTGGACGAGACGAAACTGACGCAAGCGGTGATGATAAGACATCGATTATGGTAAGCAGTCGTAACCAACCAGGTGCTTTGTATCATGTGCTCGCGCCCTTTCACGAAAAAGACATTAGCTTAACGCGTATTGAAACACGTCCATCAGGTGTCGGTACTTGGAATTATAATTTCTTTATTGATTTTGAAGGGCATGTGACAAACGAAAACATAAAAGAGGTTTTAGGCAAGGTGTCGGCCTCAGCAACGGAAGTGAAAGTATTAGGTTCGTATCCAAAAGCCGTACTTTGATAGTTTTGAGTGTTTGGTGTTGAATGTTGAGTTCAACCCGTCATTCCCGACTTGATCGGGAATCCATTGAGCGGTATGAAATAAACTAGCTGGATTCTCAGTCAAGCTGAGAATGACGATAAACTAAACACTAAACACTAAACACTAAACACTAAATATTAAATATTAAATATTAAGCATTCAACACTAAACCATTTATGACTTTACTAGATCACGCAGTACAAGCGGTTAAGGAACTTCGTCCTTATCAACCCGGCAAACCCATTGATGAGCTAGCCCGTGAATTTGGTCTAGCAGTCGAAGATATTGTCAAGCTTGCCAGTAACGAGAATCCGTTAGGACCCAGCCCGAAGGCGATCACAGCTATTGAAAAAGCACTTAAGGAATTGACCCGTTACCCGGACGGTAATGGTTTTAACCTAAAAAAAATATTGAGTGAGAAGCTTGAAGTGGCTCCTGCCCAAATTACCTTAGGAAATGGTTCAAGCGACATTCTAGAATTTATTGTTAAGTGCTTTGTGAATGATGGTGATGAAGTTGTTGTGAGTCAGCATGCATTCGCTATTTATGGTTTAGTAGCAAAGATGCAAGGTGGCGTTGTAACTCAGGTCCCTGCAAAAAATTGGGGGCATGACTTAGAGGCCATGGCCGCAGCAATTTCGGATAAAACCAAAGTCGTATTTGTTACCAATCCAAATAATCCAACAGGCACTTGGAATACAAAAGCCGAAGTCGATGCGTTTTTGGCTAAGGTGCCAAAGCATGTGGTTGTATTGCTAGATGAGGCTTACTTCGAATATGTTCACAAGCCTGATTATCCAAATGGGATTGATTACTTAAAAGACTACCCTAACTTAGTCGTAACCCGTACCTTCTCTAAGGCCTATGGTTTGGCGTCTTTGCGCGTCGGCTATGGCATAAGCAGCGAAGAATTAGCGGACTTAATGAATCGTGTGCGTCCACCCTTTAACGTTGATTCTTTAGCATTGGCTGCGGCTGAGGCTACGCTGAAGGATGATGCCTATGTTCGTCAAAGTATACAGTTGAACGACGACGGCATGGCGCAATTGGAACAGGGTTTTGATCAGTTAAACGTGAAGTGGATACCCTCTGTGGGGAATTTCATTTGTTTTGAGGTAACAGGGAAGGCCGCTGAGATTTATCAAGGCTTGTTAGAAAAAGGTGTCATTGTTCGCCCAGTCGCAGGCTACGAAATGCCCGATCATCTTCGTGTATCCATTGGTACATATGAAGAAAATGAAACCTTTTTACTCGCGTTGAAGTCGTTGCTGCAAGGTTGATGGTTAGCGTAATGAATCGAGTAAAACCGACTACATGTATTATCGGTCTTGGACTAATTGGCGCTTCTTGGATTAAAGCATTACGCGGCCAAGATAAAGTCGGACCTGTGGTTGGCTATGATCGTAATCTGGATTCTATGCAGCTGGCAAAAGAGACAGGTCTCATTGACGAATACACAGAAGACCTTGCTCTCGCGGTGAAGGACGCTGAATTTATTATTATTTCTGTGCCCATTTTGGCGATTGAATCTATATTGCAAACAATAAAAGATTCAATAAAGTCTGATGCGATCATCACGGACGTAGGTAGTGTTAAGGGTAGTGTGGCTCGCGATATTCGCCGAGTGTTTGCCAAAGACTTGCCTAATTTTATATTAGGCCATCCTATTGCCGGCAGTGAAAAGAGTGGCGTAACCGCTGCGGATGAAACCCTGTATCAAAATCACAAAGTGATTTTGACTCCTTTGCCTGAAACCTCTCCCGGGGCATTGCAGTTTGTGATTGAAATGTGGGAAGTGGCAGGTGCGAAAGTCGAAACCATGTCAGTGGAACATCATGATGAAGTGCTTGCCGCGACTAGTCACTTGCCGCATCTGTTAGCCTATTCGCTTGTGGATACACTAGCTCACAGTCACGAAAATAAAGAAATTTTCAATTACGCTGCAGGTGGTTTTCGTGACTTCACTCGAATAGCAGCAAGTAGCCCAACTATGTGGCATGACATATTTACGGCCAATAAAGATGCTGTTTTACATGCCCTAGATTTATTTACAGAAGATTTAAACAAGCTAAGAAGTGCGGTAGAAACGTCTGATAGCACAGCTATGATGGGCGTCTTTACTCGTGCTAAAGTAGCCAGAGATCATTTTTCCACAATATTAGCCCGTCGAGCTTACTTAGAGCCTATGAAAAATACCGTTATTAATTATATTGCTACGCCAGGCGCATCGGTACGAGGCTCGTTCCGTGTACCTGGTGATAAATCTATTAGTCACCGATCCATCATGTTGGGTTCAATTGCGACTGGCACAACAGAAGTAGAAGGTTTTTTAGAAGGTGAAGACAGTCTTGCTACTTTGCAAGCATTTCGTGACATGGGCGTCGTCATTGAAGGCCCGCATCGTGGTCGCGTGACCATTCATGGTGTCGGTCTTCATGGTTTGCAATCACCACCAAATACACTGTATTTAGGAAACTCCGGCACGTCCATGCGTCTGCTTGCAGGATTGATGGCGGGGCAAAGCTTTGATGTCGAAATGACAGGAGATGAGTCACTTTCAAAGCGTCCCATGAACCGAGTGGCGAATCCATTGCGTGAAATGGGGGCTACTATCGAGACTGCAGCAGAGGGTCGTCCACCTTTATTGATTAAAGGTGGTGACGCTTTAACAGGTATTGACTACACGTTGCCCATGGCCAGTGCTCAGGTTAAATCCTGTGTTTTGCTTGCTGGTTTGTATGCAAAAGGTACAACGTCAGTGGTTGAACCCGCGCCAACACGCGATCATACAGAAAGAATGCTGCAAGGTTTCGGCTACCCAGTATCAGTCGAGGGTTCAAAAGTGACCATAGAATCAGGTCACGAATTAAAGGCAACCAAAATTGATGTGCCGTCTGATATCTCATCAGCCGCTTTCTTTATGGTCGCTGCGTCTATTGCGCCAGACAGTGATATTACTCTACAACACGTGGGGATTAATCCAACGCGTATTGGTGTGATCAACATATTGCGTGCGATGGGTGCCAATATTGAATTGAGCAATGAAAAAGAAGTGGGTGGTGAGCCCGTGGCGGATATTCGTGTGCGAAGTGCGCAGTTGAAAGGTATTAACATTCCTGAGGATCAGGTGCCGCTAGCGATCGATGAGTTCCCCGCAATATTTATTGCAGCGGCTTGCGCCGAAGGTAAAACAGTCTTAACAGGCGCTGAGGAATTGCGCGTCAAAGAGAGTGACCGTATTCAGGCGATGGTCGACGGGCTAAAAATCTTAGGCGTAGAAGCAGAAGGTACAGAAGATGGCGCCATTATCAGTGGCTTCGGTGCGCAAGGTGCGTTTGGCGGTGGCGAAATTGTCACTCATCATGATCACCGAATTGCCATGTCATTTACGGTTGCTTCTCTAAGAGCCGAAAAGCAAATTAAAGTACTAGATTGTGCTAACGTTGCCACGAGCTTCCCTGGTTTTGTGGATTTGGCACGCCATTGCGGCATTCAAGTACAAGAAGAAGTATAAGGATTAGTAGCATGAGTCAGGTACCCGTACTCACCATTGATGGCCCAGGTGGGGCAGGCAAGGGCACCATTTGTCAGATGGTGGCTAAAAAGTTGAAATGGCATTTGCTAGACAGTGGTGCGCTATATCGCTTAACTGCGCTTGCGGCGCAAAAACACGATGTAGAATTAGATAACGAAGAATCCGTGGCTGTTTTGGCAAAATGTTTGGATGTGCAGTTTCTTCCGCAAGAGGAAGGGTTGGTTAATACTATTCTTGAGGGTGAAGACGTTAGTCAGGCTATCCGCACAGAAGAGGCGGGTAATTTGGCCAGTCAAGTAGCGGCCATGCCGGCAGTGCGTCAAGCATTGCTAGAGAGGCAACGTGATTTCGCGCAAGCACCAGGCGTTGTTGCCGACGGTCGTGACATGGGCACAGTGGTATTTCCAGATGCACCTGTGAAGATTTACCTCACAGCATCCGCTGAGGAAAGGGCGAAACGCCGCTTTTTACAACTACAAGAAAAGGGTGTCGACGCGGATATTGAGAAAATCTTGATGGACATTCAAGCACGAGATGAGCGTGATATGAATCGCGAAGTAGCGCCGCTGCGTCCAGCTGAAGATGCGCTTGTCGTAGAAAGTACCAATATGAGCATTGAGCAGGTATTAGATGTGGTTATAACCGAGCTGGAGTCAAAGAACCTCATTTAATCAACTCAAAAACCTCTATTCAAACCCGATTTCCTGCTGTATAATTCGCGCCCAAATCTATCTGTATGAGGTCGTCTTTGCCAGACGTGGATCGCCTCATACAATGTAAAACAGACCCATCAACTGGCATGGTGGTTGAAACCTCTAGGTATTTTAATGTCTGAATCTTTTGCTGAACTCTTTGAAGAATCTCTATCTGGTCTAGATATGCAACAAGGTAGTATCGTTACTGGTACTGTTGTTGATATCGACTCTGACTGGGTAATCGTAAACGCAGGTCTTAAGTCTGAAGCGGTTATTCCTCGTAACCAATTCCTAGACGACAACGGCGAACTAGAAGTTGCTGTTGGTGATGAAGTGCCTGTATCACTAGAAGCAGTTGAAGACGGCTTCGGTGAAACCAAGCTTTCTCGCGAAAAAGCAAAACGCGCAGAGTCTTGGAAAGAGCTTGAAAAAGCCTTTGAAGCACAAGAAGTGGTTACTGGTGTTATTAACGGTAAGGTTAAAGGCGGTTTCACTGTCGACGTAGCCTCGATCCGTGCCTTCTTGCCTGGTTCATTGGTAGATGTACGTCCAGTTCGCGATACTGCGCACCTGGAAGGTAAAGAATTAGAATTCAAAGTGATCAAGCTAGATCAGAAGCGCAACAACGTTGTTGTTTCTCGTCGTGCCGTTCTTGAAACAGCTAACAGCCAAGAGCGTGATGAGCTACTTGCTAACCTACAAGAAGGTCAGGAAGTAACAGGTATCGTTAAGAACCTAACTGACTACGGTGCATTCGTAGATCTAGGTGGTGTTGACGGTCTACTACACATCACTGACATGGCGTGGAAGCGCATCAAGCACCCATCTGAGATCGTTAATGTGGGTGACGAGATTCAAGTTAAAGTACTTAAGTTCGACCGTGAGCGTAACCGTGTATCTCTAGGTCTTAAGCAGCTAGGTGAAGATCCATGGGTAGCAATCAAAGCTCGTTACCCAGAGAACACTAAAGTAACTGCTAAGGTGACTAACCTTACTGACTACGGTTGCTTCGCAGAGCTTGAAGAAGGTGTTGAAGGTCTTGTTCACGTTTCTGAAATGGATTGGACTAACAAAAACATCCACCCATCTAAAGTGGTTCAAGTGGGTGATGACGTTGAAGTTATGGTTCTGGACATCGACGAAGAGCGTCGTCGTATTTCTTTGGGTATCAAACAGTGTCAAGTTAACCCATGGGAAGAGTTCTCTAGCCAGTTCAACAAAGGCGACAAGATCAGCGGTAAGATCAAGTCTATCACTGACTTCGGTATCTTCATCGGTCTTGACGGTGGCATTGACGGTCTAGTTCACCTATCTGACATTTCTTGGAACGAGCAAGGCGAAGACGCTGTTCGTAACTACAAGAAAGGTGATGAGCTAGAAACCATCATTCTATCTATCGATCCTGAGCGTGAGCGTATTTCTCTAGGCGTTAAGCAACTAGAGCGTGACCCATTTGCTGAGTTCGTAGCTGAGAATGACAAAGGCACCATCGTTAAAGGTAAAGTAATCGAAGTTGACGCAAAAGCAGCAACTATCGAGATTGCTGAAGGTGTTGAAGCAACTCTACGTGCCTCTGAAATCAGCCGTGATCGTGTAGAAGATGCACGTAACGCACTGAAAGAAGGCGACGAAGTGGAAGCTAAGATCATCTCTGTAGATCGTAAGAATCGCAACATCGCGCTTTCTGTTAAGAGCAAAGACGAAGTTGACGACAAAGAAGCGATCAAGCAACTACGTGAGAAAGAAGCTGAGCAAGCAGGTCCAACCACTATTGGTGACCTAATCAAAGAGCAGCTTAACTCTCAGAAAGACTAATACTGCAAAGTAAGTCTTAGAGTTGTACAAAAAACCCGGTGAAAGCCGGGTTTTTTGTTGGTTGACAGTAAAATCAGTTATCATGTGACTTTTAAAAATAACAAACATAGGGACCAGAAAGTTGAGTTTGGACGTCTTATTTATATCTTCCAAAGGGTCTCAGTATCGCTATTACAAAACTTTAGCAAAAAACACCTTGTTCAAGGCGAGAGTGGTTACGCTGTTTCCGGGATTTGGGTTTAAGATTTTCAATACCGGTTTAAACAAAAAAGTGATAAATGAGGGGCTGGATTTTCACTTAGAGCGTAAAAAGCGCAAGTACTCAAACCAGTTCCCGAATGCCTTTGTTATGAAGGTTTATACTGCGTTTTCTGCACTTTATTTTTCACTGATCTACTTGAAGTTTCGTCGTTACTTAACAAGTCATAGACCGAAAAATATTTGTATATGGAATGGTCATCGACTTCCTGAAATGGCAGTAAAAGCTGCAGCACGTGGATTGGATATTAAGATCTTCTATTTTGAAAATGGCCTAATACCTAATACAACTGTCATGGACTCTTCCGGTGTAAATGCATTTAGCTCTTTACCGAAAGATCCTAATTTTTATTTGGAATACGCTAAACAGAGTACTGACAAAGTAGACTGTTTGGAAAATAAATCTTTGGTCGCAAGAAAGCCGCACAAAAGTCGTAAGAAACTTAGGTTCTCTGAGGCAGATTTAAATAAACGCTATGTCTTTGTGCCATTTCAGGTTAATTTTGATAGTCAGGTTATTGTTAATTCTCCTGTAGTTAATTCCATGCATAAACTTTACGAGTTTGTTGAGCTACTACTTCAAGAAACTCCATCAGATTTACTGTTTTATATTAAAGAGCATCCTTCTGATAGTCATACGTATTCCGAGTTGCATAAAAAGCACGATCGTATTCAGTTTGTTGATGAGAATACTGAAGAACTTATTCGTAACGCAGACGCTGTTTTGACGCTAAATTCTAGCGTTGGTATCGAGGCGTCTATGTTAGGAAAGCCAGTTATTGTTTTAGGGAATGCTTGTTATGCAATACAAAAGCTGGTTTATGTCTCAACTTCGTTTCGTCAAGTAGCGGAAATTCTGAATAATTTAGAACAGCCTGATCAAAAAGTGCGCCAAGCTTTTTTCTCATATTTGGAAAATAAATATTTATTGCCTGGTGCTTGGCAAAACTATCAGCGGAATATAGATTCAAAGCATCTTGAATGCTTTGAGAATAAAATTAAGGGCGATTTCTAGCAGGTATGAAAACGAAAAAGAATATAGTCATCATAATTGATTCTATAGGCGGTGGTGGCGCAGAGCGGGTGATGCTTGACCTAGCTCGCGGCATTGTTCAATCTGGACACAATGCGTTTTTTATAGCACTAGAAAAAAGGATTGATCATCAAGTTTATGAAGAAGTTCCCGTCTTTATTCTTTATGACGATAGAGATTTAAAGGCTATCACTCGTCGAAAAAAGGCCCGACTACAATCTGCCAAAAAATTAGAGGGGTTAGTATCTGAAATAGAAACGAGCCACGGTAAGATACATTTGTTCCTTTCTAATTTGGATCCGACAAACGGAGTTGTGGCATTGACTAAATTTGATAATGTCAAATACGTCTTGCACAGTGCTATGGAAAAAGAGGTCAAGCGAGAAAGACGGCTAGGGCCTTTTAAGTATTTTCGCAAAATAATGCAAAAGAGAGTGATGAACGATAAAGACTTGGTCGCGGTTTCTCAAGGTGTTGCAACTGAGGCAGCGACATTAGGTTTAATTAAACCAAGATCAGTGACTACTATTTATAATCCTTGCAATGTTGCTCTCATTAGAACCATGTCCGAACAATATGCCCCCGAGATTCCAAATAAACCTTTTATTTTACATGTTGGGCGCGTTGTGAAAGCCAAGCGGCATGATATCTTATTCTCTGCACTTGCGCTTGTACCTGATCAGATCATGGTTTGTCTTTGTAAAGATGTAGAAAAGGCTAAGGCTATTGCGGATAAATATGGGGTAGCTGATCGCGTAGTATTACCTGGATTCACAAATAATCCTTACGCATGGATGAAAAGAGCTGAGCTAACAGTTTTATCTTCTGACTATGAGGGCTTGCCAACTGTTTTGATCGAATCTCTCATATGTGGTACGCCAATTGTATCGACCAATTGTACATACGGTCCCTCTGAGATAATGACTGACAAGCTTTCTGAGTATTTATGTGATACAGGTGATCCCTTTGCGTTATCCAAGAACATAAAAAAGGCACTAGTAGACTACCCTGATCTTGAAAGCTTGCCTATTCTTAAAGCTGTAGAGCTGTCCAATGTGGTTGACCAATACTTAAAGTTGGCTAATTAGGGTTTAACGTGAACGCAAAAACTAATAACGCGGTTACGGTGTATTTCGATGTGGAGGAGTTATATTACCTTCCTCAGTATTTGCCAATACGCAGAATTTTGAGACTATATGGCGCTACTACGGTGTTTGTCTTACAAGGACAGCAGTCAAATAGAGTACCACGCATATTGCTTGATGAGGGGGTCGGTATTGAGGAAGTGCGGTTTGTATCCTCTAAATCAGAAGCCTTGAATCTCTGCATAGTCGATAAACCAGACTGGCTTATTCTTGGTAATTCTTTTAGTGGTATTGACGACCTTCACCCTAATACTAAAACAGCCCTTGTCAGTCATGGCATTGGGCCAAAATCATGCTATTACACTGTGTCAGACACCCCAACCACAGTGCGCTTTGTAGAAGGGCCTTACCGGACTGCTCGGTTACAAGAAATGTACCCAGGCCAGTGTTTTGTCGACACTGGATACGCAAAGTTGGATCCAGCAGTGAATGGTGATTTGGGAGGCACCAAACCTTCTGACTACGGGTTAGATGACAATAAAAAGACACTACTTTACGCCCCAACGTTTTACCCAAGCAGTATAGAGTGCTTCGACCATCAGTTTCCTCTACACTTTTCTGAATACAACATTATTCTGAAACCTCACTTCTTTTCGCTTTCTGTATCAAAGTATGAAAAGCAAAAAAACATTCTTGAAAGATGGGCGAAGTATCCAAACGTTTATTTGGCTGATGTGGATGAATCCAATATATTGCCTTTCATGGTCGTTGCCGACGTGTTAATCAGTGATGCTAGTTCTACGTTGTTCGAGTTTGCTGCGCTGAACAAACCAGTTGTTTGGTGCGATTTTTTAAAACTCAGATGGACTTATCGAGGAATATTCTCATTTAGGTTTAGAAAGAGAATGGATCCAGATTTGTATAAATATGCAGATATTGCGGCTCATGCCAAATCATACCGAGAATTAAAATCTGTCATTCAAAAACAAATCACACACCCAGATGAATTCGCATCACAAAGGTCTCGCTATACGCTATCATTGGCCGGAAATGTAGATGGCAAAGCCAGTGAGCGTATTGTGCAATATATACTCAATTATGAGGAAGCATGAGTAAACGAGTTATTACGTTTGGAACATTTGATGTGTTTCATGTGGGGCATATTAATATCTTGGAACGAGCCAAATCCCAAGGTGATTACCTTATAGTGGGTGTCTCTTCTGATAAGCTTAATTTTGAGAAAAAAGGTCGATATCCGGTTTATAGTCAGTCTCAACGTATGAAAATACTCAGTGCTTTGTCATGCGTGGACGAAGTATTCGTTGAGGAGTCTTTAGAAAAGAAGCCTGATTATATTCAAGAGTATAATGCTAACGTGCTTGTAATGGGTGATGACTGGAGTGGTAAGTTCGATACCATGAAAGCATTTTGCGATGTGGTTTACTTACCTAGAACGCCGTCAATATCAACTACCGAAATTATCGAAGTAGTAAAAAATCTTTAGAGCCTGAATTTGGCTTTTCTATTGTTCATATCTAATAGTTCTCATATGGTTAGAATTATCCAATAAATTCAGCAACTTAGCTTGCCAGCAGAAAAGAAATAGGGCAAAGTTTAAACAAGGACGAATAAGGTGATGAAATGTTGTACAGCTTAGGTGCCTAGTTTGTGCTAATCACAAGGGAGAGCCCTATATGACCAAGTCAGAACTGATAGAGCGAATAACTGAAAAACACCCTGAAATGTCAGCCAAAGATATAGAGTTGGCCGTTAAAACCATACTCGACACAATGTCTCAGGCCCTCAGTCAAGGCGAGCGTATCGAGATTCGCGGATTTGGCAGCTTTTCATTGCATTTTCGCAATCCTCGTGTAGGGCGAAACCCCAAGACCGGGGAGGCAGTCCCACTAAAAGGTAAATACGTTCCACACTTTAAGCCAGGAAAAGAGCTGCGCGAGCAGGTAAATGACTTGGTGAACGGCGATAGTATGATGGTCTAGTATAGCTATTTGGCTATCGTCAGACAAAATAATAAGCTCCATCTTCAGCGGCACTAAGGAATAAGCACGCATATGCTGACTTCTCTTCCAGAATACCAAGCCTTATCACAGCATTATAGCGACGTTCAACAGACCTCCATGCGCCAATGGTTTGAACAAAACCCAAATCGATTCACTGAATATACTCTTCAAGCCGCAGGCATAACTCTTGATTACTCGAAAAACCGAGTTGCGTGCGAGACTATGCAGAAACTAGCGGATTTGGCTCGTGCGCGATTCATCCCAGAAGCGATAGAAGCCATGTTCAAAGGGGATTTGGTTAACCCCAGCGAGGGCCGACCGGCGCTTCATACAGCACTTCGTAATTTCAGTGATGGACCAGTTATGGTCGATGGCAAGGACGTGATGCCGGAGGTGCGGAAAACGCTGACTCGCATGAAGGAATTCTGCTGGCGTATTCGTAATCAGCATTGGCGTGGCTTCAGTAACAAGCCTTTCACAGATGTTGTGTCCATCGGTATTGGCGGTTCGTTTTTAGGGCCAAAACTCGCTTCACAAGCCCTCAAGCCTTATTGGGGTAAAAAAATAAACTGTCACTATTTGGCCAACATTGATGGCTCAAATCTAACGGAAGTGCTACAAGGCTTAAACCCAGAAACCACGCTTTTTATCGTACAAAGCAAAAGCTTTGGTACTCAAGAAACCTTAAAAAACGCGATCGAATGCCGTCAATGGTTTTTGGATAACGGCGGACAAGAAAGCGATTTACCAAGGCATTTCACAGCGGTTACCGCCAATGTAGAAAAAGCCAAAGCCTTTGGTATTAATGAAAAAAATATCTTTCCCATGTGGGACTGGGTCGGCGGTCGTTATTCTTTATGGAGCGCAATCGGCTTGCCGCTTATGCTTACAATTGGTCATGAAAATTTCAAGCAAGTTTTACAAGGTGCTCACGAAATGGATGTACATTTCCGCACTGCGCCGCTAGAGCAAAACATGCCCGTGATCATGGCCATGCTAGGGGTTTGGTATATCAACTTCTTCAATGCACAAAGTCATGCCATCTTGCCATATGACCATTATCTGCGAGGTCTACCCGCACACATTCAGCAGTTAGATATGGAAAGCAACGGCAAAAGCGTCGATATACATGGCAGTAAACTGAATTACCAAGCAGGCCCAATTATCTGGGGCGGTGTAGGCAGTAATGGTCAGCATGCTTATCACCAATTATTGCATCAGGGTACTCAATTCGTTCCTTGTGATTTCATTATGCCACTGCAAACGCATAATCCAGTCGATAGTTTTCATGAGCTTCTCATCAGTAATTGCTTAAGTCAAAGCCAAGCGCTAATGCAGGGTAAAACCTTGGAAGAAGCGAAAGAAGAATTGCGCAAAGAAGGTAAAAGCGAACGGGAAATCGCCGTACTGGCCCCGCAAAAGGTAATACCAGGGAACCGCCCAAGTAATACCATCTTCTTTGATAAAGCCAACCCCAAAATCGTCGGCGCACTCATTGCTCTATACGAGCACAAAGTTTTTGTGCAAGGCAAAATCTGGGATATCAACAGCTTCGATCAATGGGGGGTAGAGCTTGGCAAGCAATTAGGCAACCAAGTTCATGCTGCAATACAAGCGGAAGGCGATACGAATATCGATAATCACTTTGACGCATCCACCCTTGGCTTAATCAAAGCCTTTAGAAGTATGAAACACAAGCTTTGAATGTTTGATAGTTAGGTCAGTTTTATACGCCATTCACGATTTGACCGGGAATGCTCTATCCGTCATACCCGACTTGATCGGGTAACCATTGTTCAGTAGAGAATCAATTGGATGGATTCTCAGTCAAGCTGAGAATGACAGTATTGGAAACTAAAAACTATGATAAATCACCACGGAGCGGTATCGGGCGTCACGGGCTCGTGTCACGAATTACGCTATACACACCGAGGCCAAGAAAAAGGCGTTTTAATTGATTGCGGATTATTCCAAGGAGATGAAGCGCTTAATGCGGAACTCCAAAACGGAGGGCGGCCAGATAAGACCCAAGAACAATTACTGAGCGAAAACATTCCTTTCCCAATAGATCATATCGCTGCACTGGTAGTCACCCACGTGCATATCGACCATGTGGGTCGCATACCATATTTAATCGCTAAAGGCTTTGACGCCCCAATTTATTGCACGGTTGCTAGTGCCCACTTACTCCCATTAGTCCTAGAAGATGCGCTAAAGGTCGGTTTTACGCGTAACCAGGCGTTAATCGATATGTTCCTAAGTAAGATTAAACAGCAGATCCGACCTTTGGCTTACAACCAAATTCAACACATAGACGAAAGCTTGAGTATTAAGCTAAGCCCGGCAGGTCATATATTGGGCAGTGCTTATGTAACCTGCGAACTAAAGTCGTCATCCCCGCCAAGGCGGGGAACCAACCCAAAAGAAACCAAAACCATCATCTTTTCTGGAGATTTAGGCGCATCCCAAAGCCCAATTATTCGCTCATTTCAGTCACCAGAAGCCTGTGACGAACTGGTCCTAGAATCCACCTATGGCGACAAAAACCACGAAGATCGCGTAACAAGGCAGCAGCGTCTACAAAAGATCCTAGAGCGCGCATTGGAAGATGGCGGAACCGTGCTCATTCCTGCGTTTAGCATTGGTCGAACTCAAGAATTGCTCTACGAAATTGAAGATATCCTGCACAATAATGAGCGCAACAGTAAACATTCAAAACTCAATGTTATGGTAGATAGTCCTTTAGCCGCGCAATTCACCCAAAGCTACCGTGAACTTAAGCATCTATGGGATGACGAAGCACAAGCAAAACTAAAACAAGGCAGGCATCCACTTAACTTTGACGAATTGACTACAATAGAAAGCCATAAAGAACATTTAGAAACGATTGATTACTTAGTGCGCAGTAGAAAACCGGCCATTGTTATCGCGGCTAGCGGAATGTGTAATGGTGGACGAATAATGAACTACCTAAAGGCTATGTTAGGCGAAAATCGAAACGATTTGCTCTTTGTTGGCTATCAGGCATCAGGTACAATTGGTCGTTTGATACAAAAGTATGGGCCAAAAGGCGGATACGTCGACATAGATGGCAAACGCATAATAATAAAGGCCAACATTCATACCATTAGCGGATACAGTGCTCATGCTGACCAAAGCGACTTGAAGTTTTTTGTTCGTGGTATGAAACAAAAGCCAAAGAAGATACGCCTAATACACGGAGATGGATCAGCCAAAAGGGAACTTCGAGCACAACTAAATCATGACTTCCCTGATATTGATGTCATCATCCCAGAGAAATAAACGCGTCGTCTAAAAAAGTGACGTCATTCTCTGGCTTGACCAGAGGAACCAAAAAAGTGACGCCATTCCCGACTTGATCGGGAATCCATGTGTGTAACGTCATTCCCGACTTGATCGGGAATCCATGGGGGTAACGTCATTCCCGCGAAGGCGGGAATCCATGGGGGTAACGTCATTCCCGCGAAGGCGGGAATCCATTGGCCGTCAGTAACTGTATAGGAAGGCCGTTGAAGTTACTTAACGGAATAAATTAACGAGTTATTCGTTATTGAGAGAAACCGTGGTTCTTCGACTTGACCGGAGAATCCAAATAAGAACGCCATTCCCGCGAAGGCGGGAATCTATAAAAACGAAACATGATAAGAATATGGTCAAAAAAGCAGTTATCCCAGTAGCAGGTCTAGGCACACGAATGTTGCCAGCCACCAAGGCCATTCCAAAAGAAATGCTCCCCATTGTAGACAAGCCCCTCATCCAGTACATCGTGGAAGAATGCGCCGCTGCGGGCATTACTGAAATCGTATTGGTGACGCATTCATCAAAAAACGCCATTGAAAACCACTTCGATACATCGTTTGAATTAGAATCCACACTTGAAAAGCGAGTGAAACGCCAACTCTTAGAAGAAGTGCAAAGCATCACGCCTGATGGCGTTACTATCATGCATGTTCGCCAGGGCCATGCGAAAGGTTTAGGCCATGCTGTGTTATGTGCGCTACCTGTAGTAGGAGAGGAACCATTCGCAGTGGTCTTGCCAGATGTATTAATTGACCAATACGAAAGCGACTTAAAAACGCAAAACCTAGCGCAAATGATCAAAACGTTTGATGCAACCAATGTGAGCCAAATCATGGTAGAGGCTGTACCGCAAGAAAAGGTAAGCAACTATGGTGTAGTAGACCTCAATGGCGAAAGCTTAGAAGCTGGTAATAGCCAAGCGATGACAGCAATAGTAGAGAAGCCCAAGGTAGACGAAGCACCAAGCAATTTAGCGGTAGTTGGCCGATACGTACTAAGTGAAAAAATCTGGGATCTACTAAAATATACGCCACCTGGCGCAGGCGATGAAATCCAGTTAACCGATGCTATCGCTGATTTGATGAAACAAGAGCGCGTGGATGCGTTTTATATGAACGGTAAAAGTCATGACTGTGGCAGTAAACTCGGGTACATGAAGTGCTTTGTAGAATATGGCTTAAAACACCAAGCTGACGGCGAAGCATTTGGTGAATGGTTAGGGCATCGTCATTCTCCGGCTTGACCGGAGGACCCAAAGAAACAAGCGTCATTCCCGACTTGATCGGGAATCCAGGTAAATATGAACGTCATCCTCAGCTTGACTGAGGATCCAAAAAAGAAAGCGTGATTCCCGACTCGATCGGGAATCCAAACAAAACAACGTCATTCCCGCGAAGGCGGGAATCCATAAAAACGAAACAATATGCCAAAAACAATACTCGTAACAGGCGGAGCAGGATACATAGGCTCCCACACATGTGTCGAACTACTCGAAGCCGGCTACGACGTAGTGGTGCTCGATAACTTAAGTAATAGCAACCCAAAATCCCTCGACCGAGTGCAAGAGATTACAGATAAAACATTACAGTTTATTGAAGGTGACGTGCGAGACAGAGAAGTACTACAAGCTATTTTCAATAAACATGATGTCTATGGTGTTATTCACTTTGCCGGCTTAAAAGCTGTCGGCGAGTCCTGCGAAATGCCCATGCATTATTACGACAACAACGTCTATGGCAGCATCGTTCTAACACAAGAGATGGAAAAAGCTGGCGTGAAAAACTTAGTGTTTAGTTCATCTGCAACGGTATATGGCGACCCAGAAAGATTGCCGTTAACAGAAGATATGCCGCTTTCTGCAACTAACCCTTATGGCCGCAGTAAGTTAATGATTGAAGATATGCTACGTGACTTAGAAGTAGCAGACCAGCTCACTGAGCAAGAAATCAAATGGAACATTGCCATTCTCAGATATTTTAATCCAGTGGGTGCTCACAAAAGTGGCAACATAGGGGAGGACCCTAATGGAATCCCTAATAATCTAATGCCTTATATTACTCAAGTTGCTATTGGTAAGCTAAAAGAATTACAGGTATTCGGTGGCGATTATGATACTCATGACGGAACGGGGGTTCGCGACTATATCCATGTAGTGGATTTAGCAAAAGGCCATGTAAAAGCCATCGAAGCTATCGGTCACACCGTGACAGGGGCAAAAGCCATTAATCTTGGTACTGGAAACGGCCTAAGCGTGTTAGATTTAGTGAAATCCTTTGAAAAACAAAACTCAGTTAGCATCCCGCATAAAATTACTGATAGAAGACCAGGTGATGTTGCAGCATGTTACGCAGATTCCTCTCTGGCCCAGCAGTTATTGGATTGGCGCACTGAGTATAATGAAGAGCAAATGACGAAGGATAGCTGGCATTGGCAGCAAAAAAACCCAACGGGATACAAATAGCTGATGTAGCGTCATTCTCGTGAGTAGCCTCATCCTCCGGCTTGACCGGAGGACCCAAAGAAAACAACGTCATTCCCAACTTGATCGGGAACCCTATAACATAATGTCATTCCCGCGAAGGCGGGAATCGATTAATCGGTATGACACAAATATATGTCTTTCCCGCGAAGGCGGTAAACCACAAAAATAGATACTGAAAAATGTCAAAAAAAATACTCGTAACAGGTGGTGCTGGATTCATCGGTTCGGCAGTCGTTCGCCATATTTTGAATGATACGCACGATTCAGTTGTTAATCTTGATAAGTTAACTTATGCCGGAAACTTAGAGAGCCTGAATGAGATCGCCGGTTCTGAGCGATACGCCTTCGAGCAGGTCGACATATGTGATCGACCAGCGTTAGAGCGTGTGTTTGCTGAGCATAAACCAGATGCGATAATGCATCTAGCGGCGGAAAGTCATGTTGATCGTTCAATTGACGGTCCTGCGGCCTTCATTGAAACGAATATTGTGGGAACGTACACACTCTTAGAAGTTGCTAGAGCGTATTGGAATGGATTACCTGAAAAACAAAAGAATTCATTCCGATTTCATCATATATCAACTGATGAAGTATATGGTGACCTCGAAAACCCAGAAGATCTATTTACTGAAGAAACAGCTTATGCACCAAGCTCTCCATACTCCGCCAGTAAGGCAAGTTCGGATCATCTTGTAAGAGCATGGAAGCGTACTTATGGCTTTCCAACTATAATAACGAACTGCTCAAACAATTATGGCCCATATCATTTTCCAGAAAAGCTAATTCCACTTGTAATTCTTAATGCTTTAGAAGGTAAAGAGTTACCCATCTATGGTAAAGGTGACCAAGTGCGCGACTGGCTCTATGTTGAGGATCACGCACGAGCTCTATATAAGGTAGTTACCGAAGGTCAAATCGGTGAAACCTATAATATTGGTGGCCACAATGAAAAGCAGAATATAGAAGTTGTTCAAACCATTTGTGAATTACTTGAGGAACTCGTTCCAGAGAATGCTTATTCTCGAATGGGCGGTAATCCATCAGGATTCAAAGGACTTATTGCATATGTAGAAGATCGCCCAGGCCACGATCTTCGCTATGCAATTGATGCAAGTAAAATCCAAAAAGAATTGGGTTGGACGCCTTTGGAAACCTTTGAGTCAGGTATTCGTAAAACCGTTGAATGGTATCTCTCAAATAAAGAGTGGGTGCAGCATGTTCAAGATGGTAGCTATCAACGTGAGCGTCTAGGAGTGAGTGTATAGTATGAAAGGTATTGTTCTAGCCGGTGGTTCAGGTACACGTTTGTATCCAATTACCATGGGCGTTTCTAAGCAGCTTCTTCCTATATACGATAAGCCTATGATTTTTTATCCGATTTCTGTGCTTATGCTTGCAGGTATTCGAGACATATTAATTATATCAACACCAGAGGACATGACTGGATATCAGCGACTGTTGAAGGATGGTAGTCAGTTTGGGGTTAAGTTTTCTTATGAAATACAACCAAGCCCAGATGGCTTAGCGCAAGCATTTATCATTGGCGAAGAGTTTATTGGCGATGACGATGTGGCTCTGGTTTTAGGGGATAATATTTTCTATGGGCAAGGTTTTACACCTAAGCTAAAAGAAGCACTTGAAAACGCGAAAGGAGGTAAGGGAGCCACAGTTTTTGGCTACCAGGTAAAAGATCCTGAACGTTTTGGTGTAGTAGAGTTCAATCAATCTATGAAAGCGATTTCCATCGAAGAAAAGCCAAAAAACCCAAAATCGAATTATGCAGTCACAGGGTTGTACTTTTACGACAACAGAGTTGTTGATATCGCTAAGACAGTAAAACCGTCTGACAGAGGCGAGTTAGAAATTACCTGCATCAACAATGCATACCTAGAGCAAAACAGCCTTAACGTTGAGCTTCTAGGTCGCGGCTTTGCATGGTTAGATACAGGTACTCATGAAAGCTTACTGCAAGCCGCGCAATTTGTTGAAACCATCGAAAGTCGGCAAGGCTATAAAGTGGCCTGTTTAGAGGAGATTGCTTTTAATAATGGTTGGCTAAGCAAGTCCGATTTGAAAGAACTTGCAAAACCAATGCAAAAGAACAGCTACGGAAAGTATATGCTAAGTCTTGCAAAAGGCGAATTATGATACCTGTTACAAAACCATATTTACCTAGCCGTGAAAAACTGGATGCCTATATTGATGGTATTTATGAGCGCAGTTGGCTAACTAATAATGGCCCACTGTTAAAAGAGCTGACAAAGAAGTTGGAAGAATACTTGGGGGTAGAAAATATCCTGCTAGTATCTAATGGCACGCTGGCGTTACAGGTAGCTTATAAAACTTTGGGTATCAGCAACACCGGTTGTACTGAAAACGCAGAAGCCATTACGACACCGTTTACCTTTGTGGCAACAGCCAGCTCATTGCAATGGGAAGGAGTGAAGCCGGTATTTACCGATATCTCTGCCGATAGCTGGTGCCTCGATCCTGCTAACATTGAATCTGCCATTACTGAAAAGACCCGCGCGATTGTACCAGTGCATGTTTTTGGTAATGCTTGTGATGTTGAAGCGATAGACCAGATAGCAGAGAAACACCAGTTAAAAGTGGTTTACGATGCGTCTCATGCATTTGCTGTGAACTATAAAGGTAACAGCTTACTGAACTGGGGCGATGCCGCCACCCTGAGCTTGCATGCGACTAAGTTGTTTCACACCATTGAAGGTGGTGCGATTGTATTTAAACACAAGGCCGATCTGGAACGCGCACAGCAGATAATTAACTTTGGCCTTGCTGGACCCGAAGATATTTCCGGACCGGGTATTAATGCCAAAATGAATGAGTTTCAGGCGGCAATGGGGTTGTGTGTACTGGATGAAATGGAAACGATTACAAATAATCGGAAACAGATTGGACAATCCTATCAAAGAGAATTAAGAGGCAGAGTTGTTTTTCAAAAATGGAATAAGCATGGTGAAAGTAACCATGCTTATGCACCTGTGTTATTCGAATCTGAAACTGAGCTATTGGCAGTAGAAGCTAAATTAAAAGAAAATAATATATTCTCAAGACGTTATTTTTATCCAAGTTTAGATAACCTTGAACATTTTAAATCAGAACAGGTTTGTGCCAATTCTCGCGATATTGCCAGTCGTATACTTTGTTTGCCGTTATTTCCGAATATGACAGATGAAGAGCGTAGCAAAGTTATAAAGGTACTAATGAAATGAGCCAAAAACGTATTTTATTCTTAGGTGCTTCGGCACAACAGATTCCACCAATTAAATACGCACTAGATCAGGGACATTATGTTATTACCTGCGATTACTTACCGGGAAATCCAGGTCATCAACTTGCGCACGAATGGCATAATGTTTCTACAACTGATAAAGAGGCTGTACTTTCGCTAGCTAGAGAACTAAAGATTGATGGTATCGTTGCCTATGCGTCTGATCCAGCAGCACCCACACAAGCCTACGTGGCTGAAAAAATGGAGTTGGTGGGGAATCCGTATGAATCTGTAGAAATATTGGCAAGAAAAGACTATTTTAGAGAGTTTCTTGTAAAGAATGGCTTCAATACACCACGTTCAGAATCTTTCTATGAACTGGATCAAGCAAAGAAATGGTTAGATACCATCGGTACCCCCGCTTTTATTAAACCAATTGACTCGTCTGGAAGTAAAGGTGTGACAAATATTAAGCACCGAAATGACTTAGAGAAAGCATTTAATTATGCACTTTCTTTTTCTCGTGAGAAAAAAGTAGTCGTGGAAGAAGCGATAGCTCGGAGTGGTTACCAAGTCGATAGTGATATTTTTATGAGCCGAGGCGAGATTGTATTTTGGATCTGGGGAGATCAGCATCAGGATATTTTATGTCACCCATATGCTCCTATTGCTATCAGCTTTCCTTCTGTTTTATCAGCAGAAGCTCAAGTTAAGGCAAAGAATGAAGTTGAAGCAATTCTCAAGAAACTAGGCTTTATGTTTGGTGCTTTCAATGTTGAGTTTGTCGTTGATGAAAAAGGCGATGTGTGGGTTATTGAGATTGGACCCAGAAACGGTGGCAATCTTATACCACAGGTAATAAAGTACGTTTCAAATGTTGACATGATTGCTGCAACTGTTGACGAATCCATCGGCAAGTCTTTTGACAAAAGCGTCAATAGAGAGCTAAACGGATACTGGTCAAGTTATATCGTACATGCGCGTGAGGATGGTATATTTAAAGAGCTTTATCTATCAGAAAGAGTCAAGCCATATATTGTCGAGCAGCATATCTATGCTAAGGCAGGTGATGAAGTAAGGCAATTTAGCGGCTCACAAGATACTCTAGGAATGATGATTCTCAAATATCCGTCTATGGAGACGATGTTAGATATGACCGATAATATGGAAAATGATATTTTGGTTTTAACGGAAGAAAGATGAGTTATTCGGAAATAGAATCTTTAATTAAAGCTGAACAAATGCGTCAGAAAAAAAGCTTTATTGATACAGATGATATAGATAAATATATATTTAAGATAAAAAGTAATGCCGAATTTATTACCCATTATACATCAGGCCAATGTGCAGGTTTTATAGCATTTTATTGTAATGAACCAACAAAAAAAATAGCGTTTATTACTTTAGTTCTTCTGGCACCTGAGTTTAGGGGTAAAGGGCTAGCAAGTAATTTGATTAATTATGTGATTGAACACTGCAAAAAAAATAAATTTGAAAAATGTAGTTTGGAAGTACGCAAGGATAATCTTTCTGCAATTAAACTTTATGAAAAACATGGGTTTAAAATTAAACAAGACTGTGATGCTAAGCTATTAATGTCGATTAGCTTTTAAGAAAATTCACTAATTTACAACATCGAATAAAACTACCTTGGATTACACTTATGAATATTCTAATTATTGGCCAATGCTCCTTACACTGGGGAAGAATGGAATTCGGAAATATTGGGAATTACTATATCATTGAGCCGTTTATGAGGGAACTGCATAGGGTTTTTCCTAATGCCTCTATTAAAACAACAATGCAAATGTCAGAAAGGTTTTGTGAGGGTGAGAGAGTTACCTTATTGCCAATGAATTTATATTATGGTTGGACAGGGAATGATCTTGAGATTGCTCAAGAAGAGCTTAAGCTCGCCGAAGCCTACGCTGAATCTGGCTGTTTAAAGAAAGAAACCCCTTATATTCAAGAGGTCATGCAAGCAGATCTTGTGATTGACTTTAGTGGCGATATTTGGGGGGACAATGCGAACTTTCTTGGCGATGACCGTTTTTTGGTTGGCCTCATAAAAGATAGAGTAGCTCAATTACTAGGCAAGAAAGTTGTAATGTTAGCGGGTTCACCAGGACCTTTTTCGAACAAAGATAACCTCCCATTTGCCCGAGAAGTTTTTAAGTGTTTTGACTTAATAACAAACCGAGAACCAATAAGCATTGATTTGCTCAAAAAAGATGGTTTTGACACTTCTAAAACTTTAAGTTTAGCTTGCCCGGCGTTCTTGTTTGATCGTGCTGAAGGTGCAGATGTTGATAAATTACTCAGTGAAGAGGGGTTACGCAATAAGGATAAGCCAATTGTTGGTTTTATTCTATGTGGTTGGAACTTTGAAGTAGGTCCATTTGATAAAGAGAACAGAGATGATGAGGATTTCACCAAGTTTGCTGAGACCGTTGAATATCTTACGGAGGAGCTTGGGGTAAGGGTTTGCTTAATGTCTCATTCAAACGGATTTGATATACCGCCTGCACCCTTTAAATTAAAACATGGCCGAGATTACGTTATCACTAAGCAATTAGAAAAAATACTAGATGAGCGTTCTATTTCTAAAGATTTCTTTACTTTAAATGGTGTATACGACACATGGACAACTAAAGCTATTATCAATGAGTTTGACATGCTCGTTAGTGGCAGGGTACATGCAGCGGTATCTGGTTTATCACAATCAGTACCAACAGTTATAATTGATTATGGACACGAACCCAAAGCTCATAAGTTGGTTGGATTTGCCAAGGTCGCACAAGTTGAAGAGTATGTGGCTGATCCTTGTTCCCTTACGGATCTAAAAACCAAAGTTTTTAAATGTTACTCGCAGAGAGAGCAATATAAAGAGAGTCTAAATAAGCGTATACCGGTTGTAAAAAAACTAGCACGTCAAAACTTTGAGGTTCTGAAGAGTGTGCTTGATCAATAGCAATTCGTTAAGAAAAAATACATTGGCGAATTATATTGGTCAAGCCTACATGATGCTAATCGGCATCGTAGTAACACCATTATACCTACAGCACTTAGGTGCTGAAGCCTATGGTTTAGTAGGCTTTTTTGCATTAATGCAAGCTTGGATGAATCTGTTGGATATGGGGTTGGGCCCAACGCTAGGTCGTCAAGCCGCTTATGCAAGAGGTCAAGTAGAAGGCTTTGAGACTTTTAAGCGCTTATTAAAAAGTTTTGAAGTGATTTTCTTTGTCTTGGCGGTAATTATAGTATTCGCCATTTATATTCTTAGTGACTGGATTGCAATTAGCTGGATTAAGTCAGAAAGCATTGCCATAGAGACGCTTGTATATTGTGTTGTATTAATGGGAGTAATGATTGGTTTAAGATGGTTTTCAGGTTTGTATCGCAGTGGGATTAATGGACTAGAAGATCAAGTTTGGCTAAATGTAGCTAATATAATATTAACGTCGCTAAAGTTTCTTGGAGCTCTATGTTTACTAGCGTTCATCAGTCAGGATATTAGACACTTTTTTGAATATCAAGTTCTTATTGGTTTAATAGAGTTAGCAGCTTTTTCAATACGCTTTTACAGTATCCTACCAGTGACAAAAACAAGAACGCCTTTAGTCGCTTTCTATTGGTCAGTTGTCAAAGACGTTGCGCCTTTTGCAGTGGGCATTGCTTACACTGCAGGTACATGGGTACTTATCACACAAACAGATAAGTTAATTTTATCGGGTGTTCTGTCGTTGGCTGAGTTTGGGTACTTTAGCATGATTTCTTTGGTAGCAGGGGGTATAGTTATGCTCTCGGGCCCTATATCACAGGCAATAATGCCACGGCTAACAATGTTATATTCTCAAGATAATAAGAATGAACTATTAAGCCTCTATAGTGATGCTAGCCAATTAGTTACTGTTACTTCTTTGTCTGTATCACTAATGATTGGTTTGTACGCTGAACCTCTCATTTACGCGTGGGCTGGTGATAGAGAGGCTGCTGAGTGGGGTGCAGGTGTACTGATATGGTTTGCTCTTGGCAATGGTGTATTGGCTATTGCTGCGTTTCAATACTATCTCCAAAGTGCATTTGGTCAATTAAGGCTTCATGTGATTGGTTCAACATTATCCGCAATAATACAGGTACCGTTAATATTTTATGCTGCAACGAACTATGGGGCACAAGGAGCGGGTATAACGTGGTTTGCATTTAGGACTATTTGGTTTTTGTGCTGGACACCAGTCGTACACAGGCAATTCATTCCAGGCTTTCATTTGAGGTGGATGCTTAAGGGAATATTGCCAATAGCTATTGTTACAATGTGTGTAGCTTTAGCTATGCACTTCTTGATAACTTTAGACTTAAACCAGAATAGATTGGATTTGTTCGCTAAATTGATAAGCCTTGGTTTGCTACTTTTATCAGTGTCTGCTTTGAGTTCATCAGCAATACGACAAAGAATTTTCAGACTATTAAAGAATTAATATGAGAGATTTACGAACCGAAGAAGAAATTATTTCCAACTGGAAAAATGGTATTGATAAGCCTGTAGTGAGTGTTTGTTGTCTTACTTTTAATCATGAACCCTATATAGAAGATGCGTTAGAAGGTTTTTTGATTCAGGAAACCGATTTTCCTTTTGAAATATTAATTCACGACGATGCTTCTGAGGATAATACGGCGAATATTGTTCGAAGGTATCAAGCAAGATATCCAAATATCATTAAGCCCATATATCAAACTGAAAATAAGTACTCAAAAGGAATTAAGATTAATTTAGTATATAACTTTTCTCGAGCTAAAGGGGAGTATATTGCTTTATGTGAAGGTGATGATTTCTGGGTCGCTAGTGATAAGCTAAAAGAACAAATTACGCTTATGAAGCAATACCCACATATCAATATTTCATTTCATCCTGTCTATCAAGTTGAAGGTTTTGAATTTAGTAAGGCTAAGACTTTATGCGATTATAGTGACGTTATAAGGCAATATAGTCCAGAAGAAGTTATTTTGGGCGGAGGAATATTTATGCCCACAAATAGTCTAATGGTTAAAACAGCTATTCTAAAGAATCTACCTGAGTGGTTTTCTACGCATGCGCCGGTTGGCGATATGTATATACAAATGATTGCTTCATTGGGAGGTGGGGCAATATACATGCCTCAAAAGAATGGAGCTTATAGAACCAATATTCCTGGGTCTTGGTCCTCTATGCATATAAAAATGGAATGTCAAAAAATCGAAGAATATGCCAATAATCACATATACTGTTTCACTGCTTTTGGTGCTGAAAATGTTAAATTTAAAAATGAAATTTTGCGAGCTCTAGCATTTGAGCTGGTGAGTTGCGCATGGAATTCAATGAAAAATAATTGTGATGAACTTGCTAAATCGTTGGTTGAAAAATCAACTTCATATAGTGAGTGTAAGTATATTAATTTTAATCAAGCAGTATTGGTGATTTTTAAGAGAAATTTTAAAATTTTGAGATTTTTATTAAAGCTAAAAAATAGAATTATAGCTTAGTGTCGTTTAGAAGAGAATTTTACGTAATTTATTGGTCAAGTAGAGCGGTTAGGGAAGTTATTTAGAATGCTAGAAAATGTAAAAATAATGCCGTTAGAATTTAGCCCATTCCTCGGTTTTATTAAATTTAAATAAACTATGAAAGTAATTCTGTTTTCACACGAGTTTCCTCCTTATATTGGCGGTGTCGGTCGTATAGGTTACGATCTTCTTCAGCTTTATACACGGACTGTAGGTGTAGAAGCCTCACTCGTCACGCGCTCCAAACCAACCCCGAAGTTGATTAATAGAGTTAAAGTAAATCGGGTTTTTACACTACCAAAGATCTGGTTTCTCAATTATGCATTGTTTTACTTTTTTAATCGGCGCCTTTTTCGCGAAGCCGATGTGATCTACTTAAATGAAGCAGCCCCCACCATTGCAGCTGGTATGTTTTTTTCGAAATCAGATTTATCAAAGTGTGTAATTATTGCTCATGGGCTTGAAGTAGAAGGTGTGATCAATAGTAAGCAATTAGTTCACAGGGTACTTGGTTTATCTAGATTTTATAAAAGAGCCGTTCGTATTAGCAAAAAGGTTGTCGCGTTAAGCGAAGCTATGAGAGCTAAAATGTGTCGTGCATTGCCTTCAGACTATAGAAGATTTATTGATGTAGCATACCTTGGGATTGATCCAGAGATCTTTCATTACAAGCCCACGCTAGAACGAGATCAAAGGTTTCAGAGTGTTGTGGAATCAAAAGTAATTGGTACTTGTAGTAGGTTGATTTGGCAGAAGGGTTACAAAGAAATGGCGGATACATTTGCCATGGCTCATAAGAAAGATTCAAGTCTTTTATGGTATATTGCAGGAGATGGAGAAGATGCCTTAGATATTAAAGACTATATCAAATTTCTTGGACTAGAAAACTCTGTGACTTTTTTAGGTGCGTTTGACTACACAGAGTTGAGTTCGTTTTATTCGTTTATTGATATCTTTATGTTGTTATCTAATTACGATGAGGTCTTTCCTTTGGTTTATCTTGAAGCTCAGGCGTGCGGAGCGCGATCTATTGGAAGGAATAAAGGAGGAACAGTAGAAGTCGTTGATTTAAATACCGGTTGCTTGGTTGATGATAATATTGATGCTGCTTCGTTCATACTGTCTTGTCCTAAAAATTTTGACAGGAAAAAAGTAATAGAGTTCACAGAAAACTTTATAATCAGGGAGAATTTTAAGAAATGGAGGGATATTTGTGAGGGTCTCTAATTTTGGATTGATGCTTTTAATAGCGTTGATGATTGGAGGCCTATATGTGCATAGCATTTCATTTTTTCTAGGTATAAAGTTTCATCACCTCGCAATAGTGTTTGCTTTTCTCATTCTTTGTTTTGGGTACTATTCGTTCAAAATGTGGGAATACAATCTTATATTGTTAATATCAAAGTTCTATATTCTACTAATAGTATTGGCCTTGGTGTCGTCGTGCACATCGGTTTTTGGGATTCAAAGTGTAAAGTACACCGCCTACTTGCTCATTATTTTTGCATTTTCGTTGGTGTTCGTTTCAAATATTCCTCTATTTTTAAGGCACCCTAATATTGTCCTGTTTATTCATGCTCTACTTTTCTCCTTATCAATTCTCATCTATTTAGGAATCACCCATTATTACAAAGGCTCCGACTTTTATCATTTATTTCATAGCTTAGAATCTCGAGTAGATGTTGCTAATACTTGGTATTCATTTGTATTTCCGGAGTACGGTGGATCTATTTTAAGGTTCAACGGATATAACTTAGATCCCAATGTCTGGGGCGTTTATGCTCTCTTCGCATTTTGGTTTCTTGTCGTTTTAGTATGCATAGCTAGGGAAGAAGGGTATCTCTATTCGAAAAAGCTATTTTTGTTTACGATGGTTTTGTCAGTTATTAGCTTGGTTTTAACATTTTCTCGTGGCACTTATGTGGCTTTCTTTTTGTCTTTGTTCGTGTATTTTTCTTTAACTCCTAGTTGGATAAAGAAGTTTAAATTCATTTTTTTCTCTTTTGTTTTTGTGAGTTTCATTATGTTTTTATATGTGAATGAGGCTACTGTTAAAGATTTTGTTGACTTGAAATTATTTGGAGAGGACGTTGGCGATAACCCGCGTATACTTAAATGGTCTTTTTACCTTGATCGTATTTGGTCCTCAGATTTGCATGAGTTTTTATTTGGAGTTGGTTTAATAGATTTATTTGATTGGTTTAAAGGTACTACAATGCATAATACTTATTTGCAGATTTTTTTGTCGTTTGGCTTAATCGGATTTTTTATATTTCTTCTTGTTTTTTTTCTTGCAGTTTTAGGCTGTATACGATCCACCAGTAAAGAGCTTTTATCCATTAATTTTGCTATGCTTTCTGCAATATCTGCTTCTGTATTTTTTGTGGATATGATGTATTCGCCTGTACTATGGATCGGATTAGCTTTTCCCACTATGGCAAGTACGGTCCTTAAAGAGAGTTAGTATGAGCATCTTTGATATCTGTGGAACTTTGTATTCTTGTAATACAACCTTTGAATTTTGTAAATGGCGCGAGCGAAGGTTAGTTTATCGGTCTTTGTTGTGGCTAACCAAAACCTTACCTTTAAAAGCAGGTAATCGGCTGATTGAAAAATTTTTTGCAATAGACCTAATTCGCGTTTTGCACTTGCGTACTCTAAAGGGTTGCTCTGAGTCGGAGATTGAAATCTCAGCTAGAAGGTTTGTGAAAGAAGTGTTAGCCGACTTCAAGGTGTTGCCAGTACACCAGATTCTTGAAAGCAAGGATCTGAGCAGTGTTGTTTTAGTTTCGGCAACTATTGAACCTGTTGCAAAAGCTATAGCTGAATATCTTGGCGTGCCTTCATACTTGGCATCGACGTTATGCATCAAAAAGGGCAGGTACGATGGAGAAATCAAAAACGATCTTTTAGGTAATAAACATAGCTTGTTTAAAGGCGTTGATATTGATTTGGTGGTTACTGATAATAAGAGTGATTATTTGTTGTGCAAGCAGGCCCGTGAAGTCGTTATTGTATCCAAGAGAGCGAATATGCAATATTGGAAAGAGAAATCTTTAACTAACCTTTCTTTAATAGAGGTTTAGCGTGTGCCTTATTATACTGTCATACCGTACGCTTATTTTTTGAAAACACGATTGATAGGTCGCTTTCAGCGGCTCTCATGGTGCTTTATATATTTTGTACCTAGTATTCTTTTATTTTTCACATTCCAAGAGAGTTTATCCTATGCTGGTGTATTCAATTGTGTACTTGGAATTTTGATTATTAACTACATTTATGAGAACGGCTATCTTCAAAACGATGTAAAAACAGTTCAGAATGAGGCAAATCCAACAATGAGATTGGAACTTGCCACTTTAAAAAAACTTAATTTGTATTGGGGTAGGTTGATATCGTTAAGAGTTTTTATTTTAGCCGCGTTACTTGGGTTGTATTATCTAATTGATTTGGATCTATTCAAAACGCTGTACCTTGTATTTGTTTCAATGGTCTTGCAGGCGTTGTATTTGGTTTATAATTCGTGTCGAGGCCGTATTAACTTATTTTTAATACTGCCTCTTAGCTATATTAGGTTTTATGGCTTTATATTACCTTTTGTTCCTGTGCGAGAAAGCTTCGAGTTTTTGTGTTTCACTATTATTTTATATCCACTCTCCAAAACACTTGAATTTTCAAAACAAGAAAAGTTTAGTCTGGATTTATTGTCTAAGGCTGTTGGTAATGTTGATGTTTTCAGAATTAAATACTATTTCTTTGTCGTCCTTTTACTCTTGATTTTCGTATTGGTTGGTGCCAACGGTAATCGGATTTATGCAGTGATTGCTTTCTATTACTTAGTTTATCGTACTATGGGCTTTTTACTGATCACTCGTAAGCAATCTATTCTTCGAGAGTTTGAAACCTTATCAAAATCTGATTATCGTAAGTAATAAGGTGTATTTGCAATGAATTTTTCTGTTCTAATGTCTGTCTATATTAAAGAAACATCTGAAAATTTGGCAGAATGCCTCGATAGTTTGTGCCGACAAAGCGTCAAGCCTAATCAAGTAGTCTTGGTTGAAGACGGCCCGATTTCTGATTCTTTACATGAAATTATCGAAGAATATAGGCAAACTTTAAATATACATTCAGTAACGCTCGAAGAAAATCAGGGTCTCGCAAAGGCATTGAATGAAGGTTTAAAGTTCTGCGAATACGATTTGGTGGCTAGAATGGATTCTGATGATATATCGCTACCAAGCCGTTTTGAAAAACAATTAGATTTTATGGAGCAAAATCCTAATATTGATGCTTCAAGTGGATATATTGATGAGTTCGATGCTTCTGGTAAGGTCGTTTCGACACGAAAATTACCTATCTTACCGGGTGATGTTAAAATTTTTGCGAAAAAGCGTAGTCCGCTTAGTCACCCAGCTACTATTTTCAGAAAACAAGCGGTTCTATCCGTAGGGGGTTATCCTGAGTTATATCCAGAGGATTATTTGCTCTGGGTTAAAATGATAATTAATGGTTCGAATTTAGCTAATATCCCTGAAGTTCTTCTAAAAATGCGTACAGATCAGGCCTTTATTACACGCAGAGGCTACGAGTTTTTAAAGGGCGAAATAAAAATATATCAGTATATGAGAGCTGAAGGTTTTATTTCATATTTTGAATATTGCAAGATTATTTTGATTAGGAGTGCTCTGCGTTTATCGCCGAATTTTTTAAAAGTTATGTTTTATAAGTTCGCGCGTTAAATGCTATCGTGCTTCGTTTCCTGCGATATGGCAAGCGGATCTCCTACAAAATTAAGGGAGCATTTGCCTACACTGAAATAGTCTTGGTTATGAGAATAAGAAACTACCTTGCCCCAAACCCTATCAACATAGTTTTAATTGTTTTAAAGACGACCATGATATCCAACCAAAGTGAAATATTCTTCACATAGTAAAAGTCGTGGGCTAACTTCTCTTTGGTAGATTCTTCGTCGTCAGCATAGCCATGGGTTACTTGTGCCCAGCCAGTAATTCCTGGTTTTACTACGTGGCGCATGGAATAAAGGGGGATTTTTTCTTCAAACTCTTTTACAAACGATGCTTGCTCTGGTCTCGGCCCAATTAATGCCATTTCGCCTTTTAAAACATTGAAGAATTGAGGTATTTCATCGATACGAACTTTGCGAATAAACTTTCCTATCTTGGTGATTCTTGGGTCGTCTTCCCCAGCGAACTGTGCGCCATTGGCTTCCGAATCGGTTCTCATCGAGCGCAACTTCACCATGCTAAACTCCTTTCCGCCTTGGCCGACGCGTCGCTGAATAAAAAAAGCTGGTCCTTTCGACTCAAGCTTAATTAATAGAGCAGTGAATAATACTAGTGATAGCCAGGCCGGGCTTGTTACAAGAATTAATAATGATTCCAAAATTCGCTTGGTCGAGCGGTATAACCAGTGGGGTTTTAACGAACCAGAGCTTAGTTCAGGAAGGTGATCTAAAGGGCTTTTACCATTAATAGACTCGTAAACTTCTGTTGTATCGTAAAGTGGGATGTTTCGATTGGCTGAGGAAGCAAGGAATTGTTGCCAATGGCCATCCAGTTTTTCATGCTGATCAAACAGCACACCATCGATGTGCTTGATGTTGTTTTCACCAAACCCTGGCGTGCTTAGTAATATAAACTGATTGTGACTATTTGACTTCAGTGATTGAAAGCACCCAAATGGTGTCACTAGGTATGTACTTGCTTGAGTCAGTCTTTTAATTAAATGATGCTGTACAAATAGTGTGATCGGGACGCTTAGGATACCTATGCTTAGTACCAGTCTTGAATATTCTAATCGAAAGCTAATAAAAATAAGGGCGGCGATCGTTACGTGAATGAGCACTAAGCTCGGCAAGCTCATCAGTGAGGAGTTGCCAGGGTAGCGAGACAGCTTGGTCATGGCATATGTTGTGCCAATGAAGGTCATCATGCAGGCAATGATAGAATTCAGTGCCGCGCTGCTCACATTGGAATTAATAAAAGGTGCGTATAAGGTTGAAAAGCATGCAACGGCAAGTAAAGAGCGTACCAGTAGGATCTTTGATCGATGCGTGTTTACTTTACTTTGGGTATAAGGTTTTTGAATCAAGGGGAGTATCTGTGCATCGTTGCTAATGTTGGATATGTGCATCCTAGCACCTTTTGGTTAAAGTGGCTCCCCGAACTGGACTCGAACCAGTGACCAATAGATTAACAGTCTACTGCTCTACCAACTGAGCTATCGGGGAACAACATTTGCTATGTTATTGATTTATCAGGTTTTGTCAATACTTGATTGTCGTTTGGTAGCAGGCGTTCAAATACTTGTTAAAGTGTAGACTGCTTGAAATCATTTGTCTGCTAGCAGCTTCTAGTTTGGTTACTGAATGACGTTAGTTTGTTATAGTGCGCGCGCAAAATTAGTTTATTTAAAGATTTGGGTGACAATGTTGGCTACGGCAATGGGATCTTTTATTTCTCTTCGGAATTTCGTGTTTTCGCTCTATGCAGTCTTTTTTATTACTTTGCTAGTGCTTCCCATCGTGCCAAAGGGAATCGCATTGCTTCTGCTGTTGGTGGGGATTGTCGGCTTTGCAGTGTATCGAGGTAAGTTATTGATTGGTTTCTCTCCGGAGGAGCGTTTGCTGATCTGGGTTTTCTCTGCGTTTACTTTTATTTCTTTTATTAGTTTTCTGGTGTTTCCGTACAGCCGCATGAGCCATTACCGTATGGAGGATTATGCGACCTTTATGTTGATATTACCTATGTTTCTGTTGCTTAGGCAGTGGCGTTTTAAGCTAAACACGATTGTAGTTCTTTTCTCTTTTGTGGCGACCCTGCTAGGTGTGGTGTCTTTGCTCCAACTCTGGAGTATGCAGTCGGGAAGTGGTTATTTTATGACCTTTGATAATCCAATGGCCCAGTTTTGGAATCGCCCGAGTGGTGTGGTGAATCCTATGCGTTACGCAGCGATTTCATTGATCTTTTTTGCTTTTGCTTTAAATGCTTTGGTTTTTGTAAAAAGACAATCTGCATTAATTAAGACTTTACTTTTTGTGGCGATGATTTCTGCGGGTATTGCATGTGCTTTGACTCAGGTTCGTGGAGCGTGGTTGGCCTTTTTTGCCTTGGTGTTTACGTACGGGTGTGCGTTCTTTTACCTAGGGTATCGAAAGCGAGTGGTAGCTTTTTTTGCTGTAGCAATTATCGTTGTGGTATCTGTAGCGCAGTTTGATTTTGTGGAGCAACGTATACACAAGACTGAGCGTGCCTTTGAAATGTATATGGAGGGGAATTCAGGTTCTTCACTCGGCGCACGCCTAGACATGTTCAAAACCGCATGGTGGTTAATTAATGAGCGCCCTTGGTTCGGTCATGGTTTGAATAGCTATAGCGCTAATGCGACTGAGATTCGTGAAAATACACCAGGCATGAACCCTGAAGTGGGGCGCTGGCATAACCCTCATAATGAGATTTTGAACGCAACTGTAGAGAAAGGAGTGATTGGCCTGATCTCTATGCTGTTGCTGTTTGTCGCTCCAGGGTTGTTGTTTTTAAAGGCATTCCTGGTGAATAGAGGCACTGGTAGTGTTGCTTATTTGTCCTTCTGCGGAATATCGGTTTTGATTGTTTATTTTGTGGCGGGTTTGAGTGTTGCGTTGTTTGAGCATGATATTTTTAATCACTTTTATGTTTTAACGGTTCTCTTTTTGGCGTCTCAGGTGCATTCCCATTCTTCTTGTTCGACGCGGGAAGAGCGGAAGAATGTCGAATTGTGAATGTTGCATCATATTGATGGATTCTCCGGTCTGTCGCTTCGCGACGCCGGAGAATGACAATGGGGCATGTCATTCTCAGTTTGACTGAGGGGCTATCTAATTTATTTCGCGTCAATCAATGGATACCCGATCAAGTCGGGTATGACGGGGCGTGTCATTCTCAGCTTGACTGAGGAGCCATCTAATTTATTTCGAGTCAATCAATGGATATCCGATCAAGTCGGGTATTGGATACCAGATCAAGTCGGGTATTGCTCGTAATGGATTCCCGCCTTCGCGGGAATGACGAAGAGTACTGCGGGAATGACAGTGTATCGCGAGAATCACAGTATATCGCGAGAATCACAGTGTACCGCGAGAATAACCCGGTGTTTATCCAAGCGCTTTCTTCAAGCGCTCAATCGATTGCTCTAAGTTGCTGTCGCTAGTAGCGAAAGAAATACGCATGTGACCCGGTGTGCCAAATGCGCTGCCTGGTACTAGGGCAACACCCGCTTCCAGTAGCTTTTCTGCAAGATCCGTATCGGTTTCGCAGTTAAGTTTGGCTTGAGCGCCTTTAAAGCTTGGGAATAAGTAGAAGGTACCGTCGCCATTTAAACATTCAATACCGTCGATTTCATTTAGGGCGTCGACCATGAAGTCATGACGTTTTTTGAATACCGTGACCATGTCTTTCACACACTGTTGGTTGCCTTCAAGGGCGGCTTGAGCCGCAACCTGCGCGATAGAGGTAGGGCTAGATGTGCTCTGACTTTGAATTTTCTTCATGGAGGCAATCAATGGCTGTGGGCCAGCTGCGTAACCAATACGCCAACCTGTCATGCTGTACGCTTTGCTTACGCCATTAAGTACGATAGTGCGCTCGTATAGATCTGGATTGACGGTGACGATGTTGTTGAAGTCTTCTTCGGTCCAAAGAATGTGTTCATACATGTCGTCGGTTGCAATTAATACATTTGGATATTTGCGCAGCACGTCGCCAAGCGCTTCGAACTCGGCCTTGGTATAAGCCATACCTGATGGGTTAGATGGGCTGTTAAGGACCACTAACTTTGTTTTGTCTGTAATGGCGTTATCAAGTTGTTCTGGTGTAATTTTGAAACGTGCTGAGGCATCGGTTTCAATAATTACAGGTACGCCTTCGGCGATTTTGACCATGTCTGGGTAGCTTACCCAGTAAGGTGCAGGAATAACGACTTCGTCGCCTGGATTTAATAATGCAAGGCTCAAGTTAAAGAAGCTTTGCTTGCCACCGCAACTAACAAGAATTTGGTTGGCTTCGTAGTTTAGGCCGTTATCGTTTTTGAATTTAGCAATAATGGCTTTTTTCAGATCAGGTGTTCCGTCAACGGCAGTGTACTTAGTAAAGCCGTTATCCATAGCCTGTTTGGCTGCATCTTTAATGTGCTCGGGAGTATCGAAGTCCGGCTCGCCAGCGCCTAGGCCAATAATATCTTTGCCTGCAGCACGCAATTCAGCAGCGCGGTTTGTTACGGCAAGAGTGGGTGAAGGTTTAATGCTTTGAACACGGTTAGATAGTTTGAGGTCCAAGGCCACATCCTTAATGAAATTAAGAGTTTAGTCGTCACGCATTTTATCGCAGTTGAGGGATGTTTGCATCCACCGTTTTTAGTTTTAAATATTGAGTTTCGAGTGTTTAGTGATGGATTCTCCGGTCTGTCGCTTTGCGACGCCGGAGAATATCGGGGGCTCGTCATTCTCAGCTCGACTGAGAATCCATCCAATTGATTTCAAACCGAATAGTGGATCCTCAATCAAGTTGTGAGGATGGCGGGTTGTAGATTCCCGATCAAGTCGGGAATGACGATTTGGGACACTCAACACTAAGCACTAAGCAAAAATTCCATCAGGGCTTTTTGTGCGTGCAGGCGGTTTTCTGCTTCGTCCCATACCACAGAGCGCGGATCATCAAGCATATCGTGACTGATTTCTTCGCCACGGTGAGCAGGTAAACAGTGCATGAAGAGGGCGTCTTTATCAGCCAAGTCCATCACTGCTGGGCTAACTTGGTAAGATTTAAAAACTTTTTCACGCTCTTTTTGTTCTTCTTCTTGCCCCATGGATGCCCAGACATCCGTCACCAATAAATGGGCACCTTTGGCAGCTTCTTTTGTATCGCGAATGATTTTAACGCGGTCTTTATTGGCTTCCATAAGTTCGGCCATGGGTTCGAAACCTTCAGGGCAGTTCACCACTAAATTAAAATCGAACTGCTTGGCGGCATTGATGTAGCTATGGCACATGTTGTTACCGTCACCCACCCACACCACAGTCTTGCCTTTGATGCTGCCGCGGTGTTCTTGGTAGGTTTGCATATCTGCTAGTAACTGACATGGATGAAAATCATCAGTCAGTGCGTTAATGACGGGTACGCGAGAATTTGCAGAGAAATTTTCAACGATGTCATGGCCAAATGTACGGATCATGATGATGTCACACATACGAGAAAGCACTTTTGCGCTGTCTTCGATAGGCTCACCGCGACCCAATTGAGTATCGCGTGGCGATAGGAAGATCGCTGAGCCACCTAATTGCGCGATACCCGCTTCAAAGCTCACGCGAGTACGGGTAGATGATTTTTCGAAGATCATTCCCAGTACTTTGTTTTTTAGTGGTTCGTAAATTTCCCCTGCACGATGCATGCGCTTCAATTCGGTTGCACGACTGGTGATGTGCTGTAGTTCCGCTGGTGTAAGATCTAACAGCGTCAGAAGGTGTCTCGGGGTTTTAACTTGCATGCTGCCCATAATATAGAGCCTTTTTTTATTGCTTTTCGGCGAGGAAAGCTTTGATCACATTGGCGGTTTTTTCTGCCACTGTGTCCGCTTGCTCGTCAGTTAAAATAAAGGGTGGCAATAAACGTACAACATTTCCTGCTGTAACGTTTAATAACAATCCTTCATCCAATGCCATTTTCATAATGGCGCCGCAGGCTTCATCTGTATTTAAAACAATACCAATCATTAAGCCTTTTCCGCGGTATTCTGTTACTTGCTGATTATCCAAATGTGATTGCAGCTGATGACGAATACGTTCTCCCAACGCTTGAACGCGCTCGCACAAGTTGGCAGAAGTAATTGTGTCGATAACGGCACAGCCTGCGCTACACGCTAGGGGGTTACCGCCATAGGTGGAGCCATGGCTACCGGGTTGAAGCACTTCTGCTGCTTTGCCCTTGGCCAAGCACGCGCCGATAGGCACGCCATTACCCAAGCCTTTTGCGGTCGTCACTACGTCTGGCTTCCAGTTGTAGTGTTGGTACGCAAAATATTGCCCAGTGCGGCCGTTACCCGTTTGAATTTCATCTAGCATATAAAGCAGGTCGTTCTGATCGCATAGTTTGCGTAAGCCCGTTAAATAGTCGTCTAGCCCGGCGGTGACACCACCTTCTCCTTGGACTGGTTCTATTAATACGGCAACAATATTCGGATTCTTTTCAATGGCTTTTTTAGCTGCTTCTAAATCGTTGTAGGGTACACGCTCGAAGCCATCTAAAAGCGGACCAAAGCCAGCTTGAGCGTTTTTATTACCTGTTGCAGTTAGGGTCGCCATAGTGCGGCCGTGGAAAGCATTTTCTGCAACTAAAATAGTTGGTAGTTCGACACCTTTTTCATTGCCATATTTGCGAGCGATTTTGATTGCTGCTTCATTAGCTTCGGCGCCTGAATTGCTGAAGAAAACATTATCCATGCCGCTAATCTTGGTTAGCTTTTCGGCTAATTCGTTTTGTCGATTAATACCGTACAAATTGGAAACATGGACCAGATTATCTGCTTGTTCACAAATAGCTTGAGTCACAGCAGGGTGAGCATGACCTAGCCCGCACACAGCGATGCCCGACAGCGCATCTAGGTAGCTATTGCCTTTGTCATCATATACATAAGCGCCCTTGGCATGACTAAATGTTACTGGTAGCCGGCCGTAGGTATTCATGATCGCTTGATGTTGCACCGATAATTCCTCAGTCGCTTTAAACGCAAAATGGCAGCGTTTAGGCCTTAAATACGCAAAATCTGGCGTATTTGACCGAGCTGCCATAAAAAATAGGGGAAAGATAATACCTAACTTCAAGCCCAATACAAGGCTATTGAGGTGGTGCTTTGGGCTAAAATCCGCTCTAAAAGCCCTAAAGAGGATAAAATCCGCAATAAATATTGGGTGTGAGCTTTTTTTAGTGTTGAATTGCGAATGTTGAATTATGAGTGATGGATTCTCCGGTCTGTCGCTTCGCGACGCCGGAGAATGACGGTTTACAAAAACGTCATTCCCGCGCAGGCGGGAATCCATTTCACTGCTTGAAATCAATTGGATGGATTCTCAGGCAAGCTGAGAATGACGGGGATGTCATTCCCGACTCGATAGGGAATCCATTATGTAGCAACCTAAGTAATTGATTTTAAATTGAAGTATGGTTCCTCAATCAAGTCGAGAACGACGATGTTGAACATCCAAAACCAATCATTAATAGCTAGTGTCCTAGTAAAACACTGGGTTATTCGATAAAATCCAACCAATTGTCCAAGTATCGAGTGAGAGAGTTTTATGTCAGACATCATGGATCAAATCAAAGAGCAAATCGAAAGCAACGACGTCCTGCTTTATATGAAAGGCAACCCTAATCAGCCCCAGTGTGGTTTCTCTGCTCGTGCGGTGCAGGCGCTGATGGAGTGCGGTAAGCGCTTCGCTTATGTTGACGTACTATCTAATCCTGACATTCGTTCAAACTTACCTATATACGCTAACTGGCCAACGTTCCCACAGCTTTGGGTCAAAGGTGAGTTAGTAGGTGGTTGTGACATCATCACGGAAATGGGCGCCAATGGTGAGCTGAAGCAGATTATCGATCAAGCGGTGCCTGACGAAGCTTAACTTAATTTTGAGTTGTGAATGTTGAGTGAGAGTGTTGAGTGATGGATTCTCCGGTCTATGTCGCTACGCGACGCCGGAGAATGACGTGCGCACCCGTCATACCCGACTTGAACACTTGCCACTCTTAAGCCTTGTAACAAATCTGTAATATTAAATCGTTAACCTGCGCACAAATTTATTTGTTACGGGTTAGTCGATGAAATATAGCCTTTTATTCCTTTTCTCTTGGATTTTCTCCTCTTTTGTTTTTGCCTCGTTAAGTGTTGAGCAAGAAGCTCGACTCAATCAATCATTATCAGAAATTCTGGTGAAGCCTGCGCCTTTTGAAGCGCTAGTAGGTTCGTCGGAAAAGACGTTATTCAGCATCCAAGGTTCCAATACTATTGGTGGAAGTTTGGCGCCTAATTTGGCTATGGAGTACTTAAAGGCCAAGGGTGCAAAAAATGTAATGATTCGTCCGTTGCCCACTGCAAACGAGAAGCTGATTACTGGTGATCTGCCGGACCAAGGAAAAAGCGTGAATATCTTTATCGCGGCTCATGGTTCAAGTACCGGCTTTAAAAAACTGGTCGATGGCCAAGCGCAAATCTGGGCAGCCTCTCGCCCAGTCAAAGATAAAGAGGTGAAAGCAGCGCAACCATTAGCAAATTTACGCGCTCCTGAATCAGAGCATGTTCTAGGGATTGATGGTTTGGCGATTATCGTCAATCCAGATAACCCTGTGTCTCAATTAAGTAAGGAACAAGTGGGTTTGATTTATAGCGGTCAAATTAGCAATTGGTCGCAATTGGGTGGTCAAGATCGAGCAATCACACTGTATGCGCGTGATAATAAATCGGGTACCTGGGATAGCTTCAAATCAATGGTGTTAGCAAAAAGGTTTACATTATCGAGCGATGCTTTCCGCTATGAGTCCAGTGAGGATCTTGTCGATAGCGTCCTAACCGATCCTTCTGGTATTGGTTTTGTTGGTCTTGGTTTTGTTAAAGAAGCTAAATTGGTTGCCATTAGCGACGGTCCGGCACAACCTTTTCAGCCATCAATCATGACGGTGGCTACTGAAGACTATGCCTTGAGTCGTCGACTATTTTTGTATACACCGGGCGCGAGCAAAAACAAATATGTAAATGAGTTTTTGGCCTTTGCCGAAGGAATTCAAGGCCAGCGTGTTGTCAATGCCGAAGGTTACATCTCACAAAACGTAGAAGCTATGGATGTTGCTTTGCCTGACGAATTGCCTCAGGACTATTTGGCGATGGTTAAAAACGCTAAGCGTTTGAGTATTAACTTTCGTTTTAAGGAAGGCAGCGCCAAACTCGACAATAAAGCCCTAAAAGATATTCAACGTCTTGCTTATTATATGACGGAACACCCACAGCAAGAACTCGTGCTCATTGGCTTTGGTGATCGCCGCAAAAACAAAGAACGCTCAAAGCTCTTGTCTAAACTACGCGCCATGGCTGTGCGCCGTGAGTTATCTCGCTTAGGTATTTATCCAGATGAAGCCGAAGGCTATGGCGAATACAATCCTGTTGCAGCCTTTGAACAGTCTGCAGCGACTAAGAATCGTCGTGTTGAGGTCTGGCTTCGATAGCAGGAAGATCGGAATTAAGAGTGGGTTGTCGCGCTATGTAGATGCTGACACTCAAGCCTATAGCAGCGAGCACCCACTTTACCCACCAAACAGGAACGACCCAGATAATACTGATCCCCATGGTGACCCAAATCATGGTGATTGCCATAATCTTCCCGCGTAGAGGAATTCCATTACCTTCCAAATAGTGAATGATGTAATTCCCTAGCTTAGGATGCTGAACTAACCAGTTGTAAAAGCGTGGACTAGAGCGTACAAAGCAAGCGGCTGCCAATAGTAAAAACGGCGTTGTGGGAAGTAAGGGTAAGAAAATACCAACCACCCCTAGAACAACACTGATCCAGCCGAATCCGATCAAAAAATAATGAAGAATGCGCTTATTCATAACTTAACTGTATAGCGTTTCTCTGGTTTAGTCTAAAGCATTCCATCGTCATTGCGTAAAATCCTAATCGTAAACTATTCTGCTTATAGGGGTTTATCAAATAAGGAAGAAACATGTCTAGTGTTATTGTCGATGAGCAGGGCTCGGAAGTGATAATTTCCATAAACGGAAGATTCGACTTCAACATCCTGCAGGAATTCCGCGATGCGTATAGCAGTTTAGAGAGTTCAAGTAAGGCCTTCGTAGTGGACTTGGGTAAGACTGAGTATATTGACAGTTCAGCATTAGGCATGTTGTTAAATATGAAAAATCACCTAGGCAGTGATGATCAGGGAATCGAGATTCGGAATTGCCAGCCCAACCTCAAGAAGATTTTTTCAATTGCTCACTTCGATAAGAAATTCTTGTTTAAATAAGGTCTTCGATGCACATATTAGTAGTAGATGATCAGGTAACCAACCGAGAAATTCTAAAATGGTTGCTTGAGGATGAAGGCCATCAAGTTTCCGAGGCGCAAAATGGTGAAGAAGCAGTAAACGAGTTCAAATCTGGCGATTTTGATCTGGTTTTAATGGACGTGATTATGCCCATCATGGACGGCTTGGAAGCCACGAAACGCATAAAAGAAATTGGTCAAGAAGACAATTATGTCCCAGTTATATTCTTAACTGCGTTGGACGACGCGAAAGCTTTGAAAGACTGCCTAGACTCTGGCGGTGACGACTTCTTAAGTAAACCCTACAATGAAGTAATTCTTAAAGCCAAAATACATGCCCATCTTCGTATTCGCGAATTAACGCGCGATATTTCTGAGAAAAACGCTGTGCTCACTCATTACAATAGTTTGTGGCAAAGAGAGCAAAATATTGTTTCCCATATCTTTAACAAAGCCTTAGAGCACAATATAAAAAACACACGCTCACTGCGAACTCACATCCAGCCTGCGTCCACGTTTAATGGTGATATTGTCTTGTCTGCGCCCAGTTTAACTGGCGGGCTCTATGTGTTTGTTGGGGACTTTACCGGACACGGTTTAGGAGCATCCATCGGTACCTTACCGTTGGTACACGCGTTTAATGAACTCGCTATTCGCCATTTAAGTGTGGGTGAAATCGCTTATGAGTTTAACCGTATGCTTCGGTCGATGTTACCTGATTATATGTTTTGCTGTGCCACAATTGTTGAATTGAATGAGAGTGGTGACAGCGTGCAATTATGGACTGGCGGTTTGCCTGATGGATATCTCATTAGTGAATCCGAAGGGGTGGTGGACACACTGTGTTCAGAGAATATGCCCTTGGGCATAGAATCCGATGAAAGATTTAATAAGGGCTTTCAGGTTAAACATCTTAAATCGGATCAGAAGTTAATTATTATCACTGACGGTATTATTGAGGCAGAAAGTCAGCGCGGTGATTTCTTCGGAGAGAAACGCTTGCAGCAATGCCTAAATCAAACTGAGCGAGATTCATTTAAACATGTTTTGAAAACACTAAAGGCCTATACCGCTGAAGCAAAACAAAGTGACGACATTACCCTAGTAGAGGTGAATGCAGGCAAAGTGGAGCTGGAGGAAGGGCAGCATGACCTTGTGAATCATAGTGTTGTTCAAGATGGTATTGTTTGGTCAATGAATTGCACCTTGTCGATACAAGATTTACAACGAGGACAGCCAGTAGAAGAGGTCATGTCTATTTTGGGGGCGCAAAGCGTCATCAGACCTTACCGTGATTTAGTCGGATTATTGATTTCGGAGCTGTATTCAAATGCGTTAGAGCACGGCATCTTGGGTTTAGATAGCGCTTTGAAACAAACCACAGAAGGCTTTCAAAGTTATTACCAGCAAAGAGAGCAACACTTGGCGTCATTAGAAGAAGCACACCTAAAGCTGATGATTCAAGTAATCAATGGTGCAGATCATAGGTTGCTCAATATCCGGATGACGGACAGTGGTAATGGTTTCGATGTGGATAAGATATTTGATGCCAGTCACGAAGATTCATTCGGTCGTGGCATCGGCTTGATTAAGCGATTGTGCAGTCGTGTCGAATACCTAGATGGCGGCAGTACAGTGGACGTGGATTTTCCGTTGCTGCTCAAATCATAATGTGGATTATTTATCGCCGTGATAGAGCAAAAATAAATCCACAACGTTATCAGGTATATCGGCACATACTTGTTTGCTTAAGCGATCGTCTTCGTCAATTTCGGCAAACTCTGGTGCTTCTGCATTCACGCCAGACGCGTAGACGATGGGGAATAGCAGCTCGGCTGCTTGCTCTTCGTGTTCCCCGTACCAGCTTTTTTCGTCTTCCATGCTTAGCATAATAAAGCCTACGCACCAGTTCTCTAGTGGTGCTGCTTCACCGTCTTCATCCGCTTCCACGTTAAGATCGCACGGTACCGGGAAGCTTTGACCGGACTCTACTAATTCGATGATTTCTTTTTGTAGCGTATCAATCAGCGATAGGATTGTTTGCTTATCCTGGTCAGACGACCATTTTACAGGTTCAGCAAAAACAATAGGTTCCAGTGCTAACCAGTCTAGGCGATGTAACGCTACGGCATTGGCGGTAAGTAATCCATGTAGGGCAAAAAAATCCAGCCCATCGGCCACTTCGCTTTGTTCCTCTAAAAAGAGGGCTAGGGTTTCTAACTGATCTTCATCTAATGCGGCTAAGGTACTCATATTGTTCTCAACTCAATACTGATTTATGCTGCTTAGTATAACAGCCACAATAAGAAACCCGAACATGCGTGGACCAAGAGTCACACTTGAGCAATGGCGAACCCTGCAAGCGGTAATTGATCATGGCGGCTATGCCCAAGCTGCTGAAGCTTTGCACAAGAGCCAGTCTTCAATCAGCTATACCGTTGGCAAGCTTCAGGAGCAGCTTGGTATGGAGCTATTGCATATCGAAGGTCGAAAGGCGGTACTGACTTCCGCTGGAGAAGCTCTATTGCAGCGCTCTCGTCATTTGATTGAGCACGCGATGGAATTAGAGGCCGTAGCAGCGAGTTTAGAGCAAGGTTGGGAAGCAGAAGTTCGTTTAGCGATGGATGCGATCTTCCCTAAATCAATTCTGATAAACGCGTTTAAAGATTTTTTACCCAAAAGCAGCAATACCAAGGTCGTGCTCAGAGAAGAAGTGCTGTCGGGTGCAGCCGAAGCGTTACTAGAGAAAAAGGTCGAGTTATCGATTACGCCCGTTGTGCCCCCAGGGTTTATGGGTGAAAAGCTAATGGATATTCAATTTATTGCGGTGGCTCATCCGGATCATGAGCTCCAGAAGCTAGGTCGTCCTGTGACGATGAAAGACCTAGAATCCCAGATGCACATTGTCATTAAAGACAGTGCGATTAAACAAAATCGAGATTCAGGTTGGTTAGGATCGGATTTACGCTGGACAGTCTCTAATTTTGAAAGCGCTAGAGCCTTATTAGCAAGTGGTTTAGGTTTTTCTTGGTTACCGACACATGAAGCCTGTGATTTAATCAACGAAGGCAACGTTAAACCTCTGGAACTGGATACGGATTACCGTAAGCAGGGGAGTTTGTACCTAGTCTATGCGAGTAAAGAAATAGCCGGACCTGCAACGAATCTGCTAGCGGATTGTATTCAGACATGCACAAAAGCTTATGAAGCAACTCATCCAGCTTTAGAAGAGCTAATGGCCAAATAGTGTTTAGTGTTTAGTGTTTAGTGTTGAGTGTTTAGTGTTGAGTGTTTAGTGTTGAGTGTTTAGTGTTTAGTGTTGAGTGTTTAGTGTTTAGTGTTTAGTGTTGAGTTGTGAGTTGTGAGTTGTGAGTTGTGAGTTGTGAGTTGTGAGTTGTGAGTTGTGAGTTTTTCGTCATTCTCCGGCGTCGCGAAGCGACAGACCGGAGAATCCATTATTCACAACTCATAACTCAACATTCAAAACTATTGAAGTGGATTCTCAGTCAAGCTGAGAATGACGATATTGAACACTCAACATTCAACATTCAACACTCACCAATTATTCCATCTCTCGATCAAGCTCATCATGAGCCTTATCAGCACGGGCTTTCGCATTTTCTGATTTGTTATCGGTTTTGTGCATACCCTCGTGATGATTCACATGGTGATGAGAGCTGCATGCTGATAGAAAAACGAAAATGAAGGAAAGAATACTGAATTTCATGGTAAGCCTCCTGGCTAATCAAAGCATGAACTCAGTATAGGCATTTTAAAGGTATGATTACCACATCAAATCATCAGGAATTGGGTAGTCTGCATAGGGATCGTCCTCTTTTGAGAACTCGTCGTCACCACTGACCACTTGAGATGCAATGTAATCTTCATTTCGCTGGCGGATTTTGTCGGCAATATTCGCTGGGATAACGTGATAGGTGGGACCTAGCTTGGCGATGGCTAAAACGCCACGGCTCAGTTGCTTGTGAGCCCGATCAGTAACCTGAATACGTTTTATCTTTTTACCGTCGGTAAAATTGTAATCAATTTCGCCATTATTCAAGTCAATCGCATTGCTTTCGATGAGTTGTTTGATTTGCGCGGCAATAGCTTTGGCTTTGGCCTTTTCATTTTGCTCTTCATTTAAGGCGCGATCTTTCTCGAGCTTAGCTTTACGAGCTTCTTCTGCTCGTAATTTGGCTTCGTCAATGACATCCTCGCCTTCACGCTTCTGCTTGGCTTGCTTTTGCTTTTCGCGTTCTGATTGCTTTAATTTTTTCTTATTGGTTAAGCCTGCGCTTAGCAGTTGTTCTTGTAGAGACTTTGCCATAGGTGCTTTTTAATTTATGAGATGTGAATTATAAGTATTTAGTAACGATATAAATTTTTTAGATGTCATTCCCGACCTGATCGGGAGTCCATTGTCCAGTTTGAAATCAATTAGATGGATCCTCAATCGAGTTGAGGATGACAAAAAAACTGTCATTCCCGACTTGATCGGGAATCCATTGTCCAGTTTGAAATCAATTAGGTGGATTCTCAATCAAGTTGAGGACCACTTAGTGTTTCATTATTTCTTCGCTTTTTTCTCTTCAGCTTCAGCTTCTTTACGAGCCCGCTCTTCCGCTAATGCCGCTTCTTCTGCTTCCATTATGTCTGGCGTTTCATAGGTTAATTTGCCCATTTTGCCGTTACGAAGTTCATGGATCAAGATTTCAGCTGCTTTATGCATATCAACCACGCCACCACTTCGCAAGCAACCGCGCTTGCGCCCAATGGCATCAATGACCTCTTCGCCACTCTCGGGTAGTGCCTTTAATTTGTAGCGTTCGACTAAGCGTTCCGGATAAAGGTCGATAAGCATTTGCCCAGCAAATTCGGCTACTTCAAAATAATCCAATGCAGTGTCACGAACCGCACCACTTGCTGCTAAACGAAAACCACTTTTCACATTATGTATTTTGGGCCATAAAATCCCTGGCGTGTCGGATAACACAATGCCGTCGTTGATTTTAATTTGTTGTGGATGACGAGTTAGGGCTGGCAAGTTGCCAGCCTTAGCGACGGTACGTCCAGCGAGTGTGTTGATCAATGTCGACTTACCGACGTTGGGAATACCGACAATCATGGTACGAATGGATTTTTTCGATTCGCGACGTTCCGGTAGCATTTCATGGCAATATTGAGTGATGCGTTTGACTTGTTTTTTATCTAAGCCAGTAAGTGCAATAGCTCGTGTATTCTCACGACTATTAAAATAATCCAGCCATACTTGGGTCAATTCAGGATCGGCTAAGTCCGTCTTGTTCAGTAATTTTAAGCAAGGGCGGTCTTTCAATAGATCGGGAATGATGGGGTTTTCACTGGAATAGGGCAGGCGTGCGTCTAGAACTTCAATCACTAAATCGATATTGGCGATAGTCTCTAAAATTTGCTTACGGGCACGATGCATGTGTCCAGGGAACCATTGAATGGCCATTTACTACTACCTATTAATATCAATATCGTTTTTGTCAGCGTACTGAGGAAAGTGCTCAGCTATCAAGATAGGATAAGCAAAGCCTTGATTGGGTGATATTTTAACTGAAGAATTAAAATTAAACACCCAATCGGCTTTGTCGAGAGGTCACGATGTTAAGCAAAGATACTGTTGCTAGAGGTCTCTTTTTCTTCCTCCTGGCTTTCACCGAAAATGCTGTTTTCTTGAGGCTCAGACTCGCCCGCCGTCTCAGAAAGAGCTTCATGAGACTCTTCAGTATGTGCTTCAGCTTCGTTAGCAGCTTCAGCAGTTTCATCGCGGTTGATGTCAGCCTGCTCTGCTTCAATTTCGGCGCGGATTTCGGCTTCTAGCTTTTCACGCTCTTGTTGAGCGATTTTTTCTGCTTTCTTTTCATCTTTAGCTGCTTGTTTGTCTTGCTGAGCCCAGTTTGTGCCGGTGACTTCAAGTTGATCTAGGCCTTGCTCTTCTGCGATCTCTTGGGCAATGCTGTTAGCCATTTCATCCGCTTCTTTAGAAAGCATCTTACGTTCTACTGGTTCAAGCGCATTGAACATATCGATAAGAGCTTGGCTCAAAGCTTCACGAACCAATACCTGCTTGTCCTTATTGAAGCGCTTGCTGATGATGTTAATCATGGCCATATCAGCGCTGCTGACGCTCAAATCTAGAGGGGTAAAAGTGGCCTCTTGTGCCTTGAGTTCTTGTTCTTCTTGGTAGAATTGTTCAATCAAAGATTGTGCGTTGCTCATGATTTGGCCTCTGGGGTGGACTCCGTTTAAAACACTGTTATTTATACATTGGGGGCAGGGTGAGCGTCAATGGATATATGTATATCCATACATGTTTTTACACTTGGCTGGCCGCAAGGCACAATATGCCAAGGCGTAAATATTTATTAGAGTTGCAGATCATGATTCAAGAAACTATCGAGCAAAAATTAAACGACCAGTTCAGTGTTAAGCATTTAGAAATCGTTAACGAAAGCCATATGCACAGTGTGCCAGCCAATTCCGAAACACACTTTAAGGTGGTGCTCGTAGCTGATGAGTTTGCTGGCATGAACAAAGTCAAGCAACACCAAGCGATCTATGCGGCGCTTAAAGATGAACTCGCAGGTCCGGTACATGCCCTTGCCTTGCATACCTTTGCGCCGGACACTTGGCAGAAACAAAGCGTGCCTGATTCTCCTAATTGTTTGGGTGGTAATGGAAAATAATGCATCGCAACGCTATGGCAATGACCCAAATGCCAATAATCTCGGTTATTTGAGTCATTGCCTTTTGTGGAGAAAATAATTACTGTCTTATTGTTCTACAATAAAAACAAGACGGTGAATCATGAAACTCCTATCCCAAATCTTATCTATTGCGATTTTTGCCATGTTACCCCTGCAGGCTTCTAGTGCAGATAGCACAAGCAGTTCAGTATCAGAATGGGACCTTGAGGCTGACAATGAAGATTTAGCAATCGAAGTTTTTACTCGATCTGTCGGGGATTCACCACTCAAAGAGTTTAAAGGTGTTACCTTTATAAAAGCCCCAGTGACCGCTTTTGTTGCTTTGTTGGAGGATACTAAGCGTGCCACACAATGGATGCACAACGTGATTCAATTTGACATGGTCGAAGAAATTTCGGATACCGAGAAAGTGGTGTACACAGTTAATGAAACCCCGTGGCCGGTAACAGACCGTGACGTATACGTGCATTCGTCTTTTGTTGCAGATAGTAAAGGTGCTGTCACCTCACATCTAAGGGCGCAAGGTGGCCATACTAAAAATGATGACTTTGTGCGTATGCCGAGTATTCAAGGAAAATGGGAATTTACACCGCAAGACGATGGCATGACCAAAGTGGTATATCAAGTACACGCTGATCCAGGCGGTAGTCTTCCCGACTGGTTGGTAAATGCCATCGTGGTGGATACGCCATTGAATACCTTAGAAAACCTCCATGAAGTCATTCATGACGAACAGTACCAAGACAAAGAGTATGACTTTATTAATAAAGCGATAGCGGCTGATTAGTCTTGAGTTTCATACGTCATTCCCGACTCGGTCGAGAATACTCTACTAGTCATACCGGACTTGATCTGGTATCCATTGAACGGGCTTGAAGTCAATTGGATGGATCCTCCGGTCTAAGTCGCTTCGCGACGCCGGAGGATGACGGTGTTACTTTGTCCGAGTATGATTTTTGGTCATTCCCGCGGATGATTCTTCCTCGTCATTCCCGCGAAGGCGGGAATCCATTTAGCGGTATGAAATCATTTAGCACCGGGCATGTGAAAAACTTCAACTCTCAAAAAAATAAGAAATCTAGCTGATTCCAGTTTTTGCTCAGTTCTCGAAAAATTGAAGTTTTCGAGGAGTGATGAAATGAATAAAACACCTTGTGTGTACATCATGACTAATTATCGAAAAGGCACCATCTATGTTGGAGTTACATCGGATTTAAAAAAGCGAGTGTGGCAACATAAGAACAATGCAGTTGATTCCTTTACCGCGCGGTATGGATTAAAAACGTTAGTCTATTACGAAGTTACTGAAAATATGGAAAGTGCTATTCAACGAGAAAAGAGGTTAAAGCATTGGAATCGTTCTTGGAAGTTGAATCTAATCGATAGCTTTAATCCTAGTTGGCGTGATCTGTATATTGATTTATTTTGATGGATCCTCCGGTCTAAGTCGCTTCGCGACGCCGGAGGATGACGGTGTTACTTTGTCCGAGTATGATTTTTGGTCATTCCCGCGAAGGCGGGAATCCATTTTGTAGTCTGAAATCAATCGTATGGATCCTCTGGTCTCTGTCGCTTCGCGACGCCGCAGGATGACGGTGTTACTTTGTCCGCGGATGATTTTGGTCATTCCCGCGAAGGTGGGAATCCATTTTGCAGTTTGAAATCAATCGTATGGATCCTCCGGTCTATGTCGCTTCGCGACGCCGTAGGAAGACGGCGTTGTCTTTTCCGCGGATGATTCTTCCTCGTCATTCCCGCGAAGGCGGGAATCCATTTTGCAGTTTGAAATCAATCGTATGGATCCTCTGGTCTCTGTCGCCTCGCGACGCCGCAGGATGACGGTGTTACTTTGTCCGCGGATGATTTTGGTCATTCCCGCGAAGGTGGGAATCCACCTTCTTATTTTTTTAATGTTGGCTTTTGTGTTGTTAGTTGTGGATCCTCCGGTCTATGTTGCGTCGCGACGCCGTAGGAAGACGGCGTTGTCTTTTCCGCGGATGATTCTTCCTCGTCATTCCCGCGAAGGCGGGAATCCATTTTGCAGTTTGAAATCAATCGGATGGATTCTCAGTCAAGCTGAGAATGACAATGTCCACAACTCACAATTAGCTAAGCAAATCTTGATTACCACCAAACGCAGTAATATTACTCGTTAACGTTTTTTCTTTTACAAAGGCGTGTACGTAATTTGGTCCACCGGCTTTCGGGCCAGTGCCAGACATGCCATGCCCACCAAAAGGTTGAGCGCCAACCTTTGCTCCAATCATTTCGCGGTTGATGTACACATTGCCAACGCCCACACGGTGACTTATGTAGTTAATCCAGCGTTGATTACGTGAGTGAATACCAAAGGTCAGTCCATAATTTAAGGCATTTACTTGCTGGATAATGCTTTCCAGTTCGTCAGGTTTAAAGCTAATCACATGAAGAATAGGACCAAAATGCTCTTGCGTTAATTCAGACAGCGATTTAATTTCCCAGGCGCTAGGTGCCATATAATTATCGCTAGGAAGTTTTGAATGAATTGGTGCTGTGGCTATATGTTTGGCATTTTTCTGCAGCCAATCAATATGGTTACTTAAAGACTGTTGGGCTTCTGAGTCAATGAGTGGGCCCATATCGGTATTTCGTAAAAATGGCGAATCGATATTCAGTAATGCCATTCGCCCTTGTAGTTGGCGATAGAATGTTTCTTTAATATCCTCCTGAATATAAAGTACTCGCAATGCACTGCAACGCTGACCGCTGCTATCGAAGGCCGACGCTACAACATCTTGTACTAGTTGCTCGATTAAGGCAGTACTATCCGCAACCATTATATTTTGTCCGCCTGTTTCGGCGACGAAGGGTGTGAATCCATGACCATATTCAATTAGCCAGCTTTGAATTTGTTTAGCCGCAGAAATCGACCCTGTAAAACACACCATACTAATTTGCTTTGCGTGAATTAACCCATGCGCAATATCCGAGCCTTTTCCGGGTAAAAAGAACAATTTTTCTGGATGAATATCTGCTTCTAAGAGTAACTCCATTACACGATACGCAATGATGCTTGTCTGGCGTGCGGGTTTTGCAATAATGCGGTTACCACATCCTAGGGCAGCAGAAACTTGTCCAATGAAGGTAGCGAGAGGGAAGTTCCAAGGACTAATACACAACACTGTGCCTCTTGGATCGTAGGTTAAAAGGTTTTCTTCACCGGTAACTGAATCCAGAATACTTGGGTCGGCGAAATTCTTTTGCGCTTGGCGTGCGTAATAGCGCACGAGATCCACGGCTTCTCTGACTTCGTCATGGGCATTTTGTAATGTCTTGCCAGCTTCTTCCATGCATAAATACATCAATTCATGTTTGTTTTGCACCAAGAGGTCAGCAAAACGCTCTAATCGCGCACAAACATGTTCAATCGGTTCGTCAGGCAATGGATGTGATTTTAAGAACGATACGCAACGATCTAAAATCGCTTGATCACAATAATGTACGCGTCCCATTGTACGCTTATCAACTGGGCTGATAATCGCATGGCCTTCATTAGGTTCGATGGCTTCACCCGCGATCATACAAAGTACTTCATAGTATTCTTCATGGAAGGGTAGGATTTGATCCATAGTGTCATAATAGACTTGATCATTACCTAGTTCTGCGCCCTCGCTGTTGGGGTAATCTACAAAGAGTTCGCGTGGTGATGGAATATTAGGGTTGGCGATGGAGCTTTGCATCAAAAAGTCAGCCGGATGCTGTAATAAGTGATGCATCGGAATGTAAGGATCTTGAACTTGAAAAACAAACGACGTATTCGCTCCGTTTTCAATTAAGCGTCTGACCATATAGGGCAATACGTCTCTGTGTTTACCTACTGGGGCGTAAATACGAAACGCAATGTCATGCTTCTTGCGGATCTCATGGAACAACGCAGAGCCCATTCCTTGCAAGCGTTGCAATTCAAACGGGACTTGGCTGTTCATCTCCAATAAATATTGTACTGTCCACGCATTGTGGCTAGCGAAGCGCGGTTGTAACCAAACCTCTTGCTGACACAAAAGAAAGCGTGCGCAATTTAAGTAATTTAAATCTGTACTGGCTTTTTGGGTTAGGACTGGATACTCAGTTAAACCATGTTGTTGAGCCCATTTAATTTCAGAATCCCAGTATGCGCCTTTTACTAATCGTAGCGGTATGCGTTTTTGTTCTTTTTGCGCCAGTGCATGTAGCCAATGCACAATAGCCAGCGCGCGTTTACCGTAAGCTTGAACTGCGATACCCAAGTGTTCCCAATTTGCCATGCTTTGATGGCTGAAGACGGACTCAAAAACTTGCAGCATCATGTCCAAACGATACTGTTCTTCCGCGTCAATAGTAATCGGGACGTCATGCTCTTTGGCCAAGGTCGCTAGCTTTAGAATACGTTCCATTAAAATGGGTACAACGGTATGTTGCTGATTGGGTTCGTATCTAGGATGCAATGCTGATAGTTTAATGGAGATATTATCATGTAGCTGTTTATGCTGATTGTTTCGTGCAATGGTTTCTATTGCATGGCTGTATGCGCGCAGATAGTGTTGTGCATCTTCTTCGGTAATGGCTTGTTCACCCAGCATATCAAAACTACAAGCGGTATTTTCAGATTCTAGTTTTACCGACTTAGTTACCGCATCTTCAATGCTTTCGGCAAAAATAAACTGCTCGCTTAATACGCGAATAGCTCTATTGACAGCTTCTCTTGTGATGCTTAGGGTCAATTTACTAACTAGGCCATTAATGGCTTCTACAGGGTTATTGTGCTTGGGTTTCAGCATACGGCCGCTCAGAGCCAGTCCCCAGCTGGCTGCATTTACCCAAAAGCTATCGCTTTTATTCAAATGGTGTTGCCAACCGCGATCAGAGATTTTGTCGACCAGTAGCTGATCGGCTGTGGCTTTGTCAGGTACGCGTACGAGTGCCTCTGCTAAACACATTAGTGTAATACCTTCGTCCGTGCTGAGTTCGTATTCTTGCAATAGCTGATGTAAAACGGATTGGCTGTGCTGCTTGCGGATAATCTCAACAAGGCTTTCTACGGTTTTATTGAATTGCTCATTACCGGACTCAGGAAAAGTTTCGAGCAAGTCTTGAACATAGTCCTGCTCGTCGCAGAGATAGAGTTGGTTGATTTTTGCACGGAGTGATGGGGTGGATTCGTTATTAATACTGGAAGGGTCCAGTAAGAAGTCCATCATGCAGGGTTCCTCGGGCAGTTAATCGCGAACAATAAAAGGGAATGAAGACAAGTATAGTCTCCAATTCCAGCGTGCCCAATTTGTTGGATCAATAAAGTGTCGTCTGTTTATTGAATTTGGCGTATTTTATCTAATTTGCGCAATACCTTTTGAGCGCGTGTGAGCTTTTCGTCAATAAGGCCTGGGGAAGGATGCCATTGCTTGGCTTCAGCCCAAAGTTCGATGGCTAGCTCGATTTCGCCGATGCGATAAGCTTGATCACCTTGTTCGTCTTTTTTCTGAGCTTGATCTTGAATTAATTCGAGGCCAGCTCGCATTAAACGATTAAGCTCACGGTCTTTATAGGCGCGCGCTAGAATAGATTGGCGTAACCTGTGTATTTCTGAAAACGCTTGTTGTTCTATGGCCTGGCTCAGTTGTTTAGAATATGAACGAATCTCTGACTGCAGCTTACCCCGTTGCTGAAGATTGAGGCGCTTTGACATATCGAGCCAGTTTTTGTGTTGTTTCACCTCGGGGTTGAGTTCTAGGGCTTGCTCATGGGATAGACGGGCAAGGGAGTATTGTCGAGTCTCATAAGCCTGCTCGCTCAGCGTTTGCAACTGCTTTGCCAATGAAGCTTTTTTTAGCTCCACATCAACAAGATCGTCTTGCCACCAAGGAAGGTTGTGATGTTGCTTGAGATATTCTTGAGTTTTCTGTTTCTGCATTAACCAACTGCCTTGTGCCACAGTTTCGCGTATTTGCAATGCAATGACTTTGTTTTGTTGTTGGTCGTTGAGAGGTGGCGGTGCTTGCAGCAGCTTAGTTGAGCAGGCTGATAGCAGAAAAATAACAATTATAAGCGCAAAGCGATCCAGTCTAATCATTGGATTGCAATGCCTCCATTTCTCGTTCTTGCTCTTGCAATAGGCGGTTAAATTTGGGCGCTAAGTGAGATACTTGATAAGCGGTCACGGGGGCTTTCTTTCCTTTCACCAAGATTTCTGATCCCTTATCAGTAAATAAAGAATCTTTAGTAGATGGTTCTTTTAAAATCGCGTCACTGATCATGAGACCATTGGTGACACAGTGGTCACACAGTCGGGAAGCAAGGTTGACAGTATCGCCACTAATACTGAAGTGAAGACGTTCATGATCGCCAATAGTTCCCGCCATGACCTCGCCACAATGCACGCCAATGCGGATACCAATGACTGGCTTGCCTTGTTCTTTTCTTTGAGCATTGGTCATATCAATTAAGCGTAGCAATATTTGGGCAGAACAAATGGCATTGATCGCGTGTTTCTGATCGTCTTTATGGACACCGAATGTCAGCATGGCGCCGTCGCCAATGAAGTTGTCGACACTTCCACGGTACATCTTGGCTGCCATGTGAACTAGAAAGTAGTATTGATTGAGTAGTTCTGCAATTTCCTCATCGTCATGGCGCTCGCAAAATTGAGTGAACTTGACCAAGTCCACAAACAAGATTGAACCATAGGTTTTGGTGATAGGGTGACGTTTGCGTGATAGGTCAGACAATATGCTATTGGCAATGTCCTTGGAGATATAAGTACTAAATTTGTGCTCAATGGCTTCTTTATCTTTCAGTCCCTGAATCATACTATCCATAGATCGCACAAGATCGCCCACCTCATCATGACTTGCGCGCGGTAAACTTGGGTTTAAATCCCCTTGCGCAACGCGTTCTGCTGCTTCTTGTAATTGATTGAGCGGACTGGCAACGCGGCGGGCAAAAATGGCCGACAAGATCAAAGCAAAGAAAGCTAAAGTTAAAGAAATTATCGTGATGAGTTTAGCTAGACGTTTTAATGACTGAGTAACAATACTCAAATCGAGTTCGATTAATAAATAACCGGCTAATACATCATGAAAAAATATAGGTTGCTGGTATTCCTTTAGAACAGGTTGTAACGCTTTACGTTGTTCGGCAATTAAACTGTCGCTGGTAATGACGGTTTCTTCACTCAGTGATTTAATACTTAGACGTACGACAGAATCGTGTTGATCGGTAATTCGGTCAAACATGATATTTAAAGCAAGTTTGTCGTCAGCCATCAGTGGCTCTGCACTAGAGTTGGCGATTTGTTGACCAAGCGCGCGAGCATAAGTGTCTGCTTGGTAGTTAAGAAGTGTATTAAGGTTGCTTTGAGCCCACCAAGCGAGAGAGCCTAGAGACAAGGCCAATAGTGCGACCATCGCTAGCAATATCTGCCAAAAAAGCGGAAAGCGATAATCAGATAATGGTCGCAACAAAAGGATATCCCCGAGAGTTAATTGAGCAATTTAACAATAAACAGCTCTGCCTCTTAAGGCAAAAATAATAGTGAGAGCTGTGAACTACGGCAGGTTTTAAGTGAATGAGTGTTCAGCTCTTATCTCTAGGTATTAGTCCCAGTCTTCGCCGTAATCATGCAGTAACTCTTCACCTTTTTTGATGCTTCTTATAGACATGACCGTGTAATCATCGTAATAGGCCACGTTTGCGTGTTTATTGTGATTGATAAATTTTAAATCGTTACTGACTTTGAATTTTTTCTCGCCATCTTCCATCCACAAAACATGAGGGCCATCACGGGTGACTTCCTTGCCCTCGATGCGACCGATTAGGCAGTCTTTCTTAATGTTGACTTTGGCAAATAAGCCTTTGCCATGGACAGGGCTTTCTTTTACTTCAACTAATTCATTTAGCTTGTCACTGGACATTTGATTATTCACTTATATTTCAGTGTTTCGTTTATTTGATACCTAGCAGGGCTTGCATACCTAATTGTACAAATCGCATCATATTTTGAGTAGGGGGGTTAGGCGCAAAGCTTGCCAAGGAAATAGGGTGAGCTTGGCCGAATAAAATTTGTGCAAGCTCGCGAGCGGTTAATTGACTTTGCATATGACCGTTTTGTAAACCATTAGCAATGGTTGGTTCAATAATATCAAGCACCTCTTCTTGGAAGCGGAGATATTTTGGCCAGCAATCATCACGGACGGACGCACCCCATTCCAACCAGATTTTTACTAAGTCAGGTTCACTGTGCGCGCAACCAATGAACGCCACGGCATGATCTTGTAGAACTCTTGCAGGATTATCTACGGCTTCTTCTTTGTGATGAAAGCTTTTTGCTAAATCAATATAGTACGCAGCAACATAATCGAGAACAGCATCGACTAGCTCTTCTCTCGTATTGAAATAATTAAATGCGGTTGCTACCGATACGCCACTTTTTTGCGCAACATCAGCGTGGGCAGCTCGACCAATCCCCCGGTTTGCGAAAACTGGAATAGCATCAAGTAATAATTGTTGTTTTCGTTGTTCTGGGGAAAGGCGTTTTGGGCTTTTCTTTGTGTTTGTTATTTCTATTTTATTATCGTTCAAGGTTTTCATCTCCTTCTCGATAAGCACCTGGGGTAATCCCAGTCCATTTTTTAAAGGCTCGGTGAAAGGTACTGGATTCAGAGAACCCGAGTTTTTCAGCTACTTCTTGTATGGATAGATCGCCGCGTTCCAAATAGTAGACAGCGGTATCACGGCGCATCTGATCTTTTAATTCTTGATAGGTTAATCCCTCATCTTTTAGGCGTCGCCTCAAAGTTTGTACGCTCATGTGTAAGGCATCTGCAATGTCTTCAAAATTAGGAAGCTCTTGTGACAAATCACTACCGATAATTTTTCGAATTTGCGCCACGAGGCTATTACCCTCGTCTGGCCTTGCGAGTAAATCGGCAGGGCTATGGATTAAAAACTGCCTCAGGGTGGTTTCCGTTTGTACTACTTTCTCTTGCAAAAATTTTACAGGGAAAATGAAGCCCGTTTGCTTCGCATCGAATTCAATATCGCAATGGAATAAACGACGGTATTCCGATTGATGCTCAGGAGCAGGGTAGCGCAATTGGGTTTTTAATAAATGAATTCGTCTACCGATCAGCCAACTGGAATAGCGATGCCAAATCACCAAGAGGGATTCCACCAGAAAGTGATCTGGATCGTTGAGTTGTTCATCGTGCAACACAATTTGAGCTTCTTCGCCAAGGACGACGAGCTCCAGGCGTGGCAGATTGGTGAATAACCCATAAAAACGGAATGCTCGAGTAATCGCCTTTTCTAAAGTCGGGCAATGAATCACCGCATGGCACATCATGGAGAACGTGCCAAGGATACTGGGTTCATGGGAGAACCCCATGTATTCATCTTCCATTGTGAGCCAAATGTGCTTAATAAGCATGGAATACTGAGCCGCTGTCACTGGAGCCATGGGTTCGGTTAGAACATCAGGGGATATGCCAGCTTGTTTTAGAAGTAATGCGACATCAAAACCGTTTTCTTTTGGACCGCGCAAAGCGGCCAAAACATAATGGTTGGGTATCGTGAAATCCTGTGTGCTCATGGAAATGTTTGAATTCCTTGTTTCGACGCTTTTTCTTACGCCATTTAGCGTTAGGAACAAGCATACACAAAGGCCGTACCCTAGGCTATAAATGTCCTAGACAAGTTACGATGCCTATGGTGTATTGGATGTCGAGATGCCCTTAGATCAATAACAAAAAAAAAGAGGTTTATATGCTCACGCCACTTGCCGCATTTTATGCAGCTGTTAAAGAACAGCCAAACAAAGCGTATTTACGCCAACCTAAAAATGGTGTCTTTAAAGAATATACGTGGGCAGACGTTGAGCGCCGTGCGCGCAATATTGCGTTTCAACTGCGCAAGCTAGGCATTGAGAAGAACGACAAAGTTGCGCTGTGGTCAAAAAACTGTGCCGAGTGGATCATCACAGATATTGCCATCATGATGGCCGGTGCGGTTTCTGTACCCCTTTATCCCGGGCAGTCGAAAAAGAACGTTCGCTTCGTATTAGAGCACAGCGAAGCGAAAGTTATGTTTGTTGGTAAGCATGATAATGATCAAGATGTTATCGATAGTATTCCGGAGAATTTTCCAACGGTAGGATTCCATGGTTATACAGGTCCAACCCACTACGATTTTGACCAACTGGTTAATGTACCTGCGGCGCAAGATTTTAAAGTAAACGAGCCGAGTCTCGAAGACATCATGACCATTGTTTATACCTCTGGCACAACAGGTCAGCCAAAGGGCACTGTACACAATTATCATGCCTATGCGTTTGCAGCTAGCAACGCAGTCGAGATTATAGGTCTGGGCACAAATGACCGTGGCATTAGTTTTTTACCCCTTGCTCACGTAGCAGAACGCGTTATCGTAGAGGGTCAAAGCTATTACGGTTGGTTTAGTATTTCTTTCGTCGAGTCCCTAGATTCTTTTCAGCGCGATTTAACCAGTATTCGCCCCACTTTATTCTTCGCGGTACCAAGATTATGGTCCAAGTTCCAAGAGGGTATTTTAGCCAAGCTGGGTGGCATGAAAAAATTCAATAAACTAATAAAGATTCCACTTTTGGGCAGCTTGCTGAAATGGAAAATTCGTCGAGGCTTGGGTTTAGATCAAGCGCGCTTATGTGGCTGCGGCGCGTCGCCAATGCCAAAAGCGTTAATTGAGTGGTTCGACGAAATAGGTATACCCATTGTCGAAGGTTACGGCATGACGGAAAACATGGCTTATGGCACATTTAATTTTCCCGATGATCGCAATGTAGGCTCGGTGGGGAAACCGTTTGCTCACGTTGATGTGAAGATCAGTGAGCAGGGTGAAATTCTTTTTAAGAGTGAGGCCCTAATGCTGGGCTACTACAAAGACGAAGAAAAAACTAAAGAAGCACTTGCTGGCGGGTATTACCATACGGGTGATAAAGGCCATATCGATGATCTTGGCTTCCTGCACATTACAGGCCGAGTAAAAGAGTTATTTAAGACCTCCAAAGGCAAGTACGTTGCGCCAGCACCCATAGAAGGTTTGTTAAGTGCTCACCCTCATATTGAACAGGTATGCGTCATGGGGTCTGGTAGAAATCAGCCGATTGCCGTTGTCGAACTTTCGGAAACGGCTCGCGGGCTAGATAAGGAGGCGCTAGAAGAAGAGCTTATTCAACACTTGGGAAAAGTTAATCAAGACCTTGAACATCATGAGCGTGTGGAGTGCCTAGTACTGACTCAAGAAACTTGGACGGTGGAGTCCGGTCTTATTACACCAACCTTGAAAATCCGTCGTGATACGGTAGAAGATCGATTCTATCAATATGTCGATGGCACTGTATCTTGGGCTCCTGCGCCAGAAGCCAATACTAGCTCGCAAGTAGCCTAAAGCTATCTCTGTGTTGTTGCTATCCCCGACGGGCAAGATGCTTTGTCGGGGGGCTAGCCGTCATCCCCGACGCGCAGAATGCTTTTGACCTGGGCCTAACCGTCATCCCCGACGCGCGAAGCGCTTTGATCGGGGATCCATTTGGCTTTTTTCGTCAGTCCTGGCGGCACTTTTTCCAATTGCTTCTACTTCGCTTGGTTGGCATTATTTGCCCATCAGAGGAATAAACCATGCCAGTTAGAAAGCATTATCAATACGGTCCCGTAACCGGTATCAAAGTAGGGCGCTTGAACCAAGGCGTTAATACCCAGTTTATCGTTTACCACATCCAAGATACGCTCATTGATACTGGGCCAAGTAACCAGTGGAAACATGTTAAGCCCTTCATTGAAGCGAGCAACGTACGTCAGCTTTTATTGACTCATCATCATGAAGATCATGCAGGTAATGCCGAGTCTATTGCAAAAATGTTAAAGCTGATTCCCAAAGCTCCTAAGCTTGCGCATAAAAAGTTAAAAAGTGGTTACGCAACACCCTTCTTCCAACGTCTAGTGTGGGGTAGTCTCAAGCCTGTGTCTGAAGTACATGAATTAGGTGATAAAGAATTTCTGCAGGATGGTAGTGAAATCATTCCAATACATACACCTGGGCATGCTAAAGATTTAACGGTTTTCTATCTACCTAAGCAAAAGTTTTTATTTAGTGGTGATCTATTTATCGCTAATCGATTAAAGATGCTGCGCAGTGATGAAAATCTTTACGATTTATTATCCAGCTTAAAAAAAGCGTTAGCATTAGATTTTGAAGTGATGTTCTGCCCCCATGGCGGTGTGATTGAAAATGGTAAAGTCGCATTAAAAGAAAAATACGATCATATTCTTGCGACTTGTCATCAATCTCAGGCAGAAAAAGCAAATAACCAATCGTTAGCGGATATCACCAAAAAGGTGCTTGGTGATGAAACATTTGTTGGAAAATTGAGTGGTGGTAATTTCTGTAAGGAAAATCTTATTAAGCAGGCGCTTGAAATTCCTGTGGCCGATTTTACTGGTGCCAATGCCCCTCAAGTTTAGTTATGCCATTTGTATCAAGTAGAGAAAAGCTTTGACTTTTTTCGTCTGTTAAATTGGCTTTTAATGCTACTTTATTTGGAAGATAGACAGGCTTTTTAAAAGTCAGAGATAGGGATTTAATATTTTCCGATTGGGTACATCTGTAAACGGCTAATAATCCCATGCACATACCATGAGCGATGGCCCGCTTGAAACCGAAGAGTTTAGCGCTTAGAGCACACAAATGAATCGGATTTGCATCTCCAGTTAAGGCTGCATATCGCCTTCCCAGGTTCGCAGGTACTTCCCAGTTTGCCTCAGTTTTAACAAACTCGCTGTTGCCGTTTTTGTTATTATGGCCAGATTGGGGCTGTTTTTTTGGTTGTGGAGTACGATATAAATAATCGTTGAAACTTTGCCAAACCAAACGATCATTTTGATATGCCTGCGTCAGAATACATGTGCATATCCCTTTATCAGTGTGTTCAATACTTTCCACGCTGGATACAAAGTCAATGCTTTTCTGATGATGGATAGTTTTGAGTGTATCCATTTTACTGGAAAGATGAACCAATCCCATAACAGGAAAGGGCAGGCGCTTATCGAGTAACAGTTTTAATTGTAATCGAAAAGACAGTAATTGAAGATAAGCAACAGGAATGTGATTGGATTCTTGTAACCCAACAAATGATTGGAACTTATATAAGTGTTGGGTTTCAATAACATTATCGTTGAGGCGAATGGCTAAACCAAGACATTGGCTTAAGTCTTTATTCTCTAGGCTTTTTTTTTCTTTCCCTTTAAAAAGGGCTGACCAATAAAGGCTAGGAATAGAAGGTGCGTGTTTTAATGTAGTAGCGTCCATAAAACCTCAACTGCTGGTTAACAGTGTGTTCCTAGATTTAACGCATTAAATGCGACAACTTTGTTACAGATGTTAATATATTTGGTATTTTAAGTACTGGGTCATTTAAGACAAAAAAATAATAATGGGGTTTGGCCAGTGAAGGATTCAGCCTATTTATTGCGATTAGTGCATGAAGCAATGGTATCAATGGGCCTAGATACAGCCACGATCTACAGTCAGGTTGGCGTCAAGGACAAACATGTTAACGCATTGGATGCGCGCTTTAAGCATAATGCAACCCATCAGTTTTGGGCCGCAGCCGAACGTGTTACGGATAATGCTCACATTGGCTTAAATGTCGCCGAAAACTTACCACCGTATCGCGGACAGGTATTAGAGTATCTTTTCTTAAGTAGCCCAACATTTGGCGATGGCTTGAAACGCGCTCTTAATTATCAGCGTCTAATTTCAGATGTTTTTCAAAGCTATCTAGATGTCAAAGACAGTACCGCCAGCCTCGTCATAGACACTCCTTTGGGTAAGGATCTGAGTCATCATTATATTGTTTGCTTAACTTATGGTGTTTGGCAATTTTTCTGCTGGATTACACGCAATCAATTCCAATTAAAACGCATGGATTTCATGTTCGATGCATTCGGCTACGAAGCAGAATATCAACGTGTATTTGGTTGTGAAATACGCTTTAACCAGCCAAACACGACCATGGTGTTCGATTCATGTGCATTGTCGGTAGAAAGTGATCATGCTCAGCCAGAGCTACTCAAACTTCATGAACAGTTGGCTTCCGAGCAAGTGGCTAAGTTAGAACAGCAAGACTTAATTCATGATGTCCAGCGCGTATTGGGAGAGTTGTTAGATAGCCAAGCAATTACACTTGATGCAGTAGCAGAACGTTTAGGCATGACTCAGCGCTATTTACGTAGTGCGTTATCACAAGCAGGTACGACGTTTAACCAAGTGGTGGCCGAATATCGCTGCATGTTGGCCAAGCATCTTCTGATGAAAACCAACGAGACGATTGATCAGATTGTCTATCTTACGGGCTTTTCCGAACCCAGCACTTTTTATCGGGCCTTCAAGCGTTGGACTGGTCTGACGCCCCTTGATTATCGCAAGCAGGCAAAAGTACAGAGAAAATCCATGGCGGTAATAGACTAGATCAAAGAGAGTAATTGGCCGAGATGACATTTTCGCGGCCAACGGGAGCCAATTAAAACCAGATTGGCTTAGATTATCCTTTGCACTACCCAAACATAATAAAAATAACACTCGGAGTAGCTGTAATGATGACTCACACTGTCTCGCGGACCAATAGCGCCACAAAGAAGAAGTGGCTGGCCGCATCGTGTTTCGGTTTAACAATGGCTTCAGCCATATCTGGCCAGGTCCATGCATCGATGGGTAACCTTGCTACCACCTTTGGCATTTTGCCATCGGATATGGCCACTGCCCAAGCCTATTCATTGTTTAACGATCAAGTATCCGCTGCCTATTACAATCCAGCCGCTTTGGCATTATCTCCCCGGGGTGAACTCACCATTGGTGCTATGCAAGCAAGCCCAGAGCTGATTGTTGAATCCAAAGGCGGTGCTAACCCGCCAACACGTAGCGGTAAAGTATTGGAATCAACCAATACAGAAAATGTGCTTGTCGGCATGAAAACCAATCTAACCAGTTTGACCAAATTTGAAACCCCTGTGTACCTAGGCCTAATTGCGGGCGTTGAAAAGTATGGCATGGAAATGCTGGCATTTGATTCCAGCACCGAGCTACAAGGTCAATTCTTTCAATATGGCCAAAAGCCCTTGTTTCTTTCTATCGCTGGTGCTGCAAAAGTGATGGACGGTATAAATGTAGGTGCTGGCTTACGTGTGACACTTCACGCTAGTGCCACAATGGAACTTGAATCCGATCTCGCCGGTAATACCAATAGCGAGAAACTTTCTGTGAGTGCTGAACCTGTTTTAATTCCTGTTGCTGGTATTACTGCAGATATGGGCGAACTGCTTTGCTCTGAAGACGAAGCGTGTTTCTGGCAAGGATTAGACTTTGCATTCTCCTATCGAGGTGAAAGTGATACGCAGACCAAGGTCAACGCAAACGCAACGATTCCCGGTACGATTCCAGATCCTGGCTTGCCGTTAATTGTAACCACTCTGGATGCCTACCAGCCCATGATTCTATCCTTTGGTACTAAATACGACTTAACATCCGATTGGGATGTAAGTGGTACCATCGAATTTCAACAATGGTCAACGCTAACGGATGAACTTAAAAAAGACACCATTAAAGACCAAGCGAATTTAGAGTTTAAAGACAGCTACATCCCTCGCATTGGCACTCGTTACAAGTGGAGTGATTTACTGACCTTAAATGCAGGTATTAGTTACGAAGAATCTCCATTAGAGAGCACTCAATCTGCCGATGTGAATGTTTTCGATAACGATCGATTAATCGGTGCATTAGGTTTAACCGCATATTATCGCGAAACCAAGTTCCTTGCGTACCCATTGCGGATAGATGCAGCGTATCAGTACCACCAACTGCAAGATCGCGAGTTTACATTAAGCTCTGATGAAGTTCCTGTATCACCGTATGAAGAAGTCAATACAAAAGGTTCCGCTCATGTAATCAGCCTGTCATTCTCAATGACATTCTAAGGAGGCGAGCATGTATCAATTACTTATTTTTGTATTCAGTTTAATGTTGCTCGCCGGCTGCGATAAAACCGGTGAACAGCAAACCGTCAGCTTTGATGGCTGGGAAAAATCCTACCTTGTTTATAGCTATCCATTTAATGGGCAGCAAAACGTATCTATCCAATCCAAAGTATCACTCATGTTTACTCATGCCATTGATACAGAGTTTATGGATAATCACATTAAGGTCTATGATAAAGATGGTAACCTGGTTCCTGGTCGAATCGAAGTTCAACCAGGTAACGACGCTGCCATTGACTTTTACCCTAATGAACCACTCAGAACAGGCGAAACCTATCGCGTCCAATACGAAGGCTTAAGCAGTACCGAACGTGGCTTGGTGCAAAACCCCAATGTTATTGAGTTTTCAACTATTGGTGTTAGTCGTGACGCGCAAAGTGGTGATGATGCAACAGGCTTCGACCCAAGTGAGTTTCATGTCATGTCCGCATTTCCAACGGATGATCTACCGTTTATGGATTTCTCGGTATTGCACTATACCTTTACACAACAAATAGACGTGAATAGCGTTAAGCTAGACGAGACATTTGCTTTCAAAAAAGCAGGCAGCACAGAAAGTGTTCCGGGCAAACTGCTAGTAAAAGACCGCTACATTATTTTTGACCCCGATGAAGACCTCACGCCGGGTCAAGCCTATACCCTAGAAATGACATCGGGCATTAAAAGCAAAGCGGGTATTGCCTTAACGCCAGAAGGCTTTGCCAACAAAACCTATATTCCTAACGACAGCCAGCCAAGAACCACCATGGTTCAAAAAATCTATGGCGATCCAGAGGTAGTATCGCCATTGTCTGGCTTACCACGCAACAGTGTGCCCGTTAACTCAACTCTTATGGGTGACGTTATTAGTTTTGCGCGTGCTAACTACTATACTGAGCTCGCGTTTATTCCAAACTTCCCAGAAGCCTCGCCATTTGTTATTCGTAAGGGTTCTGTTATTAAAGGCACGAAAATGCCGGTCAATATTGGTGGTGAAGTCAGTGGTGGCTATGACACGGGTGAGATTTATTTAACCCTGATCACAGATGCCACGGGTTATTTAATCAATAACGCCAACACCACAGATAAAAATGCACCCAAACAGGTACGTTTAGTCATGGATGTGGCCATGACCGCAGAAGATCCTCGTGCCAATGGTGGTCTAAGCCAAGACGTATTGCATATCAACTTATTTGGTATTGCCCAGCGCGAAAACGGAGTGCTTATCGTTGATACACTAGGTGAAATCAATCCAACACTGTTAGGCGTCGAAAAAGCTCAAGGCTTGGTATCATTTTTTCTTGAAGCCTATGCCGATCAAGATAATGCGCCAGTAAAAATCGAAGACGAAACCGCGCCAACACTGCAAAGCTGGTTGCCTGGTGATATTATCGGTCGCGTTGATCCAGCGGATGCCATTCTTCTTATTTTTGATGAACCATTAGACCAAGCAAACTTGCAGCAAGAAATTCAACTATGGCGTAACGAAACCGAGCAAGTGGACATTCATGTTACCAATGATGGTAGCTCCGTCATTATTCGCCCAAGTGAGCCGTTAAAATACAACTCTGATTATCGAGTGAAGCTAGGTGCCAACTTAGAAGACCTAAATGGCAACACCATAGAAGCACCATTTGATCTAACGTTTACAACACTCAGCTTTAACGATAGCAAATTAGCCGCGCCATTAGTGGGCTCAGCCTATCCTGGCTATAACTGTAAACTTACTGGTGGTGACTTGACAGTCGGTGATGCTGGTCGCTGTGAAGGTGGCAAAGCGACGGATGATCGCTTCCCAATTTTTAAACTGCCATCGAACCGTCCAATCAATATTACATTCAATCAGTTGATGGATACCGACACCTTTAAGCTAGGTGAAAACTGTGGTGAAGGCAGTATCCGAGTTGAAGTGATCAACGAACTGGGCGAATGCCAGTCAACGGTAGAAGGCAGTATTCAATATGATGGCTCACGCATTACCTTTGAGCCGCTAGTACCTTGGCAAGACGATACGCTTTATCGCTATACATTAAACAGTGCACAAAGCTCAGTGTGCGATGGCAGCGATGAAGTATTGTGCAGTGCCAATGGCTTACCACTTCGCACCGTACCGCTCACGTTAACCGTCGATAATATTGCGCAGGGTAGTGGCCCAATGAGCATACCGTTCGTAGCCATCGATCCAGATACCGAGCGAGTGTATAACCCATTAAGCAAACTGCCAGCGGCGGATGTAAACCGTAACTATATTCTCGAAGATAATGAGAATACCGAAGAAAGCCTAGAGCGTTTGTATAAAAACGCATCCAAACTTTCTGTTGCAGGTACAGGCGGACTGATCGGTGAAGCCAAAATCGGTTGCCGTTCAGGGGAATGTGAAGATGAGCAAAACATTTATGTATCCGGCTATTTACCAACCGTAGTTGGGCTTTACGATGCAGAAAACGACCGCATACCGGTAGAGCTTAACTCACAAGCGTTGGTGACCACGTCGGTTGCCATGCATACGCGCATACCACTGCTATTTAATACATGGCTAGTGAATGAAACTGGCCCACAAATCATGCGCATGCGTTACCGCACGGACAATGAAGGTAATCGCATACCGGATATCGGATACATTACATGGGACCCTAATTACGAGCGCGAAGATGGCACCATTGGTTCCGCTATGTTTGGTAGTACGATGAACGTCTATCTTGATGCACCAGGGTTAAAACCGGATGTCCCGATTTTAGGTGAAGAAGAAACCAATCTTCACAGCTACCCATTAACCGTAGAACTGTATGGCCCAATCGTATTCCTTCCCGATGGACGTATGGAAATACAGCTTAAAAACCAGAACAACGTACAACTCAATGTTGAAATCGGGGATAGTTCCAGTGTCAATTTAGAAATTCGACCACAGGACCTCTCCATCAATTTGGTATCCAAAATGGTTAAAAGCTAAACAGAAACTGTTTTCTTAAGGCAAGGCATTAACGCCTCATAAGAATCTTTGTCGTCGCACAAAGTGGCCCGTTGCCCCTCTGGTCCCAATCCAGAGGGGCTTTTTTATTGTTTCTATTCCGAGACTGGGAAACCGAATTAATTCACTGTATTCTCCCCACATGTCTTAATGCTGAAGTCAGGGATTTGGAAGACCCATGCAGGATATAGAAGATCTTCATCGCGTCATTTCTCATCATTTGCCCATTATCGTCGTAGAGTCCTACGAAGAGCGCCGAGCGCTTGAGTTGATCACTCGTGTGGCGATAAAACGGTCCGATGCCATGTATCAATGGACGCTCAGCGATGGCTTAAAGCGTGGCCAATTTGGTGAAGAGGCCGACTCTGAGGGCACCAAGAAACCCCTTGAGGTACTGAGATACATCAAGTCGAGTCAATCTCCAGCAGGCATGTACGTTCTATGTGATATGCATCCGTTTATCGAAGAGCCCATAGTTGTGCGCATGCTAAAAGACATTGCACTATCACGGGAAGAAACGGGAAAGACGCTGATCCTGCTTAGTTATGAAATGGACATCCCACCAGAAATTAGCCGCTTATGTGCTCGGTTTAAGTTCAAGTTACCAGGTGAAACCCAGCTCATGCGTTTGGTACAAGAAGAAGCCAAGCGCTGGAGTTCCAATAGTAAGGTAAGGGTCAAATCCGATCCGGCAACACTCAAGCAAATGATTCAGCACTTGAAAGGTGTGACCTACAGTGATGCCCGTCGTTTGATCCGTGGTGCTATCACCGATGATGGTGCTATTACCGAATCCGATCTTCCTCAAATCAATAAAGCCAAATTCGAACTCATGGATATGGATTCCGTATTGGCCTACGAATACGAGACTGCGCATTTCAGTGATGTGGCAGGCCTAAGCAAACTGAAAGAATGGCTATCCATTCGCAAGTCCTCCTTCCTGCACGAAAACGAATCCATGCGACCTAAAGGCTTATTGCTGTTAGGTGTGCAGGGCAGTGGTAAAAGTTTGGCAGCAAAAGCGATTGCGGGTAGCTGGCAGTTGCCCCTATTAAGACTGGATATGGGTGCCTTGTATAATAAATTCTTTGGTGAAACCGAAAAGAATTTAAGAGAAGCGCTTAACCTCGCCCAGCTCATGTCGCCCTGTGTTTTATGGCTAGATGAAATCGAAAAAGGCTTGGGTACTGACCAAAATGATTCTGGGGTATCACAGCGTATTTTAGGCACGCTATTAACGTGGATGGCTGAGCGCCCAGAGCCGGTATTCATGGTTGCCACTGCCAACGATATTCAAAAACTACCCGCAGAAATGGTGCGTAAAGGTCGTTTCGATGAAGTCTTCTTTGTGGATTTACCAAAAGAAGAAAGCCGACAAGCCATTTTTGAAATTCATTTGAAGAAACGCAATATCGACCCAGAATCAGTCGAGCTAGATACCTGCATCATGCAAAGCGAAGGTTTCTCTGGTGCCGAAATCGAACAAGCCATTGTATCTGCCATACACGTCGCAGAAGCAAGAGAAGAGCAGCTTGATGAAATGCACATTTTAGAAGAGCTAAACCGCACTCAACCGTTATCTGTGCTTATGGGTGAAAAGATCGATGCCTTGCAAGCGTGGGCAGAGGGAAGGACGGTTCCTGCGGATTAGTTTAAAGATAATAATTGTTAGTGTAAGTCTTGGTGTTAGCCTGTAGTATTTTGCTTGTCTTGATTAAGTAACCATAAATTTTTCTACAATCCCAACTTTGTGTTATCAAAGCATCCTAAATTCTTAATTCAATAGATTTCTAGGATTTAGGTAAACGGGTTGGGAATAAATACTATAGATATACCGAGTGATAGGTTTAATAGGTTGTCGATTGGCCATTAGATTTAGTGGCATACTATAAAGCCTTTTGAATAATTTTGAGGTAGAGAAATAATGCTCTATTTTAACCTAATTGTAGCTTTGGTTTTTTCTTATGTTTGTTATATTTTCTTGAAGGATGGGGTTTTAGAAAAAGAGCTGTCTTTTCCTAATGATGAGATTATTAGTTTAAAGGACAGGCCATTTTCATATACTTTTCTTATGCTCTTCTTTTTTTTATGGGAAATCGCATTTTTAGTGGCTGCTGTTAGTTTTATTATAGAGATAATATCGCAATATTTAGATTTAGGTTGAAATTTCCATTTTTAGGTGTGATATGCCAAAGAAATTTTACTTATTGATATTTATCTTAATGTCGATTTATTGTACTACAAAGGGTGTATATTTTTTATATAAAGGAGAGTCAGCGACAACTGGTGGGAAGTATGACCCTTTGTATGCGATTTTTCCCAGTCACCTAGACGGTTTGGTTGATGTTTTTATTGGACTATTTTTAGCACTTTGCTTTGTCCTTCTTAGAAACAAAAGAGATATAGATGAGTAATGTCTACTCCTGTAATCTTTTAGATGAGACCAGCCTATTGAAGGTCCTTATAAATAGAAACACCTCCCCGGCTGTGCCAAACTATACTCACTGTCGGGGCTGCTTTTCTTCACTCTTTCTTCCAGTAATTCATAATCGATTAACTTCAGTGGTTCGGCTTCTACGTCCTTTCCATACCAAGGTTTAAAAAAGTTTTCCCAGTGTACGGCGATGGCTTGTTGAGGTTGGTAGGCTTTTAAAAATCCGGTTGGGTAGTTTTCGACATTATCAAATGAGGCAGCAGCGAAAAACGTCATATCTACTGGTGCGTCGGATTCGATAAAACCAGCGGGGAATGGAGCGGCGCTGGACTGTATAAATACGCGTTTATGAATCTCATCGCTGTTAGGATGTTTCAATAAATCCAACATAAACGTCAGGTTCATGCCTTGCTTCCAGCTCCATACATATTTGGGCAATTCTTTTTTCGTTTGCTTAATGTGACCTTGATACAAATTGATGTTCCAAAGTTGCGGTGCATGTTTGGATGGAATGGCTTTTACTCGAATCCAGCCATTAGCGAGCGAAATCCAATCACTGGTATCACTGTCTTTAGGCATGGCGTGATACATTGGCTCTGCGGCTTCAAGGGCGGTTTTCACCATGTTAATGCTGGTTTCGCTGGCGACGATGTCCACTTTGGGTGTTAGGTATTCTGCCATAGCAGGCAGGTCAGCTAAGTGGTCATAATGTCCGTGGCCCACTAAAACTGCTTGGATATCGCCTTGCGGTTTACCCAGAGCAGATTCAACAGATGCCATATCGGTTTTGTAGGAAGACAGCGTCAGCGTATCCCAAATCGAGAAGGGCGTGTAATAGGGGTCAGTGATAATGCGTTGGCCTTGGTAGCGAATATCCAAAGCCCCCACACCTAAATACCGAATGCTATTTGCCTGCTTGCACTCGTTGGCGTGAGTGCTAGAAGTGGTCAACACTATTGTGGCCACAATCAGTACTAGTGTGAGCATTCCTACAAACAACGCGTTTAATGAGTGTGTCAGACGGTGCAGCATGGTTCGTCCTTTGATAAAAAAGCCTTCAGATTATTCTTATTGTTAGTGCGATATCCAGCATAACCTAGGGTGAATATAGGGTCTATTACGGGTTTATGACGTCGCTTTTATCAATGGCGCTGGTTTCATGTATACTCGCTGCCTATATTCGCCGCTCGTCGGCCAACCTTTATCATCGTCTTAACAGCGTTTATTAGTATCTATGCTCAACGATTCCACAACCCGTCTCAATAAATACATCAGCGAAAGTGGTATCTGCTCTCGTCGTGAGGCCGATCGCTACATTGAACAAGGCAATGTCTATATCAATGGTAAGCGTGCCGAGGTTGGGGATCGGGTAGCGCCGGGTGATACGGTCAAAGTGAACGGTCAAATCATTGAACCGCAAGAGCCTGAAGATTTTGTTTTCATCGCCTTGAACAAACCCGTAGGCATCGTGAGTACCACCGAAAGCAGCGAACGCAATAACATCGTACGCTTTGTGGGTCACAGCACTCGTATCTTTCCCATCGGTCGTTTAGATAAAGACTCCCAAGGTCTGATCTTTTTAACCAATAACGGCGACCTGGTGAACAAGATTCTGCGCGCGGGTAACGACCACGAAAAAGAATACCTGGTGGAAGTGAACAAGCCCATTCGCGATAACTTCATCGAAGGCATGGCTAATGGCGTGCCGATTCTGGGCACCATGACCAAAAAATGTAAGGTGAAAAAAGAATCGCCTACGGTGTTTCGCATTACCTTGGTGGAAGGGCTTAACCGTCAAATCCGTCGCATGTGTGAATACTTTGGTTACGACGTGGTCGCCCTAGAGCGCGTTCGCATTATGAATGTGGATTTGAAAGGCTTGGCCACAGGCGACTGGCGCGATCTCACGCAAAAAGAACTAAACGGCATATTCGACGCCATTAAAGATTCCTCCTCAGAAGCGCCAGCGGGACGTAAAACCACACAAAAGCGTGGTGGCAAACCGGGTGGGTCTGGACAGAATAAACCGGGCAATAAAACCAATAGTAAAAAGCCAGCGGCGAAAGCCTCAAAAAGTGGTCCTAAGCGCGGCGGCCCTCATAAAGCGAAAAAAACAAGCGGAAACCCTAATACCAAGCATCCACCGAAACCCCCCGGCGGCAAGCCATCCGGCAAGCCCAGCCCAAAAGGCAAAGCGGGTGGTAAGCCATCAGGCAAACCTATGAAAGGCGGCAAACCAAGCCCAAAAGGCAAAGCAGGCGGTAAGCCATTCGGCAAGCCAATGAAGGGCGGAAAACCCGGAGCGAAGGGAAAAGCAGGGGGCAAGCCAGCAGGAAAACCCGCTGGCAAAAAAGGGCGTCGCTAGCCCTTAAAGCCTTTGGCAACCACATACACCTCGCGCGAACGTGGGCGCGAGGCATCGGGTTTGCGAATCAAAACTTTATTAAACGAAGAACGCACGTCTTTTAGATATTCCTCATAACCGGCACCCTGAAACACTTTGGCCACAAAACTGCCGTTTTGCTTCAAAACCTGACGGGCCATATCCAGCGCCAACTCCACCAAATACATAGACGACGCTTGATCGGCTGCGTTCACACCACTGATGTTCGGTGCCATATCGGATACCACTAAATCCACCGGCGCGTTATCCAGCTTGGCCATGATCTCATCAAACACCTCATCTTCCGTGAAGTCCCCTTGAATGAAATCCACACCGGCCATGGCATCCATGGGCAAAATGTCCGAGGCAATCACACGGCCTTTATCACCGACGATTGGGGCTAACACCTGCGACCAACCACCGGGGGCGCTACCTAAATCCATGGTCACCATGCCCGGGCGCACTAGCTTATCCTTTTCAATAAGCTCAAGCAGTTTATAGCTGGCACGGGAGCGATAGCCATCGTTCTGCGCCCGTTTTACGTACACATCGTTCACGTGCTCGTTAAGCCATTGCTTACTGCTTTTGGATCTTGCCATGGTTGAACTCTAAGTAACTGCGAGATAATGCGCTATTGTAACACTGACAAGGTGAGGGGCGAAGGGTACAATCCCCACCCAATAACCAGACCCCGTAAGATTCCGATAGCCTAGAAGTCGCGCCCATGAAATTAGATGACATCAAAAAACTTCACCAGAAAAAGTATCGCAACGAATACGGCTGCTTTTTGGTAGAAGGGGAGCATCTGATCTTAGAACTGGCCAAGGCTGCCAAGCACAACCCAGCCTTGCAAGCATCCACCGTGTACCTGAGTGAAAGCTATGGCGAGCTAGAGCAAAGCGCACTTAATGGTCTATCTCTCAAGCAAGTGCGCGTCACCGACAAGCAAATGCAAAAAATGGCGGATACCAAAACCCCGCAGGGCATCGTCGCGGTTGTGCCGTTTAATGATGAGCGAACACAACAAGCCATCGCCAGCGATAATGAGCGCACCGTCTACCTGTACGAAGTACAAGACCCCGGCAACCTCGGTACTATTTTGCGCACGCTGGCTTGGTTTGGTGGTTTCCGCTGTGTGCTCAGCCCCAATAGCGTTGATCCTTACAACCCAAAAGTGGTGCGCGCCAGTATGGGAGCCATCTTCCATGTGCCCATCGAGCAAAATATCAGCATTGATGACATGCAAAACCGCTTTGATGAATTTGCCTGCTTGGATATCAACGGCAAACCGTTATCCAGTGAAGGCTTCAGCGAACAGCGTTGCTTTATATTTGGAAACGAAGCACGCGGCGTGCCTCACGAAGAACTGAGTAAACTGAAAACCACAGCGTATAGCATTCAAGGCGCGGGCGTCGTGGAATCGTTGAACTTAGCCACCGCCGTAAATATGTGCGCATACGAATTGAATCGGTAGGATTCTTTCGTCATCCTCCTGAGTTCATTCGATATTCTCCGACGTTCATTCGATATTCTCCGACGTTCATTCGTCATCCTCCGACTTGATCGGAGGATCCACTAAGCGATCAATACAAAAAGCAACGGCGGACACTCAAATCAGACTCGCCGTAAATGCATCCGTGCAGGCTCGGCAAAAAGATCCCTCTTTTTGACGGTCTGATTTCAGTACCCACCATTGCTTTCTTTATCGTCATTCTCCGGCGTCGCGAAGCGACAGACCGGAGGATCCATTAAACGGGTTACAATGAATTAGATGGATTCCCGCCTTCGCGGGAATGACGGTTTAGGAGCCCGTGCGGGAATGACGGTTTAGAAGCTTGTGGGAGAATGAACAATTTTCCCGTCATTCTCCGGCGTCGCGAAGCGACAGACCGGAGAACCCATTAAACGGATGACAATGAATTCCATGGATTCCCGCCTTCGCGGGAATGACGGTTTAGGAGACTACGGGGAATGATGTTGAACTTGCCAGTGTGGGAATGACAGCTTAGTAGCTTGTAGGGGAATGAACAATTTTCCCGTCATTCTCCGGCGTCGCGAAGCGACAGACCGGAGAATCTATTAAGTAGTCAAAGCAAATCGAATTAAACTCGCCACAATCGTAATGGCAATGAGCCACAAAATCTTCAAGCCCACAAACTTCAACAACGCATAACCCGCGACTACCCATGCAAAATCCAATGGCGACATCACACTGCTCGTAAAGATCGGGTTGTAAAGCGTGGCACCCAACAAACCCACCACGCTAGCATTAATCGCCATCACCATATTATTGATGCGATTATGATGGGAAAGGTTATTCCAAAGCTTATGGAACGTCAGCAACAACAAAAAGCCCGGTAAGAAAATACCCGCCGTTGCCAATAGCGCACCCAAAACCGGAGACTCATGACTTAACGCGCCCAAGAAAGTAGCAAAGGTAAACATAGGGCCAGGGATCGCCTGCGCCGCCGCATAACCCGTAATGAAAGCAGACTCACCCACGCTGGCCGCAAAATAATCTTGTAATAAAGGTAATACCACATGGCCGCCACCAAATACCAAACTACCGGCGGTATAGCTCTGATTAAAAATAGGATTTAGCGGAATAAACAAAAACGCCACAAAGATCGCACCAAAGATCCAGGCGGATTTTGGCACCTTCCATTCAACATTGTTGCTCGCTTCAGCCTGTTGCGATAAACCAATGGCCGCCGCAACAGCAATACAAATCAACGGAATATAAGCCACCGGCGCGAGCAACACCGCAATGGCCGTGGCCACCGCAATCAATTGCTTGGTTTTGGTATTGCAGAAGTTTTTACCCATGCCCAAAACCGCATCCAACACCACAACCACAGCCAACAACTTAAAACCATGAATGATGCTCTGTAACCAATCCTGCTCAGAAAGCTGAATAAAGCCCATGGCCAACACCAGCATCATCAAAAACGAAGGCAGCGTAAACGCCACAAATGCAATGATGCCGCCCAATAAACCCATGCGATTTAAACCAATGGCAAAACCCACTTGGCTTGAACCCGGGCCCGGTAAAAACTGACTTAAGGCCAGTAATTTGCCGTACTCATCTTCCGTCAGCCATTGCTTCTCTTTCACAAAGCGCTGATGAAAATACCCCAAATGGGCAGCAGGCCCACCAAAGCTCGTGCAACCCAAAACAAAAAACGTAGCAAACAAAGACAGTGCTGATTTCATAGCCGTAATCGTTCAATCGTGAGTAAAAGATGGCGGCTATGATAGCAAGAATGAGACAGGATGAAAGATGGGTTTATGAGGCTCAATATTATATTCAACAAGACAGCTGTGAACTATACTCGCTGAGAAAACCGACTAAGTGCCGCCCAGTGTGGATACCCAATTAACAAGGACTAGAAATGCTCAAATACTTAATCAATAAACTAAGTACCGATCTATATGTTCAAATTTGGGAAAATAGGATCAAGGTTACCGATATTCGTACATGCAAGGTTTTTGACGAAGCCCCTTTATTAGCTACCAGAACAGAAAAGGGCGGGCGTAAGGTAGTTGTGGCAGTAGGCGATGAAGTAAACAAAATACCTTCTAATGAAAATATAGAGATCACAAACCCTTTTTCCCATCCTCGCGCATTACTAAATGACTTTTTTGTGGCAGAAAAGCTCCTTCAATACATCGTTCGAACACTCCTTGGCAAAAAATGGATATCACCTTCACCTAGAGTGGTTATTCATCCAATGGAAAAAGACGAGGGTGGTTTAACGATGATAGAGCGTAAAGCTTTCAGGGAACTAGCCCTAGGAGCAGGAGCCCATAAAGTTGTTCTGTATCAAGGCCGAGCATTGTCAACGGCACTATTCGATTTTGAAAAAATAAAAAAAGAAAATGAAGAACCCACCTCACATCAAATTGAATCAAGCAATGAGAATGTCTTAAGCATAGTGATTATTGTTGTGCTGCTTTTAGTAATGTTTTGGTTCTCGGGGGCTAAATAACGGCAAAGCATTATTTCATGGCATCTGACCCCCTAGCTACTATCCTAAACTGAAGCAGGCATGTAAGAGGTCACCATGCGTTTCAGTTTTGGCATTCAAACTACCGCCCCCAAATTAATAGCAGCACTAACAGCAATACTATTATTAGCCCTAACTGGCTGCGGCAGTGACTCAAGCAGTAATGATGATGTCGACGAAGAAACCACTCTAACGCTAGAAGAAGCCATCCCACAATGCAGTGGTGACCCATGGGAAAACTTCTCGGTATCGTCCATCAGTGCACCATCGCCCAATTCCCAAGCCTATGTAGTGCCCGCCAATGCGCAACGCACCGCCATCACCAATTCACTCAATGCCTTCTTTGATGCCTCATACGAATCCGCCGTAAGCCAAAGTACAGATGCCGCCTATGACATCTGCCATATGGAAAGCACAATCGGGCCATTAGTCTTTTGGTATCCACAAACCGCAGGGGAAGGGCACGCCCGTTGGGTGATCAGAGCCAGCGATACGGCAACACCTTTAATGGTCCAAGCACCCCATAGTTTTTTTGAATCCCACACCATGCAGCAAGCCGTGGAAATCTTTACCGATTTAAACGCCAGAGCCGTCATTGTTAATGGTGGTCATCGCTGTGCCAATACAGGGTACTCAAGCTGCTCGGGCACAACATCGGTTTGTGGTGAAAGCGAGCCTTTTCGTGAATCCGACATGGCCCATGTAGTGGACTCCTTTTTCCAAGTCGTTCATCAAACAATTGCCCAAGCCTATACCGATGTATTAACCATCAACTTACACGGCATGAGCCGAGACGGTTTTAGTCTATCCAACGGGACAACCAACGACACCAATGCACAAAGCCCAGTGGCAAAACTCTATACTGAATTAATAAACGAATTTCCTAATGAAACTGTCACAATATGCAATGCATTTGATTCTATAACTGCCACGAATCACTTATGCGGAACCACCAATGTACAAGGGCGTTTTTTAAACGACTCCACCAACGCCTGCACAGCTTCCGCATCAATCGCCTCTGATCGCTTTATTCATATAGAACAAAACCTTTCAATTCGTGAAAGTGAAGCCAATAGAGATAAAATCATTAAAGCTTTAGGTGTCATGCTGAGTCGATAACAAACGGATCTGAAATTAATTATTAATTGAAATACATGCTTACTAAGCCGAAGTGTTTTTGGTAATGCGAATCGGGCCGCATATCACGAAATATCATTGAGCTGGCAAAGTCAATGATCAGGGGGCTTACAGGCATCTGTACACAAGACCATTGGATTATGCGGCCCTGTGGATGAGTTATGCGAACCGGCGTTCCAAAAAGAAAATTACCATGGTATCGTTGTGGATAACATTAACCCGGCTAATGGATATAGCGGTAACTCATTGAGAAGAAAGGGAAATTCAATCCCACCTCCAAGCCGCATATAGTTTATTAACAGTATCTAGGCCGTATAACACGCTGTTATAACTCAGGATAGATCATGAACGAATCTGAGAAAAAGATAATAAAAAATATCGAAGAATATGGCTGCCATGTAACCTCGGTCTTTGATCCAGAAGAAAAAGATCCTGATTTCACTTATTCCATTGGGATTCATAAGGTAGAGAGTCAGCCAGAATTAATTATTCTTGGCTTACGGCATGAACTAAGCTCTTGGATTGTTAATGAATATAACCGAAGAATAAAGGAAGGCGAGAGGTTTGTACCTGGCGAGTACTATGAAGGCTTTATCGAGGGATTTCAGATTACCTTTCAAGAAGTAGCAGATAAATATAAAGAAGAGTTCATGTTATCGTGCAATTGGCTTTATGGCAGCATTAACTACCCTGTTATGCAGCTGATATTCCCTAGTGTAAAAGGTGTTTGGCCATGGGAAAAAGAAGCAAGCGAAGGCTTTAAAAAACTTCAGCCTAGCTTTCAAGAAAAAGTTGCATGGTAGTTATAACAAGCGCAAGCACATCAGGACTGCCAACTGCTTGCGCCTTTTGGCATGGCTTCGCCATTATATGCCAAAAGCCACAATCAATTGTCAGCCCGTGTTGCGGGCGTTATGAGTAAAGTCATGTATCCGATCACACCTACAAAAGCATCTGAGATCAAGGAGGGAGAATATTTTTATATCCCTCTAAATGATGGTCGTTTTGCATGTGGGAGAATTCTTCTAATCGAAAAGAAAAACGGTAGAAAGACTAAATTGCTATTGGTCGGATTGCATGATTGGTCTGGTAGCAAGCACCCATCACAAGTTGACATTCATGAGTGCCCAATCATTGAACAAGGGGTTCTACATATTAATTCAATAAGCCATGTGGGGGGTGAAATCATAGGCTTTAAGCCTTTGCAGGAAGATGGCTTAAAGCCCTTTTTGCAAGTTGAGGCTGGCTATCTTCTGGATGGTTTTGAAAACCTTGGTAGTATTCCTTCAGAAGAATATTGTAACTACACCCGTAGAACGACTTACGGGTTAAATTCTATAAGTTTAAAGGCCAACAAATATTTTGCTAAAAACTCATAACAAGTCAATCAACTACGCGCCTACGGCGCCGGAGAGAGCTCACCCTATAAAGTAGACGCCTATCTAAACCAAAAGGTAGGTCGTAAATGCCAAAAATACTCAGCCCAGAGCGAGTCATTGAGTACTCTGTAGAATTTAAAATCAGAGTAATCAAACTTACATTTGAACTCGATGTAAAAGCCATGGATATCGCTAAGGTTCTCAATCTTCACCCAATGATGATTTATCGATGGCGACAGGAGTATAGAGAAGGTAAGTTTGTAGAAGAGCCTTCAAGAAGAATTAGTATGACTAAAGAGACATCTACGCCTAAGGAAGATCGAGACAAAGACGATGAGATCAAGCGTCTTAGGAAAGAATTGGCAGAAGCAAAAAAGGAAAATGACTTTCTAAAAAAGTGGGATCGGTATCTGAAGGACCAAAAGAATTCCGATTTAGATTCATAAAAGATCATCGCGAATATTTTGGTGTCAGATACCTTTGCCGGAAACTTTTTGTATCATTTTCTGGTTTCTATAAGTGGTTAAGTCGGCCTGTAGAACTAAAATCGGATAAGAATGATGAGCTCACCCGCTTAATTAAGAAGATATTTGAGAGGCATGAAGGGAACTATGGAAGCCCTAGAATTCATCGTGAATTAGTGAATTTAGGGCTGGTTGTTAATCATAAGCGTGTTGCAAGAATTATGCGGGAAGAGCGGTTGATAGCTAAAGCGGCGAAATTGTACCGTAGGAAGGCATTGCCGGATAATTCATGTATAACTGTTGGGAACCTTAGACATAATATTCCGCCACCATCTGGTCCTAATCAGCAGTGGGCAGGTGATGTTAGCTATCTTAAAGTCAACGGCGAATGGATTTATTTATCCGTTATTCTAGATCTTTACTCTCGGAAGATAATTGGTTGGTCATTGAGTAGAAACAGGACTACTGAACTAACTTTGCAATCATTGGATATGGCGATTGAATCGAGACAGTTCGAGCCTGGATTGATTTTTCATAGTGACAAGGGTGCTGAATATGGCGCGCATGTTTTTCAAAATAGACTTCGATCATCTGGGATAAGGCCGAGCATGAATCGTCATAAAACAATGACGGATAACATTCACGTGGAATCATTCTTTCGTACATTTAAGACGGAAGTGTTCCATGGTGAAATTTTCGAAGATGCAGAGCATCTCCGTGATGTCACGAAATGGTATCTGGAGGATTATTATAACTGTGTTCGAATGCATACTTCGTTAAACTTTAAATCACCAGTGCAGTATGAAAGAATGGCTGCTTAATATGAATCAGTATAAGCGTCTACTTTTAGGGGTGAGCTCTCCTGTCGCTCCACAAAACGGCCCGTTACGCCGGCGTTATATCTCAAGGGATGCTAAAGATATATGAGTCATAAAGTACAAATCTACCCACATAATGACCTTTTCAATCTCGCGTATTATCAACTTGGAGTGATTAATAAAAAGGTACAAGACGGTATCGAAGATGCTGTTGGACTTGATTGTATGAGCTGTTTGATCTCGTTAGCCTTTACAACAGAGGCGTTGGTTAATTTCATCGGTAAAAAAAGAGTTCAACGATGGAAAGAGCGAGATTTCTACAAAAGCAAGATGGAGAAAGTTTGTGCGCAAGCTGGTGTAGCTTTTAGTAAGCATACAGAGCCCTATAAAACGCTATGGGAACTAAAGGAACTACGAGATTCAATTGCTCATGGTAAGCCTGTTGAGCTTCAAACCGAAATAAAAGATAGAGATGAGTTGCGAAAAGCCATGGAGTGCGAGTGGGATAAAAAGCTAGTCCCAGATTATGTGAATTCAGCCTATGATCAAGTAAAAGAGTTTGAGCGACTATTGTTTGAAAACTGCAAAATATCAGTAGGTGAAACAATTACATCGGCTGTTCTTTTACCGAAATGAGATATAACAATAACATCAAGATCGCCTTCAAGCTGCGCCCCCTTATGTAAGGCGTTATAAGGAGTAATCGTAGATAGTGAATTTTGAAATTGATGGAATACTAGAGTTTGAAGATTCTTTTCATGAAGAGTGGGAAAAGGAAGCTGAAAAATTTATTCCTGTATTATGTGGTTCAGATTATCTCCATACGGCTTCAGCGTTAGTAGGATTAACAGCGAGTATTACGTCTATAAAACTTGGAATCTATGCGCTGGCTGAAGATTGCGAAACCAATCTATATCCTGCAAAAGTTTTACATAGAACATTAATTGAGCATTACCTAAAATTTAATTATATTTTGGCAAGGTTTCTAACTGAAAAGACTGATGAGGTAGGCTATGAATACATTAAGTACATGTGCATTAGTGAGGCATTGTCATATATAAAGGCCTCTGATGTTGCGAAATCTATGCTCGGCACTAGCACAGATTCACAGGTCTTGAAAAAGTTAAAAAAAGAACACCCTGAATTGAACATTAGCCAGAAAGAGCTTGGAAGAATAACTTCAAAATGGAAGCACCGGAGTATAATTAGGTATCTTAAGGGTAACCCATCAAGTTTAGGTGGTGACAATAATTACCTTCTTAAATTAATTCCTGAGTACGCCGAGCTTTCGAGTTTTATACATGGTGGAAGGTCTGCCGAAGAATATTGCCATGGACAATTTGAACATGGTCTTGCTAAAGAAATGTATATAGAAGTTGCTGAAACATGCTTTCTTTCAAACTCAATAAGAGTTCATTTAATGTTAGCGGCCATAGAAGTTGATGATCAGTTTGTAACTGGAATGGTTCGCCTAGCTCAAAAGATGTGCGAATTTATTGATAAATACCCATTTCACCCAGATCAGCTTAAATAGATGGCAGCTCATAACAAGTGGCAGCAAACGACCGTCAAAACTGTCACTTAAATTACTGTCGCAATTACGCGCCAGTTTTGCCGGCGGCTGTGCAAGGCGCTAGGTCAGCTTGAAAATACTATTGAAATTCACCGCACATTTTATTGTATTGGTCTCTCTTGTCCCGTTAATTTAGATTTTTTAACCAAAACCAAAAAAGCCCGCACTATGGCGGGCAATCCAGTCGAACTTCTGGTAACCCAATGAACGCTTGCAACCGTTTGTTGGGTTTTTATTGTAGTGGGCTATTAAAACTTGTAGCCAAAGTTAACGCGATAGACTAATGGGTCTAGGTCGTAGTTAACGGTTAGGTCTGGAGCAGTGCCTGTGCTATCACTTAGCGTGGCTTCTGTGCCGATCTTGGCATACATAACAGATGCGTTAACAAACATCTTCTCATCAAATGCGTAATCCACACCCGCTTGTACAGCAAGACCAACAGAGTTATCTAAAGACAATTCGTCGTAACCTAAACCTTCTGCACCTGCGCCTGTTTCTTCATCGAAGAATACGGTGATGTTTAAGCCAGCACCTACGTATGGTTGTAGCTTGCTGTTTTTATCCATCGGGTAGTATTGCGCACTAATGGTGGGTGGTAGGTGTTTGATTTCACCAATGGCAGCACCTTCGGCTCCAAGCGTTCCCGCTTTGGCTTCAATATCGTGACTAAAAGGCGTCGCACCTAATACTTCAACACCGAGTTGATCGGTGATCATGTAGGTACCAGAAATACCCAGTTGCGTATTGTCGTTGGCTTCTACTGCTTGGCCAGCTATTTGATCAATATCATCGCTAGTTTTTTCTGGCGCGACGGTTGCTGTACCTACACGCAATAAAATATCACCTGCTTCATAGGCCATGGCCGGTGTAGAAAAAGCCAATGCAATAGAAGTGGCTAGTACAGAAGGGGCTAAGGTTTTTTTCAACATACTTCGTTTCCTTTATGTTGCACGTTTATTAGATGCGTCCATAGTAAGAAACGAGAAAAGGGCTGAAGTGATCTAAATCAACTTAGGTAGGCTAAATAAATTTATTTGAGTAGTCGGTTAAAAACCTGATTTAAGACAAGGCCCGCATTTTTGTCTTATCGTAAATTACAAAATACTGGGCCTTTATATCTTTTGCTTTTGTGCTGCTTTTATTGCTGCTTTTATTGCTGTTTTAGTTAGTCGGTTGCGATTGGTTTGTATGTTTATTGATCTTTGATTACTTAACCGCTAATTATTTGATAGCAGACTATTTAATAGCTGACTATTTAATAGCAAGCAATAAAGTCTGTTTTGCCAGGTCTTCCAAACTTAAATTACCATCTGGGCGATACCAGGTGGTGGTCCAACCAATGGCCCCGGTTAATAATCGCCGTAAAATAAACGCGTCGTGCTGAATCAGTCCCTGCTGTTTACATTCTTCGATGGTATTGAGCCATAAGGTTTCGTATTCATCCCGCAATTGCAGTACGTACTTTTGCTTGTCTGGCGAAAGGCTGCGCCATTCATATACCAATACGCTCATGGCTTCGCCGGTATCTGTGTGTACGCTGTCCAGTTCGCAGCGAATTAATGCGTGCAGTTTTTCGCCAGCGTCTTTGCTATCACTTAAAGCGGCGTTCATGCGGGCCATGTTAATGATGATGGTTTCTTCCATCACGGCCAGTAGGATTTCTTCTTTGCTTTTAAAGTGGTGGAACAGGCTTCCGCTTTGTATGCCCACGGCAGCACCCAGTTCACGCACGGTGGTGCGCTCGTAGCCTTTGCTCTTAAATAGGTGGGCGGCAGCACGCATCAGTTTACCCTTGGCCGAGTGCGGATCGGTGACTTGGCCTTTATGGATTAAGTCTTTAAGGACGGGGTCGCGGGTATCAACAGTATCGAGTGCGTCTAAATTCATTCACGTTTCCTAAGCGAAAAGGCCTTGCTGGAGTATTTGGTCATTATTTCTGAAACATTTTGCATTGTAAACCAAGCGCTTGCTTGGTATGTTGTGATTTATAGACTGATTAGTGATGTATGCCATAGGAATAGGGTGGCCATAGATGGGTTATAACAGCGTATTTAAAGACAGTTTGTTTGCAGGTCAGGTCCATGTAGTGACAGGCGGCGGCAGTGGTATTGGCCGTTGCTGTGCCCACGAGCTAGCCAGCTTAGGGGCCCATGTGGTACTGATTGGCCGAAAGGAAGAGAAGTTGCAAACGGTCGCGGCAGAAATTCAAGAAGACGGCGGCAACGCTAGCTTCCACGCCTGTGATATCCGCGATGAAGAAAGCGTGAAAGCCGTGGTGAAGGCCATTGTGGCGGATAACGGTGCGGTTCATGGCTTACTCAATAATGCTGGCGGTCAGTATCCATCGCCATTGGCGGCCATCAATCAAAAAGGGTTTGAAACCGTTATGCGCACCAATCTTGTAGGTGGTTTTTTATTCGCCCGCGAAGTGTATAACCAGAGCATGGTGAAAACCGGCGGCAGCATCGTCAATATCATTGCCGATATGTGGGGCGGTATGCCGGGCATGGGGCACTCGGGTGCGGCCCGCGCAGGCATGGATAATTTCACTAAGACGGCTGCCTATGAATGGGGCCAGTCTGGCGTGCGTGTGAATGCCATTGCTCCAGGTTGGATTATTTCTAGCGGTATGGACACCTACGACGGTGCGTTTAAAGCCATTATTCCTAAATTAGAGGATGCAGTGCCGCTTAAGCGTATGGGCACCGAATCGGAAATCAGTAGTGCCGTGTGCTTTTTATTAAGTGAAGGCAGTAAGTTTGTGAGCGGTGCCACCTTACGTATTGATGGCGCGGCGTCCTTGGGTAATCGCATGTGGCCATTACCGAAAGCCAAAAACAACGAGCCTTACAATGGTTTTCACCGAGCGGTTATGCCCGAGGTGTTAAAGCAAGCAAAGGAAGAGGCGTAAATTATGACTCCTATCGCAAGCCAAGTGGATGTGCATTCGCCGCAGTTTGAGGCCAATAAAGAGGCCATGCAGTCTTACCTGAGCGAGTTTCGCAGCATCGAGCAAAAGGTCATCGACAAAGAATTGGCCAGTGCCGAAAAATTTGCCAAGCGTGAAAAATTATTACCCCGTGAACGTTTGAACCGTTTGCTTGATCCCGGTTCGCCATTTATGGAGTTGATGTCATTAGCCGGATACAAAATGCACGACGATAAAGACGGCAGCGGTGCTGGCGGTGGTGTGATCGGCGGCATTGGTTATGTGCAAGGTGTGCGCTGCATGATTGTGGTGAACAACTGCGCTATTAAAGGCGGCACTATTTCACCTGCGGGTTTAGATAAGTCTTTGCGCTTACAAGAGATCGCCCAGCAAAATAAATTGCCTGTGGTGAGCTTATCGGAAAGCGGCGGCGCTAATTTAAATTACGCTACCGATGTATTTGTAAAAGGTGCAAAAGCCTTTGCTAACCAAGCTCGTTTATCGGCCCAAGGTATTCCGCAAATTACAGTGGTACATGGTAATGCAACAGCGGGCGGTGCCTATCAACCCGGCTTAAGTGATTGGGTGGTATTGGTCCGTGACAAAGCCAAAATGTTTTTAGCCGGGCCACCACTTTTAAAAGCGGCCACTGGTGAGATCGCTACCGATGAAGAATTGGGCGGTGCCGAAATGCACGCGCAAACCCCAGGCACAGGTGAATATTTAGCGGAAGACGATGCCGATGGCATTCGCATTGCGCGCAATATTGTGCAAAGCCTGCCATGGAATGAACAACTTGTTCAGAACGAAAAACCAGCCTTATATCAAGCACCGCTTTATGATGAAGACGAACTCTTAGGCATTGTACCGGCTGATAGTAAGCAGCCTTACGATGTGCGTGAAATTGTTGCACGCATCGCGGATGGCTCTGAGTTTTTAGATTTCAAAAACGATTTTGATTCACAAACCGTGTGTGGTCGCATCAAGATCGAAGGTCATGCTGTGGGCATCATTGGTAATAATGGTCCGATTACTCCGCAAGGTGCCTCGAAAGCTGCGCAATTTATTCAGTTATGTGAGCAAAGCAATACGCCGCTTTTATTCTTGCACAATACCACAGGCTTTATGGTGGGTACGCAAAGTGAGCAGCAGGGCGTGATCAAACATGGCTCGAAAATGATTCAGGCGGTGGCCAATGCCCGCGTTCCTAAAATCAGTATTAACGTGGGCGGTTCTTATGGTGCCGGTAACTATGCCATGTGCGGTCGCGGTTTAGATCCTGATTTTATTTTTGCATGGCCGAACAGTAAAACCGCGGTAATGGGTGGCGCACAAGCCGGTAAAGTGCTGCGCATCGTCACCGAAGAAAAGCAGCGCAAGATGGGCATGGAACCCGACCCTAAAGTGCTGGATACCATTGAAGAAGCGACCAAGCAAAAGCTGGAAGCAGGCAGTACCAGTTTGTTTGGCACGGCGCGGTTATGGGATGACGGTTTAATCGACCCAAGAGATACCCGCCGTGTATTGGGCTTTTGCTTGAGTATTTGTAAGGAAGCCCAGCAACGCAAACTCAATAGCAACTCGTTTGGCGTAGCGCGATTATAGGACGACTGTAGCCCAACTATTGGCTAACTGAATTCACTGAATACAAAAAGAATAAACAGATTTAAGAATAGGACATCATCATGCATTTAACTCACGAACATAAAGAACTCTTTAAAACCGTTAAGAACTTCATTGAAAAAGAAGTGAACCCGAATGCCCAAGAATGGGAAAAAGCCGGTGCGTTCCCAGCACACGAAGTATTCAAAAAGATGGGTGACCTGGGTTTATTGGGCATCAATAAAGAAGAAAAATACGGCGGCATGGGCCTAGACCATTCTTACAATATTTATGCAGCAGAAGCCTTGGGTTATGCAAGTATTGGCGGTGTGCCGCTGGCCATTGGCGTACAAACTGATATGGCCACACCGGCGATTTCGAAATTTGGTAGTGAAGAACTCAAGCAAGAGTTTTTGGCCCCAGCCATTGCAGGTGAATTTGTTGCAGCGATTGCGGTATCCGAAACCGGTGCGGGTTCGGATGTGGCGGGTCTAAAGACTACGGCGAAAAAAGACGGTGACGATTACATCATTAACGGCGCAAAAATGTGGATCACCAACTCCACACAAGCAGACTTTTTCTGTGTGCTCGCCAATACCAGTGACGATAAGCCCCATAAGAATAAATCTTTGATTGTAGTACCAGCCAATACACCGGGCGTAAGTGTGGGCGAAAAGATCGACAAGATTGGTATGCGCTGCAGCGATACGGCCCCTGTGTATTTTGATGATGTGCGTGTACCTCAACGCTATCGCATTGGTGCAGAAGGTATGGGCTTTATGCTGCAAATGCTGCAATTCCAAGAAGAGCGTTTGTGGGGTGCGGCGAGCGGTTTAATTACGCTTGAGCGCTGTATTGAGCAAACCGTTGAATACACCAAAGAACGTAAAACCTTTGGTCAGCCTTTAATTGAAAACCAGTCTATTCATTTCCGGTTAGCTGAATTGCAAACCGAAATCGAAGCTCTGCGTGCACTGACGTATCGTGCTACTGAATTGATGATGGAAAACAAAGACGTCACCAAGCTGGCGTCCATGTGTAAATTGAAAGGTGGTCGCTTAACCCGTGAAGTAGCGGATAGCTGCTTGCAGTATTGGGGCGGTATGGGCTTTACGTGGGATAACCCAGTTTCTCAGGTATATCGCGATGGGCGTATTGCCTCCATCGGCGGCGGGGCGGATGAAATTATGTTGGGAATTATTTGTAAGTATATGGATATCCTCCCGAAGAAAACGAAATAAGAGCTACCTGCGTTGTTTGGACGGCGTTAGATTTTTGCCATCAATATCCTCATGTATAAAACATACACTGCGGTATTTCGGAAAAATCTGCCTTGTCCAAACTTCCTCGCAAAACGCTCTTATGATTGAGCAAGGGTTTTGAAAAACGTTGCTATGAGCCAGCGTTTACGGATTACGAGAAAACGCTCTTATGATTTACAAGGGTTTTGAAAAACGTTGCTATGAGAAAGCATTTGAGAGCTTTCGAAGGTAAGAGATCAGCTCGATTATAAAGGGTTTAAGTATGATCGAAGAATTATTAGAAAAAGAATATACCAGCATCGCCTTGCAGCAAGACGGTTGGGTATTGCATGTGACCTTGAATCGTCCTGAGTCTCGCAATGCTATGAGTTTGGCCATGGTCAATGAGCTAGGCAGTGTGTTTGATGCCATTGAAGGGAAACGTGAGATTCGTGCGATTATTTTACGTGGTGCCGATGGTCATTTTTGTGCTGGCGGTGATATTAAAGATATGGCCAATGCACGTGCAGAGGCAGCGAAGTCTGATACCGATCCTTACTACCAGTTAAATAAACAGTTTGGTGAGCTAATCGCCAAAGTGAACGCTGCACCGCAAGTGGTAATTGCGGTTTTAGAAGGTGCGGTATTAGGCGGTGGTTTTGGTTTGGCTTGTGTCAGTGATGTGGCCATTGCCACAGACTCGGCGAAGTTCGGTTTACCAGAAACATCCTTGGGTATTCCACCGGCTCAGATCGCACCGTTTGTCGTAAAGCGCATTGGTTTAACACAAGCCCGCCGTTTAGCGTTATTAGGTGCGCGCTTTGATGGCAAAACCAGTGTGGAGCTGGGCATCAGTCATTTTTATGCAGCGGATGAATCCCAGTTAAACGATACCTTAAAAGACGTGCTGTCGAGCATTCAGAAATGCGCGCCCGAAGCCAATGCCATGACCAAGTCGTTAGTTTTGCGCGCGGCAGAAGAAAACGCAAGAGACTTAATTGATGATGCGGCCAAACTCTTTAGCCAAGCGGTACAGGGTAAAGAGGGCATGGCTGGCACCATGGCTTTTGTACAAAAGAAAAGCGCCCCTTGGGACAGTGAATAGGCGACACAGGAGTGAAGAACACCATGAAAGACTTTACAAAAATCCTAGTTGCTAACCGAGGCGAAATTGCACTTAGGGTCATGAAAACCGCCAAGGCATTGGGCTATGAAACCGTGGCGGTTTATAGCGAAGCCGATGCCGACGCCCCCCATGTGAGCTTTGCTGATGAAGCGGTTTGCATTGGCCCTGCGCAAGTGAATCAAAGCTATTTGAATATCAGCCGCATTGTTGAAGCCTGCAAACAAACCGGTGCTAATGCGGTACACCCGGGTTATGGCTTTTTATCCGAGAACACAGATTTTTGCCAAGCCTGTCAAGACAATAACATCACCTTTATTGGCCCAGACCCAAAAGCCATTAATTTAATGGGCAGCAAGCGTTTATCCAAAATTGAAATGCTGAAAGCCAAAGTACCGTGTATTCCAGGTTATGAAGGCAGCGATCAATCGGACGAAACCCTATTTAAAGAAGCAAAAGCCATTGGTTTTCCGGTGATGATCAAAGCCAGCGCCGGTGGCGGTGGTCGCGGTATGCGCATCGTCAAAAACGAAGCCGAATTTGCAGCGCAATTAAAAACCGCCAAATCCGAAGCATTGAATGCCTTTGGCAGCGACGAAATGATTTTAGAAAAAGCCATTATGGAGCCGCGCCATATTGAGATTCAGATTTTTGCCGATCGCCATGGCAATTGTATTTATTTAGGTGAGCGTGATTGCAGTGTGCAGCGCCGCCATCAAAAAGTGGTGGAAGAAGCACCGTCACCGTTTGTTAGTGAAGCCATGCGTCAGTCCATGGGTGAAGCGGCCGTGAATGCAGCGAAAGCCTGTGATTATGTGGGCGCAGGTACAGTAGAGTTTTTAGCGGATAAAAACGGTGATTTTTATTTCTTAGAAATGAATACCCGCTTGCAAGTAGAGCACCCTGTAACCGAGTTAGTGACAGGGACCGACTTAGTCGCTTGGCAAATTCAAGTAGCGGCAGGACAAACTCTGCCCATGACGCAAGAGCAAGTGCAGATTAAAGGTCACGCTGTTGAAGTGCGTTTATATGCAGAAGACCCAAGCAATGCGTTTATGCCGCAAACCGGAAAAATCTTGCAATGGCAGTATAAAGATTTAGATGGCTTACGTATGGATGCGGGCATTCAGCAAGGGCAAATGGTGACACCGTTTTATGACCCCATGTTAGCCAAAGTAATTGCCTATGGGGAAAACCGTGACATTGCCCGCCGCAAATTAATGAAAGCTCTGAAGTCCATGACCTTGCTGGGCGTAAAAAGTAATCGCGGATTTTTGTATAACATTCTGGCTCATCAAAGCTTTGCCAACGGCGATGCGACCACAGCGTTTATAGAAGAAGACTTCGCTGATGATATGAGCATGGAGATCGCGGGCTTAACCAAGTTCGAGCAAGCGCTGGCAGCGTGGATTCAATACCTGCATTACGCACAAGCGCAAGATGCAGAACGTCGGTTTTGGCGTAACTCCAATCCTGCACCTACGTGGTTGAGTTTTGAATCACCGGTGGCGTCGGAAAAACAAAACTTTGATGTGGCCATTCATATTGAAGATAGCCGCAAGCAAGCGTTTGTATTGCAAGTAGAAGATGAGCGCTTCCCCGTCAGTTTGTTGGAAATGGCAGACAACGAAGTGATGTATGAATACCAGGGTATTAAGCGCAGCTTGGCTTACGCCATAGAAGATCAGCGCTTGTTTATGGCGACCCATGGCGGTTGCTGTGAAGTGCTGGATATCACCCATGCACCACGCAATGCTGCTGGTTCAGCCGGTGACGGCAAGATTAAAGCGTCGATGGACGGTGCCATTGTCGATGTACAAATCGAAGTGGGCCAGAAAGTTACCGTAGGCGATACACTCGTCGTGCTAGAGGCTATGAAAATGGAACACAGTATGAAAGCTGATTGCGAGGGCGAAGTCACTGCTGTGAATGTGAGCATTGGCGATCAGGTAAAAGGCCAACAATTATTGGTGGAGATCGCATTAGCTAGTGAAGAAGCTGAGACCGCTTAAAAAACGAATAACAATAATATAAAAAATTGAGGTAAAGGTGAGACCATGACGCATCCCTATTTTGATGAAACGCATCACGCGCTACGTGACAGTGTTAAACGATTTGTCGATCAGGAAATTTTACCTCATGTAAACGACTGGGAAGAGCAAGGCAGTTTCCCCCGTGAGCTTTATAAAAAAGCAGGGGATGCTGGCTTTTTAGGTTTAGGCTATGCCGAAGAGTTTGGCGGCACGCCCGGTGATGTATTCCATAAGCTGGTATTCTCAGAAGAAATCATGCGCAGCACCAGTGGTGGTCTAGTGGCCAGCTTAGGCTCCCATGATATTGCGTTGCCTCCCATTGCCAAATGGGCCAGTAAAGAACTGAAAGAACGCGTTGTACCGCAAGTATTAAGTGGCGATAAAATTGCGGCCTTAGCGATTACCGAACCCAGTGGTGGCTCGGACGTAGCGAATATTAAAACCCGTGCCGAAAAAGTCGAAGTTGACGGCAAAGCCTTTTACAAAGTCAATGGCAGTAAAACGTTTATTACCTCGGGCGAACGTGCCGACTTTTATACGGTAGCCGTGCGCACCGGCGGCGATGGCTATGGTGGTGTGTCTTTAATCCTGATTGAAAAGGGCACACCGGGTTTTAGCGTCGGCCGAAATCTCAAAAAAATGTGCTGGTGGGCATCGGATACTGCTGAGTTATTTTTTGAGGATTGTTTGGTGCCTGCGGAAAATTTAATTGGTGCAGAGAATACTGGCTTCTTCGCCATAATGACCAACTTCCAAAGTGAACGTCTGATGTTAACCTCCATGGCCAACATGACCGCTGAACTGGCCCTTGATCAAGTGATGCAATACAGTAAAGAGCGTGAGGCATTTGGTCGGCCTATTGGCAAATACCAAGTGACCAAACATAAGCTAGTGGAAATGGCGACCAAACTGGAAGTCAGCAAAACCATGATGTATCAGGTAGCGGCGCAAATGCATCGCGGCGTGGATCAAGTGAAAGAAGTGAGCATGGCCAAAAACTTTGCTACGGATACCAGTGATTATATCACTCATCAAGCAGTACAAATCATGGGTGGTATGGGTTTAATGCGCGAATGTGTAGTAGAACGCTTATATCGTGATAACCGCATCCTGTCTATTGGCGGCGGTACCCGTGAAATCATGAATGAAATTATCGCAAAACAATTAAAGTTATGAGTATCAGACTAGCTTACGAAGCGACCAATTCCATTGAGGCCAACTTGCTAGCTGATGTATTACGCCAACACGATATAGCAGTACGTGTGGACGGTGAAATGCTGCAAGGTGGCGTGGGTGAAATTCAAACCATGGGCATTGTACGTGTGCTCGTAGACGAGGCGGATTATGCGTCCGCCCGTGAGGTCATCAAACAGTGGGAGAACGGTGAGTTCACCGCCTCCTGATGTTTTACGCTTTTATAAAGCCTACAAGCTTTTCATATAGGCGCGCCAGCCGCCAAACTCGGTAATGTCTTTTGCATCACTGATGCCATAGGGTTCGCAAATGAACCCTGACACCACTGAACCATCTTCAAGTTTCACTTTACCGATGCCCAAAGGTGCAGGTATGCCTGCCACAAAACTACCAAATTCTTGTTTGGGTACCGACCAAATTTCACATTCGATGTGGGTGCCGTTGGCTTCATCCAAAACGAGCCCAGGTCTAAACGGCGGGCCACCAGCCAATGCATACATGCGATAGCAAGGTGCCGTTCGCGTTGCTTTTTTGAATTGCGCATTGCGTTCTTTTAATTGCCAATTGAGCGGTAGACCATCTAAGTGTGCACCGCATACCATGACGTCAATGCTATGCGAATGCTGAACGGTGGCGAGTTCAGGGTAATTCATTTTCACATCGCTTGTGCCTAATGGCAATTTGCTTTCACCATGAAAACGACGGGCAATGGAAAGCAGTTTGCGATCTTCCATGGCGTTGCCAACTAGCGTTAAACCAAACGGAAAACCTGAGCTGGTGAACGTGGTTGGAAAGGCCACGGCACTGTAATCCAATAGGTTCATGTAATTGGTGTAGTAGCCCAATTCATTATTGTATTGAATGGGTTCTTCCAATAATTCTTGAATGGTGTAGGGGCGACCAGCCGTTGGAGTTAATAAACAATCGACGCTATTCAAAATCTCATCACAGATGGTTTTAAGGGCGGCCAATTTGTATTGGGCTTTAAAGCAATCGGTTGCGGTAAGGCTACCACCGGGTTCGATGATTTTGCGCACCGCAGGGTGTATGGCATCCGGTTGGGTTTGGATCATATTCTCGATGGCCACATAGCGTTCGGCCACCCAAGGGCCTTGATACAATAATTGTGCAGCTTGCAAGAAAGGTGAGAAGTCTACTTCGACCAATTCAATATTTGGGTTTGAGGCAATTTTATCAATAGATTGCCAATAGGCTTCTTCATACTCCTTTGAGCCAAAGAAATTCAAATCGGATTTAGCAACGATGCCGATTTTAAGCGCTTGTGCATTTTGGCCGTAATGTCGTGGTTTGTTATCGTAAACATTGTGACGACTGTAGGCATCGGTTTCATCATAGCCCTCGGCTGCGCTTAAAACGGTATTGGCATCATCGGTATTCAAGGAAAAGATCGTCATGCAATCGAGGCTTTTACATGCGGGCAACATGCCTGTCGCTGATAATAGACCGATGCTGGGTTTGGTGCCCACTAAATTGTTAAAGCAGGCGGGTACTCGACCTGAGCCAGCGGTATCCGTGCCTAAACTAAAACTGACTAAACCTAAAGCAACGGCAACACTGGAACCGGAGCTAGAGCCGCCACTAATATAGTCTGGCTTAAATGAATTTTTAACCGGACCATAAGGGGAGCGCGTACCGTTTAATCCTGTCGCGAATTGATCCAGATTGGTTTTACCAATGGGTATCGCTCCTGCCTCAATTAGCTTGCTGACCACATAAGCAGAGCTGTCTGGTAAAAAAGCAAATTCAGGGCAGGCTGCCGTGGTTTTAATACCTGCTAAATCAATATTATCTTTTATGGCAAAGGGAATGCCCCAAAGCGGATAGTCTTCTGGCTTTTTATTCTTCAATGCGTCGATATAGGGCGCAATTTCTTGTTTTGAAAGTAAGTGCGTCCAAATATTGTAGTCTTGATAGCCTTCGCACTTTTCTAAAATGCTATCGATAAGTGCATCAGGGGTTATTTGGCCTTTCAAATACTCTTGGCGCAGTGATTCGATGCTCATGTTGGTTGTGGTATTCATTGTACTTCCTCACTGGCAGGTGTTTCTTTTTGCTGCTGTTCTGAATCTTCTTGAATGGTTGCTTGGTCATCAATGACCACTAAGGGTTGTCCGGCACTGACACCTTGGCCGCTATCCAAAAGAACATGGGTCACTTTGCCACTACATGGCGCAACCACTGGGATTTCCATTTTCATGGATTCTAAAATCATGAGTTCTTGACCGGCTTTCACGGTATCGCCAACGGCCACTTGGTTTTGCCATACGCTACCGGATACCGAGCTATCAATAACGGTGTGATCTTCTGGCCAATCGTGTTCTTGATCAGTGGCAACCACTTCCTGTGCCTTGTAATTAAACTGACCTGTGCGATGCCATTCCGCTAATTCGTCAGCAAAGGCGTTCTGTCGTTTTTGTTGAAACTCAAGAATGCTACTTTCATTGTTTTCAAGGAATTTGTTGTATGACGTTAAGCTGAATTCTGTTTCTTCGATTTTTATCGGGTACTGACCCAGAGGAAAATCTTTGCGAATACGCTGTAGTTCTTCGCTGGAGACTTCGTAAAAACGAATTTGATCAAAAAAGCGCAATAGCCAAGGTTGAGTGAATTCTTTGGTATTGCGATAGCGATTCCACATTTGCAATGTGCGGCCGACGAATTGATAACCGCCGGGGCCTTCCATGCCGTATACACACATATACGAACCGCCAATGCCGACCGAGTTTTCAGCTGTCCATGTGCGAGCCGGGTTGTACTTGGTTGTCACCAAACGATGGCGCGGATCAATAGGCGTTGACACAGGCGCCCCTAAATAAACATCCCCTAAGCCCATTACTAAATACGATGCGTTAAAGACGATATCTTTTACTTCGTCGATGCTATCCAGTCCGTTGATGCGGCGAATAAACTCTAAGTTGCTTGGGCACCAAGGAGCGTCCTTGCGCACGCTTTGATCGTATTTTTCAATGGCTTTCTTGCAAGCTTCGTCATCCCACGATAGTGGAATATGAACAATGCGAGAGGGCACACTGAGCTCACTCAGTTGCGTGAGCAAATAGCGTTCGCCTTCCATTAAATGATCGATCAGGGATTGATGATTGATTATTTGGCTATCGTAATGGACCTGTAGTGATCGAATACCTGGCGTTAATTCTTTAATGCCATCGATGCTGTTTTTTTGCAGCCATTGCATTAATGCGTGGGCGCGAAAACGCAATTCAATATCCAAAATTTGTTCGCCATACTCCACCAATAAAAAGTGATCACCGGCTGCGCGATAAGTAATATCAATACCAGTCTCAGTGGCAGGTGTACTGGCTAATATGGGCGAACTAATGGCTGTCGTTTGAAAATGCGGCTCATGGCCAACTAGATTCTGAATACTTTCCAGCTGCTGTGCCTCCAATGTGTTAGCGGTTTGCAAAGAAACCGGTACAAAGCGAATGCGATCACCTGCTCGTAATTGTCCGAGTTTCCATAAGTCTGCTTGAATGACCGTGGCGGGACACACAAATCCACCTAGGGAGGGACCATCCGGCCCTAATATCACTGGCATATCGCCGGTGAAATCCACGGTGCCAAAAGCATAGGCATTATCGTGAATATTGGAGGGATGTAAGCCTGCTTCGCCGCCATCTTTGCGTGCCCATTCGGGTTTAGGTCCGATTAAGCGAATGCCCGTGCGGCTGGAGTTGTAATGCACTTCCCATTGATGTTCAAAGAAGGTTTCAATGTCTTGCTCGGTAAAAAAGTCTGGCGCGCCGTGGGGACCATAAATGACTTTAAGCTCCCACGTATTTTGAATACTAGGTAGAGAATTTTCCGTTAGCGATTGACCGCTTTTCGCTTGATTACTTTCGTTCAGTGGCGTTAGTGCAAGACAGTCCCCTGTATTTAGTGCGCGCCCATTATGGCCACCGAATTGTCCTAGGGTAAAGGTGGAGCGAGAGCCAAGATATTCAGGGCATTGAATACCACCATGGACACATAAATAACTGCGCGCCCCTTGATCTTTGATTCGACCCAGTTCTAGACATTGCTGAGGTTGGATATTAATGACGGTCCATAGCGGAATTGGTTGCTCATCCAATTTGGCCTCAATGTCGGCACCAGTGATAACGATCTGTGTGGCGCTACTGAACACTAATTTTGGACCTTGCATGGTGATTTCTAAACCAGCGGCATGGCTTGGGTTATTTAATAGCTCATTACCTAATCGGAACGATTGATTATCAAACGGACCTGAGGGTGGAACGCCAACATCCCAGTAGCCTTGGCGAGCAGGATAATCTTGTATGGTGGTTTGCGTACCGCCGCTTACTACATCAATGCGGTTTGGATGGAATGCATAATCGTTTAAATAGCGAGTGGTCATTTCGCCGTTTAATAACACAGGCTCCTGCGTCAGTGCGATAAGATAGTCTAGGTTCGTTTGTGAGCCATAAAGGCATGTATCTTTAAGTGACTGAGTTAAGCGAGAGAACGCTTGCGCTCGATCGTCTCCATGCACAATGACTTTGGCCAGCATAGGATCAAAATAGGGTGGCACTTGTATGCCGGCTTCTATCCAATGGTCAATGCGAAGGTGGTCGGCTTCAGGAAAATCCACTTGTGTTAACAAACCCGGGCAGGGCTGAAAGTTTTTATAAGGATCTTCTGCATAAATACGAACCTGAACAGAATGGCCTTTCGCGGTTAGTTGCTGGCGCTTTTCGTTTAAGGCCAGTTGTTCACCACTGGCTAAACGCAGCATCCATTCCACAAGGTCAATATCGTAAACCGTTTCTGTTACACCGTGTTCGACTTGTAAACGGGTATTAACCTCTAAAAAGTAAAACTGTTCTTCATCGCTATCGTATATAAATTCCACCGTGCCTGCGTTGCGATAATTCACACTGGCAAGTAAGGCCTCGGCGGTATTGTGTAACTGCTCGCGAATAGATTGGGATAAGTTGGGAGCTGGGCATTCTTCCACTACTTTTTGGTTACGGCGCTGACTGGAACAATCACGCTCACCTATGGCGAGGGCGTTGCCTTTACCATCGGCAAATACCTGAACTTCGATATGACGTGCATTGGTGATGTATTTTTCTAGAAAAATACCATCGTTGGAAAAGTTATTGCTGCCTAAGCGCTTTACGCTATCAAATGCGTTTTCTAAATCCGATTGGTTTTGGCATAGCTGCATACCAATACCGCCACCGCCAGCGGTGCTTTTTAGCATAACCGGATAGCCAATCTGTTGTGCGGTTTCAATGGCGGCAGCTAGGTCTTTCAATAAACCACTGCCAGGGGCTAATGGGACATTTGCTTTTTCTGCTAGATCCCGTGCTTCGTGTTTTAAACCGAAGACTTGAATTTGATCAGTAGTAGGGCCAATGAAGGCGATGTCGTTTTGTTCGCACAGGTTTACGAATTCGCTATTTTCACTTAAAAAACCATAGCCCGGATGAATGGCTTGGGCGCCGCACTTTTTCGCGATGGCGATAATTTTTTTCATATCAAGGTAGGTGGCAGCGGCATTGCCTTCACCAAGACTGTAAGCTTCATCTGCATGGCGTACATGCAAGCTTTGATGGTCGCTTTCTGCATAAATAGCGACACTGGTTACATTGAGTTTATTTAGAGTGCGGATAATGCGTGTAGCGATGGCACCGCGATTCGCAATTAGGACTTTTGAAAACATGTTCACCTGAGCCGGGCCGTCCCGGTGTGTACTTTCAACGATGGCCGTCCATCGAGGTTATTGATCTTGACGTTGTTACTCAGCCCAAACGATGAACTCTATGGGAGTTGGGTTAAAACCATTACAAGGGTTGTTCAACTGCGGACAGTTGGAAATCAAGACGATGGTATCCATGTGGGCGACCAGCTCGACGTATTTACCCGCGCCAGAAATGCCATCAGCAAAGGTGAGTCCGCCATCTTCGGTCACTGGCACATTCATAAAAAAGTTAATGTTATGGCCAATGTCGCGTTTGGTGATGCCGTATTCAGGGTGTTCGGCGATGGCAAGCATCCAGCTGTCCCGACAAGAGTGCATACAGCGTTTTTCTAAATCGTAACGCACGGTATTGCTTTCAGTAGAGCACGCACCACCCAAAGTATCATGGCGGCCACAGATGTCTGCGGTAATTTCCAACATGACATTGTTCAGGTTGGAGCGAAGCTTAGTGCCGGTTGTTAAATACACATTAGCTTGTTCGCGCATGGTATCCATGGCGCTGTAGCGCTCACTGGCATTGTGGGCATTGAAGAATAAAGTGTCCGCTGCTTGATTGCCTTTGAGATCCAAAATCCGAAAGGTTTCACCTTTTAAAACAACGCCAATGAAATAATCACCAGCATCAATCACTTTACGAAAGCTGGCATTACTGATTTTTAAATTAGAACTTTGCATGATGGTTTCCTTACGCGATCAGACCGAGATGGTAAAGCTGATTATTTTTGAAGCCCCGTAAATTTTCTTCGCGGAAGTTCATACAATAATCGTCCTCTTGAATGTCATGGGCGGTGCCCAATTCAATTTGTATGGATTCTCTAGGATAGATCTCGGCTGTATTCAATGGGTGAGGGCAGGTATGCAGTAGCACTAACGTGTCCATTTCAAAACGCAGTGTAACAGTTTGTCCAGGTGCCTTATTGTCTTGAGCAAGTATGAGTCCACCATTTTGATCGGTAACAACTTGGCTAAACCAATTGAGGTTAGAAGCAATGTCTTTGCCGTTGAGACCGTATTTGGCGAGCTCGACCAAAAATGCGTCGTAACCATTTTGCATCCATTGGTTGCGGTCGTTCTGATAGTCCCTTTTGCCCCAGCGCTCTTCGATATGCTCTGCATGGCTATTTCCCATGACGGTGTCATGCCAACCGAAACTGTCTTCCACGATAGAAGCGAAGATACGTCCCATGTCGGAGTACAGGCAATTGCCTTGGGTGAGCTTAAAGGTATGCTGACATTTTAAGGTGTCGGGCGCGTTGTAACGCTCTAATAGATTTTCCGGGTTATAAAATAACATTCCAACATTGCCTAAACCGGCGGTATCGGTCAGTCGCATGATGGTGCCGCGTCGAACACGCAGCGACCAATGACTGCCAGATGGAATGTGAGTTGTGTAATCAATAGAACGGATAATCTCGCTCATCTTGATCTCCTTTACTAGCGATTTGTTACGATGCATTCGCGGTAATAGGGCGAATTTCATCATCAATGGTTTCGTATAAAGCAGGGTCGGTTTGCCCTACGGGAATGTCATAAGTGATGGAGGCGCCATAGCGATTCGGTGCTTGATGATCGACTCGCAATTTATCGAAAACCCAAAGGCGGGTGCCTAAATAGAATCCTTCTTTTAAATCATGGGTGACCATGAAAACCGTGAGTTTGTGTTCTTTACAAAGTCCTAAAACCAATTCATGCATGTCAGCACGAATACCTGGGTCCAATGCTCCAAAGGGTTCGTCTAATAAGAGAATCCGTGGCTTACCCAAAAGGGCTTGCGCAATAGCCAAGCGCTGCTTCATCCCGCCAGAAAGTTCATGAGGGTATTTGTTGAGCGCATGATCTAAGCCGACTTTTTCTAAAATACTGGTGGCTTCTTGTTTGGCTTGCTGTTTTTTCTTGCCAAACAAATAACCGGTAATGCCTTTGGCTTGAAAGCCTTTGGTGGCCATGACGTTTTCCAATACGGTCATGTGTGGGAAAACAGAGTATTGTTGAAAAACAATACCGCGATCCGGGCCAGGTTCGTCTGAAATGGGTTTACCATCCAGTAGGATTTCTCCTTTGCTTGGATTGACGGTGCCCAATAGCATGTTTAGGAACGTGCTTTTACCACAACCCGATGTGCCCACGAGCGTGATAAATTCACCTTCGTAAACTGTGGTAGAAAGGTTTTCTAAAATGACGTTGTCGCCGTATTGTTTCCAGACGTTTTTGACTTCAATCATAGGATTCATGACTTACCTCCTTGTTTCGAATTGAGGTCGTGCCATGGGAATAAAAGCTGACTCATTTGACGCAATGACAGATCAATTAGAAAAGCCAACAGAGTAATCCAGGCAACATAGGGCAGAATCACATCCATTGCCATGTAGCGGCGTACCAAGAAGATTCGGTAACCCAAACCATCGGTTGCAGCTACGGCTTCGGCAGCAATCAAAAACAACCAACCAGCACCTAGCGATAAGCGCACGGCGTCAATAAGCTTGGGCATGATTTGAGGCAGTAAAACGCGAATCAGAATTTGCGATGTATTGGCACCAAGGGTTTGTGCCTTAACGAGTTGCTCGCTTGGCACCTCTTGCGTACGACGTAAAATATCGCGGGCGATAAATGGGGTAATACCAATGGCAATGAGCATTACTTTGGATAGTTCACCCAAGCCAAATACGATAAATAATATTGGTAAAATAGCCAGAGGCGGAATTAAAGATACCACAGTTAATAATGGCGAAAGCCAAGACGAGAATAGTGGTAACGATCCCGCTAAGAGACCAATCATTAAACCGATGGTAGCGGCAATGGCAACACCTAAAGCTAAGCGCGTTAAGCTGCTGGCAGTATCCTGCCAAAACACATAATCACCGGTACGTCGGCTGGGCTCGAAAGCCATGCGAGAAAAGCCATCACTAATTTGTGCAAAGCTGGGTAGTAGTTTGTCGTTGGGATTGGCTTCCAAGCGCAAGTCTGAACTCACTAGATAAATAACGAGTAAAAGTGCGAAGGGCAATAACCCTAGGAAAATACCCAAGGGTTTATTGGGTTGCCAATTAATAAGTCGTTTCATATCGGGGCCTTTGTTCTCGTAGTAGTTGCAACTAAGAATGGCGCCACAGAAGAGGCGCATTCGAATTACAAACTTCCGTCGGCGGCCATCTGCATGTAGGTTGGATCGAAACGAAGTTGAACATTGCTGCTATTACCAAAGGTACCTGCTGGCGTTTCAATGCCTATGTAACCAGCATCAGGAGCACCTTCTCCTAGCAAACCATGAGTGAATGAAAACTCAGCCACGTTTTTCATGGTTTTAACAAGATCGGCACTGTTGGTTAATTCAAGTGCTGCTTTGGGTGTGTAGAACATTTCTGTGCTGGCTAATTGTGCTTCATAACCGGCAAGGTCGGTACCAGAGGCTTCGGCCATATAGGTTTTCGCTTTGGTTGCAGCTGAATCAGAGCCGCTCATTTTTGACATAATTTCATACCATGCACCTGTTAGCGCTTTCCCTAGTTTAGGGTTAGCTTTCAGGGTTTCGGTATTGATAACTAACAAGTCTATAATTTCACCAGGGATTTTTGATGAGTCGAAAACTTTGGTGCTGTTTGGCATGGATTCGATTTCGCTTAGCAGTGGGTTCCATGTAGCAACGGCAGTTACGTCGTCTGTGCTGTATGCAGCCACCATGTCGGCATCTGAGGTATTTACAACGGTTAGATCTTTTTCACTTAAACCAACGCTATCTAAACCACGGGCTAATAAGTAGTGAGAAACGCTAAGCTCAACAAGATTTACTTGCTGACCTTTAAGATCTTTCAGGCTGTCGCCGTCTTTTAATACAACACCATCGTTGCCGTTGGAGAAGTCACCCACGATAAGTGCTGTGCTATCAACACCACCCGCGGCTGGAATCGTAAGCGCATCCATGTTGGTCATGGTGCAAGCATCGAATTCGCCAGCAGTGTATTGGTTAATAGACTCAATGTAGTCGTTGATTTGAACTACTTCGATATCGATGTCGTATTTGTCGGCCCATTTATCGACGATACCTTGCTCTGCGCCATAGGCCCATGGCATCCAGCCAACGTATATGGACCAACATACTTTGAAGCTGTCAGAAGCATGGCTAAATGATGTAAGCGATAAGGTAAAAAGAAGTGCTAAAAAGCGTTTCATGGAAGACCCTCTCAGTCTGCTCAGTTACACGGAGTACCCTCGGCATTAAGGCCAAGATCTTCTCCCGGGCTTTTGTCCCGCCGTGTAACCTATGCCTTAACGAAAAGGGGGAGGTCGAATGCTCTTGGACCAGTCATCAAGGCTATCTCTTCAATTATGTGCGAGCCTGATCGGAACCCTAGCGTTCTATTTCAAATTATTTTGTCTGTCCTATATGACAAGGGTACGGACGATTATGGTTTTGCAAAGCGAGTGCCAAATCTGTGCAAACCTAGGTTTATCAGGGGCTTCTCTGTAAGTTGATTAGAAAATAGGCGCCATCAAATATATTAATGCACCCATGTTGGGCGATAAGTCGCTTGCGTGCTTCTTATTGGGTTTAAAACCCTGCCGTATCGTGCAAATAGTATTTAGCGATGGCCAAAACCAGCATAAGGGTAATCAAAACTCTCAGTAGTAAATGCATGTTGTTCATAATGGCTACCTCTCTTTTTTCGTTTGTTTGTTAGATAGCTGCAAAGATCAGGTTGGCTGACAGCATTCGATAAAGTCCTCAATCGTACTATCTGTATTGTCTTTTCGCCAAATGCAATGGGTTACTGAGTCACTCCATTTTTTGGGAAGTGTATGGATTTTCAAATTGTGTTTGTGCGGATAGGCATCAACCAAGCTTCTTGGAATCATACCCACACCCATACCCGCGGCGGCGCAACCCAATAGCGTATGGTATGACTGTATTTCGATCACGTTGGGGATATTACTGCCTTGTGCGAGCCAGCCAGTTAATCGTTTACGGTAAGCGCATTTATGATTAAAGCCTAGTACTGTGGGCGTTTCTCCCAAGTCTTTTGGGGAGCGTATCGGTTTGTGGTTTAAGCTAGAGACTAACACCAAGGATTCTTTATATAGCGCTTTGCTTTGTATTCTGGAATCACTGACGTTTCCATCAATGAAGCCTAAATCGATCTCGCCTTCGATGACCTTTTCTATTAGTGCGCCAGTTGGGGCGGACGCTACGCTGAGTTCAACATCAGAAAATTGCTGATGAAAGGCGTTGAGTGGATCACTTAAACGAGTGGCCATTACTGCTTCCATGGCGCCTACTTTCAATGAGCCTCTTGTTTGCTGATCTATTAGATCGGATTTAGCTCGTTCCACTAAGTTTAGAATGTCGTCGCAATAGCTTAAGAGTTGTTTGCCAGCAGCGGAAATATTCAAACGGTTCTTGTGTCGAATAAATAAAGGTTTGCCCAGTTCGCTCTCCAGTTTTTGAATACGAGCGGTCACGTTGGAAGGCACACGATTAAGTACCTCGGCCGCCTTGGTAATGCCGCCACTGAGGACGACTTGTCTAAATACCGTGAGATCAGAAATTTCCATGGCATACCTTTTAATACTTGTGGCGTCACAACGCGTTGGCAGTTGTACCGCCTAAATACGCTATGACTATATTTCTATATTTATGAACGATAAATTCACAATTATTCACTATTAATGAATATATTTTGGACTTAAACTGACGCTATGACAATCAGTAATGGATTTAAAATGTCGATAGATTCAAAAGCGAAAGGGTATGTCTTTGGTCTTACCGCTGTATTGATTTGGTCTGGGTTCGTTTTAGCCTCTCGCCAAGGTGGTTTAAGCGAGCTGAATCATTTTGATGTCATTGCACTTCGCTATGGCACCTGTGCTTTGTTGTTGCTGCCTTTGTGGTGGTTTAAGTATCGCTTTAATGTTTTTCAAACTAAATATATCGCTATCGCTTTAGTCGGTGGGTTGGCTTATGCATTGTGTACATTTCAGGGCTTTCAACTAGCGCCTGCGTCACATGGGGCACTGTTGCTGCCCGGCACTATGCCTCTATTTATATTTATTCTGGCCGTTATCGTTGGGCAAATACGCGTCGAGGCAATCAAGCTTTTCGGAATTGTGTTAATTTCATCGGGTGTGGCTTTGTTATTTACCCAGCAACTAATGATGGATGGTGACAACAATAGTGTATTGAAGGGAGATGTTCTGTTCTTACTAGGCGCTTTGTGCTGGGGAGTTTTTTCAATACTTATAAAGCATTGGAATATCCCACCATGGCATGCTGTGATTAGTTTGGCTTTACTGACGTGCTTAGTTTATTTGCCTTGGTACGTAATGTTTTCTCCAAAAAACATCGACGTTGCCGGGGCAAATTCAATTCTATTGCAAATGTTTTATCAGGGTTTTTTAGCAACGATTGTGCAACTCTATTTTTACGGCCGTGCCGTTGCGGTTTTAGGCGCAAGTGGTATGGGAAGCCTGATGGCACTGGTCCCTGTCATTGCAGGCGTATCGGCTATTTTTGTGTTTGACGAGCCAGTGACCTTGTATCTTATCGTTGGCTTGTGCGTAGTGACGATCGGCGCTTGGTTGACGCAACTGGAGAAAATTCAATGGAAGCGAAAATTCGCTTCTTAAATGTGATGTTGCAAAATAGAAAGGGAAAACTGGATGCCGTACGTAAATATTAAAATTACTGATGAAGATGTGACACCGGAGCAGAAAGCGCAATTAATCAAAGGTGCAACGCAATTACTGGTGGATGTATTGGATAAAAACCCAGCGACAACGGTTGTCGTCATCGACGAAGTGAACACAGATAATTGGGGTGTCGGAGGCGAAGTAGTGACGGATTTGCGAGCGAGTCAGCAGAAAAAGTAAATTATTTTCAAGCGAAAATCGAATGCTTAGTTGTGATCAACTAAGCACTCAACGCAACACTAAAAGTGAGCAAGTAAAACTAAAATTTACTTGCCTTGTTCTTTTTGCATTTGTTTTGCAATACGCGGTGCAGTCCAAAGGCTAGGTAATAGAATCAAAGAAACCGGCACAGCGGTTACAACAATAAATTTCTGAAGTGCAGAAATACCGCCAGAGCCCATGCTGATGAGAATCGCAGCGATCACACCCATCATGATACCCCAGAAAATACGAACACCTGTGTGCGGATGATCGTGTCCTGTCATAACCATAGAGACTGCATAGGTCATGGAATCACCTGTGGTGGCGACGAACACTGTGGTTAAAATCAAAAACAGTACCGACATGATAAAGCCCATGGGTAGATTCTCGGTAATCGCCAATAGAGCCGCAGGCAAGTTGAAGCCTGTAAAGGGCTCTGAAATCACCCCTGGGTTTTCTAATTCATAGAATAAACCTGAGCCACCCACGATGGTGAACCAAATACAGGTAATCACGGGAGCCAATACAGAAATCAGCAAAATCATGTCACGAATGGTGCGACCACGGGAAATGCGCGCCACGAACATGGCCATGAGCGGGCCATAACCTAAGAACCAACCCCAGAAGAATACCGTCCACCAATCTAGCCAGGCAGGATTCGCACGAAAGGTAGCCATAGGAATGAACTGATCAATGTAGGTGCCAAAGCTTTGTAAGAAGCCATCTACTAAAAATGCAGTTGGACCAAACACCAAAATCACCAACATCAAAACAACCGCCAAAATGACGTTGAAGCGACTCAGGATTTGTATGCCTTTTGTCACGCCGGTAACCGATGAAATGGTATAGAGCGTGATTAAGCTGCCTAAGATCACGAGCTGCGTGGAATAGGTATCGGGAATGCCAAATAATTTGTCGAGGCCAAAGCTGACTTGCAGACCTAAGAAACCAATGGGGCCAACTGTACCTGCTACCACTGCAAGTACACATGCCGCATCGGTAAAAGTGCCGATTGGGCCTTTTAAAGCGCGTTCTCCAAATACAGGATAAAGCAGAGTACGAGGCTTTAATGGTAAGCCTTTTTCATAATGCAGGTACATGAACACAATACCCGTTAGACTGCCTAAAATGGCCCATGCTAAGAAGCCCCAGTGCATGAAGCTTTGTGCCAGTGCGTTATGGGCCGCCGCTAAAGAGCCAGCTTCGGCATCGCTAAATAAAGGTGGTTGAGATGTGAAGTGCGCCATGGGTTCGGCCGCTGCCCAAAACACGCCACCACCGGCGAGCAGGGTACACATAATAATGGACGTCCAGCGGAAGGTGGACATCTCAGGTTGATCGGTACCACCCAGAACCACATGACCTGTGCGACCAAAAGCGAGATACAAACCAATAAAAAACGTGAATAGTAATAGAACCTGCCAATAAGCTCCAAAAAGTTTGGTTGAAACAGCAAAGCTTTGATTGACGGTAGTGGATACCAAGTCTAAATCGTAAAGGGCAAGAAGAGCGAAAAGTAAAAGAAGGCCGCCACTGATGGCAAATACCGGAAGGTCGACAAGTTGATACCAAGCCTTGGGTGGACCTTGAGCCGCAGGTGTGCGGATCGATTCTTGTTTAATATTTTCCATGCTAGACCAAATAATGGATGAGTGTTTAGGTTGTATAAAAAAACGGCCTGTCTCATATGAGGCAGGCCGTCCTTAATGGCTAAAAGGATTTCATAAAACGCGCTTATGCTCAAGCTGAAATCCTGGAATTTTTGATGAGATTTGTAACAGAACGAATCCTAATTAGATTCGTCGATTCTGGGTAAATCAAACTGCACAAAATCGAATCCGTCAGCATCAACTTTCAAATACCAACCCTTGCGATACCAATCGCCCAAGACGAGGCGCTGGCGCAGCTCACCTTGGTTTTCCCACTGGTGAATGTTGGGACGGTGGGTGTGACCATGAATCATGTGACGGCAATGGTTTTGCGTTAATGCGAGATCCACTTCCTCCGGCGTCACATCCATAATCGCTTCGTCTTTCATGCTATTGCTGCTTTGGCTTTCATCGCGCGCTTGGTTGGCAAATGCCATGCGTTCTTCAATGCTTTTGCTCAGGAATTCCGCTTGCCAGCTTGGGTTGCGGGCCATTTGACGAAATTCCATATACGCTTCATCAAGCGTACATAGACTATCGCCATGCATGAGCAGAGTCGGTTCGCCATTAAGTTCAATCACAGTCGGGTCTTCTAGCAATTCACAGCCGCTTTCTTCACAAAAGCGCTCGCCGATGAGGAAGTCGCGATTGCCGTGCATGATGTAAATTTTCACACCGCGCTCGGAAGTGGCTTTTAACAACTGTTTGATTTTTTCGGAAAAGGGATGAGGTACGTCATCGCCAATCCAATAGTTGAAGAAATCGCCTAGGATGAATAGGGTGTCGCCCGCTTGCGGTTGAAGCATGAAATCGTAGAAACCCGCGGTAATGCGGGTTTCTTCCGGTGCAAGGTGCAAATCACTGATAAACCAGGATGTACCTTGGGGCGCGAATGCAGAGTTTTGTGTTTTATAATTATTCGACATACTGCAGACGTTACTCGACGATTTCTGCGCTTTCAATTAAAACTGGTTCAGCAGGAACGTCTTGGTGGCCTGCAGCCATAGTTGTGCGCACGCCTTTGATGCGGTTGACCACATCCATGCCTTCTACTACTTCACCAAACACGCAGTAACCCCAGCCTTCAGCGGTTTTACTCGTGTGATCTAAAAAGCCGTTGTCTTTCACGTTAATGAAGAATTGGCTAGATGCACTGTGCGGATCCATGGTACGAGCCATAGCGATCGCACCGACTTTGTTGCTTAAGCCGTTGTCTGCTTCGTTTTCAATGCTGTCTTGAGTGGTTGGCTTTTGTGACATGTCTTCATTCATGCCGCCACCCTGAATCATGAAGCCATCGATAACGCGATGAAAGATAGTGCCGTTGTAGAAACCGTCCTTCACGTAGTTGACGAAATTTTCAACAGTTTTAGGCGCTTTTTCCGCGTTTAGTTCAAGCTTGATGTCGCCAAAGCTGGTTTTTAATACCACTTGTGTCATAGGAATACCTTTCAATTTGGGATTCAGTTGCTTTTAAGGATGATTGCTGTATTAAGGATGGCTATAATACGGCTTTTGCGCCTTGGCCGCCAGAATCCGAAAACCCAATTGTTTATCAGGATATTCTGGCCGAATACGAGATTTGAGAGCATACATGACAGAAGCAACGGCTAAACCAGTCAACTTTATTGCCAAAGTAATTACCGAAGACCTAGAGAACGGCAAGCACAGCAACATCGTTACCCGTTTTCCTCCTGAGCCAAATGGCTACTTACACATTGGTCACGCCAAATCCATCTGCTTGAACTTCGGCCTAGCCGAACAGTTTGGCGGTCAATGTAACTTGCGCTTTGACGATACCAACCCAGAGAAAGAAGAAGACGAGTACGTTAACTCCATTAAGGAAGACGTGTCTTGGTTGGGCTTTCAATGGGCCGGGGAAATTCATTACACGTCAGATTATTTCGACCAGCTACACGACTGGGCTGTGCATTTAATTAAAGAGGGTAAAGCGTACGTTTGTGAACTAAGCCCTGAACAAGCGAAAGAGTATCGTGGCAGCTTTGATGAGCCAGGTAAAAATAGCCCGTTCCGCGACCGCAGTGTCGAAGAGAATCTTGAGCTGTTTGCGAAAATGCGCGCTGGAGACTTCGATGAGGGTAAAGCGTCTTTGCGTGCCAAGATTGATATGGCGTCACCGAACATGAACATGCGTGACCCTGTTATCTACCGTATTAAGAAAGCTCATCATCACCAAACGGGTGATAAGTGGTGTATTTACCCAAGCTATGACTTTGCTCATGGTCAGTCAGATGCCATTGAAGGCATTACCCATTCTGTGTGTACGCTGGAATTTGCTGATCACCGTCCGTTGTACGATTGGTTTATTGAAAACCTACCCACACCAGCGGAGCCGCATCAGTATGAGTTCGGTCGCTTGAACATCAATTACATGGTGACCAGTAAACGTAAATTGCGTGCATTGGTTGAAGGCGGTGTGGTTGCCGGTTGGGATGATCCTCGTATGCCAACCATCAGCGGTATGCGTCGTCGCGGTTATACACCGACTGCGATTCGTAATTTCTGCGATAGTTTGGCCGTAGCAAAAACCGACGGTACCGTGGACATTGCACAGTTAGAGCACTTCATTCGTGATGACTTAAATCAAAACGCGCCGCGTGCTATGTGTGTGATCAACCCACTTAAAGTGGTGATCTCAAATTTATCTGATGATCATGAAGAAACCTTTTCTGTGCCTTACATGCAAGATCGTGAAGACTTAGGTCAGCGCGAGATGCCGTTTACAAAAGAGTTATTCATTGATCAGGCTGACTTTAAAGAAGAGTACAGCAAGAAATTCAAGAAAAAATTCTGTGTCGGTAAGCGTATTCGTTTACGTCACGGTTATGTGTTAGAAGCTGACGGTTTTGAAAAAGATGCCGACGGTAATATCACTCAAGTGAATGCAACTTTGATTGAAGATACCTTGGGGAAAGATCCAGCCGATGGTGATAAGCCTAAGGGCGTGGTGCATTGGGTAAGCGCTAAGCATGCAAAAGAAGCTGAGCTGCGTACCTATGATCGCTTGTTCTTGGATGCCAATCCAGACAGCGGCAAAAAAGACTTTATGGAAAGCATTAATCCAGAGTCTTTAATTGTAAAAACCGGTTTGATTGAACCTGCGTTGGCCAACGTAGAAAGTGAAACCGTGTTCCAGTTTGAACGTGAAGGTTATTATGTAGCTGATCGTAAAGATCATACTGCGGATAAGCCTGTGTTCAACTTAACTATTGGTCTACGTGCAGATAAGGCACTAAGTAATTAATTATGGCATTACAGATTTACAACACCTTAAGTCGACAGAAAGAAGAATTTAAACCGTTACAACCGGGTAAAATCGGTATGTATGTGTGTGGTATGACGGTTTACGATTTCTGTCACATGGGCCATGCCCGCGTAATGGTGTCGTTTGATGTCATCGTACGTTATCTGCGTCACAAAGGATTTGATGTTAACTATATTCGTAACATTACAGATATAGACGATAAAATTATTCAGCGTGCTGCGGAAAATGGCGAGCCGTTTGAGCAGCTGGTGGATCGCATGGTTGATGCCATGAACGAGGATTTCGCCAAGCTAAATATACTAACGCCAAATAGCGAACCGCGAGCAACTCAGCATATCGATGGCATTATTAAAATGGTCGAAACCTTGATCGAAAAAGGTTTCGCTTACGCTGCCAAGAACGGCGATGTTTATTATCGTGTTCGCAAGTTTGATGGCTATGGCAAGCTTTCAGGAAAGATTTTAGAAGAGTTAGAAAGCGGTGCACGCATCGCAGTCGAAGAAGAAAAAGAAGATCCTTTAGACTTCGTACTCTGGAAATCAGCCAAGCCTGAAGAGCCTTCTTGGGACAGTCCATGGGGTCAAGGTCGTCCTGGTTGGCATATTGAATGTTCAGTTATGTCCACATGCTGCTTGGGCAATAATTTCGATATTCATGGTGGTGGTCCGGATTTAAAATTCCCGCACCATGAAAACGAAATTGCACAAAGTGAAGCAGCTACAGGAGAGCACTATGCCAACACCTGGATGCACGCCGGTGCATTGCGTATTGATGGTGAGAAGATGTCTAAGTCCTTAGGCAACTTCTTTACTATTCGCGATATCCTTGAAAAGTACGATGCGGAAGTGATTCGCTTCTTCTTAAGCTCGGTTCAATATCGCAGCGCAATCAACTACAGCGAAGACGGTTTGAAAGACGCAGAAGCCAAATTAGATCGTCTATACAACGCAATTCATGGTTGCGACTTAAGTGCGGTTATTGATGAGCAAGATGCAGTCGTTCAAGATACTCGGGAACGCTTTGAAGCGGCCATGGACGATGACTTTAATACACCGAAAGCCATTGCGGTATTGTTTGATCTGGTTAACGAGATCAACAAAAAAGAAGGTGCCGAGAAGAATCCATTAGCCGCTTTGTTGGTTGAACTATCGTCAATTCTTGGTTGCTTGCAAAGCGATCCAGATAATTACCTTCAGCGTGGTGTGACATTGGACGATGCCTATATTCAAGGCAAAATCCAAGAACGCGCGCAAGCGAAAAAAGATAAGGATTTTGCTTTGGCCGATAAGATTCGTGAAGACTTAGATGCGCAAGGCATTATTCTTCAAGATTCTCGTGAAGGCACTACTTGGGTGAAAAAGTAGTTGCTAGCCCAAGTAATACAATTAAAAAATAAACTGCAAATAAAACGCTGTACAAGAATGATGCTGTAGAAGGAGTTGTGCACTATGCCCCATGAAATTGGATTAATTACGATTCTCGCTGCGGGTTTTGGTTTAGCTCTTGTTCTTGGTTTTATTGTACAGCGTTTGGGGTTGCCTACACTTGTGGGTTACTTGCTCGCGGGTATCGTCATTGGCCCACACACTCCTGGCTTTACGGCTGATATCGGCTTAGCCGGTCAGCTCGCTGAAATCGGCGTCATGCTTTTAATGTTTGGTGTCGGTTTACATTTCTCCCTCAATGATCTTCTTTCCGTAAAACGTATCGCTGTTCCAGGCGCTATCGTGCAAATTCTGGTTGCTCTTTCCATGGGCATGGGCCTAGCGATTGCTTGGGGATGGAGTATCGGTGAAGCGATCGTCTTTGGTTTTTGTTTAAGCGTTGCCAGTACCGTGGTCTTGCTGCGAGCGTTGGAGAGCGGCGGTATTTTAAACTCTATGAATGGACGAATTGCTGTTGGCTGGTTGGTTGTCGAAGATCTCGTCATGGTATTGCTACTGGTTTTATTGCCAGCGTTTGCAGCACCAGTAGCGGAAGGCGAGAGCCTCAATCTTGTTTCTGTCAGCCAAGTGGTTGGTATCACGTTATTAAAAGTCGCTGCGTTCATTATTTTTATGTTGGTGGTCGGTAAGCGCCTTTTCCCAAAGATTCTTTGGATGGTTGCCTCCAGTGGTTCTCGCGAACTTTTTACACTATGTGTCGTAGCTGCTGCCGTTGCTTTCGCTTATGGTGCTTCAATTTTGTTTGATGTGTCGTTCGCATTGGGAGCATTCTTTGCTGGCATGATGATGCGTGAATCCGAATTTGCCCATCGTGCGGCGGATGAGTCTTTGCCATTGCGAGATGCGTTTGCAGTTTTATTCTTTGTGTCTGTCGGTATGTTGTTCGACCCAATGGTGCTGATTGAGCATCCTGTACATGTCTTGCTAACCACTCTTGTTGTAATTTTGGGAAAAACATTGGCTGCTGTTGCGTTGGTTTTATTGTTCCGCTATCCGTTGAGCACAGCGCTTACGGTTGGTGTGAGTCTTGCGCAAATAGGCGAATTTAGCTTTATTCTAGCTGGGCTTGGGATGAGCCTAGGGCTAGTGTCTGATGAGGCAATGAGTTTAGTGCTAGCAGCCGCTATGTTATCTATTGCTTTAAATCCTGCGTTATTTGTTGTGATAAAACCGTTGCGAGAATGGGTATTAAAACGCAGTTTTTGGGCACGTAAGTTAGATGCTCGAGATGACCCATTGGCTCAGCTTCCTTTGAGTGTTGATCAGTCGCTTCTAAAGGGGCAAGCCGTTTTAGTGGGTTACGGGACGATAGGTCGCCCAATTGCAAAAGCGTTTGATGAGCACGATGTCAAAGTGGTTATTGCAGAGGCTCAGCGCGAACGGGTTGATGCTCTGCGAGAAAAAGGGCGTTTAGCTGTAACTGGTGATGCAGGCGAGCCCGTGGTATTGGTGCAAGCCCATATTATGCATGCATCGCTCTTAATTATTACCATTAAAGACTTAATTAAAGTTCGCCAAATGATTGATACAGCACGAACCTTGAATCCAGAAATTAAAATCCTTTTGTGTGCGCAAAGTGATGAAGAAGCAGAGCTTATGCGTAAGCAATATGATGTGGAAACCTTCTTAGCGGAAAATGAATTGGCGAATGCCATTAGTAATCGTGCTTTGCAGCATTGGAAGTCAATTTCCCACTGATCATGATTAACGACTTCATTGTCTCATTTAATGTAAAGACCGTAGCAAAAAGACCTCTATTCATTGCAACAATGCAATGACAGAATAGCGCCTCTTTTCTTCTGACTCATGAAGAGGTGCTATCCAATGATTCCTGCCAAATACCAGCGCTTTGTTTTTGCTTTTTTCATGGCGCTATTTATGTCCGGCTTTATGTCTCTCGTGATCAGTGTATTCAACGTGGGGTTTGTCGCTGATATCGGTGTTATTTGGTTGAAGGCGTGGAGTTTTGCTTTTGTCGTTGCATTTCCGACGGTGATTTTTGTCGCGCCTATTGTGCAAAAAATCACTGCAAGGCTTGTGAATTAATCTAGGTGAGTAGGGGTGGGTAGTAAGCGCTACTCTCATTACAAGAGTAGCTTTACATATTAAGAATGAGCTTTAGATTGCTATATTGATTTAACCGCCCATTTCTAATTTACGCTAAATATGGGCGGTCTACTCGTGACAAGCTGGTTTAGATAAGTATCACCACATGCTGGCCTGCAGTGTGACAGAATATGTGCGAGGAGCACCAATGACTTCTGAGGCAGTGCGTTGTGATGGATCTCGACTAGCAGCCAGTACATATTCTTCGTCAAGTAGATTGTCTACTGCCAGTGTTATTTTGAACTTACTCCATTCATATCCGATTGATGTGTTGACGATTGTACGAGCGTCATTTTTAGGGTCGAATGTAGTACCTTGACCTAAATTAGGGTTAACTCGCACATAGGAAGAATCCTGATAATTGGCGTTAGCATTCAATATAAAGCCGTTTAAGGTTCGATATGTAGCACCAATGTTTGCAGTCCATTCGGGAGCATTGGTAAAGCTGCGACCTTCTAGATTGTCTTCATCATCCATGAACTTGGTAAATTCAGTTCGACTATGGCCTAAGCCGAAATAGCTGCTGAACATACCGTCATAATACATCAATTCGATTTCCGCACCTTTTACGTTGGATTCACCTGCATTCACAGTGTCTGTATCGAACTGACCTTTGTCGCCTCTTATTTCTACCTGTTGATCGGTCCAGTCTAAATAGAAGATATTTGTGTTGGCACTTAACATGCCGTCAAGCCACATGGTTCTCGTAGAGAATTCATAGTTGTTGACGTATTCCGGGTCATAGGTAAATACACGGCCCTCGGCTAAGTTGACGCCAACGCCACCAGAACGATAGGCTCGTTGAGCGACAAAGCTACTCGATACGTCATCGGTAAAATGGTAGGTCACACCAAGCTTGGGTAGCCAAGCAGCAAAATCGTCGTCGACGGGAGGTTTGGTACCATTGGCACCATCAACAAAGTTAACCAAGTAGCCGTTGATTAATTGTATGGCTCCTGCAGCTTGTTGACCTGCGGCTGCGCCCTGACTCTGTTCAACTTGAGCGCCGACTGCTGCAGGATCGGGTAAATCCGTCTCAAGTGTTACGACATCGCTACTTTGGTTTCCTTGCTCTTCAGTGTCGTAGCGAACTCCGGCTAAGATATCGATGTTTTGATTTAGACTGTAAGTAAAGTCTGCAAAGAGGGCTTGTGTAGTAACGTCAGTCTCGAAACCACTTTCGTAATATAATTCACCATATTCAGGGTATTGGCTGGTCAAAAACGCGGCAGTATTCTCGTCAAGAGTTACGCCTTGGCTTGCACCTAAGGCTATCAAAGCGTCGGCGTTGATACCGTATTCCGCTAGGTTAATGAGACGGTTACCCTTAGAAAAATCGTCAACAGCCAAGTCGGAATAATAGGCACCTACGACACCCGTTAAGTTGTCATAGCTGATGTTAATGCGAAATTCTTGGGTGAGAGTTTCTTCGTTGCGATCGTCAATTAGTACAGCATTTAAATCGGCGCCGGTGTCTCCATCCCAATCGTAGTGATAGTCAACATCGCTGTGTGAAGTGATGGCATTAAACGTTAGGTTGTTGTTTATACGATAACTAGCGTCCAAAATATTATGCTGTCCTTTCACCTTTTCTCGTGTGCGATCATTGAAATACACTTGGGGGTCGTCATAGCGATCTGGAGAATTCAATGATTGCCAAGGTACGCCCACTTCGTCATCGTTTTGATGGTGGGTGAATAAGACTTTTAAATTCTCGATGGCATTTGGTTCAAAAAGCACTTTTGCTCTTACATTATGGCCCTCAGAGTAGTTGGCATTTTCATCGCGATTCGGGTTTTCGATGTAACCATCAAACTCGCGCTTTTCCGCCGCAATACGAAAAGCGAGTTCGTCATCAATAATTGAACCACCAGCGGCAACCGCTACTTCTTTGCGGCCATGACTACCAGCTATTAAACGGGCTTTTGCGTCGGTGTCGTATGTTGGATCTTCCGTACGGATTAATATGGCACCCGCAAGTGAGTTACGCCCTTGCAATGTCGATTGTGGACCACGCAGAATCTCTACTTGTGAGACATCCCACACGGATGTTCCTTGTTTGAGAGCGCGATACGATAGAGGCGCGCCGTCTAAGTACATACTTGCTAGATAACTGTTACCTCCGCCAGAAACACCAAGAGCGTCGATTCCACGAATTGTGAAGCTATTACCTGTACCGGTTACTTGTGCCACGTTTGGAGAACGATCAAACACATCGTAAATATCTGTTAAGCGTTCATCTTCTAATTGCTCGGCATCTATGATTTTTACGCTATCAACCGTGTCTTGAAGGCTACGTTCTGTTTTTTGGCCAGTTACGACAACACTTTCAAAATACGCTGTGGCTTGATCATTGGAAGTATCGTTTTCTTGATCAGGAGAGGTCTGATCTGCACTCACTTGAGCACTGAAAGCGGCACTAATTGCTAGCGCAAGAGGTGCGTGAATAAAACATTCTTTCAAATTCATTTAATGCGACTCATTCTTATTTGCAGGTAGGGCCGTACTATAGTGTCAAATACAATAAAATCAAGTAATGATATTGATTTGTATTAACTTTATTATTTGAGGGTAGGGAAGATACTACCGTGATAACGGCATTGTTGCTGATACAAACCGAATCCTTGCCATAGCCGATCGATGCCAGTGATGGAGGTGCAAAAAGGTATCGATATTGTTTATATCAATGATAATCGTTTGCATTTATCTTTATGTGTGACTATAGTGCCTGAGTTTTTCTATCCAAATAGAAGCTAAGCAAAACCCTGCTTGGTTTTTTCGGAAATATAGATCGATTACTACGAATGGTTAGGGTATGACCACATATTTTTTTCTAGTGCCTCTTCATTGGCTTGCAGGCGTTCTTTTTTATGCATCGAGCAATCGCCAAAAGATTAAGGCAGGGCAGGGACCGTTAATAAAAAAATGGCAATCATGGCTATGTTTTTCAATAGTATGTGCCGTCTCGTTTTATTGTGTTTATCAGATTTCTGGTTATGTTGCGGAAAGTTTAGTCATCGTTTTGGTCGCGACTATGCTATCTGTTCCGGCTCCTGCTATTTTACTTGGGCATAGACCTCAGTGGGCTCTTTCAAGTGTCGTTGTAGTTGTATGTTTGAGTGTTGCTTGCGAATACGCGGGGAGGCTTTAATCGTGTGGAATAAAACATTTGCAGGCCTTATTGGGGGGATTATTTTTATCATCTTCACTCCTAGTGCTTTCTCTCTGCTTTTTTATCAACAAATACCTCTTATGCTTGCGCTAACTGTGGTGTTGGGTTTGAGCGCTTGGGCTGGGATTATGACTTGGTGTTACGCTGCACCAAACGGCAAAACAGCATGGTTGCGCAGCAGCTATTTTATATTAGGGTCGCTGGCCTTTTATGGATTACTATTTTTGACCGTGGGTATGCCAAAATGAAAACTCAAACATCAAAGAACCTAATTGATGCCCACGGCTGGTTAGGTGTTATTATCTCGGGCGTATTAATGATTGTTTTTGCCTGTGGCACAGCATCATTTTTCCGAGACAATATTGTCAATTGGGATAAACACTACAACCCTGAAAAAGTGATAGAAAAAGATGAACTTAACATAGCTGGGGTCGTTCAATATGTTCAGGATAATTACAGCAATATCCCAAATGATCACTCTGTGTTCATTTCCATGCCGAAGGACACATTCCCTTACTATCGTATTCATTTAGAAGTAGAAAAAGAAGTTGACGAATCAGAGCTTGGAAAAAACAAGCATGCGGAAGTCGTTAATGGTAGAACCATAATCCATGAACAAGTGAATGAATACCTAGATCCTTATACCCTTAGCCCAATCGATGAAAATGCAGATAATCATTATCTAGGCCATATGTTTTATAAATTGCATATTAATCTCAAACTTGGTGCTATTGGTGCGTATATTGTCGGATTTGTATCACTTTTCTTTTTTGTTATTTTGATCAGTGGCGTGCTTATTCACTTCAAGCGCATTGTTTCACGGTTCTATATGTATCGTTTGAACAAATCTAGAAGCACTTATTTGGATGGACATAACCTTATAGGTATTACAACTTTACCTTACACAGTAATGTATGCGTTGACGGGTATATTGTTTAACCTGGGCATTATTTTTCAGGCTGGTTTTGGGTATGCGGTTTTTAACGGAGATATTGAAGAGTTAACTCACACGGCGGGATTCTCCGAGAATATTGATGTCGATTTTACGGGGAAGCCAATGCTCGCGGAAAAAGTGACGAGAGTTCAAGAGTTGGCAGAAGAGCGTTACCCAGACTATCAGGCTGCGCATTTTAATATTCACGGCTTTAACGATCAGGGAGCAATTGTATCTGTGATCCTTGATGACCGACATCAGTTTTTGAGTCGGGCTCGAGTAAATTATCACTTAGAAGACGCCAGTATTTATAGCGAAGCAACGCCTACTTCTAACGAGTTCATGTCGACTTATAATACATTAGAAGCTCTTCACTTTGGATGGTTTGGTGGAATAACAGGGCAAGTTATATTTTTTATTCTTGGCCTTGGTTGTTGCTATTTAATATTGTCTGGAAACCTAATTTGGCTTGAAACTCGCGAAAAGAAACGCAAGCAAAGTCAGTTGAGTTTACGCTTTGTTAAAGCTATGACACTAGCCCTGTCCAGCGGTGTCTTAATTGCAATTGCGCTTAGTTTTGTGGCAACGCGGTTAATGCCGGATCAGTTTGCCAGAATAGATATTTTACCTTATGTATTCCATGGCTCTTGGATAGCGGCCATGTTACATGGATTCATAGTCAATCGGGCTAGGCTGGTCATGGTTTATCAGCTGGGGTTAGCGACTGTTTTATTCCTTGTGTGCCCAATCTATGATGCCGCTCTCTATTTGCAGGGAGACTTTCCTGAACATGCCTATCTAAAAGATGTTGCTATCGTTAATATTTCGCTTCTTCTGTTTGCCTTATTTTGTGGATTGATGGTTGCGTCCAAGCGTGGCGAGTCGGCAGTGAAGGAAACATCCTTTGTGACAGAATGATGAGCCCTGGTGGGTGATTAAGGGTTAAGTAAACCGTTTTGTCACCTGCCAATTGCGCGTTTGTTAGTTGTATTGCCAATTAAAAGCAATAACTCTTTTCTGTCCTATACTAGGTAGACTAGACACCAATGCTAATGAGAATCTATGAGTATTCGACATGGCGCCTTTATTGTTTTCGCAATATTGCTACTGGCGAGTTTACTGAATACAGGGATCATTTCTTACAGCCAACTGCAGACGGATAAGCAGTTTGGTCAACTTCAACGTGCGAATCATACGCTGCGGCAAGCCGACCTGTTAATTAGCTCTCTTAAAGACGCCGAGACCGGACAGCGCGGATTTTTACTCACGCAAAATCCATCCTATTTGCAGCCCTACTTCGATGGTATTGCAACCAGTCGGGCTTACTATGATGAGCTTACTAAGCTGACGCAAGATACACCTAACCAGGTCTCTAAACTTCAAAATGTCAAAAAACTCATCGAGAAAAAGTTAGCTGAATTAGATCAGACTATTGCTTTGTCCAAGCAGGGAAAGCATGAAGAGGCGTTGACCGTTGTTAATGCGGATCATGGCAAGCAGTTCATGGCGTCGATCCGTACGGAAATGGAGTCCTTCATTCAGCGGGAACAAGCCCTTTTAGTGGCTCAAACACGCAATTACGAAAATATGAAAAAGCGTGTCAAATTAATCAGTTTATTGACTGGTGCGGTGGTTATATTGTTGGTGATTACAGGTGCCTACATATTGAATCGGTTGGCAGTGATGCCCTTATCTAAGTTATTAGCCAAAATTGAGGGATTTGGGACAGATAAGGATGAACCAGCAGCTGCTGTCAAAGGCTTTAAAGAGATCGCCAGATTGAGTGAGGCTTTTGACGATGCGGATAGAAAAATTCTAAATGCATTAAACGAATCACGACATGCGGCAAAGGTCGCACAAGATGCGAATCGCGCTAAGGGTGACTTTTTATCAAATATGAGTCATGAAATCCGCAACCCTTTAAATGGGATATATGGTATTTTACAACTTCTTTCGAAAAATGAGCAGCTTGATTCTGAGGCGAGAGACTTACTGTCCAAGGCGGTTTATTCAACAAAATCACTAGGTTTTATTATCAACGATATTTTAGACTTTTCTAAAATTGAATCGCGTGCGTTAAGGCTTGAAGAAATGCCTTTCAGTTTTGATCAAATCGTCGCCCAAACTCAATCCGAGATAGGTGCCTTAGCGAAAGAAAAGTCGGTCAAAATAACGTCTAAGCCGCTAGCAAAAGACGTGGACGGTTGGTTGGGAGACCCTACGAGAGTAAAGCAAATTTTACTAAATTTACTATCAAATGGTGTTAAATTTGCGAAGGGTGGGCGTGTTGATATTAATGCGTGGACCGAGCACTTAGACGGGAAAATTCATCTGTGTTTCAGTGTCGACGATAATGGGGTCGGTATGGATCAGGAAACCCTCAGCCGGCTGTTTAATCGTTTTGAGCAAGCCAGTGCGTCTACATCACGAAGGTTTGGTGGTTCTGGTTTAGGCCTTGCCATCACAAAAGCACTCGTTGAAATGATGGATGGTTCAATCGAAGTAACAAGCGAAATTCACAAGGGCACGTCTGTGAAAGTCCGGTTGCCTTTGGAGCATAGTGATATACAAAGTCCTACGCAGGATTTAACAGGCCAAATCGATGCGCCTTCCTTAGAAGGTAAAAATATTTTACTGGTCGAAGACAATGATATAAATCAGGTCGTTTTCGAGAGCATGATGGAGCAGACTGGAGCGGATATTAAAGTTGCCGTGAATGGACGTCAGGGGATTGAGTTTATAGAGCAGAGCATCCCAGATTTAGTATTCATGGATATTTTTATGCCTGAAATGGGCGGGATTGAGGCGTGCCAATTAATTAAGGAAAAATACCCAAATTTACCTATTGTGGCATTGACTGCGAATGTGATGGAACATGAAGTTAGACATTATGAGGAGGTCGGATTCGATGGCTGCCTCGGAAAACCTTTGGACTGGAACCAATTAAACCTCTGTTTAAATCGTTATTTTAGTTAGTCTACCCACATAAATACTATTTGTTAATTCATACCTTGCGTTCTATCAATTGAAATAGCGATATCTTTTGGTAGCCTTTTGCCTGCTATTGATAAATGGAATATTTCATGAGCAAGCAACCAACCATTATTAAACAAGATCGACAGCAATGGTCTTCAGAACCTGCGTTCATTGCCTCAATGGCCGGTGCGGCTGTTGGTCTTGGCAACTTGTGGCGTTTCCCTTACATGATGGGCGAAAACGGCGGTGGGGCATTTCTTGTGGCGTACCTTATTGCTCTTATTGTCGTTGTATTACCTATCATGATGTTGGAAGTTGCAGCGGGGCGTTTATCTAAGGGCGGCGCTGTACATACCTTTGGTAAAATCAACCGCTTTGGTCGTTATTATGGTTGGTTTGTGGTTCTTATTACGGTGGCCATTACCAGCTATTATTTGGTCATAACCGGTTGGACCTTGGGTTATACCGTTGATGCGTTTCGCCAAGACGTAGATGTCTTTCCTGAATTCTCTGCTGGCTATAACAGTGTCTGGTATTTTATTGCAGTTACGCTTTTAGCCGGCGCTATTTTAATCAAGGGTGTGAAAGCCATAGAAACAGCATCAAAAATCCTCATGCCAGTATTGTTGCTAGTAATTATTTATTTGGTATTTGAAGCGAGCCAAACGTCGGGGTGGAGTCAGGCGAAAGATTTCTTCTTTGTGGTAGATTGGTCGCGATTGCTAAATGTAGAACTGTGGGCGTTTGCGTTCGGACAAGCGTTTTACACTCTGGCCATTGGTCAGGGTTATTTGATTACTTATGGCAGTTTTATTCCTCGAGACACCAATGTGCCGCGTGCTTGTTTAATTGTGGCGGGTACAGAAACCAGTATTGCGTTGCTGGCGGGTTGGATGATTTTCCCATTCTTGTTTTCGTTCGGTATGCAACCGGACGCCGGTAGCCAATTGGCATTCGTTACGTTGCCTCAGGTATTTGCATCTATTGATGGTGGTGCTTATTTGGCCATGTTGTTCTTCTCGTTGTTCTTTGCTGCTGCTTTTAGTTCTTGTTTGGCGGGTCTCAAAGTACTGATAGCTGCGGTGGCAGAGGAGTTTAAGCAAACTAATACACAAGCGGTGGTTTGGGTCTGCTTGCTGATGCTTATATTGGGCTTGTTTTCTGCTTTAAGTTTTACTCCGCTTAATTTGAACATCAATGGTGAACCTGTATTGGATGTCATCGACCGTATCGCGGGCGGTGACGTCATTATCGTGTCTGGCATCATGGGAGCCGCGCTGTTCTGTTGGTTTATACCGCCGCAAACTATTCGCAGCGTGCTGGGAACAGAAAATCGTTGGTGGGAGTGGCGTATCTATTTAATAGGTCGCTTTTTGCCCGTATTGGTCGTCGCTTGGCTGATGATTACGGGTGCCATAAAACTGATGGGCAATTGATATTATTCGACGCTTAAAAGTGTTTAAAACTGCCAACCTAACTAGCATAAATGGACTCAAGGCTTTCAAGCATAGAGATGTGGCGCACTTTGTTGTATAAGATGCGCCATATTGCATTCTAACTGCAGTCTGTTTTGTCACAGCTGCTAACCTTATTATTGAGTTTTAAGTAAGCCTTATCCTACATGAGTGAAAACAATCCCTATCAAGGACGTGCTGAACGATTTATCAGCGTACTGAGACATTGTCAGGTCTTGGGTATTACCGTCAAAGAAGCGAGTGATAAAGCGCTGACGTTAGAGTTACCTTATAGCGAGCAACATGTCGGCAATCCTATGAGTGGTGTGATTCATGGTGGCGTAATCACCACCTTGATGGATACCGCATGCGGCACCATGGTAATCAACGCTTTACCGGAGTTTGAATTGTGTCCAACCTTGGACTTGCGAGTGGATTATGTGCGTGCCGCTGAACCCCATAAACCTATTTACGCATTGGCAGAGGCCTACAGAGTGAGCCGAAATGTGGTTTTCACTCGATGCACGGTTCACCAAGGGGATACTAATGAACCAGTGGCCAATTGTGTAGCGACATTCATGCGTATTGGCTCTCATATGACACCGCCAGATTTTCAGAAAATTGTGGTAGGGGATGACACCTACCCTGAGCAGGGAGAGAAGTAATGACGGATTTTACAGATATTTTGAAAACCGCTCATCAAACCCGTGATTATGATCCTGTAGTGGGTGCTATTCCTTACGCTAATCTCATCGGCCTAGAGTTTCAGCGCTTTGGTAATGATGTGATTTTTAAGCTTCCCAACAATGAAGATAACGTGGGTAATCCTATATTGCCTGCTGTACATGGTGGCGTCGTCGGTGGATTTATGGAGTTGTCGGCAGCATTACATTTACTGATGATGCTGGATACGCCTGCCATGCCCAAGATCGTTGATTTCTCGCTAGATTATCTACGAGCGGCCCGAGGTGGCAAGGATACGTTTGCTGAATGCCAAGTCATTCGTCAGGGATCTAGAGTGGCTAATGTGATTATTAACGCTTGGCAGAATAAGCGTGATGAGGCCGTTGCCACAGCACGAGCGCATTTCTTACTGGCACCCTGATGTTATCCCTGCTTTTTAAGAAGCGATGAATTGAGATCAATGGGATGTTCTCGCGAGCGGCGTGACATTCCATGGATGGAATGTAGCGAGCGTACAGGGACGTACTTGCAGCGTCCGAGAATGAGAAGCATCTTATAGATCGTAGCCATCATCACATTCAGCCAGAGTACTCCATTTACAATCAATATTAGCCCTTGAAAAATTTCGAGCCTGTCCCCATATACCTCAACGTCTTGATTTTATTATTGAATTTGTCGTGAAAGGACCTGTTGAGGAGTCTTAGATAGATGACCACTGCACAAAAAGAAACCTTAGGCTTTCAAACCGAAGTGAAGCAGATGCTTCACCTAATGATCCATTCTCTTTACAGCAACAAAGAGATCTTCCTGCGTGAGCTGATTTCCAATGCCTCGGATGCGTGTGACAAGCTACGTTTTGAAGGTTTAAATGATGATAGTCTTTTCGAGAATGATCCAGATACCCAGGTGAAAATCGAATTTGATAGCGAAGCAAATACCGTCACCATCAGCGACAACGGTATTGGCATGAACCGTGATGAGGTGATCGAGAATCTAGGTACGATTGCCAAGTCTGGTACCGCTCAGTTCTTGCAGCAGCTATCCGGTGATGAGAAAAAAGATGCACACTTAATTGGTCAATTCGGGGTGGGTTTCTATAGCTCCTTCATCGTTGCAGACAAAGTAGAGGTACTGACTCGTCGTGCTGGTGCTAAAGCGGACGAGGCCGTACTTTGGACAAGTGATGGCGATGGCGAATTTACCATCGAGAACGTTGAAAAAGCGGGCCGTGGCACCAGCATCACTTTGTATCTGAAGAAAGATGAGTCTGAGTTTGCTGATAACTTCCGTTTACGTAATTTGGTTAAAAAATACTCTGATCATATCGCTGTCCCTGTGATGATGGAAAAAGAACATTACGGTGAAGAGAAAGATAAGCCAGAGACGCCTGAGTGGGAAAGTGTAAACAGCGCAAAAGCACTGTGGACTCGTTCCAAGTCAGATATTGAAGACGAAGACTATCAAGAGTTCTACAAGCATATTGCTCACGATTACGAAGACTCTTTGACTTGGTCCCATAATAAAGTGGAAGGTAAGTTGGAATACACGAGCTTACTGTATGTTCCAAAACGACCTCCGTTTGATTTATGGAATCGTGAAGGTGCTCGTGGCCTGAAGTTATATGTTCAGCGCGTTTTCATTATGGACGACGCTGAGCAATTTTTACCGCCATACCTTCGTTTCATCAAGGGTGTGGTGGATAGCAATGATCTACCACTGAACGTTAGTCGTGAAATTTTACAAGAAAATGGCAATATCGCTTCTATGCGTTCTGCTTTGACCAAACGCATTCTAGATATGCTAAAAAAACTGGCGAAAAACAAACCAGAAGAGTATCAAACGTTTTGGGAAGGGTTTGGCCAGGTATTGAAAGAAGGGCCTGCAGACGATTTCGCTAATAAAGAGAAAATCGCTGAACTATTCCGTTTTGCCAGTACAAAAGGTGAAGACGATACTCAGAATATTTCGCTTGATACTTATCTAGAGCGAATGGATGAGAAGCAGGAAAAAATCTATTACCTAACGGCAGAAAACTATTTGACGGCCTCTCGCAGTCCGCATTTGGAGATGTTCCGTAAGAAAGGTATTGAGGTTCTTCTGCTAACGGATCGCGTTGATGAGTGGATGGTTTCACATCTAAGTGAGTTCAAAGGTAAGACGTTTGAAGACATCACCAAAGGTGAACTTGAGTTAGACGAAGAAGATAAGAAGAAGCAGGAAGAAGTTGAGAAAGAAAGCAAAGATCTTCTTGAGCGTATTAAGAAAGTACTCAATGACGAAGTGGAAGACGTTCGAGTTTCTCATCGTCTAACCGATTCTCCAGCGTGTCTGGTTGTTGGTAAGGATGATATCAACATGCAGATGCGTCGTATGCTCGAAGCAGCGGGCCAAACTTTACCTGAAGCTAAGCGTGTACTGGAAGTGAATCCGGAGCATCCTTTAATGCAAAAGATGGATCAGCAGCAAGATGAAGAACGTTTTGCCGACATGACGCAGATTATTTTCGATCAGGCGCAATTGGCCGAAGGTTCACAGCTACAAGATCCAGCGGGTTATGTTGATCGCATCAACAAGTTAATGCTTGGTTTACTTGATGGATAACATATAACAGGTAGTAATTAAAAAAAGCGGCTATACAGCACAGTTATGTGCGTATAGTCGCTTTTTTGTAAGCGCTCTTTGCTAGGCAGATTAAGCCTCATCCGATATGATAGGCGCTAATAAAATAACAGCATAATAACGACAGGTGTGTAATGAAATTACTGCGGTATTTGGCCCCAATCGCTTTGATGATCTCGAACTCGGCATTTGCTGGTGGTTCATTGGGATTAAGCATTAACAACGAAGTGGCCGGTCTAGAATATGACGCTACACGCATGGGAACACCTTTGCATGTTTCAGCCGGTTTTATTCATCATGAAGATGACGGTAACGTATTCAACTTAGGTATCAATGCGGTTGATGTGCGTACTCAAGGCAGTCCAGTGCGTATCGGTATTGGCGGCAAGCTATACGGTTATTTCACCGATTATAACGATAGTGGTGCGATTGCGATCGGTGGTTTTGTTGATTACAGCCCCGTCCAGTTGAATGGTTTGGCTTTAGGTGGTCATGTTTATTACAGCCCAAGTGTACTGTCATTTGAAGATACTGAAAACCTTGTGGATTTAGGGCTTGAAGTAGGCTATCGCTTACTGCCTACAGCAAAGATTTACGCTGGCTATCGCTTTATTGAAGCTCAAGAAGAAGTGGTCGATATTGAAGTGATCAAGGCTGGTGTCGTTGGTCTGCAAATCGACTTCTAAGGTTTTTCTTGATGAGCGTTTCACGCACTAACCAGGCCTTGTATTTCGCTAAATTGTCCATAGAACGTATAGCAGACGTTGAAGGTCAATTAAAAGTGCAGGCCCAAGAGCAGTCTCTCTATCATTTGTATTCCGCGCTTCGTGGATTTGTGAAAGAGTTGGTTGCTCAATACAATCTGGCACCCAGCCGCACTCTAGACGAGTTGTTTGCTCAAAAGGAGTTGCCGACAGAGCTGTACGAGCTAAGCCTGTTGAACGGCCAAGCGGATAGTTGGGTGGCAAGCATACGCAAGCAATATGAGCGCATGTTGGATGAGGGTTTAGGCAATAGAACAGTGAATGCCGCATTGATTTCGTCCAGTGCCGATTACGACACTTTATTTTCTAACTATTTGATTGATATGGAAAAAACCATTCAACGCATGCGCGAGCATTATCAAGAGCATTAAATCCTAGTCTATTGCTGGTTTCGCTGGCTATATCGGGGTGATATACTCGCGCCCCTTTCGATTGTGACACCTATTATTTTGGTTGAGGTTTATGGCAGCAGTATTTGAGATAGTTGAGTTAGCTGACGGTGATGTAGCCTTAAAACGTAGTGATGGCGAAGGCGAGCCCTTAGTTCGTATTCGTTTTTCTGAGGACGCTATGATCAGTTTCCCAGAGCAGCACATTGAAATTGCAAAAGCCATGATTGAAGCGGGTGTAAGAAAGGTCGGTGAACTTAGCGGTGTTCATGTGGAAGACACCAGTGAAATCGCTGATGTAGAAGAGCGTACGGTTCACTAGCAACGCTCTAAAGTTCGTTCATAAAAAAAGCCAGCAATAGTAATTGCTGGCTTTTTTTGTTTCTGCCGATTCGAAGCCTTTGCATTAATGGATGTTTTGACGAATCGCACCTACATAGAGACCTTCGATATCTAAGTGTTCATTTTCTAAATCCACTACGATAGGGCTGTACTCACTATTTTCGGGTAAGAGCTTAACGATGTTTTTATCTTTCTGAAAACGCTTCACGGTGACTTCTTCACTGTTTACCCGTGCCACCACGATCTGTCCGTTACGCACTTGCTGAGTTTTATGTACTGCGATTAAGTCACCGTTCATGATGCCAATGTCTTTCATACTGTCACCGTGAACTTCTAGTAGAAAATCTGCAGTAGGATGGAAGAAATCTCTCGGTAGTTGCACGTGACGTTCTACATGTTCCTGCGCCAAAATTGGTTCACCTGCGGCGACACGGCCGATTAGAGGTAGACCTGTTTCTTCTTGTTGAGCTAGACGAATTCCGCGACTGGCTCCCGGAATCATCTCAATAGCGCCTTTACGAGCTAAGGCTTTTAGATGTTCTTCTGCCGCATTTGGGCTCTTGAAGCCAAGTTCTTGAGCAATTTCTGCGCGAGTAGGAGGGTAGCCCGTATCGTCGATAGCTTGCTTGATCAGATCAAGAACTTGTTGCTGGCGTGCAGTTAATTTAATCATAGGCGCCTATATCTGTTTTTATATACAGAGTGTGATTATATACAGTGCTGTATGTATGTAAAGTATTGTATATACAGCCAATATATCAAGCGCAAAGCTGCATATTATGGCGAATTTGGGCCTATGGATTGACTGCGCTATTGGGTAAATTGACGCGGCGTCAAATAATGACGCAACGTCAAAATTCGACTCAGAGTCAAATAAGTATAAAAAATGACAAATAAACGCGATCGAAAGACGCAAGCGTGGTTGCAGCGCGATCAACTTATCTTGGAAACTGCTCGGGATTTGCTCTCTGAAGAGGGGGTGGCGGCTATCAGTATGCAAGTAATTGCTGAGCGAACTGAATATAGTAAAGGCACCATTTACCAGCACTATCAGTGCAAAGAAGACGTGATTGCTAAATTAGTCATCCATTGCGGACACAACTTAGTCAGTGCTATTGATTCGGTCATTAAGGATTCTCACAGTTTACGTCTGAATGTATTTTTAGTCAGTGCTGCTTTCTTTATTAATGCAAAGCAGCAACCTCAAGTGGCTGCGCTAGTATCGCAAGTAAAAGCCCCCGAGTTTCAAGGCAAAATATCACATGCTCATCGAGAAGAGCTTGCAGACATTGATAACAGTATTCTCAATCAGGTAATCAGCTTGTTCTCTGAAAGCCAAGAAGTTCCCCAGGACAAGGTGCGCACTGCTGCGTTTGGATGGTGGGCTATGAAATGGGGCGTGCAGGACGTGCTCACCAATAATTGGGAATTGTCCAAGTTGGGGTTTGATCATCCCATCGTTTTTTTTGCCGATAGCTTAAACGTATTTTTAGATGGCTTGGGACTCGCGAAAGATGAGCAGACCGAATCATTGAGTCAAGTACTTCAACTTGCAACCGAACTGATTACTCAGAATAACAATAACGAAAATACATAAGGACCCACACAATGGAATCCATAACTTGGTGGATTGTTCGCAATCCTTGGAAAGTGGTTTTAGCCACCATTCTACTGGTATTTGCCAGCAGTTTTGGCGCTAAAAATATCGTGCTGAATGCCGATTATCGTGCATTTTTTAGTCATGACAATCCTCATCTTCAGGCGTTTGAAGAACTGCAAAACGAATACAATAAAGTCGACAATATTCTCATTGCACTGGTACCAGAAGACGGAGAAGTATTTAACGAACGTATGCTAACGCTAGTGGAGGAGTTGACCGAAGCTTCGTGGCAAGTTCCTTATAGTCGCCGAGTGGATTCCATTGCCAACTTTCAACATACATACAGTGAAGAAGATGATCTCATTGTTGAAAACCTGTTTGAATATAGTAGTGAATTAAATGAAGAAGAAATTGATAATAAAAAGCAAGTTGCATTAAACGATCCCGTATTGGCTGGAAATTTAATCGCTTACGATGGCGGAGCAACCGGTGTAAATATTACTATAAATCTACCGGGTAAAAATCAAGCGAGAGAAGTACCTGAAGTAGTAGAATATGTGCGCAATATGGTTGCAGAGTATGAAGCTCAATATCCTGATGTGAGCTTTCATCTTACAGGCGTGACCATGACTAATAATGCCTTTCCAGAAGCCAGCCAACAGGATATGAAGTCACTGTATCCCATTATGTTGGGGCTAATCCTTGTTCTATTGTTTTTATCCCTAAAAGGCCTATGGGGTACGCTTGCCACTTTTAGCATTGTTATTTTTTCTAGTGGTCTCGGCTTGGGCTTATTTGGTTGGCCCGGACCTGAGGTAACGCCAACCACGCTATCGGCGCCGGTTATGATTATGACGCTGGCCATTGCCGATTGTATTCACATCTTAATGAGTTATTACCACGGTATCGCCAAAGGGGAATCTAAACATGCGGCCATGGTAGAGAGTATTCGCATCAACTTTCAGCCAGTACTTTTAACGAGCGTTACTACGGCCATCGGTTTCTTAAGTCTAAATTTTTCCGACGCGCCTCCGTTTCATGATCTAGGTAATATCGTATGTATAGGTGTGATTGGGGCTTTTGTTTTGGCTATTTTTTATCTGCCCGCCTTAATGATGCTACTACCTGCAAAGAAGGTATCTCAAAGCTTTAATGAAAACTCTAAGATGACGGCGTTATCAAATTTCGTTTATGGCAATCGTCACAAGCTTTTTTATGGCATGTCGGTATTAATCATCGCCTTGATTGCAGTGATCCCATTAAATGAATTGGATGATAATACCATTGAGTATTTTGATTGGAGTGTTCAGTTCCGTGCCGATAGTGAGATGATTTCGGAAGAGTTAACCGGCGTTCAAAGCATTAACTATAGTCTGAAGGCTGATGGAGCAATGGGCGTTGCTGACCCTGAATACTTGCGCACTATAGATCGTTTTGCTGAGTTTTTACGTGAGCAACCTGAAGTGCGCCATGTTAATACCTTTAGCGATACCATGAAGCGCTTGAATAAGAACATGAACGCAGATAACCCTGATTATTATCGTATGCCAGATAGTCGCGAACTTGCCGCTCAGTTTATTCTGCTTTATGAACTTTCTTTACCCTATGGTTTAGATCTGACCAATCAAGTGAACAGCGATAAGTCCGCCACTCGCATGGTGGTACAAATTGATAAGATTTCTGCCAATGAAATGATTTCTTTGGATAAGCGTGCCGTCGCTTGGTTAAAAGATAACGCGCCAGAATATATGGTCACAGAAGGGGCGAGTACCGCCATTATGTTTGCACACATTACTGAGCGAAATATTACTAGCATGATCAGTGGTGTTGTTGGAGCGTTGATCTTGATCTCGTTTATTATTATGGCATCTATTAAATCATTAAAACTGGGTTTAATTAGTTTGATACCGAATCTTGTTCCTGCGGGCATGGGCTTTGGTTTATGGGCGCTCTTTGATGGACAAGTCGGTCTGGGTTTGTCTGTGGTATTAGGCGTCACACTGGGTATTGTTGTGGATGATACTGTTCACTTCATGACGAAATATGTTCGCGCAAAGCGTGAGCTAGGTTACAACTCCAAGCAAGCAGTAGATTATGCCTTTCATACTGTTGGCGTTGCACTGACTGCCACCACTATTGTGCTATGCGCAGGTTTCCTGGTCTTAACTCTCTCTCCGTTTGCTATTAACGCGCAAATGGGATTGATGAGTGCATTGACTATAGCGTTAGCCTTAGTGGTGGATTTTTTCTTCTTACCACCGTTGTTGCTGCGAGTTGATCGTGATTCGAAAGACGATAGTGGCAGTGGTGCGGGTTCTGTCACGGGCAAAACGGACTCATCAGAATCCTCAAGTATGAGTCCGTTTTCCGAACCTGAACAAAAATTAAATCAAGCACAATAATTAACAATAAGAACAAGGAAGCATTATGAAAACAGTATTGCTACTGACATTGTCATTCTTTATGGCAGCTGGTGCATTAGCACACACACCGCAAGAGAAAGGTTTGGCTATCGCAGAAGAGGCAGACAAGCGTGGTGAGGGTTATCAAGACAGCCAGGTGAAACTGCGCATGGTATTGATTGACAACAACGGTGATGAGTCACCGAGACAAATGCGCGTAAAAACACTGGAAGGTGCAGCGGAGGAGGGTGACAAGTCTTTGATGATTTTCGATACACCCCGTGATCAAAAAGGTGTTGCCATGCTTACTTACACGCACAAAGCAAAGCCTGATGATCAATGGTTATATTTGCCTGCATTGAAACGTGTAAAGAAAATCTCTAGTCGCAATAAATCAGGCCCGTTTGTGGGCAGTGAGTTTGCGTTTGAAGATATTAGTTCTCAAGAAGTTGAAAAGTATGATTACAAATATTTACGAGATGAAACCGTAGACGGTAAAAAAATGTTTGTGGTGGAACGCGACCCTAAAGACAAATATTCAGGTTATACCCGTCAAGTGGCATGGATTGATCAAGAAGAATATCGTGTATGGAAAATTGATTTTTATGATCGTAAAAATGATCTACTGAAGACTTTGGAAAACAAGGACTTTAAACAGTATTTGGATCAATATTGGCGTCCTTCCCTAAGTGTGATGCAAAACCACCAAACTGGTAAAGCGACGCGCTTAGAATATGAAGCCTATGAATTCAAAGTAGGCTTAGATGAGCGAGCATTTACCAAGAATAGTCTTAAGCGAGCGCGTTAGTGATGCGCTTTATATCGAAATGTATGAGCATGTGTGTTGGTAAAAGTGCAATTGCCATGGTGTTACTGGTAACAACCAGTGTGACTCAAGCCCGAACCGATGTGTTAGGTCAGGTCGATTATGAACTGACGGCCTACGCAGAAGATGCGACCTATGGTCCTGATGCAGGTTTGAAGAACAGCGTCGCACTGCGCGGCGAGGTTTATCAGGATTGGGATGATGGTTATCAATCTATAACCTTCAAACCTTTTTATCGCTGGGATGAAAACGATGAAGAGCGTACCCATGGCGATATTCGAGAACTCATTTGGCACAAGGTTGGCTTAGGCTATGAACTGAAAGCGGGCATTGGCAAGGTGTTCTGGGGCGTGACCGAGTCAGCGCACTTAGTGGATATCATCAACCAAACGGATCTGGTGGAAAGCATTGATGGTGAGCAAAAGCTGGGTCAGCCGATGATTCAGTTATTGTTAGAGCGTGATTGGGGTAACCTAGATCTATTTGTGTTGCCCTATCAGCGTGAACGTACTTTACCCGGCCAAGACGGACGTTTGTCAGGTGGCTTAGCCTATGACGATACTCAATACGAAAGTGATCAAGAGCAGTCCCATGTTGCGGTCGCAGGTCGATATTACACCTACATCGATCAACTGGAATATGCATTCAGTGTATTTCATGGGACGTCCAGAGAACCTGTATTGGGCGTGAGTCAGCTCAGCGGAAATGTGGTGCCGTATTACCCGCTCATTAATCAGCTTGGTTTAGAAGTGCAGTACTTGGACGAAGGCTGGGCTTGGAAATTAGAAAGCATCTATCGCGATGGTATGCCGGAGTACTCAATTGAGCAGTTCGGTCAAAGATTGGCAGTGCTACAAACACCAAGTGGGTTGCAAGTCGCGGATGACGAAGCTTATTGGTCCAGTGTGGCAGGTTTTGAATACACTCAAGTTGGTGTATTTGATAGTCGGATAGACCTCGGCTGGGTGGCGGAGCATTTATATGACTCACGCCAGGCAAAAGCTAGCTTATCGGCGTTTGAACATGATGTATTACTCGGTACTCGTTGGTCATTCAATGATGCGGAAGAGAGTACATTGCTTGTCGGCATGCTTTACGATTATGAGTATCAAGACTATGGATTGAGTCTTGAAGGCAGTACGCGCCTTGATAATCGCTTATCGGTAGATGTGGAGGCGAGGGTGTTTGCTCCCAGTAGTCAGAATCCTCAGTTCGGCCTGCGCGATGACGATTTCATCGAAATCACGCTTCAGTACTATTTTTAGTAGTATCTTGTAACTGGCTCATGGATGAGCCATATTTAAATCGTTTATTTACTTATATTCATGATCAGAATAATTGACATGGTTGATTTCAGAACGTATGTTTAAAACAATCGTTTGAATTAAAGATCTAGCCATGGCACAAAGTGATACAGTAACACGCATACTCGACGCCGCAGAAGAGCTGTTCGCAGAGCAGGGCTTTGCTGAGACGTCTCTCCGCACGATTACCGCAAAAGCCGATGTTAATTTGGCTGCAGTGAACTACCACTTCGGCTCAAAAAAAGCCCTAATCCAAGCAGTGTTTGCACGCTTTGTTACGCCGTTTAGCCGTCTGGTGGAGAGTAGTCTTGACCTTCACGCGAAGCAGAATCCAGACACCGTGTTGACCGTGGAAGAAATTCTGAAGTTTGTTGCTCGGGCCATTACCAATGTTACTCAAGGTGATCGTCGTCGAGTGGCTATTTTTATGCGACTTCTAGGGCTGGCTTATAATCAGGGTCAAGGCCACTTGCGTAAATTCCTGCAGAATGAATATCGAGGTATGTATCGACGTGTTATGGCGCTTATTGCCGAGGCAACGCCGGATCTTCAACCTGTAGAACGCTTTTGGCGCTTCCACTTTATGTTAGGTGCTGCCGCTTTCACGTTGTCGAGCATGGAAAATTTACGTGCCATCGTTGAGCATGACTTTAATACGGAATGTACAGAAGAAGACGTAATTAACTATTTGATGCCTTTCCTTGCTGCGGGTATTCAGGCAAAGTAGGGCCTTTATAAAATTGTTAAAGGTCTACTCGTGCGCGAGATTTGTATTAGTATTGCCAATCAAACGCTGACAACTATTGAAAACGGCGAGACTATCAAGGTCTTCTCTGTTTCTACTGCTCTAAATGGTCCCGGTGAGCAAAACGGAACAGGGCAGACTCCTACCGGTTCTCATTATGTTCGTGCCAAAATCGGTGGTGACCAGCCAAAGTGCTCTGTGTTCCGTGGTCGCCGTCCTACCGGCGAAATTTATTCTGATGATCTTGCAAAAGCGTATCCAAAACGAGATTGGATCCTGAGTCGAATTCTATGGTTATGTGGCAAGGAAGTCGGTAAGAATCGTTTAGGTAACGTTGATACTATGGCGCGCTATATATACATCCATGGAACTCCGGATACTGAAGCTATGGGTCAAGCCCTTAGCCATGGTTGTATTCGTATGCGTAACGACGATGTGATTGAACTCTTTGATTGGGCACCCATCCAATGCCCAGTTTTAATAACAAAAGAATAAGACCTACTCTTAATGAAAGCGTGTTTAATAACTGACATAGAAACCCATTCACTCAGTGAAGATGAACGAACATGGTTAAGTCATTCCTATCTGGCTGGTATCATTTTGTTTACCCGTCACTTCGAAAGTAAAACGCAATTAAAGACTTTGATTAGTGAGATCAAAGCCATCAATCCTAAGTTATTAATAACAGTTGATCACGAAGGAGGGCGAGTACAGCGTTTTCGTGATGGTTTTACGCGAGTGCCCGCAATGGGGCGCTTAGGTAAGCTATATCAAGAAGACTCAGCAAGAGCGAATCAACTTGCTTTTGATTCAGCTGTCGTATTGTGTTGTGAACTGCTTGATATAGGCATTGATCTAACCTACGCACCCGTATTAGACATTGATTATCAACGCAATCAAGTTGTCGGTGATAGAGGGTTTGCACACACCAAAGAAGCTATAGTGGATCTAGCATCTCATTTTATCGACGGTGTGAAATCGATTGGTTTTCCTTCAGTGGCAAAACACTTTCCTGGTCACGGCTGGGTAACACAAGACAGTCACGTTTCTTGTCCAGTAGATGAGCGCAGCTTTGAAGAAATCAAAAGTAACGACTTGTGGGTGTTTGATCACTTAATGCCTAAAATTGATTGGATTATGCCAGCCCATGTGGTTTATGAGAGAGTAGACGAACAACCTGCAGGTTTCTCCAAACATTGGGTTACAAATATTCTTCGTAATGATATGGGATTTCAAGGTCCGGTAGTGAGTGATGATTTATCGATGGAAGGCGCAGCGCAAACGGGCGGCTATGCATCACGAGCGAAGGCTGCATTGGATGCCGGTTGTAATGTGATGCTTGCATGTAATTCATCAGTGGCACCCAAAGAGATATTGGAATTTTTATCTCATAGCGAGTATGAGCGTTTGGATTTGAGTGAGTATCAATCTAAACCACAAAAAATGATTTTGGATATGCCTGTATACCAGCAGGCCTTAGCACGCATAATGGAGTTTAATCATGAGCTTTGATTACCAATATTGGTTGGGGATTTGGTGGATAGAATCGATCGCGATAGCGGTAGTGGGCTTGCTCGCCTATTTTGTGATTAGTTTAATTATTGATCGTTTAAAAGCAAAAGCGGAAAAAACCCGTATTCAATTTGATGATGCGGTGATAGAGGCTGTGCAATCGCCGATTAGTTGGGGTGTATTGTTTACTACAGCTTGGATTATTTTAAGTAAAGTGCAAAACCACTTTGAAAGTATTGTACTGCCAAGTCAGCAGAATACTTTTACGATTGTTTATTCTGCGTTGTTCTGCTGGTTTATGCTGAGTCTGATTCGTATTCGTGAGAATCAAATTTGGAAAGGTCAGGTTGAGACAAAGGCAGACAAAACGACGATTAGCGGTATTTTTAAAGTATTACGTCTCATCGTTATTATTCTTACTTTGTTAGTAGTGTTTCAAACACTGGGTGTATCCATTAGTGGTATTGTTGCTTTTGGTGGTGTAGGTGGTGCTGCTGTCGCCTTTGCTGCGCGCGACATGTTGGCCAATTTTTTTGGTGGCTTAATGGTCTTTTTAGATAAGCCGTTTTCAGTAGGTGATTGGATCCGCTCTCCTGATCAAAATATTGAAGGTTCTGTTGAGAACATTGGGTGGCGTATTACAAAGATTCGCACGTTTGATCTTCGTCCCTTATATGTTCCAAATTCCGTTTTTACTAATATCAGTATTGAAAATCCACAGCGAATGTTGCACCGCAGAATCTACGAAAAGGTCGGTATTCGCTATAAGGATTTCTCTCAAATCAAAGCTATCTGTGATGATGTCGAAGCTATGCTAAACGAGCACGAAGACATTAACGATCAGCAAACACTAATGGTTAACTTTAATCAGTTTGCGGCATCCTCTTTGGAGTTCTTTATATATTGCTTTACCCATACCAAACATTGGGAGACGTATCACAAGGTTAAGCAAGACGTGCTAATCAAGGTGGGAGAGATCATCCAGAAACATGAGGCTGAAATAGCGTTTCCAACGCACACTGTGCATATGGAGACACCACAGTTTGCCGGTTTGAACGATGAGGCTCCTCAATGACCTTGACAGCAATTATTGGTGGAACGGGCTTAAATCATATACCTGAGCTTGAGGATAAACTCGAGTTGTCCGTCGCCACAGAACTAGGCGAAGTGAATGTAGTAAAAGCCACATGGCAAGGGTGCCCTGTGGTATTTTTAGCGCGTCATGGTAACCCACATAAAATTCCACCGCATAAAATAAATTATCGGGCAAACTTACTCGCTCTGGAGCAGCTCAATGTGACGCAAATTATTGCCGTGAATGCTGTTGGTGGTATTCATGAAGCTATGGGTCCTGAGACTATTTGTCTGCCAGATCAAATAATTGATTATACACACGGTCGCGAAGCGACGTTCTTTGATGGTGAATTTAGGGCGCTGGATCATATTGATTTCAGTCATCCTTATTCTTCGGCTATGCGTGAGAAGCTGTTAATGGCCTCTCAAATCGCAAATATAGATGTATTTTCTCAAGGTGTTTATGGCGCCACTCAGGGTCCGCGTCTAGAGACGGCTGCTGAAATTCGCAGTATGCGTGAAGATGGTTGTGATGTAGTGGGAATGACGGGAATGCCAGAAGCCGCCTTAGCGAGGGAGTTGAATATTCCCTATGCGTCTGTTTGCTTAATTGTAAACTGGGGTGCGGGTATGACGCAGACTCCCATCACGATGAATGAGATTAAGGCGGTGCTTGAATCAGGTATGCATAGGGTGCGTAACCTGGTTCAAACGTTTTTATCCATGTCGCTTCATTAAATACGAGAATTTAATACGGACTGATTACTACCCTCTGTGTTCTTTAACGTCTCTTCGGCATCTGTTTCTTCAGATGCTGATTTCTTCAGTGGATTAGTTACAGGAATTGCTCGCATAATGACGCCCAACTTGGGATGGTCAAGGTAGTGGATTTCACCGCTTCGCATGCGTCTGCTTTGAGAAAAACTAAGTGTCTCTTCGATGCTTTTGGCATCTTCCCCCAAATACTGTACTTGGAATAATCCATGTAGATAGCGTGTCACATGTAAACGAAATAGACCTTTTAAACGGGGAGTTTGCATGTGTGTTGCGGAGCTTTCGAGATATATTGGCGTGCTATGAGGTTTGTCATATACAGGTTGAGACCACTGTAAATTTATCAATACAGGTTGCTGCACAGGGTCTAAACGATCGACAATATTTTGCCAATCTTCACTGATATTCTGTTTAACGAACGCGTGATTGTTCACGGCTTCTTGGTGCAAGGCGAGAGGACTGTTGACCCCAGAATTGCTAATGGCCACTTGATTGCCATCGTGGAGTTGCATTATGGAACCCATATCCAGTTCGACCGGCTTGAAAGAAAATTCCTCGTCCAAGGTCGCATCTGATTTCTGTTGAAATAGCGTAATATTGACTTGGTACCAGCGCGCATTCTCTACCGACTCTTGCTCATCTTCCGCATGAGAAAAAGGAGTGCCGAGCGTCAATAAGGCCGTGCTTAGATAAGCAACTAGAGTTCGCATATACAACTGAGTCATTATGACTTTCCTGATAATAATGTAAGCACTTCTGCCACTTGCTTGAAGCGAGATTCAGCATCTGGCATATCAAAATAAAATTTCAAAGCGTTCGCGCCATCCAACTTAAAACTTGCTGGTTTGGTTTGTACCATGCGAACCATGGTATAGGGATCAATCTTGGTATCACTACCAAATTCAATTCGCCCAGCTGATTCTCCCGCATCCAGCTTCACAATGCCAAGTTTATCAAGCTCAAATTTTAATTCGGTCACACGGAATAAGAATTTTACTTGCTCTGGCAGTAGGCCGAAGCGATCAATCATCTCAACTTGCAGCTCTTTGAGATCTTCTTCGTTTTTAGCGTTGCTGATGCGCTTATATAAAATGAGACGGTTGTGGACGTCGGGCAAGTAGTCATCAGGAATCAGTGCTGGAATGCGTAAATTAATTTCTGCACCTGTCTCAACAGGACTATCAAGGCTGAGCTCCTTGCCTTGTTTGATTGCCTCTACGGCACGCTCTAATAATTCCATATATAGGCTAAAGCCCACGTTTTGAATGTGACCGCTTTGCTCTTCACCTAAGAGTTCACCAGCACCGCGGATTTCCAAGTCATGGGTGGCAAGCATAAAGCCTGCCCCCAAGTCTTGCGCGTGCGATATTGCGTCCAAGCGTTTCTCGGCGTCCTTGGTGATTTTCTTTTCGATAGGCGTCATCAAATACGCGTAAGCTTGATGATGGCTGCGGCCTACGCGACCACGCAACTGGTGAAGCTGGGCTAAACCAAACTTATCGGCACGCTCAAGTACAATGGTGTTTGCATTGGGCACATCGATGCCAGTTTCAACAATGGTCGTACAGACTAAAACATTAAAGCGCTTATGATAAAAGTCGCTCATGACGCTCTCGAGCTGTCGCTCAGTCATTTGCCCATGTGCTACGCCAATGCGCGCATCGGGTATGAGTTTGGCCAAATCTTCAGCGGTTTTTTCAATGGTTTTAACTTCGTTATGAAGGTAATAGACTTGACCGCCTCGCAATATTTCACGTAGCACAGCTTCTTTTACTAGGTTTTCATCCCATTTTTTTACAAACGTTTTAACAGCCAAACGTCGAGCAGGCGGGGTGGCAATTATTGAAAGATCGCGAACACCTGACATGGCCATATTCAGTGTTCTAGGTATTGGCGTTGCGGTCATGGTAAGTATGTCCACGTCCGCACGAAGAGCTTTAATGCGTTCTTTTTGCTGCACGCCAAAGCGGTGCTCCTCGTCGATGATTAGTAAGCCAAGGTCTTTAAATTTCACATCTTTTTGCAGTAGCTTATGCGTACCAACAACAATATCTGTTGTACCGTCTTCGAGGCCTTTTAAGGCGGCTGTTTTGTTGGCACCCGTTTTAAAACGAGAAATACCCTCTACTTTGATAGGCCAATCCGCGAAGCGATCGCGAAAAGTTTCAAAATGCTGTTGAGCAAGCAGGGTGGTGGGCACGAGAACGGCTACTTGCTTGCCATTTTGTGCTGCCAAAAACGCTGCACGAAGAGCGACCTCAGTTTTACCAAAACCTACATCACCACATACCAAGCGGTCCATAGGGTTTGCTTTCATCATGTCGGTAACAACGGCATTGATGGCTTGCTTTTGGTCTGCGGTTTCTTCAAATGGGAAGTCGGCAGCGAACAGTTCGTATTCGTCACGCGGGTAACTGAAACCATGGCCTGGTTTCGCTTCGCGTTTGGCATATACCTCTAAAAGCTCCGCCGCTGTATCTCGAATTTTCTCTAAAGCTTTGCGACGTTGAGCACTCCATTTATCTGTGCCTAGTTTGTGTAGCGGAGCTATTTCTGTATCAGCTCCACTGTAGCGGCTGATTAAATGAAGGGATGCTACAGGGACATAAAGTTTGGCACCGCCAGCGTATTCTAAGGTGACGAATTCGTTTATTTCTCCACCGGCGTCAAGGGTTTCAAGACCTCTATAGCGACCAACACCATGGTCAATATGCACGACGGCCGCACCCGGAGTCAGTTCGGTAAGATTGCGAATAACATTTTCGCTTTGGTCTTTTTCTTGTTTTTGGCGTCGGCTTTGGCGAATACGTTCACCAAAAAGCGCGTTTTCGCTAACTAGCCAAAGATTTTGATCATGGCAGAAAAAGCTGTCTTCCAGTGGCGCCGTCGTAATGGCCACTTCGAATTCGTTTTCAATAATGTCTTGCCATTCATCGATGACTTGCGGGGATACTTTTATCCTCTGCAAAAGCTCAATTAGTGCTTCACGTCGGCCGGCACTTTCGACACTGAAGACCACTGACTGATGGGTTTCATTTAAGAACTGCTCTAGTTTGGCCAGTGGTCTTTCTTTTTTATGGTCGACTTGAATGGATGGAAGTTCTGGGCTTGAGTAGTTTTCTTTGCCTTGTGCTTCTTCTACCGTGTTTGCGCTAAAACGTACACGGCCCAAGTCTTTGAATTTGGCAAAGATATCATTGTCATTTAGGTAGATTTCTTTCGGCGCGAGAACCGGCTGGCGAATGTCATGACGGCGATCTTCGTAGCGATTTTCGATATCTTGCCAGTTGTGCTGAATTTGGTCTTGCAAACTATCGGGGAAGATAACTTGTGTTTGCTGCGGCAAATAGTCAAATAGCGTTGCGGTTTCATCGAAAAACAGGGGCATATAATATTCGATGCCACCTGGAGCAATTTGCTTAATAACATCCGTGTAGAGAGGGCTCTCTTTAGGATCGCTGTCAAAGAACTCAAACCAGCGACTTTTGAAGCAGCGAATACCGGGTTTATCGAGCGGTACTTCTTTCGCTGGCAGTAGTTCGATTTTGTCAGTGGTTTCGGTGGAGCGTTGTGTTTCTGGATTGAACCAGCGAATACTTTCTATCTCGTCGTCAAACAGCTCAATACGAAAAGGTGTTTCAGACCCCATGGGAAAAATATCGAGTATTGCACCACGCACACAGAATTCGCCATGTTCATAAACCCCGTCCACGCTTTGATAACCAGCTGATACCAACTGCTGTCTCAGCTTATCCATATCTAGGGTCTCGCCAACGCTTAAGCTGAAGCTGTGGCCGAGAATATAGCTCACGGGTGGTAAGCGTAACTGTAATGAAAGTGCCGGAATGACGGCGATAGCGCGCTCAGATTTAGGTAGATTGGCAAGAGTGCTTAGTCGTTCACTGATAATATCTTGATGAGGCGAAAAATAGTCATATGGAAGTGTTTCCCAATCTGGCAGGCTGATGACATCGCCATTGAAGAAATAGCTAATTTCTTCCGTAAGTCGTTGGCTCTCGCCACTACTGTTGGTTATAACAAGTGTCAGCCCTTTGTATTGGCTTGCGCTAACAGCTAGCTGATGGGCTAGCGCGCTGCCTTTAATATTTCCCCAGGTTTTTAGATCACCTGCATGTAATGGCGGGGTAAGGGACATGGTAATCCTTGCTGTCTCTACTAGATCAAAGACGCGCTAGTTTACTCAAAGGGGAGTGAGCTGTTAAGGGGGTTCAATTGTTGGATGTGAAGCCCCGTGTTTCCTGCCATTAAAATGAAACAATCATTGAGATTCATTGCTTTTGTCGGCATAATACCGCCCAATTTTTTGACCTAAAAGTTTGAGGGTATTATCCGTGAGTCAAGATGTTCGTGAAGCTTGCTTGAATGACTGGAAATTGCGTGAAGAAACCGCTGAAGCCATGATTCCGCTGGTTGGTGGTCTATACCGCAAGAACAATGTTGTGTTGTCGGTATACGGTCGTCCAATCATCAATCGCTCTGTGATTGATATCATCAAGGCTCACCGTTTTGTGCGTCAGGTAGAGAAAGAAGAGCTATCTGTGCAAGACACATTGCCAGTATTGAAAGTACTTGTAGATTGTGGAGTGGCAAACTGTCATATCGACATCGGTAAAATGGCAATCCAGTTCCGCGAAGAAGGTCAGGGTCAATCACTAGACGATTTTGTTAAAGGCCAACTAGAGCAAGTAGTTGAGCAAGCCAAATCTGCTCAAGACGGAAAAGACGTTGTATTGTACGGTTTTGGTCGTATCGGTCGCCTTTTGGCTCGTATCATGGTTGAGAAAGCCGGTGGCGGTCAGAGCATGCGCCTACGTGCAATCGTCGTACGTAAAGGCAAGGGCAACGATCTAATGAAACGTGCTAGCTTGCTTCGTCGTGATTCTATCCACGGTTCTTTCAAGGGTACTATTCAGGTAGATGAAGAAAATACTGCTCTGATTGTTAATGGTACCTACATTCAGATTATCTATGCTAATAGCCCAAGCGAAATTGATTACACGCAATATGGCATTAATGACGCGTTAGTGATCGACAATACGGGTGTATGGCGTGACGCTGAAGGCCTAGGCCAGCATGCGGCTTGTAAAGGTGTTGCTAAAGTGTTGTTAACAGCGCCTGGTAAAGGTGATCTGAAAAACATCGTATACGGTGTTAACCACGGTGACATCGAAGAGTCAGACAATATCTTGTCGGCTGCATCTTGTACTACGAACGCCATTACGCCTGTTCTTAAAGCGCTTAATGATGAGTACGGTATTGAAGGTGGTCACGTTGAAACGGTTCACTCTTATACGAACGATCAAAATCTGATTGATAACTACCACAAAGGCGATCGTCGTGGTCGAGCTGCTGCTCTTAATATGGTTATCACTGAAACAGGTGCAGCGAAAGCGGTATCTAAGGCGCTGCCAGAGCTAGAAGGCAAGTTGACTGGTAACGCGATCCGAGTTCCAACGCCAAATGTATCGATGGCGATTCTGTCACTTACGCTAAATAAAGAAGTTAGCAAAGATGATTTGAATGACTATCTGCGTGAAGTGTCTTTGCACTCTTCTCTGCAGAAGCAAATCGATTACGTTCACAGCCCAGAAGTAGTATCGAGCGATTTTGTTGGTAATCGTTGTGCCGGTATCGTAGATGGCGAAGCGACTATTGTTAGTGGTAACCGCGTTAACGTCTATGTATGGTATGACAACGAGTACGGCTACAGCCGCCAAGTAGTTCGCATTGCGCAGCAATTGTGCAATGTTTACTACCCAACCTATCCATGGGTTGAAAAATAAACAAGACATAAGCCGCTGATAAAACAGCGGCTTTTTTGTTTGTTCGAAAAATAAGCATAATATAGAGCTATGGCTATACTGTTCTCCATTAGTTGGTGAATTTGCGGGTTATTGCTAGTCACTTCTGAAACAGATCATTATACTAGCGCCAAGTTTTATAAGAGCTTTTACTCGAGCTTCTAACTGTCTGAAAAATAAGCAAAAACTCGCTTTTGACAAGGTAATGGCCTAAGTTTAGGACGTACTGCGCCAAAGGGCGGGTTTTGATAATTTTAAACTGTGATTAGGCAAGGCATATGATCAAAATCAAAAAAGGTCTAGACCTGCCAATATCCGGGGCACCAGAGCAGAACATTACCGATGGTAATGAGGTCTCCCGGGTTGCATTGGTAGGGTACGACTACGTGGGAATGAAACCCACCATGCTTGTGCAGGTGGGGGACAAGGTGAAAAAGGGGCAAGTGCTCTTCACCGACAAGAAAACGGAAGGTGTCCAATACACTGCACCCGTCAGTGGTGAGGTGAAGGAAATCAACCGTGGAGCTCGTCGTGTTTTCGAATCTCTAGTGATTGAAAAACAGGGTAGCGATGAGGTTGAGTTCAACAAGTACAGCACTGAACAAATCGCAAATCTAAGTGCTGAAGAAGTACAGAAGCAGCTTGTTGAATCTGGTGAGTGGACTGCAATTCGCACTCGTCCGTTTTCAAAGGTTCCTGCGTTAGACAGTAAGCCGAGTTCTATTTTTGTTGCTGCTGTGGATACTAATCCATTAGCTGCGGATCCTGCACTTGTGATCAAAGAGCAGCAGCAAGCCTTTAACGACGGTTTGGCTGTACTTTCTCGTTTTAGCGATAAGCTGTTCGTGACCAAAGCAGCGGGCTCTAACCTAGAAGCGAAGGGCGCTCAGCTAGTAGACGTCGACGGTCCACACCCAGCTGGTCTTGTGGGTACAGCGATCCATTTCCTAGACCCTGTTAGTGCTACAAAAACAGTATGGAATGTTGGTTATCAAGATGTGATTGCCATCGGTAAGTTGTTTACTGAAGGTAAGATCTACAGTCAGCGAGTTGTTGCTGTTGCAGGTCCACAAGTTGAAAAACCTCGTTTAGTTCGTACTCAAATGGGTGCTGATCTCACTGAATTGCTGAAAGGTGAGTTAAAAGAGGGTGAGAACCGAGTTATCTCTGGTTCTGTATTTGGTGGTCGTACTGCTCAAGACTCTTTAGCATTCTTGGGTCGCTATGCTAACCAAGTCTCTGTTCTGTTAGAAGGTCGCGAGCGTCACATGTTGCACTACCTACGTGCAGGCGCAGATCGTCACTCTGTTAAAAACATTTACCTATCGAAGCTTTTGCCTAAGCGTTTATTAGATTTCACTACATCAACAAACGGTAGTGAGCGTGCAATGGTGCCGATCGGTTTGTACGAAAAAGTCATGCCGCTTGATATTTTGCCTACACAATTGCTACGTGCATTGATTGTAGAAGATATGGAAAGCGCGATTAATTTGGGTGCCTTAGAATTGGACGAGGAAGACTTGGCGCTATGTACTTATGTATGTAGTGGTAAGTATGAATACGGCCCAATTTTGCGTGGCAACCTTGAACGTATTGAGAAAGAGGCGTAATCATGGGTTTAAGAGCATTTTTAGACAGCCTCGAGCCCCATTTTACTAAAGGGGGTAAGTTCGAGAAGATGTATCCGCTTTATGAAGCGATTGATACAGGCTTGTATTCACCACCATCTGTTACCAATAATTCTGCTCACGTACGTGATGGTATCGACCTTAAACGCATCATGATCACTGTGTGGTTGTGCTGTTTCCCAGCTATGTTCTTTGGTATGTGGAACATTGGTTATCAAGCTAACATGGCGATGGACTCCATGGGTCTTACCGAGCTTGAAGGCTGGCGTGGTGCTATCGTAAGCGCAATCGCGGGTTATGATGTCAATAGCATCTGGGACAACATTATATATGGTGCAACTTTCTTCCTACCGATATACATCGTTACCTTTGTGGTTGGTGGCTTCTGGGAAGTATTGTTTGCTACGGTTCGTAAGCACGAAGTTAACGAAGGTTTCTTCGTAACGTCTATTTTGTTTGCGTTAATCTGTCCACCAAGCATTCCTCTATGGCAAGTAGCCTTGGGTATCAGTTTCGGTATCGTGATTGGTAAAGAAATCTTCGGTGGTACTGGTAAAAACTTCTTGAACCCAGCATTGACTGGTCGAGCGTTCCTATTCTTCGCATACCCAGCACAAATTTCTGGTGATGCTGTATGGACAGCGGTAGATGGTTTCTCTGGTGCAACACCGCTAAGTAACTTCTACACAGGTGGTCTTGACGCGGTTCTGGCTTCTGGCGTGACTTGGAGTGACGCGTTCTTTGGTTTCATCCAGGGTTCGGTAGGTGAGACTTCAACACTGGCAATTTTGCTTGGTGGTTCCGTACTGTTGGTGATGGGGATTGCTTCTTGGCGTATCGTTGCTGGCGTGATGATTGGTATGGTGGCGCTGTCCTCTCTGTTCAATTTGATTGGTTCAACGACAAATCCAATGTTTGCTATGCCTTGGTACTGGCATTTGGTAGTTGGCGGTTTTGCGTTCGGTATGATTTTCATGGCCACAGACCCTGTATCCGCCTCAATGACCAATAAAGGCAAGTTCTTCTTTGGTGCGTTAATTGGCGTCATGGTAGTGTTGATTCGAGTGGTTAACCCAGCATTCCCTGAGGGTATGATGTTGGCAATTCTGTTTGCAAACTTATTTGCACCATTGATTGACCACTTTGTTGTACAAGCAAATATCAAGCGGAGGATGGCTCGCAATGTCGGCTAATAACGATAGCATTAAGAAAACCATTACGGTTGCGGTGCTTTTGTGTCTTGTTTGCTCAGTCATCGTATCCGGTGCCGCGGTTTCGTTGAAACCGAAGCAAGTACAAAACAAGCTCGTAGATAAGAAGAAAAACATCTTGGCAGCAGCAGGCTTGTTGCAAGATGGTATGTCTGTTGAAGAACAGTTCAAGCAAGTAACGACGCGTATCGTTAATCTTGAAACAGGTGAGTATGCCACTGAAGCAGAGCTAGAAGAGCTGGCTGCGGCTGGTTATCCAAAGGCGCGTTTTGATCAGCGTAAGCTTGCTAATGATCCAAGCTTCAGCGATAAACTAAGCAAAAAAGACGACCCTGCTGGTATTAAGCGTAAAGAAGACTATGCAGCGGTTTACTTGATTGAAAAAGAAGGTCAGGTTGATCGCATTATTCTTCCGGTCCATGGTGCAGGTCTTTGGTCTACGCTATACGGCTTCGTGGCCCTTGAAGGGAATGCTAAAACCATCGCAGGTTTAGGCTTCTACGCTCATGCAGAAACGCCGGGGCTAGGTGGTGAAGTTGATAATCCATCTTGGAAAGCTCAGTGGGAAGGTAAAAAGATTCATGACGATCAAGGTGATGTTGCAATCGACGTCGTGAAAGGCACTGTTAATCCTTCTAGTCCAAATGCTGAGAACCAAGTAGACGGCTTGTCTGGCGCAACCCTAACGTCTAATGGTGTAGAGAACTTGATGCGTTACTGGTTAGGTAAGCAAGGCTTTGCTACTTATTTGAACAAATTTGAGCAAGGGGCATAATCATGTCAGTAAAAGAAATAGTTGCTGAACCGATTTTTAAAAACAATCCCATTGCGGTTCAGATTTTGGGTGTGTGTTCTGCTCTAGCAGTAACCACAAGTCTAAGTGTGACATTGGTTATGTGTTTAGCACTGACCTCTGTTACGGCTTTCTCCAACTTGGCGGTTTCGTCAATTCGTAATCATATTCCAGGCAATATTCGTATTATCGTACAGATGACGATTATCGCTTCCTTGGTAATCGTAGTAGACCAAGTACTGAAAGCCTTTGCCTATGAAATCAGCAAGCAGTTGTCAGTATTCGTTGGTCTGATCATTACTAACTGTATTGTTATGGGTCGTGCTGAAGCGTTTGCGATGAAAAACCCACCGGGTTTGAGCTTCATTGACGGTATCGGTAACGGTCTAGGATACTCTGTTGTACTAATCGTTGTAGCAACGATCCGTGAACTATTCGGTTCTGGTTCTTTGTTCGGTTTCGAAGTACTTCCTCTTGTGACTAATGGCGGCTGGTACTACAGCAATGGTCTTCTATTGTTGCCACCAAGTGCGTTCTTCATTATTGGTTTGTTCATTTGGACGTCTCGTACGTTTATTCCTGAGCAAGTTGAAGAGCCTGATTTCAAAATTCAGCCTAATACTGTGACGTCGGGGGCCCACTAATGGAACAGATGATCTCCTTATTCGTTAAGGCCGTATTTGTAGAAAATATGGCACTGGCCTTCTTCTTAGGGATGTGTACTTTCTTGGCTATATCCAAGAAGATTCAGACGTCTTTAGGCTTGGGCATCGCGGTAATTGTTGTTTTGACAATTACTGTGCCTGTAAACAACCTGATCTATACCTACTTACTAAAAGAAGGTGCATTGGCTTGGGCAGGTCTACCTAATGTGGATCTAAGCTTCCTTGGTCTATTGAGCTACATCGGCGTAATCGCTGCGATCGTACAAATCTTAGAAATGTTCTTGGATAAGTATGTACCTGCACTGTATAACGCATTGGGTGTGTTCTTACCATTGATCACGGTTAACTGTGCAATCTTGGGTGCGTCCTTGTTCATGGTTGAGCGTGATTACCAGTTAGGTGAGTCTGTTGTATACGGACTTGGTGCTGGTGTGGGTTGGGCACTTGCGATTACAGCCTTGGCCGGTATTCGTGAAAAACTGAAGTACAGTGACGTACCTAAAGGCCTTGAAGGTTTGGGTATTACCTTTATGACCGTAGGCCTAATGTCACTTGGCTTCATGTCATTCTCCGGCGTATCTCTATAAGGATGGTGACAAGAAATGGGTGAATATACAGAGATTATTTTAGGCGTAGCCATGTTTACCGCTGTGGTGCTTGCACTGGTAGCGGTGATCCTTGGTGCGCGTTCAAAATTGGTTAGCACTGGCGAAGTCACCATCGAGATTAACGGTGACCCAGAAAAGACCATTAAAACTCAAGCGGGTGGTAAGCTCCTTAACACCTTGGCAAACAATGGCGTTTTCCTATCATCTGCTTGTGGCGGTGGTGGTACCTGTGCTCAGTGTTCTTGCCAAATCTTCGAAGGCGGTGGCTCTATGCTGCCAACAGAAGAATCGCACTTCACTAAGCGTGATGCTCGTGAAGGCTGGCGTTTGTCTTGTCAGGTGCCAGTTAAGCAAGATATGAAGATCGAAGTAGAAGACGAAGTCTTCGGCGTTAAAAAGTGGGAATGTACTGTTGAGTCTAACCCGAACGTTGCGACCTTCATCAAAGAGCTTACTTTGCGTTTGCCTGAAGGGGAAAACGTAGACTTCCGTGCCGGTGGTTACGTTCAGCTTGAATCTCCACCGTTCGAAGTAAACTTCTCTGATTTCGACATCGAAGAAGAATACCGCGGTGATTGGGAGCGTTTTAACTTCTTTGATCTGAAGACTGTCAGCAAGGAAAATGTGATCCGCGCTTACTCAATGGCGAACTACCCAGAAGAGAAGGGCGTGGTTAAGTTCAATATCCGTATTGCAACGCCACCTCCAGGTCTTAAGAACGTTCAACCAGGTATCATGTCTTCATATGTGTTCAACATGAAGCCAGGTGACAAAGTAACGGTTTATGGCCCGTTTGGTGAGTTCTTCGCAAAAGACACTGATGCAGAAATGGTATTCATCGGTGGTGGTGCTGGTATGGCGCCAATGCGTTCGCACATCTTCGACCAACTTAAGCGTCTTAAGTCTGATCGTAAGATCAGCTTCTGGTATGGTGCACGTTCACTTCGTGAACTGTTCTACCAAGATGAATACGACGCTCTAGCTGAAGAGTTTGAAAACTTTACTTGGCACGTAGCCATGTCAGACCCTCAGCCAGAAGATAACTGGGATGGTTTAACTGGGTTTATCCATAACGTATTGTATGAACAGTACCTGAAGGATCACCCAGCGCCTGAAGATTGTGAGTTCTACATGTGTGGACCACCAATCATGAACCAATCGGTTATCAAGATGCTAGAAGACTTGGGTGTGGAGCCTGAGAACATCATGCTTGATGACTTCGGTGGCTAGTCTATAGTTCCAAATAAAAACCCGCTGGTGGCGACACTAGCGGGTTTTTTGTTTTTAATGGTGTCAATATAGGAAATTAAAAACCTGAGATTGAGTCATGCGTTTCAAGTGTGTTCGAACGTACTTAGGATCGTATAGTGAGCTCATGCAAAAAAGGGCTGAACCATCGCTCAAGCAACTTAAAGAGACTGACTATATTCCAATAGTCGTGATCCCCGACGCGCAAAGCGTTAAAGTCGGGGCTTTATTTCTATTTGTTGTTTAATAGCTATTAAAGTTAGGTATTAGCCGCTATTTGATAGGCTAGACTCTATTACCTGCTATATAAGTGGCGACTTTATTTCCTGACTTTATGTCAAAAATGTCGGTGGCACATGCGCTAAAAGCCCCTTTGTAGTTTACTATTAACAAATCTTGCGTGCTTGATATCTGTAGGTCTGTACATTCAAGATGATTCATGCGATCGACATAGTGATAATGTTTACTTATATCGGCTTTCCATAGTCTTTTAAGTTGGCTGTTAAACAGAGATAGTTGATCATGATCACTCTGATTAATACGGGTCTTGTGCGTTACTATGATGTTGGAGTTTGTTGTATAAACAATATCTGGGTCAATAATAGGTTCTGAAGTGAGTTTTTTACTGTTTTTATAAGTATAAAGTTGTCTCACTCTATGGTGTTTTCCGCGTATTTGTTCAGAGTTTGTTCGTTTATTATAAGGCGATTTCGTTACATCCTCGTTTCCGATACTCACTTCAATCTGACTGCCAAATTGATCCGTTAGCTTGTATTTATACGGTGAAGCAGTTCTGGTGACCTCAGCAACGTTTGAAAAAGATGGCTCCTTCTTTTTCGCCAATGCATCGAAATGGATGATTTCTTTAGAGAGTGTATTTGTATCAATTCTTATTAAGTTGTCTTTACTTGTCAGAATCAACTCGTTTTTACTCAATACATATGTATCAGAAAAACTGTGGGTGATATCAGTCTCTTCATATACACGCTTCCCTTCAGGTGTTTCAGCATAGATGGTAAGCTTTTGAGCGGAAAGTCGTTCAAAGTTTTTCCCTTCTTTAACGTACTGATTGGCACCACGTTCAGTCAGAAATCCTTGCCAGATGATATTGCCGTACTGGTGATGCTTGGTTATGGACAATGGCTTGTAAAACTTTTCACTTGTCAGCGCTTTTGAGAAGTCAAACTTCAAGACGTCTACAATGTTTTTGTCTTTATCGTAGTGAATAGCGCCTATTAGGAGAACACTAGGTAAAAAGTACATCCAAAAGGCGGGCTTTATTTTAGCTTTTCGGTGTTTTTCAAGAAGGGCCGATATATAGCCCTTGTTAGAAGCTTTTTGGATTTTTTTTGCGGAATTATGATAGTGGAATACGTTACCAACGATCATTAATGTAGGTAAGAATAGTAGTGATCCTAAAACCAACAGCCAAAAAATACTGATTTCATAATAAACACCATCAATAGGCCCCATGTAGTAATCAAAATAGGTTGCGCTTTGGCCAGGCTTATATGAACTAGAGTACGAGTCATATTCCAAGCCTGTCTGTATTAACCAGCTGATTGGCTCCAATACAATGGTCGGTATCGTGACCGAAAGTATGATGATACCAATTGATGATATGAAGAAAATCCCGAATAGGGTTGCTAAATATTCTCTTAGTTTGTTCATATATAGGTGCTGATTTTACTTTCCGAAGTAGCCAAGGCGCCAGCCGTCACGGCCATAATACAGATTTGGCGTTGAGCTTGGGCGTTGAATCTTTTTGATTTTTTCTTCGCCGACTGTTTGCCAGCTGAAGTGATCAATAAGTCCAAGCGTAGTTTCGTATTGAGGTTCGATGTAGGCATTCAACGATGATAGCTGTAGCTGGTTGTATGCATCTATAATTGCGATGTCGTTACTGGAAGAGCTATCAAAAACTCGACTTGAGCTGTTAGTAGGAGCATCAGCAAGGTTGGCAATATAGATGTTGCCGTCCGATTCGGCATTGATGGCCCCTGTACCTTTGTAGTCAATGACAATGGGGGAGGCGACTGACTCCCCAATACCGAGTTTGCCTAGCAGAGTCAATTCTGATGTGGTGATATTAATTGAAGTTGAGTCGTCACTTATATAGTCATCAATGATATTCTTAATCGATCCTACCTTCGATTCTATCCAGATGCTTTCTCCGGCATACAGCTGTGCCAGATCTATGTTTCCTGTTTCAGAAACCAGTGACATACTACCGTTTTCAGTTATAAGACTTGAATCAGCACTCATGGTGATATCGGCTAAAGTGTTTATGTTTATATCTAAACCTGTGGTTCTTAGGTCGCTATTTAGTGTTAGGTTTGCTGCTGATATATCAATGCTGCCTACCAAGTTGATATCATTAGTAAGGGTGAGATCTGAGCCGGTATAGATAGACAGGTTCTGAAGGGCAATATTATCTCCTATAGTGCCTAGAGATATTTGATCACTGTAAATCGTCAAACTGTAAGTGCCATCAATAAAGGTATCTGTTAGATCTACATTTAAAGGCGTTTCTTCAGAGCCTATTATTAAGTCTTTGAATAATGTCACAGAGCTGACGTTGGCAAAATTGTAAGCATTCTCTGGTTTGCTTAGATTCCAATCCCCATGGATAGATAAGTTATTGGTATCACCAATGATTAAATCGCTAGCGTTAATCTCACCTAAACTTAAATCCCCTGAACCTGTGTCAAATGCTGCTGTGCCATCTGTTTTAATGGTTACACCAGATAAATCTAAGTTATAGTTATCGGTGTTATAGGTAACCCCGCTTGGCATTGTCCAAGTCCAGTCTCCAAGAATGGATAGACCTTGGGTACCAGCTATATTGGGCACTACCATGTTATCTTCGGCGTCAATTATAAAGTTCAAAGTGCCATTGTGATCATCGCTTGGACTAGAAATTGTTAGTGAAGCAAGAGCTTCTAGGCTACCCATGTCGTATAAGTATATGCTCGGGTTACTGAGCTTAAATGTTACATTTTCAGTACCATTAAACTGACTGACACTTGAACCAAAGCTATCATCTTGATTTTGGTATTTTAATGTAGCACCGTCATAAGCTTTTCGATCAAATAAATTTATATTTCCACTAAGAGATATATCATCCACGACGTAAATAGAATCAATGTTGAAGTCTAAATCTTCACTTGCTGTTATGTTTCCATGCAGGTTGCTTGTCGTACTTGAACCATCAGAATAGTGATCCATGAATATATTTTTTCCGTTTAGCTCACCAATCTCACTCGTATCTGCATTGATATCTATGGTTCCCTCTGATTTTAAACCTGAAGATTGGATATCTAGGGAAGGGGATTCAAATGTAATTCCGCCAATATTTGTAATGTTCTCTAGTCTTGATATTCTGATTGAAGAAGGCGCAATGTATTCACCCTCAAGCTGATGTGAGCCATTTCCATTTATATTGCCGCTATTGATGAGTATGTTTTTTGCGGAGTCAATACCGTTTAGAGATATTGATCCTGATGTTGTATTGATATTCACATCTTGATTGGCCGCATCGAAAAGCGATGATAGATAAACAGAGCCTGATGTTGTAGTAATATTAATAGCACTATCACTTTGGTATTCGATTGAATCCGAATCGATCGAAAAGCTTCCAGATTCCATTATGTAATCAGTACCGAATAAGTACGTAGATGTAAAACCTGTTGTGGTAAGGCTATTTGTATCTATATTATAGATTTCTGCAGTCGATGATAAACCCGATTGCGCAAATAAGGACAAGCCATAGAATTCCGAACTAATAGAAGTATTCTTAGTTGAAAATTGCTTAATGCCTGAAAGCTCGAAATCTGAACCAAGGGTTATCTTAGCAATACCTGCTGAGTTAACGTTAACGTTAAAATTAGAAGATGAGAGTGAACCACCAATATTAAGCCCGGAGCTTTGATCATCTAGATAGAACACAAGGCTTTTAAATTTAAAGCCAGTCTCAGAAGATACCTTATTTAATGATAGACTCTTATAAGTATTGTCAGTATTTCCAAATATAAGGTTATATGAGCTATTGTTTTCTGAGGAAAAATGGCTGTTGTTTAAATTAATGTTGTCACCAAGGATAGTGAGATCGCCACCGAGAGTTACACCTATTTCGTTTTCTCCGTTTAAAGTATTTTTAGTTAGATTGAAATTAGTAATCGTTCCATAGTTTCCAGATATATTCAGATTATCTGTAAAGATAGTTAAATAATCAATTGCCTCGCTACCTGTACTGATACCATGCAGAGTCATGTTTTGTGATCTCAGTGTTACGTTGTCAGGAGTGCTTAGCCCTGAGAATCCAATATTGCCTTCGATGGTAAGTTGGTCCAAAGCATTTATTGAGAACTGACCGTCAGAAGTGTTGATGTTTAGGTTACCATTTATATAAAGCTCATTTGTGTTGATACTTTTAGAGTCAGTAAGAGTATTCGTATTTATGACTAACTTATCCAAGCCTCCACTGCCTCCAAGGCGGCTAGGTATATAGTTCGCTTGATCATCGTAAGAAACTGAAACTTCACTTATGTTGTTTGTGGCTCCGACGCCACTTGATAATATAAGACTTAGATCACTACCAAAAATATTGTTTTCAATGACTATATTTCCAGCGGTTTGTAACTCGAAACGACTTATTGTTGATCCATTGAAGTTTTGGCTTGTCTCCAGTCTGATATCCTCATTTGAAGCTAGAATGATATCAGATGCTTTAAACGTCTCTGGTATACGAACTGCACTACTGAGGATAGTATTCAGGCTGTTTTGATTGATAATAATCTTGCTGTTCTCACCTGTTAATTCGACTTTGGTACCATTGTTTATGGTTATATTTTCTTGTGTATTAGTTAATGCGCTACTATCTATTGCAAAGCCAGTAGGCAATCCAGCAATCTGGATAGTCCCGCTTTGCAATCCACTAGCGGTATGGAAGTAGGCATTTCCTTGCCCCAAGTTGATTTCAGAATCTTCCGTATCAGTATCGAAAGTCATATTAGGACTATAAAATGCTATGTACTGATTCGACTCACCAGTATTAAAGCCTTGAATGTCAATATTGCCGGTACTATCCCCAGAAATGGTCAGCTGGTCGTCGCTTCCATTAAGAGTAGTTGTAAAGGTCGATGCTAAGAACCCAGCCGTATTGATGTTCGTACTATTATTGAAAACAAACCCATTTGTATTAACAAGGTAGACGTGGCCATTGGCATTGATGGTTCCGAACACTTTTGAAGCACTTGTTTGAGCTATTTGGTTTACCACTACGGAATTGGTGCTGAGCTGATTAAAAGTGACAGACTCGTCCCTATCGAGATTGAAACTATCCCATTGTAAGGTCTCATACTCACTTGCTGTCACATTAACGATTGTATCCTTTCCAACAGCAGTCACATCTGCGTTACCGGACTTAAAACTGGGTTCTGCAAATACCGTGTGTGAACTACTTAAAGCTGCTGCAATAACAAAAGAAAGTGGCGCTAATCGAAACTGAGGTTGCAATTTATAAGTCATGTTAAAAACCTCGATCAAAATTAAATAGAATTTCAAATTCGTTGGAGCTCGATTCACCTGCGTCTTTTAGCGGTATAGCCACTTCGATCTTGCTACTGAATTTACCTTCTTTTAGGAACTGCGCATAACCACCAATAGATGTCATTTCAACCTCTGATTCTGTATCTAAGTTAGGCTCTAAGCGTACGCCTTTGCCATGATCGATAAACGCAGCGAGTTTTAAATTACTAATGGGTAGCGAGAACTTGGTCGCATTTGCTTTTCCTGAAACTTCGAGCGTATAGATAAGGGACTGGTCTCCGCTGAAATCTGAGCTTTTGTATCCCCGTACCGCATGGGCACCACCGACGTTTGATAATTCCGATGAAATTAAAAGGTCATCGGTATACTGCCAGCGAACTTTGCCTAACAACTGGTATGGACCTATTTGTTGGTTTCTGAGGAATAGAGCATTGAGCTTGGTGAAATCCATTGGGGCAAATCTATTGTTAATTCCACGACGACTTATATTGGAATCATCGTTTTCATAAGCGCCTGCTACGCCAGGGAGTCCTTGATGGTATTCAAATTGGATACCATTAACGGCAGGGGAGGACCAATAATCATTCCATTGAGTATTTAAGCTCCAAGTAATGATGGATAGCTTGTCCTCTATCTGCGGTCTTTCGTTTTGATAGCTTGTTGCTACCTTTTTGCTGAGGGTGAGACCTGTCTTTAGCTGAAAGTCATTGTGAAGATAGATGGGTTTAGTGATTCGAAAATAAGTCGATTCAGCTTCGCCGCGAATGTTAGCCTTTTCGAAGTCGCCACCCACATCATATTGTGATTCTTGATAGCCGACTTCTGTAAAAAATCCATGTCTGAAGAAACTCTTTAACCATGGTGTGTCAAAGTAGGGTGACCATCGAAGGCGATAGGATAAGCCCCAGTAAACACTATTGGTCGGATCTATGGTGGCCAATAGATTGAGCATCAAGCGGTCTGCTTGGTCGGCTAAATTATAGAGTTCTCCGGTGAAAGTTGCGCGCATAGACCCTGTGTAATCACTTCCGTAATTGTCAAAGCGAAAGTTAAAATCTGAGATCTTTTCTTCTTGTACAAAGATATCGATTTGCGTATTGCCAATTTCATTGCCTTCTCTGAAGCGAGACTTAACGCTGACACCTGGATATTGGTTGAGCTCGATAAGTGATGATTCGAGAGAAGCCACAGTAATAGGTTGTCCAAGGATTTCTTTGAATGGTCGGGCGAGACGAGTATCAGAATAGTGCTCTTGATTAAAGGTAGAGACTTTCTCCAATCGTCCATAAACAATATCAAAACTTAATGTATTGTCCTTAATGGCTTGCTTGGGAAAGAAGACTTTGGCGAGTATAAATCCCTTGCTACGATAATAGTTTGTAATATCGTCACTAAGCAAAGTTAGTCGATCAATGGTATAGCGCTTATTATTGTCTTTTTGATGCTTTTCAATAATTTCTAGAATGAAGTCAGCGTCAATGGAATCGGGTTTTTGCTCCAGGAGTTTATCAATTGAAAAATTTTGGATAGTGACGATAGGATTGTCACCTTGCCTATTGGAGCTTTGAATATCCTTTTTCTCGAATAGAGTAGAGTCATTACTCTGGAAATAGTGATCAATAGAATCGCTATAACTTGTCGATGAAAATAAAGCGACAAACGGAATAACAAGCAAATAAAACGATTTGCTTTGATACCAATATTTCACAATTGAAATCCTACTTAATATTTATAGACAGCAGGAAACTGAGGGAAGCTTGAAGTGAGAAAGAATGAATCCATATTCCTTGGATTATTTCAGCTACTATTCAGTATTCCTTGCTGATCAGTCTTGAATTTGCTATCAATAGCGCGCCAGCGCTAAGGCTGAAAACAATACTGTTATTTAAAAACCGTCGCAGTATATAGCTAGGAATGTGGCTTTTCAATTAGATTTACAGGGAGTATGACATGTTTAACATTGCAATGGATAAGCTGATTGAAAAGCTGACGCCAACGTTAAAAATGAGTCTTGAAGAGGCTGCTCAGTTGGCAATGACTCACGGAAATTTCAATGTCGAAATTGAGCACTGGTTCATATCCATGCTAAATCACCCTCATACTGATTTCTTAGAATTGATCAAAAAATGTCAGGTTATTGAGCTTGATAATTTAAGGGAAGATCTAGCGGCATCGCTTCAATATTTTGAATCTGGGAATACTCGTGCACCTGCATTTTCGCGCCATTTAATGGAATGTTTGAATGAAGCTTGGCTTTTGGCGTCTGTCGATCAAGATAAAGAGCAAATAACTTCAGCTCATATCTTTATTGCTGCGATGAAAAATAGCGGCATTGCACATCAAATTAGATCGATAGTACCGAGTTTAGATGGTGTGAATGTTGCTGATTTGGAGGCCTTATCTCACACCATTATTGGTAAGACCAGTGAAAGTGCCATAGAAAGCCCGCAATCCAGCGAGAGTACACAGTCAAAGCAAGGTAACACTCAGGCTAATTATCTTAGTAAGTATGCGGTTGATCTAACCGCTAAGGCTGAAGCGGGTGAAATAGACCCTGTGATCGGTAGGGATGACGAAGTGAGACAATTGGTAGATGTGCTATTGCGTCGTCGCCAAAACAATCCGATTCTCACAGGCGAACCAGGCGTTGGTAAGACCGCCGTTGTAGAGGGCTTAGCCAATCGTATTGTTGCCAATGACGTACCCCAGCCCTTACAGGGAATTCGATTGCTCTCACTAGACATGGCGTCACTTCAGGCTGGTGCTAGCGTGAAAGGTGAATTTGAGAAACGCCTAAAAGCCGTTATAGAAGAAGTTAAAACCGCCACTGTACCTATTATCGTTTTTATCGACGAAGCTCATACTATTATTGGTGCTGGTGGGGCTGAGGGTACCGGCGATGCGGCAAATCTGCTCAAACCAGCCTTGGCGCGAGGTGAGTTTAGAACAATCGCAGCCACCACCTGGTCTGAATACAAAAAATATTTTGAAAAAGATCCTGCCTTAACCAGACGCTTTCAAGTCGTCAAGGTTGAAGAACCCAGTATTGAAAGTGCTATCGATATGATGCGTAGCTTAGCTTCTACTCTCGAGCAGCATCACAACGTCACAATCCTAGATGAGGCTATTGAAGCAAGCGTTAAGCTCGCCGCACGTTATATTCCCGCACGGCAGTTACCTGATAAATCAGTCAGTTTACTTGATACCGCGTGTGCCCGCGTAGCACTGAGTCAGGGCGCTACACCTTCAGCTATTGAAATAGAACAGCGCCGCATTGAACAAAGCCAAACGAACTTGCGCTTACTGCAGAAAGAAAGCCATATTAATAGTCAACTCGATGAAAAAATTGAATTCTATGAAAAACAGATCAGAGAAGCAGAGAGTGAATTGGTCGCATTGGAAGATCAGCTGGAAAAAGAACAGGCGATTATAGGACAGATCAAAGAAGCCCGAGAAAAGGGTGAAAGCCAAGATGAATTGGCTGATCAGTTGAAGGCGATACAGGGTGAGAGTCCTCTCGTGTTCCTAGACGTAGACAAACAAGCGGTAGCGGCAATTATAGAGAGCTGGACGGGTATACCGGTTGGAAACATGATGCAAGATGAAATCAATGGGCTTCTATCGCTTGAAGACGAGTTGAAAAAACGTGTCGTTGGACAAGATCATGCAATGCAAAAGATTGCTCAAGCTGTACGTATTTCAAGGTCGGGGTTAACCGATCCGCGTAAGCCTGTAGGTGTTTTCATGATGGCGGGTACCTCTGGTACAGGTAAGACTGAAACCGCGCTAGCATTAGCAGAGCATTTATATGGTGGGGAGGATAACCTCATCACAATCAATATGTCTGAATTCAAAGAAGAGCATAAAGTCTCTATGCTACTAGGTGCGTCAGCCGGTTACGTTGGTTACGGTCAGGGTGGTGTATTAACCGAAGCGGTGCGCAAAAAGCCTTATAGTGTTGTGCTGTTAGATGAGATGGAAAAGGCGCACCCAGGTATTCAGGATGTGTTTTACAACTTGTTTGATAAAGGCACGATTAAAGATGGGGAGGGGAATGACATTGATTTTAAGAATACCCTCATCATAATGACCACGAATGCGGCCACCCATGGTATCTCTAAGTACTTTGGTGAGACCGATATCAATGAAGAAGCGTTGCTTGAGGATATCCGACCAGAGTTGCTGGAAGACTTTCGTCCAGCTTTCTTAGGTCGTTGTACTATTGTCCCTTACTTCCCACTAAGTGAAGACGTATTGCAGAAAATCATTGAGATTAACTTCAATAAAATTAAGAAACGCTTAAACGAGCAATACAATGCATCCTTGAAATACGACGCATCGATCCTAGAGCATCTTTTATCCAAATGTAAGGACCCAGACACCGGGGCTCGCAACGTAGAGAATGTGATTAATAAATCCATCTTGCCTGCAATTTCGAATGCTTGTTTAGAGGCGCTGGCAAAAGGGCAGTCGATAGAATCAATCGACCTCAAAATTGAAAGTGAGTCCTTCATAGCGACGGTTGCGTAGAGTAGTAAAGTAAATGATTGAGAGTAAAAAAGATACACTTCTGAACGATATTGTTGGAAGTTTGATTTTATTTATAGTCATTGGGTTCCCTTTTTGGCTGCCTGTGGTTCTTATTGTTAAAGATATTTGGTCCGACAGTGGTGGGGGACTGATAGGGCTGCTACAGGAATCCAGCATTCAAATTGATTTAATCGCTAAAAAGGTATTGGAATATGCGCTTCCATTTTTACCGGGTGTAATTTTGATTTTTTTATGGAGGAGTACCAAGCTGGAAGAGGAGTTATCTGGGGACTTTACTACTTTAGATTGTAACGCGATACCAGACAGCATAGATTCATCCCCTATTGCGATTACAGGTAAACCAAAAAACAATGTCGAGTGGGTGCGTTTAAGTGATGAGCAGTATCGTCTAACAAAGACAGTACGCTACAAAATGCTGACTCGTCCTATAATGCTTGTGGGATTGCTTGTATGGCTCGTTTTTTCATTATCTACCTATTCTGATAGGGGTACCTTAGCACTTCTTAATAATGGTATCTGGGTCCTTTTGTTAGGGGCTACCCTTGAACTTATCTTCAAAGCAATGATATCAGCAGGTCCTGTCATCGACATAGGTAGTAAAAAGATTGTATATGGTAAGCTAATATTCGATTTTGATGATGTTCATGCGCTACAAATCCTAACTAAGAATCAGACTTATAACGAAGCTGGTGGGGAGCTGTATGTAGTTTACGAGTGTAATCTGGTTCTGACAGATGGTAAGCGATTAAATCTCCTTAATCATGGTGAGTCACGCAAGCTAATTGAGCAAATTGACCTTATTACGAAACAGTTGAACTGCGATGTGATAGCAGATAAAGCTATTTTAGCCGTAGGGTCTTGATGCTTATATCTCCTACGATCCTAAGTCCTTCAATACAAATCTCTGATTATCTTCTGGATGAACTTTTAACTTTATTTCGTCTCCAGTACTATATTTGAATTGATAGCTAGGATGAATACCCGAAAACGTTATTTCATGCCCTGCATATCTAACTGACATTATCACTGTGTTTCGACCATTTTCACGGGTGCTTGATAGGGATAAATGACTAACGATGCCCCCGTCTTCGATAACAAAGTCTGCCTCCATCGTTCAAACTTTTTTATATCATGTGATAGTACAAGGTAGGTAATACCATAACCTAGCAAACCAGTAACAGTGAATACTATTACAGCGCTGATGGGGTATGGAGTTGTCATGAATTTGTAAATTTCACTACCAATTAAGAATATGAAAACCAGTGTGAAAACATAAAGCATGTTCTTTTTAGTCTTAACATCCAAACTTTAGTCCTCACTCGCGTTATTTAGAAAAGCATATTTACTACTCACAAAGAACTTCATACTTGCTATGATATCTTAATGTCGATTGAAGCCTGCTCGTCATAACTATTCACTCTACAAGGGAATATTTTACCAGGAACGTAATATGAAAGGTTGTCATGCTGAATCGTTTGAGTGATAGCTACCTTTTTACCGTGTAATTGTTCACCAGAAATTTCGCCCACTAATTCATAGTCGTGGTTACTTTTTGGATTGATTTCTAATAGTTTGAACACAGAGTCGTATTCATCATTATTGAATGTATTGAAGTCTTGCACATTCAAGTCCAAATATGCATTTATAGGGTTTTCTGGATCAAAGTGTACGGTAATCTTTTCACCTATTTCGAAAGGTCGTACAAGAACCCTAGAGTCGACTTGGAAATCCCTTTGGTAGTCTAAATAATTTACAGAGAAGATAGTTTGATTTGCTGTTTTCTTGTAGTTTGTGATAAGGCCGCTAGTTGTTTGTGCTTCTGAGGTTAAGCTGACGTTTCTTTGTGCTTTAAATAGGTATGAAATGATTGATGTAGCCTTAGGAAGGATAAGTAGGTTTAGCACCAAAAATATTCCAATTGCTAGCCCGATGATTCCACCAATGGCGTCTTTCATTCCCCTGAAAATGTCGAAATATAAAGCTGTTGCAATCCAAGTTATCGATACTAATAGGCTTATTATGATATTTCTTCGGCTAATTTTGGGTGCAGACATTGATTTACACTCCATGTCTATTCAAAGTCTACAAAGGCTGTATTAGGGTTTTTACTGTTATATTTAATAGGTATTACATCACCTGGCGATACGTCATGTATGAAGTTAGGTGGTAAGTCTTTGAATACCTTTACGATATCTAGATATGCAATCTCGGCATCGTATAGGGGTTGATGTGGCCCACCCAATAGTTTTCCATTAGCTTTAATTTCTAACACACGTCCAGAAGTGGCAGAATCGCATTTAGTTTGTGAATACAGGGGGTACAGAAACGTCCAAGCTAGATAAAGTGATGCAAGGCCTCCTATAACCCATGAAGGATTTTTTTGATAAATCGCCATGCATATAGCGGTGATGCCAAGGAATAGTGCTATTAGACCATATATCTTCATTTAACCCACCATAGTTATTTTTGCATTTACGACATTAATATTAGTTTTGGTGATATTGGTAACTTTGTATTGGTTGATTACGGTTTGCTTTTTATCCGTTTTTAGCTTGCCATTTTCGATTTCATACACTTTATTGTTCGTAATCTTGCCAGCAAGTAATATATCCGTAAGTAGAGCAGCTGTAGTGGTTAATTTTCCACCGACAAAGTTTTCATTTATCAAACCGGCAACCATTTGCGACTTCATTGCTAAGTTAAACCAATCCTCATTGCCGGAAATAGTTGCTTTCTTAGATGGTGTCATCTCAATAGAGCTAATCTCGGTAGCTGCTTGTGTCTGTTTAGAAACTTTTCCAGCCACTATATTGGTCTCTGTCTCATCACCCGAGATTGTATTATTTGTTTCTTTCTTTTCTGCAATACATTTTATGCTTAAATCGCCCATTATCTCTTGGCTAAAGTTACCTGTTATCTTCTCAGAAACATCACCAGTTATCTCACTCGTATGATTACCCGTTTGAACATGCTTCATTTCACCTTTGTGGTGAACGTCAATGACGCCTTCATTGTATCTGGCTTCATCGCCAACGGTTTTGATTGCTAAGGTCTTATCACTTACTTTTCCATTTATACCAGAAGTATCTGGCATGCCAGAGTCAGTCTTTAGTTGATTTTCTATGTAACGACCACCGAAGTTTATAGTGACATGCTGACCGTTACCGTCAATCCCTTTGCCCCAATTTCGTTCTACACCTTGATGGTAGTTATACTTATTGCCAAAGTCTTTTTTAATAAAGCCAACTTCGCGTTCGTCGCTTAACCCTTTCTGAAGATCGCTTCTTACGATTGATGCAACACTTTGATCAAATGAATCTAACTTGTCACTGACATCAAACTCTTCACCCTTACTATTATCCTGATAAGCATGATTTTCGACATATTGCTGACCAAAATTATAAGTAGCATTAAGACCGTAATTAAAGTCGACGCCTTCACGCCATTGATAGCGATTACCGTAAGTGCGCTCTATGTGAGCGTCGCCTTTGATGGTATCAACAGGGCTGCCTTGATCTGCACCCAAGGAATCAAGTTCTTTCAATTCATGTTGTTTGATGTGCTCTTTGACATTGGCTGGATCTAAATTCGCCGTCATGTGCAATGACTGGCGTGATTTAAGTGCGCCGGTATAGAGCATGCCGTCAGTGATGAGGGCTGCATGGTGAGGGTTTTCATGCGTCACTGGATGCAGAACGGATTGCGAGTTCTCAAGTGCGTTCATGATATAGGGGCGGTTAGGGTTGCCCGCGATAAAACCGATTTGAACTTCTGTACCTGGAGTTAGCGGTATATCTAGGTGATTGCTTCGTGCTGAATGGCTAGCGTGACGAATCCAATTCGATATCTTTTCTTCTTGGCCACGCATGAAGTCAAAGGTCACTTGGTATTTACCTACTTCGTTGCGCTGAGCCAAGGTTTGGTCGTTTGCTGCGCTATAAACTCGGCCAGTGGTTGAGATTACTGACGGTATATCCGTTCTGCGTTCAGGGCGATATTGGGTATCTTTGGGAATGCCTTTGAATGAACACTCGTAATAAGGGGAGGTGCCAGCTGAAGCGGATTTGGCCCCTTGATCTAGATTGCTACCCGAGTGTTGAACCTCCGTGATCAAAATATCGTGTATGTCCCCGCTAGGTGTTTCTACGGATAATACAAAACCCGGCGTGATGCATGGCAAACCTGTGGTTCCGCTAAACACGGTTTTATAGGCTTGCATTTCTTCTAAGCGAATTTTGGCAAGAAATTCTGCCTCATCTTTATTGTCGGCGCCTTCGTCGGCCATGTTGACGTTGGTTTTGCCATCTTGAACGTCTCCAGCAATCCCTTGGAATAGCTCCATGGCTTGGTCTGGGTTGGTTTCCGTGATGATGACGCTGTCAGGTACTGCATTGTAAACGCGTCGCAATGTGCGCACGGTATCAAAGCTGTTTGTTGGGTTATTGGTTTCATCTAGCTTTACTGGTGAAACGGGTAAGTCTTCGTAATTGGTATCGTCGGCGAAAACGAGACGGCCGCCTTGATAATGATCGAAGTAATAATAAATGCCCCAGTGTTCAGCAAGGCGTGATACGAAGTTAAAATTTGATTCACTGTATTGGCAAATGAATTCTTTTTTCGGGTAGTTGCCGGTCAATGCGAAGTGGTGATCTAGCATAAGATCGTTACTAAGCTCGTCGGTTAAAATGTCTTTAGCGGTTTGATCAGTGTATATATCGTAAGACTGGTTGTTACGCTGACGCCATAGGGCTGGAACCATTTTAGCGATATAAAACTTGTGGGTATTGGATTGCTCAAATACTTCTTCCACTGAGCTGAACACACCTATAATTTGGTAAGGATCTTTTTCCTCATTATCATTAGAGTCGATAGTCAGAGTAATGTCTTCTTGCGTTAGGATAGAGTGATCCATGGTACTCGCGGTATCTTTTGCAACTTTGAAGTGAATATTCAATTCAAAGAAGTGCGAGATGGATTCAGTGCCTTCCATAGCGGTGATTTCGAGTTCGCTAGGGAAACTGGCAGAGGCAATTTTAAAAACAGGTTGAGCCATTTAACGATCCTTATTACACATCACTCCATTGCGATAGCGCATTATAGGAAAGATGATTTCAAATTGTCTACGAATTGTAAAATAGGGTATTGGAAATGCGTACTGGTTAGAATTTCCGGCCCTATAAAACCCTACTTAAGCACTAATACTTTTGCTTGTGCTGGCGCCATGGTGACACCTGGTACGTTCATGCTACTACCGTTCTGTCCGGTCATGGAAGTCAAACGCGCCGCAGGCTTACCACCAAAGAATGTTGCGGTGCTGCCCATCAGGAATTTTGTCGGGCCCATAATCATACCCGAAATAAGTCCGCCCGCTACGCCAGGTTGATCACCGTTACTCATGGGAATTTGCGTGCCCACAGTGTGGCCAAAGCCACCGGAAATGAGTACTTTCATGGCTGCCGTCGCTGGCATGGCGGTCGCCCCCATAGATATATTAGGGTAGGGAATCGGTACGATGGCTGGACCCACCGGGGTTTTACATACGTCGGGCATACCCATGTTGGTGCCGCCCATTTGACAATTGGCAAACATAATCTCTCCTTAGCCCATGTGGATGCGATCGCCATTGATTTTAACGTCCGACTTGGCCGTGATATCAACTTGCTTAGAGCGTTGAATAAACGCATTTTTGATGGTGTGAATCACGTCTTGCGCTTTTACTTGCTCTAGGCGCTCAATAAACTTAAAGCTGTCCTTGATTTTTTGCATCAGCGTGCCCGTAGAAACATGAGTGGTTTCACCAACATAATGGGCGGTATCGGTTTCGACTCGCATTTCTTTGCTCTGCTGATGGTAGTCTTGAGTTTGCAAATCTACAGTCTGGCTTTGTAACCGAGTATGATTGTTCTTTAACGCTAAAGTAGGGCTTTCTATTTCAATGCCGTGAGCATGCTGTATCTTCCCCGTTACATGAGCTTCTCTACTCAGAATAGAAACAATGAAATAGCCATGAGCAGGGTGAAAAAATAGCTCTACTAAATCTCGTTCCTCAGGTTGGTAAAGACAGCTGGTCGCAGCTTTTGCCGAAACAATTTGCCCAGAGTCCAGTTGCAGAGCAAAGGACGTGTTGTCCTGTTCGAGAACAGTGGCCACGTCACGGGTTGCCTGAGGTGTGTTACCTTTAAACTGATCGTTCAAAAACTGATGCGCGATTTGTTGAGTTGTCATATCTATCCTTGAACCATGTCGTTGTTCAGTTTAACGGGCTTGGGTCGCCATAAATCAGCGCGTTCCCGCTTTTCATCAGTGGCTAGAGCCAAATACTTTTGAGCAGAGGACCAATTGCAGCCACTATCAAATAACGCATGAAGATTGCAGCGAAATAAATGTACGCTGGAAAAGTCTACGTTCTCACACTGGCTATTTGATAGATCCGCATACGATAAATCAGTGCTTGAAAAAACAGAGCCTTGGCAAGTCATTTCTGCAAACTGAGCTTGTATCATAGAGCAGTTTGATAGGTCACATCCTAACAGATGGGCCTGTTGAAAGTTACTCTGATCTAGTTGGCTTTTGATAAATCGACTTGTGCGAATACTAGAACCAGTGAATAAAGCCATGGCGCCAGAAACGTGAGAGAAGTTACAACTCTCTATCTTTGCCTCAACGAAGCAGGTTTGCGTTAAGTTTGAGTCACTGAAATCACATTCTGTTAAATGACTAGTGCGGAACTGCGTTTGGCTTAAATCCAATTGACTGAAATTTTGCCCTGAGAAAGTCGCTTGCTCAAAAATCACAGTATTCATGTAGCTTTGCTTGAAATCGCAGGACTGAAAATCACATTCGATGTAGTTAGCTCGATGCAAGTTGCTGTTATTGAAATCAATATCATTTAGTTGGCAGTTCATAAAGCTACTAAAAATGAGACTCGCGTTTGCAAAGCGAACACTGTTTAGATTGCCCTCGATAAACTGATTTTCATCTACATTGCTATTGGAAAAATCCAAATGCTGGAATATGGGGTTTACCCAGTTTGTGCCAGCCAATAGACAATGAGTAAGGTCGCACTGATCGAGCTTGCAATCAATAAACTGACAATCCTCTAGCTTTGATTCTCGAAAGCTACTTGTTTGCATAAGGCATTCGATGAAGTTCAACTGATTTAAATGCGCTTTCTCAAAAGAACAGGCTTCAAACTGACAGCGCATGAAGACGGCGCCTTCAAAAGCGTCATTAGAAAAATTAACACCTTTAATGGTTAAATCCTCGATGGGACGGCCCAGCTTGATTTGATTGATTAAATCCTGAGCATTCATTGCCATTTGTTCGGCCTCCAATCTTCAAGCTTGGTACTGTCCAAAATAGAGCGAGAAAAATCTGTATGATGAACGCGGGCCGATAAGAATTCACAGCCATAGAAATTAGAACGTGATAGATTGGCGTTAGACAGATCCGCTTGCATGAAATTACTGGCCATTAAGTTGGTATTGCTTAAGTTGGCACCATTGCAGTCGGTATTCATGAACAAGGCGTCTTTTACCGTTGAACCACAGAGCTCACCATATTGAAAATTGGATTCGCTCATATCACAGCGATTCATTGTGCAGTTATTGTAGCGTGTGTGGTTTAAATCGATTTTTCTCAACGTGGCATCAGCCAATATACAGTCATAAAAAAGACTATTGCTGAGTGTGCTATTGCTTAGGATTCGAGTATTGGTTAAATCTGATTTTCGCCAGTCGCTGCTAGAAATAATACACTCGATGAAATTGGCGCCACTAAAGTCAGAATCAAAAACGCTTATGCTCTGTAAATTACATTCCTGAAATGTAGCAGAGGAAAGCTGACAGCTCTTGAATTCACTGTGAGCGAAACTGCTTTCCAAAAAGGTCGCATCCGAAAAGTTAACGGAATTCAGTTGGCATTTTTCAAAGCGTGTTTCCAATAGGTTGGTAATATTGGAAAAGTCGATGGGGCCCAATACTGAATTTGAGAAGTCAGACTTGGCGATTTCAATCTCTTTTGAGTGGTTTGTACGTAGTTCACAATAAGCAAACATTGAGCCGCCAATATTTGCCTGATCTAGGTTGCAATCAATCAGCTTGGCATGAGAGAAATCGCAGCGTACGGCAATGGCACCTTGTAAATTCGAGTTTGTTAAATCTGAGTTTTTGAAATTGCATTGTTCAAGGTAGGCGTGCGATAAATCGATGCCGCGAAGGTCCTTGTCTGAAAAATCAAGGCCAGCAAGATCGCAGTGACTAAGGCTAGCGCCTTTTTCAATTTGTTCGTTTACCCAATCCTGCAGTTCGTTCAAATCATCCTTATGAGGTAGGGTACCGTGTTCCATCATATGAGCACCCAAACGGTATCCTTCAATTTGAGCCTCATGTCCTGCTTTTAGTTTGGTTTCCAACTCAACTAAGTCTAGATCTTGTCCATGGCCAGCTTGTTTTATTCGTGTTAGCTCCTCTAGAGTCTTTTGATAGTCTGAGGGCCTTGGAAGTTGAGGTGGTTGATGTAAACGATCCAGCGCGTCTGACAACGCATTGGCAACCTCGGACTGGTCTTGTTGAATGGCTTCTTCAATTTGATCTTCTAGACGTTTTTGAGCCTGATCTTTCTGAAACTGTGCATATTCTTCGCTTATCTTACTTAGATCATCAAATGCAGTGAAATCCAGCTTTAATAGATCCAGTTTACCCGTCTCTTTATCCATGGGAGATAGACGATCGGCAATCTTTTCGAACTTGATCTGCCATTCATCCTTCTTGGGTACATCTATATCTTGGAGTTGCTGCTCCAGCATAGAGGTATCTAAACCTTGAGCTTTTTGTTGTTCAATGGCTTCTTGTAGTTGCAGCTTAACTTCGGAAACCTTTTCCTCTTTCGTTTCCTTTAGCTGCTCTTCAATATGCTCAGCCATAATAATGCGGGGCTCGGTTTCTTGGTTAGTCAGTCGAGCCATGCCACAAGGGATGGAATCAGGTATTAAATCTCGCGTAGTGAGTGAATAACGCATGCTTAGATCGGGATGAATACGGCCAACTAAGCTGTTGCAATAATCTTTGCGCGTTCTATTTGTAGCATTGTCTTCGTATGCATTGAGTAGATACTGAAATTCGCTGCCATCATTTGTATCTATCTTAATCACACCCCGATAAATCATCATGCCCATGAGTTGATTCGGGAAAAGGGCAATAGTATCGATTCGATTATCAATATGGACTAAATCGGATTCGCTAATATCTTGCCATTCAAGTCCGGTTTTCACTAAGTGTGTTTTAACATTAAATCGAGGAATAACACTGTGAATCTCACTGTGCTCGGCATGAACGCCTGTTAGTTCAATGGGTTCGCCACCTTCAAGAAAATCCGTGAAATGCTGGTCGGGCATACTGTGATTAAATGCGCGAAAATCAAAATCCTTAGGATAACCAGGGAAATCCTCTGCGATCCATTTTTCATCATAGGTTCCCATATAGCGCATGCGCAAAGGATGATTAGGCATGATGCTGCCAAAACCAGCCGGTGTTGGGTTTTGCTTTGGTGACGTTAAAAGTTGTTTAGGCAATTCCAGATTGGGCATTGCAATCAGTTCTTCACCCCAGTCTGTCTTAACCGGAGTTGTACCTTTGCCATCAGGATTAGCATCATTACCTTTGCCACCAAAGGCGTTTTGCCAAACCAATGGCATCTCAGTAAAAGGAGTAGGCGAGGTCGTGCCAGTAAGGCCTCCAGTCCAATAGCGATCACCAATAACACGGATCGTTTTTGTGACATCAGCAATTTTGGCTGTAACATCGAGCGCAGCCACAGGTTCCGAGTTTAAGGATTGCGCATTACCATAGATAAAAAACTCAGCATGTGTTTTAGGCAAACCTTCATCAATAAAAGGTTCTGGCAGATCCGCTAATGCTTGGTAGGCTTCGCTGAATAAAAGAGGGTCGCCACCCAATAGCGGAAAGTAAAGCTTACTGGTGATGACCAGATAATTCTGCCCACGAAATTGAAATACGCGATAGCCGGATTCTAAATCTAAAGGTTGAATAACATTCACTTCTCGTTACTCCAATAGATTCATGCTGATTGAATGATGTAGGTCGTTGGTTTTACCCAATACACTGGTTTTACCCAGTTGATTCCATTGTCCGCCTAGTTGAGTCCGGTAGTCAGAGGAAAGTACTTGTAGTTTTAAGTCCACCTTGAGCGGACGGGAAATGTAATGTGCTACTAGCAGTTTTAAACAATCTACCCAGAACGGGTCTGAAAAAAGCGCGTTGTACTTATCTTCTTCTATATTCGCGACAGTAATGGTAATTCTATGTAGTTGTGACTGAATTTTTGAACCGATGTGAGCCTGACCTAGTTGCGAGTTGGCTACGCCAAGACGACATCTCAGCTGTGGAGAGATGGTCACACTTTCGTGATCGAATTCAGTAACCGATATATCTGACTCATCAATATAATCAGACAGAATCAGTTTTAGGCCAGAGGCTGAACGCTCCTGATTAGAGAACAATGAAAAATAGCGAATCTTCAATTGCTTGACGCGTTCGTAGGCATCTCCATGAGCACTATTTAGGGTTTCAGAGTCATCAGGTAAGCCAAGTAAATTGTATAAAATGCTCCAATAGCTAGATTGATTGCGCTCAATGGTATTCAGGTTGACTCGATAAAGGCGCCACGCACTGTATAGTTTAGGGAAAAGCTGACGGTGAATAATATCCAAGAATTCTCTAGGCGCATTCAGCTCATCCCACTCGTTGTCTAATAGCTCTTCGTTGTATGAATCCGGTAGAGGAGACGATACCCCATATAAACCGGATATTTGCGTGACGATTTCATAGCCTTGGTGTTTGTCTAGCTGCTGTACGCTATGCACATCGTTATTGTTATAGGCAAGAGACAGGCTAGGGCGTACTTGAATCTTACGCTTTGGACGACGCGGAGAAACCGGGTAAGCATCATTAACACTTTCTAATAAACGGTAGGCCTGAAAGAAATCATACTCACTAGCATGTTCAATGATGTCTTTTTCTAACTCTAATAGCGTTGCATTCGGTTGATTCTTTACGCGACGAATTGACTTGGTTGCCATGTCATCTCCTCGCCAGTATTTTCATTAACGATGCACAATTCAATGAAACTGTTTAGATCCGTGAACTGGGTATATAAATTGTTCAGTAGTTCACCAAATACAAACAGGTCTCCCTGACTAGAGAAACCGGTTCCGTCCATTGTCACTAGTACTTTACGCCCACGTACTAGTTGCCCCCGTAATAAACGGTCCGCAGGCTCCACAACTAATTGTGTAAGCGATTCAATGCGCTTGGCATTGGCGGCCTTTTCTTTGGCGTCCGCTTGATTTGTTGGGTTGTATAAGTTGAGCAATACTTTCAGGTTGTTTAAGTCTGCCAACGGTAAATAGTTAACGGTTAAGTGAGCAAGCAAATTCCATAGAACACGGCCATCGGTTTGTGGTGGAATGTACTCAGTGACAGAGGAAATATTGGCAAAGCTGACGAGGTCAGCTACATCTGGTGTGTTGACATTGATATCACCAACTTTCAGTCTTTGAGGTAGTGGACCGTTGGAGCAGCGAATGTTGGCGGTAATCACTTCGCGAGTGGGTAACTCTTTTCCTTCTGGAAAGTTCACACGCAGTAATGAATCTGTTTCACCCTGATCTCCTGCCTTCTGCACAAGTTCATAGACAGGCTGTTGGCTTTGCTGCTTTGCCATTAGGGAAAAATCGAGGTATTGAGTTTTTTCGTTCGAACGTCGATTCTGACCCAAAACATCCAATACTGAGTAAATACTGAATTGATTGTTAGTATTTCGAATCGGCTTGAGCTTTAAATCACTTTGTCTGTGATCTAAAGGCACGGGTTCAGCCGTGGTATCAAAAAGGTTAATAGCTGGCGCGCAAAATAGTTTTATATTGGAGTTGTCGACCTTTAACCCTTCAACCTTACTATTTAATTTGAATCGTAATTTGAAGGCTTTAGGTAGAGGGACGTCCTTGTCCAAGCCGGTAACATTCAGGAATAAGAATTTATACTTGTTGATAAAGTATTCCTGAATTTTTCGATAACTATTAAGTTGAGTCTTACCTGATTCAAGCATGGAGAAATCGTCTTTCCAACCAAGCGACTCAAGCTTGGCATCCGGTAAATGAGTAATATTTGAACCCTGTACGATCGAAACACTGACCAGTTTTTTACTTAATAGGTAGTACAACTGGCTCGCGGTGGCATAGTCGCCTGATAAGTGAATAGGTAATTCGCTTAACGTGACGTCCGCATTAGAGATACTTGTATTATGAATCACTACATCTAAATCAGTTTGTTGGCCATTGGCTATCAGCTCGACCGCATTAACGGCCAGAGGATAAACAGTAACAGGGATACAGGTCTGGAAACGACAGCTAGATCCTAATACCTTCTGGGAATCCAGTTTAGAGGCGGATTTAATAGTCACCGCATTATTGAGGATATTGCGTGGCTTAAACTCAATAATGGACGTCGATGGAATCTCTTTTAAGTAGTCTGGTGCAACCAAACGTAGTATTGACTGAGCAAACTCAGGGAAATCTTCATCCAGTCGTTCTTGAATACCAGCACTTAAATATGCCGTACCCTGTAAAATCCTTTCAACGTCAGGATCATTACTGGTTCCAGCCAAATGAGGAGCGAGAGCAGGGTATTTCTTTGCGAAATCCCGTGCACCTTCCTTGAGTGCTTGTAGTTCTGTTTGATAGCTCTCTAATTTCATCTTATACAACCGATTCGACTATTACCTGACCATTAGCATGTAGCTTAATAGTCCCTGAAATAGGGAAACCACCTAACTCACCAACAAGAGTTGCGTTTAGCTTCCAAGCAAAACAGGTGAAATCTCTATTGTCTTCAATAAAACTTAAATTCAAACGAGTAATACGTTTTTCAAACGTTTGAATTTGCTGCAACAATTGCTGCTCTAAGCCCTGAATGTCTGGTGCACCATGATTCTGAAATTGACCTTTTAAATCACTCAGTCCCATTTGAGCGTCAATCAGCGCATTACCTTCTTGAGTGTTTAGTAGGTCTTCAATGTCTTTTAATAGCTGAACTTCCCAATTAGATTGAGAGAACTGCTGTTTACCAGATTCTTGCCATAGCGCTAGACGTTTAAGAAGACGAACTTGGCTCATTATGGTTGAGCTCCAAAATTGTCTTCGTATTCGATGCCGTCTAACTCGTGAGTCCAAGTGATGCTGTCATAGATTAGTGATACGCGTTCTAAGTGACCGACACGAGCCTTCGCAACTTCAGTTTGGTGTTCAACATCAAAATCAATAGCGGTAATTTGTGCATTCTTTAGGCTTTGGCGATAATAAATTTCTTCCATGCCGGCACCATCCAACTGATACCAATCAATGACTACATCCTTTAGTAGTTCACCATCTGCAAGTGCTTGATAAAGCATTGGGCTAGTGCGATCCACTTCTTTGATGATTGTGATTGGCATATGAACACGACGACCATTGGGAAGACCGCGCTGATCGGTCGGAAGCTTTACACTATGCTGAACACCTTGAACAACAATATAACCAGCGCGTCCGTCTAAATCACACTCGCTTTCCATAAAGCCTTGGTTTTCGCCTGTCACTTTCATGTAACCTGGTAATGCCATGATTTCTTCCTTTTATTACGCTTTTTCCAAACGACCACGTTCCATGAGCGTGAACGACTTACCCATGTATTTAAAATGTGGAGTGATAGAGATGGTTGACATGAACCATCCGGATTTTCCTTCTACGTCGCGTACCTGTACGCTTGCATTTCGCAGAGGACGACGAGCTCTTACTGCGGGAGCTGGGTTATCCATATCTGATACGTATTGTTTTAACCATTGATTAACAGACTGGTTTATTTGGCTACGCGTCAACCAAGAACCGATGTTTTCTCTCTGCATGACTTTGATGTATTGAGAGAAGCGACTACAAATCAACATATATGGGATTTGCGTCTCCAAGGTTTGATTGAGTAGGCTTTGACTATCGCTATCATCAAGATCCAAACGATGACAAGAAGGAACGGCAATAAATCCTGCTTGCCCAGATTTCCGGAAAATCGATAGTGGAGTAAAACCGTTATTGATAAGTTGATTGCCGATACGATCAGATACGAGAACCTCAGTCGGAATCAGTTGGCCCAACTGATTTTTCGACTCATGCATATTGATATTGTCGAGTAGGCCGTACTCCTCGCCGCTCACGTTGATAAACCAACGGTACTCTTTAAAGCTGTTGATAAATCGAGTGGCAAGCCCATAGGCCGCGTTTGCCCAGATACCAGATTGCTCTTTTCCGTCTTCAACAAACTCAAACCCAGCATCAACAATATGATGGGGCGGTCTGACCTGAAACTTTGGTAGTGTCAAACACACATATCGGCTGAAGCTTTTATCGCGGAAGCTATTCCATTTTGTATATTGAGGCTGATCAAAGTGCGCTGCTACATCACGAATATTTGAGAATTCATGGTAATTTGAAATGCCGAAAAGCTGACTGGATGCGGCACTAAGCAAAGGGGCATGACTAATTTCAGCCAACTGAGCCAGACTCGAAAGCAGGGCGATGTCCTGCTGACGCGGACCAAATTCATAGTCGGCCACGATCATAGAATAGGGGCGACCACCAAACTGGCCAAACTCATCCGTATAGACTTTGCTATAGAGGCTAGACTGGGTGACATCTGGGCTGTCTTCGAAGTCTTCCATTAATGCTTGTTTGGAGATGTTACATACAACCAGTTCGATATTTTCTCGACTATCAATGTGATCAGCGATATACCCTAGACTACGCCAGCTGGTTTCCACTTGATTAAAAGAATCAGCATGAATGATGGCGTTTAATTGTTTATTGATGCGATCCCACAAGGCTTCTTGTGCTATGAGTCGATCAGTGAAATCCCAAGTTGGATCAACATGCAATACTGAGTTATCTTCACTTGAAGCTAATTTATCGAGCGAAATAGAGGGTTCACCCAATTGACGATATAGCTGATAGGCCTGATTCAGTTCAGGAATCGATAGTAAAATATTCTCGGGTGCAAAATCTTCAAGGCTGGATATCGGCAGATCAATAGCGATATCTGCTGCACCTTCAGTACCTAGTAAGAAGTTTTTGATATTGAATTGAAGGTTAATATGGAAGCCAGCTAGAAGCTGGTCCACATCGCCCTCAAGTTTATGAATAGAGCCGTCATGGATTTCTTCACTTCGAGTATCGTGAGTGAAATCCGATAGCACCATGATTTTAAATGGTAATTCAACCATTTGATTATCATGGTTCTCATAAACGAGATTGATTCTATCTGTTACATTTCCCATCATTTTAATTCCTTACCAACAATGGGCCGCCACTTCAGGCAATTGTAGAGGAACGCTATCTAGCATTTGTACTACAGGGCGCTGTCCACGAATCTCAAAATTAACATCAATGTAGTTAACGCCAGAGTTTTCCAATTGAGCCGTTTGATTCGGGAAGTCTTTAGCCGCGAAAATATGTCGACCATCTTGGAACTCTTGCAAGAACTTACTGAACCCTTTGACACCTGTATAATTCTTAAGAAGCGTCAATTGCCCGATTTCAATTCGTAGCGTGGTATCACCGCAATTCTCCAAAGACCATTTAAATGTATGCTGGGTCGGATAGTTATAGTTTGCCAGAGTCTGTGTGCCATCACTGCAATAAAGATCCAAGAATGTGGCATATGGTTGAATGCGTGCACCAGGGTTCGCACCTGTAGGAAGTGCATTGACTTTGACATCAAAACTATTGCCGACAATAAACTTGCCTGCCTCAGCTTGATTCAGCACATTCATTAGATTTTCAGTTAAGCCAATGCTTCGTTGCTTAACGTTGGCACGCACGATACCACGCTTGTATTTCTTCTCAATGAAAGGCGAAATTTGCGTATCCAAGTAGTTCCAAAGTACACCACCTTCACCGACTAGAAGCGTACCCATTTGGTTGCTGCTTACACCTTCTAATGTCGCAAGGACATCGTTTTCCCAGCGATCTTGCAGTTCACAGGAGCTCTCGTTCTGCATGTAGTCATAGATTGCAGACATTGGGCCAGTGAATAGATGCCAGAATACTTTAGATGTCGATACCGGTTTACCAATTAAAGCCTGTAGTTCTTTGATCGCGATCCATGCGTTGGCTACGGAACCATTACCGCTTTCCGGTGCATCTGGTGACTGGAATAGGGTAGTGACTGAGCTCAATGATTGAGTACGCGAATCGGATTTGAAAGCGATTTCAGCCAGTGCTTGCTTGTAGGCATCCACTGCTACAACAGCGTCTTCTAGAGCTGAGTCTAGCTGTTCGCCGCCACGACCTTTGGTAGCTTTTTTGTGGATCTTCATGGCTTTCTTAGCAGCTTTACCCACTTTACCGAACTTGCCTAACGCTTTCTTAATGAGTTTTGAATTCCCTTTACCTTTGCGGCCATCAGTAATGGAATAACCTTGAACCTCCGCAAAAAAACTAATCTGTTGTTTAGAGTTGAAGTCTGCGTCAGCGAATGGCGCTAGCTGATCTTTCAACGTACCTAAGAGCGTAAAGTATGGGTTATCAGGGGTTGCCATGCGGTCTAACAGCTGTTGCCATTCTTTACGATCACGCTGCTGAATCTTGCCTTCATCAAAACGTTGGGCAAAGTTCATCCAGGCTTCGATATACTGGCGCTCGTAATATTGAGCAAAATCAACGCGAATTTCTGATAGTTTTTTATCTTCACTATTGGCGCGTTCAAATTCGTTCATGAAATCATCAATGAATGCGTGACCTTCAAGCGTGAAAGCGGCATCAACGCTCGGTGGGTTGACGACCTTGTAACTACCGCCCCAGAAGTCTTTTAAGCGGAAGCCGTCAAAGTCCTGAGAGTTTGCCCATTCAACAATCCAGTTGTAATCACCGTGATTTTGTTTAACTAGGTAAAGTAAAGCAGACTGAAGCGCTTTCTTCTCTTCAGTGAGCTCAACCAAAGACTGGCTCCAATTCACATAGGCAAGATAAATTTCGCTGTATAAGTCAGATGACTCAGGATCAACGTTTTCACTCTGTACCGTTAAGTAGTCACTGCCAATTGGACGGACTGGAATATCTTCATTAGGTAGCAAGCGGGTTTGGATGACATTGATACGACGCACGAGGCCGCCTGCCAATGCACTGGTTTCGCCCGTTTTAAGGTTATCAATAGTGGTTTTTAAGCTGCCATCAAAAGGCTTGATCAATTCATTGCGCACAAACTCTAAGTATTGGCTTTTAAGCTTAGCCACCTGATTAGCTTGGCCCTGTACCAATCCCCATGGCAAAGACTCTTGGTCTTTATAGGCGGTCATTGCGTCGATTAAGTTTTTCAGACGATAAGCGTTTAACAGCTTATCGTTTTCAGGTTGTTCATCAGATAACGAAATTTGGCTATCGCCATAGTTCGTTTGAATCTCCTTTAACACGGATTGATCAGAATCATATAGTGCGGATAACCCCACCATGGCACTAAAGGTCAGCGCACCACTGATGCCCAGTGCATATTTACGCATGGCGCTCTTGATACGCAGGGCAGACGGAAGACTAACCAAAGACCCACGATCAGACGGAAGAATCTTGGTAAAGAAGTCATGTAGGAATAAACCGTTTTTAACTTTTTCACCATCTTGTTCTTGAACACTTGAGCTAAAATATAAGCCTCGGAAGTGAGGTGCTTCTTGGTAGGCATTACCCTTTAAGGCAGTACGAATAAAGGTATGAAGACCATCTCTTACCGCTTCCATAGATTTGGGTAGGGTAAGCAGGCTTTCATCTGGATTGTCCGTTTGCTCCATCATTAGCAAGCGGATTTCCTTCAAGCGATCTAAAACATTGTCGAGGGCAGTATCAATGATGGCATCTACGTCACTTGTCGTCGCATCATTAAGGTAACCCATGGCCTGGGTCTTTAAGGCATCCGGTAAGTAACTGGCCCATTCTTCAAAGCCAGGAATTAAATCGGCCTTTGTTACCATGAGGTAGACAGGCACTTTAACTTCTAACTTATCCATCAAATGATTGATGCTATTACGTACTTGTCGGCCTTCTTCTAGAATCTCTTCTTCTGAGCAATCTAATAGGCGATTGGCCGCCACCGCTAATACGAGACCATTAAGTGGTTCTTTTTGTCGATGCTTGGATAGCATACCCAATAAAGTGTTCCACTCTTTGCGGTCACGTTCCATTTTGTCTGGAACGGCGTAGCGGCCCGCAGTATCAATCACGATACCTTCTTCGTATAACCACCATTCAAGGTTGAGCGTTGAGCCATCCTTATGTTCAGAAAGGTCAATTGAAGGCAATAGAAGTTTAGCGTTTCTTAAACTGGTGGATTTCCCAGAAGTAGGGCGACCAAATACCATATACCAAGGCAAGGCATAAAGTGGGTCTCCTTGGTATTTTAATTGAGATTTTTTTAATGCCTTAATCGTGCCGTTCCAGCGTTGCTTTAGGGAACGGTTTAACTCAGAGGTGCTCATGCCCAAGTCATCATCAAATTCGTCACCGGCGCCTATATTTAGTAGGCCTTTAACCTGAGCCTTGGCTCGTAAACGGACGAATATTTTGCGAATAATGATGAAGGCGAAATACAAACCAAAAATCACAGCCAACGCCGTAAGTCCGGTTTCTAAGGGTTGCTCTAACAGGTAGTTAATACTGAGAACAACAGCACTGACCAGGAGTGCAACTAATATCCATACAAGAATTCTCAAGAAAGTCTTCATACTACTTTACCACGTCCATGATGCTGCTGATGCTTTGACTGATTTCCAATGAATAAAATAATAGAGCGCCGCCAACGATCACAAATGGTGCTGTCGCAAAGAAAGGAATCAGGTTGATTCGAGACTTTTGCTGAGTATTAATTTGATCACGCTCGTGATAGGCGTCGGTAAATAACGTAGATTTTTCAAATACGTTATTGGCGTCTTTTGGGAGCAATAAATTGAGGTTGAAAAGTTTAATCTCTTCAATTTTAGGGCGATCTTGGGGCTGATAAAACTTGCCTTTGAATCCCAAGCTTAGGCAAAGCAAATAAATTTCGCGCACTGATCGGTCGTCGCCTTGACGATTTAGAAGATTCAAACGCTCATAAAATTCATGACCTGCATTAGACGTCTCATAGAACTCTCGTTGCAATGATTGCATTTGCCAAAGCGATTTCTGAGCCCATTGTGATGTGAGTACAGCTTCGTCAATAAATGCAACAATAGGGAAGAGTGCTTGATCGCATACTGTCTCTGGGTAGCCAGCACGAACCGCTGCCAACTTCGAGTCCAATAGCAATTGGTTTAAGCTTTCTCGAACCGATTTCCAGCTTTCATCAAGTTCGGACGCATCCGACTTGAGTCGGTTTGCCATCAATAAAGGGTCAATGAAGTAGTCAACTAATCTCATAATTCTATTCCACTAACGCTTTAAGATAACCAGTTCAATCATTAGGTCAGACGGAGCGCTGTCCCAATGTAGTACAAGGTTTTGCTGACGAACTACCGAAGACCATTCATCATCATGTATATCAATGCGTACATACTGAGCACCATCTTTTTTCGGTAAACCGGCAGGCGCGGTGGGCGAATGAATGAGCCCAATACCGGGAAGTGAGCGTTCAACCAAGATATCAATAGTATTTTGTGATGCTAGTTTTGCAGTAGTAAAGAATGAGTGACTAAAGTCATCCCAATTCTCAGTGCTATTAATAATCAGATAGAAATCCGCTTTGTCTTCAAAGAAGTCTTTCGGAATGTCGCAGCTAAAGGCCTGCTCATCACGCTTCAATTCAACTAGGAATTGTGGACCTACGGAAATTTCATTGAGCAAGCGATTGATCAATAAACGCGCTTTATCAAAACACTCGCCAGCATTGTTGTGGCTGTAATCAGGTAAAAGACTTTCACCGTCTTGAGTTTCACCCAGAAGGTTAATGTCGGGTGTAAAGGTACTGATTTCACCGATAAGCTCCTTTAAACCGCCATAAATTGACCAAGGCTGAATATTTGGAGTAGACACTTCGTGATTTAGGCGAGGCACATAGCGCGATAAAGCCTGTAAACTGAATCGATAGCGCAGAGCATTATTATCAATTTGGCTACCGAGCATCGCCTGTCCGGTTTTTAATTGGATGGCGCGGCCAGCTAGCTCGTCTTTTAGTTCGCTTATTTGTTTAGTAAGACGAGTATTGGCATGAATATTCAAGCAGGGCGGGATGTAGTCTTGTACTAACTTATAATTTTCGCCGTCTAGTCCCACCTGGCAGAAGGGGATCAAAGAATACTCAGAGTATTGCTCTTTTTCTGATTCTAATACGATATCAAGTTTTAGGATAAGCTCATGAGTCTCTGCTACATCCCCTTGAACGTAACGATCTTGGCTTTGCGTTGGATTAACAAAAGTAAAGAAACGAGTCTTTACACTATGTGCTTCAGATATGTCGCCAATCTTAGTCACATTTGAAGAGAAATTTGATTCCTGTTTGAGCGCTAGATAAACGGTGTTTGGACGTTCAGGGTCAATCTCTGCACCTTCAATGCTACGCTCGGCAACATAGGCGTTTTTATCGAGTTCAATATAAGTCCCGTCCTCGAGAAACAACTGGGCTTCATGCAACTTGATGCGTTTTGATTGAATTGCTTCACTCGATAGATCTAGTTGTATAAAGCCCCACATCCAAGGAGCCATATTCTGCTTCAGCGTATCGATTTGATGGGTAATATGCTTTTCACTTTGCTGAAAGTGTTGTGGCTGCAAGAACATGCCTTGATGCCAGAATATGGGTTGTGTTTGACTCACGATTTCTTCCTTAAAACAAACTAGTCGGATTAAAACCCGCTCGAACTCAAAATATTAATTTCTTCTTCTCTAAACAATTTGAACTGTTTAGTACTCTTTCTACCCATGGAAACATCAATAAATATATCATCGGGTACGGCTTTAGCTTCATCAGCGATCAAACCAAGACTTGAAAGTGCCAAATCCACGAAACCACGCTTCGCTTCTTTAATGGGGATATCAAAAACTTTAATGTCCAATTCTGTATTTAGCCCGTAATAACCAGAGATAAGGGCAATATATTTAGCACCTTGGGCGCGAGGCAGGGTGGCAATTTTTTCTTCCCCGGGTTGCAAAATGATGCGAGTAAATTGAGCAACGGTGTCATCGATACGCCCAGCATTTAATAGTTGCAACGCACCTTGTTTGGTTTCGGCTAAACCAAGAAAGGTATTGGGATCATTCAATTGGAATACGCCAACGGCAACGCTATGTGGTCGTCCACTTATCGCGTTCAGGTCTGCTGGGCTTTGCAAATGGATATGTACCGCTCGATCTTCAAACACCCAATCTTCAGGGGCGACCACTAAACTAGTTTTACTCGCGCAGCCTGTAAGGGTAACGATTAGGGTAGCGATAATTGTTAAATAAACTTGTCTCATCCTGAAACCTCTAAAAAGGCGACACAAAAGTGTCGCCTTAAACAAGCAATTAAGCTTGGCTTGAACCAAAGCGGTAAGAACCTTCGGTTCCTGCTGCTTCGTGAGTCCAAGTAATTGCACCTGGGTTGATGTGCAATACTTCCATGTGTGCAAGGTGAGACTGAGAAGGATCACCAACGCTTGGAAGTTGAGTTTCAATATCAACTAGTACAGAGTTTTCTAGTTCCATTACATAGTACAACTCTTCTTCACCGCTAGCAGAAATACGATACCAGTTAATGGTAAGGGTAAGCTGCTCGCCAGAAGTAAGTGCGTTGTGTAGTAGAGGAGAAGCTTTGTCGATCAGCTTGGTGATCTTCATTGGCTTCATTGCTGGCATACTAGTGATTTGGCCACTCTGCTCGTTAGTACCACGAGGTACGTTATGAGTGAATGCCTGAATCATGATTTCATCTTCATGGCCTTCTTGAGTAGCAGTACCAACAGAGTCCTCCGATAGTGCTCCTGCACTGATCTCACCCTGGTTTTCACCTTCGATCGTCATATAGGCTGGAATTGCCATTTAAATCTCCTTTTAATTTAAGGTCTTATAAAGTATTCAAGTTATTTGAACTACTCTTTATCCAACTTGCCAGCAAGTGATAATGTGAAGCTCGAACCCATGTATTTAAAATGGGGACGAACATGCATTTCCACTCGATAGAAGCCCGGATTTCCTTCGTCGTCGCTGACCACAATGCGCGCTTCGCGAAGTGGTTTACGGCTACGAACCTCTGGTGGCGGATTATCTTGGTCAGCCACATATTGGCGAACCCAGTTATTCAATTCACGATCTAAATCGTTCTTTGTTTTCCAGCTACCAATGTGCTCGCGTTGAAGCACTTTAATATAATGAGCTAGGCGATCAATCATGAATAAGTATGGTAATTGAGTACCTAGTTTAAAGTTTGTCTCTGCTTGTTTTCCTTCTGGAGAGTTACCGAAGAATTTTGGCTTTTGACAGGTATTAGCAGAGAAGAACGTAGCGTTGTCGGTTCCTTTACGAGCAATCAATCCAACGAAACCTTGTTCAGCCAGTTCAAACTCTTGACGATCCGATAGCATCACTTCTGTTGGGCTATAGACTTTGGTTTCGCCGTTTTCTTGATACTTGTAAACAGGCAGATCTAAAACTTCACCACCACTCTGCGGACCGATAACATTTGGGCACCAGCGATATTTTGCAAAGCTACGAGACATGTTTGCAGCAAATGCATAAGCCGCATTACCCCAGCAAAGCTTTTCAAACTCGGTTTGGATGCCTTCTTGATAGTTGAATTCTTTAACTTGGTTATCTTCACCATATGGCGCACGCAACATAAAGCGCGGAACGGTAAGAGCAACGTTACGAGAGTCATCTGTATCACGGAAGCCATTCCACTTCACATACTGTGGGCCTTCAAAGATAGATTCTAAATCTTTAAGTGCCGGCATACCTTGGAAGGAATCCAGTCCGAAGAATTTAGGACCAGCAGAGGCGATGAATGGAGCATGAGACATAGCAGAAACAGATGCCATATCTTGTAATAAACGCATATCTTGTGCAGTAGGGTTAACACTGTAACCACCAATAATCGCACCATAAGGCTTACCACCAAATTGGCCGTATTCTGCTGAATAGACATGACGGTATAGGCCAGAGCGCGTAACATCTGGTGCATCTTCAAAGTCTTCAATCAACTCGTCTTTTGTAGTGCTGATCATTTCGATAGCAATGTTTTGGCTGAAGTCAGTGCGATCAACCAAGAACTTAAGACCACGCCAAGAAGATTCAATCTTTTTAAATTCGGCTGCATGAATCACTTCATCTAATTGCTGACTGATTTTTTCATCAATCGCAGCAATCATATCGTCTGCCAGTTTCTTTTCGATCTTGTCGAAATTGCGCGAAGGCTTTAGCAAATCGCCGATGAATGCTTCTACGCCACGGCGGGCCGTATCAAAGCCATCGTCTTCTGGCGACATGCGTGTTTCAGCCATAACCTGATCTAATAGGCTTTCGGTTGCTGGCGCATCCAATACTGCTTCTTCAGTTTCATGTGACATGATGCTCTCCTTATTCCTCTAAGCCCAGTTCAGCCATGACTTGGGCGCGTGTTTCATCGTTCTCAAGAATGGCTTGAATGGTTTTTCTAAATGCTGGGACATTACCCAACGGGCCTCGAAGCGCTTGTAAAGCACGACGCAGTTCTAGCAGACTTGCCAATTCTGGAATTTGCTCAGCCACTTTCGCTGGATCGAAGTCTTTCATGCTAGAAATTTTCAGATCAACATTGATGTCATCTTCAGAGTTTTCTTCCAATTTGTTTGGAACACTGAACGACATTGAAAGGTTGTGGCTTTTAACAACATCGTTAAAGTTATCTTTGTTAATGTTGATAGGGTCACGATCCTCAATAACCTCGTCGCTTTCCTTGCCGGTATAGTCATCCAGTACCAATAACTTCAACGGCAATTCGACACTTTCTGTGGCGCCGCCAGTATCTGATTTATAGGCGATATTAATCCGTTCTTTCGGGGCTACGCTGCCGTCTGACATAACCGTCTCCTTTCATTTACTGAGTGATGAGTGCTGGGTTATACCAGCAAAGCTGTTCATAAGCGGCATCCACTTTCTGCTGCTTATGGGTAATTTCTTCTTCGTCTAACTTGTTGTAAGCATTGACGAGTAGTGCGAGTGCTTTTGATAAAAAGTCACTTTCCCAGTCAGCAACCGTCAAACTTCGCACTTCCTCTAGTAAGCGCTCTAGCATAGGGATACCCACTTTCACCTGGCCATTTGCGCAGGCTAATTCAGCGCACAGAAGCTTAACTTTAAATTTCTGGCGTTTCGTTTTTGCGGGTACATCATGCAATAGCTCAAACGCATCATTTAGCTTGCCGGCCATAGCCAATTTTTTTGCTTCATTTGCGACTTCCGATATTTCGTCGGTTTCGCTGTTACCACTATCAGAAGCCGTTTCCATCAGTGACTGTATCCAGGTCTTACATTGGTCACTGGCAAAGGCATCGCCATTGCTATATTGAAGATCTAAAATCTTAGGTACTCGGTGAATAAAGGCGGTTAGCTGTTCAATTAAAGCGTCTTTTGCTTTTTCAAATTCAGCGCCCAAAGCATCCATGGACAGAACAATGTAGCGATTGCCATCGAACCAATAAGGCATTTTCTCGGCGCTTTTTTCAGCCAGCTCAATGGCTTCTAAATACTCGCCGGACTCATATAGCTCAACCACTTTCTTTAGCTTGTCCGCTGGCGGGCTGGGTAGTTGAGTCTTGCCATCTTTCGCTGGCGGTAACTTATCTAACGATGCCCATAACGCATAGCGGCTATAGCGATAACGCTTAGGATCACTGGCTTTAACCTGACTGTGATAACTAGAAAGAGAGCGCAGAATGTCTTGCACTTGCTTAAACGCTTTTTTCGCGTCTTGGTCTGATTGAATATCACCGACAGGCTCGAATGAAGCCTGAGAAGCCGCTTTCTTTTCTGGTTTTTTAGCAACCGGTGCTGGAGCTGAAGGTGCCGAAACTTGGGGAGTAGGCTGTGCAGGAATTGTTTGAGCTTGAGCTTCAGGTTCTGTGCTTTCGCTCGCACCAGCCTCAACAGGCTGCTGAGGTGCAGCCTGACTAGCAGCTGGTTCAGCGATAGGTGCTGCTTGTTTCGTCTCCGCTGTCTTAGGCTGGTTCGCGACTTGAGATTTTGCCAGTTCTTTTAGCCGCTTTAGTGGGCGGTTGATATCGGCAAAGTTAGGCGCTTTATCATCCATCTTTTCAGCTAAAAAGAAATCAAGATTCTTTACGGTTGAAGCGATGCTGGAGACAAATTCAAAATCTTCTGGTTTAGGGTCATTTTGCTCTAGAAACAGAGCAGTCTGTTCAATCAGCCACTGGCAGGAGGCTTGTCGACCACGTAAGCGTTTAACGGGCGGAAACATATCTTGCCAGTATTCCTCACACAAGCTATCCAGTAGTGCAAACCCATCTAGCATGCCGGAATAACCATTCACTTGAATGGAAGCATTGGCAAAGTAGCAAGCAGCGGTAAAGTCTTTACTTAAGCCAGAAAGAATAGATTGCGATAGCTTTAAAACCTGATCCCAATCAGTGGTTTCATTCGTTAAAGATTGGGCTTTAGCGACTTCAGCTTCCAGTAATTCAAAGTCCGCCTCGTACTTGGCATTAATGCCGCAGGGGGAGTCTGCACTGATCGCTGATTTGGCAAGATCAATAATTGATTGATTTACTTCCATGTAAACGTCTTCCTAAACGGTAAGTAATACCAGGCCGAGGTATTACCAAAAACTACGAAGTGCGCGCATTTGATAATTAAATCCTAACGGTGTCAACCAACAAGAAAACGCGATTAAAAGGCCACCAAAGTAGTAATAAAGGATTAGAAATCCTGTGATGCGGGTGAGTTTGGTTTCTATATTTTGAACTGGGTCACATATGATTTGGCTTAGCTAGTACATTGGTTTTGCTTTTTGTAAGCCTTTTGCTACATAAAAGTTGGAGTAAAAGTTCTAAAAATAAGTGAAAGGTATGAGTAGCGATTAATCTTTGATCTTAATTTCTAAGACGTTACTCTGAGGCAATTTGAACGACGTCATGTAATTAAATTCTTTAAGTAGAAAAGCATTAAAATATGTGTAGACTCCGCTTCGTTTAGTTTTTGGGTAATGGAAGTACTCGATGAAATATCTCATCAATATTCAATGGATTGCCATTCTTACTATTAGCCTGTTTTTGACCGCCTGTTCAGACACGGGTTCTTCAGGGCAACCTCAATCGCGATCTAAAAATAACGAATACGCCGCCTCCGAACTTGAAGGGGATTCTGGTGTGACTCCTGTCAGCTTAAGCTTCACCGCAAATGAAAGTCAGGTTATTACCTACGAAACCTTTAATATTAGCGCTGCAGAAAAAAGTGACTACCAAGCAATATCAGACACAATAGAAGTGCTGTCGGGGAAAACCTATACACTTGATTTTGAGATTTTTGCCGACGAAGAAATAGAAGGCAGTGAGTCTTTTGGTGTTCGATTTAAAACCTCAAACAATGAGATTATCGAAGAAAAAAGAATCCAAATATTGAACGATGATATACCTAGGGTGACAGTCAACAAACCAGAGGTGTCCGAGTCCGACGTTGGTACGACGCGCCTTGTATTTGATTTTACCCTAGAAGATTCAGTAGTAGATGACTATTCACTTTTTCTTTCTACGGTGAGTGTTGATCAACTATCACAAGCTGATTTACTTGCTTATAAGTATATTGCCATGCCAGAAGTAGATTATCGCTTGGCAACTGACACGATTGTCTTTAGTCGTGGTGATATCAAGAAAACTGTCGAGGTTGAAGTACTGTCAGAAAATATTATTGAAGAAAACGAATTAGTCCTTTTACGATTGACAGATGTTGACGATATAAACGTACTGGGAGAGGGCGTATTCGTCGAAGGAACTATCAGATCGGATGAAACACCGTCAAGGAATGGATTTGATATTGAAAGTAGCGATGATGCGAGTGCATTGTCGATCCAGGAAGGCCCGAATCAAGAGGAAAATCTTGATACATGGAAGCGTCACCGCTTGAATTTTAAGATCGAAAATAATTCAGAGATACATCAAACTCAAAATATCTCATTGCGGTTAAAATCTAAGTCCGAGTATCTCGAAAGCAGCTCGCAGTCGACGGTTAATTACGTCAATCAAGTAGTTGGCGGTATTGATGTTTGTATGGAAGAGCCAGATACAAAACCGTCAGAGACAACAGAGTGCAAGATGCAAACATGGAAAGAACTTAATGTTGGTGATGAGACTATCAGCTTCGATATCTTTATTCAGCAAGATAAGTTAAGAGAAAGCCTTGAACAAATGTCTCTATCGGTCGAGAACGATCAAGGCGTTGTGTTTACAGATGTACTTGTCAGCATTGTGAATGATGACCAAGAAGAGCTTCTTATAAAGCGACCAGACACAAATGAAATAGTGAGTCTTAAAGATTTTAACGAAGCTCTAGTGTTGACAGAACCAACTTCAGAGGAAGGTTTAGTAGAGCATTCTTTCGAAGTGTCTTTGTCTGAAGATATTTCTGGTGATTACGAATTGGGCTATGAGGTCGCTTCTGTCGGTTTTGCAGGTGGGGCCGATTTCGAAAGCAAAAGGGGCTCGATTTCTTTTAGTAGTACCAAAAATAAGGATTATATATCTTTTAAATTATATGCCGACGGTTTGTATGACGGTGATAAAGATCTTGTAATTCGATTTTATGAACAAGGTATCAGCCCTATAGATATACGTGTGTTAGATATTGATCGACCCAAAGTCCAAATCAAGTCTATTGATGTGTCTAAAGACAAGGAAGGGATATTTATAGTTTCAGAGCAGCCGAACACCACCTATGGTACTGACGGCTTCCTTGTCGAAGATCAAGTCTATGATTTTGAACTAACATTGGTCGGCGCGGTTCTCGCTTATAACGATTTAGTATATGAAATTGAAGAAGTTACTTCAGTTATTAACGAAACCGAAGAAACGGCTTGCCAGCCACTCGACTTGATCGGTCCAAACACTCTAGCAAATGCAAGTAATGAAGACTTCACGCTTATCGTTGGCGAAAAAGAGAACGTAGAATCCATCACTATTTTGCAAGATACAGACAAGGCAAGTTTCTCGATCAAGATTCATGATGATACTGATATTGAATGTATTGAGCGCTTTAATATCAAAATCACACCTGAGGGCTCGCCCCAATCAGAGGCCTCCTCTGCCAGTGAAACCCTAGCGTTGGCTATACCCAATAAAGATGGTGCCAAGTTTGAAGTTCAGGGTTTTTCAGTTGATGAAGATGCTGGTACCGCTAACGTAAAAATAATTGGAAGTCACCCAGTTGTAGCTGATTTTAATCTAACACCAGATTATGGTGTTCACGCATGCTCAAGGCTTGATATAAATGAGCCTAATGATGGTTTCGCTTCGAGCGTAAGTGCAGATGGACTAACAACCGAAATATCAGTAGGGATGGCAAGCGATGACTTGGTCGAGCCTGATGAAGATTGCGCTTTTACTGTTGATATAGCGGGAATCCAAGGAGAGCCCAGATTTAAGTACGCATTTGCAAATGCAAATGGCGAAATCCTTGATAGTAATGATGAGCCGTTTACTAGTGCTCAAGCAATCGGGACTATTAAAAATGATGACTTTCTAACCTTTGAAATCGCCGCATTGGACAGTGACGAAATTGAAGCAGGAAGTACTTTTCCAGAAGACGGCATAGACGTTGAAGGTACTCAATCAAATAACTTCATTGAAGTGAAATGGGATAAACCAATAGCTGAAAATGCTAGGGATTTAATCGGTTTGGACCTCACCCTTGACGCTAGCGCTTGCGACGACACAGCTTCAGGCATTTCAGCGTGCGCAGCAGATGGTGATTTTGAAAACAGTACAATAAACGCAACGTTTACACACACGCACTTTGCCGTACAAGAGTCTGATGATGGATTTTATAGAGGTATAGTGCAAGACTTAGCCATAGAGAATGATAGCGTTTTCGAACTGATGGAGGCTGCTTTCTTCAATATTTCACTAGATGCTAATAGACAGGACAGCGCTAAATATATCAAAAAGAATGCTCAAGATGAGCTACTTTTCACCCGACAAATCTCATTAAATATTATTGATAATGACGGTCCAGAAATAGAAATCATTAGAGAGCTTAATGAGTGTTTTGAAGATGAAACTGTCCCATCGGATCAACGTGATATTGAGCGTGACTGTAAGCAAATTTACAGTTTTCGAAAGGGGGTAGACAAGGATATAGCCAGCAATATTAATATCGGCGTTGTGGTTGATTTCGGCGGTAGTGCGTCAGTAAAACAATCTAATTCTGATACTGATTATGGAGATGTATCAGTTTGCCTTGCTGCTAAGAATGAAACCACTTGTGATAACACATCATTGCTGTCCTTTTCGTCGAATAATGAAGAACTGGCGGTAGTTACATCTGGTACAGTCACAGATAAGGTTCTTATTTTTGAGTTTGTTGATGACGACGTGGTAGAAGTAGATGAAGACGCAACCATCTCATTTCGTAAAGCAGTAGATTCAATATCCTCAAGCGTGAGTTTGACGGGTATTACAAGTGAGTCTTTCACATTCAAAAATGATGATTTTCTGTCGATCGAGTTTACTGCAACCGAATTATTTGAAGGCACGCTACCAGAGCAGGGTGTGGCAAAACCGTTCTCGTATGAGTTGTCAAAGGTTGTTGCGCCCGAAGTTCCAGATATTCAACTGGCTGTTAATATAGGGGGATGTACAAGTCCTAATACTGTCAATTGTGCGGAAACTAATGATTACGATAATACGACCGGTGATTACCTGCTGGTTCACGATCAAAGCCAAGGAGAATATACACCTGCCGAAAGCCATTCTATAAAAATAACTTATGTCAAAGATGCATTGGTAGAAGAAGATGAGACTCTAAATATAGTTGTGAGTAAGGATTCTAGTCACACGTTAGTAACTGGATCTAGCTATCTTGTCGATTTTACTGAGAACGAGCTTCCATCCCAGACGCAAACAGTCTCAGCCATTATTCAAAATGATGATGAACTCACTTTATCGATTGTTGAAAAAATGAGCTCATCTAGTTGTTCTGGAATTATAGGTGAGGGTAGTTGCAAGGAGTATTCAGTAAGCTGGTCAGAACAGATAGCCAGCGATGTAACTAGTGGGAAAATACTGCTTGATGTCGTTAATACTGGTCCAGATAATAATTCAGTGATTAACCAAAATGAAGTGTCGAACATAGACGGTAGCTTAGTTACGGTCAGTCCACAAGATTATCAAGTATCAGGCTCTAGTGTTTTAGCGGGTAAAAATACCTTAGATTTAAAAGTTTTAGGTGGCTTGATTGCTCAAAATAAATATGGATTTGACTTTTCTATCAATGTGCTTGGTGATGGCTACGTAGAGCCGGAAGAAACACTAAGCTTAACGTTTGCCGATAACTCTAGCTACATAAAACAAGTATCGTGTGCCTTTGATCAGTCGTGTAATGTAAGCAGCACGATTCAGGTAAACGATGTATTGAATATTCTATTCGGTGGGCAGCGCCAAGGGAAAGAGCCTACAAGTGATCTTGCTGACACACATATTAGGCGCTTCCCTGTTGAGGTGACGTTTGCTGGTCCAACCAAGATTGCATCAAACGCTGGTTCGCTTTTATTGTCAGCTACCTCTGTATGTGACCCCAGTAGGCATACATGTGCTCAGGCAGATGACTTTGATTTAAGTAATAGGTTAGATATTTCCGGTATTCTTGTGAGTAATAGCTATGATCTAGGTTCTTATAAGTGGTACCCGTTGGAGATAGAAGAAGATAATGATATTGAGTTTCCAGAGCGCGTTGATATTCAGTTTTCAGAATCTTCAAACCTAGTTAATTTGAATGGCAGTTCTGCCAATTCATCAATAAACGAAGCGTACACGATAGAAAACGATGATACGGCCACTCTTACTTTGTCGGATACTAATGCAGAATCTTTGAGGGAAGGTGAGTCAATTAGAATTGAGTTCTCAGTCGATAAAATGCCAGCCAGCAATGGACCAAGCGTAACAATTGATTATCAATTGGGCAGTGATATGTTTGAAGAACCAGATGGCTCTTTTAATTTACGACCTCAGCAAGAGGACTATGTATTAAGCCTGACCGCAAAAGATAATAACGTCATCGAAGAGAGTCAAAATACAAGAGTATCATTTGGCGCTGCCTCAGATTCCGCAGGCTATATTGAAAATTCGAACGACCTTGTGGAATATGTTGAAGTTATAAATAACGATTTTATTACGCTTTCCACATCTCTATCTCAAGATGGCTCAGATATCTTAAACGAGGCGAACGCCGTAAATCTGGAATGGAACTATGACCAAGGCGACGTTTTAACTGGAGAAGTGGTGTTGCCCGTTGTCATTGCATTCGCATCTAGTGAAGATTTTGAAGATGTTGATGGCAATGTAACTATTCCCGCTAATATAGATGGGCAAGGTAGTTATTCTGGGTCACAAGTCGGTTTTTCAGTTAAGGATGATTCAATAATAGAGCTAGATGAAAACCATGAGGTTACTTTATCTTTAAGTGATTCAGGTACGATATCTTTCAGCGAATTTGTGGTATTTGATAACAATAAAGAGATTTATAACTTCGCTATAAATGATGATGATGACATCAATGTTGAAGTACAAGGCGTTTGGGATATGCCAAATTCATCAAGTAAAGATATTACAGCTAACTTTTGCATGCCCTCTTCGGACCATGCATTAGAAAGTATTATTAATTATACCCTAGAAGTGAAAAATGATGCCGCTGACTTGGATAGTAGACAGGATGAATTGGATGGTAGTAGTGCTTTTTCTTTATCAGTTCCTTTGATTGATAAAGCCGGTTACGACAACTCTTATAAAAACGCAGAATGTTCGATTGATTACTCTGTACCGAACATTACATGTCCTTCAGCCGGTCAGCTAAGTAAACCAATATCGATAGCTCCAAGCGATTTTGATGCTAGTGGATGTGCCGTAAAAACTCTATTTATTGCAAACGCGTTTAATGAAACGCAACCTACCAAGCACATTCAGTACGAATTAAGTGCAGGCGATGAACGTGGTATATCAATAACGGATCAACAAATGGCTATCGCTAACACCGATTACCCATTGATAACAGATACTGGATTAAAAAGCTGTCTGGATGGGACCCGAGACGTTGTTAGTTGCTATCCGGGAAATATGGGGCCAAGCAATGATTATCGAAAAAGACAAGATGCTAGAGCAACAGAGACCTATCCAAAACTGTCTTACACCGGTATCGACGCCAACGGTGATCCTGCACTAGCAAGAATGAAGCGAGATTCCTATTTTGGTGCTGTCGATATTGTCTATGGTGAGCCAGAAGAAAATCCAGAGCTATGCTTTCAAGACAATAATACAGGCCGTATTTGGATGAAAACTCAATATTCGGAAAATGATGCGATTAAATATGATTACGCGTCAGACCCTCTTGGACTTGTGACGGACCAATATTGCGGTATTGATAAGGCTGAGTGGGCTGTGCCGTCCGTACAAGAATTATATTCTGTTATGTCGATGCATCACCTAACGCTAAAAGAAGGTATACCACGCCAGACAATGCGAAAGTCAACTGCTTATCAGAGCGACGAAGTGATTAGAAAAGTATATAGCGATGGCAAGACCAGTGAATTTACCAGGGTGTTTAAATCCGCATATTGGTCAAGTGATGCTTGTCAAGTTGATAATGTGAGTGGCTTTTGGACAGTTGATTTTTTCACGGGCGTAACGCGATGTGAGTCAGCAACAGAGTTGAATTTTAAAGTTCTCGTGCATAGGCCACAATAAAGCCTAGTAAGGATAAGTTATGAAATATAAATTGATTCTTAATGCGTTATTTTTTTCGTTATTAACCGCTTGTGGTTCCGATACTAAGGCGCCAGATATTGATGCTGATGGCATTCCCGATCAAACCGATAACTGTTTGAATATCGCAAACCCCGATCAAGCCGACTTAGATGGTAATGGTCAAGGTGATGTGTGTGATAGTGATATAGACGGAGATGGTGTAGCAAATGATAGCGATCTCTTCCCTCGTGATAGTTCTGAAACGATCGATACTGACGGTGATGGCATTGGCGACAATGGAGACAATTGCCCAGCCATAGCAAATCCAGAGCAAGAAAACGCTGACAATGATACGGCAGGCGATGCTTGCGACGCTTTCAAAAATGACCCCTCAGAAACATTAGACACAGATAATGATGGCATCGGCAATAATGCGGATACTGATGACGATGGCGATGGTGTTGCCGATATCGATGATCCTTTCCCGTTAAACTCTGAAGAATGGGCCGATGTCGACGAAGACGGTGTAGGCGATAATGCTGACCTGCACCTCAATAATACCTCACAAAACGCTTATCAACTAACCCGCCTATGGGAGACTGGTAAAGCCATTCGTTTTATCGCACCGGGCCCAGAAAGTGATCGCTTTGGTGATTTCTTTGGCGCACGCGTATCGTCAGCAGGGGATGTGAATGGTGATGATCTAGATGATCTGTTAATTGGGTTCGCAGCCTATCAGGACGGCGATATTTATTATGGCGGTTTGGTGATACTTTTATTCGGCAGAGAGCAAGGCTGGCCCAATACCATTGATATGGGCAATCTGGACTCTACCGATCTTGAATACCTATTTATACACTCTATGCCCGGTGAGCCAAATTTTGGAAATGGCTTAGGGATTGATGTTACTGGTGTAGGGGATGTCAATAAAGACGGGTTTGATGACTTTTTTGTAGGGAGTAGTTTCAAAGACTATGGGGAAGAGATGTCAGCAGGCGAAGTGTATCTTATATTTGGGCGCGAGAGCTTCCCTAAAACAGATATGACCATTAATGAAATTAAGCAGGATTACGCCATTACCTATTATGGTGAAGAACAATTCGGTGGTTTGGGAAATGTAGTTGCATCCCTGGGTGATGTGAATGGCGATACCTATCCAGATTTCATCATGGGCGAGTTACAGTATGATCTAACACCAGGTGGAGATGAGGGTCGTTCCATTGTTATCTTTGGCGGAGAGCATTTACAACCACCCTCAAACAGTAACCCTATTAGTATTGATCCAGATAGTTTAGATACAACGCAATCTGCCTTTATCCATAACACCCCTCTTTCGTTGAAAGATCGCAATGCTCGAGTCGTGGGGATAAGTGACTTTAATGATGATGGCTACGATGATATTGCCATTGCTAGACCTGAGTTATTAAGCAATGGCAAACGCGGCATGGTGTCAGTCATTTGGGGGCGGCAAAACTGGACACAAGCCATTGACTTAAACAATATGGATATTAACGATGGCCTCAGTATTGTTCCAGTATCCTCTGAGAGTGACGAAAACCCCGGGCTAGGAAAAAATCTTGCGGTAGGGGATATTAATGGCAATGGCCATAAAGATCTGATGATGAGTGGCTACGGGATTACCGATAATGATCGTATTTATATTGTATATGGCGGCCGTCAAGCGTGGCCAAATCAAGTCATCGCCTCAGAATTATTAACAGATCAAGGCGGAATGATTAAGACGGATCATAGGGCATTACTAGGATATGCCATGGCGGTTCTACCGGATACAAACGGTGATGGTATGGATGAGCTATTAGCATCAGCTTATCGAAAAGAAGATTCAGATTTGGAGGACTTTCTCTCTCGAGTTTACCGATTTGATGGTCGAAAGGATTGGAGTGATATTACTTTAAAAATTGATAATGACCCTAAAGATGTCGAGTACATTGAACATTTGTGGCTCTCCGGTCTAGGGGGGAATATCGTTACCGTAGGTGACTATAATCAAGACGGTGTACCAGAGTTTGTTGTAGACGATGACATACGTGTAAAAGAATATGACGGTCAGGATCTTTCTGAGCGTAAGACTCACTTTTACCTAGTATTAGGAGGTTATAGTCAGAGTAAAGTTGGTGAGGTGAATCCATGAGCCATACCTGCAGAGTTGTATTAGCTTTATTTTGTGTTGTTTTTTCGATTTATGCATATGCTTGGCCAACGGCTATGGATTTCGAAAACGACAACTCAGGTGATCCTTTGGATAGGAGTCATTTGGATATTGTTATTGGAGGTAATGAAAGTGCGATTCCTCGCTGCGATGCTGGTTATGAATACGATGGTAACGGTTTTGTAATCGAAGATCCCTATTGTCATCGCTATGGCTTGGTTTGGGCGCCAGCTCTTGCAGATGGTAAAATGCAACCGCAAATCGACTGGAATCCTGAGTTAACCTTGAGTGATACAGGCTTTCGTCTGCCAACCATTAAAGAACTTATTCGCCTGGTTGAATTTGATAAGAATACTAGGGATTCAGAATTAGGCTCAGACCCAGATCTTAGTGGAGCATTTACCGATAGGTTAATTGCGTACTGGTTAAATAAAAAATGCGAGTTATCTTCTAACGGTTCTAATAGTTGTTTGAAGCAGGATGTAAAGCTAACAGATGGTTCGTCAGAGCTCAAAGATGGTTATTTGATATCCTCCAGTTATGCTGATGTTGATGGTGATCCAGGAAATACATTATCGCTGGTTATGGGCATTAGAATCTCAGATGGTAAAGTTGCTTTGTTTGAACCTGGTGTAAAAGGAGGATGGTTCGAAGGTCATGACAATAAATCAGGAATGCTCGCTTTGTGTTTAGGGCATGTATTCGGTACCACTGAACATGGTTATTGTGAGTATGATGTTAATAATACTACCTATAGTAATGCCGCAGATCTATCCATCGTTCCGGTATTTGCACTTCTCGTTAAAGAGATTCAAACCCCTTAAAATTAATGAATAGCTTCATTTGGTATTGATTCAAGGACGAATATGCTCGAGCTTAAATACTCCCACGAATTAACCTGGGGAGATCTCAAATATCTAGAAACGCCCCGTGATGCGCTTCGTACCATCGAGCGCGTTCATGGTAGCAAGTTCACGTTAGAATTCATCCGCAATGCTCACCGTCATTCATTGCCTAAGTTCGGTACTCATAAAGTTCATAACGGTTACAACACCATTCAACGTAGTTTAGAGAACGGCAATGCGTTTCTAGTGAATCGTCAAACCCAATCGCCGATTCTAAGAACACTGGAACTCAAAGAAGGTGGGCAAGAGGTAGAATGGACATTACGCAGTCATGTGAATGACATGCTGCGCAATACACTTCGCACCGTGATAGATCGCGTCGAAAAACCCAAGCCCATGGGCGTTCATCGACAAGCACCATCACAAGGTAATCAGCAAAACAACGATAACCAACCGCCCGAACGTGAAAAGCACCGAATTCTATTGGACTTAAAAGGGCAAAACGGCCGCCCATTACCTGACAAGCACAACGTCACCATCTTTGTTGAAAACACCACCCAAAGCAAACGCGCGTGTAAACAACTAAATGATGTCATCCATAATCCATTCAGTAAACGCTTCATCACAGAAAAAGGCGATGCCTTCAAAGTCTATGTCATCCCAAGTGCACTACAACCCGTAGTAGACGACTTAAAAATCAACGGCAACGTAAGCCAATCCGAATCCGAAGGCTTAATCTCAGCCCTGTCCGAAACCGGACAAGAGACCGATACCGACGGCTCCATTCTTCATCATTTTAAATATGAAGTACCGGTACCACTCAATTTAAAGTTAGAAGCTTGGTATTCTAACGAAAATGAAATATCTGCTTCGGATGTATATATACTTTTACATGATGATAGTGATTGGACTCAAGTTGTTTATCTCGCTAAAGACAGGAAACAGGTCTTAGTAAAGGACGGTTTAACGAATATAATCGAATTCCAAGGCTTGCCAGAAAAGGGTAAGTTTACATTGATCAAACAGCATCAAAACAAGCATGCAAGTCCAATCACTATATTTAGTGGTTCATCATATAAGGATATAACAAAAGACGTTAAACCCAAGGAATGGTCAGTTGGAAATAAAATAGAAAATGAAGATAAAACAGCAAGTGAAACCATTTCTAACGATTGGGATAGCTGGTTGGAGTCAAGTTGGGGTTAAAGGTTTATGATTAGGTTTGTCGTAATATTTGTTTTAACGACAATTGTATCTGCTTGTGATCGAGTTGTGCCTCCAACCTTAACGATGGAGGCAGAAACTTATCGCAAGTACTTAGTTCACTATGACCCAGATAATATAAAAAAAGAACAATGGGACGACCCTGAGATTATGAGTACTCCCCGTATTCAATTCACATGGGTTGAACCACATCTGGAAGACAACATTTCGAATCTCAGTTTATGGAGTATCAAACCCGATGGAACGGATTTGCGTCTTGTGGCCACGCCAGAAGAGCTAATGCCTGCACACCTTGAACAATCTCGCTATCGAGGAGAAGTTCCTTTTGTGCGCTCACCTGATAACCGTTACGTTGCCTATGCTATGGCCCATGGTATTTATTATGAAAGACGATTATTGGATTTAAAAACCAAAGAAGTGATTGTCATGGATAGGCGTGGAGGGCCACCCAATTTTATGTGGTTCAAAGGAGGCCGCTATCTTACCTTTTCAGGCACTGGCAGCCTTGTTCAGTACGATATGGAATCACAAGAAACAAAGTACATCGCCGATCGTTTTGGAAAGAACTATATCCACCGCGCGTTTGCTTATGATAATGGTAATCAAATGGTCGATATTCAGGATGGCGTTGCCACATTTTACGATTTTGATACAGGCAAAGTGCTTAAAGAAATACCAAATACACATGGTGTTTTAACCTTAGATGGAAAGCATTGGATTAAAGAAGGCAAGGGTTTTGATACATATGCGACATCAGTTTTAGAACCCGATAAGGTGGCGTATGAATACCCCACGGGGATGGTGAGGTCATCTCTGCAAGCCATATCAGCAGACGGAATCATTGTTAGCGGTGGTGTTCGAGTCGTTACACATAAGCACGACAAAATAATGGTATTTAGGCTGCCGGGTGATGGTTATATTGCTAACACGGCTTTATATAATACTAGACCATTTTTAGAATCAGGTTACTCCCTGCCCGAGAGTGAATAAGTGCATAGATAATGCAGTGATGATGAAATCGTATATCAGAGTATTTTTGGATTGAAAGTAAATGGTTAATCGTTTGTCGTTAAAACTCGTTAAGTGGTTTTGTCTATTACTATTCGCTGCTTTCTTATCAGCCTGCGACAGAGTCGTGCCTCCAAAACTAATTGGTGAAGGCAATACCTATCGTGAGTACTTGGTTCACTACGACCCAGATAATATAAAAAAAGAAAAATGGGATGATCCTGAGATTATGAGTACTCCCCGTATTCAATTCACATGGGTTGAACCACATCTGGAAGACAACATTTCGAATCTCAGTTTATGGAGTATCAAACCCGATGGAACGGATTTGCGTCTTGTGGCGACGCCAGAAGAGCTAATGCCTTCTCACCTTGAGCAGTCTTTCTATCGAGGAGTAGTTCCTTTTGTACGCTCGCCTGATAACCGTTACGTTGCCTATGCCATGGCCCATGGTATTTATTATGAAAGACGATTATTAGATTTAAAAACCAAAGAAGTGATTGTCATGGATAGGCGTGGAGGGCCACCCAATTTTATGTGGTTCAAAGGAGGCCGCTATCTTACCTTTTCAGGCACTGGCAGCCTTGTTCAGTACGATATGGAATCACAAGAAACAAAGTACATCGCCGATCGTTTTGGAAAGAACTATATCCACCGCGCGTTTGCTTATGATAATGATAATCAAATGGTCGATATTCAGGATGGCGTTGCCACATTTTACGATTTTGATACAGGCAAAGTGCTTAAAGAAATACCAAATACACATGGTGTTTTAACCTTAGATGGAAAGCATTGGATTAAAGAGGGCGAACCCTTTGAAATCTATGCGACACCGGTTTATGAGCCGGATACAGTGGCGTATCAGTACCCAAAAGGCATGGTTCGTACATCGCTTCAAGGTATTTCGGCAGATGGCATCATTATCAGTGGCGGTGTTCGAGTTGCAAGCCATAAAGATGATAAATATCGCGCTTATACACTTCCCGGTGACGGGGATATAGGAAATACGGCTTTATATAATACTAGACCATTTTTAGAATCAGGTTACTCCCTACCGGAGAGTGAGTAAGTTTAGAGTTAATACAGGGAGGTTAAAATGGGGCAGCAAGAAAAAGATATACGTAAAGTTAAAAATGTTTATTTGCTCGGAGTTAAACAGGACCAAAACGGTGGCATCGTAGAAAATTCCGCTAGACCTATTGCCAATACGTTTTTAGCCTTGAAAAGTGACGAATGGGTATTGGCAAGTTATACCGAGCTAGATGAAACAGGAAACCCTATTAACGTCAATCAAGTAAAGGGCGCTAGTCAATTATTTTTAACCAATCAATTTGGTGCAATTTCTAACTTTGAAAGTGGCAAAACCAATAATCAAGCCGTCCAAGATATTACCCCCTTTACGCTTGGCAATGAATTAACTGCTATTCCCAAGCAGACCACTGTTTATTTTCCGCCTCAGCAGTTAATTATGTACAACCTTGTGGCTAAAGGCTACGAGAACTGGATTGACGAAGTTCGAAAAAATATAGATCAGATTGCTGGTATGAGTGGTTCTGGGCTATCCATTGATGATGATAGAAGGGTGCTTAGCGTTGAAAAACACTTAGAGAAAGTTATTGAGGATCCGAAGAGTAATGATGATAGAGCATACAATCAATGGCTGACAGAGCTTGCTAATAGCGGTATTGAAACAATTGATGCCATTGTTGTGCCTCAGACTCGGGTCTTAGCCATCATATTTTCAAGTGAGAAATATGAAAATTCAACAGTTAGAGTATTCAACCGTCAGGGTAAGCCAGTATTTTCATCCAGCCCCCATAGTGTTACATCAGATACTCGATATGGACTGGTAGAAAAGCTTAAAGATACCAACATGAGTGTATGTGCTGCTCTATTTTATGATCCATTGAATGAGTTTAGTGAAGACCTAGACCAAGAAGATCAAGTATATCGTATAGAGGTTTCTCTTGATGAACAATATGGCGTAGGGCTTGGGATACAGAATAATCAATATAGCTTGGTGGAACGTCTACGTTTTCCTATTACCAATATAGCAGGCGAATTTGAAATTTTAAATGGTGATGCTATTAGCCTAGAGGAAGCGATGATCAAACAGTTTCCTGCATCCTATAAGCACATCATAGATAAGATTAACAGCAGCGAGGACCCAGCCGAAGTCGCTCAAAATATAAAAGAGAATAATCAAGGTTTTTCAAGCTATATTCATGGCTTGCATGGTACTTTATCAGGGACAAAAACGGCGGCGGGTATTCTTGGTGCAGAACATGGGATTTTGGCTGCAAAAAATGTTGGTGCTTTGTTGGCGAGCCAAACACAGATCCTTTCTAGTATCAAGACGGGAAACGTTAGCTTACAAGATTCAATTAGTCTTGCTTTTAATGTTTATGACTCCGCTGGGGGAATAGCGAAGCTTGTCAAAGACATTCCTAAGGATAAGTCGAGTATCCCTAATGTCCCTGCTTATATTAAAGGGATTACTAGCAGTATACAAAATACAAAAGCACTGGATGCAGTGAGAAATGTATCAGCAAAAATTGCTGGCGCTCATGAATCTATTGACTTGAGCAATGTTGTTAAAATTGATGATAATTTTAAGAGTATTCTCAAAAAGACAAATGGCTATTTTAAGAAGGCGGATGACATAGTAGGTACTCCAATTGATGCACTGTCTCTAGTAAATTCAATCAAAGAGATTGTTGATGTCTATGAGGATGAGGAGAAAAGTAGCGCTCGCTATAAGTCGCTAATGTTGGACTATGCTAAACAAGTCCAAATGGTGGTCCGCACAGAAGTTAGTGATAGCGAAAAGCAGAAAGCGAAAGAAAAAATCATAGAGTTTAAAAACCAGCATGTTTATGTTGAAAAGAAACCTGATGGTGATGTCTATAACCTGTTTGTAACGTTTGCATTCGATAGGAGTCAGTTTAAGCCCGATAATAGTTTCGAAGATTTTAAAGAATTATTTAATTCGTTACCGTCCTCTACAAAACTCACGCTAATAGGGCATACTTGTTCCATAGGTACTGCTGAATACAATTTAGGTTTATCTTTACGCAGAGCCGAGTCTGTTAGAAAAGCCTTAGGCTTCAGCGACAAAGATAGTGAGCGTGTTTTTGTAGAAGGCCGTGGCATGACAGACCCTGCCTATGATAATAGTACTGAAGCGGGGCGTCAGAAAAATCGACGCGTTGTAGCGCAAATAAGTCTAAATCTAGACAAATCCTATTTTCCTTCTCGTGAGGGCCTCGATGTGCTTGAAAGGGCACGCTCTATTTATACTCTTAATTTCTCACAACAGGATGCAGCAGCGAAAAAAGCAGCTATCGCTGCTATTGATTTGGTGATGGGTGCTCCGACAGTGCATCCACTACATGCTGCGGCAGCGCTTCTGTGGTATGTGGGTGGCCTTCTTATGGATGCGGGTCAATATGCCGACAAGCTCATTTTTGGTGAGCACTCTCTGGGTGAGTTGAATAAACTAGACCAGCAAGGGCTTCTTTCAGCCGCTAACCAGACATTATTAGTTGCTGGTCAAGAGCACAAAGATGGCCGCAATGCGGATGATGTTCTGAATGAACAATTTAGACTAAGGGCAGAGGCCTTATCTGGTTTACAACGCTTGTTAATGCGTTGCGCTATTGAAAACGGTGATTGGTTAGATCGGATTCGTTCTGGAGGCGATTTTATTGATTATGCCGATGATCGAGAGGCTTTTGATTTTCAATCAAACCTAGCTCATTACCGTGTTGAGGACTACATTGATCGCTATTTATTGAGTGATGGCTGGGAGCTGGAAATGGGACCAATTTTCCCTGTTGCACTTGATGAGCAGTGGATACAATTGGTTGAAACTGGACAAGTAGACAACCTTCCTGAAAAACCTGATGCAAACGAGATTGATAGAAAAATCGCTGAATTGAGGCAGCATTTGGCTACATCATTCAATCCATCAGATTTACTTTTCCCTGTATTTCTAATTTCTGAAGATGCAAGGAAATTAAAAAAACAAGTCCTTCAAGGACTTGCTGCTAACCCTATTTTAGGTGCTAACTATATTTGGCAGAACACTAAAAATGTCGTCAGCGGTTATAGAGACCATACCATTACCGCCAAGTTTCAAAAGTACATGCCGATTCATTATACCGCATCGCAAGACTTCTCCAGTCTCGCTAGTACGTTAAAGCCCACGTTTAAAGAGCTGGATAGCAGTATCTATTTAGACATGAATATATGTCATCGAAGTATTGGGGCAAAAGGTAAGGGCGGTTGGTCCAAAATGACCGAGCGCAGTGAGCTTACCCCTTTCGATCAGGTCCGTATTACCGTCATTTTAGACACAAAAAATAATGAATCAATAAAGGAAATGATCGATTCAAATGATCGTTCTATTTGTTTTCTTCCAATTCAGGTATCACCTATTCGATTGGACGGATGGAATATGGAAGGCCCTGCGACAAAAGCTTATGTTAAAAAGCTATCAGAGGATGACTTGATAGGTCAGGATAAGGACTTATTAGAAAAGCACGGTATAGATATTAAAGATGCTTATGGCGCCATTATCATTCCGTTTTATATGTTTGGTACCAACCAAATATTTGGCACAAAACCTATGGCCGGTGCATTTAGTAGTTGGCTGAATACCAGTGGCGATGAGATCGAAGGCTTATGGAACTGGGATAAGACTTGGGAAATGGATTACGGCTTCCAAGTCGTTGTCGCAAATCAAGCTAATACTAAAAAATTAGTCACCTTTGATGGTGGGTTAGATGAATTTACCCTTACCTTAAATGGTCAGAGAATCCATACACTCACGAATGCCAAGGGGTTTTCACAGGAGGTGCCTGAAAAGCACTTGATTAACAGTGAGTTTTTAGCGATTGGTAAAGAAGCACAAACATATCCAACTCTATTCAAAGGGGCTAAAAGTTTTTGTCTTATGAGGGCCATGGGTGTTGAAGGCGGACGGTATATATTCCCACACAGGCTATGGAGTAAGGGGATTTCTCTAAAAAAAGATCGAAACGGCTTTCCTCGAAAAAATGTTGCTCAGCTTGATAATTTCAGATGGAATCGACCTGTAGAACTAGCCATTATCGTCGTTTGCGATGATATCGAGAAAGATAACTACGAAAATCAAAACCTTAATTGGCGGTCAGTTCCTGCGAGTATTCGCCTGCATAAGGTAGCGGGTAGTTTAAACTGGATAGATGGGCCATCATTCAATACCAGTCTCAAGTACATCGGCGAAATTAAAGAGTCAGAAAGTGACGTTAGATTGGTTTGGGATGATGAGTCTGAAAAGCTTCCAGAGAAAATTCAGAGAATTCAACGCTTGTTGACACGAGACCAAGATGATACGAACACTGATAAAGATTCTTTGAGAAGACTTAAGCTTCTTTCGGGGTTTGATGCAGATGATAACCTGTTGGAGGATTTAATTGAAAGTTGGTTGCCTAGTAGTAGTAAATATGTATATGCAGCTACGGTTAAATTGGATTATCAAACAGCCACAGGGTTTATGCATGAAGGTATTCGTCCGTTTTCTGTTATAACAAACCCTTCACTTCAGTTAAGGGCTCGCGGTTGGGATCTTGGCGTAAAACTAACAACTAAAGGTAATTCAGGATTCAATGATACTGATGTGACAGGCCAGTACAGCCTTCCATATCCAACGGGATTCGAAGATCCAGAGGCACACTGGTATAAGCCCATAGCGCATAGACGGGACTTTGAAGAAGCTATTGAGAAAGCTGATAAGATAATTGAAGTTAATAAAGTCATCGCGGAGAACAATCAAGCGTTTTCGGATACAGAGGCTTATGATCCATTGGAGCCGATTTCACCTATGGTGCCTTGGCAGTTGATGAATCGAGAAAGCCCACAGTTTTGGACTGGTAAGCGTAAGGACTTTGTTGAAAGCTGGCTGAAGGACAATACCAATCGTTTCTTACCAATGTCTGAGCATGCTGTTTTAGCCAGTCAGCAAGAAGTCGTAGACGAATTTAATTAGACGTCCTAAGCGAATAGTTGATAGGTGGCGCACACTCTAGTTTAAACAAGCTTGAGTGTGTATCATTTTTCTATATCCCTACCTTGATCCTGGTTTTATCTGAGTGCTTACTTGCCAACTTAATCGAACTACAGTGTTGCGTTTACGAAAGGGCTTTTATTATCGGTATTGGTTATATTTTAGATGAATGATTCATATAACGATAAAAAGCTTATTTTTGATCATATGTATTATAGACAACCCGATTCTCCTCTGGGTGTTGATTGGGAAGAATTTGAACAACGTAGCTTTGAAAAATTCCCAAATAATTATTTAACTTAGGATAAATGTTTATAAAATGATTTTAATGCGAATACTGTTTTTACATTTATTGGTTTTGTTTTCAGTGCCAAGCTGGTCGCTAGATTTCATCATTGGTAAAGATCAGGCGCCTATTAATCAACATGACTACGAAGTGCTGAAAAAAGTGGCTGAAAATGCACAGTTACCTGTAGAAGAATTTCGGCATTACTTGGATAGAGATCAATATATTGTCGATGATAATGGCCTTATTTATTGGGATAAAGAAGAAAATGGAATCATTGACGGAGATGATAGTTTTCAGGATGCTGGGCTTGCACACCTAGGTAATAGTTATATTACTGATGATAAGGGCAATGTTGTAGCTCTTGATGTGATAAAATCAAGTTTTAGTCAAACAGAGCTATTGAATGGTTTTAAGCATCTGATTGCGGTTCATCTTTTTAAAAATAAAGTATCGGATATACGTTTAAGTAACCTTCCTGAATTACGAAGCCTCAATGTGTATCATGGTGACGGTACGGTTACTACGGTATCAGAGTTGAGTAACCTTAAAAAACTGGCATATTTGAATGTGTTTGACCTTTCGGTAGCTGATTTTGAAAAGGCGTCTGGTCTTGAATCATTGTACAAAGTCGAGCTCACATCAGCGGATATCGGGAGTTTCAAAGGCCTAGAAAATATGCCTAACTTAAAAGAGATGAGCATCAGTGTCGGTGGCGGATTCAACGGTCATAATCTAAAAACCCTTGATAGCCTTCCAAAAGATCATGGGTTAGAAAAGCTTAAGCTTTCTTCAGGCTATACGACGGACATATCTGGTATTGCTCACTTATCCAAACTTAAGCGATTTGAGTTTTGGAATAATAATAAAAAACTCAAGGATTTGTCACCTTTAAATAAGCTTAAGAATCTTGAAGAGTTAGAAGTGACTGCCTTCGCTGTAAAAGATTTTGCATTTCTAAAGGATATGCCAAAGCTTAAAAGTATCACAACCTATCATGCACCTATTACAAGCCTTGAGGGCTTGCATGAAGCCCCAAATCTTGAGGAACTGAAGCTCTATAGTGGAAAGTTGGAAGAGATCGCAGGGCTGCAAGGGAATCCTGAGCTCAAAACCCTCTATTTTAACAATCATAATATTAAAAAGCTTGCTGGTTTAAATAAGCTGAAAAAGCTCAACACATTGGATGTCTCTCGAAACCATATCGAAAAGATTGAAGGCTTAGAGCATAACCAGTGTTTAGAAAAACTCTGGCTCAATTCTAACCCGGTTAAAAAGCTAGAGAACCTAGATCATTTGCCTATATTGCGTGAATTAGGCCTGGATCGAACAAACATAACCAAGCTTGATGGTTGGCAAAACCTTGATCGCCTCGGGAAAATAATCATCGATCCAAGCCAGCTTGAATATAAACGGTCGAATGACCGTTATTTTTATCGCTACATTCCTATCAAAGAAATAGACATGAAATTAAAACAGTCTGAGCCTATTACCGAAGAAGAATATAAAAAGTACGATTGTTTGTAGAGAGAATTCACTGGCGCGGGAAGTTCATATGAGCTTTCTCGGTAATCTAGCTTCCCATTGCTCCGAAAATGAGTAATCGCCTTCCTGTCTTGATAATATACCTGTATCAAAAAAAAACAAATTTTGGCCTTATGGGAGCAATTAAACACCTGAGTGCCATGGTGAAGTGAACTCCCAGTAGTTCCGGTGGATTATCGGTACATTATACTTAAACTCGGCATGTTATTTGGGATCACGAGCACTTTAGGAATAATTCGAGCAATTAATGGATATAGGTATATGATCACTCGTTTAGTATTGGTATTTTTTAGTCTGAGTTTGGCTCTGACCTCAGCTTATGCTGAACGCCTAAAGGTTCACCCAAGTGAACAAGCGGCAATGGACGCCTTGATTCAAGGTGCGGGTATTGATGAGAGCCTTGTTAGTAGCGGTGGTAGTGAAAGACAGATTCATGAGTTTGATGAGTATTTTTTGACAGGAACTCGGTATTTTTATGATGATGTATCGAGCGGCCAGCCTGCTTTGTATGTCTCAACTAACCCAGATGGTCATGTAGTCAGGCTTGAATACGATTATGTTAAATACCCGGATTTTGAGCAGATACTAAAATTTAAAAAATTACGTATGCTAATAATTCGTTTTTCAAGTCTTGAGAAAATCCCAGATATATCTAGTTTGAATGAGTTAATGTATCTACGTGTTGCTGTAAATGATAAGTTAATCGACTTCAATGGTATTAATAATTTATCTAATTTGAAGTTCTTCAGAGGATCAGGAAATAGTCAGAGTGAGGTTAAAATTGTAGGAGGAGTTAAGAACCTGCCATCATTGGAGGAGTTCTACTGTGAAACATGTGTTATACCTGATATTTCATTTCTTGAGTCAGCAAAAAACCTTAAGATACTTAAGATTGGTATGCTCGGAAGTACCTTAGATCCGTTGAAGGACGCTAAAAAAATGGAAGAAATCAAGATAAGGTCGGATAACCTCAAAGATGCTTCCGCTATAAATAATATGAAAAACCTTAACTCTTTAATGCTGTGGGATACTAATATCGAATCATTAGATATAGGGCCTAATCTTACAAACCTTAAGGAATTAAGACTAGGAAATAGCCCTTTAAAATCAATCCCTCAAATATCGCATTTGAGAGCATTAGAGTCGCTTTCGATTGCTGGAACTAATATTCGTAATATAGATAAGATCCACGATTTACCAGAGTTAACTAGACTTGTACTAACGCGAAATAACACAAAGCGTATAGTCAATCTAAAGAATCTTCCAAAGCTCAAAGAGTTGTATTTGGCTGATCAGCCCCTCGAATATTATGAAACAGGGGTTTTGCCAAGTTTGAAAGAGTTAGACTTATCCAAAACAAATATCAAAAAGCTCACTGGCTTTGAAAATTTTCCTAACCTAACTAACCTTAAGCTCTATGATACAAAAGTGAAGTCGGTTCGTGGGATTGAAAAATCAGAGCACCTAGAGTACGTTCAAACTGATCATACCCTGCCTGACTCGGCTGAAAATGATGCAGTGTTTCAGGAAATGAAAGAAAACAGGCAAAGAAGGTTTAGAGAGCGCTTTGGTAAGTACTTAGATTAATATTTTTTGGTGTTTGATAGATTACAAAGCTTAAAAATCTCCTTGGTTTTGAGGCTTTACAAGTCTAATTTTATTCACCATGAATAACTCTAAGCTGTAAACCATAAATGGTATACACAAAATAAATGGACTTTACCCATGTTAAAAGCACTTCTAATCCTCCTACCTATAGGTGCCGTATCCGTTACAATTAGCGCTCTGATAAATGAAGAGTATTTAAGGCTCTTTTTAGCGGCTTTGATGATGTTTGCATTTGTTGATGTAAAACGAAAAATCGAAGCTGAAGAAGCAGAAAAAGAAGGCGAGCCACTCTCCAAAAATAGCGAATAGCTCTTAGGAAGGGGGATAGTATCCTCGGCTTTTTTCACAATCTATTCTGGTGTTTAATTAGTTCTAAATTTTAAATCTTGTTGAATACCATGTGGCATCAAACAACCATTCAATTACAACCCAAACCCCAGGGCATGCATCTCGTCACCCGAGAGATCGTTGAGCAGCTGCCCGAAATCGCGTCTTTGAGGGTGGGCGTTCTCCATCTCTTTATCCAGCACACTTCAGCGGGTCTTTTAATTAATGAAAACGCGGATCCTACTGTTCGGTCGGATTTTGAGGTTTTTATGCAAAGGCTGGTGCCGGAAGGGTTGGAGTATTTTGATCACACCTTAGAAGGGCCAGATGACATGCCGGCGCACATCAAAAGTAGTTTACTAGGTCACTCAATTTCTATCCCCATTAGTAATGGTCAGTTGGCGCTAGGTACTTGGCAGGGGATCTATCTTGCGGAGTGTCGCTATCATGGTGGTGCAAGAAGGTTGATTGCAACAATCAATGGTGCATGAGGCTGATTGTGTAAATCAGGCAAGAATCGCTTCGCTTCTCTGTATGCCTGCGTAAATTGTATGCCAACTCTGTTACAAAATTGATAATAATTGTGATTTAGCATTGAAATCTGGCATGGATGGTTTATTACTATACATATTGATAATTTGATTAATATTTAATCTGATATATGAAAGCAGCACTGACAGCATCACCATCTGAGAGTTCTTTTAAGACAGATGTATACACAGATGATGGAATCGAGCTTAACGGTCTCGACGGAGCGTCTCTTAGCCCCCGCGGTGTAACCTTGCACTGTACGCCTAAACAGATTGATACTTTCAATTATGGTGTGGATCGTGAGCAACAAACCAAATACCGCTCGGTTATGCTTAACCTCAATTTGAATTTTGGTTCTGAGTCTGTCCAGTTAGAGACGAAGGCTGATGTTCATAGCATCTGTCGTCGCTCTCAAACCTGTTATGAAGTTAATCTCGTGTTTAAAGATATGATGCAAGACGGCTACAAGCACATCGCGCGCTACGTTGTTGAGTCTTCTTCTAACCATTGAGCTTGAAAGGGCAGTACAGGCTCAGCCAGCAAAGGCACTTCTACCTCTAATACTACCTCGTCGCTATATTGGGCATTGAGGATAATCCCGTCAGCATTTTCAATGCCTCGTCGAACATCGGCCTCTTGCGCGAAGGGCGTTTGGATACGAGCGTTGCGCATTAAAATTTTCGTTTTTAATTCGCATTGTTCCATGATGGCTTTGGCAGCATCGCCATAGGCTTTTGCGAGCCCACCGGTCCCCAGCTTTGTTCCACCAAAATAACGCACAACGACAATAGTGGTTTCACCCACATTGGCGTGTTCGAGGTGGGTGAAGATGGGCATGCCTGCGGTGCCACTGGGTTCATTGTCGTCACTAAACCCATATTGGTTACTATCGCTGGGGGCGCCAGCAATGAATCCATAGCAATGATGGCGCGCATCTGGATACTGTTCTTTTAGCGATTGAATAAACGCTTTCGCTTCTTCCACGCCTGGTGTGTGGCCTATGTAGGCGATGAAGCGGCTTTTTTTCACCTCAATCTCGGTATGAGCTGTATCGGTGGGGATACGGTAATCAGTCATGGGCATGCAATATTACAAATTTTTTGTTTTGTGCCACTTGGTTTACGTGTTTGAACATGCGCTGTAAGACGCTCTGATAAGGCAGGTGTCGATTGGCGACGATATACAGCTGTCCTTGTTCTGCAAGTGCTTGCTTGGCTTGCTTAAATAAGCGGCGAGCAATGTGATCGCTGACCGTGTTGTTTTCGTGGAAGGGCGGGTTGCAAAGAATTAAATCGAACACAGGTTCAGCATTCTCTAGGCCATCTTGCCAATGAAACGCTACATTGCTGTCCGTTTGGTTTGCTTGCCAGCTGAGTTGGCAGCTTTCGATGGCCATAGCGGACTCATCGTAAAAATGCAGTTCAGAGTCTGGCGCGAGTTCTTTAAATTTAAGCCCTAGGATGCCAGATCCTGCGCATAAATCAGCGACTTTAGGTTGTGCTTTTTGGCATTGAGACTGAATTGATTTGAAATGCTGCAGGAAGAATTCTGCGCCCAAATCCAGCTTGTCTCGTCCAAATACATTGGCATGGGTCCACAGGGTTTGGCCATGGATGTTCAATTGTTTGGGGTAGCCACTGCTTTTGACATTGGGTGTGTCGACAGCAAGTTTGAAGATGGTTGCTTTCTTCACAAACGGTAAGCGCTGAACATTGCCGAACTGTTGTAGGAAGCTTAACAAGTTTTTGGGCAGGTGCTTCATCATGCCCGCAAACCATATTTCACGGTATCCTTGGTGAATCAGCTGTTCAATTAAATAGTGATTGTAGCTCGCATTGCGTGGCAGCTTGATAGCAGCAACCTCACCGTTAGCGTTTTGCATCTGCATGGGAGAGAGTATGTGGAACTGAGCAGTAATGCCATTGCGATTTAAGTTACTGTTGAGAGCATCGCTTGCGCAAGCACTATCACTGATCCAATGATCTATATGGTCAGAAAGCACACAGCCCAGTGCACCAAAGCCATCGTTGATGATAGTGATTTTGGCTAGGTCCTGCGCTTCGTTAATGATGTATTCGTCCGCTGCATCCCAAGGGCGAAGTGGCAGCTTTGCTGGTGTGCCAGGCCGCACCAGTTTTAGTGTGCGGCCTGCAATGTTGAGTGTGTCCATGAAGCGCTTAGCGAGTTTCCTTGTAGCGGTGTAACTAAAAGGTTGGCAGTGAGAAAAGGCTTAGAACGTGTCCGTGTTTTTTGGACGCTCTAATTGATCCCAAAGGCTTTGCTCTTTTGGCTCGTCTGCTTGGCGATCGTGCTCAGTCGCAACGGGTTGCTCTACTGCAACTGCTTCTTCTTCAGCACGAGGTTTTTGCGGTTGACCACTAAATTCAGGATCGACCGTTTGTGTCTTATCCAAAAACTGCTGGAAGATTGAGCGTTGACGCGTTGGCTTGGCCTTAGAAGCCGCTTTTTTGCGTTCTTTGCGCTGCTTATTTTCTAACTTTGTACGCTCTTTTGTACCGGTTTTGATACCGGCTATGCGCTTTATTGAGCGCGCTTTCTTTTTGCGAGACATGTACGGCACCTATAGTGTTGCATGTTTGGCGATGGTGTCAGGGGAGGCCGCTCACACCGTCTCAATTTTGGCCGCGCATTCTATCACAAATGAATGCGTTTGAAATTGGTTGTTTTGTAGACAATTGACTTAAGGGCACCTCTAATAAGTCAATTTGACTCTGCAAGACGCCTGTTGTGCTTTCATTCAAGGAAGGCTTCGCCGCGTAATGACGAGTCCTTTCCCAGAAGCCTGACACCGAAGAAAAGTGCTACAGGCCTTGCCCTTCGGGGCCTTGCTTGTGTTCCAATCTCTGTGTTGTGGCATTTCGATTTAACCCGTTAGACCTTCAATACCACGCCGTGATCTTGAAACACGATCAAGGCCAGAGGTTTAAAGTGACTTGTTAGAGGTGCCCTAAGGGCACCTCCAATAAGTCAATTTGACTCTGCAAGACGCCTGTCGTGCTTTCATTCAAGGAAGGCTTCGCCGCGTAATGACGAGTCCTTTCCCAGAAGCCTGACACCGAAGGAAAGTGCTACAGGCCTTGCCCTTCGGGGCCTTGCTCGTGTTCCAATCTCTGTGTTGTGGCATATCGATTTAACCCGTTAGACCTTCAATACCACGCCTTGATCTTGAAACACGATCAAGGCCAGAGGTTTAAAGTGACTTGTTAGAGGTGCCCTTAATTTGTCTCATGTCTGATATAATCCCTGAAAATTCCACAGTATATTGGTTAAAATTGGATTATTTCTCTGCATTAAGCGCGACCCTAGCGGTGACGGCGCCTGTTTTCATTATTATCTTCTTTGGACTGTTTCTAAAGCTTAAAGGTCAGCTCAACTCTGATTTTGTCACCATGGCTTCGCGTTTGGTGTTTAACTGGTGTTTACCGTTTTTGATTTTTGTCGCCATGCTTGATAACCCAATTAATGTGGATGAGCAGTGGCATTTTATCCTGACGTGTATGCTATTGGCTCTGATTTCCTTTGTCGTGATCTGGTGGGCATCGATGCTTTGGGTTGAGGCCAAGGACCGAGGCGTGGCGGTACAAGGCGCGTTTCGCAGTAATTTAGGTATCATTGGTTTGGCGTTATGTGAGAATGCTTTCGGTCAAGCGGGGCTAGCATTGGGCGCTGTAATGTTGGCAGTGGTCACGCCAGTGTTTAATGTACTGAGTATTTGGGGGTTAAATCAGTCCCTAAAGAAAGAGAGCCATGGAGTGTTTGGCAAAGCGTTGCTTGATACTGTTAAGAACCCGCTGATTATCGCTATATTGCTGGGTTTTATTGCCAACTGGGCCAATGTAACTCTACCCGTGATCGCTTATGATGCGCTTTCATATTTGGCGGATATGACTTTACCATTAGCGCTGCTAGTGATTGGTGCGTCTATGAGTTTGTCGGAGTTTCGGCAAACCAGTGGTTTAAGCCTCTCGATTGTCTTCGTAAAATTGGTTTTTGTTCCAGTATTCGCCATAATGGCAGCCTACTTTATGGGGTACCATAGTGTCGAATTGGGATGCATAGCGGTGATGTTCGCGAGCCCAACGGCGACAGCCAGTTTTGTCATGGTACGCAGTATTGGCGGAAATCACGTATTAGCTTCTAATATTATAGTTATTAGTACACTTTTTGCGCTGCTTTCAGTGAGTTTATGGTTATACGGGCTGCATCTTTTAGCCCTAATTTAAGTAGCCTTGATTTAAAATGGATTTATAAATTATGCCTTCGCAACGGCCAGTGGTTTACATCAGTGCAGATCCGGAGAATACCGGGGATGCAATCTACACGCTGAATCGCGTGATTCTTCAGTTAGGCGCTTGGCCAGTGCAAACCTATTTTTCTAAGAAAAGTGGCGATTACGACTGGACACTGGTACGCAAGGCAATTGACGAATGTGATGTTTATATTCTTTTGGTCGGCGACGGCTATGGCACACAAAGCGAGAGCGGTGAAAGCTACATTCATCGCGAAGCGGTTTACGCCAAGAGCAAGCAAAAGACCATTGTTGCATTGCTAAAGAATACAGAACTGAAGCATCTTAGCCAGCAGGGAATCGAGCGTTTACGTTCTCTTCATCGCTTGATGATGTCCGGTGTATTTAAATACTGGAACGGTCAGGAAGAATTATTGTTGGTCGCGCGACAAGTCTTGCGAGAGCATCTAAAGCCACAGATCAAAGTGGCTGTGACAGACGAGGCTACGATTCCGCAAGTGAAAGAGGCGATAGTTGATACTTTGATGGATATGCAGAGTTATCCTATTCGCTTTTCCGCGAAGGTTTTTGCACATGGCAATTGCCATGAAATAGCTAAACAAATCAGCCTTACATGGGAAAGTACCTATGTAAACCTTGCAAGTGTGATGACGGCTCCGGTAACAGAAGAGCGTATGCGCAGCATTCTCGAGGACTTTGTTGCTGAATACTATCGAGATGATTTTATGGTTGCTGTGCCCGATGCCCATGCACTTGCTGACGTGCGTTGTAATGACATTGAGTTTCAGCGTTTGAAAGCGTTCTTAAAAGGCGCTGGCGTCATAGAAAATGTCGCAAGTGAACAGAGTGGTTTACGTAATTATTGGCAGCTCACTCAAGCGGGTGAGAGTAAACTACATAAAATGTTACTACCAAGATAGAAACGAGGACAGATGTTCCCCTTAAAAGCATACCTTACAGCTGTTGTCGCTGTTCTTTTTTTAGCCGCCTGTTCTGAAACACCGAACTCACCGAGCGTCATTCAGGGAAATACCATGGGTACGACCTACAGTGTGCGCTATTACGATGATATTGGCGTTTCCAGTGATGAATTAAAACAAGAAGTTGATATCTTGTTGGTTGAAGTGAATCGCCAAATGTCTACCTACCAAGGTCGAAGTGAAATCAGCCAGTTTAATCAGCAAAATGCGCCCTATGAACAAAAGATCAGTGCCGAATTTGCTGATGTTGTGTTTTTGTCTCAGCAGCTTTATGAAATGACGGGCGGGTATTTTGATGTCACAGTGGGGCCATTGGTCAACTTATGGGGATTTGGGCCTGATGGTCGCCCGGTAAATCCGCCTTCTGAACAAGAAGTCCAAGCAGCCCTTGAAAAAACGGGGATGGATGCCATCAAACTAGACAAGCTAACATTGTCTCTATCCAAGTCGGCACACAGGTATGTGGATCTAAGTGCTATTGCCAAGGGTTTCGGTGTCGATCTTGTCGCGCAGTTGCTTGAGGCGAAAGGTGCACACAATTACTTGGTGGAAATAGGTGGAGAGATCCGTGTCTCAGGCATGAAGCCTAGTCAGCAAGAGTGGAAGCTTGCGGTGGAAACACCGGAAACCGACGCTGCCCTTGGTGCGCGCAGTGTACAAAAAATTCTCAATTTAACCGATGCTGGTATGGCCACCAGCGGTGATTATCGCAACTTTTTTGAAGTGGATGGAACGCGCTATAGCCATACAATCGATCCGTTTACCGGCATGCCAAGTGCTCATAGCCTTGGATCTGTTACCGTAATAGCCGATACTTGTGCCCGTGCGGATGCCATTGCCACTGCTATGCTTGTAATGGGGACTGAAAAAGCACTGGCATTGGCGAAAGAACATAATATTGCGGCCTATTTTATAGTTCGCACAGATAATGGCTTCCAAGAGCAATACTCTGAAGCCTGGAAAACACGATTTAACTAATAATCTTTTATTTGAGGTGCCATTATGGAAATGATGTTGGTGGTCTTTGCGTTTATGCTAGTGATAATGGCTATGATGGCCATAGGCGTCATTGTGGCCAAAAAGCCCATTACAGGTTCTTGCGGTGGTATGAGTGCGATCGGCATGGAGACCGCATGTGATGTTTGTGGTGGCGATAAAACGAAATGCGATACCGAGATTAAAAAGGCCAAACAAAGCGATCCATCTGACTTGGCTTATGATGCAACCGGAAACAATAAATAAGGAAGCTATATGGCAGATTACCATTATGACGTAATCGTATTGGGAACAGGGCCTTCGGGTGAAGGTGCTGCCATGAACGCCGCTAAGAAAGGCAAAAAGGTGGCTGTGGTAGAAGAAGCTCCATTGGTGGGTGGTAACTGTACTCATTGGGGCACCATCCCTTCAAAAGCATTACGCCATTCGGTTAAGCAGATTATTTCCTACAACACGAACCCAATGTTCCGTGATATCGGTGAACCGCGCTGGTTCAGTTTTCCTCGTGTGCTGAAAACCGCTGAGCGTGTTATCGCGAAGCAGGTGAAACTACGTACCGAATTTTACAGTCGCAACCGCGTGCATTTGTATCACGGTCATGGCCAATTTGTAGACAGTCATTGTATTGAGATTTTTGACGGACCCGCGTCTGGCACCCGCTTACACGCTGAGCAGGTGGTGATAGCCACAGGTTCTAGTCCGTTTCGCCCGCCAACGGTAGATTTCAATCACGAGCGAATCTATGACTCGGATACGATTCTCAAATTAGAACATACTCCACGCACCATGGTGATTTATGGCGCGGGTGTTATTGGCTCTGAATACGCGTCAATCTTTAGCGGTTTGGGTGTAAAGGTGGATTTGATTAATCCAGGTGAGCGTCTATTACCGTTCTTAGATGACGAGATAAGTGATGCGTTAAGTTACCACTTGCGCAACAACGGTGTGCTGATTCGACACAATGAATTGTTCGATCGTGTGGAAGCAGACGAGCACAGCGTTAAAGTGTATTTCCAGTCAGGTAAAGTCATCAAAGCCGATGCGATGTTTTGGGCTGCTGGTCGTTCAGGTAATACGCAGAACCTTGGCCTGGAGCATGTTGGCCTGACACCAAATGGCCGGGGTCAGTTAGAAGTTGATGACCATTACAAAACTCAAGCAGACCATGTTTACGCAGTGGGTGATGTTGTGGGTTGGCCAAGTCTGGCCAGTGCTGCTTATGACCAAGGTCGAAGTGTTGCAGCATACATGGCTGGCGATGATGATTTTTGGTTTGTTGAGGATGTGCCTACTGGTATTTATACCATTCCGGAAATCAGCTCTGTTGGTAAAACCGAACGTGAGCTGACCAACGAAAAGGTGCCGTATGAAGTAGGTCAGGCGTTCTTTAAGAGTATTGCCCGAGCACAAATTACTGGCGAAAACGTGGGTATGCTTAAATTATTATTCCACAGAGAGACGTTTGAGATCTTGGGTATCCATTGCTTTGGTGACCAAGCGTCCGAGATCATTCACATCGGTCAAGCTATCATGAAGCAAAAAAATGGCGGAAATACGGTTAAGTATTTTGTGGGTAATACCTTTAATTATCCGACTATGGCAGAAGCGTATCGTATCGCTGCTTTGAATGGTTTGAACCGTGTTTGTTAAATTGAACTAAAAAACACCACAGCGAAACCATAAAAAAACGGCTTTCAAAGCCGTTTTTTTATGGTGTGAATAGAGCCTTACTAGACTTTCTATTAAGCTCTCTATTACGCTTTCTTTTCTACAATGCTTACGTTGTTTGCGGGGATGTCTTTGTTGATATACACCATGCCAAGCTTATCTTGATACTCCATGCGGTCCGCTTTAATCGGGTCGATTTGCGGAGCGTCGAATTTCAATTCTGTGTATAGATCATTAACAAAATCCATGTACGCGTCATTACCCGTGAGAATGAACGCCGCTGCGCCAACATCAGGTTTAACTTCGCTACGAAGTTCTTCAGGCATATCAATCTGAACAACCACGGGGGTTTCTTGACCTTCATTCTTTTCCGCTAGCTGGATATTACGAGAACGTGTTTTGTGTTCTGCCCAGTAATATGCGAGGGATTTGCTTTGAGTGATGAAAACAGGTTGCTTGTTTTCTTTGTAGCTATTGCCGATGGTCGCCATGGTTTGTTTTATGGCGCTGTTAAGCTCTTTATCGCCTGAACGGATAAGACCGTTTTGCTTGATGCTTTCAACAAGGCCAGAGGCTGTACCGTGATACCAAGTGTTGCCGGTTGCAAACCCCGATTCAGAAAGTAGCTGATCGTGATCTCGATATAATGCAGGAATATCTTGCTGGCTCATGGGCGCTCCGCTGCGATGTTTTCAAAAAGGGTGGCGGATTATAGCAGGGGGCGACCACGCAAAAAAGTGCGATGCGCTGGACTTCATTGATCCAACTGCTGGCGGATGCCTTCGATGCGCTCGCGGTTCACACCTAAATCGCTGTAACCTAAGCGGGAGGCGCTACGCACGTGGATGATGTCATCTTGTTGCTTAAATTCAACATCATCCACAAATCCCATGAAGTCGGATTCGAACTCCGCGTGGATGTAGATAGGGGTTTGCTGGGTAATTGTGGCGTTATCTGTATTTACCAGAAGCTCACGAAGCCGGGTCCAAGTATTGTTGGTTTTTTGTAGTGGGGCAATGTAGGCATCCGTAGATGGCTCAGCAAAGCTCGACACACAGTTTGGTGTACTTGGGCACGGGGCGAACTGGCCGCCGTTTAAGCCTAGATTATTGGGTTTGCTTCCGGCGCATCCCGCCGTGAGTAGAAATAGGGTTGCGACCGCTAGTGTGAGAGTATTGGCTTTAATCATGATGTTGTATGTAATCCGTTGCACGCATTTTATGATACTTGACCTTAGCATACGGTAAAATTACTGGATCGGGATCAACTACCTCTACTGGGATTTCGTTCCGCATAGCGATGTCCATGGCCATATTGGTAATGTTGACACTAAATGAGGTGCCCATGAATACCATTTTGTCGGCTTGCTCCATACGGGACAACGCCTCATCAATGCGATACAGGTCGGTATAGTATTCATCAAATAACAAAACGAAGGGCTTATAGCTTTCGTTCAGTGTTGGCGTATTTTTAATATTAAATAGGTGCATCAAAGACTGGTTTAGTCTTTGGTCATCAACTTGATCCCAAGGCGCATCGATTACTTCAACGGGTTCGCCCTGTGTATGGTAAAGCGTCATTTTGTCGATGCGTCCGTGAATAGCAATGTAGTTTTTATTCCCTGCTTTGCCATCTAAACCATCAATATTTTGTGTGATTAGGTTCTTATCGGCTAGCCATCGGTGTACATCATTTTCCGCATGATGGCGATAGGTGATGAAGCGATTGTAATACCAAGCAAGAAATTGCTCTGGCTGCTGCTGATACATATGGCGGGTTGCCATTTCCATCGGAGTATAATTTCTACTGCCAATCGTCCAGAACCCGTCTTCTCCACGAAATGTCGGTATGCCGCTTTCAGCGCTAATACCCGCGCCGGTAATGAATAGTGTGTTTTCTTTGTTCATTGCGTTTTTTGTAATGCGCTAACGGATTGTGGTGCTTGGGGTGCGTTAGGGTCATGAGATAAGTGGCCTATGACCTCTCTAGCTGCTTGCGGATAATCACTAATTATACTGTCCGCTTGAACTCGAAATAGGCGCGCCATGTCATCCGCATCGTTTACTGTCCAAACGCTCACATGTAGCCCCTTCTTTTGCGCACGCTTTACATAGCTCTTACGGGCCAGCGATTTGTTCAAAACGAGCATGCTGCATTTTAGTTGTTTGGCCACATGCAAACCGTGGGGTAAAGGCCATTCCTGCACGTAACCACGAGGAATGGTAGAACGCGCATTTTTAAAGGCTCTTAAAATTCCAACATGTTTGCTGGTAATCGTCACTTTGTCAGCAAGATTATGTTTATCAATTAATGCAAGCATCGGCGCGACGAAATTAAGGTTGGTGCGATCAGTTTTAATTTCGAACTGCCAATGTTTGACATACGGACAAGCCAAAACCACTTGTTCCAGCGTTGGTATGCCTTGGTTGGTCCCTTTAAGGTGAGTATTAGAGAGGATTTGTTGGGTTGATTTACTCACTCTAAGCTTGCTGTTTGCCAAGCGCTTTAATTGCTCGTCATGAACCACTACTAAGTGATTATCCGAGCTAAGGCGAACATCCAGTTCGAAGTATTCAATGCCTTGTGATGCTGCTAATTGGAAGCCCTGTAGGCTATTTTCCATGGCGACACCTTTTGCACCGCGGTGACCGTATATCAACATTGTGTGAATCCTATTGGGTCTCTTCTTTGGAGGTTAGTACGTATCTGTGTACGCGTATACTTGGAAGAAAGGCTTGTTCTTCAATTTTAAAATCACTGCGACGTGCACGTTGGCGTTCCGCTGGGGGTTCCATGTCGGGAATATTGTGCGGCGGAAGACCTGTATTTCCATGAATTAACAAAGGTAAGGACACGTTCATTGCCTGACGAAGCGGTGCTGTTTCATAAAATATATTGGCACGCATGACGGGTGCCAATGTTTGTACTTTGGCCAAGGGAGTAGTACTGGGCAAGCGGCCAAGTTGATTTAGCTGGGTTTGTATATGACGGCTACCTGTATCCATCTTACTCAGAGCATCATACGCTTGTTGTACGGTAATTTTTTGAATGCTTCGACCTGATTGGTACCAATTGAAACCAATACGTGTGATAGATCGGTCTATAACTGGCAGGGTGCGCCAAGTTTGTTTGAGATGTAAACGGGTCAGGCCAGAGTAGTGGAGTTGTTCACGCAGTAGCGGATGACGTTGTCCTAGGTCTTTGCGTACATCCGTCCACGCTTGTCTCTGGCTGCGCTTCAATTGATCAATGGCTTTTTTAAAATCGAGCTTCAGGTTGTTGATCTGTGTGACCAGCGCTAGCTGCTCATCGTCAATTGTGATCATCCCAAAGCAGCTGCGGGTTTCGCGGCCATCTTGACCATCTAGATACCAGAAATCTTGAAAAAAATGTTTAGCTTTATCAAGAGGGTGCCAGCCTAACGACTTTTCGGTTTCATTTAGTGGCAACCAGCATGGATTACGCTGTTCACTAAGTGACTGACAAAAATGATGACTGGTGTCGACCAGTTCGTCGAACAAGGCAACGAGATCGCTGACGGACATTTCAATTTATACCGTTATCTATATTAGCTTGTAGCATAACGCTATTTGTTATCAGTTCAAAGGGAAATGTCTGGGTCATAAGTTGGAGTTTGCTCATGCGAGCAATATTTACAGAGCGTTGTGACAATGATGTGACAGCTACAGAAGACCTTCAATGCCCAGTTTAACCATATTCAGGCTTAGTAAGGTGAGTACGCATTTAAAAACAAATGTGAGAGGGCCCAGAGGAAGGCGGTTTTTAGACAGCGTTCCGAGTTTTGAACCTATTATGGAAGCAACAGCCATAGCGGGTATGGAAGGCGCTAAAATTGCCATAAGGATCATTCCGCCTCCTTGGCCGATGACCCCAGCCAAGAAACTGGTTAAAAGTGCAGCAATGCTCAGGTAGATTTGGATGTCGAGTTCAAGCATGACATGAGTGTAATCACATCTATAGTTAGAATCTATGTACGAGGAGCTTTTTATTAGATTGCGGAAACTTTATGATACAAGCCTATTAATATTGCTTTGGGATGATTGATTATGTTGATGTTGGTGTCCCCAGCGAAGACGCTGGACTATGAGACAGAATTGCCTATTGATGATTACAGTGAGCCTGAGCTATTAGATGAAGCGGGTCAGTTAATCAAAGAACTAAAAGAACTGACACCTTCTGAAGTGGCTGATTTGATGGGCCTTAGCGACAAATTGGCGCATTTAAATGTTACTCGTTTTCAGCATTGGAAGCGTCCATTCAAGCCAAGCAACGCTCGTCCTGCTATCTATGCATTTAAAGGCGATGTTTACACTGGTCTTGATGCATATTCATTTAAAAAATCTGATATGAATTTTGCGCAAAAGCATCTTCGCATTCTGTCTGGTTTGTATGGCTTGTTAAAACCACTAGACCTGATGCAACCATATCGGTTAGAGATGGGTACAAAATTCGAAAATGCAAAAGGTAAAAACCTATATGAGTTCTGGGGAAGTCAGATCACGGATTTGATTAATGCGCACCTAGGTAAATCGAAAACCATCGTTAACCTGGCCTCAAACGAATACTTTAAGTCGGTGAAAAAGAAAGATTTGAACGCGGAAATTATCACACCGAACTTTAAGGATGAGAAAAATGGCCAATACAAGGTGATTAGCTTTTATGCAAAGAAAGCGCGCGGAATGATGGCTGCTTATATCATTAAAAATCGTATCAAAGATGTTGAAGATATTAAAAACTTTGATGTTGCAGGGTATCGTTTTAGTGAGACACATTCAAAAGGTAACGAATGGGTGTTTATCCGAGACGAAGCTGATCAATAGGTCACACATTGATCGCGTTATCTTGGCTACACTAATTAATAGTTAAGATTCAATAAGAGGGAAGTTTATGAAAGTTTCAGACATGATAAAAATTGTATCTATTTTATCTTTGGTGTGGGTGCTTGCCGCATGTACTGCACCAGGTCCGCAATCTATTGATCTATCGCCTAGCTACGAGTTTGCCAAGTTAGATGGTGTCAAGATACCAATCGAATTGGTTATTGTGGATGAGCGTGAAGATACAAATATTATAGGATATCGTCGTGCTCGCAATGATGCGCCTATTAGTTTAAACGTATCCTTAGCATCTACTCTTGGTCAATCCATACAGGAAGCTATGCAGCAGCAGGGCATAGTTATGTCAAAGGGTCCAGAACCGCTAACGCAAGTGAAAGTGATCGTAAATGAGTTTCGCTATTGGTCGCCAAATGAAGATTGGGTCAGCGAAGTGAATCTTAACGCTACGGTAACGGTTGAAATCAAGCGCGGCAAAACCAGCCTAGAAAAAAAGTTTTCGGCGGAGAAAAAGCAGGAGGTCGCAACCGCGCCAAATGCTAAATACAATCAAAAGTTGGCGGATGAGCTTTTAGTGAACCTGATTGAAAGTATATTCAGCAATAACGAAATCGTTAATTTCTTAAAGTAGGATGTCAATGAGTCTAGAGTTTGTGCTCAATCATCCTATTTGGGACTATTTGGTCGTACCTTATCTTCTTGTTTTATGGATGGGGTATGGTTACTTCTCGAAATACATGGCGAAACGCACATATTGCCTTGCGTCAATATTAAGTATTCATCGTGTTTGGTGGATGCAGCGCATGTTATTACGTGAAAATCGCGTGGCTGACAGTGCGCTCCTCGCTAACCTCGAGCGCAATGTCAATTTCTTTGCTTCGACCACCATGATCATTATAGCTGCATTGTTAACCGCACTGACATCGGCTTGGCAATGGCAGTTTATGCAGCAGTATGAAGGCCCAGTATCAAATCAATACAAGGTGTTATTGTTGCTTGTGATTATGGTTTACGCATTCTTTAGTTTTACTTGGTCGCTTCGCCAATACGGTTTTGGCAGTGTGTTAATGGGGGCAGCTCCGGATCCAGAGCAAGATGAGTTTAATGCTACTCAACGCAAAGAATATGCATATTCAACAGCTAAAGTATTGGACCAAGCGGCGCATAGTTTTAATTATGGTCTGCGGGCTTATTACTACGCATTAGCGTCCATTGCTTGGTTTATTCATCCTTTGATATTTATCGGAGCAACAACTTGGGTTGTGGTGGTTTTATATCGACGTGAGTTCAAGTCAAAGCCCGTAAAAGTGATGGCAATGGATGTGGATATTTTAAAAGAAAGTACAAATTTAAAACCGTAATAAGAAGGCTATCCTGCTTCTTTAGACCTTAACTAACATGGTGGATGAGTAGTAAAACTCAAGAGAGAGGATAGTATTTGAGCGCGATAAGCAGATCTGGTTTACATAGAAATGTTAGAAATTTAAAAAGGGCTCTTTATAGAAAGAGCCCTTTTTTGTTTTAAGACGTAAGTTTTACGTAATCTAGAAGAATTTGGCCGCCTTCTTCAAGTAGGGCGTCAGCGGTAGTGTTGCCTTCCTCCTCATCTTCTTCCGTTACGTCTTCCTCATCATCACTAATGTCTTTTAATGGCTCCATGCCTTTCGCAACGCGGCGCTCGTTCTCAAGCTTTAAACGTTTTTCCTTGGTAGCTTCGCGCTCTTGGTCACGCGTTTTTAAGTTAAGCGATACTACCGTGTCATTGCGCAGTTCCTCTAAAAACTCTGTCTGTTTGTTTAAATAGATAAAGTCAGGGTTATTTGCAATGCGCTTGCTGTGCTTGGATTTAAGCTCATCAAGTAATGGGTTTATTGCGGTAAAGGTTTTGTATTTACTTGGTTTGATCTTATCCCAAGGTAAAGCCTCCTCTAGGGCGCTTTCACCAATTTTGTCGACATCATATATTTCAGGGAAGTTAATATCAGGGATAACGCCACGATGTTGCGTACTTTCACCGCTAATTCGGTAGAACTTCGCGTTGGTAACTTTCATTTGTCCGCGGAAAAGGGGGATCAGTGTTTGTACTGTTCCTTTACCAAAGGTTTGGCTACCTAATACGAGTCCACGACCATAATCTTGAATGGCGCCTGCAAAGATTTCTGAAGCGCTTGCGCTCAAACGATTTGTCAGTACAACTAGTGGGCCGTCATATAGCACATCAGGATCTTGATCGCTTAGAACGTGGGTCATGCCGCGAGTATTGCGAATCTGTACAGTGGGCCCTTGAGGAATAAATAGACCGACTAGATCGCGAACCTCTGACAATGAACCGCCGCCGTTATTGCGAAGGTCAATCACCAAGCCTTCAATACCTTCTTTCTTAAGTTCTTTAATTAGGTTGGCGGTATCACGAGTTGTGCTGCGGTAGTTAGGGTCATTCGCATTTTTAGCTTCGAAGTCTGAGTAGAATGCTGGAATGTCGATCACGCCAATATTGTGCTTTTTACCGTCTCTTTCGACTTTGATGATTTCTTTTTGAGCAGCACGATCTTCTAGTTTTACTTCGTCACGGGTGATAGAGATAATTTTATGTTTCTCTGTTTGGCCGCTGCCTGTGATAATTTCTAGGCGGACAATACTGTCTTTAGGGCCGCGAATACGATCAACCACTTCATCTAATCGCCAACCAATTACGTCTTCCATTGGGCCTTCGTCTTGAGCGACGCCAATAATTTTGTCGCTCGGCTTAAGTTCGCCCGCTTTGTCAGCAGGGCCGCCCGTCACGAGACGCTCAACTATGGTGTTTTCGTTTTCGCTACGAAGTACCGCACCGATACCTTGCAGTGATAAACTCATATTAATGTTGAAATTCTCGCTGTTGCGCGGCGACATGTATTGCGTATGTGGGTCAAATGTATGAGTAACAGCATTCATGTAGCTTTGAAATGCGTCTTCAGAGTTGATTTGTTCTATCCGGCTTAGCTGGCTTGTGTAGCGGCGCTCAAGCAAATCAATGATGTCCTTGTCTTCTTTGCCTGCGAGTTTCAAATTAAGTATGGTGTTTTTAATGCGTTTGCGCCAAAGGTCATCAAGCTCGGCCGTGGACGCCGCCCAAGGCGCATTTTCTCGGTCAAGGTCCAGAGATTCGTCTTTGTCAAAGTTAAACTGTTTCATGCCGCCTTTTAATAGATTGATGGCGTAGTTCAGGCGTTCTATCGCACGGTCTTGATAGCGATTATAGATTTCAAAACCAGGTTTTAAATCATTGGTTTTGATTGAATCATCTAGCTTTGTTTTGTATTTGAGGAACTCGTTAATATCTGCCTGAGTGAAATAGGAACGGGTATTGTCGAGAATTTTTAAATAACGATCGAAAACCTTCTGAGAAAACTCATCATTTAAATATTTTCGGGAGTAGTGATGTTGATAAAGGTGATGTACCACAGCACGGTTGGTTAAAGCATGTTCAGGCTTGGGCTCTAGGTTGGCGGCAAACAGGTTGCTTGATAAGAGGCCACTGAACAGAACGATGGCTAGTCCATGGATCTTTTTATTTTGAAACATTAAATCGGGTTTCCTTAACTCGCCGGAAAAATTTACAACCACACAAGTATTTATAGCATTATCCGCTGTGAAAAGCGGCAAATATGGCACAATCTATCTATTATTAATGCCATAATAGCCTAAGCAATCATAACTTTCATGTGGGTTACATGCGAATCAAACTGCAAATACCAAACACTAAGCTTTTGAGTACGGAAATCCAAGTTCGTTCCACGGATATGAATTATGCAAACCACTTGGGCAATGATCGTATTCTCGCTTATGCTCAAGAGCTTCGTAGCGCTTGGTTTTCGTTACTAGGATTTTCTGAGCTGGATATAGACGGCTGCAATATAGTGCTAGCTGATGCGGCTATTCAGTTTCAAGCAGAAGCTTTTGCTGGCGAGGTGCTAACTGGCGTTTTATTCCTCGGAGAGCAAAACAAGTATGGCTTTGACTTGTACTATCAATTTACAAACCAGTCTGGCGAATCTGTTGCAACAGCAAAGACAGCTGTTTTGTTTAGAGGTCCCTCTGGCTTATGCGCGCCACCAGATTCTTTTTTGAATAAGCTATAAACAGATAAAAAAAGCCCATCGACTAAATTAGTCTCTGGGCTTTAGGCTATTTAAGATCTGGCTAGTGTGTAACCGGTCGAATTACAAAAAGTAAATCACCTTGGTTAACTTGCTGACCATCACTATTTTGGATGCGTACCACTTGATAGTTTTGTTCTGTGTCATACAGTTTACTACCTTGGTTGTTAAATGAACGCAGTGTCAGTGGACTGAACATTTTCATTGCCTCCATCAAACATAGCGTCTGATTGGTGGAGATAACGTCTCCTTCTTTGATATACGAGGGTTCGCTAGGCGATGGGGCAGAGTAGTAAATAGAGCTACTAGGTGCCAATACTTTTAGTTCAGACGAGCCATCAATCTTCAGTGCATCAACAGTAAGTGCAGCACTGGCTGCACCTGCACTGGCATCAATTTCTTCAATTAACGCGGTTTGATCAATGCGCTGCAGGAATTGTGGCAAGTAGTTTGTGTCATACACCCCTTTCACAAACACGTCATCTGCGAGAATGCGCTTAAGTAGTGGGATATTTGTACTTACGCCTTCGATTACTACATCATCAAGATAAGCGAGCAGTTTCTTGATGGTATCGTTACGGTCTTTACCGTAGCAAATCAGCTGAACAACCATGCTGTCGTAGAAAGGCGTCACCTCTTTATTTTCATCAATTGCTTTGATGATTTGAATGTGGCCCGCTTCCGGTAGGTTGAATGCCGTAATCTTGCCCGCGTTCGGTACGAAAGTAACGTCATCACCGCTTTGACGCGCCTTCTCTGCGTTAATACGCAGTTCCATAGCGTAGCCTTTTTCTTTAAATGTCAGCTTTTCAATATTGCCACCGCTGGCAATGTTAAATTGCTCAGACACAATATCGACGCCAGTTACTAATTCAGTAACAGGGTGTTCTACTTGTAAACGAGTGTTCATTTCCATGAAGTAAACATCATTTGCGTCTAGGTCATAGATGAATTCCACTGTGCCCGCGCCAACATAATCAACAGCGTCTGCAAGCTTACGTGCATAATCGTAAACTTTTTTCTCGAGAGTATCGGGCAGCGTAACGGAACCCGATTCTTCAATAATTTTTTGGTTGTTGCGCTGCACAGAGCAGTCGCGCAAGCCAAGTACTTTACAGTTGCCATGGCCATCGCGAAGAACCTGTACCTCTATATGACGTAATGAGGTAACAAATTTCTCTAGATAAACATCACCGTTACCGAAAGCGCTACGTGCTTCGGTGGAAATCTGGTGGAATAGTTCGTGAATTTCGCCCGGTTCACGCACGACTTGGATGCCTTTACCGCCACCACCGTGGACCGCCTTCAATAGTACAGGGTAGCCAATTTTATCAGCTACCTTCGCGGCTTTAGCCGAGGTGGTGACGATACCGTGGCTGCCTGGCACAACCGGTACATCAACACTGATGGCGGTATTGATCGCGTTGGATTTGTTACCCATTGTTTCCATTGAGCTAACGCGGGGGCCAATAAAGTTGATGTTATTGTTTTCACAGAAAGCTGCGAATTGAGCACTTTCAGATAGGAAACCGATTCCTGGGTGTAGGCCATCTACTTTTTCTAGTTGTGCAATACGAATAACACTTTGTGCGTTCAAATAACTTTCGTCTGGTGTATTTCCGCCAATACACACTAGGCGATCCTTACTGCTCAAACGATCAGCCGCTGTGCTGTTCATATCTGGGTCTGATTGGACTAGGACAACACTGATATTGTTGTCTTGAGCTTTTTTCACGAGTTTGTCAGCTGTACAGCCGCGAGCATGAATAAGTACTTTCTTGACAGGATTGAATAGCTTTTTGTTCAATCCTTCATTTTGTTCTTGAGGTTTTGCTTTTGCTGGAGTCACATAACCTTTCAAGATGCGTTGCAGTACTTCATTGACGGTTTTGTGTGCAACTGGGATAGCAGGGTCGATCGCACGCAGGCGAGAGTCCAAATCTTCAACGAATGGATGCTTAACGAGGTCTGCCATGGCGCCTTGGTTATTCGACAAATAGTTCGACAGTGTTGACGTGGAAGGCAGGTAAGACGGCACAACAATTTGTCCAGCGAATGGCATATTTGTGCCAGAGAAATAAAATGTTTGCACCATTGGGTGTGTAACGAAACTGGCCTGAGCACCACCTGTACAGTCACCATAACCAAAGACAACCACGGGTAAATCATTATCGCGTACGAAGCGAGTTATGCGGTCGTTTACAATCGGCATGGAGAAAAGGGCAGAGGCGCCTTCTTTTGTTTGCATTCCACCTGAGGATACAAAGCAAACAATTGGATAATTGTGGCGAGCACATTCAACCAATAGCTTACAGAATTTCTCTGCACTAGCCATGTCGAAGGCGCCAGCTTGGAAATCCAAGTTGGAAATAAGAGTGCCCACTCGACGACTTTCATCGCCAATAGTAATAGTACCGAAGCCTGTCACCACGCCACATGGGGTTTGATCATTGCTTAACGCTTTTTCGATAGAGCTGCGGAAACCAGGGAAATTAACCGGATCTGCAGTAATAAGATGCTCATTGATTTCTTCAAAGTCGTGGAAGAATTGATCAATGATGGCCTGCACTGAGGTTGTCTTTTGGCGTTTGACATCGTCCAAAACGTCTTGAATCAACAAATCAAAGTAGGCGATTGTCAAGCGGTTCCAGAAGTCCTTTTTACGACCTATGCTGTAAGGATTAATTCGACCATTATATTCTTTGCCGTCTTTCGCTTGGTAGTATTCGGGTAGTAACTTTTCGAAGAAGAATGTCACGATAACAAAGAGCGTATCACTCAGCCGAGGGAAGCTGTGCTTTTTCCATTCTTCAACTTGTTTTAAGAATTCGGCTTTGCTGTTGGAGTTAATGAAATATTGGAACCAATTGGCGAACTCTTCATGGTGGTCATCTGCAATACTGAGTTTGTTGGCATGCTCCAGACCACCTTCAAGCAATTGTTTTACAGCGTTTACAGATAAGCTATGGGTTTCTTTAGCTTCTTTTGCAACCGTCACAAGATTCGCAATAACATAGTCATAGAGGCTGCCAAACATGATGAGATTTTGGCAGATGCCTATGAAGTCGGTGCGTAAATCGTCCATGAGTATCGCATCCAAGACATTGGCATCTTGATTGTTGTCTTCTAGAATTTCGTCGGTCTTAATGGATATATAAGGTGCCAGCGCGTCCTCGATAATCCGACGATTCGCTTCCATATAGCTTGCTGCTACATTGTGCACTAATTGCTGCGTTACTTCCTTCAGCTTAATTTCACCATACACACTCTCCGGAATGGGCTCTTGACTGATGATTCGATTGAATGCCTCGGTCAGGCCAGAAGTGAGATCGGCACTTGTTTCTTTTTCATTTGTATAATCTGCAAGCAATGCTTGAGTATCGTAATCAAGTGACTGATGTATAAATGTTGCTAAAGGATGCTCGCCTTTTTTAATAAATCCAATAATCGCTTGGGCATCGGTCAGGTCTTTTCGTTTAATGAGGAATCGACTTTCTTCGTAGTTAGAGAGGTAATCAATTAGCTCTTTAAAATTAACCGACGCATCTGCTTTCCAGCGATTAAATAGATATAAGCCCAAAGCAAAGCTCAGCTCTTGCTTGGCTTTGATGTAGTTATCTTCCGGTTCACCAAAAAATAGCTTGGAAATAGAGCCGCGTTCTTCATCGCGTTCTTTGAACTTCTGACAATAGTTTTTCCATAACTTGTTGAGTTCATCGTCGTAACGCAATTGATCAGGTGCTTGAAGCCATTGTTGGAAATTTTTCCGCTTCTCTTCAGCAATACGCTCGTTAAGCTTACCTTTGGGGATTTCAACTTCGGCAAGGCGACTGTAAGCACCTTTCGTTTTAGAAGAAATTCGTGAGCGCAAGGTTAGATAGCGCATATAACGATAGGTCATGCGGAAAAGATTGTGATGTTCCGTCGGACTACTCGCTAATACTAGGCTTGAAGTACGCTCTATGGCAGACAATTTGTCTGAGGGATTTAGGAAGCGCTCAACACTGCGTTTGTAGTGGTCAAATAGGTATGGATTCTCTTTCGCGAAATTAAGTACGCTCGTCTCAATTCCACTAATGCTTGATGTGATAGCCTTCAGCAGGTTCTGTACTTTGTCGATGCGGTCACTAGGTGCATAATCAATAATGCCGTCGATAGCATGCTTTTCTAGTAATTCATAAGCTGAAACACCCACGTATTTCGCGCATTCTTGCCATGACAAATTGTACTTACGAGCGATGCTGGCCAAGCCTTGCGGTTGGATGGTGTTGAAAATGCCATCACGTACACTTAGCAAAATATTTGTGGCAGCAAGCGGAATCGCGCCACCAGAGTAACCTGCACCTAATATGACACCAACTGTTGGCACATCAGTATTGGTCATTTCCGCGATGAGATGGGAGATGCTATGGGCTTGATTGTTTAAGTTAGCTTCTTCGCTGGCGTCTGCTCCTGGAGTATCGATAAACGTCACGATTGGAATGGCATGACGTGAGAATTGATGCACTGCTTTGATTGCTTGTTTATGGTGTTCCGGTAGCCAAGCGCCGTTACGTTCTGCGCGGTTTTGACAAATAAAACCCACGCGCCGATATTGCTTACCAAAAGGCAGCTCTACTTCGGCTACATAAAGTGGTCCCCATTCTTGTTCGCTAATAAACCGATGGGTTAGCTTGTGTAATAGTTGTCGAGCGTTCAAGCGAGTACTCGATTCACTTGGACTGACTACTTCTTGAATATATTCGTCGATTCCAAGGGAACGCAAATTTTCGCGAGTCTCTTCTATTTTATCTGGACTCACGAGGCCTGAGATGGAATTGGCTTTACCGTCTTGCTCTGGAAACAGGGAAAAGTCTTGGCTGAGTTTTTCAGCTATTTGGAATAATTGATCAGTATCGTATTGCGACATATCGAATAGGCACTAGTAAAAATGGTTGACGATTAGAGCTGGCTGGTGTTCGGAGCCAAATATCAATCTGTTATAACAGACATTCTAAAGAAATACAGCAACCTAAAGCCGGAATTTTCAGCATTAGAATAAAATCTGTGAAATCCTCGGGCAAATCGTCTGAAAATCGGAATAGAAGTACCTGAAAAGAAAGGATTTCGGGCTCTGTACGGCCTGTTGTATAATTTGTGTTTTTGTTTTGGATAACGAAGATGACGTTAATAGAGACGCGGCGCACCAATGCTATCGCCATCATGAAAGAAAACGCGCTTGACGAGATTGAGTTTGCTTTGTGCTTAGGTCGAGAGGAGTCAGAAATAGCGTCTATTTTGTCACCAAATGGCAAAAAGATTTCCGACAGTTTGGCTCGCTTAATGGAGCAGACGTTCAGTAAGCCCAAGTTGTGGCTAGATCAAGGTACCGCTGATTCTGCCTCAGGCCCGAGTTTTGATTTGTTTGGTTGATCCGTCGTGTATTAATTTTAATCCACGGTTTTTGGGTAGAGTAGTTTGAAAATCAATTGTTGGTTGGTGCTTTCGAGTTCTACAGTCCCGTTGCCTGAAGAATAAACACCAGTAGGGTAGTTACCCGGATTTGGAATAATGAATTCAAACCCATCAGCGGTGATTGTCTGTTGAGGCCCCATTAGACTTCCAGAGCTTTGACCTTGAAACGTGTTCAAATATTGAGCCATATGCTGATTTGTTATTGTGGCATCAGCCGGTAGATTTAACCCCTCACGGACCAAGTTTTGTGCGTACTCTCTTTGTTGTCGCGCTGCTTCATTTTCAAACGTGGGTATGGCTAACACGGAACTATTTTGCAACTCATAGTTGGTGAGTTGGTCATTGGCTGTATTGGGTAGTTCTTGTTCAATAATCAATCGTTGTTGATATTGTTGCTGAGTTTGCTGCTGCTCTTTCTCGTTTTCTGCAATGATTGGCTCACCTGGGCCTACTTTGAAATTCAAGGGTTGTTTTGGCTGGGGAGTATTTTTGACGGGCTTTTGTTTTACTACGATATTGCCATCTTTAATATAAGCTTCTGTCATTTCACTGTTACTGAGCTCCTCAACTTGGGCCAATGCATTCACGCTGTATAGAGTCATAATGACTAAAATATACTGTTTCATGTTGTGGTCCTCAGTGTGTGGTGGCAACTATTCCCAGTAACTTTATCGCCAAGGCCTAAGCCTGCTAGGCGATGTTTTTACTTATTACGTTTATCTACGCTGTGAATGACTGCATTGGTTTCAAAATATACAGAGAAGTTTTCGTAATCCCAGCGCTCGATTGGAGGTGTTCCTTTTGCTGGGTGTTTCTTAATCGGCACACCAAATCGCTTCTCAACGGTCATTTTGGTCGCTCCGCGCTGAGGTAAATCTTTCGCGTGGAGGCTGGCTTTGTTTGACAGGGGCATTTTAATGGTCGTGCCTGTGTTTATTTCTGACGCTGGATGATTGTCTGCTGCTGCAACTAAGCTCAGGCAGAGTGCGATTGTTAATATGAATAATTGCTTGATTTGCATGATTAAGAACCAAAAGCCTGTTTTTACACTCAGTTTAGCGTCAAAAAGTGATGAACACCATTTCCTTTGATAGCGCTTTTCTTTAGGCTATACGCGTTTTATAAATATGTAGCCTATCTATGTTGAAAAATCTTCCCATTGCAATTGGACTGCGATACACGCGAGCGAAGCGGCGCAATCACTTTATCAGCTTTATCTCTGCTATATCCATGGCGGGTCTTACTTTAGGCGTTGCTGTTCTTATCTTGGTACTCTCGGTGATGAATGGCTTTGATCGTGAATTGCGTCAACGCATCCTAGGAATGGTACCCCATGCAGCTGTAATGGGAGAGAAGCAAGGTATATCTAACTGGCAGGACGTGGCAGCTCAGATAGCAGATCGCGACGATGTACTAGCCACAGCTCCTTTTATCCAAATTCAAGGCATGATGAGTTATCGGGGGCGCGTTTCTGGAGTGATGGTTACAGGTATCGAACCTGAGTGGGAAGAACGGGTTTCAATACTGCCTGATTTCATAGAGCAAGGAGATTTTTATTCGCTTCAACCTGGTGATTATGGTGTTGTGATGGGCGAATTATTGGCTCGCAAATTAGGGGTTACGCTTGGAGACAAGGTCACTCTCATTATGCCCGAAGCCAGTTTAACGCCAGCCGGTTTAATGCCGCGTTTGAAGCGTTTTGAAGTAACAGGCGTGTTCGCAGTCGGCGCTGAAGTTGATGCCAATTTTGCATACATCAATATGCAAGACGCGGCCCGCTTGACGCGAACCGATGGAGCACAAGGTATTCGCCTATTGACCGATGATCTGTTTAAAGCCCCTAAAATTGTTTGGGACTTACGCATGGATTTGGACGGCATTTATGGTGCTTCCGATTGGACGCGTACACATGGCAACTTATTCCAAGCTATTAAAATGGAAAAAACCATGATCGGCTTGTTGTTGCTTATTATTGTTGCTGTCGCCGCTTTTAATATTGTTAGTACTTTGGTGATGGTGGTAACCGATAAGCAGGGTGATATAGCGATTCTGCGGACGATGGGTATGTCGCAGAGCAAGATCATGGGCGTTTTCATGGTGCAAGGATCTGTGATTGGTGTCGTAGGGATCGTTGTGGGCACACTACTGGGGATTTTATTGGCACTTACTGTTAGCGATATTATTGCGTGGGTCGAACAAATTTTGGGTATTCAGTTTTTAAACGCCAATGTCTATTTCATTAGTTATTTGCCATCTGAGCTTCGATGGATGGATGTGGTGATTGTGACAACCAGTGGCTTATTGTTGAGTTTTTTGGCGACTTTGTACCCAGCTTATCGTGCCTCAAAAGTGAATCCAGCGGAGGCCTTACGTTATGACATCTAAAGCCGTTTTATCTTGTATCGATTTAAATAAAGCCTACAAGGTAGGTCCAGAGTCTGTTTCGGTTATTCAGGATTTACAGTTGCAGTTGAATGAAGGTGACTGGATTTCCATCGTCGGTGCTTCTGGCTCGGGTAAAACTACCTTACTGAATATGTTAGGTGGTTTAGATGATCCCTCAACGGGCAGCGTATTGTGGGGGGAGCAAGATATATTCAAGTTAAACCGAAAGCAGTTGGATGCATTGCGCAATCAGTATCTAGGGTTCGTGTATCAGTTTCACCATTTATTGGCTGAGTTTACTGCGCTAGAAAATGTTGCAATGCCTTTATTGATCGGTAGAACCAAGCAGGCTGACGCATTAGCTGCAGCAAAAAACATACTTGATAAAGTCGGTTTATCCCACCGCTATGACCATAAACCCGCAGAGTTGTCTGGTGGTGAACGCCAGCGGGTAGCTCTAGCGCGAGCGCTTGTTGGCAAACCGAAGTTGGTTCTATTGGATGAGCCAACAGGTAATCTAGATGAACACACGGCTCAAGACGTACAGAGCTTGATAGCAGAATTAAATCGTGACTTAGGAACGGCTTTTGTCGTTGTAACACACGATTTAACGTTTGCAGCAAAAGCGTCCCAGCAATACGTGCTTATGAACGGTCAGTTGCAAGCTCAGTGATGAGCTTGCTGTCGTTTTAGTTGACGCTTTTTCCAATTATGCACGACGTGCCAACGCCAAAAGAGGCGCATACCCACGTAGCCCATTGCTGAAAACAAAACGCCGCAAATCAATGAGCCGAGCAGTAAAGGCTGCCAAATAGCCCCCAATTCTGTCATGACCCATTCCATGGATAATTCTATTTGAAACGATCTAGTGGGCAGTCCCAAAATCACCGTTCCTACTTTATAAGTAAAATAAAAGATTGGGGGAATGGTGATTGGATTGCTAATCCACACTAAGCCAATAGAAATGGGTAAATTACTGTTTACCCAAATACCTACGATGGCCGCAGCTACCATCTGAAATGGCATAGGCATAAACGCAAAAAAGACTCCAACCATAAACGCTCGTGAGACACTGCGGCGATTTAAGTGCCAAAGGTTGGGTTCGTGAATTTTATCGCCCAAGAATTTCAGAGACTGGTTGTCTTTTATAGTCTGAGGATTGGGGAAGTATTTTTGTAATATCTTCTTGGGCATGACATTTTAAACTCATTTTGTTGAAACCTTCCTGGTAACAACGCATTAATCTCTGCATGGCGATGCTGCTATGGCGCGCAATTATGCCTATATTGTGCACTCGTGACTAGTCGCGGGGCCAACCTACCAATTATTACAATAGATTAGCCTAGTGACGGTATTGTGAAACCAAGATAGGGAATATCCGGTGTCCAATAAGGCTTTTTCACTGCGTGTAGTGTCGCTCGGTTTTGTTTTGGGGGTTGCTTCTGGGGCCTTGACGTTTGGCTTGGTGCTATTGCTAGCCCCTTTTTGCTGGCTGGTGTCTATTCCTCTCGTTCAAACACGTCCTCTTGTGGTGTCTCTCACGCTAGGCTGGTCTTGGTCTGCAATCGCTTGGTTTTGTGTGGAGCACGATGCTTTATCAATTTCTGTACGCCAAGTTGAGGCAACCATCATAGCCGAGATTGATGCCGTTTTTCGCAAAGATAATTTCAGTAGGATCAACCTGCAGACCGATAACGGTAAGCAATATCAGGTGAATTGTTATCAGTGCCCCTATGAATTTTCTGTTGGAGATCGATGGCAACTGGACGTGCGTCTGAAGCCTATTGTCAGCTTTCATAATCCACAGGGTTTTGATTATCGAAACTGGATGCTTGCACAAGGGTTTCATGGGAAAGGCTATATTTCCACTAAGTCGCTTGCTAATAAACGCTCAGTCGCCGGTGGTGATTCTATGCAGGTAACACTTAGGCGTCTGCTGCCAGGGCAAGATTTTCCGCTGCTGAATGCGTTAGTGTTAGGTGATCGAGATTATTTAGATGCGTGGCAAAAAAGAACGTTATTTGATGCAGGGATAAGCCACTTGTTTGTCGTATCAGGGTTGCACGTAGGTATGTTAGCACTGTTTTTGATGGGACTTACCGCTTTGCTTTCGAGGGTGTTTTTATTGATTGGCGGCTATTCATATCGATGGATTGGCATTGCAGTGGCTGTATTAGCAGGGGTTTCATATGCTTGGATCTCTGGATTTGCGGTACCAGCATTGCGAGCGGCTATGATGCTTATGCTTGCTCTCGTTTTTTGGTATTGGCCTGGAAAACGATCACCACTGGATGCATGGCTATGTGCGGCTGTCTTGGTGGCTATTTTCTATCCTCTACAGTTTTATCTTTTGGGTACTTGGCTTTCTTTTTCTATCGTCTTGGCTTTGATCATAGGCTTTGCGGGTAGTGGAACAGTGAGCTTTTGGCGGGCTCTGATAAGAAGTCAGAAATTGGCTTTTTTGGCAGGGGCAATCGTTCTTGTCTTTTTCAATCAGTATGTTTCCGTATCAGGGGTTTTAATTAACTTAATACTTATCCCAATCTTTAGTTTTGTGATTTTACCGTGCTCGTTTCTCGCGTTGTTGGCTGCGTCGTTGGGCAATATCCAAGGAATCATTTATGTGGAGGAGGCCATGCATTGGGTATTGTATTGCCTACATGTAAATCGTGAGTGGGTGGATTGGTGGCCAAACATTCACGCTGATAACAAGTGGTTAATGATTGTTGCTCTCTCATTATTGTTATTTCCACGCGTGTTTCATCTGAGGTGCTTCGCTGCTGCAGTCATGGTAGTTGCTTTGAGCATGCCTGCGTCTTCGCCTGATCAAGGTGGTTTTAAGTTAACCATGTTGGATGTGGGGCAGGGTAGTTCCGCTCTGGTGCAAACTAAAGATCATGCTGTGCTAATAGATACGGGCGCTTCATTTGCAAATGGTATGTCCATGGCTGACTACGTGGTATTACCTTTTTTACGGCAGCGCGGTATTGATCAATTGGACAGGTTGCACATCACGCATGAGGATAATGATCATAATGGTGGGGTGAGTCATATAAAGCGTCGTAGTGATCAAGTCGTTAGGCAACAGAGTTGCGCTGCTGAAGAGTGGGTTTGGGATGGAGTATCCTTTCAGCAGTTTCAATCCCCGAATCATAAACAAGGCAATGACGGGTCTTGTTTGCTCAGTGTTAAGGCGGCAGGCGGTGATCGACTATTGTTCACAGGTGATATTGAAGAAAGTGCCGAAAGAGCACTACTAGCTTCAGGGGTGAATCTAAAGGCCGAGGTTTTGATGGTGCCTCATCACGGCAGCAAAACATCAAGTAGTGATGAGTTCATTGCGCGTGTCTCGCCATCTATCGCCCTGATCTCGGCGGGTGTTCATAGTAGATATGGGCATCCACATGCAGAGGTTCTGCAGCGATTTGCTCAAGAAAACATCAAAGTTTTGAATACTGGCTCGCATGGAGCCATTGAAGTGGACTTTCCTCCTAGACAAGCGGCCCACATTGTTTCAACATACCGCCCTTACCACAGAATCATCGAATAAGAAGTTCAGGAGCTCAGATTGAAAGAGTTAGTTTTTGCTGGTGGCTGGATGATGGTGCCACTGTTGTTGGCCTCAGTGCTTGCAGTTGCCATCTGTATTGAACGTTTTTGGACTTTGCGCCCAAGTAATATCGCACCCAAGCATTTGCTGGCTGAGATGTGGGCTCTTATCAAGAAAAATGAATTGACCCCAACACGCTTAAAGCAAATTAAGCAAGAAAGTCACCTTGGCTCCGTGCTGGTGGCAGGATTGACCAATTCAAAGCATGGTCGCGATATTACTAAAGAAGCTATTGAGCAGGCAGCATCCCAGTCGATTCACGATATGGAGCGTTTTTTGACTGCGCTCGGTACTATTGCGGCTGTTACTCCTTTGATGGGGTTGCTGGGTACTGTGTTAGGCATGATTTCCGTTTTCAACGAAATCATGGCACAAGGAACGGGCAACGCCGCTGTGTTGGCGGGCGGTATTAGTGAAGCTCTGATTACTACGGCAGCAGGTATGATAGTGGCAATCCCTTCACTGATTTGTTATCGCATTTTTACTCGTCGTATTGATGAAATAGTTGTGTTTATGGAACAAGAGGCCATGAAGCTGGTGGATGTGCTGCACGGTGATCGTGAAGTATCTGAGGCCGCTGAGGGGTAGCCTGTGAATTTTAAACGCCAAAGCAAAGATGAGCTAAGTCTTAATCTTACGCCGTTGATCGATATCGTTTTTTTGCTGCTGATTTTCTTTATGGTGTCCACCACTTTCACAAAAGAAAACCACTTGGCCATTAACTTACCGGAGGCCAGCGGTGAGGCCAGTGAGGCACCTAAAAAGATGATTGAAGTAGTGATCGATAAAAGTGGTCAATACAGCATCAATGGACAAGCTCTACTTAGCAATAAGTTGGTTACCATTAAGCAGGCAGTACAGAAAATGGCGGGCGACAATCGCGATATACCTTTCATTATCACTGCAGATGCATCGACACCTCATGAATCCGTGGTGAGAGCGATGGATGCGGCAGGGCAGTTGGGCTTTTCCCGTTTGAGTATCACCAGTAAGCAAGCTAAATAGTCATGACTGAAACCCCGAGCTCTTCAGATTGGGCGCTTTATAAGCGCCTCTTTTCATATGTTTTAAAATACAAACTCATGTTCTTTGTAGCCATCTTTGGTTTTGCACTGTACGCATCAAGTGCACCCATGTTGGCGCATCTAATGGTGGTCATTGAAGCGACTTATCACAACCCAACCGAGTGGTCGCGTTTCTTATTGGTTTTAATGATTCTTGGGATTTATTTGTTTCGTGGTGTTGGTAGCTTCTTAGGAGACTATTTTCTGGCGAAAGTTGGTCGAACCGTTGTGCACAACCTGAGGACTCACGTATTTAACCATTATCTGCTTTTACCAAATGACTTTTATGACAAGCATGCAAAAGGGCATTTAATTTCTAAAATCACTTTTGATGCAGAACAAGTATTCGGTTCAGTTACCAACGCTGTTACCAGTTTAATTCGAGAAGGTTTAACAGTAATCGGTTTGCTTGCTTATATGCTTTGGATGAACTGGAAGCTCACCATGGTCTTTTTCATTGCTGCACCTTTCATTGCTTTTGTTGTTAGCAAAGCCAATGGTTATTTTAAGCGCTATAGTCGTAATGTTCAGGGCAGCATGGGAAAAGTGACACAGGTCGCAGGTGAGTCTATTAATGCTTATCAAGAAATTAAAATCTTTTCTGGTCAAGACTACGAACGCAACCGATTCGCTAAGGCAAGTGACGGAAATCGCCGGCAAACCATTAAGTTTTTAGGTGTAAAGGCGATAAGTGTTCCTGTAATGCAGATGATTGTGGCATTTGCAATTGCCAGCTTGATTTGGGTTGCGCTCGATCCTCGAATTATTGCTGATATGAGTTTTGGTGACTTTATGGCTTTTGTTACGGCAGCCAGTACGCTTGCCAAGCCTATGCGTACGCTTGCGAGTATTAATTCTCTAATTCAGCAAGGCATCGTGGCAGCAAAAAGTATGTTTGATGTGTTGGATGAAATACCAGAACCTGACCATGGTAGTTATCGAGTAAACCGCGCGGATGGCGAGTTGCAGATATCTAAGTTGAGCTTTTCTTATCCAGATAGCGATGAACAGGTGTTGAACGCTATCGACTTACATATTAAACCAGGGCAGAGCGTTGCTTTGGTTGGACAGTCTGGAAGTGGGAAGTCGACGATTGTAAGTTTGTTGACGCGTTTTTATGATGCCAATCAAGGGCAAATAAAACTCGACGGTCGCGATTTAAATGAATTTGATTTGGCTAATTTACGTGAACAGATCTCTTTAGTGAGCCAATCAGTTACCCTATTTAATGATACTGTCTATAACAATATTGCTTATGGAGACCTAGCCAACAAGACTGAGGATGAGGTATACGCAGCTGCCAAAGCTGCTCATGCTTTGGAGTTCATAGAGGAAATGCCTGAGGGTATGCAAACCCTTATCGGCGATGACGGTGTAATGTTGTCTGGTGGGCAGAGGCAGCGTTTAGCCATTGCTCGAGCAATTTTGAAAGACGCTCCGATCTTAATTTTGGACGAAGCGACTAGTGCCTTGGATACGCAGTCTGAGCGTTATATACAAGAAGCGCTTGAAACACTCATGCAGGATCGTACGAGCATTGTGGTGGCACACCGATTAAGTACCATTGAGAAAGTGGATTCTATTGTGGTTATTAATCAGGGTCGAATCGTCGAGCAAGGTAGTCATGAAGAGCTGCTAGCGCGTGGCGGTGCATATAAAAATCTTTATGAGATGCAATTTACCTAATGCTTGAGCGTCTTTTTAACAAGGCCTGGTACGGCACTAGTCGATGGACACTCTGTTTGCTGCCTTTGGCTTGGTTGTACGCCTGGGTTGTGAAACGTAAACGCCGCCAAGCGATGGAGCAAGAAAAAACATCTCCGGTTACGACGATTGTGGTCGGCAATATCACTGTTGGTGGTACGGGGAAAACACCGATAGTTCAAGCTCTAGTGCGTTTTCTCAAGAAACAAGGCTACCAACCAGGGATTATTTCCCGTGGTTATGGTGGTGACTGTAATGTGTTTCCTCATCTGATTGAGCAGCATGATACCGTGTCATGGACAGGTGACGAGCCTTTCATGCTTGCAAAAAGCCTACAGGTGCCTGTGGTGATTGATCCTGTTAGAACTCGCGGAATTCAGCGGCTGATGGAGCAGGGGGTGGATATTGTTGTCTCAGATGACGGTTTACAGCATTACGACATGGCAAGGGATATTGAAATCTGCGTAGTGGATGGCGTACGAGGTTTAGGGAACGGTAATGTTTTGCCTGTTGGGCCATTGCGAGAGCCTTACGAACGCATTAATAGCGTTGATTTTGTTCTGGCTAGCGGACATGTAAAAGAAGTGGAATATCAATTCTCTTTTCATCCACGAGCTTGGGTTAATGTGAAAACCAATGAGGAGCGTCCTGTCGATTCGTTGGAATTGCAGGGGCAGTGTAGCGCTATAGCTGGAATTGGTAATCCGCAAAAATTTTTTAACACGCTTGAAGCGTTAGGGGTGGAGTTTCAATCAAAAGCCTTTCCAGATCATCACGCTTATAATGAGGCGGATTTTCGTGATTTGGCACCCGTTGTGTTGATGACAGAAAAAGATGCGGTCAAGGTCGCTAATTTTGCGCATGAGAACATGTGGGCGTTATCAATTGATGCGAAATTGGATCTAGTATTTTATACTCGGTTTAGTGAAAAATTATCCCAGTTAAGGGGTTGTGATGGATAAAAAACTCATTAGTCTTATGGTGTGTCCAATGTGTAAGGGCGCGTTAAAGTATGATAAAGACGCTCAAGAACTTATTTGTAAATTCGATGGTGTAGCTTATCAAATAAAAGATGGCATTCCCGTCATGCTGGCAGAAGAAGCTAGACCCCTGACGGTTGATGAAAAGCTCGCAAAAAGCTAGTTGGTTTATTAATTTTTCAGGTACAAGAAAGGATCTTGTGCCTCGCCGTTATGTCTTACTTCGAAATATAACCCGCTTTTACGACCTTTGCGTTCTCCAGCAGCGGCGATAAGATCCCCCGCCTTTACCTTGTGTCCTTGTTTAACATAGTTACTATAATTGTTTCCGTAAACTGTGATCAAATTGTCTTTGTGCTTCACTAAGATAAGATTACCTAAATGTTGAATGCCTTTGCCGCTATATATGATCTCACCATCTGCCACGGCTACGACAGGGTCACCTAGCTTTGTTTGAATATAAATACCCTTACCGACTCGATTATATTCAACGTCTTGTAGGTTCTTGGTTTTTTCTAGTGGCCATGAGTAAAATGACTCCAATTGTTCTGTCTGCTTTACCTCAGTTTCGCTAATACTGGTTGCGGGTATTGAGATTTGAAGTGGCATAAACTCTCTTATGGCGAGTGCGGCGCTGGTGAAGCAGAGTAGGGCTAATACAAGGGTCAGCGCTAAATGCTTCATGGTTATCTGCTGTTTATACATAATTGAAAGATGCGCTTCTACACGATGAAGTCGCTTATCCATCTTGCTTACCCGATTGTTTAACCCCATTAAAAAGCGAGCTTTTCCCTCTTCTTTGGGTTGGGTGGTTTTCAAGTTAAACTTGGATGTCGATACTGAATGTAAGTTGGCGTGCTTTGCTTGCATGATCGTATACTTGAGGTTTCGTTACTTGGTGCAAAGCATATTCTTTGCCAATGCGTTAAAATCTTGGCTTTATTGGTTTATTTAGTGGTTTTGTGTTCCAGCAGAGGCAAGATTCTTCCGCTTGCGCTTGGAGCCGTTCGTAGATTTGGAGGTAATGCGGCAATGAAGGTACTGTTTGTTTGCTTAGGGAATATTTGTCGTTCACCCACGGCCGAAGCCATTATGCGGCATATGTGTCAGCAGCAGGGCTTAGATTGGGAAATCGATAGTGCGGGTACAGCAGCGTATCATATTGGTAAATCACCAGACGATCGTTCGCAAATGGCTGCAGCCAAGCGCGGAATTTCCATGAAAGGCCAGCGTGCGCGACAAGTGACGCAAGAAGATTTCTATCATTTTGACTACGTATTTGCCATGGATCGACAGAATTTTGAAAACCTTCAGTCGTTACAGCCTGAAGAAGGTAAAGCAAAGCTGTTTTTGTTTTTAACTGAATTCGGTTCATTTGATGATAGCGAGGTCCCTGATCCTTATTACGGTGGAGAGCAGGGCTTTGAATACGTAATTGACTTATTAGAAGACGCTTGTGCAGATTTAATTGAAAAGGTGGCTCGCTAAAATGCAGGTACGCTGTGATGTTTCTCTGAAGCGGCACAATACCTTGCAGGTAGATGCCGTTGCTGAGTATTTTTGTTCGGCTGAAAGCGATGAAGATATTCAATATGCTATTGACTATGCTCAAGAAAAATCCCTTGATATTAAGGTATTGGGCGGTGGTAGTAACGTGGTTATGTCATCACGGGTGCAAGGCTTGGTGCTTTTGGTAAATAGCGCAGGTGTTCATGTTGTAAAGCAAGATGATGTGTCGGTTTATTTAAAAGTAGCGGCAGGGGAAAATTGGCATGAGTTTGTCATGTGGTCGCTAAGCCAAGGCTATTATGGTTTAGAAAACTTGGCTTTGATACCGGGTTCCGTTGGCGCTGCGCCGGTTCAAAACATTGGTGCGTATGGTGTTGAGGTCGAACGCTTTATCTGCAAAGTAGAAGCATTTGATTTGAGAACGGGTGAATTGAAGGAGTTTGATCGTACTGAGTGTCAGTTTGCCTATCGAGAGAGCATCTTTAAAAATGAATGTGATGGTCACTATGTGATTGCTAATGTGGTTTTTCGATTGAATAAACAAGCTGATGTGAAAGTAGAGTACGCACCACTTAATCAGATGACTGAAGAACAAGGGCTGCCAACACCATTGCAATTAGCGCAATGGGTAATTGATGTGCGCAATCAAAAGCTTCCTAACCCCAGTGAACTACCCAATGCCGGTTCATTTTTTAAAAATCCAGTCGTGAGTAATGAGAAGTTCAGGGATTTAGAGCAACAATATCCAAGTATGCCTCACTATGTGCAGGAGGTTGGAGTGAAGCTTCCGGCCGGCTGGTTAATCGATCAGTTAGGATTGAAAGGTCATAGTTTTGGTTATGTTCGCATTCATGACAAGCAAGCATTGGTGTTAATTAATCAGGGTGGGACGGCAGAAGATATTGCCAATGCGACAAAGCAGATCAAGCAGAAAGTTAAGCAGGTATACGGTATTGAGTTAGAGCAAGAACCAAGGATGTTTGCTTAATCTTTGAGGGATTTGGTGCTTTGCTATGGAAATAAAAAAGGTGGGAATTTCCCACCTTTTTTTATGTAAAATAAAGCATGCAAGAAGTTCTTGCACGCTATATTTGCTTAACTTTCAGCTTCTTGCTGAGCTTGAGCTTGAGCTTCCAGTTGACGGCGACGAACTTCTCGTGGATCGTTTGGCGCGCGCTTCGGTGCAGTATCCGCAGTTTTTGTTTCCGTCTCGCTATTTGTGTCTGGCTTTTCTGCTGCTACTTGCTCAGTCTCAACCTTAGGTTCTGATTTTTCTTGCACTGGCTCAGCCTTTGGGGCTTCTGATTTTTCAGCCGCTACAGGTTCAGGTTTGCTTTCAACAACCTGTGCTTCTTCCTGCTTAGCTTTAGGCGTCTCAGTAGTTGCTGTATCTGCAATGCTTTGAGCGGGGCTTGCTATAGTCGATTCTGCTTGTGGGGCTTCTTTTACGAAACTCTCTTCGGTCGCGAATGGTTGCTCGCTACCCACGTTGTCAGTGATCGTATTACTCTCAATTGCTGGCTTTGCTGTTGAGTCTTTTTCCGCTTTCGGCTGCTCGGCTGTTTGTACCTGTGTCGAATGCTTAGTCTCAACCTTTTCCGTTTTTTCCGGAGTCGAGTTGGCCTTGTTTGTAGGCTTGGCCTCACTTTGTTTTTTAGCGTCAGGCTTCGCCTTTGCTTTCGGCTCTTCGACTTTGTTTGTACTTGATTTCGGCTGTTCTACTGCTTCAATTTTACGAGCAACCTTGTCGTCTAATGGCGCTTGTTGCTTGTTGCTGCGGTTGCGACGACGTGCCTGTTGCTTTGGCTTGTCGTTGGATTTTTCCGAGTTGTTATTCGGTTTTTTGTCCTGTTTGTTGGCCGCGTCAGGCTTGCTTGTGTTTTCTTGGCGACGGTTGTTGGTTTTACCGTTGCGTTGATTGTTGTTGCGACCACCATTGCTCTGGTTGCGGTTATCGCTTTGGTTGCGGCGATTATTGTTACGATTGCCGTTGTTGCGATTTTTATTGCCAGAATTGCTGCGGTTCGAGTTAGAACGATTATTGCTGGTCTTCTTCTTTGGCTCTTCTTCTGAGCTGAATAGACCGCTGATCGCAGAGCCGATTTTGCTTAACAAGCCGGGTTCTTTGGTTTCTTTTGGTGAAGGCGCGCGTGTTGTTGCAACGGCCTTAACTGCAGCCGTTTCACGTACTGGCGGAGTCGCCTCTGTAGCCAGCTCTTCTTCATACATGATTTCAAAGCTAACTTGATCAGCAACACTCTCACCTTCACGAACGCGCAGTACTTCGAAATGCGGCGTTTGGAAGTTGGGGTTCGGGATAATCGATATTTCCGCTGAATGGCGGCTCTCGATTGCAATGATGTCTTGACGTTTATCATTGCTTAAGAAAGAGCTAACTTCTAGTGGTACCACGGCACGTACCTGGGCTGTGTTTTCTTTAGCTGCTTCCTCTTCGATTAAGCGAAGTAGGGATAGAGCTAGAGAGCGCATGTCGCGGATTGTGCCCGTTCCGTCACAGCGAGGACATACGTGGCCGCTGGTTTCGCCAAGAGAAGGGCGTAGACGTTGACGAGACATTTCTAGTAAACCGAAGCGCGAGATGCGGCCTACTTGAACGCGCGCGCGATCAATTTCTAGGGCATCTTTCATGCGGTTTTCAACTTCACGTTGGTTTTTGTTTGATGTCATGTCGATAAAATCGATAACGATCAAACCACCAATGTCACGCAAGCGTAACTGACGAGCAATTTCGTCGGCTGCTTCTAGGTTTGTATTAAGTGCCGTGTCCTCAATGTCGCTGCCTTTAGTGCTGCGAGAGGAGTTGATATCGATAGAGATAAGTGCTTCTGTGGTATCAATAACAATCGAGCCACCAGACGGTAGTTTTACTTCGCGCTGATAAGCGGTTTCGATTTGCGCTTCAATTTGGTATCGGCTGAATAATGGTGTTGAGTCTTGGTAAAGCTTAATTTTATTCTCGTACTGAGGCATAACAGCTTGCACAAAGCTTAGGGCTTCGTCATATACCACAGGATCATCAATCAGAACTTCGCCGATGTCTTGACGCAGGTAGTCACGAATAGCGCGGATAACTACATTGCTTTCTTGTAGTAATAAACAAGGTGCATCACGACGATCATACGCACCTTTAATGGCGTCCCAAAGTTGGCAAAGGTAGTCTAAATCCCACTGCAGCTCTTCAGATGCGCGACCGATACCTGCTGTGCGTACAATGACGCCCATATTGTTCGGTACATTAACATCACGCATGGCATCGCGAATTTGGTTGCGCTCGTCACCTTCAATGCGGCGAGAAATGCCGCCCGCGCGAGCATTGTTTGGCATAAGCACAAGATAACGACCAGCAAGGCTGATCATGGTGGTCAGTGCTGCTCCCTTGTTGCCGCGCTCTTCTTTATCAACCTGAACAACTACTTCCTGGCCTTCTTCAATTACGTCTTTGATGTTTGGGCGACCAGAAGTGCTTTGCTTGAAGTACTCGCGAGAGATTTCTTTAAGTGGAAGAAAGCCGTGACGTTCAGCACCAAAATCGACAAAAGCCGCTTCTAGGCTTGGTTCTACTCGGGTGATTTTACCTTTGTAGATATTGGCTTTTTTCTGCTGACGGGTAGTAGGTTCTATATCTAAATCGTATAAGCGCTGACCATCAACCAGCGCAACGCGCAACTCTTCTGACTGAGTCGCGTTGATTAACATTCTTTTCATTTTTACTTCTAGAGCTCATGTTTGGCGTCTGAAACGCGGGGTTGAGCCTAATCAAAATATTTATGCGTGCTTCGCGTGGATATCTATACCAATTGTGTTTAGAACGACTGCTTCCACGCAGGGGTGTGAGGTCTAATCTTTATTATGCGCCTGACACCAACACGAAACATAAGCTGATTCTGCAAGACCCTCTTGCGTAATCAGAACGTATATTTCTTCGTTTTCAGTGGCAATTTGGCCACTGAAATCCAAAATTCCGGGAAGTTTTTACCTAACTCCCCCAGTTTACGTTATCATTCCGGCCTTTCTTAAGTCGGGGAACTGCCCCGAGTATTCACCGGAATGGCTGAATATAGCAAAGATTGCCATATCGTCAAACCGGTTTTTCTTAGGTACGAGTTTTATATGTCCGAAAATTCTAAGCGTGGCGTGCAGTTTGAGGAAGTAACAGCGGACTATGTTGGCCAGCGCATAGATAACTTTCTTATGTCTCGCATCAAGGGTGCGCCAAAATCCTTGGTCTATCGAATCATTCGAAAAGGCGAGGTTCGTGTCAATAAAGGCCGCATCAAACCTGAGTATAAGGTTAAGTTGGGTGATGTGGTTCGTATTCCGCCGGTTAAGGTGAAAGCTGAGGGTGATGCAGCACCAATCAGTAAAGATATGGCTGAGGGAATTGAGCAAAGTATTCTATTTGAAGATGACTATTTTCTTGCGGTGAATAAGCCCCGGGGCATGGCCGTACACGGTGGTAGTGGTATTAGTCTGGGGTTAATCGAAGTGCTGCGTAATTTGCGGCCAAAAGCTAAGCGATTGGAGTTGGTCCATCGACTCGACCGAGATACGTCTGGAGTGATCCTTGTTGCCAAGCGTCGCACTGCTCTGGTGGCCTTCCATAAAATGTTGCAGCGAAAGCAGGGAATGCAAAAGCGCTATTTGGCTTTGGTTTATGGTAATTGGCCCAAGCACCTCAAAGATGTAGAAGTGCCATTAAAGAAAAATGAGCTTAAGTCTGGCGAGCGATTGGTAAAAGTTGCTCAGGATGGCAAGCCGAGTCACACCCGTTACTCAATTGAGCGTAAGTTTAAAGGTTATACCTTGGTTAATGCTGAGCCTGTCACTGGGCGCACTCATCAGATACGTGTTCACTGCCAGTTTTCGGGTCATAACATTGTGGGTGATGAAAAGTATGCCACGGATGAAGAGTTGCAAGGGGCAAGGCAGCAGGGGGCTAGAAGGTTGTTTTTACATGCGCAATCTTTGCGTTTTAAACATCCTGAGACGGGCGAGAAAATGACAATTCAAGCTCCGCTTGATGAAGCCTTTGAGCAGTTTTTAAGTAGTTTGGATGCAAAACATTAATGAGATACAAAGCGGTTATTTTTGATTGGGATGGAACACTGGCTGATTCTACGGGCGGCATTGTGATGGCGATGCAATACGCTGCCAATAAGCTGAGAGTCGCATCGCGATCCGATTTTGATATTCAGCAAATTATTGGTCTTGGTTTGGCAGAAGCAATTCAAACACTGTGGCCCGAGCATGAAAGTGATGAAAAATTAGTATCTGAAGTTGCGGGGGCTTACGCTGAGTTTTATATGTCGGATAAGCGCCCGCCGATTAATTTGTTCGATAGCGTGACTGACATGATTGATGATTTGAGGTCTACACAGCACAAGTTAGGGGTGGCAACGGGGAAGGCGCGTCGAGGTTTGACTCGCGCATTGCAAGAAACAGGTTTGAGTCATGCGTTTCATGAAACACGTTGTGCAGATGAGACGCGATCTAAGCCTCACCCGTTAATGCTGGAAGAGCTACAGCAAGTTTTGGGTTTGGATGTTTCCGAAATGGTTATGGTCGGCGATACTCAGTTTGATATCGAAATGGGTAAGCGAGCGGGAATGTCGACCATTGCCATTACTCATGGGGCGCATACCCATGAAAAACTGACCCAAGCAGAACCTGACTACGTAGTACATTCTATCGAGGAATTGCATCAGTGCTTGCGCTAAGTATTGGTTAATTGTTATATCCGTTTTAATTATTTAAATAAGGAAATAAGGTATGTATCAAGATCCGGTTGAGCGACCTGATTCGGATAAAGAGTGGAAACTCATTGAGAAAATGGTCATGAACGTCAATGCTGAGCAGCGACGCTCTCGTCGATGGGGTATCTTCTTTAAACTGCTTACTTTTGTTTATCTTTTTGCTGCTATTTTAATTTTCATGCCGTCGGACGTTGATAGTTCGAAATTGGCCGCCAGTGGAAAATTCACCGCACTAGTCGAAGTGAGGGGGGTGATTGCTGACGGAGAGGAGGCATCAGCTGATATTATTGTGACGGGTTTACGAAACGCTTTTGAAGCGGAGGGCGCTCAGGCTGTTATTTTGCGTATTAATAGTCCTGGTGGATCTCCAGTGCAATCGGGCTACGTGTATGACGAGATAATGCGTTTAAAAGAGCTGCACCAAAAACCAGTGTACGCCGTGATTTCAGATCTTGGTGCCTCAGGCGCCTATTATATGGCAGCGGCGGCGGACGAAATTTATGCCGATAAGGCCAGTTTAGTCGGTTCTATTGGTGTTGTAGGTTCTGGCTTTGGCTTTGTTGATGCTATGGATAAGCTTGGTGTAGAACGCCGCCTCTTTACGGCGGGCGAGCACAAAGCGTTTTTGGATCCGTTCTCACCGCTTGACAAGAAAGAAGAGCAGTTCTGGGAGCAAGTTTTATCAACCACTCATGATCAGTTTATTGAGCAAGTCAAAAAGGGTCGTGGCGATAGATTAGTGGACAACGATAAATTGTTCAGTGGTTTGGTGTGGACAGGTGAACAGGCGTTGGGTTTGGGTCTCGTGGATGGCCTAGGCAGCAGCAGTTACGTGGCTCGTGAGCTTGTCGGCGCTGAAGACATCGTCGATTTCACGCCTCAACCAACGCCATTTGAGGCCTTGGTTGGTCGATTTGGAACGCAAATCGGAAAAGGAATTGCGTCCATGATGGGGCTGAATGGCATGGGATTTCAGCTACAATAACTTACACAGCAATCTAATTGCTTAAAAAAGCGCGTGAGTCCCTGATTTTGCAGGGAAATCACGTGTTTGGCTTTGACAAGCGGCGGAGGCATGAGTATTATCGCGCCCACTATGAACCAAGGTTTACTTCCAGTGCGGGTCGATCCGCTCAAAAGTGTGGAACAGCAGGCTGAATATTCAGGGTCACTTGCCATATCCAAGCTAGAGCGTTTACAAGACTTTCTACAGGATGCCAATGGTGATGTTCAGGTTGCATTGCAATTTGGACAAGATGAGCAGGGAATTTCTCTGCTTCGTGGTCAGTGCCAAGCTCCGGTCAAAATGACGTGTCAGCGCTGTATGCAGCCGGTAGAGGTTGAGCTGCAGACTGAGTTCGAGTTAGGCATTGTCTTCAGTGATGAACAAGCCAAGCATTTACCTAAATGTTACGAGCCTGTCATTGCCGATCACGATTCCTTAGAGTTATTGGACGTGATTGAAGACGAAGTGATCTTGAGTCTGCCCATGTACGCCTATCACGAGAATTGTGGTGAGCACGCAAGGGGTATACAAGGCCAAGAAGCTGAGCCAGAAAAAATCGAAGCGCCTAAAAACAATCCGTTTAGTGTGCTGGAGCAACTAAAGAAACAGTAGGAGAGCCCTGATGGCTGTTCAAAAAAGTAAAAAATCTCGTTCTAAGCGTGGTATGCGTCGTTCTCACGATGCGCTAACTACTCGCGCATTGTCTATTGACCCAACTACTGGTGAAACTCACCTACGTCACCATGTGACTGCTGACGGTTTCTACCGTGGTCGCAAGGTTGTAGCCGGTCAAGACGATTAATAGTCATGGTCACCATTGCTGTTGATGCAATGGGCGGGGATTTCGGTCCCCGCGTGACTGTCCCCGCAGTCCTCTCAGTTTTATCGCATCACCCTCAACTTCAAATCCTTCTTTTTGGCGATCGAGCCAAAATCGATCCTGTATTAGATCAATTCGACACCTGTAGTCGACTTCAGCTCGTGCATACAGAGCAAGCAATTTCGTGTGCGGATTCAGTTTCTAATTCGTTGCGTAAGCGAGAGTCTTCCATGCGTTTGGCATTAGATGCCGTGCATGATGGCAAGGCCAGCGGAATGGTGAGTGCTGGAAATACGGGCGCCCTTGTTGCTAATAGCCGCTATGTGTTGAAAACCTTGCTTGGTATTGATCGGCCAGCGTTAATTGCCAGTATTCCTAATGCCAAAGGGCATAGTTACTTGATGGACTTGGGTGCAAACCTAGAGTGCGACTCAGACAATCTTTGTCAGTTTGCCATCATGGGTTCGGCGTTTGCAGAAGCGATGGATGGCAAGCCCAATCCTACGGTTGCGCTATTAAATATTGGTAGCGAAGAGATAAAAGGCAACGAAGAAATTCGTTTGGCCAATGCTCACTTGAAAAGTTCTGAATCGGTTCATTATATCGGCTATGTTGAAGGGGATGATTTATTTACCGGCACCGCCGATGTAGTGGTGGCTAATGGATTTACGGGAAATGTCGCCTTAAAAACCAGTGAAGGCTTGTTACTGTATGTCGTGCAAATGATACGTACGGTTTTTGAGAAAAACTGGTATGGAAGAATAATAGGCGCCCTAGCACTGCCTATATTAGAAAAATTGCAAAAGGAATTTGAGCCCGAGTTGAAGAATGGTGGTGTATTGTTAGGAGTACAAGGAGTGGTTGTGAAAAGTCATGGCAAGGCGGATGAACGTGCTTTTCAAGGTGCGATCGAGAAAGCCTTAACTTTACATGAGCAGGCTTTGCTAGAAAAAGTATCTCGTCGCATAGAACAGGATGTGATCTAAAGGCCTTGGCTAATAGATAAAGTAATGGCCAGTAAGAAAATAAAACATCACTTTGTGTGCAGTGCGCCTCACTGCTATAAAGCAATAAAGTTAAGAAGTATCGGAACAAAATATGTCTAAAGTTGCAGTTGTCTTCCCCGGGCAGGGTTCTCAATCGGTTGGAATGATCTCTGATGTCATAGCTCAACACGCTATTGCTAAAGACACATTGTCGGAAGCGAATGAGGTCCTGGGTTTTGATTTACAAACCCTAATCGAAAGCGGTCCAGCTGACGAGTTGAATAGCACAGAAAATACACAGCCTGCTTTGGTTGCGGTAGAGGTTGCTCTGTGGCGAGCGCTAAATGAAAAGCTCGCAGCCGATATTATGGCGGGGCATAGTTTAGGTGAATATTCGGCTTTAGTTTGCGCTGGAGCATTATCCTTTTGCGATGCTTTGAAACTCGTGCGTCGCCGTGGCCAGTTAATGCAGGAGGCTGTGCCTGCGGGTGAAGGCGGTATGGCAGCAGTGCTGGGTATGCAAGATGATCAAGTAGAAGCCATTTGTGCTCAGCTTTCATCCTACAAAATTGTGCAGCCTGCTAATTACAATGGGCCCGGACAATTGGTGATTGCGGGTCATGCTGATGCGGTAGAAAAAGCCGCGGCACAATGCAAAGAAGCTGGAGCGAAGCGGGCCATGATTTTGCCGGTGAGTGGACCTTTTCATAGTGCATTGATGCAACCAGCGGCGGATGCCTTTGCTGGCTTTATTGCTGAAGTTGATATTAAGACCCCGAGTGTTCCTGTTTTACAAAACGCTAGTATAGAACTTGAAACAGATCCGAAACGTATCCGTTCAAATCTCGTAGCGCAGATAGCGTCTCCTGTTAACTGGACCAGGACAGTTGAGTTGTTAGCTGAGCAAGGTGTCGAATCAATTTTTGAAGTGGGTCCAGGCAAGGTTCTGACGGGCTTGAATAAGAGAATTGACAAGTCTTTATCTTCAAGTGTGATCAACAATTCAGAATCTATCGCGAATATTTTGGCATAGGGAGAAATTATCGTGGATCGAAAGATTGCGGTTGTCACTGGCGCAAGCCGAGGCATTGGACACGCCATAGCCCAGCAGTTAAAAGAAGATGGCTTTTTTGTTGTGGGGACAGCAACCAGTGAGTCTGGTGTCGATAAAGTAAAAGAGGCACTAGCCGATCAAGGAACTGCTATCGTATTGCGGCAGGATGATGTTGAAAGTTGTGATGGTTTCATAAAAGCGGTGGCCGAGTTGGGTCCAGTTTCAGTGTTGGTTAATAATGCGGGCATCACGCGCGATAATCTAATGCTGCGCATGAAACAAGATGATTGGGATGCGGTTTTAAATACCAATTTATCCGGCGTTTATCGCATCTGTAAAGGTTTCTTGAAGCCTCTAATGAAACAGAGGGGCGGGCGTATTATTAATATTAGTTCTGTTGTTGGTTCAATGGGTAACCCTGGTCAGGCGAATTATTGCGCCAGTAAAGCAGGAATTGAAGGGTTTACTCGCTCGTTGGCTGTAGAAATCGGTTCTCGTAACATTACTGTAAATGCGGTTGCCCCAGGTTTTATTGCGACAGATATGACCGAAGAGCTGAGTGATGAGCAACGTCAGGTCATGTTGAATAATATTCCACTGGGCCGTTACGGTGATGCAAAAGAAGTGGCGGCAGCCGTTTCTTTCTTAGCTTCTGATGCATCGAGTTACATAACCGGTCAGGTCATACAGGTTAATGGCGGCCTATTTATGGGCTGATTTTTAACCAGTTAATGGTTAATTTAGGCCATGATGTTGGAAATTAGTCGAATTTTTAGTGAATAATTCATTAATCTGAAGTCTATACCTTGATTTTGTGCTGAATATGTCAAGAATACGGGTACAGAATTTAGCTGGCCCGTTGGGTTTACCCGTATTGTGGTCGGAGTATAATGGCCCCGTTTACGGGAGCCCGAGGCTCTGAATAATAAACAGGATAAGTTATGAGCAGCATTGAAGAACGCGTAAAGAAAGTGGTTTGTGAACAACTTGGCGTAAAAGAAGAAGAGGCCAAGGGTACTGCACGCTTCGTTGAAGATCTTGGAGCCGATTCTCTAGATACAGTTGAGCTAGTAATGGCTCTAGAAGAAGAATTCGAAACAGAAATTCCTGATGAGGATGCTGAAAAGCTAACCACAGTTCAGGAAGCCATTGACTATATCATCGCTCACCTTTAATCGAGCGTGATGAGTCAAAAAAGCCGCCCCTAAACAGGCGGCTTTTTTGTTGGTGACACATCTAACTGGCGAGAGAATAAATATGTCTAAACGTCGCGTAGTGGTAACAGGTATCGGAGCGGTAACGCCGCTCGCCAATAATGCGAAAGAAACTTGGCAGCGTTTAATTTCGGGGCAAAGTGGTATTGATATTATCTCGCACTTTGACGCCAGTAATCTCGCAACGCAATTTGCCGGTACCATTAAAGACTTCGAATTAGATGATGTACTTTCCGCCAAAGACGCTAAGAAAATGGATACGTTTATCCAATACGGCATGGTTGCCTGCGCTGAAGCGATAGAGCAGTCTGGTTTGGATGGAAATAGCGTTGATTTGAATCGCGTAGGTTGTGCTTTGGGCTCTGGCATTGGTGGTTTAGCTACAATCGAACACAATTATACGCAATTGGTTAACTCTGGTCCGCGACGAGTGAGTCCTTTCTATATACCTGCTTCCATCGTAAATATGATTGCGGGCCATGTAGCTATGAAATGGGGTTTTACAGGGCCAAACTTTGCGATTTCTACTGCTTGTACCACAGGTACTCATAATATTGGCTATGGTGCGCGTACGATTGCGTATGGCGATGCAGATGTGATGATTGTCGGTGGGGCTGAGGCGGCGTGTACTCCTAGCGGTATGGCAGGCTTCTGTGCAGCACGCGCGATGTCGACACGTAATGATGATCCTAAAGCCGCGTCGCGTCCATGGGATAAAGATCGAGATGGCTTCGTCTTGGGTGATGGTGCTGGAGCTTTAGTGATTGAGGAGTACGAACACGCCAAAGCACGCGGTGCGAACATTCTAGCCGAGATTACGGGTTTTGGTATGAGTGATGATGCCTTCCACATGACGAGCCCGCCAGAAGATGGTGCCGGTGCTGCAAAAGCCATGGCCAATGCGTTGAAAGATGCAGGGCTTGTAGGCAGTGATATTCAATACATTAATGCTCATGGAACTTCTACACCGCAAGGAGATGTGGCGGAAACTCGAGCCATTCAAAGCATTGTCGGGAATGACGTATTAGTGTCCTCAACCAAATCAATGACAGGACATTTGTTGGGCGCAGCGGGCGCCATTGAAGCGGTCTTCAGCATCCAGGCTTTGACGCACAATGTTGTACCACCAACGATCAATATCGAAAACCAGGATGATCAGTGCGCGTTAGATTATGTAGCAAATACTGCCCGTGATGTTGAGCTTGCCCACGTACTTAGTAATTCATTTGGTTTCGGCGGGACCAATGGTAGTTTGATTTTCAGTAAGGTTTAAACGGTATCCATGTGGTTGCTCGAAAATGATCAATACAGAGGTGAGGTGGAAAACTATAGTCGTGCTGCTCAGTTCGGTGACGGTTTGTTTGAGACACTCTCAGTTCAAGATGGCCAAGTATTAAAGCGTGATTTGCATGCGCAGCGATTAGAAAAAGGCATGGCTGCGCTGGGTATGCATAGCCTCTCTGTTACCACTGAGGAGTGGTTGGAAGAAAAAGTGGCAGCAATTCTTCATCACACGAGGCAATCCACAGGAATTGTAAAGGTCATGGTGACACGTGCGCCCTCAGCACGTGGTTATGCTTATGACGCTAGTGCACCGATTCAAAGTATTGTAAGTCTGTCGACGCCTCCTAATCTAAACAAAGCAATATACGAAGCGGGCATAGATGTCATTTATTGCAATACGCACTGTAGTATTCAACCAACGCTTGCGGGTATCAAACATCTTAACCGCCTAGAGAATGTACTGGCGCGCCAAGAAGTAGTTAATGCCGGTACATTTGAAGGCTTGATGCTTGATGCAAATGGGTTCGTGATCGAAGGTACCATGAGTAATGTATTTTTTTGTAAGGGTGATGTTTGGTACACGCCGGAACTCTATGAGTCGGGTGTCGCTGGTGTAATGCGCCAGTTCATCATGAATCAAAGTTCTACTCTGTCACTTCAATTGGAAGCTGGTAAGATACACCAAGAAGACCTTAAGACTATGGACGCGGCTTTTATCTGTAATTCTATTCTTGGGGTCGTGCCGATAAAGCGAGTCGAAGAAAAAATATTCGAAATTGATGAATCGCTTATCAAAATGGCAAAACAGTTTCGTATTTGGGGTGGAAATGAATAAACGCTTAGGTGTAGTGATAGTGATGCTCATGATGTGGTTCTTGGGCGTCTGCATTTATGGAATATACCAACTAGAGCGTCCTCTTAATCTTGCTGAATCTATGGTCAAGACCTATCCCAAAGGCAAGCCGTTATCATGGTTTTTCTTGCGCTTAGAAGAACAGGGTGTGATTGCGGATGTGCGACCCATTATGATCATTGCAAAGATGACAGGTGATGCGCGCAAAACTAAAGCCGGAGATTATGAACTGACGCCCGAAATGACATCATGGGATGTTTTGAATTTACTTGTTGCTGGCGACACTGTTGAATACCGTGTAACTCTAGTAGAAGGCCAGACCGTGCAGCAAACATTAAGACGCTTAGCTGCTCATCCTCAAATCAAGCAAGATGTACCGGCCGAGCCAGATGCTTTGATGCAATACTTAGGTTTAGAAGGACATCCAGAGGGACGCTTTTTCCCTGATACATATCTCTTTCACTCAGGTACGCGAGCTTCTGAAATTTTAGTGCGCGCTCAGATTCGCTTAGAAACCGTGCTGGCGGAGGAATGGCGTGATCGTCAAGAAGGCTTACCCTATGACAGTCCATACGAAGCATTAATTATGGCTTCCATTATCGAAAAGGAAACCGCGGTTCCCGAAGAGCGTGATGAAATTGCGGGGGTTTTTGTTAGGCGCTTACAAAAGAACATGCGTTTGCAAACAGACCCAACAGTTATTTATGGCTTGGGCGATCGATACAAAGGGAATATTCGACGCAAGCACTTGCTGGAAAAAACAGCGTACAATACCTATCGAATAAATGGCTTGCCGCCGACGCCTATTGCACTTGTTGGTAGAGAGGCAATTCATGCGGCGCTTAATCCAGCCCCTGGCAAAACTTTGTATTTTGTAGCGAAAGGCAACGGCTACCACCATTTCTCAGAAACGCTGCAGGAACATAATGCTGCAGTGCGAAAATATCAGATTCGTAAAAGAGAAAAAGAATATCGATCTACCCCTGAGTTGAACCCTGTTCAATGACTATGAGAAGTACAATGCAAGCAGGATTATTCATTACTGTTGAAGGTGTTGAGGGTGTCGGCAAGACCACCAATATCGAATATATAAAAAACTGGTTGCAGCACCAGGGAATCGACTATGTGGTGACCCGTGAACCTGGCGGAACAGATTTAGGAGAATCCTTACGCAATCTTTTACTTCACGGTGATGATGTTAGCGACAAAGCTGAATTGTTGATGATGTTTGCAGCACGCTCACAGCATATCGAAAAGGTAATCAAGCCAGCGTTAGCAGCAGGACGTTGGGTGCTTTGTGATCGCTTCACGGACAGTACATTTGCTTATCAAGGTGGTGGCCGTCAATTGAATCCAGAATGGATTCGGCAGTTAGAAACCCTAGTGCAAGAAGAATTGCAGCCAGATGTTACGTTTCTTTTGGATTGTCCGGTAGAGATTGGTCGAGCCCGAGCGGCGGCTCGTAGTGCCAGTGATCGAATAGAATCCCAAGATCTTGTCTTCTTTAATCGCGTCCGCGATGCGTTCCTGCATCGAGCGTCTTTGTATGATCGATTTAGAGTGATAGATGCAAGTCAAGATCTACTGCAAGTTCAGCAACAAATAGAATCCGTACTTGTTGAGCTTGGAGCACCCTCATGAAAGTAGCTCAAGCATTGCCATGGTTGCAGAGCCAATGGCAAACACTCTCACAGCAGCTATCGAGTCAGCGATTAGGTCATGCTGTTTTACTTACCGGCCAGCAAGGGGTCGGTAAGCGTGTTTTCCTCAAAGAGTTTGCCCAGCTTGTTTTGTGTCATCAAGGTGAACAGCAAACCCCGTGTGGTGAGTGCGCTTCTTGTCGCTTGTTTACTGCAGGTAATCATCCAGACTTTATTACAGTGGAGCCGGAAGAGACTGGCAAGGCTATTAAAATCGATCAAATTCGTCGCGTGACAGACTTTGTTAATACAACCGCTTCCCAGGGTCAACGCAAGGTGGTGTTGTTGGGTCCGGCAGAGGTCATGAATATCAATGCAAGTAATGCTCTGTTGAAAAGTCTTGAGGAGCCAAGCAGTCAGGTCACCATGTTGCTATACAGTCATCAACCAAGTCGGCTGTTAGCCACGATTAAAAGTCGTTGTCAGCAATATTCAGCGCCGACTCCTAAATTCCAAGATGGTCTAATGTGGCTTCAGCAAAACTCGCAAGAATCAGGTTTGGATAGTCTTTTGCGCTTAGCGCAAGGCGCGCCATTGAAAGTGATCGAAATGATCGAACAAGATGTCCACGTTCAATATATGCAGTTTTGCCAAGATATGCAGGATCTCGCAAACCACTCTGTTGTCTGGCAGGGTGTTGTATCGAAGTGGAAAAACTGGTCTGTTGAGTATTTATTAGATTGGTTTTATGGGCTGCTTTTGGACGTACAAAGATGCAAGTCAGGAGTACAAGATAGATTGATTCCTGAGTTGAACATGCAAACTGAATTGGTCTCTAAGCGCATGAGTGTCGCCGAAGCCGACGGCATTTTGAGCGCCATTTATGAGTCAAAAAAAGCGGTGGTGAGCGGCTCTAATCCCAATCCAACACTGTTAATTGAGCGTTTACTCGTTGACTGGTTAGGCCAGTTGCGGCAAAGTTAAACCATTAGGAATAATAAGAAGGTCGTTTCATGCCTCCAAAGTTTGGTCCCGGTAACGGTATTCTATCGTTGACCATCAAAGATAAAGCTGTTCTGTACGCCGCTTATATGCCGTTCATAAAGAATGGCGGTTTGTTTATTCCGAGTAATAAATCTTACAAAATGGGTGACGAAGTTTTCATGTTGCTTAATTTAATGGATGAGCCTGAGAAAATTCCTGTGGCAGGGAAGGTTATTTGGATCACACCTAAAGGTGCTCAAGGCAATAAGGCGGCTGGTATCGGTGTCCAATTTGCCGACGATAATGCAGCGCGCAATAAGATTGAAACTCATCTGGCAGGAGCATTGGCTTCTGACCGCCCGACTCACACCCTCTGATACTCCATTTTCTATCATAGAGTCTTCTATCTGGTCTAGGATTAATATAAGACGTTATTAATCCTAGGAGAAGTGATTGCAACGAATTCTGTTTGTTTTCATGCTCGCTATTTCGAGTGCTAGGGTATTTGGCGACCTTCTAACACCCATAACGGTTCAATTGAAGTGGGACCATCAGTTCCAGTTCGCGGGCTTCTATGCGGCTATATCACAAGGTTATTACAAAGAGGCTGGTTATGATGTACGACTAGTCCCGCGCATCAACCCTGATGGCAGTTTCAAGGATACATTTGGCGAGCTTAAGTCTGGTAGAGCACAATTTGCGGTTGCAGGTCCTGATGTCTTAAAACTACTGGACTCTGGGGAGCAGGTTGCGGTGGTTGCCAGTTACTATCAGAAAAGCCCCTATGTTTATGTTTCACTTTCTCGTGATGATATAACCGGTATTACGGATATTCATGAATCATGTATTAGCAGTTCTCACGACTTTGGTGAGTTGGAACTAAAAACGGTTTTTCGTAATGAAGGGTTGTCGATTGAGAATCTACACATTGAAGATTTTCGTTTTGCTTTGAGTTCCCTGCTAGATGGTAGTTGCCCTGTAGTTATTGATTATAAAATCTCTGCTATTTGGGCAGCGCAGGAAAAAGACCTAAAAATAAACATGATTGAGGCTGGAGATTATGGTATTCACTTTTATGGGGATACACTTTACACGCTGACAAAAACTATTGAAGCAGACCCTCATATGGTTGACGCTTTTAATAAAGCAACCAATCGTGGCTGGGAATACGCGTTGGAGAATCCAGAAGAGATTTCGCGCTTTATTGTGCAAAACTATCCTCGTGTTTTGGTTTACGACAATCCATACGAATATAATCTATTCAGTGCGGGTCAAATTAGGTTGTTGATGAACTACCCAGTGACCGAAGTGGGTCATAGTAACCCTCATCGTTGGCAGCAACTACAGGACTACTTATATGATTTAGGGGTGGTCTCTGATCGACAGTTGTCTGAAGGCTTTATTTTTAACTATCAGGATATTGTTGAAAGAAGCCAGAATGAAAAATATCGATATGCCGTCTTAGTGGTGTTGATCTTGGTGGTTGTCGTTGTTGTCTTGGTTTACTTTCAATATAAAAAAACGAAGCGAGAAAAAGAATATATTCGCGAAAGACAACGACTTTTAGAGGGTTCTGATTTACTAAGAAGCGTACTTGATCTGATTCCTGTTGGTGTTTATTGGAAAGATGATCGATTACGTTTTCTAGGTTGCAATAAGCGATTTTTGCGTGACTCAGGCTTTGAGAGCTTTGAGGATATCGTAGGTAAGTCAGACTTGGATATGCCTTGGCGAGATGATGCAATAGCTATACAGAAGCAAGATCAAGAGGTTCTGGCTGGTCGTTTTGATTCGTCCCCGTTCGAAGGAAAGTTAATCGGAGTCGATGGTGTTTCTTGGGTCCAAGCACGAAAAATGCCCCTAAAAAGCATCAATGACAAAGTACTTGGTGTGTTGGGTGTGTATCAAGATATTACCGATTATAAAAGTGTGATTGAACAACTTAACTCACAGAATAGCTTGATTAACGAGAGCAACCAAAAACTTTCTCAGCTTATTGATAGTAGCCCAGATATTATTGTTTATCGCGAGTATCAAGAGGATCGCCTGATAATTTCTGTCTATAACCATATGTTCGAAAAATGGGTTGGTGATCTCACGGATGAAAAAGACTGCGTGTTTTCAAAGGAAGTCCTTAGCGTTTTAGAAGAGAAAGACTCTGTGGTTGTTCGAGAGCTTGATCAAGTCCTCTATAAAGCTGAATCTTCTCTTAGTGATGGAAGAAGGGTGCTCCTGGATATTGTAAAGGTGCCAGTCTTTAGTGATCTTAATATTGTGAAAGGGATTCTGTTTATTGGTCGAGATGTGACCGAAACTCGAGAGCTGCAAAGTCTTTACGAGGCTCTGTTCAGTCTAACGCAGGATCCATTTTTTGTCATTGATGAGGTAGGTGCTATTTCAAGCTGCAATGACGCTGGTGCTCAAATACTCGGCCTAGAAAACCGAACGAATCTCATTGGTATGCGTTTGATAGAACATTTTACACCAGAGTATCAGCCAGATGGAGAGCGATCAGAAAGCAAAGTTAAGCGAGTGAATGAATCAGTAGAAAAAGCATCAGATGCTCGTGTTCAATTTGATTTTACCCATAAAGATATTGATGGTAATCCAATTCATGTAAGAGTGTTTATCGTGCGCTTAAATGGTGGCCCTAAAAAACGTTTGTTAGTGCAGTGGCATGATATAAAAGATATGTACGCAAGAGAGGAGTCATTGCGGCAAGCGAAAGCGGATGCTGAAGAATTAGCTGATCAGAAATCTATGTTTCTCGCCAATATGAGTCATGAAATTAGAACGCCTCTCAATGCATTAGTAGGACTGAGTAATCTATTAGTTGCAAATGAAACTCATGTAAAAGCCCAAGATTACATGCGAAGTATCAATAAAGCGAGTATTCATTTGAAGAGCATTGTAGATGATATTTTAGACTTTTCTAAAATAGATGCAGATCGAATAGATCTAGATGAGATAGCGGTCAATTTCGATGAATTCTTATGTGAAATAAAATCACTGCACGAGCAATCGGCTCGTGAAAAAGGTTTGCATTTTGAAGTAGATAATCGACTCGACAATGACATTGCGATTGTTATTGATCCTGTGAGGTATCGCCAAATTATTAACAACCTTGTGAGTAATGCGATTAAATTCACCGAGAAGGGTGAAGTTATTGTCGTAACGAAAAAGCAACAAGAGTCTTTGCTGTTATCTGTCTGTGATACCGGCTGTGGGTTGGATGAAAATCAACTGTCCAATTTGTTTGACCCGTTTTCTCAAGCCGATATCACAACGACGAGAAAATACGGAGGCACTGGGCTTGGGTTGAGCATTTGTAAGGGGTTAGCAGAGCGGATGTCGGGCAGCATTAGTGTGAGTAGCGAGCTTGGTAAAGGGTCGTGCTTTTATGTCAGTATTCCATATAAATCTGAAAGTAATGCGCTTCCTGCAAATAAAATGCTGAATATTCCAGACTTTACGGGCAAAAACATATTGATTGCGGAAGATAATCGTATGAATCAAATGGTGATAGAGGGTTTGTTGGAGGATACGCACTGTAAAGTGATATTTGCCAACAATGGAAAAGAAGCAGTGGATTTATATGAATCGTCAAACAATAGCATTGATGTGATTCTAATGGATATTCAGATGCCGGTGATGGATGGTTATCAATCCACGCGGGCACTAAAAGCGATTCCAGACTTTGATGTGCCTATTATTGCTTTGACTGCCAATGCGGACAATGTAGATAAGCAGCGTTGCTACGTCGAAGGTATGGCCGATTTTCTAAGTAAGCCAGTGGATCAAACTCAATTATATGAATCCTTGAAAAGGATATTAATCTAAAACTCTTCTTAAGAGTTTTACTTATTTTGCCTGCCTGAACTCCCCTGGTGTCATCCCTGTCCAATTTTTGAAGCTTCGATGAAAAGAGCGAGGTTCACTAAAGCCAAGCCTAGCTGCAATATCTTGTATAGACAGTTCACTCTCAATAAGTAGCTCTTTAGCTTGTTCTTCTCTCACCTCATCTAATAATTGTTGATAGCTACATTCAAATGCTTGAAGTTTTCTTTGTAAAGTTCGTTCGGTCAATCCTAATCTCTTTGACACCATCTCTTTGCGTGGAATCCCCTCAAGAAGTAGGCCTCTAATTACGTTTTTTGTTTGCATTGGTAGCGGCTGCTTATCATTAATGTCGGCCATTAAAATGTCAGCATGATTCTCTAATGTTTTGAGTAATTGCTGATCGGGCTGTCGCATTGGAAGCGATAGTAAGTGATCATCAATGATTAAGGCACTGCTGGATTGGTTAAAGTAAATTGGGCAATTAAACATGGATTGAAACTGGCGCAGGCTTGTGGCGTCTGGCTGCGGAAATTCGAAATACACTGCCTTTGGCTTGCCATTTGGCTTGTCAACTAAAAAACGAGCAAAATTAACCCACGAACCTAGCACGTTCGCAATCATATGTGGACGAACCTTTGGATTGGGGTAATTACAAATCCAGCGCATCTCTGTATTGTCGTCCGCTAAACGGTTAATTTGGCTTGTTCCCATATCGCCAACTAAACGCTCATAAGTTGGGGTTTTCTCTAAGGCTTCTTGTAGCCCATTGCAGTTCATTAACATATAACCTAGAACGCTGTATGAGCCCGGCTGGACATAACGAGAACTCTTCAGACCGAAACATGGGTCTTGAGTTTTCTCAATTAAAAGCGCCAACAATTCCTGAAAAGATTCGCCACTAATGCGCTTTAGTTTGTTGTCAAGAAGGTCAGAGTTGATACCGACTTGGGCAATCAGTGCACGAGCATCCAACCCATAGTCGGCTGCTGTTTTTAAATATTGTAAAACCGCCCCTGAGGAAGCAAAGCCTAAATGCTCCATAGTGTATTAAAGCTCTCTTATGTTTATTATGACTTTATTTGATCTGGCATTGGCATTTTTGGTCAGTGTATCCAAATGAGCCAAAGTTACACTGACGGCTATGATAATCACAGAAAATAATTTCGTCTATTAGTATTGAAGGGGATCTATATGCGTCGTTGGAACGGATGGGGGGATGATTCATTCTCCATGACAACACCCGAATCTGGTATGGAGTTTTTACAGTCTAAGCTCACACCAGGTCCTGTCTTGCCGGATGCCGATTTTGCGTCTGTGTGTGAACAGGTTCCAGAGAGTCGACTTCAAGATCATCCTTTGGTCAGTAAAGATAATGCAGATCGAGTGCGTCATGCGCGAGGACAAAGCTTGCCAGATTGGTTGGCGATGCGTAGCGGAGACTTTGGCGTATTTCCAGATGGCGTTGCTTTTCCTGAGACTACAGAACAAGTAGAGACTCTTCTCGATTATGCATGGAAGAATGATTATCAAGTGATTCCTTATGGCGGGGGAACCAGTGTAGCTGGGCATATCAATCCATTGCAGTCCGTTCAGCCAGTTTTAACCATTGATATGGGGCGCATGAGTCGCTTGCTTGATTTGAACGAGGATAGTCAGATAGCTACGTTTGGTGCTGGTACTCCTGGTCCAGAGGTGGAATCTCAACTGCGTGCTCATGGTTATACACTGGGGCATTTTCCTCAGTCCTGGGAATTATCCACTATTGGTGGCTGGGTCGCATCACGTTCAAGTGGACAGCAATCGCTGCGTTATGGGCGTATAGAGCAAATGTTTGCAGGCGGCATCATGGTTACACCAAAAGGACGATGGCAAATCCCTACTATTCCGGCATCATCCGCAGGTCCAGATTTACGCGAGATGATGCTGGGTAGTGAAGGTCGTATGGGTGTGATCAGTGAGGTCCAAGTGCGCGTCACACCACTTGCTAAGGAGGAGCGCTTTTTTGCTGTTTTTGTTCCAAACTTTGAAAGCGCAAAGCAATCTGTAAAAGAAATTGTTCAGAATAAAATCCCACTATCTATGCTGCGTGTTAGTAATGCATTAGAAACAGAAACACAGCTTCGTTTGGCGGGTCATGAATCATTAATTAAATGGTTAGAACGCTATTTATCATTTCGCGGTAACAAAGATGGTAAATGCTTGATTACCTTTGGTGTTACAGGCAATAAAAAGCAAAATGCGTTATCTCTGAAACAAGCTATGTCGGTTTTCTCTCGGTTTGGAGGGGTAAAAGGGCCTGCGATGATGGGGAAGAAGTGGGCCGAAAATCGATTTAAGTTCCCTTATCTTAGAGAAAATTTATGGTTGGCTGGCTACTGTGTTGATACATTCGAAACGGCTACTGATTGGCATCGAGTAACGTCGCAAATGGAATCGATGGAAGCGGCTGTAAAGATGGCTGGCGAGCAATTTGGTTTTACACCGCATGTTTATACGCACCTGTCTCATATGTACGCTCAAGGTTGCAGTATTTACACCACCTATGTGTTTCCAAATGGTGAGACCTACCAACAAACTATGGCCTATTGGAAAGCCATTAAGCAAGCAGCTAGCGAATCTGTTGCAAATGGCCACGCGACCATCAGTCATCAGCATGGCGTGGGTAAAGATCATGCACCATTCTTAAAAGCTGAAAAGGGTGATATAGGCATGGCAGTGATAAAAGGCATGGTGGAGCATTTTGATGATAAGCAGCTACTTAATCCAGGTACTATGCTAGAAAAGGAATCGTAATGAAATTGCAGGCAGCTATGTCAGACCAACCCATTTCTGAATCCCCCCAGCAAACTATTGAGCAATTGAGCGAGCAATGGGATCTGGTTGTGATCGGTGGAGGCATTACCGGGATGGGGGTTGCTAGAGAGGCTGCTAGGCAGGGATTGAGGGTTCTTGTGCTCGAGCAAAAGGATTTTGCTTGGGGAACATCTAGTCGGTCATCAAAAATGGTGCACGGAGGGCTGCGGTATTTGGCCTCTGGAAACTTACGTCTCACTAGTCATAGCGTGAAAGAACGCGAGCGCCTAATGAATGAAGCGCCTGGTTTGGTAGACTTGATGGCCTACAGTTGGCCGCACTATAAAAAACAATTCCCTGGTCCTTTCATTTTTAATGCGCTATTGGCGCTTTACGATATGTTTGCTGGAAAAAAATATCGTAAGTTTTTATCGCCAGAAGAAACCAGCTATGTGTTACCTCATATCCGTCGCGATGCGCTTATTGGCTCAACTCAGTTTGCAGATGCGGTCACTGATGATACCCGTTTGGTAATGCGAGTGATGGATGAGGCAAAAGCAGATGGCGCAGTATGTTTGAATTACACACGCGTGATTGATGTAATTAAGCAAGACGAATTGGTTAAAGGTGTGCAATGTGTTGATGAGTGCTCTGGTAAAACTTATTCGTTTTTTGCTAAAGCGGTTGTCAGTGCAACCGGAGCCTGGGCTGATCAGCTAAGACGAAATCAAGGAGCGAAAAAGAAAATACGTCCGCAGAGAGGAAGTCATTTAGTTATTCCTCATTGGCGATTTCCTGTTGCTCAGGCCATAACACTCAAGCACCCCGAAGATGATCGCAGTATGTTTATATATCCCTGGGAAGGGACCACTGTGATAGGAACCACAGACTTAGATCATCCTGAAGCGGATTTAAAAGAGCCTCATATTCATGAGTTCGAAATACACTATTTACTGAAAGCTGCGAACGCCTTATTTCCGGGTTCAAGGCTAGAAAAAGAAGACGTAATTGCAACTTGGGCGGGGGTTAGGCCCATTGTTTCCAGTGGCAAGAGTCTGAATCCATCATCTGAAAAACGTGATCATAGTATCTGGGACGATAATGGGTTGGTTAGTGTTAGTGGAGGCAAGTTAACCACCTTTAGGTTGATCGCTCTGGATGTATTAAAGATGCTCAAAAAATATGTGCCGGATATCCAATACAAGGATACAGGTGCCCGAATTTTTACTAATCTCGAGCAAGAGCCTGAAGAATTAGAACAACTTGATGGGTTTTGGAAAAAACGTCTCGTTGGGTTTTACGGATGTCACATAGATCGCTTTTTTGACTGCGCAAAGCCCGGCGAATTGGCGGTTATCCCTGGAACCCAAAGTTTATGGGCGCAACTGCGATATAGCTGTCGATACGAATCTGTAGTGCATTTAGATGATCTTCTATTGAGACGTACGCGAATTGGATTGTTGCTTGCTAATGGCGGTGGCGATTTTAAAGATCAAATTAAAATGATTTGTCAGTCTGAGTTACCTTGGAATGAAGAGCAATGGCAGCAAGAGTGGCAACGATATCAAGATATTTGGCACGCCTATTATTCTGTTACACCTGAAAAATAATTATAAATCATGCATAAACAAACCATCCTGACCATTGATAATGGCACTCAGAGCGTACGTGCTTTGTTATTCAGTTTAAATGGCGATCTGCTGGCCAAGGGTAAAGTAGAAATAGAGCCTTATTTTTCAAAGCACCCTGGCTGGGCTGAGCAAGACCCAGATTATTATTGGAAAAGTGCAGGAGAAGCCTGTAAGGCACTTTGGAGTAGTACTGACTATTCGGCAGACACAGTTGTTGGCTTAGGTGTTACGACCCAGCGTGGAACAGTGGTCAATGTGGACGAATATGGAAAACCATTGCGGCCAGCAATTATTTGGTTAGATCAGCGTCACGCAGAAATTGAAAAGCCCATTAAAGGCATTTGGGGCGTTTTATTTAAAGTGTTAGGTTTGCGCAATGTTGTTGAGGGCTTTCAGCGCAAAGCGCAAGCCGCTTGGATAGAGCAAAATCAGCCGGATGTTTGGCGCAATACGCATAAGTTTTTGTTGCTAAGTGGCTATCTGAATTATCGTTTGACGGGACAATACAAAGACTCCGTCGGAAGTACAGTAGGGTACTTGCCATTCGACTATAAAAAGCATGCGTGGGCAGGTCGTCATGATTGGAAGTGGCAGGTGGCCAATGTCCGAAAAGAAATGTTACCGGAGCTAGTGAAGCCGGGTGAGGTTGTTGGAGAGTTGGAGCCTCACGCAGCTGAACATTTGGGATTGAAAGCGGGTGTCCCCGTCGTCGCTTGTGCGTCTGATAAAGCATGCGAAGTCATAGGTAGTGGTGGAAATGATTCGCATATTGCTTGTTTAAGCTACGGCACAACGGCAACCATCAATACCACCACTAAGCGTTACATTGAGCCAGTCAAATTTATTCCACCTTACCCTGCAGCCATTCCTGAGTCATATAATACGGAAGTTATGATTTATCGTGGTTTTTGGATGGTCAGTTGGTTTAAAAATCAGTTTGGATTGCGCGAGCGTCAAATTGCCGAAGAGCGAGGTGTGCCGCCGGAGATGTTGTTCGATGAGCTGGTGGATTCAGTGCCTGCTGGTTCTATGGGGTTAATGTTGCAACCGTATTGGTCGCCTGGTACTCGCATTCCTGGTCCGGAAGCAAAGGGCTCTGTTATCGGTTTTGGAGACGTTCATACAAGAGCACACCTGTACCGTTCAATCCTTGAAGGGTTGGCTTATGGCTTGCGTGAGGGTAAAGAGCGTATCGAGAAACGTAGCGGAACGCGTATTACTAAGTTAAGGGTTAGCGGTGGTGGTAGTCAAAGTGATGCGGCGATGCAATTGACAGCAGATATTTTTAATTTGCCTGCGGAGCGACCAAGTACTTATGAAACGTCTGGATTGGGTGCTGCAATCAATGTTGCTGTCGGGTTGGGTTTTTACGAAAACTATGATGTTGCTATCGATAAAATGACTTCAGTGGGCGACATTTTTTATCCAGATTTGAACACGAGTCGTTTATATAATGAACTTTATAAAAGTGTTTATCTTAAAATGTATAAGCGCTTGCAGCCCTTATACAAGCAAATAAAACGCATAACAGGTTATCCGCAATAGCCTAGTCGTTCACTTCTTTGTACGAAAGCCAAGCAGAGGTGTTTATTATTTAGACAAAGCTGTTTGGGTTTCACATTTTAGCCCAATACTTTTCGATATTTCTGAAAGATCATGTATCCTCGCGCGCCAGACAAAGTGCGCCAATGCAATTGGTGCTTGAGCGAGGAGAAAAATTTTGGCGAACATAGATCGATCCAAACTGGCTTTTTCATTAGTAAGCATGATGAGCGGTTTAACACTAAGTACTGGATTGCAAGCTGTCGAATTTAACGTTGCAGGAATCGAAGGAAGTTTTAATAGTCAACTATCCATAGGATCAAGCTGGCGTGTCGAAGATCCTAGTCAAGCATTGCTTGTTTCTGGCAATAATAATGATGGTAATGCAAACTTCGACAAAGATGATGCGTTCTCTCAGGTCTTTAAGGGAACTCATGATTTGCATTTGCGTGGCGATTATCACGGCATATTTGTGCGTGGAAAGTATTGGTATGACTTTGCCTTGGAAGAAGGAAAAGTATCTCAAGGTCATTCAGCAAATAACTTTGCTAGCGATGAAAAATTGAATGACGAGGGCTTTAACGAGTTATCTCAGTTTTCCGGCGCTGCGCTTATGGATGCATACGTTTACGGTATGTATGAGGTTGGTTATACGCCTATTGATGTGCGCATTGGTCGACAAGTTGTAAGTTGGGGTGAAAGTACATTTATTTTAGGTGGTGTGAATTCAATCAACCCTGTTGACGTTAACGCGTTTCGTCGTCCAGGTGCTGAAATCAAAGAAGGTTTGTTACCAGTTAATATGGCTTATACCAATATTGGTTTGACGCCCACGTTATCTTTGGAAGCATTTTACCAGTTAGAGTTTCAAGAGACCGTTATCCCAGGTTGTGGAACTTACTTTGCATTTAACGATTATGCACCTGAAGGGTGTGATGTTGTATTGCTAACCAATGAACAGACTGCGTCTTTGTCAGATGCACAAGTCTATGGTGCTGGATTATTTATTAATCGATACAGTGATGGTAAGCGTGAAGCTGAAGACGATGGTCAGTATGGTTTAGCTTTGCGTTACTATAGCGAAGCCCTCGGCGATACTGAGTTTGGTTTGTACCATATGAATATTCATAGCCGCTTACCGTTGATTAGTGGAATTAAAGCGACTGGATGGCAGAATGCTGTGGACGCAGGTGGTGCTAATGCAGCAATCGCGAATAATAGCCCGAGTACTTTTTACTACGTTTCTTATCCAGAAGACATCCAATTAACCGGCTTGAGTTTTGCTACCAATGTTGGAGCAGTAGCGGTTTCTGGTGAGATCAGTCATAAACAAAATGTGCCACTACAGATCAATGCGAATATGCTGCTTACTGCTGGTTTAACGGGTTATTCTGATTCGTTGGCACTGAATCAAGATGTAGCTCAAACAGCCGATGGTGCTGATTTTAAAGGTTACCGTTTGTTTGATGTGAGTCAGGCACAATTTACCATGGTGCAATTCTTCGATCGTATTTTAGGTGCTAGCCGCTATACCCTTATTGCTGAAGCGGGTTATACCTTTGTGCATGACCTTGACGAAAGTGATGAAGCGATTAAGTTCGGTCGTCCAGGTATTTTTAATGGCGAAGAAGGGTATGTTACTGAGGGATCTTGGGGTTATCGTTTACGTTTCGCGGGTAATTATCGAAACGTGTGGGGGGCAACTGTTAAACCGACTTTGGCATGGTCTCACGATGTGGAAGGTGTGGCGCCTCAACCCGGTGGTGCATTTGTTGAAGGTAATCAATCGCTAGGCTTGAGTGTCGATGCCAGCTTTGCAAGGTATTACAGTGTGGGTGTTGCTTTCACACAGTATATGGGCGGAGATTACAATATTTCGGAAGACAGAGACTTCGTATCAATCAGTGGTTCAGTGCAGTTCTAATGGCTGATTGAACTGAATACTGATAGGAGGCGGCCGATCGGCCGCCTTTTTTTGTTTTAATATTAGTTGGTCTCTGCTTGCGATGTTGAGTGTGCTGATAGGCGCATGGTCGTATAGAGTGTAAAACAACTTGCAATTCCCGCTGTAAGGTTGATGAATTCAACCCAAGTAGGTATCTGTAATTGTGTTGTCATTGCAATAGCCACTAGAGAAAATTTTATAATCTCACAATAAAGACGCCATGGTTTGCGTTCCTGAACTAAGCCAAGGCTATACAAGCTAAACAATAGGACGCCACCAAAAATAAAATGTGTTTGTATGGGTAGATTTGCGGCCAGGTTTAAAAATCCAAATACCCATAAAAAGTTAATTGCTAACTGCGTAAATACATACCATTGCTCAGTTTTTGAAAGATTGGAATCATATTTTTCAATTTGCTCGTTGCTTTTTGTAATTGGGAATCGTTGTTCTACATCGTGTGGTCGGTAGCCAGTGCGTCGGAACCATAAAGTAAACTTATCGCTATAATTATTAGTATTCCATGCGTCTTTCATTAGTTGGGTAATAAAATGTAGGTTTCCCCAGATAGGGTTCCAACTTTTTAATTGTGTGCTTATGCCGAATACAACTGGTTCGTTATTTAGCTCTGGTTGAAATGTATTAAATATACGATCCCATACTATAAAAACGCCGCCGTAATTACGATCCACATATATCTTATTTTTAGCGTGGTGCACTCTATGATTGCTCGGCGTAACAAAAATGGCCTCATACCAATTTGGCATGCGTTTAATGGTTTGGGTATGTACCCAGAATTGATAGAGCAAGTTGAGCGCTGCGACACTGGCGAAAATCACGGGATCGATTCCTAAGAAAGCCAGAGGCATATAAAAAACCCAGCCAACAATATTGGGTATGCTGGTTTGTCTTAAAGCCGTCGTGAGATTGTACTCTTCGCTAGAGTGATGGATGACGTGGCTTGCCCATCCAATATTCATAGTATGGCCAAGTCGATGATTCCAGTAATAGCCAAGGTCGTAAACTATGAAAGCGAAAACCCATGTCCACAGAGTGTTTTCCCAGTGGTACAGCGCGAAGTGTTCATGTGCGTATATGTAAAAAGAAAATGGAATCGCGGCATACAATATGCGAGTGATCCGGCTGATCATTCCTAATGCAAGGGAGTTGGTAGAGTCGTTAAGCCGATATACGTCCAGTTGCTTGTATCGAGCCCAACCTAGTTCCAGCAGAATAAGGATTAGAAATCCGGGTATGGCCATTAGTATGTAGTTCATGGGGAGCCCTCATGATGCTTATTATTATAGTTCTATTTGAGCATATGAAGGGGTTTAAACAATGATGCTTTCGGCCAGTGTGTGACCTTGAATGCCTTTCGATTCTTGGCTTTTATCTAGAAGAAAGGCTTCATGATGTATACGAAATAGCCAATGGTGCCCGCAAATACGAGTAGAAAAAATAGGGCATACCACATGAACTTGCGACCAGTGTCTCTTTGGTCTTCTGTAGAAACAATAAGGGGCTGTCCGCTTGCTTTATCCATGTAATTTATATCTTCCATGTTGATTAAGTCTTGCTCCATGTTTTCTGCTTCAAGTTTCGCTGCAAGTCTCACTAGCTCCCATTCTTTGTCATCTAATTTACCGTCTTTGTTTCGATCAAATCGGGTTAAAAGATCGTCGTAATTTTCTTTCCAGCGACGAATTATGCTACCCATTGCGCCCTCACGAGAGTGGCCTTCAATTGGGCGCTTAGTGGTGAAGCTGCCTAGTGCATAAAGAGGGCTGCCCGGAGCGATAATGGTTTCTGTGTAGCGATAGTTTCCGAACTGTAAAAAGCTATCTTGACGGTCTACGCTCAGTGAAGTTGGGAAGGGGGAGTTGCCCATCCAGCTCGTGCGGATACCGCCGTATACTTTTGCATCCTTAAGCCGTATTAAGCATTGTCCTGTGGTGTCATCCAAAATCAATGGTCCTGGGTGGCGACTTGATGAGATAGTGCGCCAAGAGGTCGACTTGTCAGATTGCACCCGCTTCTCAATGCGATAGTCAAACCAGATGCATGGGCGCTGTGAAAGAGGAGAGGGGATAGGTGTGTGATCCTGCGAAGCAATGCCTTCTAATTCGACAAAGCCTTGGGCGGCTGAGCGTATCTTTGACGTTGGTGTGTCTTTGATGAGGCGGCCCAGCTTGAAAAAATGTGCAAAGAAATAGAGGCTGCCTAAAGCGATCACAACAATGATCGCAATGATTTGCCAGGGTTGACCAAGAATCATGAGCAACCTTACTGACTAAATAAGTCTTTTATATTTACATCTTTCTTTTCATGCTCTTCAAATTCAAGGAGATCTGCGCCTTTGAATTTAAAGAATCGAGCGACTAATACATCAGGAAACTGCTCTATACGTACATTGTTATTGTTGACAGCTTCGTTGTAAAACTCACGACGATCGGCAATGCTGTTTTCTAGTGCTGAAATGCGTTGTTGTAATTGCTGGAAGCTCTGGTTGCTTTGTAATTCTGGGTAGTTTTCAGCTAACGCAAATAATTGTCCAAGCCCACTGCGGAGTTGTGTCTCGGCGCGACCAAGCTCTTTAGCGCTTCCGTGTTGTTGCGCACTAGTAACTTGAGATCGAGCTTCAATTACTTGGCGAAGCGTCTCTTGCTCATACTTCATGTACTGCTGGCATGTGGCAACTAGTTTAGGGAGCTCCTCGTTGCGCTGCTTTAGTAGTACGTCGATGTTCGACCACGCTTTTGCAACAGCATGCTTAAGGTTGACTAGGCCATTATAGATAATGATGGCATAGACGAGCGCAACTGCGATGATTGAAATTGCAATGATTTGATCCGTAGACATGGTGTACTTCCTAATGGCTTTGCTGAATCGTATCGTGGGTGTGAAAAAAAGCCAAGAGGTTTGAGAATGGATGGTGACGTTATTCAAGTTCTTTGGACTGACTGTCTGCCTCAATAAGTGCTACTTTATAAATCTCGGATAGCTCATCTACATTTAGCCCATATTGTTCCAGCTCCAAGCTGTTAATGTCATTCAATCTCCCTTCTTGAATGCGAATGCAAGTATTCAATGCCAGCCCCAGTGGTCCGTTTTTATTGAGGATAGCTTTTTCCATTTCTTGGGGGATACGTAGGCTTTTTAGGACTTCTAAGATAGGGCGGTCTAGAAATGCGTCCAGTAGTGAAAACAAACCTATGGTATAAAAATCAGAAGGAGAAAATTGTCCAATGCGTTGACCTATTTTCTCGCAAAACACAGCACGCTCAAGACAGCTTTGAATGAGGGCGTGAGGCTTGTCGTCGAGTGTCCCGAGAGCAACCAGTGAGGCCCATCGTTTCATGTGAGTCATGCCGATTCGAGTAATGGCTTGCTGTATAGAGGTGCAGGCGGCCACACTCGCAAAAGCGGCTGAGTTAACCAGTCTCAGTAATTTATAACTCATTTGTGGGTCTTGGCTTATGGTCTTAGTCAGTTGTGTAACGTCAATTTCTGGGTCTTGTAATTCAGCGAGCATGCGCATGACGACGAGTTTGTTATCAGAAAGTGTTTTACCTTCTACTAACTGGGGGCGACTTAAAAAGTAGCCTTGAAATAGCTGAAAGCCCAAATTCCTGCAGAATTGATACATCTCATAGGTTTCTACTTTTTCTGCCAGTAAAACCAGTCCTCTGGGGACGAAGATCTCAGCGAATCTCTGAATTTGTTTTTGTGAAAGCGCTAATACATCAATCTTGACGATATCGACTAGATGTAGCAAGGGGGCGCTATTGTTGTTGAGTATAAAGTCATCTAGTGCAAGTTTGGCACCCATGGATTTGGCGTGCTTGAGTGCATCAATGAGCTTGTTGTCTACCTCGATGTCTTCGAGAATTTCAATGACGTAATGTTTCGGGTCAAATGGTGGTAAGTCCATAATCAGGTTGCGCGTGAAATTGATGTAGGCTGGATGATCTCCGCAGATAGTATCCAATCCGGCTTCACCAAACGCATTAAGAAGTACATGACTGGTGGCTTTGTCGCCACATTCAAATTCGGCATGATCCAAAGCTTTTGGTTGACGAAATAGCAACTCATAGGCGCTGACTTCCAAAGCTTGGTTGTAAATTGGTTGTCGTGCCAATAAGACGTTTTCCGCCATTGATCGTGATCCGTGAATAGATAAGAAGTACCTAAACTAAAGCTTAGTAGAAATATGGGTAATCCTGTAGCTTGGTCTACACTTTTAGGAAGAAGGGTTGTCCGTATAGAGGGATAGGTATGTCAGGCATACTCACAAACGTTGATTCGCGCACCAAATTGGTGGGTCAAAACCGTCTTGAATTATTGTTGTTCTATTTCAAGGGGCGTAGTCAGTGGTTTGCAATCAATGTATTTAAAATCCAAGAGGTTTTGCGCATGGTTGCCTTGACTCATATTCCAGATGCCAATCCGGTGGTGAAGGGGGTAGCACACTTGCGTGGGCGCACTGTTCCAGTGGTTGACCTGAGTGCGGCTATCGGTATGGGCAAGACCGAGATCAACGACGATACCACTATTATTGTCACGGAATATAATGGCACTGTTCAGGCCTTCATGGTTGCTGGGGTAGAACGTATCGTCAATATGAATTGGGAGGAGATTCAACCACCACCGAAAGGTGCTGGGCGAAGTCACTATTTGACCGCCATTACGAAAGTTGATGATAAGATTGTTGAAATCATTGATGTTGAGAAGGTGCTCGCAGAAATTGTTCCTTATGTTACCGATGTATCAGAGGGTGCGGTTGACCTTGATGTTATGCAGCGAGCAGCTGAATCGGGTTTAAAAGTTTTGGCTGTTGATGATTCAGCTGTGGCGCGTAGTCAGATACGTGAAACCTTGGGTAGCTTGGGTCTCACTGTTATTGAAGCGACTGATGGGCGCGAGGGATTAAACTTGCTTAAGCGAATGGCTTCTGAGGATGAGCCCATTAATAGCCAGCTACTAATGCTTATTACAGATGCAGAAATGCCCAATATGGATGGCTATAAGTTGACCACTGAAGTTCGATCAGATCCGCGATTGAAGGAGTTATATGTTGTGTTGCATACGTCGCTCAGTGGTAATTTTAATGAGGCGATGGTTAAAAAAGTGGGCTGTAGTGCGTTCTTATCTAAGTTTCAGCCTGACGGTTTGGCGAAGGCTGTCGAGGTGCGTGCTAAGCAGTTGTTTGGTTAGCTAAAACTTTTTTGTAAGCCTGTGCCTTCTAGGTCAACTTCAGTAGAATGCTCACAACACGTTTTGTTGTAGGCGCATTCTCATGCATGTTCATGCTTTACACACCTATCCGATAAAGTCCTGCGCGGGCCTGACTCATCATCGACTCAATATTGCCCAGCAAGGGCCTGAGTATGATCGAATGTTTATGTTGGTAGACGATGACGGTAAGTTTGTTACTCAGCGTAAACATTCGATTATGGCCCAGATTCATGTCGATGTTCTCGATAATCAATTGCATTGTTGGTTTCAGGATCGGCATTGCGCAGTTCGTATAGATGATACTCAAGCTGATGGTGTCACCGCCCAAGTTTGGAAGGATGTAGTCGAGGCTCAAGTGTTTTCTTCTGAGATTAATGCTTGGTTTTCAGAAATTCTGGGTAAGTCTGTGCGTCTAGTGGTGCAATCGAAGAGTGCTTCTCGCTTTATTGATCCTGAATTCTCCTCCGACCAGAAAACGATTCGTTTTGCAGATGGTTTTCCTATCTTGCTTACCACGATGTCATCTCTTCAGTTTGTTAATCAAAATCTGGGTGCAGTGGTTGATATGCAGCGATTTCGGCCTAACCTGGTTATTGGCGGTTTGGATGAACCTTTTGCAGAGGATAATTGGCGTGTACTGTTAATCAATGGTATTGAATTCGAGGTGGTCAAGCCTTGTACGCGTTGTGTTATTCCGAGTATTGAACTTCAAACTTTAGAAAAACAGTCAAGAATTACCAAATTGCTGAAGCAATATCGAAAAACACCAGAAGGAATTATCTTTGGTCAGAATGTTATACATCGAGGGGTTGGACAGATAACTGTGGGGGACGAGGTGGAAGTCTTAAAATAATTCAATCTCGTCGTCTGTATCATCTCCTGTTTCTTTTTTATCGAAATGATGACGATAGATTTGTAACGCTTCTTCAATAGATTCGCCGCGAAGAATATGCTCAAACATCAGGCGTTCTGCCTCCATGGTGTAAGAGTTTTTAATGTGTTCTTGCAGTGCCTGCCAGTGAGTCGGCTCTTCAATATGCTTGGGATCACTAATAAGTGCCCCAAGTTTATCTAGGCTATCGCAAACATGAGCAAGTCGTTGGCTGATGCGATCATAAAACTGGAAGGCAGTAACACTTTTTTCTGCGTGTTTGCTGAGTTCTTGGGTCGCTTTTCTAACTGTTTCTTTGTAGGTTTCAAGATTGTCGGTTGTGATGCTAGCAGTGGCTTTGTCGATATTTTCGATATAACCAGTCATTCGTGAGAAGGCATCACTCAGGGTGCTTACGCTTTGTTCTCCGTCCTTCATTGACGTCTCTACTTGCGCTACAGCAAGCGCAAGCATTGTTATCGTCTCTTGTATTTGGCACCAGTTAAAATCTGGATTGTGGGTTGTAGAGCCATGCTGGGTTATGTGGTACTGCTTGCCCTGTGATGCCATGGTAACGTCCTTCTTGAAGCTACCACATAAGCATAGCTAACCCTGCTTATTCTGCTTAGATTTTAGGAGGCTGATTTGTAATTGAGTGTTTTTACTTTGCCATGAAGCGAGTGTGTCATAATCTAATATCGGTTGTTGTTGACCCAATCGATAGCTGTATATGACTGAATACGTTAATACGCGTTTTACATATTCTCGTGTTTCGCTAAATGGAATGTTTTCGATCCATTGGTCGATGGGGCCCTGATTGCGCTTGAGCCAGCGTTTTACGTTCGTAGGACCAGCGTTGTAAGAAGCGGTAGCAAGCACCTTGTTATTGTTAAAGCGTTTAGCTAATTGTTTTAAATACCCACTGCCAAGATGAATGTTGTAGTCTGGTTTGATGAGGCTTCCATAGTTGTAGCGCACCCTAATTTTGCGGCTAATGCCTTTTGCTGTGGCCGGCATTAACTGCATCAAGCCTGTGGCGCCAGCAGAGCTCTTGGCATCATGCATAAATGCACTTTCTTGTCTGGCAATGCCATATATCCAATTTTGGCTGATGTGGTGCTTTTGAGCTGCTGAGCTAAAGGCCTCTAAGTGCGCAAGAGGAAAGCGAAGCTGCAAATCATCCCAGTTTTTGACTTTCGCTAGCGTCATGATTGCTCGATCAGCCCAGCCATGCCGACCGGCAACAAGTGCCATAGCCAGTTGTCCTGACTCATCGTGTTGCTCCATTGCATAGCGCCATTCTCTGCGCGCTTGTGGAATTCTATTTAGCTCGAAGAAGGCTAGTGCTCGCTTAATGCTGTGATCTAGCCTAACAGTTTGAATTTTCGAAGGGGCTATATCGATAGATCGATGATTCATGTTTGCTTTTTGGCCTAGCTGCTGGCTAGCCATAAAACCATAGTAGTCGCGGTTCTTAGCCGCCTCCGCCAGATAGTATTGTACTTGGTTTGTATTCGCGCCCATCATTTGTAGAGCGCGGCCTTGCCAGTATTGCCATTGACTGTCACGTTGAATGTTTGGGCTGGCGAGCTTGAATAGATGAGTGTAAACAAACCAATTACTGTTTTGTACTGCTCCGTGTAAAAAGGCGTGCTCCATTTTTGTGTCTATTAATTTGTGTTTGCTGGCTAATTGGTACCAGAAAAAAGCATCCTCTTCGCCTTTGCTAGCCATGGTGGTAATGGTTTCTTTTTGAATGCGCTCCAGCTGCGTTTGGCTGAAAAAGTTCAATATTGGATGGCTTGGGTCAATCTCATTTTTCTGGCGCAGTATGCTGCGTTTTGCTAGTAAGTAGCGGGCGTCATTGGGCAATTCTATTGCTGCTTCGTTAGATAGAATATTCCATGGTTTACGCCAAAGTGAGCGAACTAGCTTGGCGTGTTTTTGGTATTCGCTAGAAAGCATTTTTTGTAAATAGCGTGCTAAACGATAATGACGCTTATCAACCGATTTCAAGAAACGCTGCCAAATTAAATCTTGGCTGAGTAGTCCTTTGCGTTGCCAGTGTTGAAATACCTTGTCGCAGGCTTTAGGTAAGGGATCTCCCAATAGCCATAGTCTTTGGCCTTCGGTGATTGCTTCAAAGTGTCGATTGGTCTTGTTTAAAGAATGCGCATGATGGCAGCGTAAAGTAAGGCTGTTAGATGGAGTGTAATACTGGTTAAAGCGTTTCCAGTCATTTTTTCTGGCAAGGTAAAAAAGCCATTTTCGTTTTAATTGATCTGCGGCTGGTGTATTGCTGTGGGTTCTAAGGAACGCTTGAATTTTGTCATCGGGTCGTGTGTAGAAATGTCGGTATATATAGTCTGACTCTAGATAAGGAGTTAGCGGGTGATCTAAAGAACTGAGCTTTTGCTTGAAGCCAGTGTAGTTTCGGCTTTTGAGTAGCTTTTCAGCGTCAAGAAAATCTTGATGTAGGCCTGTTGTGTTGGCGATGGCATACCAAGGCATGACTAAAAAAGTCAGACTCAAACTCATCACGTAAAGTAAACGTGTCCCCATAGGCTTCCCCCTAATCCTGAATTCAGCATAGCCGATTTTGATCAGCAGAGTCTTTTAAATAAATATATTTTGATAGAGTTTTTTGAACTAATGCCTGTTTCTGATGATGGGCGACCATGACAAGCCGTATAAAAACCCTGAAATCCCAAGCTACAAGGCTTACAATGGCGTTTTTTCATCGGTACACGAGTATTTATGCCTGTTGCAATTCTAGAGCAAGTTTCCCTGCATTATGGTGAGCAGGTTCTTTTAGATCATTTAGATCTGACAATTAACGAGCGGGAACGTCTGTGTTTGGTTGGTCGAAATGGCGCTGGTAAGTCGACTCTTATGAGTTTATTGCTAGGGCGCAGGCAGCCTGATGGGGGTATCGTTCGCGTGCAAGATGGGTGTGTTGTGGCAGAGCTGCCGCAAACCTTACCGGCTGCGGATGAGCGCAGGGTAGAAGATGTGGTGCTTAGTGGCCAAGCTGAGCTTGCTGCGCTTTTGGCCGAATTTGATGCCATCAGTCTAAGTGCTAATACCGATGCGGATATGCAAAAAATGGCCCGTTTACAAACAAAGATCGAATCTCAGGACGGCTGGCTTCTTCAGCAGAAAGCCGAGGCCATTATGGATAAGCTTAAACTGCCAAAGGATAAGCTGATGGCAGAGCTCTCAGGTGGATGGCGTCGTCGAGTAATGCTAGGGCGCGCGCTATTGAGTGAGCCGGATTTGCTGCTGCTAGACGAGCCAACGAACCACTTGGATATACCCGCGATTGAATGGCTCGAAGAGCAGCTGGCGGATTTTAATGGGGCTGTGTTGTTTATTACCCATGATCGCGCGTTTATGGAAAAAGTAGCAAATCAGGTGTTGGATCTAGATAGGGGTAAGGTCTATCGCTTCGATGGTAGTGACTATGAGGGACTTCAAGCTTGGCGTGAAAAACGCCTTGAAGATGAAGAAAAAGAGAATGCGCTATTTGATAAACGTCTTGCTGAAGAAGAAAAGTGGATTCGTCAAGGCATTAAGGCGCGTCGAACTCGCAATGAAGGACGTGTGAGAGCTTTAAAGGCTATGCGTAACGAGCGAAAGGCTCGCGTTGATCGTCAAGGTGTTAGTGATTTTGCTCTCGATTCCGCAGAAAAGTCAGGCAAGGTCGTGTTTGAAATTGAAAACCTTTGTTATAGCGTGGAAGAAAAAAATCTTGTGAAAGATTTTTCTTCTATCGTGCAGCGAGGTGATCGCATTGGTCTTCTCGGGATTAACGGGTGTGGTAAAAGTACGCTGCTGAAACTGATGCTTAAGCAGTTGAAGCCTCAGGCAGGAACCGTAAAGCAAGGTACTAAATTAGAAATTGCTTACTTTGATCAATTGCGTGCTGAATTGGATCCTGAAAAAAACATTATCGATAACCTTGCTCAAGGTAGAGAGTTCATTGAAATTGGCGATCAGAAAAAACACATTTTTAGCTATCTCTCTGACTTTTTATTTACGCCCGCTAGAGCGCGAACACCAGTGAAGGCATTGTCAGGTGGTGAGGCAAGCAGAGTGATGTTGGCTAAGTTGTTCAGTAAACCTTCAAATCTTTTGGTTTTGGACGAGCCGACTAATGACTTAGACGTGGAAACACTAGAATTGTTGGAAAGTCGCTTGATGGAGTATGAGGGAACTGTGTTGGTGGTGAGTCACGATCGATCATTTCTTGATAATGTTGTTTCTTACTTGTACGTATTCGACGGCGACGGACGCGTAAGTGAACATATTGGTGGTTATCAAGACTGGTACGAGCGTGGCTTTCGCTTAAAGGACGCTAGCGCCAAACCCATTACGGATCGCCAACAAAAACAAACTAAATCGACTAATCCTGAGCCGCAGAAAACCAAAGAAAAAGCCAAGGTGAAGTTGAGTTATAAACTTCAGCTTGAGCTAGATGAGTTGCCACAAATTATCGAAAATCTTGAGCGAGAAGTTGCTGAGTTAACTCAAGAAACAACGGCCATTGATTTTTATCAGCGCGATACGGATTTTGTTACTGAGCGCCTGCACCTGTTAGAGGTAAAGCAAGGGGAGTTAATGGAAAAAGAAGAGCGCTGGTTGGAGTTGGAAGCGATGAAGGAAGGTGATGCATAATGGGTGTATGGATCATTATTGTTCTGGGTATGCTTGTGATATTCGGCAGTGTGCAATGGCTCAGGCCTAGTGTGAAAGAAAAGAAGCAGGGGCAGTGGCGCCACCAGGCATTGATGGCTGGGATGAAGGTGAGCTTGCAGGGCTTACCAGCAGAGCCAAAGGAGAGTGGTATTCGTGATGATGTTAACGGCGCTAGTTATATTCTTTATAACCCTAAACCAAGTAAAAAAGATACATGCAAGTTTGCAGTGGTTAAGCAGCAAGGGTGGATGCAAGAGGGGCTTCCGGAGGGTTGGAGTTGGTACAAAGAGAAACCTAGTGTTGATTTGGATGCAGTGAGTAGAGTTATTGGTCGATTGCCCGAGAGTTCCGTTGCGATTGAGCGAACTCCAGATTACTCACGGGTTATCTGGTGGGAGAATGGTCAGACATATGATCCTGACCATTTGAAGCAGACGTTAGAAAAACTGCAGGCTATTTCTTAGCCTGCATAGATCGATTGTAGTGATCGCCAATGCTTACGAGGTTTTGAGCAATGCGATCACCATAAGTACTGATAACGAAAGGTACAGCGTTTTCGTTGTAGTTGAAAATAGACTTATTGATGAACTCCCATTTCACCTCTACTTGATCTAGAGAGCGATAGATGGATTTGTCTTTGTCGGTGTTTGTTTTTAATTGAGCCAAAAGTTTATCGAATTGTGCAGCTTGTTTTTCCATGCCGCCTTCGTTGATCTTGATTACCATTACTTGACCCAAGCTAGATGTGCTACGTGCTGCGTATTCTGCTGTTAGGGTTTGAATAATGATACCCATCTGACGGGTTAATTCAGTTTGAGATGAAATAGGGAAGTCAGAGCTCTGCTTTAAATTGTCATAAAGGTTCTGTAGCTCTTCGTTGAGCGTTACAGCATTTTTACTTAATTCATCAACCAAGCGAGCGTTGGCATATCCTTGAGTTAAAAAGTCTGCACGGTTCACTTCTAATAATTTTTTGTACTCTTGCCAGCTTTTGACAACCTTGGCTACGCCATCGAGTTTTGAAGTAGGCGCTGAACTTGCGGTGATTTCGTCCAAATGAGAATCAAACTGTTTAATGCCAGATTCGATTTCACGGTTGTATCGAGAATCACCTTCTAGGCCACTAAACATGTAGTAGTCACTCAGAATGGCGTAACTAACAATGCGCATGTCATATATTCGCTTAAGAAGATCGCCGGTGTTGGCGTCCGCCTTTACTGTTATGGCAAGGCATAGAGAGAGTACGATTAGGCTAAGGCCGTGTATTTTTTTTATCATTATTTTTATCCTGCAGCTTTTACGTCAGCGTCAACGCCATAGTTTGTTCAATTTTGTAAAGGAATTAAAGGGTTTTTGTGGACCTTTTATCATTTATTTTCATATCTATCCTTGATTCTTATGATGTATGCCGCATTTAGAGCGGATGTAGGCAAGAACGTACCATTTGCTGCAAATTGTCCTGTGTAGTCTACAGTGTAAAAGATCATTTTTGCCCATGACGGGTGTTGCCCTGGTTATTTATCCAGCAAAAAGCCAATCTTTTGATGAAAAACGCCATTAAATGGTTGACTTTTTAGGTGAGATTTACGAAGGTTCGAACACCAAATTCAAACGGGCGTATGAATTAGGTTAATTGGGTGTTTTTTAACCAAATGCCCGTCAGAAAACAGTAGAGCAGGCCAAGTACTCTGTATTTGGTCTGTTTTGCGTTAACTCAGCTAAACATAGCGTGGAGATGTGTTGATGATTTACGAAGGTAAAGCCATCACGGTTAAGCTACTCGAAGACGGTATCGCCGAATTGAACTTCGATTTGCAAGGTGAGTCCGTAAACAAGTTTAATCGTGAAACATTGGAAGACCTAAAAGCTTCCGTAGAAGCTCTTAAAGGCAACAGCGACGTTAAAGGTTTATTAGTAACGTCTGGTAAAGACTGCTTTATCGTTGGTGCTGATATCACTGAATTCGGTGACAACTTCAAGCAAGACGAAGAAGTAATCATCGAGTGGATTTTAGAAGCCAACAAAATCTTCAACGCAGTTGAAGACCTACCTTTCCCAAGCATTACTGCGATTAACGGTATTGCTCTTGGTGGTGGTTTTGAGATGTGTTTGTCGACTGACTACCGCATTATGTCTGAGAAGGCCAAAGTGGGTCTGCCAGAAGTTAAGCTAGGTATCTACCCTGGTTTCGGTGGTACAGTTCGTCTACCTCGCGTGATTGGTGCGGACAATGCAATCGAATGGATCTGCATGGGTGCAGAGAACCGCGCTGATAAAGCACTTAAGTTCGGTGCTGTTGACGCTGTAGTTAAAGCAGAAGCTCTTCAAGAACAAGCCATCGCAATGCTTAAAGAAGCCATTGCTGGTGAATTGAACTGGGAAGCTAAGCGTGAAGAGAAAACTTCTAAGCTTAAGCTAAACCCAATGGAGCAAATGATGGTATTCGAAACGGCTAAAGGTTTCGTTGCAGGTCAAACAAAGGGTCAATACCCAGCTCCAATTGAAGCAATCAAAACAATGCAGAAGGCTGCAAACTTTGGTCGCGACAAAGCGTTAGAAGTTGAAGCGAAAGGCTTTGCTAAACTAGCAAAGACCACTGAATCTCAGGCATTGATTGGTTTGTTTAACAATGATCAATTGCTTAAGAAGAAAGCAAAAGAATTCGATAAGATTGCTAAGCCAACTAAAAAGGCTGCAGTGCTTGGCGCTGGTATTATGGGTGGTGGTATTGCTTTCCAATCAGCGCTTAAAGGTACGCCAATCTTGATGAAAGACATCGCTGAGGCGGGTATTGAGCTTGGTCTGAACGAAGCCAATAAGCTCTTAGCCAAGCGTGTTGAGAGAAAGAAAATGAAACCTGCTCAAATGGGTGAAGCCCTAAACCGCATTCGTCCAACACTATCTTATGCCGAGTTCGGTGATGTAGATGTGGTTGTTGAAGCAGTTGTTGAAAATCCAAAAGTTAAGAAAATCGTTCTAGCTGAAGTAGAAGATGTTGTTCGTGAAGACGCTGTTGTTGCTTCTAACACTTCAACTATTTCTATCGATCTACTTGCTGAAGATTTGAAACGTCCTGAAAACTTCCTAGGTATGCACTTCTTCAACCCAGTGCACATGATGCCTCTTGTAGAAGTTATCCGAGGTTCAAAAACATCTGAAGAAGCGGTTGCTACAACAGTTGCTTACGCTAAGCAGATGGGTAAAACCCCAATCGTTGTTAACGACTGCCCAGGGTTCCTAGTTAACCGTGTTTTATTCCCTTACTTTGGTGGTTTCGCTGCGCTAATGCGTGACGGTGCTGACTTCCGTCAGGTTGATAAGGTAATGGAAAAATTCGGCTTCCCAATGGGTCCTGCATACTTGATGGACGTAGTTGGTATCGATACTGGTAAGCACGCTAATGATGTTATGGCGGAAGGCTTCCCAGAGCGTATGAAGGCTGACTTCAAATCTGCAATGGAAGTATTGTACGAGAATGAATACTACGGTCAGAAAAACAAGAAAGGTTTCTATAAGTACGAAGAAGACAAGAAAGGCAAGCCTAAGAAAGTCTTTGACGAGTCTGTACTTGAGCTATTGAAGCCAGTATGTGCTGATCAAAAAGATTTCGATGCCGATGACATCATTGCACGCTGCATGATTCCAATGTGTATCGAAACTGTACGTTGTTTAGAAGAAGGTATCGTAGACACAGCTGCAGAAGCAGATATGGGTCTAATCTTCGGTATCGGTTTCCCTCCATTCCGTGGTGGTGCACTTCGTTACATCGACACAATCGGTCTAGACAAGTTCGTTGAGCTTGCTGACAAGTACAAAGACCTAGGTCCTCTATACCACGTAACTGACAAGATGCGTGACATGGCGGCCAAAGGCGAAAAGTATCACGGCTAATTGGCGATCGTAACGATAGGAGAATACAAATGAGCTACGCAGATAACGATGTAGTTGTAATTGATGCGGTACGTTCACCGATGGGTCGCTCAAAAGGCGGCGTGTTCCGTAACGTCCGTGCAGAAGATATTTCTGCAAACCTAATTAACGCTTTATTTGAGCGTAACCCAAATGCAAACCCAAAAGACGTTGAAGATGTAATCTGGGGTTGTGTTAACCAAACTTTGGAACAGGGTTTCAACGTTGCTCGTCAAATTTCTTTGATGACTGACGTTCCTAAAGAAGCGGCTGCACAGACTGTTAACCGTCTATGTGGTTCTGCAATGACAGCGATTCATACCGCTGCTCAAGCCATTCAAACTGGTAACGGTGATGTATTCGTTGTTGGTGGTGTTGAGCACATGGGTCACGTAAACATGCAGCACGGTTTCGACCACAACCCAGCTTCTTCTAAGTATGCTGCCAAAGCATCTAACATGATGGGTCTAACGGCTGAAATGCTAGGCAAAATGCATGGTATTACTCGTCAGCAACAAGACGAGTTCGCTGCGCGTTCACATCGTCTAGCGCACAAAGCAACGTTGGAAGGTGATTTCAAAAATGAAATCGTTCCAATGTACGGCCACGATGCTGATGGTAAGCAAATTCTGGTTACTGAAGACGAAACAATTCGTCCAGAAACAACAGTAGAAAGCCTTGGTAAGCTACGCCCTGCGTTCGATCCAAAAGGCGGTACGGTAACAGCGGGTACTTCTTCACAGATCACCGATGGTGGTTCTGCAATGTTGCTAATGAGCGGTAAAAAAGCAAAAGAGTTAGGTCTAACTCCTCGTGCTAAAATCCGCGCAATGGCAGTTGCTGGTTGTGATGCTGCGATCATGGGTTACGGTCCTGTTCCTGCGACTAAGAAAGCACTTAAGCGTGCTGGTCTAGAAGCAAGCGACATCGAATACTGGGAACTAAATGAAGCATTTGCTGCTCAGTCTCTTCCATGTGTTAAAGACCTAGGTCTTAAAGACATTGCTGACGAGCGTGTAAATATTCACGGTGGTGCAATCGCTCTAGGTCACCCATTGGGTTGTTCTGGTGCGCGTATCTCTACGACTCTAATCAACGTATTAGAGCAAAAAGATGCGAAGCTTGGCGTATCGACTATGTGTATCGGTATGGGTCAAGGTATTGCTACCGTATGGGAGCGCCTATAATCTTTGAATAAGATTATGAGTTAATCCTAAAAAGGGCTGGGTTTTTACCTGGCCCTTTTTGTTTTCAATGAGGTTGATTGATGAAAATAAAGTCAGGAATTTATAAGCATTACAAAGGTTCGTTATACAAGGTTATGGGCTGTGTGCAACACAGTGAAACAGAAGAGTGGCTGGTCTCCTATCAAGCCCTGTATGGAGAATATGGCTATTGGGTTAGACCCTATGGTATGTTTGTCGAGAACGTTGTTCTGGATGGGGTTGAGGTGCCTAGGTTTAAATTGATGGTTGAAGACTAGCTTCAATTAAAACGCTTTTTTGTTTCCAGCCAGTACGTTTGTGTCTTTGGGTATGCCGAACTCATCTACTGTATTTTCCTCCTCGTCTATTTGTTTTTCTAGTTTCTCTGCTACGGCATTGCCAAAGAGTACTTGGTTTTTATGGCTGATTTTACGAACCCATTCAATCTTTCCATCAAATGTAAGGTTTGTTTCGATGAGCAGTTTTTTGGCGTATTTGTAATAATTGGTTGCAGTCGCAGGGTCACTGCGTTCGCCAGCTTCATCGCCAAGACGTTCATATGCGCTGACTTGTAGATCGAGCATTCGGCGTTTCATGGATGTGCGCATTGTATTGGCTTCACCTTGGCCTAATAATTTCCTATTGGCGGCCGATTTTATGTATTTGCTGGCTTTTGAGAAAATGCGCTTCGCATGATTGATTTCGTTATCGTTGTCTAGCTGCTGAACAACGTGTATCTGGCTTATTTTGTCTTTAAATGATTGAATTTCATTTTCGTAAGTTTGGCTATTATCTTCACCAAGAATACCGTCGCGATGACGCATCTGACAGCGGTAGTAATCCATCAGTGTATGCAGGATGTCGGGAGCGTCAATCAATTTGCTGCACTCACTGAGAGCGTCCCAAATTTCATTAGCATAGACAAGAATGCGTTTGCCTCTCAATCGTTGCTCTGTTAGTTTCTTTTCTTTTACGCTCATGTGGTGCGCAACCATTAGGGCGCCAGCAATTAATACTATGCTGATAATTACGATAAAAATGATCATAAAATTTGCAATTTTTATTGTTCCAGACTAATCCTTGATTGAAGTATAGCAGTCACATACACGCTAATAGTGTTTATTTATTAGTCATTTAAGGTGTTGTGTAACAGATTATTGGGTTTTTACTTGACCCGTAGCAGTTGCCACCTTATATATGTGCCAGCTTAAATTTATAGAAATACCTAGGGATATTGCAGGTATATGGGAAAATCGCTTGTTATAGTCGAGTCACCGGCAAAGGCAAAAACAATCAATAAGTATTTGGGGAAAGACTTTATCGTGAAGTCTTCGGTCGGTCATGTCCGCGATTTGCCAACTGGTGCGAACAAGCAGCCTGTGGATCCAAAAGAGCGTGCTCGCCAGGCGGCAATTACGCGTAAGATGTCGCCCGAAGATAAAGTCATCCATAAAAAGAAGAAAGAAAAGGAAAAGCTCATCAATAAGATGGGGATTGATCCTGAACATGGGTGGAAGGCTCATTACGAGATACTACCGGGTAAAGAAAAGGTGGTTAGTGAGTTGCAGAAGCTTGCTAAGGATGCTGATGCCATCTATCTCGCGACGGATTTGGATAGAGAGGGGGAGGCCATCGCTTGGCACCTAAAAGAGGTGATTGGCGATACGGGAGCTCCCTATAAGCGTGTGGTTTTCAACGAAATTACCAAAACGGCAATTCAGCAGGCCTTTGAACAACCCTCTGATGTTGATAAGCATCGAGTTGATGCGCAACAGGCACGTCGCTTCTTGGATCGAGTTGTGGGCTTTATGGTTTCGCCATTGCTGTGGTCAAAGATCGCACGAGGATTGTCGGCTGGTCGTGTTCAATCGGTAGCGGTGCGTCTAGTGGTTGAGCGTGAAGCTGAGATTCGCGCATTTGTACCTGAAGAGTATTGGGAAACCTTTAGTCACCTTAAGGGTAAGTCCAGTGATGCTATTCGTTTTCAGGTAACGAAAGAAGGCGATAAAGAATATAAGCCTGTGAATGAAGAGCAGGCCATGGCAGCAGTGAAGAAGCTTGAGGCGAATGGTTATGAAATTACCAATCGCGAAGACAAGCCAACGCGTTCTAAGCCAGCAGCACCCTTTATCACATCAACTCTACAGCAAGCGGCTAGCACGCGTTTAGGGTTTAGCGTTAAGAAAACCATGATGATGGCTCAGCGCTTGTATGAGGCCGGATACATCACCTATATGCGTACGGATAGCACCAACTTAAGCCAAGATGCTATCTCGGGCGCGCGTGATTATATTCAGAACAAATTCGGTGATGATTATTTGCCGGAGAATCCAAGGATTTACAGTAGTAAGGAAGGCGCTCAAGAGGCGCATGAAGCTATTCGACCATCGGATGTTCGTATGACATCTAATCTTTTGAATGGCATGGAGCCCGATGCACACAAGCTATATGATTTGATTCGTAGTCGTTTTTTAGCGTGTCAAATGGCCGATGCTCAATTTACCAGTACGACTTTAACCGCTAAATGTGGTGACTTTGAACTGAAAGCAAAAGGGCGAGTGATTCGCTTTGATGGTCATATGGCAGCCTTGTCCGCGCAATCCAAGAGTGAGGATGATAAGGTTCTACCAGATCTTCAAGCAGGTGACCCGTTAACACTAGAACAGGTTGAGCCTAAGCAGCATTTTACTAAACCAACTGCGCGCTATAACGAAGCGAGCTTGGTTCGTGAACTTGAAAAGCGTGGTATCGGTCGTCCTTCTACTTACGCTTCTATTATTTCCACTATTCAAGATCGCGGTTATGTGCGTCTTGAAGGTCGTCGTTTTTACGCGGAAAAAATGGGTGAGATTGTTACCCATCGTTTGCAAGAAAACTTTACAGATTTAATGGATTACAGCTTTACGGCCAATATGGAAGAGCAGTTGGACGACATCGCAGAAGGTCGTGATAACTGGAAACACGTTTTAGACTCATTTTATAAAGACTTCTCGATTAAGCTGGATAAAGCCAGTAACGACGAAGATGGGATGCGTCCCAATACACCTGTGCCGACAGATATTGAGTGCCCAGAGTGTGGTCGTCATATGATGATTCGTACGGGTTCTACAGGTGTATTCTTGGGTTGTGAAGGTTATTCATTGCCACCCAAAGAGCGTTGCACCAAAACCATGAATCTAACGCCGGGTGATGAAGCAATTTCAGCTAACGAAGATGAAGAAGCAGAGATGCGCCGTCTTCGTGAAAAGCGCCGCTGTGATAAGTGTGGTGCTGCTATGGAAAGCTATTTGCTCGATGAAAAGCGCAAGGTTCATATTTGCGGTAATAATCCAGATTGTTCGGGTTACGAAGTTGAGTTTGGTACGTTTAAGATCAAAGGATACGAAGGTCCGACACTCGAGTGTGATAAGTGCGGCAGTGAAATGCAGCTAAAAAATGGTCGCTTCGGTAAATATTTTGGTTGTACCAATGAAGAGTGTAAAAATACTCGCAAATTGCTGAAGAATGGTCAGCCAGCGCCGCCTAAAATGGATCCAATTCCATGTCCTGAGCTTAAGTGCGAGAAAGTTGATGATACTTACGTTCTGCGAGACGGTGCTTCTGGTTTGTTTTTAGCGGCGAGTCAGTTCCCTAAAAATCGTGAAACCCGCGCGCCTAAAGTGGAGGAGCTGTTACCGCATCAGGCTGAATTACCAGAGAAGTATCATTTTTTGTTGGATGCACCAACAAAAGATTCAGATGGCAATCCAACCACTGTTCGATTCTCTCGTAAGACACAGCAGATTTATGTTGCGTCGGATAAGGATGGTAAAGCGACGGGTTGGAGTGCTTTCTATGAAGATGGAAAATGGGCGATAACTGAGAAAAAGACGTCGGCCAAGAAGACTTCGGCTAAAAAAACCTCAGCGAAAAAGACGAGCGCTAAGAAGAAGACTTCCGCAAAGAAAAAAACGTCTGCTAAAAAGAAAACGTCGAAATAATTCGACTTTCCAAAAACCCGGCTTAGCCGGGTTTTTTATGTTCAAGAAAGGGCACCTCTTATAAGTCAATTTGACTCTGCAAGATGCCTGTCGTGCTTTCATTCAAGGAAGGCTTTGCCGCGTAATGACGAGTCCTTTCCAAGAAGTCTGACACCGAAGGAAAGTGCTACAGGCCTTGCCCTTCGGGGCCTTGCTCGTGTTCCAATCTCTGTGTTGTGGTATTTTGATTTAACCCGTTAGACCTTCAATACCACGCCTTGATCTTGAAACACGATCAAGGCCAGAGCTTAAAGTGACTTATAAGAGGTGCCCTAAAGTCTATGTTGTTCCAATCCCTATTTGTTGAATCAAAGTTTCCGCACAAGTTGCATCTAATGCACATCTCCCAAACAGGCCATGAGAGCACGCCGGTAGTGTTGATGGTCCATGGTATGGTGGAGGATGGTCGAATTTTCTATCACAAAAGCGGCAAGGGTTTAGTGTGTTTTCTAGTCGGGCAGGGCTATCAGGTATTTGTTTTGGATTTGCGCGGGATGGGATTGTCGACACCTAAAGTGAGTGCTGCAAGCGACCACGGTCAAACCGAAACGATAACTGAAGATATTCCGCTTGTGATGGATTATATATTGGAAAAAACAGGGCAAGCTCGACTTCATATTGCAGCGCATTCTTGGGGTGGCGTTAATGTGAATGCATTGTTGCTGCGCTATTCTGAGCGCGTTAAGCAGGTTGCCTCTTGCGTATACTTCGGGAGTAAACGCACGGTCCGTGTGCGCAATTTTGACCGCTATTTGAAAATAGACTTGGTTTGGAAGCATTTGTCGACACGCATAGCGGAGCGAAAAGGTTATCTGCCAGCTGTGAAATATAAGATCGGTTCGCAAAATGAAACATTAAAAGCCCATCGGCAATGTGTGGAGTGGGTGAGTCGATCCTCCTGGATAGATAGTGACGATGGTTTTAACTATGGTGCAGCGTCACAAACGAATTCGTTGCCACCTACTTTGTATTTTGCTGCAATCAAGGATTTTAGTCTTGGCCATCGACATGATGTTAAGCGTTTTATGGCAGAGTCAGGTTTGGGTGTTAAACAGTATCAACTTTTAGGACGCAAGATGGGTAATCGTTTGGATTATGATCATATTAATATGCTTACTGCACCCGAATGTTCAAAGGATCATTTTCCTAACGTTGTGCAGTGGTTTGCAAAATATCTTTGATATTTTATACCGTTATCTATTTTACTGGAAAAGCAAGAACTTGTATTCAGGCTTCGGTGGGTTATTGGCCCGTTAAGGCTCTTATGTGTTCGTGAGCACTATTACCCAAGGCTTCTAAGTTATAGCCACCTTCCATCATGGAGACGATTCGGCCTTTAGCGTATCGGTTGGCGATATCCATGCTTAACTTTGTCAGCCAATAATAGTCGTCTTCGATTAAATCAAGGCCGCCCATAGGGTCGTCGATGTGAGCATCAAATCCAGCGGATATAAAAACCATATCTGGTTTAAAAGCATCTGCTGCCTTTAGTAATTTATTCTCAACTAAGCGACGATATTCTGCGCTGCCTGTATGTTCTTCCACTGGAATGTTAATTATATTTTCCTCTTTAACCAGCCAGTGAGAGTTGGGGTAGTAGGGGTGTTGAAAGCTAGTAACAACAACAACGTCATCTCGTCCACGAAAAGCTTCGATGGTGCCGTTGGCTTGATGAACATCAAAGTCAAAAATTAATACCCGATTAATGCCCGCTTGGTTAAGTGCATGCTGTGCTGCAAGAGCAATATTGTTTACAAAGCAAAAGCCTTTGGTTTTTTTGGGTTCTGCATGGTGGCCAGGTGGTCTAATGGCGCAAAAAGCATTCTGATGTTTTCCGCTGAGTATGGATTCGACTGCTTGAATGCCAGATCCAGCAGCTTCTTCTGTGGCTTCTAGGGTGTCGAAAGCGAGTGGTGTGTCTGGGTCCGCGAGAATCATACCCTTGGGTGGTGAAATATTATACAGTTGATCAATGTAGCCTTTGCTGTGAATCAATTGAAATATTTCTCGAGAAACCGGTTTTGCTTGCTCTATACTTAAATCATTCCAAAGCCCAGATTGACGTAATTTGGTTTCCACAGCTAAATTCCGTAATGGACTTTCCGGGTGCTGAGGCGGTACAGAGTGCTGATCAAAATCTGAATGCTGTATAAATAATGTTGAAGTCATGCAGTAATTGCTTGAGCCTTGGTTAATAAGTCTATATAACTCAAATAACTAAAAGAAAACACCTTTTTCTAAGGGCAGTATGGGTACTCGTTGGTTAGAGCGCTTTTTCGAGCCGCAAAAAATAGCCGTCATTGGCGCATCAGAAAAAACGACAAGTATGGGTGGTGCTGTCATCCAGAACTTAAAGTCGGCTGGCTTTAAAGGCTCTGTATATGCCGTAAACATTCGTCGTTATAAAACCGTGCACGGTGTTCCCTGTGTTTCTAAAATTGGTCGTCTACCTAAAGATATAGATTTGGCGATCATTTGTACACCGGCGCCTACGATAGAAAAAATTATTAAGCAGCTTGGCAAGATTGGTATTCATGCTGTCATTATTTTAACTGGCGGTATTTCTCGTAAGCGCGCAGAACAATTCCGACCTTCGAAAAACCCATTGAGGCAACTATCTCGTGAATATGATGTGCGTATCATGGGGCCAGATTGCTTGGGTTTGCTGATTCCTGATTTAAAGCTCAATGCGAGTTATAGTCATATCCAAGCATTACCTGGCAAGGTTGCGTATTTGGGTCAGTCAGGCACGTTGGCCAGTGCCTTACTGGATTGGGCTCATGGCCGTGGTATTGGTTTTTCTCATTTCTTAACGATCGGGGATAGTGCTGATGTTGCGATGCCAGACGCCATTGATTACCTGTCATCGCAGCGCCAAGTGAAAGCGATCATGTTGCATTTAGAGCAAGTGCATGATGCAAAAGCCTTTGTACGAGCTGTACGAAATGCCTCCCGTAGTAAATTGGTTTTGGCTATTAAAAGCGGTCGTTTCCCTCAGTCTCAGTCGCCCGTTGATTTAATTCCCGCCGGCTTACGTCACCGAGATATGGTTTATGAAGCAATTTTATTGCGGGCTGGCGTCTTAAGGGTGGATAGCACTGAAGAATTATTTGAGTCGGTTGAATCCTTAACTCGCATGAAGCCATTGAAAGGTGAGCGATTGGCGATCGTTGCCAATGGCATTGGTGGTGCGATTTTAGCAGTTGATCGACTAGTGCATGAAGGTGGTCAGTTGGCAACGCTATCCACTTCAACCATTGAAAAGCTATCAGAAATATTGCCTCCATATTGGTCTCAATCGAATCCGGTGGATATTACCCCTGAAGCCGGTCCGAAAGTTTATAAAAAAGTTTTGGAGTTGGTTGAGCAAGATCCAAACGTCGACGCCATTTTGGTGTTGTTCTCACCCAATAGTGTCGTAAATCCTGTTGATGTGGCTAATGTGGTGATTAACCACATTAAATTTCATCAGAAAAACTTGTTAACCAGTTGGATGGGCGGCGAGTCGGTAGAGCGTAGTCGTCATGTATTTGATGATGCGGGGATTCCTACCTACGACACGCCCGATAGGGCGATTAAAGCGTTCATGCATATGGTGAGACACCAGCGTAACCAAGAGCTTTTGCGTGAGACTCCAGCCACCATGTTGGTTGGACCAAATCATGATGTAAAGCAAGCCAAAGAAATCATTCATAATGCGATGCATCAACAGCGGGAGTATTTAACCGCTGAAGAGATTTATCGAGTATTGCAGTGCTACGACTTTAAAGTAGTTGAAACACAATTCCTTAATGAAAATTTTTCCCGTCCAGCGCCAAAGGTTAAATTCCCTGCTGCATTAAAAATTATCCATGAGCGCTATTGTCACCCATTTGCATACGGTGATAACCCGCGTGACCGATGGAGGGGGGTTGTAACGGGTATACAAGACTTGGAAGAATTAAATCTTGCTGCCAAGGAACTACGCTCGCAAATTCGAAAGCGTTTTGATCATAGTCAGGTCCACGGTTTCAGTGTCCAACCCATGCGTTCAGGTGAGGTCACAATTCAGTTTAGTATGGGGGTAACCCGAGACGAAACCTTTGGTCCGTTGATTATTTTTGGTGGAGGAGGTGCTACGGCCAACATTATGGCCGACAGGGCGGTTTCTTTTCCTCCATTGAATGATGTTTTAGCTCACCAATTGATGAGTCGAACTCATATTTATCGTGTTTTGCAAGAACGCAGTCGTCATGTGGATCGCGATATTGCTCAATTGTCCCAAATGTTGATCAAGCTTTCTCAAATGGTGGTTGATATGCCAAATCTGAAAGGCGTGGAGTTGAATGTGATACTTCATCCTGTGGAGGGGGCTAAAGTGTTGGGAATGGCTGCGAATTTAGGGCGGCCCCATGAATTATGTATTCGTCCATATCCATCTAATTTGGTTGAAACTATAACTAACAAGGTTTCAGGTGAAAGCATCGAGCTGCGTCCAATACGGGGTGAGGATGAGCCTGCCTTAAAAGCATTTCATGATGAACTTAGTGCAGAGTCGTTACGTTATCGTTTTTTTACATCTCGTCGTAATTTTCGTCATCGTGAACTAGCGCAATTTGCTCAGATTGATTATCAGCAGGAGATGGCATTTGTTGCTATGGATAAGGATGATCAGATGCTAGGTGTGGTTCGGACTTGGACGGATGCTGATCAAATACAGTCTGAATTTTCAGTTATGGTTAGTGATGCGGCTCAAGGATTGGGTATTGGTCGGGCGCTAATGGATAAGATGATTGACTATTGTCGTGAGCAGGGTGCGGTAGAGATGATGGGTATGGTGTTGAGTGATAATGGCCCTATGTTGCGTCTAGCGGATAAGCTTGGTTTTAAAGTACTGCGTCGTCTTCATGGTGATACCGTTGAGATAATCTTGCCGCTAAATAATCCGACTCAAGAGTGGCAGCGACAACGTTTAGCACGGTTGCACTCTCAGAAAAAATAGCTGGTTTCTATACGAGTATTTGCTAGCATAGCGTCAATCGCAGGCGAGGTATAAATTTTGATTCGTGTTTTAGTAGTTGATGATCACGATCTTGTACGAATGGGTATTGTGAGCCTGTTACAGGGCAGTGAAAACATCGAAGTAATCGCAGAAGCCAGTAGTGGCGAGGAAGCTTTCGAAATGGTTAAGCAGCATGATCCTGAAGTTGTGCTGATGGATATTAGGATGCCAGGTATGGGTGGTTTGGAAGCCACTCATAAACTGTTGCGTCACAATCCAGACCTGAAGGTTGTTGTCGTTACTGCTTGTGGTGAAGATCCGTATGCCTCTCGATTGTTGCAAGCAGGTGCGGCAGGTTATATGACTAAGGGTGCAAGCGCCGAAGAAATGCGCCGTGCAATCTTAAAAGTTAAGTCTGGCCAGCGTTATATAAGTCCCGAAATCGCGCAAAAAATGGCGCTCAAGCCATTTGAATCGCAAGAGGCGGCCTGTCCATTCGATAGTTTGTCGGATCGAGAAATGCAAATCAGTATCATGATTGCGAATTGTGCAAAAGTGCAAGAAATCTCTGATCAATTATTTTTGAGTCCTAAAACAGTCAATACATATCGCTACCGAATTTTTGAAAAGCTCGATATCTCAAGCGATGTTGAGTTGACCCGTCTAGCTATTCGTTTTGGGATTGTTGATACCGAAGCTAGCTAAAATCTGATGGCATTCGATCATAAATCCTTTCTAAAGCATCTATCTACCAAGCCAGGCGTTTATCGTATGTACGATAGCGAAGGCTTGATTCTCTATGTCGGAAAGGCAAAAAATCTAAAGAATCGTGTTTCCAGTTATTTTGCGAGCAATGGCTTAAACAATAAGACCATGGCCTTGGTGCAGCGCATAGATGATATTGAAGTCACCATTACAGGTAGTGAAACAGAAGCGCTGCTACTTGAGCAGAATTTAATCAAAAAGCACAAGCCGCGCTACAATATTCTACTGAAAGACGATAAATCCTATCCTTATATTTTTTGCAGCGATCACCAATACCCGTTGCTTGCGTATGTGCGCGGTAAGCGTAAAAAAGGCGGTGAATACTTTGGACCATTTCCCAGTACCTATGCAGTAAGGGAATCGCTTAATTTTTTGCAGAAAGTGTTTAAATTGCGTAACTGCGAGGACAGTTATTTTAGTAATCGATCCAGACCATGTTTGCAGCACCAAATAGGCCGTTGCAGTGCGCCCTGTGTCGGTTTGATCTCTCCGGAAGATTACGCAAAGGACTTGTACCATGCGCAAATGTTCTTGCGTGGGAAAAACAACGATCTTATTTCCGATCTGCAAATGGATATGGATCGCGCTTCTGAGCAGCTGGATTTTGAAAAGGCGGCGGAGTTTCGCGACCAAATCCAGCATTTACGGAAAATACAGGAAAGCCAATCTATTGAAGCGTCAGATGGCGATTTAGATCTGTTTGCTATTCATATTGAGCAGGGTATTTGCGTCGTACATGTGATCAATATTCGCGAAGGGCGAATGTTAGGTAGCCGCTCTTTTTATCCAAAGCTCAATATGGATGAAGATGAGGACGCTGCACTCACGGCTTTTATTTCTCAGTTTTATTTGCAGTTTAATCGTGAAATCCCCGATGAAGTGGTGTGCTCGCATACGTTAAGCGATACGCAGGTTTTATCTGGCGCGTTAAGCGAATATAGAGGGAAGAAAGTAAAATTATCTTTTCAAGTAAGGGCGCAGCGGCTGCGCTGGTTACAGCTTGGAATCAATAATGCTAAAGAATCTTGCCGCATAAAGAGCCAAGGTAAGCAGCATATTGCGCAGCAGTATCAGGCACTTCAATCCTTTTTGAGTATGGAGCAACCAATCGAAAGAATGGAATGCTTCGATATTAGTCATAGTCATGGAGAAGCAACGGTCGCTTCTTGTGTGGTGTTTAACCAAGAGGGGCCGCTTAAGTCTGACTATCGAAAGTTTAATATTGAAGGGGTTGAAGCTGGTGATGATTATGGGGCCATGCGCCAAGCGTTAACACGGCGGTTTAAGAAACTGGTGGATGATAAAAAGCCTGATTTATTATTAATTGATGGTGGTAAAGGTCAGACCAATATTGCATTAGATGTTCTTGCGGGTCTCGATATTTCCGGCATCCATGTTTTGGGTGTGAGTAAGGGGGTAACCAGGAAAGCAGGGATGGAGGTGCTTCTTTACCGAGGCAAAGAATTTACCTTGGATAAGAGTTCGCCTGCGTTGCACCTTATCCAGCAAATTCGAGATGAATCACACCGCTTTGCCATAACAGGGCACCGTGCTCGAAGAGGAAAGGTGAGAGGCCGCTCAGTTTTGGAGGATATTCCTGGTATAGGTGCCAAAAGACGTAAAGAGCTGCTAAGATTCTTCGGCGATTTGGCGCAAGTAAAAGCGGCCAATATTGATGAGATAGCCAAGGTGCCAGGGATTAGTCGCCAGAAAGCTACTGAAATATATAGTGCTTTGCATGATGAGTAGTAAAGCAACTAGTTGTAATCGGAAAAATATATGCCTGTAAACCTTCCTAATATTTTAACTGCCATCCGTGTCGTGTTGATACCACTGATGGTTGTTGTGTTTTATCTGCCTGTATATTGGGCCAGTTTTGCAGCGGCGGTTGTATTTTGGGTCGCGTGCATCACCGATTATTGGGATGGCTATTTGGCTCGTAAAATGAATTTGACCACTGCTTTTGGTGCGTTTTTAGACCCCGTAGCAGATAAATTGATTGTTGTTGTCTCTCTAATGCTGGTTGTGGATCGTGATAATACGCTCTGGCTTACTGTGCCGGCCTTAATAATTGTTGGTAGGGAAGTCTTTGTATCAGCCTTGAGAGAGTGGATGGCGGGCGTTGGAAAAAGCGCGGATGTAGCGGTTAGCTTTGTCGGTAAAGCAAAGACGCTTGTGCAGATGACGGCCATTACAGGGCTTCTCGGTATTGAGCCTGGTGGCCATGACGCACTCATTGCTTCGGATGGTTGGTATGCAGCGGCAATTGTATTGTTGGTTTTTGCAGCAGTGTTAACGATTTGGTCCATGATTCAATACCTTAAGGCAGCTTGGCCTGTATTAAAAAGCTAAGTCGCGCTAAGTTACTCAGAAATAAGGAAAAAATATATTGACAGCGGGCCGTGGGTCATTAGAATAAGCCCCCGTTGTCGAGCAACGACAGCAGTGTGCGGGAATAGCTCAGTTGGTAGAGCACAACCTTGCCAAGGTTGGGGTCGCGAGTTCGAGTCTCGTTTCCCGCTCCAAATTAGGCGCGATGGTAGAGTGGTTATGCAGCGGACTGCAACTCCGTGTACGCCGGTTCGATTCCGGCTCGCGCCTCCAACAACTTCATGTTGTTGAAATTTTGCCCGGGTGGTGAAATTGGTAGACACAAGGGATTTAAAATCCCTCGATCGTAAGATCGTGCCAGTTCGAGTCTGGCTCCGGGCACCAATTTAAAAGCTAGTAATCATGCGGGTTACAGCTCGATTTTAAAGAAAAAGGCCAACTAAAAATAGTTGGCCTTTTTTGTTGGTCGCGGGATTTTCGCGCATTTTTTACGGCTTCGCGTGATCCAGTGGGTTCAATGTCGTCATAGTGTCGAGATAATCCGGCGCTAAGTGGGCATATTTCATGGTCATTAGTATGGTCCCGTGGCCTAGTATCTTTTGCAAGACTTCCAAGCGGCCGCCGTTGATCATGTACCAGCTCGCAAACGTATGGCGTAAAACGTGGGTGCGTTGGCCCTTGGGTAATTTGATTTCAGTCTTGTCCAGTGCCAGTTTAAAAGCGTTGTAGTGATCCTGCGGAAACAATCGGCCAAAGGGTTCGCCTTGCTCAACAATTTCATTCATTAGCTGTGGCGTGATTAGTAGCGTTCGCGCCTTGCTGTTTTTGGTGATGTTGAGCCGGATCTTGTTTTGGCTAGGTATCAGGTTTTCACGGCGTAGCTGATTGGCTTCATTCCATCTCATGCCAGTGGATAGGCAAAGCCTAGTAATCAATGACGGGTTAGAGCTGCGGCCACTTTCTAGGGCCGCTATAAGTGTTTTGATTTCGTCATGCTCTAAGTAGCGTAATTCAACGTCATACTGGGTGACTTTTTTAACGTGCTTTAGTGGGTTCTCTTGGTTCCACTCAAAAAAGCGCGTAAGCCAGTTAAACATGCTTTTCAAATAAGTGAGTTCATGGTTAACCATGTTTTCACTGATTCCCGCCGATAGTCTTTCCCTTCGATAATTTAAAAACGTTTCCGGCTTAAATTTCCCTGCTTGCGGGTTGCCCATTGCCTCGCACATTTTTACGAGCGCGTTTCGCTGGTGTAGTCCATCGCGTAGCGTGTTGCCGTGTAGGTCATACCACTTGTGCACCATCTCAACCATTGGCGTTTTGGCGTTCTTGAATATCTCGTTTAAGCCTTTATTGGCTGCGGCTTTGGTTTCCGCTTCCCAGTGTTTCGCCTCTTTGGCGGTGGGGAATGTTTTGTCGTAGCGGGTGCCGTCGGCTTGGAATTGGGCGCGATAATTACCTTGCTTTGTCTTCTTAACGGGCATCGGTTTTGGCCTCTTGCGTGGCGCTTGCAAGTTTGGCTTTTAGTTCTTTTTTGAGTAGGTCGCGAAACTGAGGGATTACGAGCGCGGATCGCACAAGGTCGCAATCGCTAATTTTTTGGACTTCTTGGGCTTTGGCTAATAAATCGATTTGTTTTAGTAATAGGTTGGAAGCGAGCGCGTGTATGTATTCGCTGGAGGGGTCTAGCCTGATGCCTTCTTTGTGGGTCAGGTAGTCAGCCAGAAAAGGCCATGAGGTAGTGACCGCTAAAATGTCAGTTTCGTTTAGCTTTTGTTTAAGATCTTCCAGATTTTTCAGACGGTCGGGGGTTATACCGACGTGAGCGCTAAATTGTGGGCGATTAAATCCGAGAATCTTTCGGATGATTCGCAAGCGCGTTCCTGCTCTATCTATATTGAAATTTTTGATCATTTCGGCGTTTGTTATCGATTTAAGAGGAATAGAGTCAATCATTTTTTAATGTGCCTTATTGTATCGATACATTAAATCCCACATAACGGGGTGTTATAGGGGTGTAATGGGGTAATAATACACCTAGATAAGGTCTTTGGTAGGTCTTTATAAGCCCTTTTCGTTTTTGTATTTACAATCACGCCATATAGGCGCGCCTATTTATGCCTGTTTGACCTAATGAACTACGGTAGGGTATATTTCACCCCAATAAGGGTTAACAGTTAAAAACGGGGCGAAAATGAAAGTGGTTTTAGCAGTGCCGTATATGACGGCGGAAAAATACGCGGAGTTTGCTGGGCTTACTGAATTAACAGTAAAGCGCATGATGGATAACGGCCACATCCCGAGCGTTAAGAAGGGTAAGCGCCGTTTGGTGAACGTGGTCGAGGAAATGCGCGCTGCTTTGGGTGAGGTGCAAAACGATGGCTAGGGAATGCGGTTGTAGCAAAGCGTTTGAAGAAAAGATCCGTTTAAAAGCGGATCGGCTGAAAATGAAGGCCGATAACGCGAAGCGTAAAGCGGTGGCAGGGCAAGCCTTAGATCAGTTGGTTGGGTATGTTCACGGCTTGGATGATCTATCCCGTTTAACTAATGAATATCGTGATTTGGCTATAGAAATTCGCGGTGTGCAAATCGAGGTTTTTGAGCAATTCAAGGCGCGTTGGAATGACTGAGATTGAGCGCCAAATTCTGACTATTCGCCAGCTTAAAGAAAAAGCAGAATATCCAACAAAGTCGGCGGCGGGTTTCATTATTGAAGAGTGGGCTAATTCCAACAGGCCGGAAGTTGCTGCTTGGTTCTCGCGTGACTTAATTAAGCATTGTGTCCGCACTTGGAAAATGAATCTTTCAAAGTGGTTTGAGAATGAATCGCTTTATGTTCGAGAGCTGAAGGTGTGGGAGCCAAAATTTCAGCGCGTGATCGATGAGTTGGAGTCTCGCGCTAATGGTTGATTTTGTTCGTAAAGAGCTGGTGAAAACGGTTAGGCCGCTGGCGTTAAAAGCAGGGTGCTTGCGTAATACGTTGATAGCGGATTGGCAGCGCACTGTTAAAACGGGTGGTTTTAATGCCGCGTCGCAAGCCAATGATCGATTAAGAAAAACCGTAAATAGAATGAAATTCGGTTCTTTTGGCTTGGGTAATACAGATCGCAACGATATGAAAAATTATTGTGATCGCATGGCTAAAACGTTTTTTGAAGTGGTGCCTAAATTTCCGTTTCATATGTCGATTGATGACGCGGCGGACGTGATTTCTAGTGCAGCAAAATTGCGCGCGCATGGCTTGGAGTGGAAAAGGCCGGAGTGTGATGCTGAAGCCGAGGTTTCGCTATATCGCTTATATAATCGCCTTTGCTCGCCTTCGTTCTGGATGAATAAATTAAAGCGCCGCCAAAAGCGAGTTATTGAAGAAGTGGCGCGGGATTATGGTCTGGTTAATAAATACCGTGGCGCATATGTTTCGGATTTATCGCTAAGCCTTCGCCAGCGTGAAGCGCGCAAAAATCAAAAAATCTTAGAGAATACCTTGGCCGTCAATGACGACGGTGAGTCTTATACGCTTGCTGAGTTGCAGGCCCTTTCTATTTCTAATCCTGAGATTCGCAGAGCGGAATTAATGAGCCGCGTTCGCGGTTTTGAACTAATGGCAGAACAAAATCAGCATATTGCCGTTTTCTGGACGGTGACGTGCCCTAGTCGTTTCCATTCTCATAGCGCGACGAATGGCCAACGTAATAAAAAACATAATGGGGAGACTGTGAGAGATGCACAAAATTATCTTGTTTCTATGTGGGCTGCTTTTCGTAGCTGGTGTGATCGTAACGGAATTTACTTTTATGGGTTCCGAGTGGCTGAGCCTCACCATGATGGTTGTCCCCACTGGCATGTATTGGTTTTTGGAGATTCGAAAGACTTGCAGAAAGCCACAAGCGAATTATCGGCGCGTTCATTACGAGAGGATGGGGCAGAGCACGGGGCTAATGTTAATCGATTCACTGCGGAGTGGATCAGATCGGGCGAAACGAAAGACGGGCGCAAGTTATCGGCGGCGGGTTACATAGCAAAATATATTGCAAAAAGTGTTGATGGTTTCAGCGTGGCGGGTGATTCATCCATTGATGAAAACGGTAACCGGTTCGAGATGGGTCAGGATTCAGAGAGCGGGGCGGCGCGTGTGGTGGCGTGGGCGCGTTCTCATGGTATCCGCCAATTTCAGCAAATAGGCGGCGCGTATGTGTCTGTGTGGCGTGAGATTCGGAAATTGCATGGCGTTTGTGATGACGACGAAGCGGCGGAAATTATCGAAGCGGTCGAGGAAAAAATGTCAGTTGACGCGGCGGTTGCTTGGGCTGTTTTTAACTTCCTGAATGGTGCCGGCGATGGGCAGCGTTTGAAGTTATGGCGCGATGATCTGCGGCCTGAATCTCACAATCTCACTTTTATTGAAAATCGATTAAAAGAAAATTGCTCGCCGTTGGAATTCCCCATTGAACAAGTTGAAGTTTCCCGTTTTGGCCAGTACGGGCCTAGTTATTTGAACGGGTACGGGGAAGTGGTAAGCAAAATTAAAGGTTTAGTGCTGGATGGCTCTAAAAAAATAGTCACTCGTTTACGTGAATGGGTTCTATTGAAAAAAGACGAAATGAAAACTTTAGATTTCGCGGCTTCGCCGCGCTTGGACTTGTGTCAATAACTGTACGGAGTAAAAAACGATGGTAGAAAAACAAAAACGCGGCGAATACTTGAGCATCTTAATGAGGGCGCAAGCGCATTTGGATAGCGTTAAAAAATTGCATGGTGAAGCGTCACAAGTTGGGGCGTTCAACGTAGCGAAAAAAATGGAATTAGCAGAGGCGGCGGTTTCTGAATCGGTGGCTTTGTCTGATTCAATCGTTGAGGCGTTGGTAATGTTAGCGGGTGGTGATGATGAGTGAGTTAAAAACGAGCTGTATCAATCCTTGCTGCAATTCAGTGGCATACATTCGCGAAAATGGCCGAGGTGATGATTATTTTACGTGCTCAAAATGCGGCCCGTATAACGGAAAAGGCAAAGCGTTTAGGGAATGGATGCAAAGCATTCGATCTGAGGCGGCGGCGCGTGATGTAGCGGCGGAAAAAGTTAGCCAGGGTGAAACAAGTGCGCAGGAATACCCGCAAATTGAGCCAAAGCCTGAGCCAGTCGAGGAAAAAACGGGGGATTGGTTAAGTGAATTATAACGAGTTGGGCGATACCGCTAAGCTGGTGGAATTGGAGCAGGAGTTAAGCGTAGCGGATGCGGGCGCGGCGATGGGGGCCGCGTCTGAATCGGCGCAAGTGCAAGCGGCGTTGGATGAAAATAACGGTGTGGCGTTTCCATATGATCCCGTATTAGCGCAAACCTTTACCACTTATATTGGTATTGGTTCAGGCATGGCGGCGAAAAGTTGGGGGGATCACTGGCAATTGAAAGAGGATGAGGCCAAGGAATTGAGCGTAGCCACTTGCCAGCTGATCTACCATTATTTTCCTGATATGGAACCAACAACGCCGTTTTGGAATTTCGCGCTGGTGGCAGGGGCCGCTGTTGGTCCGCGTGTCTTGTTGACGGTGATTAATAAAAAACAGATGCAAAAAGAGCAGCAACAAAAGCAAGGGGGGGCATGGTGAGCAATCCGAGAATCAATGAAGCGGCTGAAAAGGATATCCGTGGGTATTTTGGGTCGAGTGGTAGTGGTAAAACGCATCATATCAAGCAGGATATTGCAGGGGAAAAGCGGGTTTTGGTGTTCGATCCAGAGGGGTCTTTTACGGCGGTCGATGGTTTTAAGGTCGTGGAAAGTCGCGCCGAATTTTTAGAGATTGCCAAAAATACGGGGCCAGTAAAGCTATGCTTTGCGGCGGGTGGTCAAGCCAATTTTAATTGGTTTTGCGATGTGGTTTTTGCGCTAGCCGATGCGCGGCGGCCTTGTGTGATGGTTGTCGATGAGTTGGGCGGCGTAACGGGTGCCGGAAAAGCCAAAGGCGCTTGGTATGATCTCGTAAGCCGTGGCCGTAAGTATGGCGTAAAAATTCGCGCCGGTGCCCAGCGTCCGAGCGAGATAGATAAAACGCTCATTGGAAACAAAAACGGGCTTTTCATAGGCTACTTAGAACGTATGGGGGATATTGAATATATCCATAAAGAAACGGGGATACCCATAGATACGCTCAAAAGCCTACGGGGGAAACCGCATTACGATTGCATAAAGTTTGCGGGGCGGGATCGCTGGAAGTTAGAAAAAGGGGCTTAAAGCCCTTTTTTTATGCCTGAAAATCGGCTTTTTCCGTATGTATGTACGTACGGGGGTTAGGCTTTTCAATGTGAAAAAACCGCGCTTTGATAATTGCACTAGCAGTAAAACTAATTCAATTACGCAAAGGGCGAAAACATGAAAATGAATAAATCAACGTTGAAAGTAATCGGTATTTCTGCGGCAGTGGCTGCGGGTGTACTGTACCTATACAACACAAATGACACTGTAAACGATGCGCTAGGCGGCGGCTGGTTCTAATCCAGTTCGTTAAATCGTTTTTTAAATTCATAAGAAAATAAGGTGTCAAAATGTCAGCTTTAAATTTAAAGCTTAATAGCTTTTCAGGTGTGGGCGCTGGCCAAACCGCGTCTTTGGTAGTGGCAAACGGCCCGTTCTACCAAGATATTTATCTAAAATTTTCGGGTTCTATCGCAGAACTTGAAGCGGTAACGGTGAAACTCAATACCGTTGAGTTGTTTACGTTGTCGGGTACACAAATTCGCATGATTGATAGCTATTATGGCAACACTACTACGGCGGGTTATTACCGTTTGCCGTTGTCTTGTGCTCATGTGAAGGACTTGGAGCGTCGAGTACAAACGGGTTTACCTACGTTTAACGGTGACAATCTTGTGATCGAGGTAAAAATTGCGGCGGGTGCAACGGCTCCGACTTTGGAAGCGTTTGCAGAGGTTCGCAATAATCCGATGTCGCGTCCTTTCGTGCGTCGAATTTTGCCATTTACGATCCCGGCGGCGGGTGCGGGTGAATCTCAATTTACCAGCTTTACCAAAGGCCCGCGCATCATGGCGGCGCACTTCAAAAAGGCCGATATGGATAATTTGGTCGTTGAACGTGACAAACAAACATTGTTTGAAATGGATAAAGCGGCCAATAACATGGTTTTAAAGGACTGTGACCGTATGCCGCAAAGTGATTATTTCCATTTTGATCCAACTCGCCACGATCAGCCAATTAAAGAAGCGATGGTGACGGGTACGGCTCAAGATTTGGCCTTTAAGGTAAACGTGGGCAGTGCCGGAAATATCCCAGTATTGTTTGACGTGCTGGATGCTGATCCGCGTTTAGTAGTCGCACCGCAAACACCAGCAGCGAAAACGCGCCGCCGTAAAGCATAAGGGGGCTTTTATGTCTTGGTGGGATGATGCCACCAGTACCGTGTCGGACTGGTGGGAAGACGAAGGCAAGAGCAAGGCAACGGGCGAAGTGTACGACGGTTTGGGGTCGGTGTTTGATGATGCCACAGATAGTGTTTCTGAGTGGTTTGGATTCGATGAAGAGGAAAAAACCAAGCAGGACGCGGCGGCGATTCCGAACACTAATCAGCAAGTTGTTGAAAATGCTCCCGTTCCAAGTGGCGCAAAAAAAGGGTTTAACTGGACGGCAATTAGTGCCGTTGTCGGTGGTCTTGGTTTAGCGGCGAAGCTTTTGGGGTAATTATGCCAGTTCCTTTGATTTGGTTACTTGTCGCGGGTGGTGTTGGTTTTGGTGCTGGTTGGTGGACTAGCAACAAAGCCACATTGCTATTAATTGGCGCGGCTGGTATCGGCGCGTATGTTTATCTAAACAAAAAATAAGGGGGTTGCCGTGGGTCCGTTCGATATGGGGCAAGGCAATAGCGTTAGTACTAGCAATGCCCAAAATTCAAAAGCAGAACAAAAAGCGGGTATCAGTGGGAATCGAATTATTTTCGGTTCTGATGGCGGTTTAGATTTTAAAACCGTTGGCTTGATAGCGGTTACGGGTTTGGCTGCGGTTTGGTTAGTGAGTCGCTGATATGGGTCTTTTCAGTTCAAGTAATAGATCGTCAAACACGACGAACAATAATACTGATAACTCAAGTATTAACTTAAACGCGGGTGGAACGGCCATTGATGGTGACGGTAACGTTGTCAATATAACTGACGGCGGCGCGTTCAATTTAGTGGGTTCAGCGTTTGATGATCTCAATGAATCGCTAGCTGATAACTTTGAAAATCTGGTTGAAGGTCAGATTAAAGGGCTTGGCGATATAACAGACCTGCAAAAAACCACGGCGGAAATAAACGCGGATACGTTTAATAATATCGTGGATCAGCAAAGTAATTTTACGGGCCGCGCCTTGGATTATTCCGAGATACAAGCGCAGCGCGGAATTGAGGCGGCCATGCAAGCAAATGACGCAATAGCAGAAACCGCGCAAAAAGTGAGCGCGGGTGATGCGGGTTTAATTTCAGAGAGTATGAATAAAATTGTGATGGGTGCCACTGTGGTGGCGGCGCTCTTTGCAATTTCGCGGATGGTGAATTAATGCGACAGATTAAAAACACGATTGGTGCCAAAGAAACGTTGGCCGTGGCGGGTGACGTGGTGAAATTCGTTATACGCGATGCGTCAGCAGGTGTGCAAGTTCGCTCAAGTATAGGCGATGTATTCCCCGTTCAACGTGGTGACCGCGTTACGCTCAAAACCAAGTCGGCAGGGTTGCAAATTTATAACCCTAATGATGTGGCCGTTGATATTGAATTTATTTTAATGGATGGGATCGGCGCGGAGTATGAATCAAGCGCGGGCGCGGTTGAGGTCACTGGTGGTGTTATTGCGTTGGAAAATGGGGCAGAGCCGTTTTTTGTCGTGCCTTCCAATCCACCGGGTATTGCACCGCCTCTGAATGTTGAAGTGGTTAGCGTTAAGCGGGAAATTTTAGAGGTTCGATGGTTTAGTTTGGATGTTGGGGGTTTTGCCAGAACTACGGGGCCGGAAAATTGGCCACCGCGTAAGAAAACAGTGATAACTCACTGTGATCACCCTATTCATTTGTCAATAGCTAAAAACGTTACAACAAGTAACCCGGACGCGCCGAGTGACAATGGTTATCTGATGCGGGTGGAGCCTGCGGATTGTCCTGTGACGATTGAGGGGAACGCCGCTTTAGAGGTAGTCAAAGATGGAACAGGGGGGTTAGTCAATGGTTATGAGGTCAATGGTGAGATTTTAATAGAGTCGCCGGGCACAGGGCCTACGTAAGCTAGGGTTGTTAAATGAAATGGTGGTTAGCTGGTTTAGGGGTGTTGGGCTTTATGGCTTATAAATTCAAGCCTGTGGCGTTGGTGCGCGGGGTTCGCAATAACAATCCCGGTAATATTCGTTCAACGGTTAGCGATTATTGGGAAGGTCAAATTGGCACCGATGGCAGCTTTGCTATCTTTGAAAGTCCTGAATTCGGGATACGCGCCATGGGTCGCACGTTGATGAATTACGATCGTCTTTATGGTTTGAATACCGTTAGTGAAATTATCAGTCGATGGGCACCGAGTAACGAAAACAACACAGAGGCCTATATTGACGCGGTGGCCGATGAGTTGGGCGTGTTTACGTTCTGGCCGTTGGATTTAAACGACGCGGATCGCTTAACCCAGTTGATCAAAGCCATTATTAAACATGAAAACGGAATACAGCCTTATAGTGATGATCTCATTGCGCGGGGCGTTCGATTAGCGGGGGAGTCTTTCGCATGAAGAAAAAAATTATTGCAATCGGTGTTGCTGCGGTGGTCACGATTGGCGGCTTAGCCTTAGGCATTAAGTTGCCAGAAAGTGCCAGCGTAATTATTGGCGAAACGGCGGCGGAATTTATCACGGCGGGCGATGAAAAAGAGGCCGAGTGATGGAGTTCGAATTCTTTAAACTGATAGCGGCAACGGGGGACGTTGCAACGGCGGTGATCGCGTTGGCTATTTGGCGGCTAGATCGTCGTGTTTTTGCTTTAGAAATTAAAGCGAATCAGCCATGAATTTCGCGGGATCGTCGCGCATTTTATCGGGTTTTTGTGGTTTTCAATGGGGTTTAAACCCAGTATTTATGGGCTATTAGGGCGCATTGGGGTGTATCGAAAGGGGTTTAAAATCCCTCGATCGTAAGATCGTGCCAGTTCGAGTCTGGCTCCGGGCACCATTTCACATTTCAAAGTCACTTTATCTGTGACACCTTCAGTTTATCCAAGCCAATATTAAGACCTGTGTTAATCCACTGATTAAACGGTGTTTCAAGGTTGTAGTGATAGGCGATCTGTTCCTGATCATTAATTTCTGTAATGCTTAAAATAGCGCTGTTTGCTGATAAAGGTCTGATACGCATCGATATTCTTGTTTTGCCAGTTTGAATGATGCTGGGTTCGTTCTCCATAAGAATAATAGAGTCTGGTAGGGTGCTGGTGCTATATCGCTTTATATTGTCGGGTGTAATGTGAAGGCGGTAAGACACTGGTCCCTTATCAAGTTTCTTTAACAGATGTACCAGTTCCTGTTGGTTGTCTGATGGATCATAAAAAATGATCTGATTTCCACTAATGCTATAGCTGTCGGGGTCATCTATGTGGCGCTCCAGAATATGCGCAAGGCTCTGTGCGCTTCTGTGCTGAAGTGTGACGATGTCAGTTGTAGGTTGACTGCAGGCGCTGACCAGAAGAGCAGTAAGCAAGGGGATTAAATGGAGAGTCGCCTTGCATCGAGTGGCGCAGATGCGCTTTGCCACCATCGTTTGTATCTCTCTAATAATTGAGAACATCGTGGTCTATCTCCGTAGACTACTCGGCAGTTGTTTGTTTCATAATCATACCAAGCGCATCCATCAAAGATCCATTTTGTGGGAATGGCTTCACCGGCTACACGGATATCAATAAAGGATGGCAGTCTATCCTGGAGGCGGAAAAGAGGGTGTTCGTTGTAGCTTGGGTGATACATGTTCAGTAATAGGCAGACATTAAAGTGACGATTTAATTTTGCCATACGTTTGATATGAGAAATCAGCATGGGATGTCGTGTGATGGGGTGGTTAAGATCCTTCACACTAATAATGATTGAGCGTCGAGTCTGGCATAGCGCCATATCCAGAAAACCTTCGCAATCCAAGAGTTCGCTGCCACGATACATGGCGTCATCTTGGTTTAGCACATAGCGAAAATCTTGCTGTTCTTCTGCAAAGACTCTGTGCTCCATTTTGATGTGGGGTATCCCAGCGTCATCAAAGGGTTCTGAATAAGCTGTAAAGCCATTGTTGTAGTAAAACAGGAATGCATGACATTGAGCATCAAGTTCGAGACGCGTATAGCGTTTTTGCGATGCGTGGCGTTTGATGTGATCAAGAATCTTCGTGCCAATGCCATTATTGCGCTCACTTTGTAGTACCGCCATTCGACCAATTTTTTTATGATCTATTAAGCGAGCGCATCCTATGGCAATACCATCGCGATAGGCAATGAAATGCTCCGCGTTTTCGTCTTGATTGTCCCATTCAAGTTGTTCGTCCACACCTTGCTCATCAACAAAGACCTGACGGCGAATGTCGGCCAGTTCGGCTCTATCTTGATGCCAATGTGTGGTGCGAACTGTAATGTTACTCATTCTTCATCAATGTAGACTAGATTGTTGTTTAGTAAGGTTAGCAGTAATTGCTGTCCCTCGGAATGGTCAAGGATGGCCTTGATGTCATTCAGTGTGGTTTGGCGTTGATCCCATAATTTCTTGGCGCTATCGGTTAACTCATTATCTTTGCTTTCCAATAGCTGCTGACCATTTCCATAAAAGATCCAGTGCCCTTTGCTTTCATAATAGGCCCAGCGGCTGGTTTCGTTTTGGCTGATGACGGTGTCGTTCTGCAAAAGGGGAGCAACTTCCTCCCAATCGAGAGGATCTTCTAGGGGTTCGGCTAATTCAGGGTATTTGCTTTGCGTCATGCACTCGGCGAACCATTCTTGCATGAGTTCTGTGTTATTCGCATGTTTGGCAATGATTTGCTGAAGGCGGTCAAAGGCTGCCTGATCAATGAGTGCTGGTTGCGCACTCGCTTTGAGGTCTTCGTCGTGATAGCGATCCGCTTCGGTGAGCTGGTCCATGGCATGTTGTGTGATGCCGGATAAGATTTCTGCTTCGCTAGGTGCTCTAAACCCCACAGAGAAGGTCATGCAGTCGTCAACAGCGACGCCATTGTGCGCATACTGAGGCGGGATATAGAGCATATCGCCGGGCTCCAGCGTCCATTCCTCTGTCACCTCCATATTTTCTAGCAAATGCAGTGGTGTATCTTTAATACGAGGGCTTGAGGCATCGTATTTCGGACCAATTTGCCAGTGGCGGCGACCTTGTGCTTGAAGTAAAAAAACATCGTATTGATCAAAGTGTGGGCCAACGCTGCCTCCTTTGGGTGCGAAGCTGACCATGATGTCGTCTAGGCGCCATTTTGGGATAAATTGGAAGTAGCTTAGCAGTTCGGACATTTCTGGTACCCATTGATCGACACCTTGTACCAGCAGCGTCCATTTTTCCTCTGGTAAGTTGCCAAAGGTTTCCTCGCTAAAAGGACCATGGATAAGTTGCCAAGGCGTGTCGCCATTCTCAAGGATGATGCGAGACTCCACGTCTTCTTCCAGGGATAGGCCGGCAAGATCGTCTGGTTCAATTGGTGGTGTGAAATTGGGTAGCGCTTGGCGAATAAGAACGGGTTTCTTTTGCCAGTAGTCTTTTAGAAAGGTCTCGACCGAAAATTCGCCTAATACATGCATAGTGCTTTACCTAAAAATGAAAATAAAAATCCCGCTATAAAGCGGGATTTTAGATGCTTAATCGTAACTACGAAAGACCGCTTAGATGTTGCGTGCTTGTTCGTCAGCGTTACCGATATAGTTGCTTGGCGTAAGTGCACGCAAAGCTTCTTTTTGAGCTTCTGGAATCTCCAGGGATTCAACGAAGTCGATCATCATGTCTTTGGTGATGGCTTTGCCGCGCGTAAATGCTTTTAGTTTTTCATACGGCTGCTCAATACCAAAGCGACGCATAACGGTTTGTACAGGTTCTGCCAAAACCTCGTAAGCATTATCTAGATCCTGAGCAAGGCGAGCTTCGTTAACTTCCAATTTGCTAATGCCTTTTAGAGTTGCTTGATAAGCAATTAGGCTGTAGCCAAAACCCACACCCATGTTACGGAGTACCGTTGAGTCGGTAAGGTCGCGCTGCCAGCGAGAAATAGGCAGTTTTTGCGCCATGTGAGTCAGTACGGCATTGGCGAGACCTAGGTTGCCTTCACTGTTTTCGAAGTCAATTGGGTTTACTTTGTGTGGCATTGTCGATGAGCCTACTTCACCGGCAATGGTCTTTTGCTTGAAGTAGCCATTGGAGATATACGCCCAAATATCGCGGTCGAAATCAATGATAATAGTATTGAAGCGGGCTACCGCGTCGAATAGTTCGGCGATGTAGTCGTGTGGCTCGATTTGTGTTGTGTAAGGGTTGAATTCTAAACCAAGGCCTTCGATAAAGCTTTTTGCATTCGCTTCCCAGTCAACTTCAGGGTATGCAGATAGGTGTGCGTTGTAATTACCAACGGCGCCATTCATCTTACCTAGTAGCGGTACGTTTTTGATTTGCTCTAGTTGGCGACGTAGACGCGCCACCACATTGGCCATCTCTTTACCTAGAGTAGATGGCGATGCTGTTTGACCGTGAGTGCGTGAGAGCATAGGCGTATCCGCCTGCTCTTTGGCCAGCTTGGCAATTTCATCAATAATGCTTTGCATGTAGCCAGTCATGACCTGGTCACGACCTTCGCGCAACATTAACGCGTGGCTTAGGTTGTTGATATCTTCAGATGTACATGCGAAGTGAACAAACTCGGTAATGGCCTTGAGTTCAGCGTTGCCTTCGATTTTGTCTTTGATGAAGTATTCAACGGCTTTTACATCGTGATTGGTGGTGCGCTCAATGTCTTTAATAGCTTGGGCATCGGTTTCACTGAACTGATCTGTGATTGCGTTTAGAGCAGCGTTCGCTTCGTCAGACAAAGCAGGTACTTCTGCGATCTCTGGGTGTTGGGCTAGCTGCTGTAACCAGCGAATTTCTACAAGTACACGATTTTTGATTAGTCCGAACTCGCTGAAAACACCGCGAAGTTCAGTGGTTTTGCTGCCGTAGCGACCGTCTATTGGGGAAACCGACGTAAGTGCAGATAAGTCCATGCTGGCCTCATTCTCATCAATTAGCGAAAAAATAGGCGCAAATTATACAGGTTTATCGGGCGATAGGCAGTGCCCTTGAGAAGATTCTTAAAAATCCGTCACCTGCTAGAACACTGGGTTCGTGTAATAACTCTATACCCGAACAGGAGCACTGGTTAGAATAGGCGCCTTTTTGCGGTATTGGAGTCAAAATAGGTGTCTTATCTGAAGCGAGTATGGCATGCGTGTCGCGCGTTGTGTTTGATGATTATTCTCAATGTTGTATTTGTTTCCTTGGTTTCATCAGGCTTTACAAGTTATTTCCCTGAGAGTAACGGTCTACTAGATTTTGCCTATCAGTTTGGTGTGCTGCCCAGTGTGTGGGGATTGTATGGTCTATTGGCCGGCTTATTACTACTGCCGTTTACGCTGATTCCTCATGCGAAATGGCCTTTAATGGTGTTGATAGCATTCGCCAGTGGCGTTTTAGCCGTTGTCTTGGTGATCGATGGGTTTATATACGAGATTTACAACTACCATATAAACTGGTTTTTTGTAGAGGCCTTCTTTGCCGACGAAGGCGGCGAGTTTTTTGATGTATCGCTTAAAACGTATTTGTTGTTCAGTTTTGCCGCTGTTTTAGTGACGGTCTTTGAATTGTTTCTTTTATGGTGGGTAGGCTTTCGTCTGTCTAAGCGAGATCATTATAAGTGGGTTGGCGTAGCCGCTGGTTTTGTTTTATTTGCCAATGTGCTTTTTGTTAATGTCGTGCATTCGTGGGCATACGCACAAAATTACATGCCGATTACTTCTATTAGTGGACATGTTCCTTTTTATTTTCCTATTCACTCTCGCTCCATCGCTAACAGCGAATTATTATCGAGCTTAGCGTCAGATCAAGACGAGCAAGAAAGTCACATCTATTATCCAAGGTCGCCTATGGTTTGCTTGGGACCGGAGGAAAAGAAGAATGTTGTAATGGTGGTGCTGGAGAGCTGGCGTGGCGACATGATGACATCTGAGATTTCACCTAATACTTATGCGCTCGCTCAGGATGGTTTGTGGTTTGATGATCACCATTCAAATGGAACCGTAACAACCACTGGTATCTTTTCTTTGATGTATGGTTTGGTGCCCACGTATTTAGATCTAGTGGTTGCCAATAACGGGGCGGGTGGCCCGGTGTTGATTAATCAATTTAAACAACAAGATTATCGTTTTGGTGTGTTTGCCAGTGGCGATATCGAGCGCATTAAAATTGCCGATACGAGCTTTTCGCCAGTAAAAGAAGTGGTGGAACACGGTCAGGGTGAAGATACCATTGAAAAAGATCGTGATGTTTTGAATCGCATGAAAAATTTCGTGAGTGAGTCTGACGAGCCGTTCTTTGGTTGGATGTTCTTTAACTCAACCCATTACCTTTATTACTATCCTGAAGAATTCGAAAAATTTAAACCTACATCTAAGCCTAGCTTGATTGATTTTAAGCAAGGTAAAAACCCTGAACCTTACCTAAATCGCTATAAAAACAGTATCTATTTTGTAGATTCTTTAATTCAAGATTTAGTTGATCACTTGAAGAAAGAAGGGCGTTGGGAAGATACGATTCTAATTATTACCTCGGATCATGCAGAAGAGTTTGCTGATACGCAGGCAACCCGTTTTGGTCATGGCAGCAACTTTACTCGTTATCAGACTGAAGTACCGCTAGTGATTCATTGGCCGGGCAAAGAACCACAGAAGTTTGATTATCGGACTCATAGTGTTGACGTATCAGCAACATTGCTAACCGATTATATGAACTGCGAAAACCCAGCTACGGATTTTAGTAATGGTGAGTCATTGTTTGATACTCATGCTCGCGATGTTCAAGTGGTATCCAGTTACTATAATTATGCATTCGTGACAGATGAGGGAGCGTTTGTGCAAAATCCTGTCGGTTTGCCAAAGGCAAAAGACAACGATGATAAAGATGCTCAAGGTATGCGCTTGAAGCCTGAATTGATGATCAAAACTCTGGATCAAATGCGTTGGTTTAAAGATGCGCCTAAATCAAAAGAAACACCCACTGAATAGTGGGTGTTGTTAAGTTATTCGATTTCTTTCAGTGCTTGTTGTGTGGCTTTGTTGATTTTATTGCGCTGAAATAGGAACTGCCAGCGGCGTCCTCCCATTTGGCGCCACAATATCGCTGAACGAACTGCGCACAACAGGAGTGCGCGAATCTTGTTGGCGGTCGCTGGGTTGCGAAGATGTTGTGCGTTTCCGGTTACGTGAATTCGGAATCGAAATGTACTGAGTGTTTCCTGGTATAGACCTGAAAGATTGGCAATAAGGTTTTCGTGATTGCTGTGGAAATGATCAAGTTGGCGCTTTGCTTGTTCAATTCCACCGCTCATCTTTGCCATCATGGCTCGGTTCTTACGAAGCTTTTTTTCTAGGTGTAAAATACCCAGCGCATATCTCATCACATCGGGGCTTGAGCCGGTACGCTGCTTGCCATCAGTCAGGAAGCGTACTTCTTTAAATCCTAGTTTTACATTGCTTTTGCAGCCGCCGTAAATGTCCTCGATGGAGTTCGGGTTGGTTTGGAACAAGCTCTCAATGCATGTGCGAAAGTCGTTTTCGTTGGCTTGTCCTGTTTTTGCTAACTGCTCAACCAGATGAGCGGCTTGAAACAACCCTGCAAGCGCAATGGATTGGTTTCTTAACTTGGAGTAACTCATACTTCTGCCAACTGTGTTCTTTCAATAATACCGCCGCCAAGGCATATCTCACCATCATATAGTACGAGAGATTGTCCAGGCGTTACCGCGCGCTGTGGTTCATCAAATATAATGTGATAACCACTATCTGTTTTATCAATAGTGCAGTCTTGATCAGCTTGGCGATAACGCACTTTCGCCTTGCAGCGCTTGGGTAAATCTGCTGGTTCGCCATTGACCCAATAAATATTGAAGCAATCGAGGCTTTTGCTAAATAACAAGGGGTGATCTTTTCCTTGGCCTACCATAAGCTCATTTCGTTCAAGATCTTTTCCAACCACATACCATGGAGCTTCGCCATGATGTTTGCTGCCGCCAATGCCAATGCCTTGGCGTTGTCCTAGTGTGTAGTACATGAGGCCTTCATGGCGTCCCATTTCTTCACCCTCGGGTGTTTTAATGGTGCCGGGTTGCGCTGGGATGTATTGCTTCAGGAAATCTTTGAAGCGGCGCTCCCCAATAAAGCAAATTCCTGTGCTGTCTTTTTTCTTTGCAGTGGCTAGTCCCTGTTCTTCCGCGATACGGCGTACCTCGGGCTTTTCAAGCTCGCCGACTGGGAAGAGCGTCTGCTTGATTTCATCCTCGCCAACGGCATGCAAAAAGTAACTTTGGTCCTTGTTGTTATCGAGGCCCTTTAATAAATAGGTTGATCCATCTTTTTCATAGCGGCGGACATAGTGGCCTGTCGCGATGTAGTCAGCGCCGAGTATTTTTGCGTAGTCCAAGAACGCTTTGAATTTGATTTCGCGATTACATAAGATATCAGGATTGGGCGTGCGGCCAGCCTTGTATTCTTCAAGGAAGTGCTCGAAAACATTGTCCCAGTATTCTGCTGCAAAGTTTGCGCTATGCAGCTTGATACCGAGTTTGTCGCATACGGCTTGGGCGTCAGCTAGGTCTTCTTTTGCGGTGCAGTATTCTGTGCCGTCGTCTTCTTCCCAGTTTTTCATGAAAAGGCCTTCAACATGATAACCCTGCTCCATGAGTAGGTATGCTGAGACAGAAGAGTCTACGCCGCCAGACATGCCGACTATGACTTTAGTGTTTACGTTGCTTTCAGTGCTCATATATTACCGATAGTGGAAGTGCTGATTTCTCTTTATAGTCTTTGGCGCACTTGATGACCAATGGGCTGCGCGCCATGCCTGAGTCGATCACTTCTTCTAGTGATAGCCATTGTGCAGAGATAATACCGTCGTCTAGATTGGCGTTTGTATTTTGCGCAATTAAATTTCCTACAAAGCAATGACGATGGTATGTCACGCCATTACTGGGTGCTGTATAGGTGTATAGCCCCAAATATCCTGAGATCTCGACGTCACAGCCAGTTTCTTCTAGCGCCTCTCGCTTTGCGGCGGCAACAAGTGATTCCTTGTGCTCAAGATGACCAGCGGGCTGGTTGTATACGCGTTCGCCGGTAACCTTGTCGAATTCTTCAACAAATAAGAGCTTGTTGTTATGCTCGACAATGGTGGCGACCGTTACATGCGGCGTCCATCGACTCATTAAAACTATCTCCGCGATTTACGTCGTGTGGATTTAGGGTTGCGCATTTTATCCGAATGTTGGTTTTTAGGATACTTGTCACGGCTGGCTTTAGGCATATGAACAGAGAGTTCCTTGAATTCCCCTGGTTTTAGTTGCTCTAGGTGCCATTGGCCAATTGATACTCGCACAAGTCGAAGCGTGGGGTGGCCGACAGCCGCTGTCATTCTTCTTACTTGCCGATTTTTCCCCTCCATAATCTGAATCTCGAGCCAAGACGTAACATCGTTGGACCTTTGTCGTATTGGCGGGTGTCGGTCCCATAGATTAGGCTCGTCAATGATATTTACTTTGGCAGGCAGGGTTTTTCCGTCCTTAAGATCAACTCCGTTGACTAGATGCTGGATGGCCAAGTTGTCAGGGATGCCCTCGACCTGAACCCAATAGGTTTTGTAAGATTTGTGCTTTGGGTCCGATATTCTATGCTGAAGAAGTCCGTCATCGGTTAGTAATAGAAGGCCCTCAGAATCAAAGTCTAAGCGTCCAGCGGGGTAGACATTTTTAGTGTCTATAAAGTCAGCAAGGGTTTTCTTGCCCTCAGAGTCGGAAAACTGAGAGATAACTTGGTAGGGCTTGTTGAAGAGAATTAGGCGCGCCATTTTGTAATAAAACTACCGAATTGCTGTCGTATACGTTAAATAAAGAGTGTTTTGTAAAAAAACTACAGAAAACCGTTTTGATTGTAACATTGCGTGATATAATTCGCGCAGTTTTCGCCGGATTATCGATCCCGGCATTCTTAAAAGTCGATTTTGGGGCAGATTAATCTGCCCGAGTAACAAAGTAACTGGGTGGCCACAAGTTACCCGTAAGTTTCGGCGCTATAGCCACAAAGCTTTAGGATGGATAATGACTACGCATACACCAAAAATAATATATACGTTAACAGACGAAGCACCAGCATTGGCAACTTACTCTTTCTTGCCGATTGTACAGGCGTTCACTAAGCAAGCTGGTATTGAGGTGGAAACGCGAGATATTTCTCTTGCTGCGCGTATTTTGTCATCTTTCCCCGATTATCTGAAACCTGACCAAGTTATTCCAGATGATTTAAAAGAATTGGGTGAGCTTGCTAAGACACCAGATGCCAACATTATTAAGCTACCAAATATTAGCGCATCAGTTCCTCAATTAATCGGTGCTATTAAAGAGCTTCAAGATAAAGGCTATGCGGTTCCCGATTATCCCCGCGAAGCAAACACTGATAAAGAAAAAGAAATCCAAACACGTTATGGCAAGGTGCTAGGTAGTGCTGTGAATCCTGTGTTGCGTGAGGGTAATAGCGATCGTCGTGTGGCTTCGGCGGTTAAAGAATATGCAAAAGCTCACCCGCATTCCATGGGTGCCTGGAATAAGTTGAGTAAGACTCATGTGGCTCACATGGAAGACGGAGACTTTTACGGTAGCGAGCAGTCTGTGATTAACGAAAATGCACAGAAAGTCTCTATCGTTTATGAGGATGAATCGGGTAATGTGCAGACTTTGAAAGCTGATTTGGCGTTACAAGAAGGTGAAGTGATAGATGCATCGCGCATGAGTGCAAAGGCGTTACGTGCTTTCTATGAAGCGCAAATGGAAGATGCAAAAGAAAAGAACGTTATGCTGTCCTTGCATCTCAAGGCTACCATGATGAAAGTTAGTGACCCAGTCATGTTTGGCGAAGCTGTTTCAGTTTATTACGAAGATGTATTTGAAAAACACAAGGAAACATTTGAGCAGCTTGGTGTAGATGTTCGCAATGGTCTCGGTGATGTTTATGCCAAAATTAAAACCCTAGATGTCGATCATCAAAAACAAATTAAGGCCGATATTCAAGCTGTGTATCATGATCGTCCTAAACTCGCCATGGTAGATTCTGATAAGGGTATAACCAATCTTCATGTTCCTAATGATGTGATTATCGATGCGTCTATGCCTGCCGCGATTCGTGCCGGTGGTAAGATGTGGGGTAGTGATGGTGAGATGCATGATACCAAAGCAATGATCCCTGATCGCTGTTATGCCGATGTGTTCGACGAGACTATCAACTTCCACAAGGAATTTGGCGCGTTCGATGTGGATACAATGGGTAATGTATCAAACGTGGGTTTAATGGCCCAAAAAGCTGAAGAGTACGGTTCTCATGACAAGACTTTTATCATCGAAAATAAGGGTGTGGTAAAAGTGCTGGATGAGTCAGGCAATGCATTGATGCAGCATGATGTGGAGCCTGGTGATATTTGGCGTATGTGTCAGACGAAAGATGCTCCAATACAAGACTGGGTTAAGTTGGCCGTTTCTCGAGCCACTATTACTGGTAATCCTGCCATCTTCTGGTTGGATGAAAACCGCGCTCACGATGCAAATCTAATTAAATTGGTTGAGAGCTATCTAAAAGATCATGACACTGCAGGCATTGAAATAAAAATCATGAGCCCTGTTGAAGCAGTGCGTTACACATTGAAGCGCTGTAAAGAGGGTAAGGATACTATTTCTGTAACTGGTAATGTATTGCGTGACTATCTGACAGACCTTTTCCCAATTTTAGAGCTAGGTACGAGTGCAAAAATGCTTTCTATCGTGCCACTTCTTGCAGGCGGTGGTTTGTATGAAACGGGCGCCGGTGGTTCTGCACCCAAACACGTTCAACAATTTGTTGAGGAAGGTCACTTGCGTTGGGATTCGCTGGGTGAGTTCTTGGCGTTGATGGTTTCATTGGAAGATCTTGGTCGCAAGACCAGCAATAAAACGGCTGAAATTTTGGCAAAAGCATTGAACGATGCAACGGCGCAGTTCCTGTCTTTGAATCGCTCTCCGAAACGTGGCGCAGGCGAATTGGATAATCGAGGAAGTCATTTTTACTTGGCTCTATATTGGGCTGAGGCCATGGCATCCCAAACCGAAGATGTTGATCTGGCGGCTAAGTTCAAAGACTTGGCAAGTAAGTTAGAAAGTCATCGCAAGGATATTATCTCTGAGTTTAGTAAGTCTCAGGGTGACAAGCAGGATATTGGTGGATACTACTATCCGGTTAAGCAGAAGGCGAGTGAGGCCATGCGACCTTCTAAAACTCTAAATGATATAATCGACAACGTATAAAAAAAGCCCTTCGGGGCTTTTTTTATACGTCTAGGGAGTCGATCATGCGCCTTGAGCTTCGGCCCCAAGTACCTTCTCGCGATTTTGCTCTTGATTGCTTTTCTTTGCAGAAAGCATGTCGAGTGGGGTAATGTTAATCGCGTGAGTGCCTTGGTCGCTGGGTTTTGTGTCGAATTGTACGCTTTGGCCTGCTTTTAGGGTTTTGTAGCCTTCAACTTGAATTGAAGAGTAATGGGCAAATAAGTCTTCTCCGCCCTCATCAGATAAAATGAATCCATAACCCTTTGCGTTATTGAACCATTTTACTTTCCCTGTCTGCATGATCAGTACTCCGTAATCAGACTTGTAATTTTTATTTTTGAGACCATATAGTCTAAATGTGACAAGCTTGTTTCTGGCTTGACAAAAGTTACATTGTGTTAATCATTTTGCTTTGTCAAGCCTTAATTGTGTAATTTCTGAACTTTTTAAGATATCGATAATCGAACTGCAAAGGCGCGCATAATGTTAAGAAGTAATCTAATCTTAAATATGGGGGATAAGGAATCCGAAGATGAACATGGCATAGCCGTTGCACCTTCTAAACCAGAGCTCAAAAGACCGTCACTGTATCAAGTGATCATGTTGAATGATGACTATACGCCGATGGACTTCGTTATTGATGTTCTTACTCGGTTTTTTGCAATGGATATGGAGAAGGCAACGCAGATTATGCTTGCAGTTCATACGCAAGGTAGTGCTGTTTGCGGTGTGTATACTAAAGATATTGCAGAAACAAAGGCTGCTCAAGTGATGGCCTATGCAGAGGAGCACCAGCATCCTCTAAAGTGCAATATACAACAGGTTGGAGACTGAATATGTTGAATAAAGACCTAGAAGCGACCCTTAATACTGCTTTTAAGGATGCGCGTCTTAAACGTCATGAGTTCATGACGGTAGAGCACCTGTTGTTGGCACTCATTTCAAATGATGCAGCGAAAGAGGTTTTGGTTTCCTGTGGTGCGGAAGTTGAGCGCTTGTCTAAAGATCTTAGTGATTTTGTCGATTCTACCACCCCGCTAATTCCTGAAACCGAACACGAACGTGAAACCCAGCCTACATTGGGTTTTCAGCGAGTACTTCAGCGAGCTGTTTTTCATGTTCAAAGCTCAGGTAAATCTGAAGTTACCGGTGCGAATGTCTTGGTAGCGATTTTTAGCGAGCAAGAAAGTCAGGCTGTATATTTCCTAAAACAGCAAAACATTGCGCGTATCGATGTGGTTAATTTCATCAGTCATGGAATTAGTAAGTTGTCTTCAGAGCAAGAGGATGCAGATCAGGAAACAGTTGATGATGAAGTTAATCAGGAAAGCTCGTCGGCTGCTCTTGATAACTATGCGACGAATCTGAATAAGTTGGCTAAAGAAGGCAAAATTGATCCGCTAATCGGTCGCGACGAAGAGTTGCTGCGCTGTATTCAAATTCTGTCTCGTCGTCGTAAAAATAATCCTCTGTTGGTAGGCGAGTCAGGCGTGGGTAAGACGGCCATAGCTGAAGGTCTTGCGCGCCGTATAGTAGACAAAAAGATTCCAGAAATAATGGAAGATGCTGTCGTGTATAGCTTGGACATGGGTGCATTGCTAGCGGGTACAAAATACCGTGGTGATTTCGAGAAGCGATTCAAGGCCTTGCTAGCGGAATTGAAAAAGCAGCCAAAATCCATTTTGTTTATCGATGAGATTCATACCATTATCGGCGCGGGTGCGGCATCCGGAGGCGTTATGGATGCGTCCAACTTACTCAAACCTCTGCTATCAAGTGGGGAACTAAGATGCATGGGATCCACGACCTTCAATGAATTCCGAGGTATTTTTGAGAAAGATGGTGCTTTGGCGCGTCGTTTCCAGAAAATCGATGTGGTTGAGCCCAACGTTGAAGATACCTATAAAATCTTGAAGGGTTTGAAATCTCAGTTTGAAGAGCATCATCAGCTTAAATATACAGACAAAGCGCTGAAGGCAGCGTCTGAATTAGCAGAGCGATATATTCGCGATCGCCACATGCCTGATAAGGCCATTGATGTGATCGACGAGGTTGGTGCTGGTCAGCGTTTATTGGCGCCAAGTAAGCGTAAAAAAGTGATCAATGTTGCTGACGTTGAAAAAGTTGTAGCAAAAATTGCTCGAATTCCATCTAGAACAGTCAATATGGATGATAAGAAAACGCTCATGGACTTGGATAAGAACATGAAGATGATGGTCTACGGTCAGGATGAAGCGATTACCGAGTTGGCCACGGCTATCAAAATGTCCCGAGCGGGCTTGAAGGCAGAAGAGAAACCGATAGGTTCGTTTTTATTTGCTGGACCAACCGGTGTTGGTAAAACCGAAGTAACTCGTCAGTTGGCTCACGTTATGGGTATGGAGCTAGTTCGCTTTGATATGTCTGAGTACATGGAAGCACATACAGTATCACGTTTAATTGGTGCGCCTCCTGGCTATGTGGGTTATGACCAGGGTGGATTGTTGACGGAGGCGGTTAATAAAACACCACACTGTGTGTTATTGCTCGATGAAATCGAAAAGGCACACCCTGATGTATTTAATCTGCTATTGCAGGTGATGGATCACGGTACATTAACCGATAATAATGGGCGCAAGACAGATTTTCGTCACGTGGTTCTTATTATGACAACCAATGCTGGTGCTGAGGTCTCGAGTCGCCGTTCTATTGGCTTCAATGAGCAAAATCATGAAACTGACGCTATGGAGGTTATTCGCAAGACCTTCACGCCAGAGTTCCGCAATCGCTTGGATAACATCATCCAATTCTCTGCATTGCAGAAAGACGTGATTGGTCATGTGGTTGATAAGTTCATAGCTGAGTTGCAAGGCCAATTGGAAGATAAAAAGGTCGTCGTATATGCCACAGATCGAGCCCGCGATTGGCTAGCAGAAAAAGGTTATGATCCGCAGATGGGTGCTCGTCCAATGAGTCGCTTGATTCAAGATGAGGTGAAAAAACCACTGGCAGAAATGATTTTGTTTGGTGAACTATCCGATAAAGGCGGTACGATTAAAGTTGATGTAGTTGATGACGAAATAAAACTTAGTGCGGTGGAGGAAGATGTGCCGGCCAAAGAGGAAGTCTAGATACGCTTCTTTGTGTTAAATTTCGTATATAAAAAAGCCCGGAAGGGCTTTTTTATATCTAGGTGTGTTTGCTATTGTCTTAGCGAGCACGGTAGGTGATGCGACCCTTGCTTAAGTCGTAAGGTGTAAGTTCAACCTTCACCTTGTCACCTGTAAGAATACGGATGTAGTTCTTGCGCATTTTGCCGGAAATGTGGGCAGTAACCACATGGCCATTTTCCAATTTAACGCGGAACATTGTGTTTGGCAGGGTATCAATTACCTCGCCATCCATCTCAATATGATCTTCTCTAGACATTCAATCACCTGGGTTAATGTAAAACGGTGCGCATTTTGCCTGAAAATCAGCGCTTTAGCTAGCTCTCTGGATTAAAACCCAGCCAATTTTGGCCATCAAATATATCCAAAGGAGTAAATTGGCGCTTGTAGGCCATTTTGGGGCTATCTTTTACCCAGTATCCTAGATACACATAAGGGTGGCCTTGTTCGATGGCAAGTTCACACATTTTCAATATTGCGAGTGTTCCTGGGCTAAGGTCTGAATAATCTGGATCGAAGTAAGTGTATATGGCGCTGATGCCATCATCTAATATGTCGATGCAAGTCGCTAGAATTAACTGGCCTTCGTCATCGCGCATGGACATGAGTTGGCTGAAAGGAAATTCTGATGTAAGAAAGCCTTTATATTGTTCTATCGAAGGCGGATACATGTCGCCATCATGGTGACGCTGTGTGATATATCGTTCATAAATGTCGTAGTGTTCCTCGCTGAATGTAGCGGGTTCTAAGCTAAGAGTGAGGTGTTTGCTTTTATTGAGGATGCGTTTGAAGCGTTTTCGAGAAAGATCGATTTCAAAAGCACGTATACGACTGGATTTGCATTCAGAGCATTGTCTGCAATGAGGGCGATAAAAGTGATTGCCCGAGCGGCGGAAGCCCAAGCGAGAAAGGGCGCTGTATTGCTCCCATGTTGGCGGTTGGCTGGGGTCCACGAAAGCAGAGTTAGCATTTCTGTCGTTTAGGTATGAGCAAGGATGATCCTCTGCAAGTGTGAACAGCTTGATCGGATCTTGGTCTGGAGAGTAATTGTTATTCATGCTCAGCCATTATCTCGGGTTGCCATTTTACTGGTTTATTGATTAGTTTACTTATTTTAGCGAGAAAGTCTTTGCGGTTTATCTCTATTGCCCCTAAGGAAGCTAAGTGTGGGTTATGGACTTGGCAGTCTATCAGTTCGATGCCTAATTCATTGCAAAGCTGGCACAGGCGGGTGAATGCAACTTTGCTTGCATTGCTGCACTTCGAGAACATGGATTCGCCAAAAAAGGCTCCGCCGATACTAAGGCCATAAAGGCCACCCATGAGTTGTTTTCCTTGCCAATATTCTACGCTATGGGCTATGCCCAGCTCGTGTAGTGTGCAGTATGCGTGTAGCATAGCATCGTTGATCCAGGTTTCCTCTCGGGTCGTTGCGCAATTGATCATAACTTGCTCAAAGCATTGGTCGATAGTGACCTCATGCTCTTGCTTACGCATAAATTTTTGCAATGATCGCGATGTTTTATAGGTTTTAGGGATCAATACAGAGCGTGGGTCAGGACTCCACCATAAAATGGGATCTTCTTCACTAAACCAAGGAAAAATTCCTTGGCAATAGGCACTTACTAGGCGCTTTGGAGTCAGATCACCACCTACAGCCAACAAGCCATTAGGGTCCTCTAAGGCTTGAGCTGGATTGGGGAACCAGTTTGGATCCGGTGTTAAGTAGGATATGGCCAAGGACATATGGCTAGATAAATCTCACTAAAAAAGTACAATCACAGTTTTCTCTCATCGTTTAGGCTAGCGGCTAAGTGGTTAATAATAAAGAAAAAGTTCAAGTAGATTGGCAGCAGCAAATTCGTCATGGCGGATATCAAGGAGTTTTATTGGTATTTTTGCTGTTGGCGCTGCTATTGATGTTGTCATTACTGACTTATCACCCAGAAGACCCGGGTTGGCGCCAATCACTTAGTGAGAGCGATATTCAAAATTTGGGTGGGCGCATTGGCGCTTTTGTCTCTGACTTGTTGTTTTCTCTTTTTGGCTACTTCGCCTATGTGCTCGCTTTCATGCCTCTGACCATTCCTTTGCAGCGTCACAAAGTCAAGGTTCGGTATTCTGCGTTAGGTTGGATCTGGCGCTTAACTGGCTTGTTGATCATGTTGGTATCAGGCGCTGTGCTGTCCCATGCGTACGACTCGACTCAGCAGTTGCCGGCGGGTGCGGGTGGAATTGTAGGTGAGTCCATTGCTGTACCGCTCGTTCTTAATTTTGGCCTTGTTGGTGGTTCCTTGATCGCTTTCGCATGCTTTGTGTTTGGCGTATCAATTTGGTCGCATTTATCTTGGCCAGCAACGCTTGATGCTCTTGGCGGATTAACTCTTCAATATTTTTCGCGCTTCAAAAAAATGCTCTCGTCCATTAGATATAAGAAGCGAGCCGCTATGAAAGAAGAGCGATTGCCCCCAGTATTGAGTGAGCAAGTGACGAAAACCCTATTGCCTGAAGTTGCGCCTGTAACGACGTCGTCAAGAGATAAACAATCTACGATTTCAAGTGATATTAAGGTGAAGGCTAAGCCAGCGGTTAAGGCGGTCGTTCAAGCACCCAAAAAGGCAATCAAGATTGAGCCGTTTAAGAAAAAGTCTCAGGGTAGTGGAAGCCAGGGCGCCTTATTTGAGCAGGATACATTACCGCCTGTTTCATTACTCAACAGAGCTGAGGGTGAGCAGCAACACGGCTACAGCGAAGAGCAATTAGAAGATATGTCTCGTTTGCTTGAGCAAAAACTACGAGACTTTGGTGTTAAGGCTGAGGTGGTTTCAGTCAGTCCTGGGCCGGTCATTACGCGCTTTGAAATTCAGCCAGCACCAGGTGTTAAAGCATCAAAAATCACTAATCTCGCAAAAGATTTAGCGCGCTCGTTAGCTATGATAAGTGTGCGCGTAGTTGAGGTGATTCCGGGTAAAAGTGTTATGGGCCTAGAGGTTCCAAACGAAAATCGGGCAATGGTTTTCTTGGGCGATGTTATTGCGTCAAAAGAGTATCAAAAAAATCAATCACCACTGACCATGGCTTTGGGTCACGATATTGCAGGCGACCCTGTTATTGCTGATTTGGCAAAAATGCCGCACTTGCTGGTCGCTGGTACAACGGGTTCGGGTAAGTCGGTTGGCGTAAACAGTATGCTTATTAGTATGTTGTACAAGGCTTCGCCGGAAGACGTGCGCATGATAATGGTGGACCCAAAAATGTTAGAGCTATCAGTCTACGATGGTATTCCACATTTATTGGCGCCCGTTATCACGGACATGAAGGAAGCTGCTAATGGGCTGCGTTGGTGTGTTGGGGAAATGGAACGACGCTACAAGCTTATGGCATCCTTGGGTGTTCGTAATATCGCTGGCTATAACAAAAAAGTTCAGGATGCTATTGATAAAGGCGAGCCTTTAAAAGATCCACTTTGGAAACCAGAAGAAAGTTTTGAAGAGTACCCAGAAGATCTGGGTAAGCTTCCCTACATCGTTGTTGTCATCGATGAGTTCGCTGACATGATGATGATTGTTGGTAAAAAAGTAGAAGAATTAATCGCGCGAATTGCACAGAAGGCTCGGGCAGCAGGGATTCACTTAATATTGGCAACCCAACGCCCCAGTGTCGATATAATTACTGGTTTGATTAAGGCCAATGTTCCTACTCGGATGGCATTCCAAGTGAGTTCTCGTATTGATTCGAGAACCATTTTAGACCAGGGCGGTGCGGAGCAGTTGTTAGGTCACGGTGATATGTTGTACTTGCCACCGGGCACGTCTTTACCCATACGTGTGCATGGTGCATTTGTTGATGATAACGAAGTACATGCGGTAGTCGCCGATTGGAAAGAACGAGGGGAGCCAGACTTTGTAGAAGCCATTACCGAAGGTGATAGCTCTGTGGTTGTGCCAGGTTTTCCTGCTGAAGGTGGCGATGAAGGTGAGGCTGATGCTTTATTTGATGAGGCTGTCGCTTTTGTTACGCAAACTCGCAAGGTTTCAATTTCCAGTGTTCAGCGTAAATTAAGAATTGGTTATAACCGGGCGGCACGTCTAGTGGAGTCAATGGAACAGGCGGGTGTTGTCAGTGAGCCAAGTCAAAATGGCGCCCGCGAAGTGCTCGCGCCGCCACCAGTATCTCAACCGTGATGAAGGATGTTATGAAGCTATTTAGTACACTATTTTTAATGTTACTGTTTTTGCAGGCTCATGCTGACGAACAAAGCCTATCCAAATTGCAAAATGTATTAGCACCATTGAAAACCATGAAGGCTGAGTTTAAACAAATTAGTGAAGATGGAAGGGGTGTTGTTCTGCAAACTCAGGCAGGTTCATTTGTGTTGAGTAAACCTAATCGCTTTTACTGGAAAAGCGAAGAGCCATTCGCACAGTTACTTGTTAGTAATGGTGAAACTCTTTGGGTCTATGATGAAGATTTAGAGCAGGTGACGATACAAAAACTAGATCCCAGTTTAACCTCTACGCCGGTATTGTTATTAAGTGGCACCATTGAAGATATTCAACAGCAATATAAAGTCTATAGCGACACAACGGATGGAAAGACAACGTTTTCGTTGCTGCCTAAAGAAACCGGAAGCTTGTTTTCTCGTTTGACGCTGTATGTAGATCAAGGGTCAATGATCACTGGGTTGACAATCAAAGATGAGGTGGGTCAGGTGACGCGCGTTGAATTTAAAAATATTCAAAAGAATGTTGAAGTCGCCTCAGAAAAATTCCAATTCAACCCACCAGAGGGTGTGGACATCATCCAGAATCAGCAATAATGCAGGATCAACTGTTTAACAGCGGCCCGGTTTATCAGCCATTAGCGTCGCGCACTCGCCCTCAAACGCTTGACGACTATGCTGGCCAAAAGCATTTGCTGGCTGATGGCAAACCGTTACGCAAAGTCATCGAAAGTGGTCGCCTGCATAGTATGATTTTTTGGGGGCCGCCGGGTGTCGGCAAAACGACGCTGGCGATGATACTTGCTAACTATGTTAATGCTCAGTTTATTTCTGTATCGGCTGTCATGGATGGCGTAAAAGAGATTCGAGCAGCGGTTGATAAGGCGCGGATGGCTCAGCAGCAGGATCGACCTTCACTGTTGTTTGTTGATGAGGTCCATCGATTTAATAAGTCTCAACAAGACGCTTTTTTACCTTATGTTGAAGACGGTACATTTATTTTTATCGGTGCCACGACAGAAAATCCAAGCTTTGAATTAAACAGTGCATTACTCTCTCGAGCTCGAGTATATAAATTACGCTCACTCGAACACGATGATATTCGTCAGTTGCTTGAGCATGCTGTGCGAACGGATCAGCAATTAAACAGTATTGGTTTGCAGTTTGAAAATGGGGCTCTCGATCGATTGGTGCGTGTGGCGGATGGCGATGCTCGTACGGCTTTGAATTTATTGGAGCTGGCCGCCGGTTTATGTCAGGCGGAATCTTCAAATGTGATTACCGAAAACGTCGTAGCTGAAATATCTCAAGAGAGCTTGCGTCGCTTCGACAAAGGTGGCGATGTATTTTATGAACAAATTTCGGCGCTTCATAAGGCGGTTCGCGGTTCTAGCCCAGATGGTGCCATGTATTGGTTTGTACGCATGCTAGATGGAGGATGCGATCCCAAATACATTGCACGTCGTGTGGTGCGAATGGCAAGCGAAGATATTGGAAATGCGGATCCAAGGGCATTAGATCTTGCGATGAATGCATGGCAAGCCTATGAGCGCCTTGGCAGTCCTGAAGGGGAGTTGGTAATCGCACAAGCTATAAGCTATTTAGCCTGTGCGCCGAAAAGTAATGCTGTTTATAATGCGTACAACCAAGCGCGCCGCTTGGTTGCTGAAAGTCCAAGCTATGAAGTGCCTGAGCATTTACGCAATGCGCCCACGCAATTGATGAAACAGGAAGGCTATGGTGCAGAATATCGTTATGCCCATGATGAGCCCGAAGCCTATGCGGCGGGGGAGAATTATCTGCCAGAAGAGCATGCTGATGAGACGTTTTACCATCCTGTTGATCGTGGCTTGGAGATTAAAATTCAGCAAAAGTTGAAGCATTTGGCTCAGCTGGATGAGAAAAGTGAGTACAAGAGGTACAAGTAAATGCATTATTTAGCCATCGCATTGGGTGGGGCCTTAGGTGCAATGGCGCGCGCTTATGTCAGTAATCTTGCCATTAAAATCTTGGGCACGTCTTTTCCTTTTGCTACACTAACCGTCAATTTGCTGGGCTCGCTCCTCATGGGCTTTGTTGCCGTCCTTATCTTTGACTATCTCAAGCTCTCTGGTTATTGGCGAGAGGTGATAATGGTTGGCTTTTTAGGTGCCTTCACGACGTTTTCTACCTTTTCTATGGAAGGTCTTAATCTGATCAATAGTGGCCAATGGCAGACTGCTCTTGTCTACTTTGTAGTCAGTGTGGTGGGTTCAGTAAGTGCTTGTTTTGTCGGTTGGTATGTCGCCAAATTAATTTTTTGATTGGAACACAAGATGTTAGATATTCGTAGAGTTCGCGAAAATCCAGAAGAAGTGGCTGTTGCTCTTAAGAAAAAGGGTTACGACTTTGATATTGAATCTTTCAAGTCACTAGACGCAAAACGTAAGCAAGCTGATGTCGAAAGTCAGAATTTGCAAGCTGAAAAGAAAAAAGCGTCCAAGCAAGTTGGCATGCTGATCAAAGAAGGTTTGTCTCCCGAAGAAGCTAAGAAAAAAGCGCTGTCTGGCATCGATGACAAACTAGAAGCGTCAGTGGCGCAAGCAAAAGAAATTCAGCAGCAGATCCAAGACTTGCTGCTATCTATCCCTAATATTCCAGATTCTGAAGTGCCAGAAGGCTCTGACGAAGAAGATAACGTCGAAGTTCGCACTTGGGGTGACCCCAAAGCATTTGATTTTGAAGTCAAAGATCATGTAGATGTAGGTCAGGCTATTGGTGGCTTAGACTTTGAGCTAGCGGCTAAGATTACGGGTTCTCGTTTTGCAGTTATGCGTGGTGATATTGCGCGTTTACATCGTGCGTTAACCCAGTTTATGTTGAACACTCATATTGATGATCATGGATATACTGAAACCTATGTTCCGTACATGGTGAATGCAGACAGTCTTCGTGGTACTGGACAGCTTCCTAAGTTCGAAGAAGATTTGTTTAAGATTCCGTTTAATGACAGCTGCTATTATTTGATTCCTACGGCTGAAGTACCGGTAACCAATATCGCGCGGGATGAGATTCTTGATGCCAATGAACTGCCGGTGAAAATGGCATGTCATACGCCTTGCTTCCGCAGTGAAGCAGGCAGTTACGGTCGCGATACTCGAGGCATGATCCGCCAGCACCAATTTGAAAAAGTAGAATTGGTGCAAATGGTTAAGCCAGAAGACAGTGATCAAGCATTGGAGGAGCTAACCGGCCATGCTGAGAAAATTCTACAAGCGTTAGAACTGCCTTATCGTTTAGTGACACTTTGTGGTGGTGATTTAGGCTTTTCTGCTGCCAAGACGTACGACATTGAAGTTTGGTTGCCGGGGCAGCAAAAATTCCGCGAAATTTCTTCTTGTAGTAATTTCCGCGACTATCAGGCTCGTCGTATGCAAGCGCGCTGGCGTAATCCTGAGACCAATAAACCCGAGCTACTTCATACCATCAATGGTTCTGGCTTAGCGGTTGGTCGTACTCTTGTAGCTGTGTTGGAAAACTACCAGCAAGAAGATGGTCGAGTAGCGATTCCGAAAGCATTGCAACCTTATATTGGTAATAAAGAGTACATCGGTTAATGAAGTTTTTGCCTCTGTTTGTTGAATTAAAAGATCGCTCCGTTTTAATTGTTGGTGGCGGGGAAGTCGCTTTGCGAAAAGCGCGATTATTACAGCAAGCCGGGGCGAAAGTCTCTGTCATTAGTCCGGAAGTAGATCCTCATCTACGTTCAATTGCGGAAAAGAGTGGTGGCGAGTGTCGCTTAGAAACCTATCAAATCCAAGATCTGACGCCTTACGTTATCGTCGTGGCGGCAACCAATCACGCCGATGTTAATAAGGCTGTTGCTGAGCATGCTCATCAGGTTGGTGTTTCGGTTAATGTGGTCGACAAACCAGATTTGGGCAACTTCATCTTTCCTGCCATTGTTGATCGTTCTCCTGTTATTGCAGCGGTTAGCTCTGGTGGTGCGAGTCCGGTACTAGCGAGGCTCTTACGCACTCGTCTTGAATCATTGATTCCTGCTGGATATGGCAAGCTTGCTGCACTAGCAGAAAAGTATCGCTCCAAGGTAAAAGCAAAATTTTCGGATGTGAATCGTCGACGTGGGTTTTGGGAGACGGTTTTGCACGGTAAGGTCGCAAACTTGGTGTTTGCTGGTCAAGATACTCAGGCAGAGTCAACACTGCAGGCTTTGTTAGAAGATGCTGCCGACGAAGCCAAAGCCCAGGGTGAGGTCTACCTAGTCGGTGCAGGGCCAGGCGATCCGGATTTGCTTACATTTAAAGCGCTTCGCTTAATGCAGCAAGCTGACGTGGTTTTATATGATCGCTTGGTTAGCGAGCCTATTCTCAAACTGTGTCGTCGTGACGCCAAAATGATTAACGTTGGTAAAGCTCGCTCCAATCACACCGTGCCTCAAGACGGTATTAATCAAATGTTGGTTGATTACGCTAAGAAAGGCCATCGTGTGCTCAGATTGAAAGGTGGTGATCCCTTTATTTTCGGTCGTGGTGGCGAGGAAATCGAACGCTTATCTGACAATGGCGTAGACTTTCAGGTCGTGCCAGGTATTACCGCGGCTTCGGGTTGTTCTAGCTATGCTGGCATTCCTTTAACACATCGTGATTACGCTCAGTCTGTGCGCTTTGTCACAGGTCATCTCAAGGATAATAGTGCTAATTTGCCATGGTCTGAGTTAGCTTATAAAAATCAAACCATTGTCTTTTATATGGGATTAATGGGCCTGCCGATAATCTGTGAGCAGCTTATTGCACATGGAATGGGCAATGAAACACCCATTGCCTTGGTACAGCAGGGCACCACGCTTAATCAAAAGGTCATTATTGCCACGCTCGATACCATGGTCGATGTGCTTTCAACACAGCAAATTAAGGCGCCAACACTGATTATTGTCGGTGATGTGGTCAAGCTCCACGATCAGCTCAAATGGTTCAATCCTCAAGCTTAAGTGCATAGTAAAAAAATCGTTTAAAATTTTTAGACCTTAGGAATTCTTTGGCTATGCTTATTTAAGAAGCATGTATCCAAGGATTGGCTGTACCGAGGTCATAAATGAGTTTATTAAGCAACGTTTCCATCAAAGTTAAGATATTAGTGATCCCAGCTATTGCGGTAGTTGGTTTTCTCGCTAGTTTGGCTGTGAATTATCAGATCAATGCGGAAAACACGAAACGCCTGGCTCAAATTCAAGACTTGTATTTTCCTGTAGTGCAGTCCAGTAGAGAAAACCTTGTACGCTTGAGCCGTATAGAGGAACTGCTGAATGCTGCGGTGAGTACAGGCGAGGCGGATATGGTTGATACGGCTCGAAATAGCTATGGTGACCTAATGAGCCGCATTCAGGAACAACGTCAGTTATGGCCAGAGAAAAAGAATGCCTTAGATACCTTGGAGAAAGAGGTGAAAAGCTACTTTGATGTGGCAATTCGCTTATCAGACGGCATGGTGCAAGGAAACTTAAACCCTTCTGAGATTCCAACTCTTGTAAAGCAAATGAATGAACGGCTTACAAAGACAAGAAAGGATTTAACAGCATTCAATGAAAGCGCGCTTAAGGCTTTCTCAGATACTGTTGAAGAGTCAAATAGCGCAACGTCTAGCGCTCTATATACCACGATCACATTAAGTGCTATTTCAATAGCTGTGATCATATTGATAAGCGCCAGTATCGTCATGTTGATTGTAAATAATTTAAATACCATGCTGGAATCTTTGAAGGATATAGCCAGTGGAGAAGGGGACTTAACCAAGCGTATTCAGCAAAACAGCAAAGATGAAATCGGCGATTTAGTGCATTGGTTCAACCAGTTTATGGATAAACTTCATACCAGTATCAACGAGGTGGTGAAATCCATTGCCCCCTTGGCAAATGTGTCCAATGATCTTGGTGAGATGACGAACAAAACCAGTCAAATTACCGATGAGCAAAGCCGTGCGACGGATGAAGTAACACGTTCAGTTGAGGATATGTTCCGTAGTGTGCAAAACGTAGCGCAAAATGCATCAAGCGCAGCTGAAGCAGCTCAGGATGCGGATAGTGAAGCCAAGTCTGGCCGCAGTATTGTTACTCAGTCAGTCGAAGGGATCAATGATCTCGCCAGTGAGGTGGAGCGCGCGGCAGAGGTGATTAGCAAGTTAGAAGCTGACACAGAAAACGTGGGTACCATTCTAGATGTTATCAAGGCCATTGCTGAGCAGACCAATTTGCTGGCATTAAATGCTGCAATTGAGGCAGCGCGTGCTGGTGAGCAAGGTCGTGGTTTTGCTGTGGTTGCCGACGAGGTTCGTACGTTGGCTTCGCGTACACAAGACTCTACTCAGGAAATTCAGCGTGTTATCGAAGAGTTGCAAACAGCCGCACGAAGCGCAGCGGAGGTGATGTCTCATAGTCAAGAGCAAGCGCGTACCAGTGTTGAGCAAGCAGCTAAGACAGACTCTTCTCTGGCGACCATAGCTGAAAGAGTAGGAAGTATTACGCAAATGAATATGGAAATTGCTTCCGCAACCAATGAGCAGGAGCGCGTGAGTAATGATATCCGTAATAATGTCGACGGTATTCGCAGCAATGCAGAGGCAGCGGTTAAGAACGTTTCTGAGGTAGGGCAGGCCAGTGAAGCCCTGATGGAGATCTCTAAAAACCTTCGCACGATCACAGGCCAATTTAAAGTCTAATATTTGTTGCTAAACCCCATCTCAAAGGCACGCTGATACTAGCGTGCTTTTTATTATCCTTCGATAGTGTCTGCGACGATCGCCATAGCTTTATCAACTTCTTTTTTACCTTGGTAAAAGTGAGGCGAAAAGCGAATTCCGCCACCGCGATAAGCGCATATAAGCCCTTTTTTCATGAGTTGTTTCTGAATGCTGGCATCGTCTTGGTCAATAATGCTAAATGTGGTAATCGCAGTAGGTTGATTGATGTCAGTAATGAGTTCTAGCTTATTGTTCTCTTGTATGCGCTCGCGCAAGTAGTTGGTTGTTTTAAGTGTGAGTGATTCGATTGTCGTTAAGCCCACCTCGTGGATTAGGCTTAAACTAGCGTTAAGTGCATGAGTGCCAAGCATATTAGGTGAGCCGCATTCGAAGCGTTTCGCTGTCTTTGCGATACTCCATTCATTAGTTGTATAGTCACCGGCATTTTCAATCATGTGCCAGCCATATTGGTGGATTTTTAATCGGTTTAGAAGCTCCTGTTTACAGTAGAAGAGCGCAAGTCCTTCTGGTCCGAGCATCCACTTGTGTCCATCGGCTACAACAAAATCAGCATCTATTTCGGTCAAGCTAAAGGGTTTTACTCCCAAGCTTTGGATTGCATCAACGCATAGTAGAACACCATGTTGCTTGGCTAATTTGGACAAGCTTGATAAATCGGTTGTGCGTCCACTTGCGTATTGAACAGAGCTGATGGATATAAGCTTTGTATTATCCGTAATCTGACTTTGGATGGCTTTGATCGGATCATGTTCTGTAATGTTGGCCACGCGTACGGAGACGCCAAACTGCGCAAGACTTTCCCAAACGATGCGGTTGGAAGGGAATTCTTCATTGCTAATAATGATTTCATCACCGTCCGACCAGTCGAGGCCATAAGCTATGACGGAAAGTCCTTCAGAGGTGCTTTTTAATAAGGCAATTTCATCCGTGCTGGTTGCACCGATCAAATCCTTTAGTTGGACGCGAAGGTTGTGTTCCGTTTGCAACCAGTTAGGGTAGTGAGTTGCGCCAAAAAAGGTATTTTCTTGCGCAAACTCCGTAACAGCTTGCTGTGTACGCTTTGGCCACGGAGCAACAGCCGCATGGTTAAAATAGACAATTTCGTTGTTCTGTGGGAATTCTTTTTGAAAATCCATCTCATTTGCCTTTGAAACAGGTTATGATATGGCAATGTAACAGTTAATTTAGAATAGGTTAAGGACGCTACATGGTGCATCCGGATTTTGAACACAAACGTAGCCAGCAAATCGACAGCTTGGGTATAGAGGTTCAGGAATATACCCACAAAAAAACCGGTGCTATGCATTATCACTTGAAAAGTGATTATGACGAAAACGTTTTCTTTTTAGGTTTTCGCACTATGCCTATGGATTCTACCGGTGTTGCTCATATCCTAGAGCATACTGCGCTCTGTGGTAGCGAAAAATATCCTGTTCGCGATCCATTCTTCATGATGATCCGTCGTTCATTGAATACATTCATGAATGCGTTTACTTCAAGTGATTGGACGGCTTATCCGTTTGCCTCAAAAAACAAGAAAGACTTCAATAATCTCTTGTCGGTTTATTTGGATGCAGCGTTTCACTCTAGCCTTGATCCACTGGATTTTGCTCAGGAGGGGCACCGTCTTGAACACGAAGTGCCGAATGATCCCTCGACACCAATACAATTCAAAGGCGTTGTATATAATGAAATGAAAGGTGCCATGAGTAGTGTGACCAGTCAGTTATGGCAGACTTTTAGTAAATACCTTTATCCTACAGTGACCTATCACTATAACAGTGGTGGCGATCCAGAGAGTATACTGGATCTGCAATACGACGACTTAATTCAATTTTATAAAAAACATTATCATCCCAGTAATGCCATGTTCATGACGTTTGGTGATATCCCAGCCAGTGAGCATCACGAACAATTTGCTAAGTATTTGAACGAGTTCGAGGCACTAGGTGAACGCTTTTCCGTACCGAACGAAAAACGCTATTTTGCACCGGTGAGGGTCGAAGAAAGCTATGGCAGTAAAGAGTTAGAGAATAAGACTCACCATGTAATGGGTTGGTTGCTTGGTGAAAGTAGTGATCTTGATGCGCAACTAGAAGCACATTTTCTCAGTGCATTGTTGTTAGAAAACAGCAGCTCCGCACTGCGTCGAGAATTAGAAACCACGGAGCTGGGAACGGGGCCAAGTCCCTTGTGCGGCTTGGAAGATAGAAATAAAGAAATGTGTTTTGTTTGCGGTATCGAAGGAAGTGAGCCTGAACGCAAAGAGGATCTTGAGGCACTAGTATTACAGACTCTAGAGAAGGTCAAAAAAGAGGGTGTGTCTGATAAGCAGGTTGAAGCTGTTTTACATCAACTTGAATTGTCTCAGCGAGAAATTGGAGGCGATGGATACCCATACGGTTTGCAATTGATTATGTCCTCCATTGCCGCATGTACCCACTACAGTGATCCGGCTGAATTGCTCGATTTGGATCCTGCAATTGATAAGTTGCGTTTAAAAATTGAAGATAAGCAGTTCTTGCCAGATCTTATTGATCGCTTACTTCTGAATAATCCCCATCGTGTCACGTTAACCTTCAAACCAGATTCGAAAATTGATGAGCGTAAAAAAGAGGCAGAAGAGCAGCGCTTAGCAAATATTGTGAGTGCGCTCAGCGATGCTGAGAGGCAAGAGATTCTGAGCCAGGGTATAGCACTGCAAGAACGTCAAAAGCAACAAGACGATGATAGTATTTTGCCAAAGGTCTCGCTGGATGATGTTTCAGATAGTCTGGTGATACCGACGGGCACAAAGAAAGATGGAGAGCATAATATAACTCTGTATGAAACAGGCACAAATGGCATGACATATCATCAAGTGATTATGCCTCTGCCTGCTTTGAGTGCTGAGGAGCAAGGCCTCATGCCTCTGCTGATGCATTCTATGACAGAGCTCGGCTGCGCAGGTGAGGATTATATTGCTACTCAGGAACGTCAGTCACTTGTCAGTGGTGGCATTTCCGCGTACCAGAGTATTCGACCTAGTACGAGTGATATTGATGAGTGTAAAGCCTATTGGGTGCTATCTGGGAAGGCCCTTAGTCGCAATCACGGAGCTTTTTTTGAATTAATGCAAGATACCTTGAATTCCGTCGATTTTAGCGATAGCAAACGTATTAGAGAAATTGCTCAGTATCGTTTAAGTCGTAAGGAGCAATCTGTTACTGGTAATGGTCACGGCTTGGCGATGAATGTAGCTGCTTCCGGTACTTCATCACTAGCAAGAATGCAGTATGAATATTCTGGTTTGCCTGCGATCTTAAGTATGCGCGATCATGTTTCTCGTTTAGAACAGGATGCTCAAACGGTTGTTGCAGAGCTTGCGGCTCTCTATAAAAAATTGACGAATGCACCACAGCAGCATCTAGTGGTATCTGACGAAAAAAGTTCAGATGATGCGGTGTTGCAGTTGCAAAAGACATGGTTGCATACACAGGGCGATACTGTTGACTTTAAGCTGCCTTTATTTGAAGCCAGCGAAAAGAAAACTGCTTGGGTAGTGCCGTCACAGACTAATTTCTGCGCTAAAGTTTTCCCAACAGTGAATTCTGATCATCCAGATTCAGCTGCGCTCACAGTGTTAGGATCCGTGCTACGCAATGGCTATCTGCACACCTCAATCCGAGAACAAGGTGGTGCGTATGGCGGCGGCGCAAGTCAGGATAATAATTTGGCTGTATTTAAATTCTATAGCTATCGTGATCCTCGTTTTAAAGGCACCTTAGATGACTTTGATCGAGCGTTAACTTGGTTTGAAGAGCAAACTGACACATTGCCTCAGTTGTTAGAGGAAGCGATTCTCGGTGTGGTCTCTAGTATTGACAAGCCAGGGTCACCGGCGGGAGAGGCGCGTCAAGCCTTCCATGGGGAACTTAACGGTAGAACTCCGGAATGGCGTAATCAATATCGGAAACGCATTATGGATGTGACATTGGGTGATGTTCACCGAGTGGCTAAAGAATATCTTAGTCAGGCTAACGCATCCTATGGTGTGCTCATATCTCGAGAGCAGGCAGAGTCTGCTGAAAAATTAGGTTTTGAAATAAAAGAGCTTTAAACGATGATACACACAAGATTCGTACAAGCTGGATGTGCTCTGTTATTAAGCGCTCAGGTTTTTGCCAATGACGCACTTAATAAATCAGTTGATCAGGTGCAAGCCCAGCAACAAAAAAATGCCCAATCACAGGCAAAAATAGATCGCTTGCATGACCAAGAGCGTGAGGCGTTGCAAGAGTTTCGATCGGTTAACAACGAGATAGATCAGCTACAGGTTTATAATCAGCAGCTACGCGAAATCATTGATAACCAAAATACTCAGATAGCTAGCCTGAGTGATCAGATAAAAACCATAGAAAAGACCCAAGAAGGCATTATGCCATTGATGCAGCGCATGATTGATGGTTTGGAGCAGTTTGTGGCGTTGGATTTGCCATTCTTACAAATGGAGCGTGAGCAGCGTATTGCTAATTTGCGTGACTTGCTTGTTAGTGCTGATTCCACAGTGTCTGAAAAATTTCGACGTGTTCTTGAAGCTTATCAAATAGAGTTGGAATACGGTCGTACGATCGAAGCCTATCGTGCAAAAAATGAAGAAGATATTACTGTTGATTTCTTGCGCTTAGGTCGCAATGCACTTTATCAGCTTGACCTAAATGCAGAAAATCCGAAGCATTGGGATAACAAACAAAAAGCCTGGGTTGAATTGTCCGGAGAATATGCTCGTCAAATTCAAAAAGGGATTCGCATTGCTCGTCAGCAGTCTGCCCCCGAGTTGCTTACCTTGCCATTGCCAAAGCTAGAAGGAGTTAATCGTGATTAAGGTGGTTCGATATCTAGTTGTTGGCTTGGCATTGTTATCATTAAATATTAATGCTGACGAAGTCCAAGAAAACAAGCCAAAGAATATTGCTAGTCTTGAAGCATTGCTTCAGGCGGTTAAGCAAGATGGTTTGCGTCAGCAGGAAGTGAATCAGCAGCGTGAGAGACGCTTCTTAGAAAACCGAAATGAACAACGCACAGCTTTGCGTCAAGCCAAAGCAAAACTGGAACAAGTTCGTCAAGAAACTAAAACGTTAAAGAGTCAGTTCGATTCCAATGAGGGTGAGCTGGCTGAGCTTGAGCAGGAGTTGAAGCAGCGTTTAGGTAATCTAGGTGAAATGTTTGGTGTTGTGCGTCAGGTGTCACAAGATGTCGCTGCAATTCGTGAGAATTCCATTGTCGCTGTAGAGATAGGTCAAAATGATCCAGTTCTTGAGCGCCTGGCTACCAGTAAGGCCTTGCCTGATATTCCAGAACTAGAGTCACTTTGGTATCAATTGCAGTTACACATTACTAAACAGTCAGAAGCAAAAATCATCAGTGCTGACTACGTTGATGCGCAAGGGGTTAAACAAACTGGAAGTGTCGCCCATGTGGGTCCGTTCATAGCGCTAAACGAAAATGGTTTTTTAAGCTTTGATGCGGAAACAGGTTTGCTTCTTGAACTCGGTAAGCAGCCCTCGGGCGCGTCCACAGCAATTGATTACTTTGCTGGCGATGCGGAAGAAAGCGTGATTGATCCAACGCGAGGTACCTTGCTGCAGTTAGGTAGCCAAAGTCCTAACGTATTGGAGCGCGTAAACCAAGGCGGATATATCGGCTACGTAATACTGGCGTTGGCATTTTCCGGTATTCTTTATGCGGCCTATTTGCTTCTACTGCGTATTCAAATCAAATCGCGTGTTGATGCGCAATTGGCCAATACGGATGAAGTCCGTGACGATAATCCATTGGGTCGTGTATTGTCTGTGTACCAGCAGCACAAAGATGAATCTGATTTAGAGTCCTTAGAGATGACCTTGGATGAGGCTGTGTTAAAAGAGCTGCCAGAGTTAGAGCGTGGTTTGTCTTTGATCAAGCTTTTGGCGGCGGTTGCACCATTGCTTGGTCTGCTTGGTACGGTTACCGGTATGATCGCTACGTTTCAATCCATTACGCTGTTTGGCACGGGAGATCCCAAACTAATGGCAGGCGGTATTTCACAGGCGTTAATCACGACTGTTTTGGGTTTGGTGGCAGCTATTCCTCTGTTGTTTATGCATAATTTCTTGAATACGCGCAGTAAAGAAGTGATCCAAGTATTGGATCAGCAAGCGGCAGGTCTCATTGCACAAAAGGTTCAGAGTAAATAATCATGTTGGCGGATGTCGTTGATTTTTTACAAAGTGGTGGGCCAGTTCTTTACGGCATACTTTTAGTGACCTTGATGCTGTGGTTTTTGATCTTAGATCGCTATTGGTTTTTCAGGTCACAAGCAAAGCCGCTTTGTCGGCAGTATCGAGAGCAATGGGCAACTCTGGACCATAACGACAATTGGTGTCGAGAAAAAGTGCGCCGCTTATACATCAGCCAAGTCAAGCAGGCATTCAATAAGCATTTTGGGCTGATTCAGTTGTTAGTTGTGATCTGCCCTCTAATGGGTTTGCTCGGCACAGTAACCGGTATGATCAATGTATTCGATACCATGGCTGTCACCGGTACGGGTAATGCGCGCGCAATGGCGTCGGGCATTTCAATGGCAACCGTGCCGACCATGGCGGGAATGGTTATATCGCTAATAGGCCTATATTTTAAAACGCGTTTTAGCAGTATGGCTAAAAAGCAATTGGAAATCTTTCAGGACAAACTACTGAAGTAGTTTTGATGAAGTTATGAAAAAAAGACACACAGATAGTGAAGGTGAAGACTCAACAGTCGATATGACGCCCATGCTGGATATCGTATTTATCATGTTGATATTCTTTATTGTTACCACTTCTTTCGTAAAAGAAAGCGGTGTGCAGGTTAATCGACCTACGGCAGATTCTGCTCAGCAGGACAAGAAAGGCAATATCATGGTTGCCATCAAACCAAATGGTGAAGTTTGGATTGATAAACGCGCTGTTGATATTCGTTCGGTTCGGGCAAATATTGAAAAGCTCAAAGCGGAAAGCCCAGAAAGTGGTGTTGTCATTCAGGCGGATACAGACGCGCGCACAGGCATGCTTGTTGAAGTTATGGATCAAATTCGCTTGGCAGGCATCATGAATATTTCGTTAGCAGCAACACCGGGAAGTTAAAATGCGAGTGTTAGTATTGTTGCTGTTATCGGTTGTGAGTTCTTTCGCGGTCTTTTGGTTGATGCATTGGATGATCACGCCAGAGCAATTATCTTCCTCCCAAAAAGAAACTATTGCGATGGTGAATTTCGTGCGCTCTTTGGATGACAGCGAAGCACAGCGTAAAAATCGTGATATTAGCGAGCCCCCAAAACCAAAACCTACACCAAAGCTAAATACGCCAGTAGCACAGACGACGACTCAGTCTCCCGATGTGAGTATGCCTAACTTGGATGCAAGTTTGAGCAGCTTTAAGGGTCAAGGTATCGGTAGCATGTTATCTGGATATGGCTTTGGGAATACAGATGTGATTCCTCTGGTACGAGTGAATCCTAGATACCCCCAGTCTGCTTTAGCCCGTCGTATAGAGGGTTACGTAATTATCCGTATGTCGATTAATGAAGCGGGCAATGTGGATGATGTGGAGGTTGTTGAATCGGATCCCAAGGGTGTTTTTGAGCGCGAGGCTATTCGTGCGGCTTGGCGTTTTAAATTTAAGCCCAAGCTGGAAGATGGAAAACCTGTTTCACAGACTGCGGTACTGCCATTTGAATTTAACTTGGAGGAGCGAAAATGAGATTGATACTTGCATGCTTATTGCTGCTCCCCTTAATTGCGCAAGCGAATTTGAGTCCTCGCGTTTACAATCAACTTGAAGAATTTCAAGAGGATTTAAATGAAGCGAAAACCGATGCAGAAGTGGCTGAGGTTCGTCAGGAATTATTGGCGTTTAAAGAGTCATTGAAGGGCAATGCGTTGGGTGTGGCGCTCAGTTTGCAAACCTTATCTCAGGTGGCCGTAAGGAATGATGATCTGAAGGAGGCCACTGAATTTATTAATGAAGCACTTCGGCTTAACGGTTTGCCGGATGGTACGCGAAATCAACTGCTTAGTTTTTTAGCTAATCTGTATTATCAGCAGGATGCATATACACAGACTATTTCTACTTTACAGCGTTTATTTTCGGAAGTCGAAAAAGAGCCTGGTGCGAGTAACTTGGCATTGATGGCTGCAGCGTATTTTAGTCTTGAAGATTTTGAGAAGGGAACACCCTATATTGATAAGGCTAATAAAGTGGCAAAAGAACCCAAGCAGCCTTGGTTGCAAATGGGGTTTGCAGGCCATTATCAGTTAAAGCAATTAGATAAAGCGTTGGCTTATGCAACCCAGTTAGTATTTTTATATCCGGACAACGCACGATATTGGCAACAGAAGGCTGGTTTGCATCAGATGATGGAAGACTATTCAGATGCGGCGTCAGTAAAATATTTGTCTTTCTTGCAAGGATTGGTGGATAAAGAAAGTGATTTTCTTGTATTGGCACGACTTATGGCGAGCCAAGGCGGCCCTTATCATGCAGCAAAAATGCTAGATAAAGCTCTGGAAGAAAAACAGTTAGAGTCAACAGAAGATGTTTTGCGCTTAACTTATCAAGGCTATTTGCAGGCGAAAGAGATGGATGATGCACTGTCGGCATTGCAACGTTTGTATGAGTCTTATCCAGAAGAAAAAGATGGTGTGCAAGTTCTTCGATTATTGGTTGACGGCCAAGCTTGGCAGCCGACGGTGGATTTTTATTCTAGATTTAAAAAGCAGGAAATGGATGCAGAGGTCGCAGCCGAAGCAGCCATGTTAGCCGGTATCGCTGAATTTAATTTGGATAATATTGATAAAGCTCGCGCTTTACTTGGCCAAGCTTCCAAGTCGGAGAAGAAGCGTGGCCAAGCCAAGGCATGGCTAAACTACATTCAGCAAATGCAGTAGCCACGTTGTGCTTGGTTATAAATTTAGCTCAACATAGATAGGGGCATGGTCACTGGGTTTTTCCATGCCTCTGATATCGTAATCAATGTCCGCTGTTTTTAGCTTCGACATTAAGCTTTTGCTAAGTAATATGTAATCGATCCTAAGACCGCGCTTGGGATCGTCAGCAAAACCCTTGCTGCGATAATCAAACCAGCTATAGCGATCATTGGTATCCGGATGCTGCGTACGGAAACTATCTGCCAGGCCCCAGTCTAAAATCCCTTGTAGCCATTCACGTTCCTCCGGTAAGAACGCGCATTTCTCGGTTCTTAGCCAGCGTTTTCTATTTTGCTCGCCTATACCTATATCTTCGTCGTGAAGAGCTACGTTCATATCGCCCATGACGACTATGTGATTATCTGGTGATAGGTGTTTATTTAAATAGTCTTTAAGGTCTGCGTAATACTTGCGCTTGGCCGGAAATTTTGTTTCATGTTGGCGGTTTTCCCCTTGTGGGAAATAACCATTCAATACATGCAAGATTTCGCCATTGTTAAGTTTGTATTGACTATGGATAAAACGCTTTTGATCGTCGTCAGTATCACCTGGAAACCCTTGCTGACATTCAATGCTTGGGTTTAACGACAGATTCGCTACGCCATAGTGGGCTTTCTGGCTATGGATATCAGCTTTGTATCCAATGGCTTCGATATCAGCCACAGGGACTACCTCTGGAGCTGCTTTAACCTCCTGTAGGCCGATGATGTCGGCCTTAAGCTGATGTTTGATTGCATCAATTTGGTGGAGGCGTGCACGAACGCCATTTATGTTGAATGAGACTATGCGCATGGAATACCTACTAGAATTTCACTAAGCTGATGGGCATTATAGAGATCATTAAACTTTTGTTGTACTCAGATTATAGGATGCATTATGGAATGGACCTTAACTGATCCGTCTTATTTGATGTTTGTTGTGACGGATCTAGTCGTTATCTTCGCGCTTGTGGCAGCCATGCGCTGGTTAAATCGTTTCTGGGTGAGTCCCGTTAATAAGCATCCAGAGGCCAGTAATATAGAAACGGGGGCGGCAGTAATAGCACTGATGCTCGCGTTAACAGGTGTAACGTCAGGTGAGTTCAGTCTCACAGTATGGCAAGAAGCTCAAGTGGTTCTCACTTATGGTGCCATTGCGATTGTTATGCTGATGTGCGGTGCTTGGCTTCAAGATAAATTAGTTTTGCCAGCTTTAAATCTGACGAAGGCCACTAAAATGGGCAATGTGGAAGCGGCTTTTATAACTGGAGCGCATTTGATTGGCACTGCCATTGTTATTAAATCAGCTTTAAGTTGGGTGTCTCAAGACGAGCAGTTGGGCTTGCTCGCACTTTTCATTGCATTCGTTATTTCTCAATTCATTTTAACGTTAGAGACGCGTTTACGAATGCTATGGACATCTGGTGGTTTAATTAAGGCGATAGCTGAAAAGAAAAGGCCACCAGTAATCAAAGCGGCTGCTCAGCACATGGGTGCGGCGATGGCGATCAGCGGTAGTGCGCAATTTGCAATGGCCATGCAGTATGAACTTGGACTTTCTATTGTTGCTTGGGTTGTAAGCTCCATTTTATTCCTAATTGCTTACATCGCACTGGCAGGTTTGTGTGTCAAAATTATATTACCCAAAATGGAGGAATACGAAGGTGGGCGTCCAGCTTTGGAAGGAGCTATTTATTTAGGTTGGGGTTTTCTGCTGCCAGCTTTAGCAAGCTAGAATGTATTGAAAAGCAGACATAAAAAAAGCCCTTAGGGGCTTTTTTTATGTCTGTTAATAATTGTTGAGCTTACTTGTTTGGCTTGAATACTTTTATGTTTTCAAATCCTTGCTGAATAAGGTGCTCAGCGTGTAATTGACTCATGGTACCCTTTGAGCAATACAAAAGCAGTGTCTTATCATGGGGTAGATCATGTGCTTGCTGAGCCAGTTTGTAGAAGGGTATTTTCACTATTTCATTATTGGTTAGATGAAGTGGTTGTTGCTCTTCTTCCTGTGGGTGTCTGATATCAACGATGATATCATCGGAGCCGGGCACTGAAATCAATTCCACATCAGTAACACCTTTTTGTCCCACTAATACGTTTTGAATACGCTCGAACTTAGCATCGTAGACGGCTTTATCCAATACTTCGAAATTAAAACGTGCTTCCTCGTGTATCACTTTTTCGATTTTTGCACGTGTGGTTGGCTTGCGAGAAATGACACCGCAATACTCTGGCATATTGGCAGCAAAGTCATAGGTATCAATTTCGCGGCTAATGTTGATAATCTCAGGTTTGTCCATGGTGATCAATGGGCGCAATACAAGTGTTTCGGTGACACCATCGATCACTTTGAGGTTTTTCAGGGTCTGACTGGAGACCTGAGCAATGCTCTCGCCAGTAACTAGAGCATCAATGCCCATGGACTCAGCAATTTGGCTGCCTGCGCGTAGCATCATACGCTTGAGGACAACGCCCATATAGCTATTATCAATGCGTTCTAAGATTTCGCTTACAACGCCTTCAAATGGAATGGTGATAAATTTAACGCCATGACTAACACTGTAGTTTTCCCATAAATAGTGCGCTACTTGCTTGACGCCAATTTCGTGAGCTGAGCCGCCTAAATTAAAAAATAGATAATGGGTTTGCATGCCGCGGCGCATCATCAAGTAGCTGGCCACGTTTGAATCAAAACCGCCAGAAACTAATGAAAGTACAGAGTCCTGACAGCCAATGGGGAAACCACCTAAGCCTTTATCTTCTTGGGTGATGGTATGCAGGCGTTGTTTGCGAATGTCCAGCTTAACCGTTACGTCAGGCTTTTTAAGTTGTACGTTTTTAGCGTCGGTATGCTTTAGTAAACCGCCACCGACGTAGCGTTCTACATCGGTAGAGTTAAAGTCGTGATCGCCAGTTCTTTTCACACGAACACAGAATGTCTTATCCGTTAGCTTGTCAGCAAACTGTTCCATTGCGATTTGAAAAATGTCATCAAACGTTTGGAAGTTAAATTCTTTAACCGTTTGTACTTTTTCGATGCCTGGGATTTTTACCAGAAGATCTCGTGCACCTTGCTCTAGGTTGTCGTCTTCAATATGAAGCTCAATGTTATCCCACTGGCCTTGTACTTTAACGTCAATACCATGATGGGTGAGTGTGCGTTGAATATTTCGGCGCAACTGAGAAATCAGTTGCTTACGCACTGGCTTGGATTTAATGGTGATTTCTGGGAATAGTTTTACAACAAATTTCATAATAATAACTGGTTAGAGTCAGGCATCTTCCGCATGACGATGAATTTTTTTGTTGATAGCGCTGGCATGTCGCTCACGTAGTTCACTATCAATGTACTTGTCTGTGGTTGCCATACTCGAATGGCCGGCGTCTTCTTTGACGTGTTCCCTAGGACGTATTTTTACGTCTTCTGATATTCCTGTGTGACGCAGCCAGTGGACAGTGGCTGCCTTAAGTTCTGCAGCGTCTTGTTCTTGTCCTTTTTGAACCAAAGATTCATAAGCAAGATCAAAACATTTTTGAATAAGATTGCGTATTTGGCGTGTGCTTGTCACTGGGCCTTGGCCGTGTATTTTGCTGACTAATGGGGTTTGCTCGCCAGGATAGGGCAGCGGCGTCAGGTTTAAATGCCCGCGATAGCGCTTAAGCGCGTTTAGCATATCGTTGGATACGGTAACCATTCGGCTTTTATTGCCTTTACCGACGACGTGAAACCACCAGTTTCGATCGCTATCTGTACGAAAATCGCTCATTAGCGGTGTGCTGCGTTCATCAGCCACGAGTTCTGATACACGCAAATACATGCCCAGCAAACAATTTAAAATAAAAAGTGTTCGCTCATGTTGTTGTGGATCATTCTGGGCTAGTTTTTCCGCTATGCGTATGACCTCATCCCATTGATAATTGCTAATGCGTCGAATAGGTTCTTGGTTTTGTGACTTTTGAATAAAACGACTTTTTTGACGTACAAGCGCAACTGGGTTGGCGCTTAGCCATTCTTCTTGGATAAGAAAATTAAAAAACGAACTTAAGATAGCAAAGCTTGATTGTATTGCTTTTTGTGAGGGTGAATACTGCTTGGCGTTTATCTTGGTACCCGTCGCTTTATTGCTCGGTGTTACAAATGGACGCCAGTCTGGATTGATAAGTCGCAAGCCATTTTTTGATTTAAAGCGAGCGACGTTTTTGTTACCGATCCATGTTTCTGGTGGCGCTATGCAAAACTCCATGAACTGCTCAATGTGCTCACGCTTAACGTCTGGTAAATTCAAGTTCTCTATTTGCCAAAGCCATTGCAGAAGTCGTTCAACTTCTCTTCGATAAGCATTGAAAGTGGCGCTGCTACCTTTGTAACTAAGGAGGAAGCGTGCAGTGTAATAGTAGTCTTGAGCTTGTGCTTCGCTTAGCTCATGTGAATGTTTTGGCGCAGCCTCGTTGGCGGACAAGCGGAATGCGTCCGGCAGATATTCTAGGTTGTCGAATATCGGAATAGGCTGCTTAACGCTCATTAGCTTTTTACTTTCCAGTTGATGGTCTCGGTTGCACGCAGAGGCACAATAACATCGCTACCAAAATCGAACTCAGCAGGAACCTGCCATGGCTCGTTCACTAGGGTGATGGTGTCGGTATTGCGTGGTAAACCATAAAAGTCAGGACCGTTAAAGCTTGCAAACGCTTCTAGCTTGTCTAGACAGCCAAGCTCGTCAAAAATATCGGCATACAATTCAATGGCGGCATAAGCGGTGTAGCAACCCGCGCAGCCACAGGCGTTTTCTTTTGCGCCTTTGGCATGTGGTGCAGAGTCGGTTCCAAGGAAGAAGCGCTTGTGCCCACTTGCAACTACATCCTGTAGTGCTTGCTGGTGCGTGTTGCGCTTTAAGATAGGTAGACAATAGAAGTGAGGTTTAATGCCACCCACAAGCATATCATTGCGGTTGTAGCTCAGGTGCTGAGGTGTAATCGTCGCACCAACATTGTCACCTTGTGATTGCACGAACTCGGCTGCGTCTTTTGTGGTGATATGTTCAACAACCAGTTTTAGATTCGGTACTTTGGCAACCAGATCGGCAAGAATATTATCTAAGAATGCCTTTTCGCGATCAAAGATATCAACGTGGTTGTCGGTGACTTCACCATGAACCAATAGCAGCATATTATTTTCTGCTAACGCCTCACCAAGTTCTTTTAAACGACTTAAGTCGGTTAAACCATCGTCGCTATTTGTAGTCGCACCAGCTGGGTAAAGCTTAGCCGCATAGATATGACCACTTTGTGCCGCTTCACGGATCATTTCGGGTGTCGTGTTATCTGTGAGATATAACACCATTAGTGGGTCGAATTGACTACCTTGAGGTGCTTGCGCAAGGATGCGGTTGCGGTATTGCAAGGCCTGCTCGGCGTTCTTAACCGGTGGCTTAAGGTTAGGCATGATGATAGCGCGATGCATGTGCTGCGCAGTAGCAGGTACTGTGTGCTTTAAAACATCTCCGTCGCGTAGATGTAAGTGCCAGTCATCTGGACGTGTGATCGTGATAGCTGATTTCATGGTTAACCTTATTGCGCGTTTGCACTCATTATAACCTATGAGCTAGCTCGAATGTAGGTGGCAGGTGTGTGGTAAAGGTATTATGCCTGTCGCATAAATGACTTGCAGTGAAACAAAAGAGCCCGCATAAGCGGGCTCATTGTATTTCCTTGTTCCCTTAATCTTGTTCGGGTTTGCGATATTGGCTTGCTATCAATAAGTAGAAGCTTGGCACTACAAAAAGGGTTAATAACGTACCAAAGCTCATACCGCCTACGATAACCCAGCCTATTTGTTCTCGGCTTTCCGCACCTGCGCCACTAGCCAAAGCCAGTGGAATAGCGCCCAGCACCATGGCGGCCGTGGTCATTAGAATAGGGCGTAAACGTAGTGCGCTTGCCTCAATAACTGCTCTGAGCTTGTCTTGACCGCTTTCCTGAAGTTGATTCGCGAACTCCACGATCAAAATACCATGTTTGGTAATCAAGCCCACCAGTGTTAATAAGCCAATCTGACTGTAAACGTTGAGCGTTCCGCCCACGATCCATAATGTGAATAGGGCGCCAAATAAAGCTGGCGGTACCGATAGCATAATAATCAATGGGCTCTTAAAGCTTTCAAACTGAGCAGATAGCACCAGGTAGATAAAGATCAACGCGAGTAGGAAGGTCACCATTAGGCCCGCGCCTGACTCCATGAATTCACGGGTTTGGCCTTTGTAATCCACTTGAACGCTGAGATTCATTTCCTGCTTCAGTTCATCGACTGCGCCATGAAGGAAATCAAGTGCTTGATCTATAGTAACGCCTTCAGCTAAACCGGCTTGTACGGTTGCAGACTTAAGTTTGTTGAAATGATTCAGCTCTTTCGGTGCAACCGTTTGAGTGACTGTAATTAGGTTACTTAACTGAATCATCTCACCGCTTTGGCTACGCACATAGATTTGCGATAAGTCTTGTGGAGAAGCTCGACTGGCATCTTCAACTTGTAGGACTACTTCATATTGATCACCATCTTTCTTGAAGCGAGTCAGCTCTCGACCCGCCATAAGCGTTTGCAGGGTCTGGCCTAAGCTTGAAATGCTTACTCCAAGGTCTGCTGCTTTCTGGCGATCCACCTCAATGTTCAATTGAGGTTTATTAAGCTTCAGGTCGGTATCCGGTTGAGTGAACATGCCGCTTTGATATACCTTGCCCATTAGTGCTTGCATAAGTTGGTTTAGCTGCTCATAACTGTTACTGGTTTGTACTACAAACTCAACCGGACGCGCGATAATGCTTTGACCCAGAGAGGGTGGCAGCATTGGGAAGGACATGGTGCCTGTAATGCCTGCAAACATAGGCCCTTGCAAAGTATCAGCAATTTCCATAGCACTGCGTTCACGTTCGTCCCAGTCCTTTAGACCAAGGAAAGAGATGCTGTTTGTCGAAGAGGGGAATCCAACAATCATGAAATAACGATCTTGTTCTGGTACGCCAGCGTATAACCCTTCGATTTGACGAGCATAACGGTCAACATATTCTGTGCTCGCACCTTCAGGGGCAATTGAGAAGCCGATGATCGTACCGCGATCCTCTACAGGAGCGAGTTCTTCAGGTAGTTGCTGATAGATGAACCCAATAGCGGCCAAGGTTACAACGAACACTCCCAACACCGCGTAACGAAAGCTTAAGACTTTCTCTAAAACGCGTTTGTAAGCATTGGTTAGATTGTCGAGAATCTCTTCGCCTTTCAGATAGAAGCGGCTCGGATTCGGGTTGTGTCTTAATAGTTTGGATGCCATAACCGGCGAAAGTGTTAGAGCGATGAAGCCCGACACGACAACTGCACCAGCTAGCGTCAGGGAGAACTCTGTAAATAGTTTACCAGTACGACCCGGAGTAAAGGCAACAGGAGCAAATACGGCCGCCAAAGTAAACGTCATGGCGATTACCGCAAAAGCAATTTCTTTCATGCCTTTGAATGCCGCCTCTAGTGGCTTCATTCCTTCTTCTATGTAGCGATAGATGTTTTCTAAAACAACGATAGCATCATCCACTACAAGTCCAACGGCTAGAACCATAGCAAGAAGCGTCAGTGTGTTAACACTAAAACCAAAAAGCAGCATCAAACTAAACGCACCAATTAATGAAATCGGAATGGTCACTAATGGAATAAGTGTGGCTTTTAAGTTTCTTAAGAAAAGGAAGATAACTAAGATAACAAGAATTACGGCTTCAATAATAGTGGTGTAAACCGAATCGATAGACTTGGAAATAAACTTAGACGAATCGTATGCTACCGCGACATTCATACCCTCAGGTAGGGCGTTACGAATATCAGGTAATCGCTCGTTTACCATTTCACTTACATCAAGGGGATTTGCGGTGGATTGCTTAACAACCCCAAGCGCAACGGCGCTCTCGCCTTTAAAGCGCGAAACAATGTTGTCATTGCGAGCACCAATTGCCACACGCGCAACGTCTTTTAATTTAACTAAGTAACCGCCATCATTCCGGATGACAATATTTTCGAAATCTTCGATGGTATTAAGGTCGGTTTGCGCAAGTACGGTGAATTCACGCTCTTTGCTTTCAATCGTACCGGCTGGGATTTCTAAGTTTTGCTGCGAGAGAGATTGCTCAATATCTTGAGCGGTTACTTGATATGCAGCCATTTTATTTCGGTCTAACCAAATGCGCATAGCAAACTCACGCTGACCTACGATCTGAACGCTGGCTACACCCGGAATGGTTTGAAGTGGATCTTTCACGCGACGGTCGGCAATGTCGGTAACTTCAAGATCGCTGTGGCGATCACTGGAAAAGGCTAACCAGATAATCGGTTGAGCATCGGCTTCTACCTTAGCCACGATTGGTTCTTCGATATCACTGGGTAATTGGCCACGCACACGACCTACACGGTCACGAACATCGCTGGCCGCACCATCAGGATCACGATCCAGTTTGAAATACACGGTGATCTGAGATTTTTCAAAGCTGTTAGTGGAGCTAATGTAGTCAATGCCCTCTACACCGGAAAGGGATTCTTCCAGCACCTGGGTGACCTGCGATTCCATGATGGAGGCGTTAGCGCCCAAGTAAATGGTTTCTACGTTGATAACGGGAACATCGATGTTGGGATATTCACGCACAGTAAGTCGGTCATAGGCCATTAGGCCTAATAGCACGACTAAAATATTCAGCACGGTAGCAAAAACCGGCCTTTGTAAGCTGACTTCAGAGATACTCATAAATCGTTACCGCCTATTGTTGCTGCTGCTTTGCTTTGGCTTGCATCATTTCTGGCGTAAGTGCCGTTACCGGCATGCCAGGGCGCAGTTTGATTTGTCCTGCAGTAATAACGGTGTCGCCAGCATTAATACCCGAGGTAATCTGCACTAACGCTCCTTTACGAGCGCCTAGCTCAACTGGCACTTGGTTTACTTTTCCATCAACGACTGTCATTACAAAGTATTGATTGCCTTGCGGAATTAGTGATTGCTCTGGAATCAATAATGCATCATCTTGTGTGTTGATTAACAAGAATACGTTGGCAAACAAACCAGGCTTTAGTAGGCCTTTTTGATTATTAATGCGAGCGCGAACTTTTAGGCTGCGGCCGGTTTCTGTGATTTTAGGGGAGATCGCAATTACCTCGCCTGTGAAGTTTTGCTTAGGAAATGCTGGCAAAGAGATTTCCAGTGTTTGCCCAACCGCAACGTCTTTTAAGTTGGTTTCAGGCACGAAAAAATCTAAATTAAGTGTGCTAATGTCCACCAGCTCTAGTAGTGATTCACCGGCATTAATGTACTCGCCTTCGCTGTAGTCATGAATGCCTGCCATACCATTGAATGGTGCTTTGATTTTAAATTTACTCAAGCGTGATGCTGCAGACTCTGCTTGCGCTTGGTTGATGGCTAAGTTTGCCTTTGCGCGGTCCAAGTCTGTTTGGCTTGCGGCGTTCTTCTTGAGAAGCGTCTTGGCTCGATCGAATTCAATCTGACTCAAGCGCACGCGGGCTTTTGCCTCATTGACTGCTGCTGCTTCGGCAGAGTGCTCTAGCGCGAAAAGTAACTCGCCTTGTTTTACTTCGTCACCAGACTGAAAGCCAATATTGGTGATTCGTCCAGACACCTCAGCGGATAAAATTATGCCTTTGTTCGCTTTTAAGGTACCAATCGATTCGATTTTATTGCTAATAGACTGTGGTTCGACATTTATAACTTCAGCAGGAAGGCCTTGGTTGGCGACCGCTGAATAGCTGGCTAGTGCCAAAATGCCAATCAATAGGGTAGTTAGGGTTCTCATGATTCAATGATCCATTAAAAAGATTTTGCGCAATCTTAGATTGTTCTAAAAAGAACGTCATTATTTCTTTTCAGAAAGGATTGTTGCACGAGGTGCTAGGTTGCACATATTGACCTCTGACAGCAGTTTATGTGCAATTACTAAGAAGTGCGAACCGAGAGGCGTGGCTAGGCAAGATTACGCCTAATCCTGAGCTCTCGGGGTTCGATGAGGGTTAATTTACGGGGCCTTGTTGGGGTTGTCTGATTAAATCGGCAGCCTTTTCAGCGATCATGATGGTCGGTGCATTAGTATTGCCACTGACCAGGGTTGGCATGATCGAGGCGTCGACCACTCTAAGGCCCTGTATCCCGCGAACCCTTAATTCTGAGTCGACCACAGCCATTGCATCTGATTCAGGTCCCATTTTACAGGTGCCAACCGGATGGTACTCAGTATCAGCATAGTCACGGCAGTATTGTTTGAGTTGCTCGATATTATTGCGATCCAATGGGTAAAGCATTTTACCGCGTACATCATCAAATTCTTTGGATTCCATAATGTCCAAAGCAATCTGCAGCCCTTTAGTTAGCGTCTCTAAATCTTGCTCGTCACTCAAAAAATTTGGATTGATCGCAGGAGGCTTGCTTGGGTCAGGACTGATTAGGGTAACTTCGCCACGACTTTTGGGTCGTAATACCGTTGCATGTAAGCTGTATCCATGACCCCAGTGTAGATTGCGATTATGGTCATCCACCATGCCAATTACCAATTCTAATTCTATATCAGGGCAAGGCGCATTCTTATCGGCGTAGCAAAACGCGGCCGATTCAGCGAAATTACTGGTGAGTTTGCCGTGGCGCTTAGTGGCCCATTGCCAAGCACCTTTGATTACATCCAATCCCCCGCGCAGCGATAAACCAAAAGTATCACTAGAATAGCGACTTCGATATATGGGACTGGCAGTCACGTGATCTTGCAGGTTTTTACCGACGCCGGGCGAATCAAGCACACATTGTATCCCTGAGGACTCTAGTTCCTGCTTGGGGCCTATGCCGCTTAGTAGAAGAATGTGCGGTGAGCCAAAAGCGCCTGCACTTAAGATGATCTCTTTGTTAGCTCTAATAGTGTGGCGCTCGCCTTTAATGCATGTGTTCACGGAAACGGCTTTGTTGTTGTCAGTATTGATTCCATGAACCAAAGCTTGAGTGAGCACGGTTAGGTTTGGTCTGGATAAATTTGGCGTAATATAAGCTTTAGCTGCGCTAAAACGCTCGCCATTTCTCTGTGTTACTTGATTTATACGGCAACCAAATTGCTGTGCGCCATTAAGATCCGAACTCAACGGGATATCATTGCTTTGGCAGGCATCTAAGAAGCGTTGATTGAGGGGACTTGGTTGAGAGACTTCGGCTACATTTAATGGACCATTTTTTCCGTGATAGAAGTCATTACCGAGAGTTTCGTTGTGTTCTGCTCTCTTAAAGTAGGGTAGAACTTCGTCATAACTCCAGCCCTTGTTGCCTAGCTTAACCCAGTGATCATAATCCCAAGCGTTGCCGCGTATATAAACCATGGCATTGATAGAGCTGGAGCCGCCGAGGATTTTACCGCGTGGTTGAAATCCGCAGCGACCGTTTAGACCCGCTTGCGGTGTGGTGTTGTAATGCCAGCTAAATAAACCAAAAGGGACGGTAGCGGCCACACCCGATGGCGCGTGAATAAATGGACTGGTATCGGCTTTGCCTGCTTCTAAAAGGCAGACTTCGATATTTGGATCTTCACTAAGACGAGAGGCTATCACGCAGCCGGCACTGCCGCCGCCAATAACAATGTAATCAAAGTCTTTTTTTATCATTATTGTTCTCCTTGATGTTTGAGAGTGTGCCATACCTTGCTTTATCATGCTTGTGATTTTAGGGCAGCTCCAATAAGTCAATTTGACTCTGCAAGACGCCTGTAGTGCTTTTGTTCAAGGAAGGCTTCGCCGCGTAATGACGAGTCCTTTCCCAGAAGTCTGACACCGAAGGAAAGTGCTACAGGCCTTGCCCTTCGGGGCCTTGGTCGTGTTCCAATCTCTGTGTTATGGTATTTTGATTTAACCCGTTAGACCTTCAATACCACGCCTTGATCTTGAAACACGATCAAGGCCAGAGCTTAAAGTGACTTATTGGAGTTGCCCTTTAGGACAGGAAAGCTAGGCATGATCACCATTCGAGAAGCTGATACAAAAGACTTTGAACAAATTTGGCCGTTTTTTCATGTCATTGTCGCCGCTGGGACCACTTATGCCTATCCCACTGAGATGACAAAGCAAGAGGCCATCAATACATGGATGGTACTGCCTGAGAAAACCTATGTGGCTGAGCATGAAGGAGAGATATTAGGTAGTTACTATCTAAAGACAAATATGTCTGGTCCTGGTAGTCATGTGTGCAATTGTGGCTATATGGTTAGTGATAGTGCACGCGGTAAGGGTGTCGCCACTGCTATGTGCGAGCATTCGCAAGAGCAAGCGAGGCAGTTGGGCTATCGCGCCATGCAATTCAACTTCGTTGCGTCAACAAATACTGGCGCCATCCGATTGTGGGAGAAATTAGGTTTTGAGAAAGTAGGGCGATTGCCCGGTGCATTTAAGCACCCACAGGAGGGCTATGTGGATGCCTTTGTGATGTTTAAAGACTTAATGGGCTAGTATTTTATTCTGTAAGTCAGAGTAAACATTGCTTGCTCTGACGACGAGTTGCCGACTAGTGGGCTCTTTTTTATTTTTGAATCTAGCCACTCCTTTTGCCAGCGTAGACGGGCTTGCCAGTTGTAACTTATTGGCCACATCATTAAGAGCGTCGTTGATGGATTGACGGCCTCGCCAGGTTGGTAAGCTTGCAGGTCATCAATGCTTTTATTACTACCATAAATACTATTTGCATATTTTTTGCTGAGCCAGCGACTGCCGAGCATAAGTTTGGCCATTGGTTGATAATTTCCCGGTAATTTAAAAACAGGTATTGTTACTGCAGGCATAACGGTTGCACCGTTTGATTGCCCTGAAATGTCCTGTTGAACGTCAATAGAAAACCAGTGCCATGCAAGCCCTGAATTAAGCGTAATCTCGGCATCGGCATCCTTTGCATTCTTTAGTCTACTGTCATTAGCATCGCCAAATAGGCTGCTATTCATGCTTTCATCGCGATAACCCAAGCCCGCTCTGATATGGAGGGACTGCCATTGCGTTTGATAGGAAAAGATTCCGTGGTCTAGCCCAAAATACCAATTCCCATTTCTACCAGAAATAAAAGGTGTGGGTAGGGCTTTAGTCTGACTATTAATCCAAGGCGGACTACTAAATAAACCAGCGCCGCCAACCTCAAGGTATTCAGTTTTGTTTGTATCTTGCTCTGTATTACTAGAAGCCTCTACACGCAATGCAAAAGAGATAAATACAACTGTAATGGCTTTGATATGGAAGCGCACCATGTCGGTCCTTGAAGTTTTATGAGGTTTGTTGAATAGTGCGCTTCTGCCTATTTGCAAGCATGTGGCAAATGTCACGAAATAAATGACATTTGTCCTATCGTAACGGAGTGCATAGCAATGCATGCTTCACCCATGACAATCCAACGACATCAATTTCTGCGTGTGGCAGATCCTATTCTTGCGACACTTACCTCTATCACAGTCGCAGTTGTGACGATGTATTTGTGGGTCTTAGATGAACAAGTTTCAGCACTTGTGTCAGTATCCCAGTTATCGATAGCGATGATCACTTTCGTATTTGTTGTCAACGTGATAGCCAATTATTGCTCAAGTCACCCCCAATATTTTGATCAAGAAACGCCTCCTGCTTGGTTTTGGATGTCGGCTATATCAGCGGTAATCGTATCGCTTATTTTTCCATCGGGACTGACTCAAGTCTTATGGATACTGACGATTGCAAAAGCATCGCGATATTTTCATTGGCGATTATGTGTTGGACTTGCCGTATCAATCCCGATTGCACTGTCGTTGTTTCATTACATTATGGCGGTGAATCCTTATCTTTGGATTAATGCGGTGTTGTATTCACTATTTAATCTATTCGCTTTATATATAAGCTTTACTCTTATATCTGAAAAGAAAGCTCATGGACGGGCGGCTGAGTTGGTAAATGAATTAACAGCAATGCAGGCCTTGTTGGCGGCAAGTAGTCGTAGGGACGAGCGCATACAAATCGCTCGGGATTTGCATGATTTATCCGGTCATCATTTGTCAGCGCTAAGTTTGCAGCTAGAGATTGCGAAACACACACAAGGCAAGGATCACGAAGAAGCGATCTCTCAGGCCGGTGTTATTGCGCATTTATTGATGAGTGAATTGCGTGAAGTGGTATCGGTTTTTCGAGGGCATAGTAGTATTCAATTGGAGCCAGCGTTAAAAGCAATAATAGATAACCTACCAAAGCTAGATGTTTGGTTGGATTGGTCGCCCAGCATTAGAATTGAATCTAATGAAGAAGCAGAGGTCCTATTGCGAACATGCCAGGAGGCGTTAACGAATATCGTTAAGCACACCAAAGCAACAAGAGCTGCCATTTTGCTTAAGCAGAAATTTAACCAAATCGAGTTGAGAGTGCTTGATAATGGTGGGCTAAAGTCGCTGCCTCAATTCGGAAATGGATTGCAGGGTATGCAGGAGCGTGTCGAAAAAATCGGTGGAAAGCTATCACTCTCTATAGGTGATAATGGATTGGAAATAACAGTGCTGCTAGCAAGGCAGCATGCTGCGGTAGCGTAAAGGGATATTAAGTGAATGATTAAAATCTTACTGATAGAAGATCAGAAGTTAGTGCGTGATGGCATTAAGACATTGTTGGAATTGAAGCCCGGTTTTGAAGTCACTGCCTGTGCCAGCGATGGGCAAGAGGGCTTGGAGATGGCTGGTCAATATGCCGTGGATATCATTCTATTAGATATTCGCATGCCAGTTATGAACGGTGTCGAAGTATTACGGGGACTTAAGGAGAGGAGCTGGTTTACACCGGTTATTATCTTAACCACCTTTGATGATCATGAACTGATCTCTCAATGCACGCGTTTGGGTGCAAAAGGGTATTTGCGAAAAGATGTTGGTTTGGATGAATTGACGTCGGCTATCAAGCATGTATTAAAAGGTGGTGATTGGGTGCGGCCTGCAGTGACGGATCGCATATCACGTTATGCGCAAGCCATACCTCAAGAGTCACTGTCAGATAAAATTGAATTATCGACATCAGAGACTCAAGTATTGCGTCTGGTGGCGGCTGGATATAGCAATAATGAAATCGCATCAACGGTGTTTAAAGCCCAAGGTACGGTACGCAATCAAATTTCATCCATTCTAGAAAAGCTTGATGTGCGTGACCGAACTCAGGCGGTAATGCGAGCTATAGAACTGGGATTAATTTAACGGATCTTTAGACGAAGTTTAATTTCACCATTGTCTTGCTTGGCATTTAGTAGCGGGCGAGTTTCGTAACCAGCAAAAGCACCGCGATCCATATTGCGGTGAACTTTGTTGATTTCAGTCGGGGCTTTTAACCCTAGTTTTATTTCGGTGCTGCCATTATTGGTGCTCGCATTGACCGGGTAGTCTGATACTGAGCGAACTTCAATTCCGCCATGATCCAATACGCGAATGCAAAATATCCCGTAAGCAATAGGGCGGTCTTTTCTCTTGCCGCCAAATTCCAAGTCTTCGTTAATATCATCCATGTCGATACCAAAGGATAAAGTATCAAGAACGGTATCCACGGCGGTTTCCAATAGCTTGGCCATCAGCTTGCTAGCCAAATCAGCCTCTTGACCATGAGTGATGCTGACTTCTACCCACATTTCACCTTCAAATATTTTCTTGAGTAGAAGGGCTTCGTATGGCTTCTTTTCAATATGCTCTAGCCACGCATCAGAGCTGGCAATAGGCTGGCCGCTACTTAGCTTGATTGTACGGGCAACCAAAAACTGATCATCTTCGTAGTTGGGGTTAATGATCTTGATCGTGGTGATGTGGGTGTCTTTTTCCGGTCGTGTGGAGCAGGTTTCATTGATGGTTAGATTATCTAAGTAGAGGCTTCCGTGCATATGGTTACCTTTTCAAGGTTTGAATGGGTGACAACCCTTATTATGTTAATGAAACTCCCTGGCGTCTACTTTAAAGCGCTCTATCTCGCCACTAATATCAATCAGCTTCCCAGCGATAATATGAATGACATCGCCTTCACGTTCTAAAATACCTTTTATTTTTAAAATCTTAGCCGTCATGAAAGCGCTTTTTTGTGCGCGCGCTGTGCCCGACCATACGATCACATTCATATTGCCCAAGTGATCTTCAAGAGTCATAAAGGTAACACCAGCCGCTGTTCCGGGTGCCTGCTTGGCAGTGACCACACCTGCTACGGTAACCAGACTTCGGTGTGCTTTATTTTTTAGTTGATCCGATGTTGTAATGCCTTGAAGCAGCCCTGACTCAAGTAATAGCTGTAGTGGATGCTTGCCGAGTGTTAGGCCTGTAGCTGCATAATCTTCAACAAGATTTTCATATTCACTGGGTTCACTGTTTAGATGATAGTGGTTGCATTGCTCTTTAAGCAGAGGCAACGCATATTCTTGATTGCTAAGTTGCCAGCGTGTTTCAAAGCGATTCCCCGAAATGGCTTGCAATGCATTGGCACTGGCCAAGCTTTCTAAATCCTTGCGCGTCATGTGCAGGGATATGAGCTCTTGAGTGTGCTGATACCCCTTGCTAGGTCGCTGTTTTATTATTTCCTGTGCTGCACTTTCGCTAAGGCCTGAAATCATATGTAAGCCCAGTCTCATCTTTCTATCTTCAATGATATGCTCATACTGGGAGTGATTGACGCAGGTAGGCAGGATGTGAATACCATGTCGCTTTGCATCCTGGATTAACTGAGAGGCGCTATAAAACCCCATAGGTAAGCTATTTAACAGGGCCGCATAAAACTCCAGTGGATAATAATATTTAAGCCAAGCTGAGACATAAGCTAATACCGCAAATGAAGCACTATGGCTTTCAGGAAAGCCATATTCACCAAACCCGCAGATTTGCATATAAACCCGCTCTGCAAACTCGGCTTCATAGCCACGTTTTTGCATGCCGTTAATGAGCTTATCCCTAAAGGGTTTTAATTTTCCGGTCTTTTTCCAGCTGGCCATGGCACGACGTAATTGATCTGCTTCACCACCACTAAATCCTGCGGCCACCATAGCAAGTTTAATGACTTGCTCCTGGAAAATAGGTACGCCCAATGTACGAGACAAAACCGCTTCAACCTCTTTTGAGGGGTAGTCTATGGACTCTTCTCCATTCCGTCGTTTTAAAAACGGATGCACCATATCCCCTTGGATTGGACCCGGTCTTACAATAGCAATTTGAATAACTAAGTCGTAATAGCATGCGGGTTTTAGGCGCGGCAGCATGCTCATTTGTGCGCGGGATTCAATTTGAAAAACACCCACGGTATCCGCTTGCTGAATCATCTTGTAAACATCAGGGTCGTCTCCTAATGCGGTGATATGAGCAATCGATAATGACTGTTTGTGTTGCTGCTGAATAAGTGAAAACGCCTTGCGTATGGCGGTTAACATGCCTAGTGCTAATACATCGACCTTTAGTAAGCCAAGGCTTTCTAAATCATCTTTATCCCATTGAATAACGGTACGAGCTTCCATGGCTGCATTTTCTACGGGGACTAATTCATAAAGTGGGCCGCGGGATATGACAAAGCCGCCTACGTGTTGCGATAGATGACGAGGAAAGCCTAAGATTTCATTGACTAAGTGAATGAATTGCTGGCCCTTGTAAGATTCAGGATTTAGGCCCAATTCCATGATTTGGCTTTGCCAGTTTAAACTGCGGTCTCGGCGAAAAATATTTTTGATAAAAAAGTCCAGCTGACTTTCGTGTAGGCCGAGCGCTTTGCCGACATCGCGAATGGCCATCTTTAATCGATAGCTGATAACCGTCGCAGCGAGGGCGGTGCGTTCTCTTCCGTATTTTCCATAAATGTATTGAATGACTTCTTCGCGACGCTCGTGCTCAAAGTCCACATCGATATCCGGTGGTTCGTCGCGCTCTTTACTGATAAAACGCTCAAACAAAACACTGATTTGTCGCGGATCCACTGATGTGATTTCTAAGCAGTAGCAAACAACCGAATTGGCAGCAGAGCCTCTACCTTGAAAAAGTATTTTTTGTCGCTTGGCGAACATGACTAGATCATGAATGGTCAAAAAATAATAAGGGTATTTCAGCTCTTCGATTAATGTGAGTTCTTTATCAATGGTTTGCTGTATATCACTGGGCACGCCTTCAGGAAATCGCAATTGACTGCCATGCTTTACCAAGTCACGAAGATGTTCCATAGCACTCTTATTATCAGGTACTAGCTCGGCAGGGTATTCATAGCGCAGTTCGGATAAATCAAATGTGCAGCGTTCCGCAATGCGTATGCTTTCTTGAATCCATTCAGGTTTGTATAGCTTTGCAATTTTACTGATAGGGCGCAAAGCACGCTCTGTATTGCTCAGCCTTCCGTCTTGGCAATCTTCAACTGTGGTTTTGTGTCGAATGGCGGTTAAAACATGATGCAGTGATTGTCGATTCGGGCTATGCATCAGAACACCACCGCAGGCAACTATGGGTAAATCAGATGTTTTTGATAGAGTATTGCAGTATTGAATATGCTCAGCATCATTGCTTTCTAAATGACGCATGCAGGCAATCCAGCTACGGCCTTTATGGTATTTGTTTAACCATTGTGCCCAATAATCGTTCTTCATTTCACTTGCATTGTTGTTGCTAGAGTTGGGTAGCCATAGGCAAAGACAATGCTTGATGGACATGAGATCCCAGCGATCCAAATGATACTGTCCTTTTTCGCTGCGTCGTCTTGCGTTGCTGATGATTCGACAGAGTTCGGCATAGGCATCTCTATTGGGACAGAGCAGTACAATGTGGAAATCATCTAAAATAAAATAACTACCAACGATTAGCTTGATGGACAGGCTGTGTTCTTTGATAGCGGTATGCGCCCGTACAACTCCGGCAACAGAGCATTCGTCGGTAATGGCGATGGCGTTATATTCTAAGAATTCCGCTTGCACCGCCAACTCTTCAGGGTGAGAAGCGCCCTGCAAGAATGAGAAGTTACTCTGACAAAAAAGCTCTGCATAAGACATTAGCTAAACCACCCATGGACGAACCACTGTTTGTCTGGTGTTTTAAATACCCATAGCCATTGACCTGATTCGTTACGCGCAATGAAATAATCGCGTTGAATAGGTTGGTTATCCCACCAGCCTGTAACGATTCGTTCTACTGGGCTATGCAAGGCCACGGCTTCTTGCAGTGGTTGAGGTTGAGGCAACATAAAGCTTGGACGAAGCAGTGAGTGCTTTTTGTTGGATATGGTGGCTTCAAATTTTACTTGTGACATGCAGTCGGCATTGGACGATACCTTGGTATATTCGAACTCCCGCTCAGGACGCTCGTCATTGTTTAAACGAATGCCTAAAACCCGATCATCCCCTAACTTGATTTTAAGGTGACTAATTAATTCGTTTTCACTCATAGCATTTTGTTTTTTAGAAAACAAATCCCCGCGGGCCGATTGCTGAGTACTTTGTTTATTTGCCGTTAAGGTAATGCCAATAACAGGATGCTTCAGTTTTAGGTTTTCAAACTTAATAGCACAAAGCGACTGCCATTTTTCGGCTAGCGTAATGGGTTCGGCAGAAGCAATCTGTTCGATCGTAGCTTTTTCTTCTCGGTGCTCTAGCTGCAATGTGATTTCTGAACAACGGGCGTTGTTCTGCTGTAAGAAATACTGCAAACGCAGTAATAGGCGTTGCAGCGGTTTGATCAAATACTGGCTATTGCTGATTTCATAAGCCAGCTCCACATATTCCTGGAATTGCTTGTTGGGGATGTAAAATTGAATGGGGTCTTGAATTTCACCTAATAACTTTTGCAAATAAATCGCCAATTCATGACCAAAGCGTTTAGCCAGTTCGGCGCGGGGAATTTTGGCAATATCGGCAACGGTGTTCAGGCCTAAACGTGAAAGTTTAAAGCGCGTTTTGGCATGGATGTCGGCGTCACTTAGGGATTTGCTTAAAGCAATCTGCTTAAGCTTTTTGGTATCCATGGATATCTGAGGTCTCGGCTGAGTCTGTGTTCTTGCTAGCAAGCGAGCGGCCAATGGCGTCACACCCATGGCGCTATGGACTTGTGCATGGCAGTGAGCAAGTTGCTGCTGTACGGCATGCCAGTAATGCTTTAAGTCACTGTATAAATGCAGCATGGAATCCACCCTCAATACAATGCCATTGGGTGGGTAAAGACCAATATCAGCCGTGACACTGTATAGCCAACGGGCAATGCGTTTTAAGTGTTTGCTCTCTTTTTCCTCATCATAAATCAGCACCTGAATGTCATGGCAAAGCGAAGCCGCTGTGGCCAACCCCATGCCTATCTTTAACTCTTTTTCTAAGGCGACAGAGTTTAGTTGCACAATTTTATGGTGCTGTTCGCTCACCATAATGACGGCTTGATCCGGATCTTGAACATCAAGCAGATCGCATAAAAGTGCAGGGAAGTGCAGGTATAACCACAAGCTCATGATGCATAGGCTCGCCCGTTATGCCGATGATGGTGCAAGTGCACCACATTGTCGGTGGGTTTTTCGATAGCAAGGCGAGGCCAGTGCTCGCTCATATCCAAAAAGAAAGGCTCGCTAGGAAAGCCTTGTTTGCGCTTGTGAATGCGAATATCAAGCCCAAGAGGATTGGGTTGCAATGTAATACCCAAGTCCACGGGTAGGGGGATTTCAGATGCTTTATGCATCATCAAAAAACATCGGCTTTCGCCTTTCTCTGAGGCCAGTTTAAGGCGTTTACTCTGTGCTATTTCAATATTGTTGGTTGGCCACGCCAAAACATTGCGACAAACACCGCTTTTAAGGCAGTTCTCCATGGCCCAAAGCATGTCTTTGTGAGACTTAGGATGCAGCACAAGGACGTGATCAAGGTTTATACCTAAATTGCTCAAAAAAACACCACTTAAACACCCTGGTGGATTAATCAGTACGTTATACCCCTGTTCGCAATGGGTAAGAGCAGGGCTCAATAATCGCAGTTCGCCTATGGCTAGCGGACTACATACCTGCACAATACCATTGAGAGGCCATCCGCCCCGTAGGGCGCGATTCAGGCGCCTGTAGCCCGTATCCTGAAAAGCCGTATTTTCAGTGGCTTCAATGCAATGACCGCCTTGGCTAAGCCATTGTTTTTGCTTGAGTTGGTCAATGATGGAAGTCATGGTGTTTTACATACTCGATACTGTATATATATACAGTATATAAAACTCCAAGATAGAAGCAAACATGGAAGTGGGCTTGGAAGAAAATGGAATAAGAGGGCTGGATAGTATTGGTTTTATATAGCTATTCAGAGGCTGCTTATTTTCTGGTTTTCTCTGTTTATGCTGTGGTGATATGTCTGTCGATAGTCACGAGTGATCGTCTATAGTGGTTTGTAGAGGTCACTTCACAAGGGGCGGCCCGCATGCTGTGTTTAGCCGTTGTTTTCAAAAGCCGGCCTGCTATGATTGAGGATGAAACAAACGCGGCAATGTAAGATGCATGTAAGTGATTGAAAAGCAAGGAAAATCTGTCATTTCATCAAATCTGCATATAAATTATTAACAGCACCCAAGCCGTATAACACGCTATCAACTAAAAATAAGAGTTTGACATGGAAGAAGAACCCATATTAGAGCCTGGACTGCACGACTTTCAGTTAGACGAGATTGGAAATCACTTTCTCAAAGACTTTGTCAGTTCGACGACAAGGGCTCCGCTGATTGCTAGTCTTAAAGCTTACGCAAAACACTTTTCGGATTTGGGCACTACCGTCGAACTATGGATAGATGGCTCTTTTACAACGAAAAAGGTAAATCCGAATGACATTGACTTGGTTGTGTTTTCACCTGAAGCGGAAGTGAACGCATTACCACCAGAAAAGCAAAGGCTGATGGCTGCTCTGGTAGATCAGCCGACAGTCAAAAAGACGTTTGGGCTAGACGTTTATTTTTGCACAGCCGAAGACCTTCAGAGACGGAGTTACTGGCGTGGTTGGTTTGGCTTTGACAGAAATGAGAAGCCAAAAGGTATCGCACGGGTAATGGTGACCTCATGAGTGAAAAGATTAGCCAACAGAAGAAAGAGGCACGAAGACTTCTTGATGAGGCTAAGAAAAAGGCACAAGAAGGAAATTTTGCCTACCAACTTACGGCTGCTTCACTAGAAAGTCATATTGGCGAGCTTGAAAAGATCGAACTTGCTTCGAAGGTTAGCCCAGCCTTTGAAATGCTGGATTTCCGAATAAAAGCTCCAGATCTGAAAACTGGAAGTGCTCCTCTTGGGTTTGTTTCTAAGTTAACTGAAGAGGTGCGTAAGACACTTGGATATGCTGCACTGCGTTTGGTGCAAGGTGGGATTGATCGGAAAAGAGTGCCAAAGCATCTATATGCGGATTTGGATTTGAGACTTGAAGGGCTTTTACCCGGCTCCTCGAGGTTTATAGTTTCTGCAGCAGCAGAAAGAGATTTATTAGATGATGGTTTAAGCAAAGGGGCCATCGAACGAGTTTTTTCCGTTCTTTCCTCAGAGGGCAAAGGACAAGAATTTCTCAATTCTGTTAATGATCTAGGCCCATTGGGCGCTAAGAGTTTGCGGAATTTTTTAAAGATTATACGTTCCCATGATGCTGAGGCTGACTTCACGTGGACATATTCAGGTGAGAAGGTTCTACATTGGGAAGGAAAAAAAGATGTTCTTGATTCAGTAACTGCTGCACTTGAGGTTACTAAGGTCATGGAAGAAGAGAGAGTAGTTCTCCAAGGGAAAGTAGAGCTTCTAAGTAAACGTGAGCGAATAGATTTGCGATCTGTGGAAGGAAATCTCATAAAGATACTTTATCCCAAGCGCCTATTGTCATCTGTAAGCGAGCTACATCTTGAGCAAGAAGTAACACTTTATTGTCAAGTCACTGAAACTGAAAACCCTTTAACTAATGAATCGTCAGTCTTTTACGAACTGCTAGAAATCAGAAGTTAATAAGTGACTAAGCCGCCGGTTTGCGCTGCCGCCCCGTCCCGCTAGCTTATCCAAGGTGTTATGTGAATAGGGGGTTCCAGTGAATAAGGTAGTCAAAGAACGCTTCGAGGAATATCCAGAAAATGCTCGCATTAGGCTAGAGGAGCTACGAAATCTAGTCTTTCAAATTGCATCTGAGCTAGAGCTTGGTGAGATTGATGAAACACTAAAGTAGGGTGAGCCTAGCTTTAGTGTAAAAACAGGCAGCCCACTAAGAATGGACTGGAAGCTGAAATCGCCCAGCAATTATTACCTGTTCTTCAATTGCCAAACTAAGTTAGTCGATATATTTCGAGAACTGTATGGTGAAGAACTGGTGTTTCAAGGAAATAGAGCTATAGTTCTATCCTTATCGAAACCGCTGCCAGAAACAGCAATCAAGTCCTGTTTAGAGTTGGCTTTGGCCTATCAGCAGTGTAAAAATTTGCCTCTTTTGGGTGCTTGAAGCAATTCATGTAAAAAAGCGTTTAAGGGGGTCGCCTTAACGCGGGGTTATGCGCAAAAGGAGGACTGGTGCATCGTTTAGCAGTCCCATGGATAGTGGCGTTACTTAGAGATATGGATATTCCTTTTTTGGTCTGTGGAGGACTTGCCGCAAGGGGATATGGCTCTGATCGCAATAAAATAAAGCCCGCATTTGCGGGCTTTTGTATTTCTAAATGCAATCTAAATTTTGACTTTAACAAACCACCTATATGCTGCAGGTAATATAAAGAGAGTTACCAGCGTTGATGAAATCAACCCACCAACCACAACCGTAGCCAATGGCTTTTGCACTTCGCTACCAGTGCCTGTAGCAAACAATAATGGCAACAAACCCAGTGAGGTTGTGAGTGCGGTCATAAGAACGGGGCGAAGTCGATCTCTTGCCGCCTGAATGCTGGCATGGTTGATGGTGTGGTTGGTTTTAATGAGATGGTTTAAGTGACTCACTAATACCAAACCATTTTCTAGCGCAATACCGAACAGAGCGATAAACCCAACTGATGCTGGCACAGATAAACTCTGGCCGCTTACCCATAATGCAATAATGCCGCCCACTAAGGCCAGTGGAATATTAAGCATGATCAGCATGGCATTGCTGAATGAATTGAAGTTTGCGTATAGTAGAATCAAAACAAGCAAAAGCGTAATTGGAATGACGATCATCAAACGCTGGTTGGCTTTTTGCTGCAATTCAAATTGCCCGCCCCAATTAACAAAGTATCCGGGTGGCAATGTGATGCTTTCTTGAATGCGTTGATTCGCTTCTTCGACAAAAGAACCCATATCTCGTCCACGCACATTAGCTTGTATAGTAATAAAACGTTGACTGTTTTCACGCGTAATTTGACGAGGGCCAATTACTTCCTCAATCTTTGCTAATTGTGCGAGCGGAATAAGTTGTCCCTGTGGGTTTTCAATAATCAATTGCTGAATGTCTGCAATATCGTGTCTCGATTGTTCTTGCAGTCTTAGGTTTATATCAAAACGTCGAACTCCTTGGAAGATTTGTCCGGCATGAGTGCCGCCCACTGCAATACTGATCGTGTCTTGTATGGTTTGTACATTCAGTCCATAGCGGGCAATGGCCGATTGATCCAAGGTAATTTTAACCTGAGGCGTACCTGATATTTGATCCTTTTGCACATCCTGTGCGCCGTCCACCTGCCTGATGATCGCTTCAATTTCCTGGGCCTTTTGATTGAGGATTTCTAAGTCCTCACCAAATAACTTAATGGCCAATTCCGCTTTTGTACCGGTCAGCAATTCATCCACTGCCGCTGCAATGGGTTGTGTGAAGTTAAACTGAGCCCCTGGAAAATCTTCAAATGCATGGCTGAAAGCGGAATATAGGTCTTCCAAATTATCGGCAGTTTGCCACTCGGATTTTGGTTTCAGTGCAACAAAGATTTCTGCACTATTTACTGGATCTGCATGGGCGCCTACCTCGCCACGACCGATGCGCGTGACGACTTTTTCTACTTCTGGAAATTGCGCAAGTAGGTCTTGCTCGAACACATTCATAGTGGATTTGGCTTTTTCTAAAGAAATTGAAGGCGCCATTGTTGCGCGAATCAAAAGATCACCTTCGTTTAAACGCGGCACAAACTCACTGCCTAAGCGCGGCGTAATGGCAATGCCCGCTGCTAGTAAAGCAAGGGCAAAACAAGCCGTCAGTTTACGGTGATGGACGAAGCGTTGAATGAGAGGTGCATAGATCTTATCAATGCCGAACATCAAGCGGTCGGAAAGGGATAGCTTGTCAGTATTGCTTGGCTTCATGAAAAGCTGCGCAATAGCAGGCGCCAATAGTAGGGCGTAGAGCAAGGAACCCAGCATCGCTATAGATACGGTATAGGCGAGTGGACGGAACGTAGTGCCTTCTACACCCTGCAGTGTAAACAAAGGGATAAAGACAATGATGATAATGCTAATGGCAAACGCAATGGGGCGAGCCATGGCTTTGCACGCTCTTGCTATCAATGTTTGTATTGGTAGGCCGTGCTGACTGTTTTTAAGCTCTTGATCTATGTGTTCGGTGATGACCACTGCACCATCCACCATCATACCGATGGCGATGGCCAAGCCGCCAAGTGACATAAGGTTGGCCGAAATGCCCAAGTAGTACATGGCAATAAAGGTGAAGCAAACAGAAAATGGAATAGACAAGGCAACGATGACACTTGGTCGAATGCGACCCATGAATAACCATAGAATACCTATAACTAAAACAATCCCCATTAGCAATGCATTGATGACAGTGTTGATGGCGGCACTAACCAAGCTGGCTTGGTCATAATATGGGGTTACTTGCATGCCTTCGGGCAAGTTGTTATTAATTTCTTTAAGACGTGCCTTGGTGGCATTAATAACTTCTGAGGTATTGCTACCCATGAGTTTTAATACCATGCCAACAACGGCTTCACCTTTGCCGTTGGCAATTGTAAGGCCGCGACGAATCTCACCACCAATTTTAATTTCGCCCAAAGATTCAAGATAAACAGGCGAGCCATTGATGGTTTTGACGACGATGTTTTTTAAATCGTCTAGTCCTGTGGCTAATCCAACGGAGCGAACAATGTATTCCTCATCATTCTTTACCAAGAACTGAGCACCGGTATTGCCATTATTATTTTCTATGATGGATTTTACTTGCGGCAGTGTGATGTCATATTGCAGTAATGCATTGGGATCAATATTGACCTGAAACTGTTTAACTTGGCCGCCAATGGAAAGAATTTCGGTCACACCTTTAACAGTTTGCAAGTTGTATTTGACAATCCAGTCTTGTACTTCTCGCAATTGCTCCAAGCTATATCGACCACTGGTATCTTCAAGTATATAAAACAGAATTTGACCTAAGCCTGTGGTGATAGGGCCCATAACGGGTTCACCAAATCCGGAAGGGATGTCGGATTTTGCAGTTTGCAATCGTTCCCCCACCAATTGCCGTGCAAAATAAATATCAGTGCCGTCTTCAAAATAAATATTGATAACAGAAAGCCCGAAATTAGAAATAGAACGCACATGATCCAGATTGGGTAATCCGTTCATGCTACTTTCAATGGGGTAGGTAATGTACTTCTCTACTTCTTCAGGAGCCAGTCCATCCGTCTCAACAAATACTTGCACCAGTGAGGGTGAAATATCGGGGTAGGCGTCTACCGGTAAAATACGATAAATGTAACTTCCACCTATAAGAACGGCGATAGCAATAAAGATGATAGGCAGCCGAAAAGCGAGAGCTGCATCGATTAATCTATTCATGATGCGCTCCTTACTAGTGGTTATGACCGGATTCAAATTCGCTTTTTTCCAGTTGTGCTTTTAATAAAAAGGCACCTCTGGAAACATAGGTTTGATCTTGATTTAAACCAGACAATACCTCTGACTTTGTATTACCTCGTAAGCCTAATTTAATTGGCGTGGCTTCCCATTCGTTTTCATGCTGAATGAATACATGGGGTTGCTTATCGATTTCAATGATGGCGCTATTGGGGATGGCAATATTGACGGGCGTGGCATCAGAGACAATGGAGGCACTGACAAAACTGCCTGGTTTCCAAAGTCCGTTTTGGTTATTTAAGAAGACGCGGGCTAAGCCAGAACGTGTATCGCTATCAACAACCGGAGCGATATAGCCAATATTGGCTTTGCTTTCAATCTTGCTATTGAGTTTCTTAATGATCACTTGTTGGCCTAGCTTGATTTGATCAAGCAGGTGAGGGTAGATGGTGATGTCTACCCAAACCTGTTTGAGATTGGCTACGACAAACGCTGTGTCATCTGGCTGTAGATGCTCGCCCTGAGCAATGTGGCGATTAATTATGGTCCCATCAATCAGAGAGATAAGATTGAAACGCGCTAGTGTTTCAGAGCTTTCCGCCAGAGCAAGGTTGTCTCCGGCTTTTACCGTATCTCCTATCTTGGCGTAAACCTGTTTTATTTTGGCTGGAAAGCGCGGTGAAATATGCGCCACCTGATCGCTATCTAATTGCACGCTGCCAGGCAGCTCTATTTTGCTTTCTATGATGCCCGTCTTAGCGGTGGCAAATTCGGTATCGAAGCGCGCCAAGTAGTCTTTGGAAAAGCTTAGGTGTGCCCCTTGCTCGGTTTCACTTTCATGATTATGTGAGTCACTTTTGTTGTCATGTTCGTGATTGTGGGTCTCTGCGCACGCAGCAATAAGCACCATAAGAATGGCGCCGACAAATATTCTGTACAGCATGGATTCTATTCCTAATGTGAAATCTAATTAATTGAATTGTTTAGACGAGATTAGGAATGCTGTTTAGGTGGTGGGGTGGGTGGTTGTGGGCTTTGTGATTCGGCAAACTTGGTAACAGGCAATGCTTGATTGGCGACTTTTTTGATGTTGTGAATGATTTTCGCTTGCTCAGCCAGATAATGATGGCCATGTGCATGGCAGCAGTGGTGATGGCCTGCTGCATCGCCATTGGCGTTGTGTTGGTCATGAGAATGAATATGCGTTTCGTGCAGATGATTTGACTCGGTGTGAGACATATCGCTTGCCGTAGTGTTGATGGCAATTAAGATCAGAAAAAACAAGTAGACGAATCGCATAAATGCATCTTAATTCGAGGTCTTATTAAACGCAATAAGAGTACGATCGGCAATGTGAAGAATGGTTCAGGCCTAAACAAAAAAAAACGCGGCCGAAGCCGCGTTTTTTTATTGCAACTTAAGACTCAAGAATTACTTGATGCCTTTTGCTGCTTTGAACTTCAAGCGGTAAGCGTGAAGTAGAGGCTCTGTGTAACCGCTTGGCTGCTCTTTACCTTTGAATATAAGGTCAGAAGCCGCTTGGAAAGCGATTGTATTGAAGTCAGGCGCCATGTTGATGTAGTGCGGGTCATTTGCATTCTGTTCATCAACGATTTTTGCCATGCGCTTCAAGCTTTCTTCAACTTGCTCTTGAGTACAGATGCCGTGCTCTAACCAGTTGGCAACGTGCTGAGAAGAGATACGCAGTGTAGCGCGGTCTTCCATTAGACCAACGTTGTTGATATCAGGTACCTTTGAACAACCAACACCTTGGTCTACCCAGCGAACAACGTAGCCAAGAATACCCTGACAGTTGTTATCTAGCTCTTTTTGGATTTCTTCAGCAGTCAATGCTTTAGCGGCTGCTTCATCCATTAGAGGAATAGTTAGGATGTCATCAACGTTCGCGTGCTGGCGAGTCTTAAGCGTGTCCTGAGTCGCGAATACATCTACCTGATGGTAGTGGATTGCGTGAAGGGCAGCTGCTGTTGGGGATGGAACCCAAGCTGTGTTTGCACCAGCTTTCGGGTGACCAATTTTTTGCTCCATCATCATGCCCATTTCATCAGGGATAGGCCACATGCCTTTACCGATCTGCGCACGACCTTGAAGACCTGTTTCTAGGCCTGTGTCTACGTTCCAGTCTTCATAAGCATTGATCCAAGTTTGCTGCTTCATGACTGTCTTAGGTACAAAAGGACCCGCTAGCATTGAAGTGTGGATCTCGTCACCAGTACGGTCTAGGAAGCCAGTGTTGATGAATACAACACGGTCTTTTGCTGCACGGATACACTCTTTAAGGTTGACCGTAGTACGACGCTCTTCGTCCATGATACCCATCTTCATGGTGAAGCGAGGTAGGCCAAGTGCATCTTCAACGCGACCGAATAGCTCGTTTGCGAAAGCCACTTCTTCTGGGCCATGCATCTTCGGCTTAACGATGTTTACAGAACCCGTAGTGGAGTTCTGGAATGGGCTGTTGCCCTTGATGTCGTGAATCGCGATAAGTGTTGTTACCACGCCATCCATGATGCCTTCAGGGATTTCAGAACCGTCTTCTAGTAAGATCGCGGGGTTCGTCATTAGGTGACCAACGTTACGAACGAATAGCATAGAGCGGCCTTTCAACTTAAGTGTTGAGCCGTCAGGTGCTGTGTATTCGCGATCTGGGTTCATTACGCGAGTGAAAGTTTTACCACCTTTTGAAACTTCTTCAGAAAGGTCGCCCTTCATAAGGCCTAACCAGTTGCCGTAAGTTACAACTTTGTCGGCAGCATCAACGGCTGCTACTGAGTCTTCGCAGTCCATGATGGTGGTTAGAGCGGCTTCCATCAGTACATCTTTAACACCAGCAGCGTCAGTTTGACCAATAGGGCTTTCGGCATCGATTTGAATTTCTAGGTGTAGACCGTTGTTTTTAAGAAGAACGGCAGTTGGAGCTGCTTCTTCGCCGTTGAAACCAGTGAATTTCTCTTCTTCTTTAAGACCAGTGGTTGAGCCGTCGGCCAAAGTAACAACAAGCTTGCCACCTTCGATAGCGTATTTAGTGCTGTCTTTGTGAGAGCCGTTTGCTAGAGGCGCCGCTGTATCTAATACGTTGCGAGCATAGGCGATTACTTTGTCACCGCGCACTTTGTTGTAGCCAGTGCCTTTTTCAGCGCCGTCTGTCTCAGGGATAACGGTAGTTCCGTAAAGCGCATCGTACAAAGAACCCCAGCGAGCGTTAGATGCATTCAATGCGAAACGCGCATTCATTACTGGTACAACCAGCTGAGGACCCGCCATTTCAGCGATTTCTGGTTCTACGTTTTCGGTAGTTGCTTCGAAATCAGAACCTTCTTCTACTAGGTAGCCAATCTCTTGAAGGAATGCTTTGTATTCAGCGAAATCATGGGCTTTGCCTTGACGCTCTTTGTGGAACGCATCAATTTTAGCTTGAATGTCATCACGCTTAGCTAGAAGCGCTTTGTTCTTAGGAGCTAGTTCGTTGGCAATAGCGCTAAACTCAGACCAGAACTTCTCTTGGTCTACGCCAGTACCTGGGATAGCTTTTTCATTAACAAAATCATAAAGCTCTTTTGCGACTTGCAAGCCGCTAACTTGAATGCGATCAGTCATTGTATGCCTCAGTTGTGTGCTGAACGGTTAATAAATTATCGCACCAAATAACGATAATTCACCCATGTTCTGCTTAATAAGCCTTGTGGGTGTTTAGCATAAAATCCGCTCAAGAGAAGGGCCTTATGCAACAAGGCGAAAAAAAGTGGCCAAGATTCTACACGAAATCCTGCATCATTTCATACATCTATGGCCTTTATACTGGGTATAAATCAGGGCTATAGAGGGTTGGCGGTGCAGCTTAACTGGGCTAGACTGGGTGAAAATCAGGTCATCTCATATGCAGCAAGTCGAATTATTCCCAGTTCCCAACCCGTGTGTCGGGGTTTGTCAAAGCAATGCCAAAGGCTATTGCATGGGATGCTTGCGCTCGCGGGTCGAGCGCCAGAAGTGGAATGAGATGATGCCTGCGGAAAAAATGAAGGTTCTGGACCTTTGTAAGCTTCGTAAGCAAAAACTCGAAGCCATTATCGCGAAAAAGAAAGCCCAGCAAGATTCACAGCTCTCAGACTAATCAGCAATCTGCGTTATTTTGCTACTATCCAGTAGAGTAATACCCGCCACTACATGTTCATCACCATGAGCTAAATGAGCTATGCACTGACCTACGTGCTGGATTTTGGTCGGTCTATATTGCTTTAGTGAGCCGAGTAGAAAGGGAGAGAGCAGGGGGGCTAGCCAACTAGCAAGGCTTTCCGCCAATCTAAATTCGTGGCGCTGACCAAGTAATAGACTAGGGCGTAGTATCACGAGCTGTTCAAAACCCAAGCGTTCGAGGCCCAGCTCCATCTCACCCTTGGTACGCAAGTAGAAGTTTTTACTCTGCGCATTGGCACCGACAGAGCTAATCACTATAAAACGCTTACAGCCTCGATGTTTCGCCAAGTTGGCGAAAGCTAAAACACCGTCAAGATCGACAGCCTTAAAGGCATCTTGACTACCAGCTTGCTTGATCGTTGTGCCAAGACAGCAAATCGCCACGTCGATTTCATTTACCTCAAGGTCATCGAGATTGGAAAAGCCACGACTTGATTGGCAAATATGAAAGCCTTCAGGTGCGTCAATCGGTTGATGGTGACGATTGATTAGGGTTATGTCACAAGGGGTGTCTTTAAAAAGTGAGTTTAATGCGGCTTGACCGGTGGCGCCGGAACCTCCGGCCATCAAAATATGCATTAAAGTTTTCCTTGAGCGGCATGCTTGCTTTGCATGTACTCGCTGTGGCGTAAGTGAAGTAGGTCAGCAATCTTGCGAATCATACTTTCTTCAAGCGGATCGATTTGATTATCGCTTAGTGCTACTTTCCAAAGGGTTGTTACCAAGTCGCATTTTTGATCGATAGTAAAATGCTCGTTCAGGTAACGCGTGAATTGATGCAAAGAGGTTGCGGCATCCACTTCTTCATGGGCCGCTTCAATTAATGAGTGAGCCTCATCTTGCGTAATGCCGGTGTGCTGCATCAGCAAAGGTGCTAGTGCAGCAGACTCGTCGTTGGTTAGCTCATGGTCAGCCATGGCAACTTCTACCAATAAGGCGGCTGCGGCTTTTTCAGGTTGAGGCGATTCTTGCTCTTGCTTTGAATCATCACCTTCAAACCACGCCAAAATACTTTTAAACATGCATTAACTCGCTTTCGCTAAAAATTGGTCGTTTAGTAGATCTTCTAGTTTACGTAAATCAGCAGCAAAGTTTCGGATGCCTTCAGCCAATTTTTCAGTGGCCATTGGGTCTTCGTTCATTTCCCAACGGAATGCTTGCTCGCTAAGCTCATCCCACTTGGCATCGTCACTTGCTTGATCATTTGATAAGCGAACGTCTAGGGTTTCAGTGCTGCCGTTTAGTTCTTCTAAAAGCGCAGGGGAAATGGTCAACTTGTCGCAACCTGCCAAGGCTTTGATCTCACCTGTATTGCGGAAGCTGGCGCCCATAACAATCGTGCTGTAATTGTGCTGCTTGTAATAACGATAGATGCGAGTAACCGATTTTACGCCCGGATCTTCAAGGTCTGGATAGCCATCAACGCCTTCTGCTTTTTTATACCAATCAAGAATGCGGCCAACAAAAGGACTGATCAAAGTCACATTGGCCTGAGCACAGGCTATCGCTTGGACAAAGCTGAATAGCAAAGTTAGATTGCAGCGAATACCTTCTTCCTCAAGTACTTTGGCTGCTTGTATGCCTTCCCATGTGGAGGCAATTTTAATCAGGATTCGATCACGCGACACCCCTAGCTCTTCATATAGGGCAATAAGGCGACGGGCTTTTTCTACGGTGGCTACTGTATCAAAGGATAAGCGCGCATCCACTTCCGTAGACACGAAACCCGGAACAACGCCGAGTATCTCTTTACCGATTTTAACGGATACCATATCTAGCGTATTTTCGAGCACATCACCGCTCTGTTGCTTTGCCCAGTCAACAGCATCGGCAATCAATGATTGATACTGTGGCAGTTGCGCTGCTTTATATACTAATGAAGGATTGGTAGTAGCGTCTTCGGGCACGTACTGTTTGATGGCTTCGATATCGCCTGTATCAGCAACTACGGAGGTTACGCGTTTTAATTGTTCTAATGTGGTCGTCATAGCAACACTTCCTTATCGTTATGCATTAACTGTGTCGCAAGTTGACTGTGCTTGTCAAATGCTGAAAGGCAGGTAATCCAGCATTGGTGGCAGCTTTCGCTTATGCAGATAGAAGTGGTGATTAAATTATGCGCAGAATATGCCTGATTCTTAATCAGGCATGTAGGCGAGGGCGTCTTCGATGGTTTGAATCGAGGCGTCTTTCTTAAAGGCCTGCTCACTTAAGTGACGACGGAACAGGCGGCTACCTGGCTGACCATTAAATAAGCCCAAAATGTGTCGTGTCACGTAAGATAGCTTAAAGCCTTTACTCAGGTGATCCTCAATATGCGGATAAAGGGCGCGGATGCAGTCTTTTTTATCTTTAGTCTGCGGTTCATGACCGTAGTAAAGAGCATCGACATCCATTAACACAGAAGGGTTGTGATAGGCTTCGCGCCCCAGCATTACCCCGTCTGCCCACTTAAGATGCTCAGTCGCCTCTTTATGGGTTTTAATGCCACCGTTTAAGATCACCTCAAGTTGGGGGAGGTCCTGCTTAATTTGCTGAACCACCTCATAGCGAAGGGGTGGAATCTCGCGATTCTCCTTTGGCGACAGTCCATCCAGAATGGCTTTACGACCATGGATAATAAAGGTCTCGCAGCCAGTGGCGGCTACCGTGTCGACAAAGTGGTGAAGATGCTCGTAAGAGTCTTGATCATCAATACCTATGCGATGCTTGACCGTCACTGGAATCTCTACCGCATCTTGCATAGCTTTAATACAGTCGGCCACCAATTGAGGGTGACCCATCAGGCACGCGCCAATCATATTGTTCTGTACGCGATCAGAAGGGCAGCCTACATTAAGGTTGACTTCGTCATAGCCGAAATCCTGTGCGATCTTTGCGCACTGAGCCAAGTCCTTAGGGTTGCTGCCACCCAGCTGCAAGGCAACTGGATGTTCTTCATCGCGATAGCGAATAAAGCGATCAGGACCGCCATCCCCATGAATCAAGGCACCCGTGGTGACCATTTCCGTATACAAGAAGGCATCCTTGCTTAGTGTCCTCCAAAACAGACGACAATGGCTATCTGACCAATCCATCATAGGGGCGGTACAGAAGCGACGGGCATTATCGGGAAGCGTTTTGGTGGTCATAGGGCCTTCTAAATACTACTGGTAAAAGGGCTAAACAAAGTCGCGCGAGGATAAAGCATTTTGGGGTTTGTAGCAAAGCCAACTGCGATGTGAGGAAGTAAATAGTCCCGGGCCTGAACAAGCTTGAGTATTTGAAGGCCTTATATAAATACTGGTATGTTTGCTACTCGGGGTGAAAATAATTTATTAAGGAAAATTAACTATGGCAATTGAAGAAATACTTGTAATGCTGTGTGTAGGTGCGGCATCCGGATGGCTTGCCGGCTTACTCGTTAAAGGCCGTGGTTTCGGTCTGCTTGCTGATATCTTGCTTGGTATCTTGGGTGCATTTATAGGTGGGTTTGCGCTTGGTCTTATCGGGATTACTTTAGGTGGCATCCTTGGTTCGATCATAAAAGCAACAATTGGTGCTGTATTGTTGTTATTGATAGTTCGCTTAATAAAAAGAGCTTAAACGGATATACGATTAGCGTCACTTCATTAACTGTGTGGCGCTAAGTTTTGTTGATTTGATCTTTTTTAGGCTTAATACCTCTGCGTCTATTAAATTATTTGGTTATTTTGCGACGGAACTCAAGTTTCTGCATTTTTTACAGTTCAAATAGCTGGTTAACATACGCGCTTGCTTTTATTGGCTAGGCCAGAATAACCAGTATGTCCCTCATTAAATATCTTCAAGTATTAGCAAAGCACGATGGATCGGATTTGTATTTAAGCACGGGCGCAGTTCCAAGCGCCAAATTCCAAGGAACATTAAAACAATTAGGTAAAGAGCCCTTAAAGTCTGGACAGATTGCTAAGATGATCGAATCCGTAATGGATGAAGATCAGAAGGTTGAGTTTGAGGAAGAGCTAGAGCTTAACATGGCAGTTAGTATTCCTAGTGGTGGTCGCTTCCGGTTGAATATGTTTAAACAAAGAAATGAAGTGTCCGTTGTAGCGAGAAACATCGTTGCCGAAATCCCCGAATTTGAAAAGCTTGGCTTGCCAGAAGTTCTAAAGGAAGTGGTCATGGCAAAGCGCGGATTGATTTTGTTTGTTGGTGGTACAGGCTCAGGTAAATCCACTTCGCTTGCGTCACTGATTGATCACAGGAATCGCCACAGTGCCGGTCACATTATTACTATCGAAGACCCGATAGAGTTTGTTCACAAACACAGGAAGTCTATCATTAATCAAAGGGAGGTTGGTGTAGATACAAAGAGCTTCCATGCTGCTTTAAAAAATACGTTGCGACAAGCTCCTGATGTGATTTTGATTGGAGAAATTCGCGATCGCGAGACAATGGAGCATGCATTAGCATTCGCTGAAACTGGGCATTTGGCGATATCTACGCTGCATGCGAATAATGCGAACCAAGCACTCGACCGCATCGTAAACTTCTTTCCCGAAGAAAGGCGTCCGCAGTTACTTCAAGATTTGGGTTTGAATATGCAAGCTATTATTTCACAGCGTTTGATACCAACCGTTGACAAAAAACGCGTTGCAGCCGTAGAAGTCTTGTTGGGGAATACAACGATTCAAGACTTGGTAATGAAAGGTGATACGAGTGGAATAAAAGAAATTATGGCTAAATCAGAAAACCTAGGGATGCAAACATTTGATGCGGCGTTATTCAAGCTACATAAAGCTGGAAAGATTACAATGAATGAGGCATTAAAGAACGCAGATTCCGAAAACAATCTAAGACTGCGTATTAAGTTAGACAGTGGTGAAGGTGCTAATGAGAAGAACGCCGGAGGGTTTAGCTTAGAAAACGATCATGATGAACAAACCGAGCAAGAGTTACAGAGTGCTTAAATTTGTTGTAGTGAGTGATGGGGGCTATTTTTTTATGGGCCGCGTCACATTTTCAAAATAATAAAATACAATAAAATCCTGACCAATTGGATAATCACCGCTCACTAAAAAGATATACAGGACGTATATGAAAAAGCTAGTCATCTTTCCATTAACAATGGCATTGGTTGCTTGTGGCGGCGGTTCTTCTTCAGACGGAATAGGGGATGATGATCTAAACCCTACTCCTAAGCCGTCCCCCGATAGTCGGCAAGCAATCGATTGTAGTCAAGATAAAAGCAGTGTATTTCAATTTCCGATTCCCGAGTATCCAGGAATTCCCACTGCCTATACTCATAATGAGGGCGGTGGTTTTGATCCAGAGAACTTTTTTGCACTGGCAGAGCTTGGCATTATGTTGGGCGTTTCAAAAAGCGAAGAAGGTATGGATCATACGGGACCGACTTGGCGTATTGTTGATGAAAGTTTAACGACTACGATTGAATATGCCTTAAATGGGTCCAATGAAACTTGGACTATCACCAAGGATGGTGTTGATTCGGGTGGCGATCAATACGATGAGCACGTCTATTTGGAAGTTGAACAGCCTGCTACATGTGGTCTTAGTATCCGAACTTATGATGATAGCGGTAATCTGGAAGGTGATTTTGTATTATTGGCTTATGAGTGGACATTTACGTCATACGAAGAAGGTCAACTAACAGGGCAAACAGTTACAGAGATCAACCTTGATCGTAGCGGAAAAACAACTTCTAGAAACTATAAAGAACCATTGCCGGATTACCCAGTTACCATTGTTGAATGGGATTCAACTGGCGAGGACGTCTTAATTAAGACGTGTAAAACAACCGCCGGCACCAACTGCCAAACCGCAGTGGCACCATAGCCAAATTGTGGGTTGATACACTAATAAAAAAGCCGAATCCTTAAGATTCGGCTTTTTTTATGTAATTCCTATAGAGGTAATAAATAACGAGTTTATTCGCTATTATCTAGTAATTCCGATAATAATAATTATCGGAAATTGAGTATATCCGTAGGTAAGCTATTCTGCATATAGATAACTCCCTTGCCAAGTTAAGCTAGGATGCAAATATGAATGCCGAAGCCGAAGAAATCCAAGATCTCCCCTCTATATTTTCTGGTCAACCTAATATTGAGGTTATTACTTTCTATGAAGGCCAGACCCAATACGCAACACCAGTAAGTGCGGTGCGCTATATCGAGCAAGATAGACGCAAGACTACGCGAATCGAGCTTAATAAAGAGCTGGGTGCTGAGGTCACGACCTACCAAGGAAAACCAGTCCCAATATTCGATTTTGCGGGACTCATGGGTTGTGAAGCTGAATACATTAAAAACATCAAGCTAATGCAGCTTCTTGATGAGCGTGAAAAGGATCATCGAAATTGGATGAATAGTCTTGAGGAAAGCTTGCGATCAGGCTCAGAATTTACATTAGCTCGAGATCCAAACCTATGTAAGTTTGGTCAATGGTATAACGACTTCAAGCCGGATGACGAGTTGTTGGCCGATATCATGGAGGATTTTGATTCTCCACACAGACGCATTCATGCCTTAGCGGATCGCCTATTAAAGATGAGGGATGCTGGTGAGCAAGAGGCTGCATTAAAGGAGCTTGAAAAAGAGAAGGCATCGTCGCTAGCTCGACTCATTAATTTATTTAAAGCGGCCAAGGATCGTATAGAGAATATCACGCGCCCTATTTTAATTTTCATTGATACTGAGAGCAAAATGGTTGCGATTCGACTCAATGCCATTAGCGATATCGTTACCTATCAAGTAGGTAGCTTTACTAGTAAAGATGATGTGGATGATAGCTCTGACTTAAATGATTTAAACTTTTTAGCAGGCTATTTAGAGAATAAAAATGATGAGCCGCCATGTGTTCTATTGGATTGGCGTTTGTTTAAAGGCAAAAAAAGCGCCCTTTAGGCGCTTTTTTGTTTTTGTATGTTGAGTTGCGGGTCTACCTAGAGGCTGTTCTCATGGTGACAAATTCCTCCGCAGACGTTGGGTGTATTCCAATAGTCGAATCAAACTGAGCCTTGGTTAATCCTGCCTTAACGGCAACAGCAAACCCTTGAAGGATCTCTCCTGCGTGCTCTCCAACCATATGTGCGCCAAGTACTCGATCCGTTTCTTTATCGACTACTAATTTCATATAAGAACGGTGATTCAACCCTGACAAAGTATGTTTCAAAGCACGAAATTCGCTTTCAAAGATACTCACCACAAAGCCTTGATCTATGGCTTCTTCTTCGCTTAATCCTACTGTTGCCAGATTTGGTTGAGAAAAAACGGCTGTTGGTATAGATGAATAATCCATCGGGGTTGGATCATTTTGATATTGTTGGCGTAAAAAACACATTGCTTCAGCTAGTGCTACGGGTGTAAGTTGCGGAGTATCAATTAGATCGCCCAAGGCATAAATTGAGTCAACACTGGTTTTGAAATGATCGTCAACAGCAATGCACCCTTTCTCATCGGTTTCGATCTGTAGGTCATCAATACCGAGATTGCTTGTGTTAGGGGTGCGGCCGATAGCGGAAATAACTGCATCCACAATTAGCTCTTCACCCCCTTGCAGGGTAACCCGATACTGCTCCCCTACTTTTTCTATAGCACTTGGCTGATGGGGTAATAGCTTTATTGGACCTTTTAGGATTTCTGTTTCAGCATGCTGGCGTGTGGTTTCGTCAAAACCTCGTAGTAACTTGCCTGAGCGTGATGCTATAGATGTATCGCAACCAAGATTACTAATGATTCCAGCAAACTCCACAGCAATATAGCCGCTGCCAAATACCACTGCAGACTTAGGAAAGTTTTCTAGATAAAAAAATGCATTACTATCAATGCAATGCTCTTTACCAGGGATGTCCGGGAGGATTGGCCAGCCCCCTGTTGCCAACAGAATTTTCTCTGCAGAAAATTGCTGACCTGCCACTTCAACAGTATGTGCATCGATTAATTTTGCATGCCCCCAAATTCGTTCAACGCCGGCATTATCTAATAACTTTTCATAAATGCCGTTTAAGCGTTCAATCTCTTTGGTTTTATTATCGCGCAATGTTGCCCAATCAAATCCTTTAAGCTCTAGATTGACACCAAAGCCTTTTGCTTCTTCTACAAAATGTGGATATTCACTGGCATATACAAAGAGCTTTTTAGGAACGCAGCCTACATTGACACAGGTGCCACCATAATAATTAGACTCTGCCACTGCTACTTTTTTTCCTAAGTTTGCGGCCATGCGACTTGCTCTTACGCCGGCAGATCCAGCGCCAATAACAAATAAATCATATTGATACATATTCGAAAACCTTTTTACTGAGTCAAGACAGCTCTAACGTTTACTCGACCAGAGGAGACCTTATCTAAAGAAATCTGTTCTACTAAAATTCCCTTTTCCGCCTCTAGAATTTCAATCCAATCAATTACTGCGTCAAATTCCGCTTTATCAAGCCAAATACGCAAGCGTGTTGCTCCATCTGGCTCAAAGCGACGCAGTTCTATTTTTTTTGCTTTAGCGGTAGCGCTCACGATCGATAGAATCGAGCCACCGCTGGGTTGATTTGAGGATGAGCCACCCTTAAAACGATATGCGTTTTCCTTTAGGGATTCATGAAATGATAGTTCTTTATTAAAGCTTTTGTTGGCGGCATCCCTAGCATCAACTGCAGGCTGCCAAATCCACGCATAAATCAACACTAATGAAATGACGAATAGGAGTACTTTTACGATGCTCTGATCATTAGTACCAAGCTGTGAATACCAGTTATGGACACTTTGATAGATGGATGATTGCTCAAGTTGTCTCTTTAAGTTGCTGGTAAAGTTGTCTATTGCATTAGCCATTCTTATTCACCTTAAGCAATCCTTTGATTTTGCCGCCCTGATTATTCGCTGCAGCGATTTCCACTGTGTAGCTTTGTTGCTCAAGTGATTTCTTTAGCTTGTCAAGTTCAGCGATGCTAGGCGCATTAAGTTCTATTTCCAGGGTTGCTTTACTTTGGTTGTAGCGTAATCCTAATAATTCTAATGAGCTCATAGATGAAATAGGGTTGCCAATACCGCTCAATAGCCGTGTAAAGGTTTCTCCGTTTTGAACAAGTTCGCCCTCTTCTAGTTTTTGTCGAAACATGCGTTTCATGCCGTAACCCGCACTTTCGCCTGGGAATAATTGTTCATAATAGTTTTTTGATGCATTCTTAACTGCTTCTGATTTTCCGTCTAATTGGAATGCTTGAATCCAGTTAATACTTATTGCACAGATAAATAAGGCTGCGGCCAAAGTGAGAGGTGTCTTTAGAAGATCTAACTTGGGGTTTTTCTTTTTGATCGTGACTTTATATGGGCCAGACATTAAGTCGTGATTGGGTCGGCTCGATTGAATGAGTTGGTTGAGATCATCGAGTGTCTTCTGGTGTATTTCGATGTTTTCGCTTTCCATTTCGAGTTTAATTAACTCATCTAAATCACCAAAAACCTGAATACTCTCGAACTCGTTTTTAAAGCGCTGTAAAAAAAGACCGACAGCTTCTTTTTGTATGCTATAAGCTTTGAATTCAGATAGACGAAGTAATACTTGATCATTTAATACCGCCAAACTCGCTGAATTCTTATCAAACGGTAATGCTAGCGGAAGATAATAGGCATGCTGAATTTGATGTTCAAATAAACCATCCATGTATTGTTTGTTGACGACTAGTGCACTGGCTTTGCCGTCTTCTTTGCCCAAATATACAATGTGTAGATTATCCACATCCTCTGCTATTTGTTCTTCAAGTGCGAACGGCAGTGCTTTTACAATTTGTCTTGCCTGCTTGATGGGCATGTCAACATTGTAAATTTGACACTGCGCATCAGATATCCAAATACTCTTGGCTTCTGTCTTTGTATGGGTTGTGCCTGGCACGTAATTAGCCAATTGTGAAACAATGGTTGTCATAACTAACAATCTACTATTTTTAGTCGCGCTAAATCGTCTAGATTACGCGAGAAGTCTCTATAAATAACGCCCACAAAACCAGTATCTGGGGTTAAGTCGCGTCGCATAATCGACTCTAGTACCAAATCGGTTGGATTGTCTGGATTAGTAGACGTATATTGCACGCGAATCATTACACTAAAGTACTGTGACTTTACCGTAAAATCCTGTTTTTGCCACCCACTGCCACTATTTGTGCTATCTTCCGTAGAGGCGTTGGTTTCGTTAGGGTCGCCGTTGATCATGCTTGATATCTCAGGCGCATTCCAAAAATCATCAATATTTTGAAAGATTGCATTCGCCCTGTTATTTGGATCGCATGACCCTGGTCGGGTTTTGCTCAGTACTGATTGCGCTTGTGATACTGACAAGCGAGAATCCCATGACGAAAGCACAACATCAGGGGTGGTATTGATGTTTAGCTGCGTTTTCATAGGCAAAGCCGTGACATAGGGTTCCAGTTTCTTAAAGTCTTCTATTTTCATCCCTTCAATTAGCATTAGCTCACTTGGATGAGACAGTGCCATACCTGATGCTGCATAAGGTTTTTCTAAAGTCTGATAGTAGTAGCTGGCGCTACTGTCTGGCGTCATCCACTCTTTTAGACTCCTGGCAATCGCCGTGTCTATTTGCAACTCTTTCAGAAGCTCCTGAAAGCGTATGAGTGCGCTATTAGGGTCTGGTGCATCAGGGTGCAGTGAATTTAAATTAAACAGACCTTGGAGATCTCTCACTGTGACAAAAACCGTGGCTGGGTCCAATTGAGTGGTTAGAGGTTGGTTCCAAAGTTCAACTGCCCCATCCCATTCTTGATTGTTCTGAATATCGCGATTGCCATCATATATAAGCCCCGCTTTTGCTAAATCTTCGGCGCTTAATGCGAGGACTTGCGCTTGCTGGTATTCAAAGCTGGCTGTAGCCATCGCGATATCGCGAGCTTGCTGTCGCTGCATGCTAATCGCTAGCATAGATACGAGTGCAAAAATAAATAGCACTGTAATCAGTGCCAGCCCCTGCTGTTTACTCGCTGGCGAATGCATAACGCGGAACCTCATAAATACGCTCTACTTCACCAATACTTGGAATATCTAAGATGAGTTTAATCATCGCCAAGTCATTAATACTATTTTGATCGGCATAAGGGGATGGCCATTCTGATTGCCACTCATCGCTTCGAATTGAAAGCGATGGATCTTGAAGATTGATTGTTTGGCCCTTAAAGCGAATCTCGGCACGTTTGATGTTATCGATTAGAATTTGTGTTCTTGGGATATTGTCGCTCGTTCTGTCGAGAGCATGCCAAAAAATACGCACTAAGCAATTTTGTGCGTTGTCTTGTTCGTTTTGGGATGGTTTCTTTATCGCGCGTTCACAAAACTCGTGATCATGACTTTTTACCGCATAGGCAACACGCTGCAAATTGGAGGTTGGTTTGTCGATAAAGTCATGCATGGCGCGACCAGAGTGTGTTAGCTCCAATAGGTACTCACCCTGGTTGTGGGCTACGGGTTGCTTGATGCTGAATTCATCAAGTATCTTTCGTGGTGCCACTTGCAGTATATCGCGTTTTATCCAGTTGTCGGCACGCTGCAAAATTGAAAGTGTATTAGAGCGATTTTCGGTGGCTTGCTTGGTATCCATTGTTCCAGTTAACAATTGCGTAGCGCCGACACCAATCATGGCAGTTATGCCTACTGCCAACAAAACCTCTAACAATGTAAAGCCTTTCTGTGGGTTAAGCATCATCATTCGCCATGTACGCTATCAAAGTATGAATACTATTGTCTGGGTTCTGCTTGGAGGAAACTGATACGGTTACTTGTTTAACATCAAGAGGAAGAGGAATACCTTGAAATTGTTTTTTCGGAGTAACAGTAGTTTTAATTTGCCACTTTCGATCAGCAAATTCGATTTCAGAGCGCTCATTTGTAATGTCTTGATATGGTGTGAATCGTAATTCGGAAATTTTATTCTCTGCAATCCAGCTTGCGAGTACTTTTTTCTCTAGGTGTATTTGGTTATCCACTGTAATAGCACTGGACTGGGACAATGTGCTTGCAACAAGCGCAAACACGGTGATGGCGATCATGACCTCAAGAAGTGTAAATCCTTTTGCTTGCTTCACTGGTTGCGATCCTTAAGGTCAGAAGAGTAATAACGCCCTAGACCACCACTCTCGATTTCGATAACACGCGGATCATCATCAATAGTCAGCAACAAGCTTGATAGTGTTTGCTCCCCCGTTGAGAATAGTTTTATTTGCGGTTCGGCATCCTTGATTTCTTGCGGCATGTAATCAAGAACGACATCCTTATCCTCTATGCGCAACTCGTATACCATGGTTTCTGGAATCTTGGCGGGTTTGTATCGGCTCGAAAACGCTACCCACTTGTAGGTCGGGGCTTCGCTTTGATTATTGAGATTGCTTTCAATCTCTTCTGACTGTTGTTTTTCCCATTTCATGACCTTCAAACCGTCTCGAAAAGCCATGATGCCTAAAGTCTGATTGGTGATAATGGCTTCTTCCGCTACAGCTTCAAAAAAGAACTTCAATGCTGTGCTATGTTGCAGAAAAGTCTGTTTATTTCTATCTATGTCAGTGTTGACGACTGCCATTGAGACCAAAAGGCCAATAATGACAAGCACCACAAGCAGCTCTAAAAGTGTAAAACCATTTTGTTTTGCTGGGTGATGCTTTTTCATTGAGACTAAGTTTAAATATCTTTGCTGGAAATATCGGCAGCGTCGTCTTCACCACCTTCTTCACCGTCCGCGCCTAGTGATACGATTTCGTATTTCCCGCCAGATGCGATATAGATATATGGATTGCCCCATGGGTCTGTTGGCAATTTCGGCATATAGCCGTCCTTTTTGTAATTTTTTGGCTCTGGAGAACCGGAAGGTTTAGAAACTAAAGCCTCAAGTCCTTGAGAGGTGGATGGATAGGTAAAGTTATCGAGCTTGTACATATTAAGTGCTTGGCCAATATTTGCCATTTCTGCCTTTGCAGTTTTTACCCGTGCTTCCCCTGCCTCACCGATGATGTTTGGCGCAACCATGGCAACCAAGCCAGCCAATATAGCAAGCACCACCATGATTTCGATAAGCGTAAAGCCTGATTGTTTCTTCATTTCGTTTCCTTCTATTTTATCCAATCATTTGGTTCATATTGATAATCGGTAACATTATCGCAATTACGATCAGTACAACAATTCCGCCCATGGCCAAAAGCATGATAGGCTCAAACATGCTCACTAATGTTGACACTGTATTTTGTAAATCGTTTTCTTGATTCTTAGCGGTCTTTTCTAGCATTGAGTCTAATTCCCCGCTGGTTTCCCCACTAGCCACCATATGCAGCATGATCGGGCTAAATACTTTGGTTTTTTCTAGTGCAGTGTGTAATGCACCGCCCTCTGTGACGGATTGTGATGCTTCTTTTAGCCTCTCTTTTATAACTTCATTGCCTACTACTTGTGAGGCAATACGCATGGCTTCAACAAGAGGTACGCCACTGGAATTTAGTATGGCGAGCGTACTAATAAATCGGGATGTGTTGAAACCGCGAATCATACGTCCAATGAACGGTACATGAAGCAGCCAGCCATGAACACGGTAGCGTATGTGGGGTTTTTTCATTGCGACAATGCCGCCAATAATGGCAAAGACTAAAAGTATAAATAGATAGATGCCATTGGCTTGCAAGAAGTCGCTGGAGCTGATCATTACACGCGTCAGTACAGGGAGCTCTTGCCCATTTTTAACAAAGACTTCGACGATATCAGGAACTACGTAGGTTAATAATCCAACAACAATCGCGATGGCAACAATACATAGAATAATTGGATAAACCGCCGCCAACTTAATTTTTTGTTGGTTTTCTTGTGCTCGCTCCATATAGTCTGCGAGTCGGTTTAATACTGTGTCTAGGTGTCCAGCGTGTTCACCTGCGGCGACAGTGGCTCGATACAATTGAGGGAACGCATAGGAAAAGTCGTTTAGTGCATTAGCGAGACTGTGGCCTTCTAGGACTTTTGAGCGTACGTCCATAATCATGGTTTTAATGCGACGCTTTTCTGTTTGATCTGCGGTCGCCCGCAACGCCTCTTCAATAGGAAGGCCTGCCCCGATTAACGTAGATAGTTGACGTGTAAGCAGTGCTAGATCGGCGACACTAATGGAGCGCTTGAATAGACCTTTGAATGTTCCGGACTTATCAGGCTTAGATGAGACATCAACGGAGATCGGCATCCATTGTTTGTCTCGCAATTGCTGTCTTACTTGGCGAGGACTATCGGCTTCAACAACGCCTTTCTTTTGTTTGCCTTTATTATCAATGGCAATATATTCGAACGCTGCCATTTTATGCCTTGGTTACCCTTAAAACTTCTTCGAGTGTGGTGTCGCCTGACAGTACTTTTTCGAATCCGTCTTGCTGAATACTTGGGCATTGAGAACGTGCGTATCGATTCAGTTCAAGTTCGCCGGCTTCGTTATGAATGAGTGTCTTTAGCTCATCATCGATTTCAATGATCTCATAAATACCGCGACGACCTTTGTAACCGGTACCGCTACATTCTGCGCAGCCATTAGCATGGTATAGAGTTAGCGGTTGATTAATGGGTCGGCCAAGTAATTCTTTTTCTGCCTCATCCGCTTCATAAGGCGTTTTACATTCAGGACATAAAGTACGGACTAGTCGCTGGGCAACCACGCCGACCAAACTTGAAGCAAGTAAGAATGGCTCGATTCCCATGTCTTGCAAGCGAGTTACTGCGCCTACCGCCGTGTTGGTGTGCAACGTCGATAATACCATGTGGCCGGTAAGGGATGCTTGTACCGCGATTTCGACTGTTTCTTTGTCACGAATCTCACCCAACATGACAACATCTGGATCCTGTCGAAGAATCGCACGTAAGCCACGGGCAAAAGTCATATCAACCTTGGTATTAACCTGAGTTTGGCCAATACCCGGTAAGGAGTATTCTATGGGGTCTTCAACCGTAAGAATATTGCGAGAGCGATCATTCAGCTCGCTCAAGCCAGCGTACAGCGTTGTCGTTTTACCTGAGCCAGTGGGGCCGGTAACTAACATTATTCCATGAGGCTTATGTAGAATAGCTTTGAGGCGAATGAGGTTGTTGCCTTTCATTCCCAATTCGGCCAAATCAAGGCGTCCGGCTTGCTTATCTAATAAGCGCATTACTACCCTTTCACCGTGAGAGGATGGCATGGTGGAAACACGAACATCGACTTCGCGCCCAGCAATACGCAAGGCAATGCGACCATCTTGAGGTATGCGTTTCTCGGCGATATCGAGCTTTGACATTACCTTGATACGGCTAACCAGTAGCGGTGCCAGTGCGCGCTTAGGCTCGAGAACTTCTTGAAGAACGCCATCGACTCGAGATCTTACAACGAGTCTCTTTTCAAAAGTTTCTATGTGTACATCCGAAGCGTTTCGCTTGATGGCATCAGTAAGAATTCCATTTATGAGGCGAACTATAGGAGCGTCGTCTTCTTGCTCCATAAGATCGGCTGTCTCTTGGATGGCTTCTGCGAGGCTTGCGAGATCCATATCATCACCAAGCTCCTCCATGGCTTCGCGACTATCTGCGCCCTGTTGGTAAATGCGCGATAGCTGGAAATTAAAGTCTTCTTCAGAACTGAGTTCGAACTTTAGAGGTGCTGGCAATATTCGACCGCATTCGATAAGTGCTTGGTTAGGAGTTTCTTCTTTAAACCAGATTAAATAATGGCCATCAGCTTGTTGCTCCGCCACAACCCCGTGACGTTTGGCAAAGCCATAGGGAATTCGCTTGTCTACCTGCTCTTCGCTTTCAGGTGTTTGATGTTCGGCCACTGCTTCCACTTGTGTATCCTACTGGCGTCTATTATGAGGCTAAGACGCTAAATGCTTATTTTTGTTGCACTATTTTAACGCTGAATTGTGACAAATTAACAGACAAAAAAAAGCCTGGCTAATAAGCCAGGCTTTTTTTGAGTAGTAGTCGCTATTAAAGCTTGCTTTCCAATTCTGGAACCGCTTCAAATAGGTCTGCTACTAGACCGTAGTCTGCTACTTGGAAGATAGGAGCTTCTTCGTCTTTGTTAATAGCAACAATGACTTTAGAGTCTTTCATACCTGCCAAGTGCTGGATAGCACCAGAGATACCAACAGCAACATATAGGTTTGGTGCAACAATTTTACCTGTTTGACCAACTTGCATATCGTTTGGTACGAAGCCAGCGTCTACCGCTGCACGAGATGCACCTACTGCTGCACCAACTTTGTCAGCTACTTTATATAGCATTTCAAAGTTGTCGCCGTTCTGCATGCCACGACCACCAGATATAACGATATCTGCTGCTGTTAGGTCTGGGCGATCTGAAACTGCTAGCTCTTCACCAACAAATTCTGAAACACCTTTGTCAGCAACAGCTGCAACGTTTTCAACAGAAGCAGAGCCACCTTCAGCAGCTGCAGCGTCAAAGCCAGTAGCACGAACAGTGATTACCTTGATCGCGTCGCTAGACTGAACTGTCGCAAATGCGTTACCCGCATAAATCGGACGTGTAAATGTATCAGCTGAATCTACTTTTGTGATTTCAGAGATCATGTTTACGTCTAGTAGTGCTGCAGTGCGTGGTAAGAAGTCTTTACCAGTGGTTGTAGCAGACGCCAGAATGTGGCTGTAGTTTTTACCGATTTCTGCAACTAGATCACCTAGGGCTTCGCCTAGCTGATGGCTATAGGCCGCGTCGTCTGCAACTAGAACTTTCGCTACGCCGTCTACTTTAGAAGCCGCTTCAGCAGCAGCAGCGCAGTCTTGACCAGCTACTAGTACGTCGATATCACCACCGATTTCTTTTGCAGCAGTGATGGTGTTTAGAGTCGCGCCCTTTAGGGTCGCGTTATCGTGTTCCGCAACAACTAAAATACCCATTACAGCACCTTCGCTTCGTTCTTAAGTTTCTCAACCAGCTCGTCAACGCTGCCCACTTTGATACCAGCAGAACGCTCTGCAGGTGGCTCAACTTTAACTAAAGTTTGAGTAGACTTAATTTCAACGCCTAGATCGGCAGGAGTAACCACGTCTAGAGGCTTACGCTTAGCTTTCATGATGTTAGGTAGGGACGCGTAACGTGGCTCATTCAAACGAAGGTCAGTTGTCACGATCGCAGGTAGTTTAAGACCTACAGTACGTAAACCACCATCGATTTCACGAGTAACGTTTACTTTTTCGCCGTCTACAGCAACTTCAGATGCGAATGTACCCTGAGGCATGCCAGTCAATGCACCAAGCATTTGACCAGTCTGGTTGTTATCGCTGTCGATTGATTGCTTACCTAGGATAACGAGTTGAGGTTCTTCTTTCTCAACGATCGCTTTAAGGGTTTTAGCAACAGATAGAGACTCAAGTTTTTCATCAGTCTCTACAAGAATACCGCGATCAGCACCGAGTGCTAGTGCAGTACGAATTTGTTCCTGGGCCACTTTAGGACCGATAGAAACAACAATAATTTCGCTGGCTACGCCTTTCTCTTTAAGACGAACCGCCTCTTCTACTGCGATTTCGCAGAATGGATTCATGGCCATCTTAACGTTGGTAAGATCAACGTCAGAGTTATCAGCCTTTACGCGCACTTTTACGTTGTAATCGATGACACGCTTAACAGCTACAAGAACCTTCATAGATTCCCCGTCAAGTTGAGTGAATTAAAGTAAGTAGTTTCGACACTGATATGTAAAAAGCAATTCTGCCGATTCTTGGCGCAGATACTGACCCTAATTCACATCAAGGTCAACTACGCCACAGCGAAAACCGCTCAAACATCACCCTTCTAAGACTACTTGGCTAACATTTGTATTCTAGATTCTATTCAAACGCGCGTTTGAATGCTAGTCTTAATATAGGTTTAATATAGAAAATACCTATTTGAAACCCCAGTTTAGCTGTTATTTGGCTAATATTTAGGTTTGGCCACAAGTTGCATTATCAGTATACTAGCGCCACTTTTTCGGCTACTTGGCCTAATTTGATACATATTATTAAAAACATCGGCTCCATTAGATAGATTGGTATGCCGTGTTGCTTGAGATTTGAGGAGAGTTCAATGGAACGCGAAGCGATGGAATATGATGTCGTCATTATTGGCGGCGGCCCATCAGGTCTTTCAACTGCCATTCGCCTAAAGCAATTAGCCGAAGAAAAAGGCCAAGAGTTAAGCGTATGTCTAGTAGAGAAAGGTTCCGAGGTTGGAGCGCACATTCTTTCTGGTGCCGTCATTGAAGATCGCGCACTTAAAGAGTTGTTCCCGAACTACAAAGAGTTGGGCGCCCCTCTTAACACCCCAGTAACCAAAGACGAAGTTTACTTCCTAACTGGCGAAGAAAAGAGCTTCAAAACTCCAAACTGGATGATTCCAAAGCCAATGCATAACGATGGCAACTTTGTTGTGAGTCTAGGTAACGTATGTCGCTGGTTAGGCGAGCAAGCAGAAAACCTCGGTGTTGAGATCTATCCTGGCTTCTCTGCCGCTGAGTACATCGTCGAAGACGGCGCGGTAAAAGGCATTGTGACTGGTGACATGGGTGTAAGCGCCGAAGGTGAACAAACTGACATGTACATGCCTGGCATGGAGCTTCGGGGTAAGTACACCATCTTCGCTGAAGGCTGTCGTGGCCATTTAGGCAAGCAGCTAATCAATGAATTTAAGCTTGATGAAGGTAAAGATCCTCAGCACTACGGTATCGGCATCAAAGAGCTTTGGGACATTGACCCATCTAAGCACAAAGAAGGCCTTGTATTGCATGGTGCTGGCTGGCCTCTTAGCGAGTCTGGTTCAACTGGCGGCTTCTTCCTATACCACGCGGAAAACAACCAAGTGGTCGTTGGTTTGATTACTGACCTTTCATACGAGAATCCTCACGTTAGCCCGTTTGATGAATTCCAGCGTATGAAGCACCACCCAGTCATCAAGCAGTACCTAGAAGGCGGTAAGCGCGTTTCTTATGGTGCTCGCGCGATCGCAAAAGGTGGTTTGAACTGCCTACCTAAAATGACCTTCCCTGGTGGTCTAGTTGTAGGTTGCGATGCCGGTACCTTGAACTTCTCCAAGATCAAGGGTACTCACACTGCAATGAAGAGCGGCATGATTGCTGCCGAACAAGTAATGGCCGCCATTGAAGCGGGTCGTGAGAACGATGAGCTTACTGAATACACAGAAGCCTTTGAGAAATCTTGGGTATATGAAGAGCTACACCGTAGCCGTAACTTCGGTCCCGTGATGCATAAATTCGGTACTTTTGTAGGTGGCGCGATCAACTACATTGATCAAAACATCTTCCCATTGCCGATGACGTTCCATGATACAACGCCAGATCACGCGACATTGAAGCCTGCTTCTGAGTGCAAGAAGATTGATTATCCTAAGCCTGACGGGGTTATTAGTTTCGACAAACTAGGTTCCGTATTCATTGGTAACGTTAACCATGCTGAAGACCAGCCTTGTCACTTGAAGCTGAAAGACGCAAGCGTGCCATTAGAGAAAAACCTGCCAATGTACGACGAGCCTGCGCAGCGCTACTGTCCTGCTGGTGTATATGAGGTGGTGAACAATGAAGATGGTTCTCAGCGCTTCCAGATCAACTCACAAAACTGTGTTCACTGTAAGACGTGTGACATCAAAGACCCTGCCCAAAACATTACCTGGGTAACACCAGAAGGTGCGGGTGGTCCTAACTATCCGAACATGTAAGAATCTCTTACATCGCATGGATACTAAAAAGGAGCCGAAAGGCTCCTTTTTTATTCGCATGAGTGTTTTGCTTTAAAGTGACTGTCTCAGGTGATCGTTTTTATATAAAACCCACAACTTTAATAACTGTTTAATATTTGTTCCCCGTGGAACATATTTTGATCAGCCCTCCACCTTACCGCACAAAAGCTACCCAATACAATAGTGTAAATCACTGCTTTTTACATAAAATACGCCATCTTTCTCTTTAGCTTTACTGGCTAGCTCATAAAATGCATTGCGATTGAAGCGTGCAGTCAGATTATCGCGAACCTGCACATGGGGAATGCCTTCATGATCTAACTCAATGGCATGGTCACCATCAACAGTGAAAGCATCGCCTACATTGGTCACGCAATGGATTTTATTGCCTTCGAACTGAACCATGATGACCACAAAAGGATGGGCTTCGACTTGAATTCGCCACTTTTCTACCGGTGTAACCAAAAAGTATTCACTACCCTCCTTTTTTAAAATGGTACTAAATAAACGAACCAGCTTCTCTCTGGTGAATTGCGTGCCTTCGTGCCACCAAGTGCCATCAGCTTTGATTTGAATGTCTATATCACCGCTAAGCTCCGGATTCCATTGCTCTATCGGCGGACGCTTGATCTCGTCAATATCATCAAAGCGCCCTAGCTGCTTTGATAAGGTTTCTAAAAGCGACATTTATAGGCCTCTCTGCCATTCTTGGCGCAATCTCACTTTTTCGGGCTGAGTCAGTGCCATTTGAATTTGATCCAGCATTTGCTGCTTATCTTTACCGAGGGTGCCTTTCAAGGGTAGATAATTACTCGCATGATCACTTCTAAATACGGTGTTTTCGAGTTCTAGGTTTTCAATGAAATATTTTAGCTCTAAGAACAGACTATGCTGGTCCATGAGCTCCCAATCGCCATCAAAACCTTGCTTTAGTCGATCTTCACCCAAAGGGAAGCTAACAACTAAAGTTGAAAGAAAGTGAGGTTGGGTTTCATTCATTAATCGCGCACTATTAAGAGCATGCTGCTCACTTAGTTTTGGTCCGCCCAGACCGTTCAAGATCATGACCGATGAGCGCAATCCCGCAGCGTGAATTTTCTGCAAAGCATCTTTTTGGGTTTCGTAGGTTTCTCCCTTATTCACCTTCTCCAGCACTGTATCATCGCCAGACTCACAACCAACGTAAAGCATATCCAGACCCAGGGCCTGAAGCTCTTTGAGATCATCTACGGATTTCTTTTTCAGGTTTCTTGGCAAGCAATAGCTAGATACGCGCTTCACCCATGGCATGTGCTGCTTGATGCTCTGCAAAATAGCCTTTAGGCGACGCATGGGTAAAACCATGGCATCGCCATCCGCTAAGAACACTTTCTCAAAAGGTTGAATCATCTTACTTGCGTTGATGATATCTTGCTCAACCTCTTCTTCTTTTCGTGCTTTAAACTTTTTCTGCTCTTGTGTGTACATCTCGCAAAACGTGCAGTTGTTCCACGAGCAGCCGTTGGTAACCTGTAAAATCAGGGAATAAGCTTCACTGGGTGGACGAAAAACGGGTTCGATATACGACAACATAGATCAATAACTCTTCAATATTTGGCTTTATTTTCCCATATATCAATACATGCCAGCAATGTAAGTATGAATTGGCTATTTATGGGATGTGACTCGCTTTCGCTAGTGTTAAAATGCGCGCCATTATTTGGAGAGGTTTATGCCACAGTACATTGAAGGTCAGCGCTACGTAAGCCTTGCCGAGCCAGAGCTCGGCTTAGGTGTCGTCACCGGTTATGAAAACCGACAGATCACAATTGAGTTTCCCTTGAGTGAAACCACTCGATTATATTCAGCTAATACCACTCCTTTATTGAGATGTCGGTTTGAGCCAGGCGATACAGTAAAAACCCGTACTGGGGAGTTTATTTGCGTCTCCAGTTCTGAAGAAGTCGATGGCTTGATTGAATATCACTACGATGGCAATCATAGTATTAGCGAAATAATGATTGCTGATGACCAAGGTAAAGTCTCCCCGCTCGACCGCCTGAAATCTGGTCAGCTGGGTAGTTATAAATGGCAAAACCTTTATCAAAAGCTAGACCGATCTATGATTGAACATCAAGGTCGCGGAAGCTATGGCTTTGTAGGACCGAAGATCAATCTTGTACCCCATCAGTTTGATGTGGCACAACAGGTTTTGTCGATGCCTCTTCCTCGTGCATTGTTGGCTGACGAGGTAGGTCTAGGTAAAACCATTGAAGCTGGGCTAGTTATTCATCAACTGATGGTATCCGGTCGCGCTCAGCGCATCTTAATTTGCGTACCAGCGTCTCTCGTCAATCAGTGGCTTGTAGAAATGCGCCGTAAGTTCAATTTGAACTGTACACTGATTGATGATGAATTCTGTCAAAACCAAGAGGGTTCAAACCCTTTCAATCAAGTCCAAGTAGCCCTTTGTAATTTTGACTGGCTAACCCACAGTCAGTACATGGAACAAGCGTTAAGCACACAATGGGATATGATGGTGATCGACGAAAGTCATCGCCTGCAATGGCAATCCGAGGCGTACCGCAGTGCACTGGCATTATCGAAAGTCAGCTCTGGTGCTTTATTATTAACAGCAACGCCTGAGCAGCTTGGCGTTGAAAGTCACTTCGCGCGCTTGCACCTGCTAGATCCTCTGCGTTTCCCAGATTTAGAGCAATTTCTTAACGAAGAAAAGCAGTATGCCCTCGTCAGCGAATTGGTTGATCGTATTGAAATGGAAGGCCTGGCTGCTTGTCTTGCAGACATAGAAGCATTGGATGACCAACGTCTTAGCGAGCTCGCCAACGACTATGTCGAAAACGGAAAAGATGAGCAGCAATTCGTAGACTGGATGTCGGATCGATATGGCACTGGCCGTATGGTTTACCGAAATACTCGCCGTTCCATCGCTGGCTTTCCTCAGCGCCATATAGAGTTTCATCACTTAAAAGATCAGTCCCATGAAGAATGGTTGAAGGAATGGCTCGAATCCCTTGGTGATGAAAAAGTCCTAATTATATGTAAGCAGGCAGAGCAAGCGCGTGATTTAAGTGAATTCATTAATACGCATACATTAATCGAATCGGGCGCATTCCATGAAGGCTACAGCTTAATTGAACGCGATCAAATTGCTGCACAGTTTGTTGAGCCCGATGGCCTGCAGATTTTGGTTTCCAGTGAAATCGGCGGTGAAGGTCGTAACTTCCAACACGCAAAATACTTGGTGCTATATGATTTACCCAGCCACCCTGACTTGGTAGATCAGCGCATAGGTCGTTTGGATCGAATCGGTCAAGGCAGTGATATATATGTGCATATTCCTTTGCAGTCTCGTTCAGAGCAATCTCGCTTAGCGGCACTTTATCACCATGGCTTAGATCTTTTTAATCAACCAAACCCTGCTGCAGCGCCGATTTATGAAGCTTATTCCTATGAAATAGAAGATATGCTGGAAACCGGTGAAAATGCCGAAGCGGTTATTATGCAGTGCCAGCAAGCATGTTTTCAGCTGCTAGACGAAATAGAACAAGGTCGCGATAAACTGTTAGAGCAGCATTCTTTTTCGAAGGATCGTGTATCTCCACTGCTCGATTCAATTAAAGAACTGGATGAAGAGCAAGATACGCTGCGCCATGCGTTGTTCGATATTTTCGATCATAGTCACATTGACATCGAAACAGCTGGGGCCGGCAATTTTGTTGTTCGTCCTGGTGAAAATTGCCCATTCTCTTTTATGAATGACATTCAAGAAGAAGCCGCGACCATTACATTTGATCGAAACAAGGCAGCTTTGCGTGAGGATCTTGAATTTATTTCTTGGGACCACCCTTGGATGCGCGGCATGCTTGACGATCTAGAGGCTGCAGGTAATGCATATACAGCATGCGCGCTATTTGAAGATGACAAACTTGCCAACGGTACAGCTGTTGTTGAATGCTATTTCGACTTCAAAGCCAATGGTCCAGGTCGCTTAGAATTAAATCGCTACCTAGCACCTCAAAGTCGTCGTTACTTTATTACAGAAGACTTAAAAAATGCCACTAGCCATTTAAGCGAAGAAGATATGACTGAACGCTTTAAACCCATCAGTAAAGAAATGGCGCGCGAAGCCATCGAGCTTAAGTGGGGATCCATCCAAAATGCTGCGATGTTGGCAGAGAAACTTGCGATTCATACAACACAAAATAGTATTGGCGAGGCGGTAGAAAAACTTCTGGATCAAAGCAAATCAGAATTAGCACGTTATAAGTCTTTGGAGATGATGCCAGGTGCATACCAAGCCGAAATTGATGCTTTAACAACTCGAACGAAAGAAGCTATTGGCTTGTTGCAAAATGCCAAGCCTCAATTGAAATCCATAACGGTTTGGATAAATTATAGAGATTAGTCTAACTTTTTAGATTTTTAAAAACCAAAAAGCCCGCGTATAGCGGGCTTTTTATTTAGCGTTTAAAATATAAAAGATCTTATGCTGGCATTTCTAGCTTTTTATCTGAAACAATAATGCCGTTGTTGTCTGCGTAAATGAATTGACCTGGCTTAATGTGAACGCCTGCGAATTTTACAGGAATGTTCATTTCGCCAATGCCCTTCTTCTCTGTTTTACGCGGGTTTGTCGCAAGCGCCTGAACTCCGAGATTGGTTTCCATGATGACATCAACATCACGGATACAACCATTAATGATAATACCTTCCCAACCATTCTTAGCTGCTTTTTCGGCCAGCATGTCACCCAGCATAGCATTGCGCAAAGAGCCACCGCCGTCGACTACCATGACTTTACCTTGGCCTGGCTTATCAACATTCTCCTTTACCAGCGAGTTGTCTTCGTGACATTTAATGGTGACAACTTCGCCCCCAAAGGATTCTCTGCCACCATAGTTATTGAACATTGGCTCAAGAACTTCAACTTCTGGATACTCATCGCATAAATCCGGTGTTACGTAATTAGTCATTATCTAGCTCCTTATGAATTCAGAGAAATGTGTTTAATTAGACTTCTTTGAGCCAATGAATAATCCTTGGCCATAATTCTGTTTGCGCTTTGCTACTCGCAATTAAGTCTCTGTGCGAATATTCGGTGTCAAAGCCACTTGCCTTGCCTGCTACAATAAAGTCCTTTTTTACTGATTGCTCAACCCAATTAATAAGCTTTCGGCAATGCTTCGGAGGATCGCTACGATCACGACTGGCAGCAACGCTTAATATTGGCAGGCGTGTCGCCTTCCAGGATTTTTTTAATGCTTGTTTTTTGCTGTCACGCCAACCAAGCCATAAGCTAGACCAGCGAATAAATTCTTTAGCAACACCTTTTGGTTCAGCCTCTGGTCCCAATGCTGGAGCAAAATGTTGATGTTTTATAGTAGCGATAATTTTAGCTGTGATTCTCAAAAACGGAACTCGTAAAGCAAATGGGTATCGAGTCACCTGGCTACCCAGCAGAACGAGCGCTTTTATTTTGCTTTCATCTAAATATTTGCCGGCCACGGCGGTGGCGATCAGAACTCCGCCCCAAGAGTGACCAGTCCAAATGCTTGGCTGCCCTGTTTTCTCGTAAACAAATGCTTGTATGGCGGGCAAGTCGAATTGCGCATATGCCTCAAGAGAATTGTTTTGATACTGCTGATTGACGGGGCTGTCACCATGTCCTCGGAGATCTACCATCCAAGGATCAAAACCATTATCCAAAAGCGTTTTTGCCACACCTTGTTCTTCAGGCTGCATCCAGCAACTGCGATTGCTAAATGCACCGTGAAATAAAATAACGGGCATGCCACGGGCGCCTTCCGAATTGTAATATCCTAACCGGGTGACCGCAATTTGGACGGTCTGATCCGGGCTATTGTTAGGCTTTAATAAGTAGGTATCTTCAATATAAGTGTCGTCTAATACGTCAGCCTTCATTAAAGATACTGGAAACAGATCGCTACTGCTTTTCATTGCTGATCTCTATTGCGGTTTTTCGGCTAGGTAGAACCAAGTATCAAGCACACTATCGGGATTCAAAGAGACGCTATCGATACCCTGCTCCATCAGCCATCGTGCTAAATCCGGGTGGTCGCTCGGTCCTTGACCACAAATACCAATGTATTTGTTTTGCCTTTTACAGGCCGTAATTGCCATTTCCAAGAGTTTACGAATGGCTTCGTTCCGCTCATCAAATAGATGCGCTATAACCCCTGAGTCACGGTCTAACCCTAGAGTCAATTGAGTTAAATCGTTAGAGCCAATACTGTAGCCATCAAAGTACTCTAGGAACTCATCGGCAAGAAGAGCGTTTGCCGGTAGTTCACACATCATTATGATACGTAATCCGTTTTCGCCGCGCTTTAGTCCATTCTCTGCAAGTAAATCTACTACTTGCTTTGCTTCGCCGACTGTACGAACAAATGGCACCATTACCTCTACATTGGTAAAGCCCATTTCATTGCGTACTTTTTTCAGTGCGCGGCATTCTAACTCAAAGCAGTCACGGAAAGTCTTACTGATATATCGTGAAGCACCGCGGAAACCCAACATTGGATTCTCCTCTTCCGGCTCGTATAGGCGACCACCAATGAGGTTTGCATACTCGTTGGACTTAAAGTCGGATAAACGCACAATTACTTTCTTATCTTTAAACGCAGCCGCAAGTGTACTGATGCCTTCTACTAATTTCTCAACGTAGAAGTCGACAGGGTCATCGTAACCAGCCATGCGACGCTGTACGGTAAGTTTTATCTCTTCGGGCAAGCTATCAAAATTGAGAAGCGCTTTAGGGTGCACGCCAATCATGCGGTTGATAATAAACTCCAATCGTGCCAGTCCGACACCTGCGCCTGGCAGTGACTGGAAAGCAAACGCTCGATCAGGGTTGCCAACATTCATCATTAACTTAAACGGTAGTTCAGGCATACTCCCAACAGAATTCGTTTTGTGTTCAAAGTTTAGGCTACCTTCGTAGACAAACCCTGTATCACCTTCAGCGCAGGATACTGTAACTTCCTGGCCGTGTTGAAGTATGTCGGTGGCATCGCCACAACCAACAACAGCGGGAATACCAAGCTCTCGAGCAATGATCGCAGCATGACATGTACGACCACCTCGATTGGTTACGATGGCGCTGGCTTTCTTCATGACAGGCTCCCAATCAGGATCGGTCATGTCAGCTACTAAAATGTCGCCTTCGTTGATGGTTTCCATTTGGTCGATCTGCTTCAACACTTTAACAGGACCGCTGCCGATTTTGTGTCCAACTGAGCGGCCTTCACACAGAACATTGCCAGTCTCTTTTAGGATATAACGCTCCATGACGTTTTTATCGCTGCGGCTTTTTACTGTCTCTGGACGAGCTTGCACGATATAAATCTTGCCATCATCACCATCTTTGGCCCATTCAATATCCATTGGGCGCTGATAATGCTTTTCGATTAGCAGTGCTTGATTGGCAAGGTCATAAATGTCGCTATCGGTAATACTGAATTTGAAGCGCTCTTCGCGATCAACTCGAACCGTTTCAACCGGCTCATTTTCGCCGTAAATCATCTTTATGGCTTTCGCGCCAAGGCTACGTCGTAAAATGGCAGGTCGATCTTCCTTTAGGGATTGTTTGTGTACATAGAACTCATCTGGGTTAACCGCGCCTTGAACCACGGTCTCACCTAAGCCATAAGCACTGGTGATAAATACAACATCATCAAATCCGGATTCTGTATCTAGAGTAAACATGACACCAGCAGAGCCAATGTCACTGCGTACCATCTTTTGGATGCCCACAGACAAGGCTATTTGTTGTCCGTGGTAGCCCTGGTGTATGCGGTAGCTAATGGCGCGATCGTTATATAGCGAGGCATAAATTTCTTTTACAGACGCTAATACGGCATCAATGCCAGAAATGTTAAGATGTGTCTCTTGCTGACCAGCAAATGATGCATCCGGTAAGTCTTCTGCTGTGGCTGATGACCGTACCGCCACGGAAATGTCGTTGCCATCGCCAAGCTTTTCATAGCATTCGCGAATACCTTGCTCTAGTTTTTCAGGAAATTTAGCGCCAGTGATGGCACTTCTAATGGCACTACCTACTTCAGCCAGATTGCTAAGATGAGCAGAATCCAGTTTTTCCAACTGGTCATCTATTAATTTTGGTAAGCCGTTGTAAGCCAAAAATTCATTAAATGCGTCTGCAGTGGTTGCAAAGCCATTTGGAACCGTGACGCCAAGTTTCGTTAGATGCGAGATCATCTCGCCAAGAGAGGCATTTTTTCCGCCTACTTTATCAACGTCACCCAAACCGAGCTGATCCAACCAGATAACGTGCTTACTCAAAACGAGCCTCCGTAGTCGTACCTTTAACTTTGGTGGGGTATAGTACTCTAATTCGCGCCATGAATCGAAAGGTTGTTATTAAATATGAAGCGACATGCGTTTTTTATCTCCGATGGGACTGGGATTACAGCTGAAGCCCTTGGACACAGTCTGTTGGCACAGTTTGAGAGTATAGAGTTTGAACAATCTACCTTGCCTTATATTAATGATTTGACCAAGGCCAATGAGGTTGTAGAAAAAATAAACGCCCTAGCTGAGACAAGCGGTAATAAACCCATTGTATTCGATACTATTGTAGATCAAGAAATAAGGGAAACCATCTCAAAAGCCAATTGCTTTAATGTGGATATTTTTTCTACGTTTTTAAATCCACTTGAGCAAGAATTAGGTATGGGCTCATCCTACTCTGTAGGTAAGTTTCATGCTGGCGCTGATAATGATAAATACCGCTCTAGGATTGACGCGGTGAATTACGCCCTCGACAATGATGACGGCAGTCGGATCAAGTATTACGATCAAGCAGATATTATACTGGTCGGTGTTTCTCGCTCAGGCAAAACCCCAACCTGCCTTTATCTTGCCCTTCAGTTTGGCATAAAAGCCGCGAATTACCCGTTAACTGAGGAGGATTTGAATCAACTGTCTCTTCCGGAACCGCTTAAAGCACATAAGAAGAAGCTTTTTGGCCTGACAATTGATCCAGAGCGCCTTGCAGCTATCCGCAATACGCGTCGGGCAAATAGTCGTTATGCTTCACTTAATCAGTGTTATTACGAAATAGAAGAAGTGGAAATGCTCTATCAGCAAGAGTCTATTCCTTTCTTGAATACAACAGATTTGTCGGTTGAAGAAATTTCAACCAAGATTATGTTGGACAGTAATCTAAGTCGTAAAATTTAGTAAACCATTAATTGTCTAGTATTTCTGCCACGCGCCTAGGCTTTTGATATGGAATGGAGTGGTCGCAGCTGGGCAACAGGACAAAACTCCAATTGGCTTGCTGCTGACTTAGGTGTGTGTGAAAGTCGAGCATTTTAGGGTAACTGTTTTGGCCTGCTATAACAGTCACAGGCTGGATCATCTCTATCAAAGAGTCTCTATCAATTATTTCAGATTCTTCGGCAACCGCATGAAGTGCTTGCGCGAAGCCTTTTGGGCGCTGTCCTAGGCGCCTAATCGCAAGGTTATCGGCTCTCGGGTTTTTACTTCTATTAGGAGAAACCAAATCTAAAAAACTCAATATATTTTCTTGAATATCGCCTTCATTTAATATTTTGTTAGCGATGTTCTTGTATTGCTGTCGAAAATCACGCGTTCTATTTATATTGCTGTCATCAAATAATGCGGGCTCAATTAGAGTTCTATTGTTGATTGCGAATTGCTTTGTTTGCTCATTGCTCTCTATTAATTTGGCTGCAATCAGTCCACCTAGAGAATATCCGCATAAATCAAACTGCTTCCAGCCACAGTGATTTAATGTAGAAATCATACATGACATATAATCTGCGATTGTAGGAGTTGGCAGAGCGGTATCAGGGCTTTCACCCATACCGGGAAGGTCAGGTACTAAAACCTCGTCATAAGAAGAAAGATAATGAATAATGTAATCAAAGGTTGTGCGACCTGCCACGCCAGCACCATGTATGCAAAATAAGCGCTTCATGTCTTGCGATGGCTTTGACGAGCGATATATGTGCACAACAATGTCATTAATGCTGCTTGTTTGAATATCAAAGTGCTTAGTCATTACTTGAAATTTCTATTGAACCCAAATCGACCAATTTTATGAGCTTACCATCAACCTCCATTGCTCCAGCATCGGTTCGGGTCATGACTAATAAAAAGGCAATTTGAGGGGCTAACTGTAGACTCCCTTTTAGGTAGCCATATGTGCTCCATGACTCATGATTATACCCTTCCCAGTTAATTTCTTGTTCTGAAATAATGTTGAGTTTATTGTCCAGCTGTATGAAATGTGGAAATGCTAGTGCTTGGTCTTTAGCAAAGGTCCTGATTGTAAGGTTTCGTGCAGTGAGGTTATAAAGATCAATGAGCAAATAGTCGCGCTGTAGACGATCGCTATAAGAATAATACTGAGAAAGGCGAATCTCCCTTCCAAGCACGTCAGGGTGCTGCCATATTTTACCTTGCTTCAGAGGACTACTATCACTCAGCCTTGACCGACTAATGCTAAATTTTAATTTAGGTTCCTGCGAATTTATTGACTCACTATTTGCAGACTGAGGCGCTTCCTCTGAAATCTGCTGGCGACCATTTTCCATCCAAGAATAGAGTTTTTGTCCATCTAGGCGGTCGTCTATTTGATCAGATGGTGTAAAGTCATTTGGGTCGAAGTCGTTTGATCTTTTATTGATTTTTGCTGGTTTGCTTGCTTTGGCATTTGATTGAGGTTTCCGCTCTTGAGTTCGAACAACCCCGCTAGAATCAACCCAAGTGTAAAAGCCGTCTTCACGTCCTTGATTATTGCTTGCGCAGCCAGTACAAGCGACGAATATGAGAACTAGAATAATCGTTTTCATCAATTAAAACTTTGTTCGGAATGTTATACCTGCTGCTGCAACGCTCAGCTCGGTTTTAACATCGAGTCCCGCATAAGGATTTGCAACAATACAGGTTAAGCAGTCTTGGTTTAAAGATCCACTTGGGTCGTCTGCATAAATATACTCTTCACTTTTTAGGAAGGATAATGACAAATCAATCTCAGTATCTAGATCCCAGCGATAGCCAAAGCCAACACCATACATTTCAGCAAAACCTAGGGGGGCCATCACGTTGCGTCGATTATCAGGGATTGATGTTTGACGAGGCTCATAGCCCAAACGAGCGGTTAATCGCGAGCTTAATTGGTACTCCAAACCAAAACCATAACTCCAAACACTTTCGTAATTTAAAAACTGCTTAAGAGTACTGCCTGTCACCTCCCCCGGAGCTAGGATTTTTGCAGCATTCAAAAAGTCTAGTTGGCGATCAAATTCAAAATAGAAGTAATCCCATTCATCATAATCTGTCCAGCCTGCGTCTACATTTATTTGCAAACGGTCGAAGAATCTCAATTTTATACCTGTTTGAAAATGCTGTGGATAGGTAAACTCAGTCGTTACATAGCCTGTTTCTTTTGGTGTACCCGTAGGTAACTGGAACATGGCACCAATGATTGCGCCGAAAATAGAACTACGGAACTGACTAAAAAAGCCCGCAAACTCCCGCGAATATTCCATTTCAAAATCGCCTGAAAGCTGATCCTTTGCTTCACTCTGATAACTTGCACCCCAAGCAAACCAGTCTGTTGGCTCCCAAAGCATGCCTAAGTTATAAGAGGTAGACATTGAATTCTCTAACTTCATTGTTAGGGTCCCAATATCTCGATATGGACCTACCCTACCACCACACAAGGAAATAAACGGGACTAACGGATCATTACCACCACCTCCAGTTTCAGCGCAGCCAAAAGCGTCTTGCAGTAGTTCAGTGGCAGCCATTAAAATATTCACCCCGCGAGCATCCTGCTCAATCGCAAAACCTTGGTGAGATAAAAGGAAGCTTGCACCAACAGAAAACTCGTCGTTGACTTTGTAACCAAATGATGGAGAAAGGTAGGTTAAGCGTTGCAATGCCAACTCTTTTGCTTGATAGCGCCCCGGATGATCAGTCCCCTCTTTTACAAAACCTGCCACCATGGGCATATAGGCGGCCGTTGCAAAAGTAAACTTTGATCCTGGAGGATTAATAGAAATACCGCCATTTGGAAGAGCAAGTACAGGTAGGTGCAATGGGAAGATGCCTACATGTGGAATGTATGCACCTGCGATAGCTTCTCCATCCTGTCCGACTACCGGGTCATCTCTGAAATCCAGAAGCTCATTCGTTTCGTTGCCATTTTCGTCGACACCATATCCTTCAGGAATGTCAAAACTTGCACTTGATTTAAGAACGACGTTAAGTAGCGACACCGAAATCTGCCGGCCATCTAATTTTGTTAAGCCCGCTGGATTATAATGAATAGAGTTTATGCCTGGTGGATCTGCAGTAACGGCGTTACCAAGTGATAAGGCCTTCGGGTCAATCAACATGGACTGTCCAAGCTGGGCATGAGCTTTGCCAGTAAGTACAACCAATACAGAAAAAGCTATAAACAAAAAGCGCATCGTCAGAACTACCACTTATGAAGATTTCGCTTTTAAGCCATTGATATCAATTGGCATAGAAAGGCTAAGTAAGATATCAGGTGCATCGTCGGTCATCCCAAAGCCAACACCTATATTGGTGATGGTTTTTGGCGATACGCGCAACCCTAAATTCATATTAAGGATGCCTGACATAGTAGCCGCGCTAACAGCTTCATTGCGTGTTTCACCGCTTTGACGAAATACGTAGGTTGTTTTGTCTGTATAGCTACCTTGAAAGGACATTGTGAGAGATACATCATAAGACAAAGAATATGCAAAACCACCAGAGAATGAAGCGGAAACACCGGGTTCTACTCTATCTAACAATGCACCTCCACGAACTTGGTTAATGTCTTTTTCTGGAAGTGCATAAGAAATACTTCCCGAACCAAAAAGCATAACCGGATCAATTAGCTTTGAAATAGACATGCCGCCGCTAAATGAATAGTAACCACTGCCTGTTGGTAGTCTTGAGGTTCCGACGGTAGTGAACGGACTATCACCGGTTTTAGTTTTAAAAGAACCAGTCACCGTTTTTGTCATTTCACCAGGGATATAAGCATAAGGTTGCCAGCGAGCATTAATCGATACATCCCCTAAACCCGTGCCACTAATTGAATCATTTGAGTCGTATTTTGATACGAGCGGCAACGTGACACCTACGGTTAGGTTGTTGGCGTAACCATAATCAATATTGAAGTTGTTAGTCAGATTGTGAGTGGAGCTTGCATTGACATCGAATGCACGCACCTGGCCATTTAAAATATCAACATCTAGACGCTGGTCCGCTGTATAGCTATAACTCATACTATAACTGAGTGAGACTTGATCTTCTTTGATAAGCGAGTAGTTGTTTTCGGTGGCCTCAAATACTTCTTCCAGGCTTTTTTCCTGAGTGCTATCGCCTTCCTGTTGTGCCAATGCTTCTCGTGCATCATTTTTATCAGCCGATAGCACTGGCATGCTAAGCCCAGCAATAAATAGTATTCCAATTACTCTAACAATCACGATTACCACCAATTTATTATTATTTTCGTTTGAATCGAATGGTTTTTCTAACCGGGCTTTCCCCGCTTACGGTATTCACGCGCGTTGGGTCATAACCGTCTGCTCCAGGGATAATCAGTTCACTGTCAAGCTCATCATTCCCTTCTACTTCGGTATCTACCCAGTACGCATTATTCTTGCTGCGAGCCAGCTCGTTCGCTATAACTCTAGGCTCTCCCATATGATCAACAGGAAAAACATCTTTAAATTCTCGAAAAGCCAGTTTTGTGAAGGTGCGCTCGTCAATGACACGCATATCTTCATCTCGAATCTCAAGACCGCCTACGGGCTTGTGACCATTTGGGAAAACGATAAACAAAACATTTCTATCCCAAACCTGCATGAACCGAGATAGCGTAAAGCTGATATTGCCAACAGATGGATCGGCTACGTAAACGTGCCCATCTTTTACCCCGCGAATAACAACAAAGTGCTTAAAACCTGCATATTCGATTGGCGCTATAGCCGGATGGTCTAACTTAATTAAATCCTCTTGCTCCGCTCTAAATCCACCAGAGGGGTGGCCCAAGGCGGTAACTAGGCGCTTCATGTCCAGTAATGAAAATCCTCGACGCTCGACAATTTTTTCAGTATCGCCAAATTGAAGCAGCCCTTCCATGACTTGTCGCTCTTGAAAATTTCGCCCAAGATAAAAATCAAGCAAGGTTGTTAGTGCGGCTGAACCACAGCTGTAATCGTAAGCTTGGCGCACAACATTATTGAACCGATACTCAGACAGTGGTTCGATTGATTCTTTGTGCTGGAAGGTTTGCTGTCCATAGCCAGTATGATAATACACCAAGCCTTTATCTTGTGGTTCAACCTCAAGAAACTCAGTGATCATTGTGTAACCAATCATGGATGCAAGCACGAAAACTAACATGTGACTGCTTGGCCTATTATGTCTATTATTGTTATTTTAAGTTACGCATTGTTACATTAAACACCTCTGCTTACCATATCTAGCGGGCCTAAAATGTCTTAATTTTCACTTATTGTTTGGAAAATCTTTTATAATACTCAGTAAATTTAAACATAAGTCCCAATCTAGATTTGGCGACCTGATCATTTATTAGGCTCTAATGAAACCGGATTTTTTCAGCATCCCTTATTTACCAGATACATCATTTCTACTCGAACAGCTCAAGGGAGAAACCCACTTGGTTGCGCTTGAAAGTGCTAACCCAAAACATCCAAATGGTCGCTGGAGTATCATCTCTGCGAGCCCCACTGAATGGATAACTCTACACAAAAAAGTAGAAGCACATGTATTAGAAGAAGATATCGCAAAACTTGCTAACAAACTCCCTACCATAGATAGTGATTTTCCATTCACTGGCGGGGTTCTGGGCTTGCTGAGTTATGAGCTTGGCGAATCCCATATCGTGAGCAAGAACAATTGCGTAGAGCACTCTCCACCGATTGCGGTTTACGGTTTATATACTTGGGCCTTTTTATTTGACCACCAAGCAGAGGCCGGGTACTTGGTTTATTGGTCAGAGTTGAGTCACGTCAAGGCCGAACAACTTATAAAGACTTACGAAGAGGCTTACTCAAAAACCAAACTGAGCGAATTTAATTTAACATCTGACATTACACCGGCATGGACGAAAGCCCAATATCTAAATAAATTTGATTCCATCAAGCGTTACATTAATAGCGGAGACTGCTACCAAATAAATCTCACGCAATTGTTTCGCGGTAAATACAACGGTTCATCTTTAACTGCATACAGCAAGATTAAGGCCGCAGCGAAAGCACCTTATGCCACGTATTTCGATTTAGGTGATTGTCAATTGGCGAGCGCGTCTCCAGAATTATTCATTGAATTTAGTGGTGGAAAGGCAACGACAAAACCAATAAAGGGCACTCGCCCGAGATCGATTGATTTTGCGATAGACAGTAAAAATAAACTAGATCTATCACAGAGCGAAAAAGATCGATCAGAAAATATAATGATTGTCGATTTACTAAGAAATGATCTTTCTAAGCATGGAAATGAAGTGAACGTCGAAAAGCTCTGTGAGGTTGAAACATTTGAAACTGTTCATCATTTAGTCAGCACAGTGTCAGCAAAGGTCGAACCTGAGCGTTACTTGAGAGTATTGCTGGATGCATTTCCTGGTGGCTCTATCACTGGTGCACCCAAAACGCGCGCGATGGAAATAATTGACGAGCTTGAGGATTTTGATCGCCGCTTCTATTGCGGGTCATGCTTTGCCATATCCAGCAGCCAAAAGGTAATGTCCAATATTCTAATACGATCGTTTATATTTGATCAGAAGAACTCCATTGTAACCTGCTGGGCCGGAGGTGGAATTGTCGCAGACTCCGAAGGAGAAGAAGAGTATCAAGAGAGCTTAGACAAAATATCCAAGCTCATTGAAGCCATTTCTTAGAGAGAAAGGCTTCGATTACTAGCCTTGATGAACTCCTGTTTTAGTTCTTCGTATTCATGAACAGCGGGGAACTGAGGGAATTCCTCGATAACATTTGTAGGTGACTTAAATAGGATGCCGGCATCCGCTTCGCCTAGCATAGTTGTGTCATTGTACGAGTCGCCGGCTGCTATGCAGCGAAAGTTCAATCCATGAAATGCTTTAATACACTCACGCTTCGGATCTTTTTGACGCAGCTTGTAATCTGTAATATAACCTTTGTCATCCACCTCAAGCTTATGGCACATTAGAGTTGGGTATCCCAGCTGCTTCATTAGCGGTGCTGCAAACTCATAGAATGTGTCTGATAGAATCACAACCTGAAAGCGCTCGCGTAACCAATCGATAAATTCTTTTGCGCCGTCAAGTGGCGATAGAGTTGCAATGACCTCTTGAATATCACCAATTTTCAGATCGTTTTCCTCAAGAATGCGCAGGCGCTGCTTCATCAGAACATCATAATCTGGAATATCTCGAGTTGTTGCTTTTAATTCCTCGATACCAGTTTTATTGGCAAATTCAATCCAAATTTCAGGAATTAAAACTCCTTCAAGATCCAAACATGCTAACTCCACGGAAACTCCTTAATATTTATCGCTACAAAAAGTGGTGTACTCTATCCGCAAACCTATTACGGTTCAATTACTACTTATATAACCAGTAACATCAAAAATATTACTTATTCGTATTTATGGTTATAAGTGGCCGGTGGTACGATAGATACTTTTAATGATGAGACAGTGAGATGACATATACACAAGAAGAGGTTAGCGAACTAAATAACGGCTTTGCGAGCGAACAGCCGAAGTCGATTATTCGTCACGGCTTAGAAAACTTTGAGAACATCGCCGTTTCCTTTAGTGGTGCTGAAGATGTTGTGCTTGTAGATATGGCTGTGAAGATTAATCCTGACGCCCACATATTTTGTTTGGATACTGGACGGCTACATCCAGAGACATATGAGTTCTTAGAGGATGTGCGAAAGCATTACAATATTAAGCTGGACATAATTAGCCCAAATGCAGAGGTGCTGGATTCTTTCGTAAAAGACAAGGGGTTGTTTAGCTTCTATGAAGATGGCCACCAGGAATGCTGTGGCATTCGAAAGATAGCCCCTTTAAAGCGCAAATTAAGTACACTGGATGCTTGGATAACGGGTCAAAGAAAAGACCAAAGCCCAGGAACTCGTTCTGATATCCCAGTCTTTCAACACGACACTAGTTTCGCAAAAGACGGTATTGAACTTTATAAGTACAATCCCCTAGCAAACTGGTCCTCTGAAGATGTATGGAATTACATTAAAATGTTTGACGTGCCCTACAACAAGCTACATGAACGAGGCTTTATAAGTATTGGTTGTCAGCCCTGCACCAGAGCAGTACTGCCAAATCAACACGAGCGTGAGGGTCGCTGGTGGTGGGAGAATGAGGGTCACAAGGAATGCGGGCTCCACTCGAGCAACATTATCAGTAAAGAGGGTTAATACCACTCCTCTATTACTTGAGAGTAGCCCTATTCACCTGCCCTATCGTTTAGGCAGGTGAATAGATTGAAATAACTCATCAAGCTCAGCCTTGCTATGACACTGCGTGGCCTTGTCGATCGTTGCACGATCCAAATGAGGGGCAAAGCGCTTAACAAAATCGTACATAAAGCCGCGTAAGAAAGTCCCCTTGCGCAAGCCAATCTTAGTCACACTATCTTCAAATAAATGACTGGCATCAATTGCTACAAGATCATTATCTTTCTCTGGGTCAATGGACATAGTAGCAACGATTCCCACACCCAATCCTAAGCGAACATAGGTCTTAATGACGTCTGCATCGGCCGCTGTAAATACCACCTTTGGCGTTAATCCTTTTGACTTAAACGCTTCGTCTAGGCGAGAACGACCAGTAAACCCAAACACATAAGTAACAAGCGGAAAAGTTGCAACTTCTTCTAAGGTTGGTTGAGATCGCTGTGCCAGTGGGTGATTCTTAGGAACCAGAATGCTGCGATTCCATCGATAGCAAGGCATCATGATCAAATCATTAAAATGATCCATTGCTTCCGTCGCGATAGCAAAATCAACCGTTCCATCTGCCGCCATTTCTGCAATTTGAGTCGGCGTTCCTTGATGCATGTGCAATGAAACTTCGGGAAATTCTTTGATGAATTCTTGGATGATTGCAGGTAAGGCGTAGCGAGCCTGCGTATGCGTAGTCGCAAGCGCCAGGCTTCCCTTATTCTCGTTGCTGAACTCTTGAGCAACTTGCTTAATGCTCTCTACTTTGCGTAGTATCTCTCCCGATACCTTTAAGATGGCCTCGCCGGCAGGCGTCACTCTGGTTAAATGTTTGCCACTACGTGCAAATATCTCAACACCCAACTCATCCTCCAGTAAGCGGATCTGCTTACTTATACCTGGCTGAGATGTGTACAATACTTGAGCTGTTGCGGACACATTTAGGTCATGATGCGCTACTTCCCAGATGTAACGCAATTGCTGTAGCTTCATAAGCCCTCCAGGCTCATCACCCTGCTGTGATTCAGGTTATATATAGAAAACTATTTATTCTCTAAAACAATAGTAGCATTTTCTAGATTATGCTACTTCGCATTATTTACTCATTAGTTATAACGTTAGACTACTTTTCTGGTATTTACGTTATATGATTTAAATTATAGACCCTCCCTCAGGCAGGCGGTAGGTAAAAAATAGACAGGTACTGACGCCTTTCGAAGAACCTTACCTGCCACAGAACCTATCATAGCCTCCCCATCACCCTGACCACTGTGGCTACCAATAACGATAAGATCACTTCTACACTGACGCGCGTGCTTGATGATAATGTCACTAGGAGGGCCTATCTCGACGATCACATCACTGATAGTAAATTTGTTTGGCATCTCATCAATCTCTACTTTAAGGCTGTCGAGCACTTGCTGTCTTATGTGCTCCATTACCTGAGGCATCCCTGAATTACGAAGATGTTTTTGATCATCAGGAGTCATGTAAATAGAGAGTATACTCTCCGCAAAAACTCCCATGGGCTCTATCGCATGTACCAGGTCTACCCTGGCACCTGTACTGTGGGCCAAAACGGAAAGTTGGCTCATCAGATAAGGGTTATAAATACCTAGGTCAGTCGCAAACAATATCCGATTAATCATGGCTACATCGCTATGCCAATTACCTGATAAGCATAGCAGGAGATTTTACGTCTATACTTCTGTTAACACATGAAAGGAGCCTGTTATGACTGATAAATTACTAACTACAACTGACGTATCTCAGCTATTAGATGTTAGCGAGGTTACCGTTAAGCGCTGGGCAAGAGAGCATCTAATTAAAAGCGTCAAGCAAGGTAGTGAGCTGGTTTTCCCAGAAGAGGATGTTTTGAAATATAAAGAAATCCATGACCGATTAAAAAAATAAACAACATAATGCAAATATGGACATAGGACTTTAATTCATACCAACAACTGAACTATCATAGCGCCTATTCGTAATGCATTTTCGGAATATAGAGCGCTATGACCAACAATCGGGTTGAAGATTTAAATATTGAGCGTACAGAAACGCTTACCACTCCAGAACAGCTTAAGCAAAGCTTACCAATCTCGGAAAAGGCCCTGCAATCAGTTGAGGCCGGCCGCGAGGCAGTAAAAAACATCTTAGACAGGAAAGACCCTCGCTTGTTTTTGGTGCTTGGCCCCTGCTCTATTCACGATGTAAAAGCAGCAAAAGAATATGCTGAACGCTTAAAAGATCTCGCAGCCAAAGTAAGCGACACTCTTCTGCTTGTAATGAGAGTTTATTTCGAGAAGCCTCGCACCACTGTTGGATGGAAAGGATTAATTAATGATCCGTATTTAAACGACAGCTTCAAAATTGAAGATGGTCTCCACATCTCGCGCAAGCTTCTAATTGATCTTGCAGAGCTTGGCCTGCCTCTTTCAACCGAAGCACTTGACCCTATTTCACCACAGTATATGCAGGATCTAATTAGCTGGTCTGCTATTGGGGCACGCACAACTGAGAGCCAAACTCACAGAGAAATGGCAAGCGGCCTTTCTTGTGCCGTCGGATTCAAAAATGGAACCGATGGAAGCCTAACGGTGGCGATCAATGCTCTTCAGTCCACCGCCAACCCTCACCGTTTTCTGGGGATCAATGGTGATGGGCAGGTAAGTGTAGTCACCACAAAAGGTAATGAGTATGGGCACGTGGTGCTGCGCGGCGGCGGCGGCAAACCTAACTACGATTCTGTTAGTGTTGCACTCTGCGAGCAAGAACTGGAGAAAGCCGGAGTTGCCAGCAATATCATGGTAGATTGCAGTCACGCAAACTCAAACAAAGACCCAGGTCTTCAACCGCTAGTTATGGATAATGTGACAAATCAAATTCTAGAGGGAAACAAGTCAATCGTTGGATTAATGATTGAGTCAAATCTTCAATTTGGCAATCAAAAAATCCCCTCAAATCTTGACGATCTAGAATACGGCAAGTCCATCACTGATGGATGCATTTCTTGGGAGCAAACCGAAGAAGCTGTGTTAAAGATGCGCGATAAATTGAAAGACGTTATTGCCAAGCGATAAACGACTACACCTATAAATCCACAGAGGGCAAGCCTCTCTGCTGGATTTTATGATAGAATCCGCCCTCCATAATCAACAGGCCTTATCCGAAATGAAAAACCCTCAAGTCGGTATCATTATGGGTTCCACTTCCGATTGGGATACCATGAAAAAAGCTGAAGAAGTTCTGCAGCAGCTTGGTGTTAACTTCGAAGTAAAAGTGGTTTCCGCGCATCGCACCCCGGATTTGCTTTTCGAGTATTCGGAAACCGCCGCAGAACGAGGCATTCAAGTTATTATTGCTGGCGCAGGTGGAGCTGCGCATTTGCCAGGCATGGTTGCAAGCAAAACTCACTTGCCCGTCTTTGGCGTGCCCGTCAAAAGTAAGGCCCTCAACGGCATAGACTCACTGCTTTCGATTGCTCAAATGCCAGCGGGCATCTCGGTAGGTACACTTGCTATTGGGCCTGCCGGTGCCGCCAACGCCGGCTTACTGGCATCGCAGGTTATCGCCCTTCATGACGAGGATGTTCGCGCAAAGCTTATCGAGTTTCGTCGCAAACAGACTGAAAAAGTATTATCGATCCCCGATCCTAGAGAGATGTAAATGAGCATTAAGCGTGTTGGAGTTATTGGTTCTGGCCAGCTTGGCAGGATGATGGCCCTAGCGGGAACACCATTGAATGTAGAGTTCGTATTCTATGACGAAGCAACGCTTTCGCCTAGTTCACGCCTAGGCGACACCATAAAGCCAAGTGAACCAGACGGGCTGAATCGATTCATTCAAAGTGTTGATGTTGTAACGTACGAATCGGAAAATACAGACGTCAGCCTTGTGGAACATATCTCTCGATTAAAGCCGATTTATCCTGGCACAGAATCGCTACGCAAGAGTCAGCACCGTCTTACAGAAAAACAAGCATTTCGGTCTTTAGGCATAGAAACAGCCCCATTTTGCGCAGTTCGCTCATACCAAGAAGCGCTAGACGCAGCTTCTCAGCTTGGCTATCCATTTATCTTGAAGACCACGACAGAAGGCTACGACGGCAAGGGTCAAGCACTGGTGAAAACCAGTAGCGACCTGAGTGAAGCTTGGGAGCAACTTGGCGATAAAGAGTTAATCGCTGAGGGGTTTGTAAGATTCACGCGCGAACTGAGCATTATTGCGGTGAGAGATGCAAAAGGAAATACCAAGACTTACCCGCTAGCGGAAAATGAGCACCGCGATGGTATTCTTCGCGTTTCGCGCGTTCCTGCGCAGAATGTTTCTTTAGAAAAGCAGAAACAAGCTGAGCGCTACGCAACCGAAATGCTCGATCATCTCGGTCATGTCGGCGTATTAACAATTGAGCTATTCGACACAGAAAATGGCTTAGTGGCAAATGAAATGGCACCGCGAGTGCACAACTCCGGCCACTGGTCCATCGAAGGCGCATACTGTAGTCAATTTGAGAACCATGTTCGCGCCATCTGTGATCTACCACTTGGATCTACTGAAGCTTGCCACCCATTCTCTGCCATGATCAACGTCATTGGTCGCCACGGCAATGGAAACCAGGTTCTAGAAACGCCCAATCAATTTTTACACTATTACAGTAAAAGTGAGCGTGCTCATCGCAAGATTGGCCACATCAATACAATAGCATCGTCTATTGCAGAACTTGAAGAAAGTATCTCCAGTCTACAATCGTTTATCGAGGAATCCGGAGAATAAAAAAGGCCCGCTAGGGCCTTTTTTGTTACATGTAAGCGTTTTCAGCTTGGGTGTGATCAGTAGCATCCCTGATGCCTGATAATTGCGGAAGCTTACTTAGGAGTGTTTTCTCAATACCTTCTTTCAGCGTAATATCAACCGCACTACAACCTTGACAGCCACCGCCAAATTCCAAAATCGCCAAGTTATCTTCTGTAACCTCAACAAGCTTTACCTCGCCGCCATGGGAGGCTAGACCAGGATTGATCTCGTTATACAGTATATAATTTACTTGATCTTGTATCGGGCTATCGTCATTCACTTTAGGCATCTTGGCGTTTGGTGCCTTGATCGTTAGCTGACCGCCCATTTTATCCTTGGCAAAGTCGATTTTGGCATCTTCCAGATAGAGAATGCTTTGTTTATCTAGGTATACCCTTAACTCATCTTGATCCATTACTTCGTCATTTGGGTTAACCTCATCAGGACGGCAATAAGCTAAGCATGTTTCAGCATAAGGTGTACCCGGCTGTGTAATAAACACCCTCACAGACATTCCAGGTGTATTCTGCTTCGCGAGCAACTCTACTAAATAATCTTTGGCTGCATCAGTAATGGTCAGCATTCAATCACTCCTATAAATATGGCCTTATTTTACTGTCTTTGATTGCCAATTCCAATCCCTAGTTTTTTACTCGGGTATTAATAGTCAAAAAACAAATAAGCATTATAGGTATTTACTTATTTTACCAATAAGCAATTTTTGCTATCTTTCGCGCCATTGAAATATGACTACAAGTGGGTCACAGCCCCGTCCAGATGAGAGTTTTATGTACATATACGACGAATACGATCAAAAAATCGTAAATGAGCGCGTATCTCAGTTCCGAGATCAAACACAGCGCTACTTAGACGGCAAGCTCACAGAGGAGCAATTCCTGCCGTTGCGTTTACAGAATGGTCTTTACGTGCAGCGCTATGCACCCATGCTGCGCGTGGCAGTGCCGTATGGCCTTCTTTCAAGCGAGCAGGCCCGCAAACTGGGTCATATCGCTCGCACATACGATAAGGGTTACGCGCACATAAGTACCCGCACCAATGTACAGTTCAACTGGCCAGAGCTAGCAGCTGTGCCTGATATTCTTGCTGAGCTGGCCAGCGTTCAAATGCACGCTATTCAAACCAGCGGTAACTGCATCCGCAATACAACAACCGATCAGTTTGCGGGCGTTGTGCCGAACGAACTGGTTGATCCGCGCCCTTACTGCGAAATCATTCGTCAGTGGTCAACTTTCCACCCAGAATTCGCGTTCCTTCCTCGCAAATTCAAAATTGCCGTAAATAGCCACGAGTCCGATGACCGTGCAGCGACCCTACTTCACGACATTGGCATCAAGATCGTACGCAATGAACAAGGCGAACTTGGTTATGCTTTCTACGTCGGCGGTGGCTTAGGCAGAACACCAATCGTTGCATCACTGGTTAAAGAATTCGTTGCAGAAAAAGATCTTCTTACATACCTCGATGCCGTGCTACGCGTTTACAATCTACATGGTCGTCGCGACAACAAATACAAAGCGCGCATCAAGATATTGGTTAAAGCCTTAGGTGTTGATGCTTTTAGAGATAAGGTCGATGCCGAATGGCAGCACCTGAAAGGCGGACCAGGAACACTCACACAAGAAGAGTTGGAGCGCGTAAAAGGCCACTTTACTGCGCCAAATTACGAAACACTGGACGAGAACACAGAACTCCAAAAGCAGCTTTCTGAAAATAAAGCATTTGCAAATTGGTATAACCGCAACGTAAACGAACACAAAGTGAAGGGCTACGCCATCGTCACGCTAACACTGAAAAAACTCGGTGTACCGCCAGGCGACATTACTGATCGACAGTTCGACTCTGTTGCAGACTTGGCAGATAAATATAGCTTTGGCGAGATTCGAAACACCCATGAGCAAAACATGGTACTTGCTGATGTGAAACAGGATGATTTATTCGAGCTGTGGCAACAAGCTAAAGAGCTTGGTTTTGCCACACCAAATCTAGGCCTGTTAACCGATATGATTTGCTGTCCAGGTGGTGACTTTTGTGCGCTTGCCAACGCCAAGTCTATTCCAGTAGCAGAGGCTCTACAGGCCAAGTTTGATGATCTTGATTATTTACACGACCTTGGGGATCTCGACCTTAATATATCGGGCTGTATGAATGCTTGCGGTCACCATCATATTGGTCACATCGGTATTTTGGGTGTAGATAAAAAAGGTGAAGAATTCTACCAAGTTTCTTTAGGCGGTAGCTCTGGCCCTGATGCATCAGTAGGTAAAATTCTCGGCCCATCTTTTGCCCGGGAAGAGATGCCTGATGTTATCGAAAAAGTATTATCCGTATACGTACGCAACCGCATAGAAGGCGAGCGATTCATCGACACTTATCGCCGCATTGGTCATAGCCCATTCAAGGAGTTTGTATATGCAAAATCTCATTAACGATTCAGAAGTATTGCAAAATGACTGGGCTATCATTGATTCGGTAGATGCATTACAAAGTGCAAGCGGAAAAGTCATCGTGACCACCGATTTATTAGAAGATGCAAAAGCGAATTCTGATTTAACAGTGGGTATCTTATTAAACGGTGATGCCGATCTCGAAGAATTGAAAGATGAAATCGGTAATGCAACGATTGTTGCAATCAACTTTCCTGCTTTCGCAGATGGTCGCGGCTACAGCTTAGCTCGCTTGCTTAAAGAGCGTTATGATTATCAAGGCGAAATACGCGCAATTGGAGATGTGTTAATTGATCAACTTCATTTTATGAAGCGTTGCGGATTTGATACTTACTTACTAAAAGAAGGCCTTGTCGCAGAAGAGGCGCTAAACTACTTCAAAACGTTTAGCGATCCTTACCAGTTGGCGTATGACGAAAAGCAACCACTTTTCCGTCGTCGTGCATAAAAAAAAGCCCCTTTGAACTGCACCCCAAAAGTTGGACACCAATCCAGCCTTTGGGGTGTTTTTATGAGTAAATACAGTAAAGAGCAGAAGATCAAAGCAATTCAGCAGTTTCTTAAGAGTAATGAATCACTAAAGAGTGTTGCAGACAAACTAGAGATTGACCTTTCGTCGCTTAAGAAATGGGTAAGACATTACCAGCAGCACGGAATAGCTGCATTTGAAAAGAAGTACACCGTTTATAATGCTGCTTTCAAATTAGATGTCTTGAAGTACGTTTATTCTCATAACGTGTCCCACCAACAAGCTGCAGCCATTTTCGATATACGAAATCACGGTATTATTGCGAAGTGGCGACATCAGTATCAAACTGGAGGCTTTAACGCATTAGCATCCAAGCCTAAAGGTAGACTACCCATGACACCCAAGAAACCCGCTAATAACCCCGATAGTAGTCTAACTCGTGAGGAGCTGATGAAAGAGTTAGAGTACCTGCGCGCGGAGAATGCCTTTCTAAAAAAGTACGATGCCTTACTCCAGAAAAAGGAAAGGGTGGCCAAGAAAAAGCCCTCACCATCCAAGGATTAAGGCATAAGTATCCGTTAGCGGCGTTATTAAAAGCAGCAAAACTGTCTCGTAGTACGTTTTACTATCACAATAAACCCAAAGCGGTAAACATAGATAAAGCTAAGCTAGAAGGTCAAATAAAGCGTATCTATCACAGACATAAGGGACGCTATGGCTATCGCAGGATTACTTTGGCTTTGAATGGAAAAGGGTATCGAGTAAACCATAAAAAGGTATTACGACTAATGCGTGACATGGGCTTGAAATCCAAAATACGAGTTAAGAAATACCGATCTTATAAAGGAGAAATCGGGCGTATAGCTCAGAACCATCTCCAGCGAGATTTTAAGGCGAGCAAGCCAAACGAAAAATGGGCAACAGATGTCACAGAGTTCAACGTTAAAGGGGAAAAGCTCTATCTATCACCAGTGATAGATCTTTATAACGGTGAAATAGTGTCTTATCAGGTCGCGAAAAGACCAACCCTACCGTTAGTGATGAATATGCTTCAAAAGGCATATAAACGCCTCTCAGGCCAACAAGCACCTCTCTTGCATTCAGATCAAGGCTGGCAGTATCAGCATGTATCTTATCGTGAAAAGCTAGCGGAGCGTGGGCTTACTCAAAGCATGTCCAGAAAAGGGAATTGTTTAGACAATGCAGCGATGGAGAGCTTTTTCGGTACGCTAAAAAGCGAGATGTATCACTTAAAGCGGTTTGAATCACTAGAAGAACTCGAACGAGATATTAAAAGTTATATTCGCTATTACAATCGCTATAGAATTAAGCTAAAACTAAAAGGCCTGAGTCCGGTAGACTACCGAAATCAGACCTTAAACCCGTAAAACAAACTGTCCAACTTATGGGGTTCAGTTCACTTGGGGCTTTTTTTTATTTAAGCTTCAAAACATAACGCCCTTTCGCCTCACCTTTTAATAGCGCCTCCAAATAATCTTTAAGCTGCTCTCGTTCAATCAATTGATACTGCGCATCAATCTTCCAATCCTCAGCAAATTTATTCCAAACCGCTTGTTTTTGGCTTAAAGGAATTTCGACAGAATCCACACCCAGCAAATTAATACCTCTCAATATGAACGGCAATACTGTTGTGTCCAGTGCCAGATTATCCACTAAACCACAAGCAGCAACTGACCCACTGGGTTTAATCTGCTTTAAAATTGCAGCTAGAGTTTTGCCGCCGGCAACATCGATTGCTGCTGCAAAAGCCGGCTTAAGCAATGGCTTGCCATCACCTGCAAGCAATTCGTCCATGCTGATAAAATCTGTCACCCCAAGGCTCTCGAGAAACCCTTGCTTTGTATTGTCTCGTTGTACAGCGGTAATATTGAAGCCCAGTTTCGATAATAATTTGCAAGCAATAGAACCCACTCCACCACTTGCGCCGGAAACGAGAATCGAACCCTGATCTGGCTTGATATCATTATGCAAAAGCTTATCAACACATAAACCAGCCGTTAAACCAGCCGTGCCGAGGATCATTGCATCTAGAGCAGAGAACCCTATAGGTCTTTTAATTATCCAATTTTCAGGAACCGCTACCAAATCGGCAAAACCGCCAAAGGTATTCATGCCTAGATCGTAACCTGTTACAAGAACCTCATCACCTTTAGAAAAAAAATCCGATTGAGATGATACAACAACGCCAGCTGCATCAATCCCTGGTACATGGGGGAATTTCCTGGTTACGCCTTTATTCCCTGAGTAAGACAGTGCATCTTTATAGTTCAGAGATGAGTATTCGACTTGTATACGCACGTGACCATCTAATAATTCCGGCTCAGAAACATGGTTCCAAGCCCCACTAAACCCAGTCTCATTTTCGCTAACTAAAAATGCCTGCATAATAAAACCTTTTTAAACAAACCATTTATTGTGCATTAAGCGCTCGATGGTATTCTGTACAACTCGGCTAAGCATTGACTCAGCATCACCGCTAAACTTTTCTTTGATGCTTTTTTTCTTTTTAAGGCTAATAGAGAACACATCTGCGTCGCTGCACTTTGACTGTAAATACTCATCACTAGTCATGATTTCGTCTATTAGATTTTGGTCGATAGCACGCTGGCCAAACCAGACATCACCATTAGACACCTTCTCAATATCAACATTAGGCCTGTGACTATTAATGTAGTCTTTAAATAGGACATGAACATCTTGCAGATCTTCTTTGAATTTTTCTCGGGCCTTATCTGTATTTTCACCTAATACTGTCAATGTACGCTTATATTCTCCTGCTGTGTGCATTTCCACATCAATATCATGTTTTTTCAGTAAACGATGGAAGTTTGGCAGTTGAGCTACAACACCAATAGAACCGATAACAGCAAAAGGTGCAGCAATGATCCTGTCAGCCACTACAGCCATCATATACCCACCGCTAGCAGCCACCTTATCAACTGCAATCGTCAAGGGTATGCCTCTAGCGCGTATTCTGTCGAGCTGAGATGCTGCAAAACCGTATTCGTGCACCATTCCACCCGCACTCTCAAGCCTCACGACAACCTCATCAATCTCCTCTTCGAGACTTAAAATCGTAGTAATTTCTTCACGTAGCTGCTGACTAGCTGACGCTTTGATATCGCCTTTAAAATCCAAAACGATCACTCTGGCTTTTTTTGTCGCCTCTTCGGACTTTTCTTTTTTCGCTGACTTCTTAAGTGCTTTCGCCTTTTCTTTTAGCGCTTTCTTATCGAGAAGCTCTGACTCAAGTCTCTGCTTAACTTTATTTAGTTTCTCATTCAGTTTTTCAACCTTCAGTTTTCCTGGTTCGCCCTTCTGCCCTGCACTTACTATCAAGCCAATGATCAAACCAATAGTCACAACCACTGTAATGGCTTTGGCTAAAAATAATCCGTAATCTGCTAAAAATTCCACTGAATTCCCCCTATTTTGTTGGCCTAAGTTTAACAGCTCTCCAACTTGAGACCACAGATTTTAGCGCCATCCTAAAAATTCAAACAATCGTATGATTTGCTATTGACACGATTAGCGCGCTTGCTTAGTCTGACAATCTCTGACATAGGGTCAGATTGTTGATCTGCTGATATGTGGTTTATTCTGTATCAGATCAATCCCGACTAAACAAAAGGAAAGCGATATGACTTCTGTTGCTGACATCATCGAACAAATGAAAGGCAAGTTTAACGCCGACGCCGCTGCTGGTATGGAAAATGTTTTCCAGTTCAGCGTAGAAGATGGTGATGATTTCTACGTGGCTGTTAAAGATGGCGACTTCGAAATTGCTAATGGCTCTCACGATGACCCATCTGTGACACTTATCATGACCACTGAAACTCTTGTTGGAATCATGACTGGCGAAACTGACGGTATGCAAGCATTCATGGCTGGCCAGCTACGCGCTGAAGGCGACATGATGCTAGCAACTAAGCTAGGCGAGCTTTTCCCTCAGTAATAAATTGAGAGAAAAAAGCAATAAAAAAGGGAGCTCTTGCTCCCTTTTTTATTGCCAAGACTCTATGGCTTGTTTAGCTGTTGCATTTACTGGCTGAGCCTGCAATCCCTTTGGGTAAAGCCTTACTTCATAAATTGCTCCATCTGCCATAGGCATAAATGCTGCGGACCCGTATTTAGCCTGGATAATATTGAGCCAAGGGCTTTTCACGATCCAATCCCATGTATCTAGAGGTGCTCTAGCACCTAAGCTGTGCACAGATCGAGGGGCATTTTGCTCTTGCTCTAAAGTCAGATATCGACCAGACAATCTCTCTAATTTATATGATGGCAATACAGATACCCATGGCAAGGCTATCAGTCTCGCGTCCAGCTGCCACTGATCACCTAGAAGAGTTAACAGCGTTCGCGTTTGATTCGCGTCTACAAACTCCACCTCAAACTCTTGGCTGCTAATCTCGTCGAACTTTAATGTGGCAATAACTTCACCTTTTTCAGAGTTTTTATAGGTGAGCATGTCCACTGCAAACAATACGGCAAGCATTGCAGCAAAGATAAACAAAAAACTAAAGGTGCCTTTTAACCAAGGAAGAAACCAACCGCGTTTAAATAAACGCTTAACAACGATTCCAATAATGACCAAGGCAAGGGATGCGATTACAGCTGAAAAAACCATTAATTCCATTAAGCGACCTTATATCCCAACTGAGAAATTCCTTTTACAGCCAGATTGAGGATATCAGCGCTATTTGAATCAGAATGGCTTAACGTTTCAGCGTAATATTCAATACTAGTCAAACTATCGGCCAATACTTCTAGCTTACCTTCATCAATACCTTGTGGGTTGTTAAGCACTCTTTCGTTTAAAAAGCGCGTCGCAGCCTGAACGACAGAGCTGGCTTTATATTCCTGCAGAAAAAATAACGCTCCCCTAGCCCCATCAAGGGCTGGCTTTATATTCGCGAGATGTAGTTTATCTTGATCTTCAACAAAAGCTGCTATTGCACGCTTTGCCATTGCCAGAGCAGATTCTATTTCGTCAAAAAGAATTATGCGGGCCTCAGAATAATGACCGGCGCCAATAATTTTATGCGAAGTGTCAGCGGTTGCTTTCGAGAAATCTTGACTCGCCAATTCTATTTGCAACAAAGCATCTGCGATGGCTGCTAATACAACCATTTTGTCTCTGTTGGGCATCTGTTCAAGTTTTCGAATCTGCTGCCCCTGTAAGCGTAACTTTTCAGAAAGGGGCTCTTGATTAATAACTTTGAGCACACGCGCTAAGTCGTCAACCAAGCCGTTAAGGCTATCAAACTCGACCTCAGAAAGATAACCATTGGCACATTTATCAAGATTCGTTTTAATGTGTCCGATTTGATCCTTTACTGCTTTTGACAAGCTAGTGAATGCGCCAATATCTGGTCCAGCAAGCTTTTTGCGCTGGATCTTAAGCTGATCTTCCGTGACTCCGGCCTTTAAACCATAAACCTGCTGTATTTTCGCTATGTCTCCCGACTTTTCACTGGAAAGAGAAATAAGATACAACAAGTCTTTGTGCACCTCATTGACAAATGGTGTGCTAAAAACATTAAGACCATTTTTAATCATAGCTTTCATCGTCTGATCAATTCGTGCCAGCAATGCCGCCCGCGATTGCGTCAGCTCGTAACGACCTTCAACAATCGCCTGCAATGCAGCTGAGGCGCACCACCAAAAGGGCCAAGCCATGGTTCCACGAAATCCTTTTTCCATAAGCGCAAGCGACCTGCCACTCAGCTTGTAACCCACCATAGTTGAGGCTTGCGCTCGAATAACTCGCAAAAGACCAGATTGAAACATGAGCCGAATACGTGGCAAATGGGGTTTGATGTTAATGTTTGGCCTTTCAGTTTCAGGTAAGCGTGGACGCAAATTCACTGCAAAAAAGTGCGCCTCCGAGATAGGCTTATGGCCAGCCGCCCGTCTTAGCTTGTTAATTGAAGGTATTAAAAGAACCGGATACTCCGTCTCTTGGTCTAAAACCACACCAAGATATTGCTTCAGAGTGATCAAGCACTGACCTAAAACATCGAGTTTTTGTGATAGCTTGACGCTACCATCGCCGGAAAAGGACTGAATTTCTGTACAAAGAAGCTCGGCGCCCTGCATTTCTAGAAGCTTGAACGTCCCACGGGCCAAATTTAGCTCATCAGCGAAAAGCTTTAACTGCCCTGGCTCATTGTCCTCAGCGTACTGAGCAAAATAGCCCTCGGCTTTCTGTAAGGTAGATTCAAGCTCCTTACGCACCAAGCTGATGGACATACTCATATTGGAAACCTGATTCATGTATAAAACGACTCATCCGTGGGTTTGTTTTTGTTTTAGTCCCTGTATTGACTGCTATTCTAGCCATAAATTCCATGTAAATCATTGATTAAATTCACGATTCAGTATGAGCTGACCAGTTTACTTTTTCTGCTTTTGTCGCCAGCAGCTCAAGGTATTCTTGGTGTTGACGCGCTTCGTCGTCCGTAACCCCCCAAGATGGCAAGTTTGCTACCTGAGATTGATCCACCAATACTTTGACAGACAACTCATGTGACCCTTCCGTAGAAGCATCCTCACTAGCTAAAGACAGCGCAGTCTGACCACCTGTCATCAGTAGATATACGTCGGCCAAAATTTCCGAGTCGAGCAAGGCGCCATGGAGCTCTCGGTGGCTATTATCGATACCCAGGCGGCGACACAGAGCATCCAAACTATTGCGCTGGCCAGGATACATCTTGCGTGCCAGTGTCAGCGTATCTAATACACCACAGACTTCAGCGGTTTTAGGGAAATTAGATAGTTTTGCAAACTCCATATCCATGAAGCCGACGTCGAATGGTGCATTATGGATCACCAGTTCCGCTCCATTTATGAAGTCTAGAAACTCGTTCGCCACCTGTGCGAAAACTGGCTTGTCGGCAAGAAACTCATCGGTAATGCCATGAACTTCCATAGCCTCGGGATCCACTTCCCGTTGCGGGTTTATATATTGATGATAATGACGGCCGGTCAGCTTTCGACCAACAAGCTCAACACACCCTATTTCAATAATTCGGTGACCATCACCAATACCCGTTGTTTCTGTATCTAGTACAACTTGCCTCATGACTTAGTCACCTGCTCAACACCTTTATTTGCCAAATCGTCTGCTCGTTCATTTTCAATATGTCCGCTATGGCCCTTCACCCAATGCCATTCAACGTCATGTTTCGATACAGCTGAATCTAACCGCTGCCAGAGCTCTTTATTTTTTACGGGCTGCCTAGATGAGGTCATCCAATTTTTTTTCTTCCAACCGGATAGCCATTGCGTAATCCCCTGCCTAACATATTGACTGTCAGTGGTTAGCCTAACCTTGCACGGCTTTGTCAGTGCCTCCAAGCCTCTGATCGCCGCCATTAGCTCCATTCGATTGTTGGTCGTTTCTAATTCACCGCCAAACAGTTCTTTTTCATGAGCTCCATAACGAAGCAACACCCCCCAACCACCGGGACCAGGATTCCCTTTACATGCGCCATCTGTAAACATTTCAACGATCTGAGACACGATATCCTCTTATTCTCGGAGTTGGCATAGGAAGTCTCCCGCCAGACAAAGCGCGCCATTGTGGCCGAATCGGCGTTCGCCCTGCAACTAATTTTCTAGCCACAATCACGTAGCAGTTACCAAAAGGATTGCCAATTAACGAAAGCAATCGGTCAAGCCTCATACCTATTTTCCGAAAGTACTTTAACCCCCATGGCGGCATAGCTTGAAACGTCTGTACTTGCTCTACCCTAAAATCCAGCAACGACAACCAATCGAGAACTCTTCCTTTGGCTAAAAACTGGGCCGCTGGAGGTGTCGCCGTTTTAGGTAAGTAACGAGCAAGACCCCACAAGGACACTGGATTAAAACCCACAATAACAACGTAACCATTTGGAACTGTGATCCTCGCCGCCTCGCGCAAACATTGATGAGGCTTATCTTCAAAATCTAAAACATGGTGCATCAGCACACAATCAATACTGTTCTCGCGCAGCGGTATATCCTCAAAATCCATGATCAAATCCCCACTACCTCCCTTGGAAGCATAATAAGAATATGTCAATGAGCTGGTAGGCATCGCTTTATAATCGACCCCGCTGTACTGAAGTAGATAGTGCCCATGAAGTTGAGGCAAATGCTGGCGCAAGTAACGAGTTTCAACATTTAATAGTCGTTTAATCTGCGGACGCTCTCGCCATTTATACAGATCTTGATCCATTACACTTTTTACACCTTTTAAGCTGCTCGCAACTTGACCCTTGGCGGCGGTATTTTTACACTGCTTGGCCGTTTGTTTAAGTGTTTCTATTTATGCGTTTTATTGTCTTTTTTACACTAATTTCATGCCTTTGTCTTGCTGGCTGCACTAATCTAGCCAAGCCATCCGCTGGCAACTTAGACGCTGCAAGTCCGCAACTGCTGCTTGAATCGCAAGCAATTCCATCAAAGAATGAAAGCAGCGAAGTTTCAATTGAAGATAGTCCAATAGAAGTTGATCTGTGGCAGCGCATTCTTAAGCAATTTCGTTTGGACATTGAACAAGATAACCCTCGAATACAGGCGCAACTCAACTGGTACAAGAGACATCAGAATTATCTCGACCGTGTAGGAGCCCGAGGTGAACGTTATTTGTATTTTATTGCAGAGCAAATAGAAGCGCGTGATATTCCGGGCGAGATTGCCCTACTACCGATAGTCGAAAGCGCATTTGACCCTTTTGCATATAGTCACGGCAGAGCCTCTGGTGTTTGGCAATTTATCCCTAGCACTGGACGTATATACGGTCTCCATCAAAACTGGTGGTATGACGGACGTCGTGATATTCGCATGGCTACTATCGGCGCTTTACGCTATCTTCGTGGACTAGCGAGGGAGTTTGATGGAGATTGGATGCTTGCACTCGCATCTTATAATACTGGTGCCGGTAGAGTCCGTTCGGCCATAAGAAAAAACAAACGCCTAGGAAAACCGACCGATTACTGGTCTTTGGATCTCCCCAGAGAAACTCGGGCTTACGTACCTAAATTAATTGCATTGGCCAAACTATTAAAAGACCCTGAGAAGTACGGAGTCACCTTTAATCCAATACCTAATGAACCCTATTTCGCGGTTGTTAAAACGAATAGCCAGATGGATTTAAGTCAGGCAGCACAAATGGCCGAAGTTGACCTCGAAGAGATATACAAGCTCAATCCGCAGTTTAACCAATGGGCCACGAGCCCTGATGGCCCCCATGAAATACTCGTCCCCATCGAGAACAAGGCAATCATGGAAGATAATTTGGCCAACCTACCCATGGATCAACGCATAAAATGGGAAAGATATCGCGTTGCTAGCGGGGATTCGCTCATCTCTATTGCAAACAAATTCCATACGACTCCCGACGCCCTTCGTCAAGTAAACCCTATTAGGGGTGATTTGGTAAAAGTTGGAGATATGTTGCTAATCCCTACTGCCTTTAAACAACTTAGCAGATATACCTATAGCGCCGACAACCGACTAGACAAAAAGCAAAAGTTCGCAAGAGGCCCCAAGGGTACTAAGAAAATCCGCTATACCGTTCAATCTGGCGACTCTTTCTGGTCACTGTCACGCAAACACAAGGTCTCTACCCGAAGCATCGCTCGCTGGAACGGCATGTCCCCAAAAGATCCACTTATGCCCGGCCAGGATCTTGTTATCTGGTCAAAAGACAGTGACGCAAATAAAAATCGTGAGATTATTCGAAAGGTTCGCTATCGCGTTCGCTCCGGTGACAGTCTTTATCGAATTGCCAGTCGCTTCAATGTCAGTGTTGGCGACATTAAGCGATGGAACAAAATCAATGGTAAACAGTACCTTCAGCCTGGTGACAAGCTAATTCTATACGTTGATGTTACTCAGTCAGGCTAGTTGTTGCAGTTAACACAGGATCAGTTAACCTCATTATATGAAAAATGCCATTCAACTGATCCTCACACTTCTAATATTGAACAGCCCAGCTCAAGGTTTCCCCGCCGAAGAGTGGTTGAGCAATGATATTGATCCGATTTGGGCTGAACCAAACGCCCCTAAAGGAGGCGTTTTCCGCGGCTACATACCTGAATTTCCTCCGACCTTTAGAATATGGGGTCCTTATGCCCACCATCCTTTAAGATCCCTGTTCTCTGACAATCAACTATCTCTGGTTTCATTTCACCCGAACACTGGAAAACCAATACCTAGCTTAGCGTCTGAATGGTTTTTCCATAAAAACAACAAAGCGATTTCATTTCGTATTCATGAAGACGCAAAATGGAGCGATTCCACCCCTGTTACATCACAAGACTTCACTTTTACAAAATCGTTTTTTATATCAGGTAAGGCCAAAGACCCTTGGTTTAAATCGTTTTACCACGAAAATATTGAAAGCATTAAAGCCATTGACAGTAAAACCCTTTATATTGAAGCCAATCAGCCAATGGATAAGCAGACCCTAATAAAAGTACTGAATCTGCGACCTTTACCCAAGCACTTTTATTCTCAGCCAGAAGATAACCTTATTAAAACATCACAGTGGCGAGTTGAGCCAAATACAGGCCCATACATATTAAGCGGCTATAGTTTTGGGGATGAGCTTATATTCAGAAGAAAAACTGAATGGTGGGGAAAAAGCCTAAAATACAATCTTGGAAGGTATAATGTTGATACTGTCGTTTATAAAGTCTATCAAACGCGCAGTGATGTGCGAAAAGCCTTCGCAGAGGGATTCATAGACTACTATAGAAGCACTGCCAGCCATACTCATTCACCACAATTTGCATCATTAATAGAACGTGGAGCTGCCCACCATTTCATTTTTAACCACAAAGAGAACACAAACTTTAACGGTATCTTAATTAATCCCCAAGGACCTATTCTATCTGATATAAATGTAAGGCGAGCACTCTCTCTTGGGTTAAGCTTTGAAAAACCCGATACAGCATATCAGCCAATAACACATCTACTAAAAAACAACGCGATTGAAAGCAATACGCACAACCCTTTTGACGCTAAACGCATATTAACGCAGGCAGGTTGGTTGCGTGATGCAAAAACCGACATACGCCAAAAAGATAGCCAGGCACTGGTCTTAGAACTTGTTTTTGATAACCGTATTTCACAAACTGTGGTGGCGCATCTGATAGAGAATGCCAATGAAATTGGTATTAAGATAAACGCTTTTCCTCTTACTCCAACTCAATTGCAAACCTATTTGGTAAATAAGGTCTTTGATCTGGCGCTACTCGCTTTCGATCAACAACATTTTGATCAGACGACATTTTTTAATAATGAGGATTTTGAGAAACCGGGCAATTGGGCTTTCTTTAAAAGCACCCCAAACAAATACAATGAAACGTATGATATAGCCAAACAGTATTTGGCGATTCCAGCTTATAGTTCGGCATACTCTTATGGTTATCATTGGCGGTGGATAGTCTTCCCCAAGGTGCCGTCGACGAGATCTGCTAAGCACCTATACCAGCCGTTTGCCGGCGGTGGGCAGTTTTGGATTGACAGAGCGTTTTTAATCGAAACTCGTACCAATCGACGCAAATCATTCCGATTCGAAAAAGCGATACAAGTGTTTGATTAATTACTAGGAAAGATGCAATCTAAATGGCAAACGCAATAGGAGTAGATTCATGCAACTACTTGAGGGTAAAACCGCACTCATTGTTGGCTTGGCAAGTAACAAATCTATCGCTTATGGAATTGCAAAACAATACCATCAGGCAGGCGCCTCTCTGATCTTTACTTATCAAAACGAACGACTACGTAGTCGAGTAGAAAAATTTGCCGAGGAGTTCTCTGCAAATGCAATTTACCCATGTGACTTATCGAATGATCAAGAGCTACTTGACCTTAAAACCTCACTCGAATCAACAAGACATAAAATAGATATAGTCGTTCACAGTGTGGGGTTCGCTCCCGGAGAAGAGCTCGACGGGAAAATGGTCGACGTGTGTACACGCAATGGATTCAAAATCGCCCACGAAATTAGTAGCTATAGCCTTATTGCGCTAACTCAATCAATAAGAAACATGCTATCAGAGTCTGCATCAATACTCACACTTACGTATCACGGATCGCAACAAACACTGCCCAACTACAATGTCATGGGATTAGCAAAAGCAAGCTTGGAGGCTGCCGTGCGCTATCTGGCAAATGACCTGGGTGAACATGGCATTCGTGTCAATGCGATTAGTGCAGGCCCCATAAGAACTCTAGCTGCATCTGGCATAAAAAGTTTTCGATCCATGCTCGCAATCAATGAAAAACGCTCAGCGTTGAAGCGCAATATCAACATTGATGATGTAGGTAAGGCAGCGGTGTTTTTAGGTTCTGATTTATCCAGCGGAGTGACCGCCGAAACGATTTATGTTGATGGTGGATTTAGATCCTGCGCGATCAGCAGAAACGAGATGTGAAATATTCAATTAAAAAAAGCCCCGAGGGGCTTTTTTTAATTTGTCTCTACATCAGAGTCGTTTTTGAACGAATTAAAGTACGCTTGATATTGATTTACTGCATTGGTTCGCTCAATTTTTTGAGCAGAACTTTCCAAATCAATAACAGGGACGTCACGCACGACTTTAGTCACTTGTAGTAAAGCATGATTACCTTGTCGCATTGCAACCAAACTAGAGTCTCCTTCAGGTGTTTCAAAAGCTTGGGACAAAATCAAAGAATCCACCTTCTCTGCATTGCGAGTTATGTCCTCAACCGCAATCCAGCCTTCGATATCTCCGCCCGCCTCTAGTGCATCTAGATCAGCTTCTGCAGACGCCTTGGCTAACTCTCCCGCCTTTTGAGAAGTTAAAGTTGTCACAATTTGATCTTTAACTACTTCCAAGGGCTTAAGCTTACTTTCGTTATGTTCCTTTAGGCGAACAGCGACGGCGCTACCCGCATCAATCTCAATAACATCGCTCACCATAGATTCGTATAATACGACATCCGAAAAGGCTGCATCTCTAATAACTGGGTTTTCAGCAATTCCAGTACCTGCATTACGTGTAAACTCCGGAGACGTTTGCACAACTAAGTTAAAATCTTCCGCAACAGTCTGTAGAGAGTTTGATGCGAACACAGCGTCTTTAAAAGACTCGAGCATTTCGATGTAGCGAACCTCAATCTGTTCGTTTACCAAATTTTGCTCAATTGTATCTTTCATTTCGTCGTAAGCTGCAATCTCTGGCTGGCGCGTATCGACAAGTTTAATTAGATGTAATCCGTCACGAGTTTCGACAATATCACTCACCGCACCGACCTCAAGTGACAGTACAGCATCAGCGAATTCTGGCTCATATATGGTGGCACTCGCAAAGCCTAGATCGCCACCAGCGTATTTCGACGTATCATCTTCAGAGTATCGCTCAGCTAAAGACTCAAAACTCTCACCCTGGCCTAGCTTCGACTTAGCCTCAGACAACGTTTTACGAGCCTCATCATCTGCAGATAACAGCATAATATGAGCAACTCGGTACTCTTTGTTTTCTTGAGACTCTTGAAGCATTGCGTCGTAACGCTCTTGAATTTCGTCCTCAGTTACGATTACTTGCTCTGCCAGCTTTTCCTTATCAAATATAACGTAGTCAACTATGACTGATTCTGTTGTCATGAAGCGAGAATCATTAGCCTCATAAAACGACTGTATATCTTCATCAGACAACTGCACAGATTCTTTGAAATTATCGGATTTGTACTCTTTATACTTAATGCTACGAATTTGATTTTCCAACAGGCTTAGCTGCTCTTTTTCAAGATCAGTCGCAAACTCTGTACCTTGCCAAGCTGATTGAACTTGCTGAGTTTTAATGCTCTCACGCACGGCCTCACGATAAGTCATTCTGGTGAAACCCATACTGCGAATCGTTAAATCGTATGTGGCGGCATCAAATGCACCATTAACTTGAAAGTTTGGTGATTGCACTATTAAACGATCAATATCCTGATCTGAAATGTAGACACCGGACTCTGTTGCAGCTTGAGCCAACAACTCTTGATCAATTAAGCTTCTTACTGCAGCTTGACGTAATAAGTTTTCATCAAACATAGCAGGATCAAAATTTTCGCCAAACTGTCGTTGCAGACGCGTTTTCTGTGCGTTTACGGCCTGCTGAACTTCCAACAGAGTGATCTCCTCACCATTAACCTCTGCCGGTGCATCTTCCCCGCCGCCTAGAGCAACAATGCTCTCAATACCAAATAGTGCAAAGGTCAGAATAATAAGACCTACTATGATTCTTGCAGCGATACCTTTAGAACCGTCGCGTATAGCCTGCAACATGGAATGACAACCTTTTCTTGTTTTGAGTTATTAAATAAAAAAAGCGCACCAATAGATGCGCTTTCTTTGCTTTTACTTTACGTCAAATTACGCAAGTCAGCTTAGTTAACTGCGTCTTTCAGCGCTTTACCTGGCTTAAAGCCCGGTACCTTGGCAGCCGCAATTTCGATTGGCTGACCTGTTTGAGGGTTACGACCTGTGCGTGCAGCACGCTCTTTTACCGCAAATGTTCCAAAGCCAACCAAAACAACTTGGTCACCTTCTTTAAGAGCGTTTGTAATCGCATCTACAGTTGCATCTAAAGCACGGCCCGCCGCCGCCTTTGGAATGTCTGCAGAAGCTGCAATCGCATCGATCAACTCAGATTTATTCACACTTATCCCCTTACCTAAATTGGTTATTATAGATGTAAATCGGTATAGCTAAGCGCCCTAGCAATGACCTAAATTTATATGAAGCTGGAAGTTATACCAGTGTCCGACTCGGTGTCAAGGCGCTTAGACTGCTTTTCGCTAATGTGTACTTAAACGACCCTGCTGATTTTGCTGGGTTGCGGCCTGCTTTTCAATAACTGATGCGACATTTTTTGCAATATTCCCACTCAAAGCCACATCTAACACCTCATCCACCCATTTAACTGGTCGAATTTCGAGCTCTTTCTTAATATTCTCTGGAATCTCCTTAAGATCGCGCTCGTTTTCGTCGGGAATTATGACCGTTTTAATGCCACCACGATGGGCCGCGAGAAGCTTTTCTTTCAATCCGCCGATTGGTAAAACTTTGCCACGCAACGTTACCTCTCCAGTCATCGCTACATCGGCTCTTATCTCTGTATTGGTAATGACAGACATTAAAGCCGTCACCATTGCGATACCAGCACTAGGTCCATCTTTAGGTGTAGCGCCCTCAGGAACGTGAATATGCAAATCATGACTTTCAAAGAAATCAGCTGGCAATCCAAAACCTTCCGCTCTTCCTTTAACAACGGTTAAAGCTGCTTGAATAGACTCTTGCATAACATCACCAAGAGAACCTGTTTTAACGATACGGCCCTTGCCTGGTGTGATGACGGATTCGATAGACAGTAATTCACCGCCAACAGATGTCCATGCCAAACCGGTAACCTGACCTACTTGGTTATCCTCTTCCGCCAAACCATAGCGGAATTTTTTTACACCCAAGTAATCTTCGATTCGCTCTGGCGTAATTAATGCATTCACACTGTCTTTAGTTTTACTTGTAACCTGTTCTTTCACTACTTTCCGACAAAGCTTTGCCATTTCTCGTTCTAAACCGCGAACGCCGGCCTCACGCGTATAATAGCGTATCACCTCAGACAAAGTTTCTCTTGGTAGATCTAATTCATTCTGTTTTACGCCATTCTTTTTCATCTGCTTAGGCAGAAGATATCGCTCACAGATATTAACTTTTTCTTCTTCCGTGTAACCAGGAATCCGAATAATTTCCATACGATCTAACAATGGAGCCGGAATATTCATACTATTTGCAGTACAAATAAACATAACTTCAGAAAGATCGTAATCAACTTCCAAATAGTGATCGTTAAATGCACTGTTTTGCTCAGGATCAAGTACTTCTAGCAAAGCTGATGCCGGGTCTCCTCGGTGATCCATACCCATCTTGTCAATTTCATCAAACAAGAATAACGGATTCTTTGTTCCGACTTTTGCGAGTTTTTGCATAAGCTTACCCGGCATTGAACCGATATAGGTGCGTCGATGGCCTCTTATCTCCGCCTCGTCACGCACGCCACCCAAAGCCATGCGAATATATTGTCGGTTGGTTGCTTTAGCGATAGAAGCTGCCAAAGATGTTTTACCAACCCCTGGAGGACCTACCAAACATAGAATGTTGCCGTTGGTCTTCTTAACGCGCTTTTGCACAGCCAAAAACTCGAGAATTCGATCCTTGACCTCCTCCAACCCATAATGGTCTTTATCAAGAACTTCTTGTGCATTGTCGATACTGTTTTTAAGTTTGGACTTCTTTTTCCAAGGAATAGAAATCATCCAATCCAAATATCCACGCACTACTGACGCCTCTGCAGACATAGGAGACATCATTTTTAACTTACTTAGTTCGGCCTCTGCCTTCTCCTTAGCTTCCTGCGGCATACCTGCTTCATCTATTTTATTCTGAAGGTCTTCCATTTCATTTGGCACATCATCAAGATCGCCAAGCTCTTTCTGAATAGCTTTCATTTGCTCATTCAGATAATACTCTCGCTGGCTCTTTTCCATTTGCTTTTTAACACGCCCGCGAATTCGCTTCTCAATGTCAAGCAAATCAATCTCGGATTCAATCAATGCCATCAGATGCTCGAGCCTTTCCCGCTCGCTGACCATTTCTAGAACCGCTTGTTTTTCTTCCAGCTTGAGGGATAGATGCGCAGATATGGTATCCGCGAGACGGCCTGGTTCTTCGATACTTTCAATAGAGGACAAGACTTCTGAAGGTACTTTTTTACTCATTTGAACGAACTGGTCAAATTGTTGAGTAACCGCCTTGATCAAGACACCCTCTTCACGGTCATTTAATGACTCTATTTCTAGATGAGATGCTTCCGCTTGATAAAAACCATCCTCGTCTTGGGCAAACTTAGAAATCTCTGCTCGATAGACACCTTCTACCAACACCTTAACAGTACCGTCAGGTAGTTTAAGCAACTGCAGTATTGTGGCCACAGTTCCTACATCGTAAACATCCTCTTGAGTGGGCTCATCTGTGGCTGCATTTTTCTGTGCAACCAACAACACCTTCTTCTCGCCCTCCATCGCTGTCTCTAACGCTTTTATAGACTTGTCGCGACCAACGAACAATGGAATGACCATATGGGGATAAACAACAACGTCGCGCAAAGGGAGTACTGGAAGTGTTTCTATTTTCATAATGTTTTACCGCGCATAAAAATATAAATCTGATACTAAGATGGGGACATCAACGAACAATTGCAAGGGGCATAAATGAAAAAAGGGCCGATAGGCCCTTTCAGTTATTATGCATCATCTGGAGCGACCTTCGCGGTCTCCGAGGTCTCGTAAATCAGCATAGGCTCCGAATCCCCATCAATAACAGAGTCATCGATTACCACCTTACTCACATGCTCCTCAGATGGTATTTTGTACATACTGTCTAAAAGCACACTTTCCATAATAGATCTCAAACCACGAGCACCTGTCTTTCGCTCCATAGCCTTGTGTGCAACTGCCTTGAGAGCACTCTCACGAAACTCAAGCTCAACACCTTCCATTTCAAACAGAGCTTGATACTGCTTAACCAAGGCGTTTTTGGGCTCTACTAGAATCTCTATCAGAGCTGCCTCATCCAATTCCTCTAGCGTGGCAACAACTGGCAAACGCCCAATAAACTCAGGAATAAGACCGTATTTAACTAAGTCACTAGGCTCGCAATCCTTGAGAACAGACCCTACATCTTTAGTGTCATCCTTAGCCTTAACCAGGGCATTAAAGCCGATGCTACTTTTCTCAGTGCGGTCTCGTATAATCTGATCAAGACCAGCGAATGCACCACCACAAATAAACAGCATATTTCCAGTGTCGACTTGCAAGAACTCTTGCTGCGGATGCTTTCTGCCACCCTGTGGAGGCACAGAAGCGACGGTACCCTCAATTAGTTTCAACAATGCCTGTTGAACACCCTCACCACTTACGTCACGGGTAATTGATGGGTTGTCAGATTTGCGAGAGATTTTGTCGATCTCGTCAATGTAAACAATACCACGCTGAGCTTTATCTACGTCGTAATCACATTTCTGCAACAGTTTCTGGATAATATTCTCTACGTCTTCACCGACGTAGCCGGCCTCAGTCAATGTTGTTGCATCCGCAATCGTGAATGGCACGTTAAGCAATCGAGCTAAAGTTTCCGCCAACAGCGTCTTACCGCTACCCGTTGGACCAATCAACAAGATATTACTCTTTGTAAGCTCAGTGGCTGACTTAGAGCTTTCGCCATGACGAAGGCGCTTGTAATGATTGTACACTGCGACCGAAAGTACGATTTTCGCTCGATCCTGACCGATCACATACTCATCAAGCGTATCTTTGATCTCCTTGGGTGTAGGTAGGCGATCGGAAGGCGCCTCACCCTGAGATTCTTGAACTTCCTCGCGAATAATGTCATTACAAAGATCAACACACTCATCGCAAATAAAGACGCTCGGCCCAGCGATCAGCTTTCTGACTTCATGCTGGCTCTTACCGCAAAAGGAGCAGTACAGCAGTTTTCCTTTATCGTCTTTACCTTTGGAATCGTCGCTCATTCGACTTCCTCACAAATCTACTTATTTACTACAAAGATGTTGCTAAAAACGGATATTTTCAAGTACCCAAAGCAAAAATAATTAACAGCTACGCCTTAATTCGATTTACGCTGCTCTAATACCTCATCCACTAAACCGTACTCCAACGCCTGCTCGGCACTCATGAAGTTGTCACGTTCAGTATCTGCAGCTACCTGCTCCACTGGCTTGCCGGCATGATGGGCCAGTATTCGATTTAGTCGATCTTTGGTTTCCTTTATATTCTCAGCGTGAATAAGAATATCAGTTGCCTGACCTTGTGCACCACCGCTCGGCTGGTGAATCATGACACGGCTGTTTGGCAAACAAAAACGCTTACCCTTTTCACCTGCTGCTAACAAAAAAGCACCCATACTGCAGGCTTGACCCATGCAAATGGTATTCACGTTTGGCTTGATGAATTGCATGGTGTCATAAATCGACATACCTGCAGTAACAGAACCGCCTGGTGAATTTATATACAAGTGAATATCTTTCTCTGGATTTTCTGCTTCAAGAAATAAAAGCTGCGCAACCACAAGGTTGGCCATATGGTCTTCTACTTGGCCCACAAGAAAAATTACACGCTCTTTCAACAAACGAGAAAAAATATCATAAGAGCGTTCGCCACGGGCGGTTTGCTCAACCACCATCGGAATCAAACCGGACATTTGGATGCCTGAATCTTGCATAGCCAAAAGATCTTTCATTCGTTATCTCCGTCAACGACATCAGTAAAAAAACAGCTGTTACCAATGATAACAGCTGTCTTTAATTAGTGTAGCTTGAATACTGCCGATTTGGCAGCATTTTTGTTATTGGGCGCTATTTGCCGCCTTGATAACATCTTCATAGCTACTGTCAGTCTCAGTCACTTTCGCTTTCTCAAGAATAGTATCAACAACCTGCTCTTCTAGTGCTAATGCTTCAAGCTGAGCACGCTGCTCTTGATTGTTCTTGTAGAATGCTTTTACCTGTTCTGGGTCTTGGTAAGTTGAAGCCATCTCTTCGATTAAAGCTTCGACTTTTTCCTCAGACGCTTTCAGCTCAAACTGCTCAACCGCTGCATTGATTAACAAGCCAAGCTTAACGCGACGATCTGCTTGATCTTTAAACAGTTCTTTTGGAAGCATGTCTGGGCTAATTTGCTGACCACCACCAAACTGCTGAACCGCTTGCTGCTGAAGACGACCAATTTCTTGATCGATCAATGCTGCTGGTACGTCAACTTCATTTGTTTGGATCAAACCATCCAATACTTGGTTTTTGGTATTACGCTGAACCGCTTGCTTAAGCTCACGCTCCATATTCTTGCGAACTTCAGAACGGAACTCAGCTTCATCAGAAGCTTCTACGCCAAACGCCTTGAAAAATTCTTCGTTCAACTCAGGTAGCTCTGACTCTTCTACCGTGTGTACTTTAATTTTGAATTCAGCATCTTTGCCTTTTAGATTCTCTGCATTGTAATCTTCAGGGAAGGTTACTTTGATGGTTTTTTCATCACCCGCTTTCATACCAACAATTTGGTCTTCAAAGCCTGGGATCATGCTATTTGAACCAAGCACTAATGCATGGCCTTCAGCGCTACCACCTTCAAAAGCTTCACCGTCAACAAAGCCTTCGAAGTCAATCTTAACGCGATCACCATCTTTAGATGCAGCGTCAACTTCTTTAAAGTCGGCTTGCTGCTTGCGCAAGATGTCGATCATATTTTCAAGATCTTCATCTTTCACTTCTGCAGCTAGTTTCTCTACTTCAATTTTCTCAACATCTTTAATTTCTACCTCTGGGTAGATTTCAAACGTTGCAGAAAACTGAAAATCTTTACCTTCTTCATCTACAACAGGTTCTACGCTTGGCATACCTGCTGGGTTTAATTTTTCTTGCTGTACAGCTTGGATAAAGCCCTGCTGCATCTGCTCACCCAAAACCTCTTGGCGAACACCTTTTCCATAGCGCTGACGAATAACGCGCATCGGAATTTTACCCTGACGAAAACCGTCGATACGGGCTGTTTTAGATACCTGTTGCAAACGCTTAGCAATTTCTTGCTCTACGGTATCCGCTGGAATGTCGATAACAAGCTTACGCTCTAAGCCTGATAGTGTTTCTACAGAAACTTGCATGAATGCCTCACACACAAAATACAGAAGCTAGTGAATTTAAGGGTTGAGTACTCTATTGATCTGAACACAGGTAATCAAGCAGTTTTTACCTGTTCCCCTAGGTTTTTGGCTAAATCAGTCTAAATTTTCAACAAAGCAATACTTTACACCTGATCATTAATACAGTACTGTTTGGATATACAGCATGCCTACAGTATCAAATCAAGGTGTCATATGAATACAGCAAGCACATTTCAAGGCTCTAACAATCAAGCAGCTTGGGCGCTCTGGGTTTCGCCGAGCTCGTCAGACTTAAAACAACTGAGATTGTCTCAGCCTGAAGAGAAAAACCGTACACTACTACTACACCCTAAAGACTGGGATGTGACGGTAACCGCTATTGAGTCTGCCATCGAAACCGGCTTCTACAAGTCAATCAGACTACCCAAGAGTCGCTTTCATAGCCTACAAAAGCAAAAGCTAGAACTCATCGCTCTGCGCAACAATGTCACGCTGACTTGGATTTCAGAATTCAGTGAGTTAAATGCCGCGAATCAGTTGAGCTTACTCTAATGCACCAAGTAACGACTCAACTCGTGCAACATCGTCAGGAGTGTCGATACCGTGACCAGGGGGCTCATCAATAACACTCATATGAATTTTAACACCGTGGTACAAAGCCCGAAGCTGCTCAAGGCTTTCCACCTGCTCGATTTGTGACGAGGACATTTGAGTGTATTGATTAAGAAACCCAACACGGTAGCCGTACATTCCAATATGACGATACACAGGCATGGCATCCGTTAGTGCATCCTTAGACTTGGCATATAAATCGCGATCCCATGGAATTGGCGCTCGACTAAAATACATCGCCATTCCACGACTATCGAGCACCACTTTTACAACATTGGGGTCAAATCCGTCTTCTGCATCTGACAAGGGTGTGCATATAGAAGCCATACCCGCATCAGAATGATCCATTAGTCCTTTCGCAGTTATTTCAATGAGAGACTTAGGTATTAAAGGCTCATCTCCTTGAAGATTCACGACAATCTCATCATCCCCCCACTTTAGTTTTCGGGCCACCTCTGCAATTCTTTCTGTACCGTTTTCGTGATCCACAGAAGTCATAACTACTTGCGCGCCAAACGATTCCGCTTCTTGTTTAATGCGATCATCATCCGTAGCAACAATAATATCAGCAACACCTGTATCAAGCGCACGCTCGTAAACGTGCTGAATCATAGACTTACCCTTAAGCTTAATTAAAGGCTTACCTGGTAATCGAGATGATCCATAGCGTGCTGGAATGACGATTTTATAATCTGACAATGTTTATTCCTTAATGGAGTCTAGATAGTTCGAAGATTCAAATTCCGGCAACATGGTTGCGATGTAAGCCTCTTTTAACGAACCATTGACTGCAATCAATACATCCGCAACCTCACGCGCTACGCCTTGGCCGCCAAGGGACTCTGTGGTCCAGTCCGCTACATCTGCAACCATATGGTAAGCGTCTTTAGGAGCAATGGATAAACCTGCTTTAGCCATTACTTTGAGATCAACCATGTCATCACCACAAAAGGCAACTTCATCCATTGTAATGCCGAGTTTTTCTGCAAGGCCCGTCGCGGCTTCTAATTTGTCTTTACAACCCAAAACCGCATGCACAATTTGCAGATCCTTGATGCGTTTCTTTAACGGTGCAGAGTCTTTGGCACTTATAATGGCAACGGAAAACCCCGTTTGCTGTAAAAGTTTCAACCCAACGCCATCTTTCACATTGAAGCGTTTAAAAGCCTCACCTTCTGCCCCGTAATAAAGACCACCGTCGGTCAACACGCCATCTACATCAAATATAACCAATTTAATTTGCTGGGCTTTTTGCTTAATCGCGTTGGATATCATTATTAGGTCTACACCTTATTCTGCTAACGCTTCGTCTATTTGGCTTGATACTGAGCGATATTCTTTTTCCAGTTTTTTCATGCCTTTCTTAGATACACCGCCAAGTACCTCAATGGCGTGACGAACTCGCGCTCGTGACATATCTGGACCCAATACTTCCATACTATCCAACACTGAAAAGCTCTGTGTTGTTCCTGCAATGGCAACGAAGAACGGCTGAAGAAACTCTTTCGGTTTCAACTCTTTAATTTTTGCCAAAGCAAATAAACGCTTTTGTATCTCAGGCTTTTCCCAATGCCGGATGGCTTCGAGCTGCCATAACCCCATTTGCAGTAATTTGACCAATTCGTCCTTTTCAATTTTCTTGTGCTCGAATTGCTGCTCGGTAACATCGAGCATGCCTGACAATAAAAATGACGTTAAAGGTACAACATCACTCAAGCGTTCTACTCGAGGCTGAACATGCTGAACAACCGGCATCAAAGCTGACTTATCCAAGCCCCAGTCGACGAAACGCTGCACAAACTCTTCTTCAGATAAATCACGTAACCACTGGCTGTTTAACCAACTTAGCTTCTCTTGATCAAAAATTGGCCCACCAAGAGAAACTCGACCAATATCAAAATGCTCAAACATTTCATCGCGAGTAAATTGCTCTCGCTCATCGGGCATAGACCAACCCATTCGCCCCAGATAATTAAGCAGCGCTTCGGGCAAGAAGCCCATACGCTTGTAATAAAGAATGCTGGTTGGGTTTTTTCGTTTACTGAGTTTTGACTTATCAGGGTTGCGCAACAATGGCATGTGGATCAATGTTGGCATTTGCCAATCGAAATACTTGTAAAGCAATTGATGCTTAGGCGCGGAACTCAACCACTCCTCTCCACGAATCACATGGGTGATTTCCATAAGATGATCATCAACCACATTGGCTAAGTGATAGGTTGGCATACCGTCAGACTTCATGAGAATCTGGCAATCGATCATTGCCCACTCCATTTCTATTTCGCCACGAAGTTCATCTTTAAACGTGCAAACACCCTCTTCTGGCACATGCATCCTGACGACATAACTATCGCCAGCCGCTTCGCGCTTAGCCTGCTCTTCTTCAGACAACCGCAAGTCAGAGAATTTCAAGGCAGAATAGCCGCCTTGTTCTTGTTTTTGAGAGCGAAGTTCTTCTAATTCTTCGTTGGTGCGATAACACTTAAATGCGTGTCCTTTCTCTAACAGGATATTGATGTGTTCTTTATATATGTCACCACGCTCACTCTGCCTATAAGGGCCGCAGCTGCCACCAACATCTGGACCTTCGTCCCACTCAAGACCAAGCCAACGCAATGAATCATAGATCGATTGCTCAGACTCGGCAGTGCTTCTAGCTTGATCAGTATCTTCAATACGCAATAGAAATTGACCACCATGCTGACGCGCATAAGCCAAATTAAATAGCGCAATATAGGCAGTCCCGACATGAGGATCACCAGTGGGAGATGGAGCAACTCGAGTACGTACTGTCATTTCTAAACCTAAATCTATGAAATAAAGGGCGCAATTATAGGCTTTCGTGAACTTTAGGCCAACACATGACAAACCTGTATTTATGCTAAGCTCATTGGATACACCACTGTTTTTGATAACTATATGCTCTATAGCTACCTTAGACCGCTAGCCCATATCCTATTGCTCTGCCTTGTGACCAGTTTCAGTATCACAGCACAGGCCAGCTCTCATAAGCAACGCCACCTAGTGACGCAATTTGACGTATTAGAAGACCCTAAGTCAGAACTATCTGAAACCCAAGCTCTCAACCTAGAAGACTGGCGAAAAATCAATCAGCCATCATTGAATTTCGGCTACACACAGTCCACATACTGGGTGAAATTTAATCTACACAATGAAAGCAGTCAGGACATTGTGCGGCTAATAGATTTCACGTACCCATTACTAGACAAGATCTCGCTGTTTAAAATCGCAGACAACCAGCCTGAGCTAATATTTCATTCAGGTGATACTTACCCCTATCATCAGCGCAACGTAGACCATCCGCACTTTGTCGCGAAAGTAGAGCTGCCACAGCAAAGCGAGCAATCATATTTAGTAAGACTGCAAAGCAACTCGCCCATCCAAACGGAAGTCATATCGTGGGACTTAAATAGATTCCAAAAACACTATCGAGACATCAATGCCTCTCAGTTTCTTTATATTGGCCTTGTGCTGAGTGTTGCGCTGTTAAATTTATTGATATTCATCTACCTGAGAGAAGCGGTTTACATTACCTACGCAGGCTATGCTGCTTGCTTAGGGTTATTGGTCTCTTCTCAGTCCGGCGTTTTATTTGAATACGTTTACCCTGAATGGCCCATTGTGCACAAATGGTCACAGCTCGTGTTCGCCACGTTGACCATTTTGCTTACCACTCTATTCAGCTTAAAGTTCCTGAGACTCAATACTTCTGGAGCATGCAAAAAGCCCTTACAAGGATTACTGTCAGCACCGATCTTGGTTTTAGTTATTTCGCCGATCATTGGGTATCAGCTAGCAATTCAGAGTATTGTTTTGGTCGGGCTTTTGGTCATCCCCGCTTGTTTTTTCATGGGCGTTTTTGTCGCGCAAAAGAATCCTGATCGCGATATTTTCTTAATTGCATGGTCGTTTCTAATCATCGGTGCATGCATCTTTTTATTTTCAAAACTCGGTATTCTTCCCTTTAATGGATTTACCAACAACGCCGTGCAAATCGGCTCCACTCTTGAGTTATTTACATTTAGCTTGGCACTAGCAAGGCGAATCTATATTGAGCGCGAGGCGCGCCTGACAGCCAAGCAAGCGATCATCGACAGCAACAAGCGCTCTGCCAAATTACAAGAATCCATGTTATTCACTGCTACTCATGATGCCATCACACAACTCCCTAACCGCAACAATTTCGAAACGTTTTTACAATACACATTAAGACAATATGAGCACGGTGTTTTGGTAGTTTGTCATCTGCAACGAATGAACGACATTGACAAAACAATGGGTAAAGACATGAGCAATCTAGCACTTCATAAATTTGCCATGATGCTCAATATTGAGTTAGCTGAGAACAATCTAGCGTTAGCCATTGATCATAAAGAAGGATTTTATGCCGCCACACTCAGTGCCAGCTCTCATGGATTCCTACTAAATCCTAAGTTCACCAATATTTATCGCACCATCGAATCGATCAAGGACGCCGTAGATCGAACATATGCTATCAACGAAATGGAACTCGAACTTGAACCCCAGTTCGCATTCATTGAGTTTCCTAAATTTGGAAAAGAGAGTGACAAACTAATGCGGCAAGTCGGCATTGCACTTGATGCAGCGAAATCATGCACATCACATATTGCCGCATACCACCCTGATATTGATCCGTATGATGGCCGCAGACTGGTCTTGATGACAGAGCTCAAGCGCGCTATTGCTGACGACACACTAGACCTACACTTTCAACCTATTGTAGACACTCGCCATCAGAATATCATAGGTGCAGAGGCTCTAATACGCTGGCCTCACAATGAGTTTGGGCTAATTATGCCAGACGAATTTATCGAGATGGCTGAGCGGAGTGGCTTGATACAAGCGTTAAGCATCTGGGTGATAAAGCGCAGCTTACAAATACTTAGACGCCTACACAAAATTAACCCAAGCCTTTTCATGGCAGTTAATATAAGCACCTTCAATCTGCAAGATGACAAATTCATAAAAGCCCTATTAGTGCTTCTTGAAAAATCTTCAGATCTATGCCGACATGTAGTCTTGGAAATCACCGAGAGCCAAATGATGAGTGACACACAAGATGCACTGGAAAACCTATGGTCTCTCAATGAGCAAGGCGTAAAGATTGCCATTGATGACTTTGGTACAGGTTACTCGAGCCTTGCTTATCTAAAAAAACTACCTGCAGAAGAGCTAAAAATCGACAAGGAATTTATTTTTGATTTAGAAACAGACAAACAAAATCAGGTGCTAGTCCATACTGCCATCGAAATGGCACACAACTTGGGTATGACAGTAGTCGCGGAAGGTGTAGAAAGTGAACACACTCGCAGAATACTTGAAGACCTAAACTGCGATATGTGTCAAGGCTATCACTTTGCACGCCCAATGGATGTAGATCGTTTTGCTAAGTATTTGGCGACCGAGCATTCAGGGAAAGACATTTCCAATCAAGTGAACAACTAAAGGGTCTTTGCAGCCCGATAAATGACATAGTGGGATTCATGACTCTTCCATCCGAGCTTTGGCCAGACCAGACGAACGAGTCGCCTCTGGAACGCATCCCGACGCTCGAAAAAGCTCGGCTCCACATCTAATGCCGAAAGTTCAGCCAGGTACAACTTGACTACCATCTCTTCAGTTTGCGAACCTGAGATGCCATAGCGGCTCGCTATGAGTTCAATTTGCTCGTCTGACAAGCCTTGATAAATTGTACGTACAATACGATCCTTTTTTTGCAAATATCGAGGAACAGCTAACAATCCTACTGCTGCGAAGCGAAACACATCCAATGCCTGCTTCTCACTCTGAATACAGTTAGCAAGGAGCACGACTTGATCCTGCTTTATTTGTGCAGCAACCCCCTCAACTAAATCCGCTTCAGCACACGGGATAACGCGCGCCTTTACTCCTAGTCGAAACTCTAGTGGAGCAATCCAGCGATGAATTCGCTCAACATGCTCCTGAGATGCCCTGCTCAAGATAGGCTCATCATTTGCTGCTGGCAGCAGATTATTGCTGATGAACGCCTTTTTAATGGCTGATATTTCTAATGCAGCGGATGGCAGCTGAGCAGCGAACATATGACAACTCCTTAATATGATTATTATATTGTGCGTCACTTTCTCTGTTTGCCAAAACTTAAGTACCAATTTTGTGAGCTGATTCAAAGCAACTATGAGTGCCATTTAAAACTTCTATTTGTTACTGATAGTCATTCTCACTAAAGTATGACTATTAGTTAATCAGTGAGGACAGAAACATGAAGAAGACGATGAGTTTCGCAGCAGTGCACTTCACAGTTGCATTTAGCATTACCTATATACTGACTGGGGATATACTAGTGGGTGGGCTTGTAGCTGCGGTTGAGCCCATGGTCAACACTGTGGCGTTCCACTTCCACGAAATTGTATGGAACCGACTAAAATCAGAAAAAAGCCGCAAAGGTGGCGCGCTGACTGCTTGATACTTGCTAAGCTTAAGGCATAAGGAGGTGCACATGCATCTGCGCGCTTTAGTTTTTATTGCAGCAATCACCTACGCCATGGTCATCGGAGGCGGCTTGGTTCTTTATCGGATGTACGTGGTCATCCCGGAGCTGCAGCATTCTACGATCATCAACCACCAAAACAAACTCAAAGCCATCCATTCCTCTTACCTGAATGACCTTAGAAACCTCGAAGTGCTAAACATCGACTGGGCCGCCTGGAATGATACGTTTTTCTATATTGATGGCAGAAACGAGCACTATCTATCTGAAAACATCCTACCTTATGCATTTGAAGATCTTCATCTTGATCTTGTGGTGGTTATCGCGCGCGATAAAACCCCGCATTTCATTGGTATTCAAACCAGCGATGGCCTAAAGCAGCTAGATTCAATCGAGCAAGCAACACAAGATCTCGACATAGACTTTTTATTAAGCGAACAACAGCAAACCGGTACCCTAAGAATTGATGGAGCGATCGGCTATTACACTAGCCACGCCGTAACGGATAATTTTGAGGAGGAACCAAGTAATGGCATTTTATTGTTTGCAAGAAAATTTCCAGATAGCTTATTCCAGCGCATTAAGTTACTGACACAAACACAAGTCAAACCCATTAGTGTGGAGTCAATTACTACTGATGGCTCGCATATCATTAATCCGATGACAGGATTTGCTATTAGCACCTTAAATAAAGACTACTACCTGCTACTCGATGAACCGAACAACCCTTTCCAATCAGCATTTAAAGTGACTCATGAAAGCATAGACGTTCCATTTATACTGGATGAAACCACTATATTTAGCATACTGCATTCCTAGCCCTACCCATCGTGGTTACCTTTATTGCCTGGATAATCTTCTTGCGACCCGTCAACCGACTATTCCTACAATTAAAAACAATGGAGGCTCGCTCGCGTTTTGTACACATTAAAACAGCTACTCGCATCGTCGAGTTTCGCGGGTTTGTGAAATCGTTTAACAAATTAGTAGATAAGGTACATGCCTACCAAGAAAAGCTTTAGCAAGAATCACAAACTGATGGCCTGACAGGCATCCGTAACCGCCAGTACTTGGACGAACAGATCGAAAAGATTTGGCGGACGAGCATCCGGCAATCACTACCGGTCGCGATCATTATGATCGACATTGATTTCTTTAAAAAATACAACGATCTATATGGCCATCAGAAAGGTGACGACACTTTAACAGCCGTTGCTCGCACACTTAACGCCCTTGCAAGACGCTCTGATGATATTGTTGCAAGATATGGTGGTGAAGAGTTTATTTTTGTAAATCGGTCAGCCAATGAGAATGAATTAGAGGAGCGACTTTAAAGTGTTATGGCGGCTGTAAATCACCTAAACATTGAGCATAGCGACTCTAGCATTGCAGATCATGTTACTGTTAGTTGCGGGGTATGCTTTACTTTGAAACCCAAAATTGAATGGCAAGCCGCTGTAAAAGATGTAATCAAGAGCGCAGACGAAGCCTTATATGAAGCGAAAGACAACGGACGACATCAGTATGTCATTCGTCCATTTAATGGCCCGAGATCTGAAACTTAGACTTTTGCACTGTCTCGCGAATTGATCCGCTCGTACCAAGCCTTCAAATTGGTCATTTCTTCCGGAATACGCATACGAATTACTCTGGCAAAATCAATAGTCACAAATGCAGTGATATCTGCGACGGTAAAACGCTCTCCAGCAACGTATTCGGATTCTGCTAAGTGCTTATTGAGCAAACCCATAAACTTGCCAGCGTTTTTAACGCATTCTTCGCCCCATTCTTTAACTGGTGTCATACGATCAGCAAAGAAACCTGAGGTATGCTGAAACCCCATACCTACTTGATTCATAAAGTAGATTTCGCAACGACGCTGCCACATTTCGATCATAGCCTGTTCCAATGCCGTGACTCCCATAAGGTTTGGCTCAGGGTTTAAGACCTCAAAGTAACGACAGATCGCCATGGACTCGGATAAGTAGGTACCGTCATCTAATTCTAAGACAGGAATTTTTCCCAATGGGTTTTTTTGGCGAAAATCAGGTGTGATGTTGTCACCGGCCTGCAAATCCTGCTCAACAAACTTAACTTCATCAAGTAGCGCCTTTTCTGCCAAAAACATGCGTACGCGACGGGCATTGGGTGCCACTTTTTGCTCGTATATTTTCATGCTGACCTCTTTTTTATTATCTTTTAGCCAAAGCTATCGAGATTCGAAGCAAAGGTCAAAGCCTTAGCGAGCCAGAAGATTGCGCCTAAACGGCGGCAAGCCATCTAAAAGCAGACTGCCATAACGCTTACTGACTAAACGCTTGTCTAAAACCGTGATACGGCCTGTATCCTGCTCTGTTCTAATCAAACGACCGACCGCTTGTATTAGTCGTACACTGGCATCTGGAACAGAGATTTCCATAAAGGGGTTGCGCCCTTTTGATTCCAGCCATTCTGCGAGCGTGGCATCAACAGGGTCATCGGGCACCGAAAACGGCAGCCTCACAATGATGACGTGCTGCAATAAATCACCTGGCAGGTCGATACCTTCAGCAAAGCTAGCCAAGCCAAACAAATAACTAGGCAAACCTGCTTCTATTTTATCCCTATGTTGCTTGAGCACTTCTTGCTTGCTAAATTCGTCTTGCGTGATGACATGATCGCTAACATCAAACGGCAATTGAAACTTCACATCATTCATTAGACGTCTACTTGTAAAAAGAACAAGAGTGCTTTCATTTTCATCAAGATGACTTTCTAAAAGATCAGAAACCTGCTGCGTGTAATCATCACCATGCCCAGGCTCCACAGCGTCATTAGGCACCAAAATCTCACCTAAATTGGGATAATCAAACGGACTTTGAATACGCTCAAAATAGTTATCTTTAGCAATACCGGCTTTCATCCTCAATCGATCGAAGCGACCCAAAGCCGTCAAAGTAGCAGATGTAACTACAGCTCCATAACAGCGACTCCATAAATTTTTTGCTAGTAGCTCGGCAGCCAATATTGGTGAACTATACAGTGCGATATCATCTTCGTATTCAGTAATAAGTCGCTGCAACCACCGAGCGGTAGGTACATTATCCTCGTGATCCTGTTGGGCAAAGCTTAACCATAACAAGCCTGCCATTTCCAAGCGAGCCAACAACATCCCCATGATTGGGAACCATCTTTCCGCATCAGCCTGACGATATTCACCGTCATCTTTATTTAGGCTAGCTTTTAATGCTTCAACAATCTTATCGATGTATTGATACAAACTGTTATGGGTTTTATTTAGCTCCCCAGCCAACTCGATGAGCGCGTCAGGTACAACCCCCATACGAAAGCGATGAGTTGAGATTCCCTCTACTTCAGCTTGGTCACCCAAATAATCTAAAATAATATGACGTGCGAAGCCGAGCTGGCTATGTATTTCACCTATTTTTTCAGGGAATTGAGTGACGATCTGTAACAACCCCATGGGTGTTCCACACTGTTTACCAAGAGTATCTACCGCCTTACTAATTTGCTTCAGCAAGTTTTCTTCTTGGTTTAATTTAACTTGGCCAGCAAAATGACTTATCGCCTTATCCGGCAAATGATGGCCTTCGTCAAACACATATATACTTTGTGCTGGCTCTGGCAAAATGGCACCACCACCTAAACTGATATCCGCCATAACCAAGTCGTGATTTGCGACAATTACTTCTGCATCTTCCAAAGATTTTCTTGCCGTAAAAAAAGGGCAAGCATTGAAATGAGGACAGCGACGATTTGAGCATTCCCTGTGAGTCGCCGTAACCATTGACCAATCTTCGTACTCAATGGTTTCGGGCCAGTTGTCGCGATCACCATCCCAGCGTCCAGTTAAAAATTCATCTAGGAACTTCTGAAACAGGCCTTTTTGATCATCTGTTGCATCGGCACCGCCAAACATATCCATAGATGCGTCTTGCATTCGCTGATCCTTTAACTCTTGATCCAGTTTATGCACACACAAGTATCTGCCTCGACCTTTCGCCAATGCATAGCGAAATTCCAGTCCACTGTATTTTGCAACATCCGGTAAATCTTTACTGATGAGCTGTTCTTGCAGGGCAACTGTCGCGGTAGAGACTATGATTTTTTTATTCAAGTCCTCAGCCAAAGGAATCGTAGATAGTAAGTATGCTAGTGTTTTACCAGTACCAGTGCCCGCCTCCACAACACACACTTGCTTGTCGTTGACTCGCTTTCCTTCATCATCGGATTGAATGCCACCCAGTGTTTTGGCGATAGCAGCAATCATTTGTTTTTGGCCGTAACGTGGCTTCAATGATCGTGCTTCTAAAAATTGACTATAAGCCCTTTGAATGGTCTCTTTCGCGTGACTGCTTAACATCGTTTATTTTGCCACCCAGGTAATGCCTTTATCCAGATACACTTTAATTTCATCAACCGTTAAAACAATGCCTTTCGGGGTGATCTCTTTCAAACCTACGTTGGCGGATAACAAATCGCCCTCTGTATAGTTCCGATCATTAATAATCACTGAACGCATCTCAGCCCGAGGAGAATAAATATGACTTTGCAGTTCTAGTGAAGGCAACAGCGCAAGCTGTTGAGGATCAAGCTCCATGAGCGTGTATATTTTGTCTATTTGCAGACCCGCTTTAGACTCTTTATGTGTGCTCTGGGCATCGGATAGCCCTTGGTGATGAGGGACAGTCTCAACAACAGGGAACACATTTAAAGCTTCGCTACCGGACTCGTCATTAACCAAAGTAAAAACACCAAAAACCTGTAAAACGGTTACAAACAAAACCAATAATATGCATACAACCAACCACCAAGGTATGGTCGCTGAGTTTCGTTGTTGAGTAAATTGAGTTTGTTTTTCGGTGCCAGCCTCTCTCTCTTTCTGCGCTTTTTCCAAAGCCTTTAATAAATATGACATACCAATCAACCACCTGTGTTTTTTGTGCGGCGAGTCGCTCGAGATAAGGCCATTATGGTTTGAGAACCAATGATACCATCGACACGCAAGGCATAATCAGATTGAAACTGACGAACCTGATCCTCTAGTAGTGGATCAAAAAAATTCCTTCTTATTTGAGCACTATTAGCTGGACGTATAACCTCCCAATCATCAGCCAAGGAAGCCTGACCTTGTAATTGAATTAACGATTGTCTAACCCAGCTAACCGCTTCATGATATTCGTTTGGTTCAACAACAACTGATTTGGGAAAGGCAAATGGCCATGACAGCTCTGTATAGACCAATGCTGTTGCAGCCGGCTTATCGACAAGCAACTGCCAATCACCACCTTGCTTAACCCAATCATTTTCATCTATCAAAGAAGCAGGCAGCATTCCCTGCCAGCACTCCTCACATTCAGGTTTTTCGATATCGAACCAGCTAACCATCGAAATTCTATTAAATAGAGGTGCTTGCCCGTACAAAAACAATCCAGCAATCATTAAAATAACCAAAAAAGGTAATGCAATTTGTTTAGAGATAGAAAGATTCAATAAGGGCTTTTTCGTTGCTTCAGGCAACACCTCTTTCGCTGCCCGCTTTACGATCCCTGCAGAAACAACTTGGCGCTCTTCCGCGTATGCGCCCATCAAACTGCGATCCGCGATCACGTTAATCAAACGTGGTACGCCGCCGCTGTACTTAGCCAGCTGGCGCAACGCCAAACCACTAAACAGACGCTTGCGACTTCCAGCTACTTGTATCCGATAGTCAACATATTCAGATACCTGCCGCGGGCTCAGTGGCTTCAGGTGATATCTAGCAGTAAACCTTTGATTCAACTGTCGGAGGTCGTGGCGTTCCAAGCGAGTTTTTAGCTCAGGCTGTCCCAGCAGAATTATTTGCAGAAGCTTGTCTTCATGAGTTTCAAGATTAGTGAGTAACCGAATGAGCTCTAACACTTCAAAATCAAGATGTTGAGCTTCGTCAATAATTAATACACTGTATCCACCCTTTGCGTATACACTTAATAAAAATTCAGTTAGCTGTTCAATCAACTCCAACTCGTTTGCACTATCAGTAACCTGCAAGTCAAATTCTCTACAAATTAATCTAAGAAGTTGAATTCTATCTAGCTGAGGGTGAAGTATTAGCGCCAACTCAGTATCTTCAGGAATATGCTGCAGAAGATGCTTACATAGCGTGGTTTTACCTGTACCAACCTCGCCAGTAAGTAAAACAAATCCACCTCGATGCACCATAGCAAATTCCAGCGCCGCCATAGCTTCACGATACTGCCCTTGAGCAAATAAAAAATGTGGATTCGGCGCAATTGAAAATGGACGCTTACTTAAATCGAAGTAGTTTTCGTAAATCATATAATGGGCCAACTTAGGTTGGCATTTAGCTGCCAATATCGAGCCCGAGATAGCTCGACCTCATCAAACTGCCATTTTACCGCTAGCCAGTCAGATTGATAGGCGAAACCTAGTATTTTTTTTGTGAACTCGTACTGAACTGAAAAACTACCTTGTTTGACCCCAAAAGAATGAGACTCAAAACGTCCCCAGTATTGCCAGTCGTACAGCAATGAAGGGACCGGCTTATCGAGATCTCTAGACAAATGATATTGCAACTGCCCTTCATGAGTGTGGGGGATCGACTGACGCCACTCTCTATCAAGGGATTGAACGCTGCAATCAGGTTTCAGTGGCCGGGATAAACAACCTTTATCCCGAGGCGCTCTCCAGTAATAGCGATAGAGCAAGTCGTTAAAGGCAAGATCAAATGACCAACGATTAAATCTAGCCTTATAGTGAATATCCAGGCCATGTCCCCAACCTGTCACTGAATTCCGAGGGCTATCTAACAAGCGATTTTCATCATATCCATAATCAATCTGATAATCATAACGAACAGCACCTTGCTCACTAACCGAGCCTTGCCCCGTCAATCTGCCAGATTGAACCCTTAGCCCCTCATAAAGATTCACCGACAACTCCAATCTTGAAGCATGACCTAACAGCCAGCTTTTACTCAGTGCAAGCCCATTTGCCTTTACCGCCTTTACATTTAAAGACAAAGGATAAATACCAGGCTCTATCTGATTATTCTCCAATGCAGAGTAAAATTGAGCAGTCTCCTCTGAGAAATGAACAATGTAGTCGGCGCGCTGCTCAACACTAAGGGTCCATAGGGATGAAAAATGCCAAGCGGAACCAATGCGAGCCCCGCCCTGAATCATCCTGCCGTCATCGACCAATGACCAATCGCCATCTACATCGCCGATATCCAACACAGGAGACGCTAGCCTCATCTTTGCATAAGCACTGATGCGCTCCGCGAAAACAGATGGTGCAATAAGAGACACGACAAAAAAGAAGACTAAATAATTTGCCACGAACCATCCACGTAGCGAACGATGTACAAGTCCCCTTCTTTAGAAATGCTGCCTAACAACTCACCAGCGTAGCGTATAAAGCCAAGAGGTTTATCTTGATTAGGGTCTATGTCGTTATTGGTGTAGTTAAATATGTTAATCGCGATGGTAATTGTGTCGTTTTGCACATAAAAGATAACGGCATCGCGCTGCACATCAGAAGGCGTTCCACCAACGGCGATCCATAGCGTTTTCTCACCCACGGGAAAGAGTTGCAATGGGTTAGCTGTAGGCAGATACTGATCCGTAATCGACATTCCAATTGATACTTCGTCTGGCGACAATACAGCACCACGCAGCGTCATCAAGCCAATAGGTCTATCTTCACTTCCATCCTTAAAGCGTGTCGTCAAAGTTGCATTCAAGGTCTGCATGCCGAGGTAATAAGGCTGGTTTAAATTCAAGTCAAAGCTGTCACCATCATTTAATTCTCCAGTGTATTGAATATCGTAAACACCACGACCTTGTATGGTTACTTGATCAAGACAGCCTTGCGAACGTAAAAAGTTCATAGTCTCATTAACACTAGCAGAATCTTTACCAAATTCGGAACCACAACCTAGAGACGACACACTAATAAGATCTGTACAGGCCCACTCTCCAGCACTCTTTACACAACGTGCAGCTACATTCTCAGTAGTATCATTTAATACGATAACAGCTGTCTTATCACCAAAGTATTCTAGCTCCGCATAACCAGAAAACTCACTCGAATTTATATTGAAAATACTAACAATATCAGAAGGTACGGCAGCCAACGAATCAACTTCATCATAAGAAATACCGTCACTTAATACTTCGGAAAGTGATGCCATATCGCTAGGTAAATTTAGAAAACCAGCCAACTCTGTGTTTGACTGAGCCAAACCGGATGATTCACTCTCGAAGACAGCGTAGTTTTTAAAAGCCGTCTTATTTATCACAATATCAAGATCAGGCCATTGTTGTGCGGGGTAATGAGCGTTAGCATTGCTGCTTTCTATATTAACGCGAGCCTCTAGCTTCTCTGCACCACTTCCCTCTCCAAAAACAAAATCGATTGGCAGAGAGATACTCGATAAATTGTATCGCATTTCGGGATCTGTCAGTGTCACATCCTTAACGCCGGTCAAACCTATAACGACCTCTTCAGCAATCACTTTTCGTGGCGCAACTGTTTTTGCATTAATCACCATTTTGGGAATGGTTAAAGCAATCGCTTCCGCCTCATTGGCACCATTTAGCGCAAGGGATATCGCAGGACCGATACCATCTACTGCTTCAAAATTAACGACACCAGAGGTTGTTTCGATTTGTGACGACACGTCAATGGAAAACTTTGTTTGACTACCGCTTGCAACTGACTGAGAAAAAGCGGCTTGGATTTCGACTCCATTATTACTATATGAATAAGTATTTTCTATGGAATCAACTGCAACGCTATTAACATCCAGCACATTCAATCTGCTTGCATCGCATCCACCTAATTCACAGCTTAAGCCGTAATGCATCAACTCCACGAACGGCAAAAAAAGCGACTTTAGATTGGGCCCCAATAAATACTTCACTTCATCCCATTTATTCTCGGCATCAATAATTTCTTGAGCAAACTCCGCTCCGAAGAACTGGCTATAGCGATCAACAGCGGAGTACTCCATATTCTCAATCCAGGCTTGCGTATTCGCCATCAGAGTCTTGGCTCCAGACACTTTGTCTACCAAATCGGCAGAATAGTCATCCCCTTCCGCATTTGTTTGTGCATCATCCCGTAAATTCGATTGCTGAGTCGCCATATTGGTTTGAGCAGATAAAATACTGCTATTACCTTGCGCATCAAAATCAATGGCATCCTGATAATAAGTAGCGAGATCCCAAACTTGGTTACCAGTATCACGCTCAATCAATTGACCAAAATTTTCTAAAAACGAGCTTTCAACAATCCATGCTAAAGTTTGCGTGAATGATTCATTTCGAACTTCTCTATTTTTTAGCAATGAATAGTTTGCCAATCCCACGCGAACTTGATCTTCTGCCACTACGGAGTCCTGGATATTCGTACTGGATAACCCATCGAAAGACTCAACAAAAACAGGAAAACCAGATTGCAACGAGAATAGCCTCTGCACAACTGAATTTGCGTTGTGAATTGTTTGCGGTGTCATAAGAGCATTTCGCCATGTATCCGGATTACAGCTATTGCTTGAACATGGTGTGGTACCATCACCAACAAACTGGGCGAACGCTAAACGTGCTCCCATGTGAGATGCTAATGACAAGTGAATTGACTGACCTTCCAAGCGCTGCGCATCGTTCACTGCAGCCCAAAGCTCAAAATCTTGTGGTGCTTCATACCACTCTCCTTTGGCAACTTTGTTGGCTCCATTTGTACAGCCGTCATTTACAAGACAGCGTATGCGAGCATTACCATCCTCGGGAGGTAAAGCCACAAGAAACAAAGAACCTTCATAGCTTCCAGAGAATTTAGCCTCAAAACGTCCGTCATTAATTATTTGTGACTCACCAAAGTACTCTCCAGCGTCATTTCGCTGAGGTTGCCCATAGGCATCAACACCAACAATTTTGAGCTGTGCATTGTCTAGATGTCCGCCCAATACCGTACCTTTTATGGTAATGGGCTCTGGCTCACCATTATTGATATTTGTTGAGTTGTCACACCCAGCGAAAAACACCAGAGAGATAACTAACGTAAGAATGCGCATAACGTGTACCTAATACCTATTTTTCTTATTATCACTAGCAACTATATTCGGCTGCTATTTTTTCAGATTCTTCAGTTATCAGAGCCCGCATCCAACGATGAGGCGGATTTTGATGCAACAGCGGGCTCCAAGCCATTTTAAGCTCGAATGGTGGCACATCAAAGGGAACATCAACAATAGCCAAATCCCCAGCTTGAGCTTGCATTCGCGCCACACGTGTCGGCAGCGTAGCAACCAAATCATTATTCATGGCGAGCAATGCAGGCATCTGATAGTGTCGTGTGAACACACTGATATTGCGTTTGTAGCCTGCTGCAGCCAATGCCTCATCAACCCAACCCAACTGCACCGCCTTGTCTTTGCTGGGGTTAACCCCTGTACCTACACCCATACCGGTTTTACTCACCCATATATGATTCGCTCTTAGATACGTTTGTAAATTAAGGTCGTTCAGATCTGGATTGTCTGGATTATAAAGACAGGAAAAACCATCTCTCCAAAGTGTCTTTTGATGAAATGACTGCGGTAATTCATCAAACCGGTTGATCGCCATATCAACCTTGCCTTGCTCTACGTCTTTGTATGTGACATCGGACGGTGTTAAAAAATCCAGAATAATCCCTGGGGCTTCTCGTCGCAGACGCTTTACTAAAGCAGGAACTAAGGTTGCTTCTGCATAATCACTTACCATTATACGGAACACCCTGCCCGAGGTTTGCGCATCAAAGATACCCGTGGGCTGCACAGCACTATCAACATTGGCAAGAATGTTACGCACCATTGGCTGCAATTCGATAGCTCGTTCGGTGGCGCTCATGCCATCACTGGTCCGCACTAAAAGCGGATCGCCGAACAACTCCCTTAGCCGTTTCAAGCCATTACTCATTGCTGGCTGGGTGATCCCAAGCTTCTGAGCAGCCTTTGTAACACTCCTTTCACGGAGCAAAACATCTAAATAAATCAATAAGTTAAGGTCAAATCTATCCATCACACACCTGCATTCACTTGGTGAATACCCATTATAATATCTATAAATTAGAGAAATTATCATAAAAGACGTATGATCCGCACGTCATTTAAGAGGCGAGCCTCTGTAAAGCTGCTATTTTTAATACGGCCTTACGACATCAACCTAGCTAATAAGGATTGGACATATGTCTGCTTATCAAGACGACATCAAACAAGTTTCTTCTCTTAAAGAGAAAGCTGGCAGCCCATGGGGTCAAATCAACCCTGAATACGCTGCTCGCATGCGCGCTCAAAACCGCTTCCAAACTGGTTTGGACATCGCTAAGTACACTGCCGCTATCATGCGTCGTGACATGGCTGAGTTCGACAAAGACAAAACCAAGTACACTCAGTCTCTAGGCTGCTGGCATGGTTTTGTAGGTCAGCAAAAACTGATCTCTATCAAAAAGCACTTCGGTTCTACTGAGCGTAAATACCTATACCTATCTGGTTGGATGGTAGCTGCTCTACGTTCTCAGTTCGGTCCTCTACCTGACCAATCTATGCACGAGAAAACAGCTGTAGCCTCTCTTGTTGAAGAACTATACACGTTCCTTCGTCAAGCTGACGCTCGTGAACTAGGCGGTCTTTTCCGTGAGCTAGACGCTGCTCGTGAAGCTGGCGATTCTGCTAAAGAACAGGAAATCCTAGACAAAGTAGAAAACTACGAAACTCACGTAGTACCTATCATTGCTGACATCGATGCTGGTTTCGGTAACGCTGAAGCGACTTACCTAATGGCTAAGCAAATGATCGAAGCGGGTGCATGTGCACTACAAATCGAAAACCAAGTTGCTGACGAGAAGCAATGTGGTCACCAAGACGGTAAAGTAACTGTACCTCACGAAGATTTCCACGCGAAAATCCGCGCTCTACGTTACGCATTCCTTGAGCTAGGCGTTGATGACGGTGTTATCGTTGCTCGTACTGACTCTGAAGGTGCTGGCCTAACTAAAGAAATCGCTGTAGTAAACGAGCCGGGCGACCAAGGTGACATCTACAACTCTTACCTAGACGTTGAAGAAGTTGCTGCAGAAGACACTAAAGAAGGTGACGTTCTAATTAGCCGTAACGGCAAGCTTGTTCGTCCTAAGCGTCTTGCTTCTGGTCTATACCAATTCCGTCAAGGTACTGGCCACGAGCGTTGTGTATTCGACTGTATCGAAGCTATCAATGCTGGTGCTGACCTTCTTTGGATCGAAACTGCAGTTCCAACTGTACACGAGATCAAAGGCATGATGGACGAAGTTCGCAAAGTACACCCAGATGCGAAACTAGTTTACAACAACTCTCCATCTTTCAACTGGACTCTAAACTTCCGTCAACAAGCATACGACGCTTGGGTTGAAGCTGGTAAAGACGTTTCTGGTTACGATCGTGACCGTCTAATGTCTGCTGAGTACGACGATTCTGAACTAGCTGCTGAAGCTGACGCTCGCGTTAAGACCTTCCAAGCAGATACTTCTCGCGAAGCGAACGTATTCCACCACCTAATCACTCTACCGACTTACCACACTACTGCTCTATCTGTAGACGCACTAGCTCAAGAGTACTTCGGTGAGCAAGGCATGCTTGGTTATGTTGAAGGCGTTCAACGTCAAGAGATCCGTAAAGGTATCGCTTGTGTTAAACACCAAAACATGGCTGGTTCTGACCTAGGTGATGATCACAAAGAATACTACGCTGGTGATCGTGCACTTAAAGCTGGCGGTGCGAAAAACACTTCTAACCAGTTCAACAACATCTAATCGTTGTTTTACTGAAAAGTGTTATGAAAGAGGTCCCTTCGGGGGCCTTTTTTTATGCTTATAAGTCAAAAGGCTACACTGCGAAAAACACTTACCTTCCAGCCCACATTCAACAACGCTTGATTATTGTTTTACTGAAAAGTGTTTAAAAGAAGCGACCTTCGGGTCGCTTTTTTTATGCTCGCAGATTAAAAGGTTCTCTGCAGAAAACACTTACTTTCAAACCTGCATTGAACAAACTCTAATTATTGCTTTATTGAAAAGTGAAAATAAAATTAAGCTGGTTGCTGCTGAGTTACACAATGGATTCCGCCACCACCTGCTACTATTCCATCGATATTTATTTGCTCAATGATTCGATCTGGATACGACGCCTGCAAAATGGATTTAGCGCGCTCATCGGCTTTTTTATCACCAAACTCTGGCATCATGACTGCGCCATTGCACACGTAATAATTCACATAACCCGCCGCAAAATCATCAGTTAAATATCGAGTTCGAACATCCCAAGGCGTCTCTAAAACGCGAACATCCAACTTGCGTCCGCGAGCATCTACCGTTTGATTTAAAATTTCCAAATGCGCTTTTGTCACATCATGATCGAATGAATTGGGATCCGAATCATATGCAGCAATCACAACACCAGGCTCTACAAATCGAGCATAAAAGTCTGTGTGACCATCTGTGATATCCATACCCGCTATACCTGGCAGCCAGATAATATTTTCCAAACCCAGAATCCGCTTAAGCTCTTTTTCACATTCAAGCTTGGAAAGACCAGGGTTGCGATTATTATTCAAAATACAGCTCTCTGTGAATATACCGGTACCGGCACCATCAACTTCTATCGCACCACCTTCGATCACTAGGAAGGTACCAGCCAAACCCACATTTACTTGGTTAAGAATTTTCCCCGCTATAGCCCCATCTCTATCATGGTCCTGCTTATCACCCCAACCATTAAAATTAAAATCAACACCAAACTGCCCCTCCAAATCGATCCCTTCGACAAATAAAGGCCCCGTATCTCTGATCCATATATCATCCATCGGACAATCAATTAAAACAGCGTCACCGGTAAGCAATTTCGTTGCGATCGGTTTAGATAGAGGATCAACCAGTACCGAGACAGGCTCATACAAGGCAACTCGATTAATGATATCTACAAGATTTTTTTGAACTACAGGTAGCAATCGACCACCCCAAATCGACTTTTGAGCACCGAAAGCAAACCAAGTCTTGGCATGGAGCATTGCTTCCTCCGGCATACGGAATCGAGGTTTTTTGAGTCCATCAGCAGCAATACTGCGAGAAACTAGCGTATTCACTCCAAGTGCTGCACTGGCTTTAAGAAAAGTTCGACGTCGCACGACTGCATCCAAAGATATATTTCTCCTTATAATAGCGGATACATAAAAGGTGTTGAGCGACCAAATTGATCTTTACAGGCATAAAAAAAGCCAGATCTCTTTTTCAGAGTATCTGGCTTTTTAGAATTAAATGGCGGAGGAGGAGAGATTCGAACTCTCGGACGGGTATTAGCCGTCGCCGGTTTTCAAGACCGGTGCTTTCGACCACTCAGCCACCCCTCCGCTGTGAGCGATGCGTATATTACTAGTGATAGCGCCAGAGTCAACCTTAAAAACGAAAAAATCTTAAATTTTAATGACTTAGGGGATTTTTTGAGCAAAATAAGCCTCTAAATGCTTTGTAATAACACTAGATAAATAGTGGTTGAAATTCTGTGCCACAGCCCTATTATCACGTGTAGACGGATTGATTCATTAATAATGGAGCCAAAAATGGACCCACAAGTATATACACAGCACGCAAGTGCCCAATCGGTTGATACCAACAAGGTATTGCGTAACACGTATTTGCTACTCAGCATGACCCTTGTGTTCAGCGCTCTAACCGCTGGCGCGAGCATGGCTATGAACTTAAGTCATAGTGCTGCGTTAATCATGATGCTGGCATCTCTTGCCATTGTCTGGTTTGTATTACCGCGTGTTGCTAACTCAGCAATGGGCCTACCTGTTGTTTTCCTATTCACAGGCCTGCTAGGCGCATCATTAGGTCCCATGCTTAACCACTACCTTGCCCTACCAAACGGTAGCAGCATCGTAATGCAAGCGCTGGGCGGTACCGCTGCCATTTTCCTTTCTTTGTCCGCTTACGTGACGACGACCAAGAAAGACTTTAGCTTCATGGGCGGTTTCCTATTCGCAGGCCTTATGGTCGTAATTGTAGGTGCTATTGGTGCCATGATCGCAAGCTGGGGCTTTGGTGTAGACGTTTCTGCGTTCTCTCTAGCCATCTCGGCGGCTGTGGTTTTACTAATGTCTGGCTTCATCCTTTTCGATACTAGCCGTATCGTTAACGGCGGTGAAACCAACTACATCATGGCAACAGTTGGTCTATACCTAACGATCTACAACCTGTTTACTAGTCTTTTACACCTTATCGGTGCAATGGACGAATAACTCGTTATTCAAAACGCCCCTATGGGGCGTTTTTTTGTTTCTACCCGCCTATTTCCTTTATACTGACCGCTACATCCAGCTTACCCATAGACGTAAATGAAATTTTCCATATTGGTAATGGCCTCACCCTATTCCAGCCAAGGTGCCCTGCAAGCCTTAGAGTTTGCCAAGAGCTGCTTAAAGCAGAAGCACGAAATCTATCGCATCTTTTTTTATCATGACGGCGTCCATAATGGCTCTGCACTGCAAGCCCCTCAACAAGACGAGGTCAACTTGCAAGCACAGTGGAGCGAGCTTCAGCAAGAATACAATTTGGATCTAGTTACCTGCATTGCAGCGGCGTTAAAGCGAGGCGTTATCAACCAAGAGGAAGCCAAGCGATACCAAAAGCCCGCATCAAACCTCAGCGACGGCTTTGAGCTATCGGGCTTAGGCCAACTACTCGATGCACAAATCAATAGCGACCAAGTGGTAACCTTCGCATGAGCCAGAAGATTCTCGTTTTACAGCGCAGCGCGCCCTACGGAAACTCCCTTGCGAGAGACGGCTTAGATTATGTACTGACAGCCGCTGCTTACGACCAAGATTTAAGCTTATTATTTATGGGCGACGGTGTTTTTCAGCTACTGAACAACCAGCAAAGCCAAGAGATTCAGCTCAAGCCCCAAGACAAGGCATTGGAGGTTCTACCGCTCTACGACGTTGATAAACTCTATGCCGTCAAAGAAGACTTAGAAGAACGCAATTTAATTGCAGACAATCTAACAGTCGAATTAACACTGATTGCGCGCAGCCAAGTGAGCGACCTAATGAGTGAACAGGACAAGGTGATTGGATTTTAATCATGAGTCATTCAAACAACCTACACCTAGTGCAAAGAAGTCCTTTCACCCACTCAAGCCTGAAGGATTGCTTGAACGTTGCCAGCGAGAACGACAGCATCTTACTTATGCAAGATGGTGTTTTCGCGCTTCAACAATCGCTTAACCCTAAGCAGGCAATATACGCAATTAAAGCCGATTGCTTAGCCAGGGGTTTAGACACTAACCTACAAAACGTTCAGTACCTCTCTATGGATGAAATGGTTACACTTTGCAGCCAACACAAACAAAGCATTAGCTGGTTTTAAACCATGAGTAACCCTAAATTCGATCAAGAAGGTTTTTTAGTTGATTTAAATGAATGGTCAACCGAACTGGCCAGCGCTATTGCACAACAAGAAGGGATTGAACTCAAAGAAGAACATCTAGAGATCATCCATCTCCTTCGCCAGTTTTATGAAAGCCATCAAGTAGCGCCATCCAATCGCCCGTTTGTAAAATTAATAAAAAATGAGCTTGGGGCAGATAAGGGAAACAGCATTTATCTCATGCAGCTGTTTCCAGAAAGCCCAGCAAAAATTGCTGCCAAAATAGCAGGCCTACCAAAGCCACCAAACTGTTTTTAAGGAACAACTGTATATGAGTATTGAGCACCCATTTGCCCCGTACGTTCGCATCCTCGGTAAAGGCCGCAAAGGTTCACGCTCTTATACTTATGAAGAAGCACACACTGCCATGGGGATGATTTTGCGCGGTGAGGTTGAGGATGTGCAACTTGGCGCTGTGATGATGCTATTGCGTGTCAAAGAAGAAAACGCAGAAGAGCTATCAGGCTTTGCTCAAGCAACTCGAGAGCATATCCAAGACCGCATTCCAAATAGCATTCAAGCTGACTTAGATTGGTCTAGCTATGCAGGCAAACGCCGACAATTACCATGGTACCTTTTAGCCGCCCTATGTCTTGCAGATAATGGCATCAAAGTATTTATGCATGGTGCTGACGGCCACACTGCGGGGCGACTGTATTCCAAACAAGTACTGGAAGAACTGGGCGTAACCATAAGTGGTAACTGGCAAGACGCAGAAGACCGTCTAAATCGCGATCATTTTTGCTTTATGGACATGTCGGTACTGTGCCCGGAGCTGCAAAAGATCATCGACCTGCGCAATACCTTTGGCTTACGCTCTCCGGTACATAGCTTTGCACGCCTACTGAACCCGACCAACGCGCCTTTTGTCAGCCAAGGCATTTTTCACCCAGGCTATGGTCCAAGCCATCAGAAGGCAGCAGACCTTTTGGATTACAAACACTTAAGCATCATCAAAGGTGATGGCGGAGAATGCGAATACAGCCCAGAAAGCCAGTTTAAAATGCACCATTGCTTCAATGGCGAACTGATAGAAGAGGTTTGGCCTGCCCTATGGGAAAAACGCGGAATTAAGCCCAAAACATTGGAAGTGGAGTTATTAGCTCAACATTGGAAAGGCGATATAACCCACGAGTACGGACAAGATGCGATTCGAGGCACCCTCGCCTATATCGCGCGACTTATGGGCAAAGGCGTAACTCAAGAAGAATGCTTAACTCAAGCCGATGCTTGGTGGCAAGCGCGCAACATCGCACGCTTACGCTAATCGATTCACTAGGCTTTATCGATCTTGCGATTGCTCCAAAAGATACAATAAGCGTCTAGCCAAGGCTTCAAACGCCTGCGCTTGCTCATTGTCTTTATCTGCAGAAAAGCTAAATAGCAGTCGCTCAATCTCTTCGCGACTCATGTACTGAATAGTAACTGGATTCAACATAATGATTCTTAGTACTGTATTTTAATACAGTACTTTACCCTTATCTGTAGGAATTTTAAATAGCGTTTTAGGCTTCTGGCTTTTTAATCCAATAAATAAATTCATCGCCACTTTGCTGCGAATCCAACAAATCAAACCCTAGAAACTGACAAAACTTAGGTATATCGCGGGTCGTCGATGGATCTGTAGCGAGGATTTTTAGCACCTGACCAGGCTCGAGATCTTTTACCTTTTTGTGTAAAAGCATTACCGGCTCAGGACACATCAAGCCTTTTGCATCCAACTCTAGATCAGTGTTCATCAACACCCCTATTACATGATTGACAGATTTGCGTATGCTCATCGGCGCGCCAGCCAAACATATTAAGCCCTTGTAGCGCATCCGCCTGTAGATCGGACGTCACTTGCAAGAATTCAATACTTTCGTTTTTGCCACAACGATCACAATGGGCATCCAGCGAACGCAGCTGAAAGTCGCTTTGAGGTAAGCCACTGCATCGGGCCGACCAAGATGATTCGGGCGTTATAAGCGATGCTATCTCATGAACTTCCATGAGCAAGCTCAGTTGCTGACTCCCCTTAATCGGCAATAAAAGGAAACTACCGGCAGCGGGTATATCCCCGGTGGCCTTAACCTCAAAAATACCCGGTTCGCTTGCCACAACACCGAGCAACTGGCTAGTCACACCTTGCGCTTCCTGACCGCTGCAACCGTCGATTTGTTCAGGCTTTATACAAACACAGGTGCCACCAAGGGTTTTCTGGTACAAATAATATCGATTCATAATGAAAAAATTGTTTAACTAAGCCGCGCAGCATACAATTTGCACCTAATTTGTAAAGCTATCAGGTAATTTGAGACAGTATTACCTGCTTCGAACATCAATCAGGACTGACAAGGCATGCGCGCAAGCCAATATCTAGTTGCAACACTAAAAGAATCCCCTTCCGATGCGGTGGTAGTAAGCCATCAGCTAATGCTCCGAGCCGGCATGATCCGAAAGCTCGCTTCCGGCCTATACACTTGGCTCCCTCTGGGCCTAAAAACCCTGCGCAAAGTGGAAAAAGTCGTTCGCGAAGAAATGGATGCAGCAGGTGCGCAAGAAGTTCTAATGCCCGCTGTTCAACCCGCTGAGCTTTGGGAAGAAAGCGGTCGCTGGTTTGAGTACGGCGGCGAACTGCTGCGTTTAAAAGACCGCCATAATCGCGATTTTTGTGTCGGCCCGACCCACGAGGAGGTAATCACAGACCTCGCTCGCAATGAACTGAACAGCTATAAGCAGCTGCCATCGAATTTCTACCAAATTCAAACGAAGTTCCGTGACGAAACTCGTCCGCGCTTTGGCGTCATGCGTTCCCGTGAATTCATTATGAAGGATGCGTACTCTTTCCACATCGATGGCGATTCCTTACAACAGACTTACGATCGCATGCATCAAGCCTATACCAATATCTTTACGCGTTTGGGCCTGGACTTCCGCCCTGTAGCCGCTGATACAGGCTCTATAGGTGGCGCTGTTTCACACGAATTCCACGTACTTGCGCAAAGCGGCGAAGACGACATTGCTTTCAGTAATGCTTCCAGTTACGCCGCCAACGTAGAACTGGCAGAGGCCGTCGCTCCTAAGACCGAGCGCCCTGCTGCCGCAGCCGAGCTAACAGTAGTGGACACGCCAAGTCGGCACACCATTAGCGAAGTCACTGAATTCCTTAACATTGGCTCAGATCAAATCGTAAAAACCCTTATCGTTGAAGGTGAACTCTCGGACAAGCAAAAAGAAGAAGGTGAAAAAACTCCTTTGGTTGCGCTCGTTGTTCGCGGCGATCATGAGTTAAATGAACTAAAAGCAGAAAAACTAGATGGTGTTGCTTCCCCACTGACATTTGCCTCGGAAGAAGCCATCCAGCAAGCCATTGGCTGCAAGCCTGGTTCCATCGGCCCTTGCCAGCTGGCCATCGAAACGATTGTCGACCGCAGCGCCGCAGTGTTATCAGACTTCGTTTGCGGTGCCAACCAAGACGGCAAACACTATTCCGGTGCCAACTGGGAACGCGATGCGCACATTGATCGTATCGAAGACTTACGCAACGTGGTTGAAGGTGATGCGAGTCCAGACGGACAAGGCACTTTGGAAATTAAACGCGGTATCGAAGTGGGCCACATCTTCCAATTAGGCACAAAATACAGTGAAGCGTTGGGCGCAAAAGTATTGGATGAGAATGGTAAAGAAAAAACCATGATGATGGGTTGCTATGGTATTGGTGTATCTCGTGTTGTTGCTGCAGCCATTGAGCAAAACCATGACGATCGCGGCATCATCTGGCCAGAAGCCATCGCCCCATTCCAAGTATCTATCGTGCAAATTGACGCACAAAAATCAGAAGATGTGGTGAAGTATTCGGAGGAGTTATACGAATCCCTAACCGCACTTGGAGTCGACGTTTTCCTTGATGATCGTGACAAGAAAACGAGCCCAGGTGTTAAGTTCGCCGATAGTGAATTAATGGGCATCCCGCACCGTGTTGTTCTAAGTTCTCGCGGCTTAAAAGCAGGCAAAGCAGAATACAAGCACCGCAAAGACAGCAAGGACGGCATTGTGGAATTAGCACCTGAAGAGCTGCTACCTCTACTGAAAGAAAAGCTGGGTATTAACTAACGAGTTAGTTTATGAAAGCACGTTGGTTAAAAAAGCTGATTCGAATTTGCTTGGTATCTCTCCCCTTGCTGACCGCTTCAGCTTGGGTTGACGCTAAAGTCGACCCTGAGCTTCGTGCTTATTTAAAAGACGCCATTAGTTCAAGTAGTAGTTTTGGTGACCGCTTTGATGCTGAAGTATGGTTAGTGGACATGAATGCGCGCATGTCGCGCTTTATCCCAGATAAGGAATTTCGAATTGAGTTTCTTAAATCGGTCCACCATGCGGCTACAGATCAAAACCTACCACCTGAAATGGTGCTGGCTCTCATTCATGTTGAAAGCGCATTCAAGCCATATGCACTCTCTCACGCAGGCGCTCAAGGCTATATGCAAGTCATGCCCTTTTGGCGCAACGAGATTGGTCGACCCGACGACAATCTAATGGAAATGCAAACCAACCTAAAATATGGCTGCGCTATTCTTGCTCATTATTTAAAACGTGAAAAAGGCAACTGGATTCGAGCGCTTGCACGCTATAACGGTAGTCTTGGTAAGACATGGTACCCTGAACGAGTTATGAACAAATGGCAGCGCCACTGGTTTGTACGCCAGATCTCATTTCGCCGCTAAACCAAACCATCCATTATTAGAAACTGGAAGCACCTCCCTTTTAATACTATTACTTAGTATATTCATTACTCGAACTAAGGAATGGTCATGCCTAGCCTGTACGAAAAACTAGGCGGCGACAAAGCCGTCAGCGCCACAGTAGAAATCTTCTATAAAAAAGTAATTGCAGACAAAGAATTATCACCATTCTTTAGTGGTATCAATATTGACCGACAGAAACGCATGCAGTCCAAGTTTTTAACTGTAGCCTTCGGTGGCCCCAATAACTATTCAGGACAAACTATGCGAGCTGCTCATCGACGTCCTGTGGAGCTTGGTTTGAACGAGCACCACTTTAATCTTGTAGCAGGACACCTGAAACAATCTCTTATTGAATTACAGGTTCCGCCGGAGCTCGTCCACCAAGTCATGGCTATTGCGGCGTCCACGAAACAGGATGTGCTCAATCAGTAACTGGTTATTACACTAGGCATACTCGAACTTACATTTTACTACTTATCGTTTCTTCGCCACGACGAATTTTGTCTAAACTAAAGTTTGCATAGGCGGAGGAATAACAATGCTTGAAAACTATAAATCAATCCCACTTGCTAAACTTGACGACGCCCCACACGCCATCAGACCAGACCGCACTGACAAAGAACTTACACTCGACGACCCAGCCATTTCAGTACTGACTGACCACCGTTTAGAGCAAGCACATTTGTGTCGATCTGAGACCATGTTGGATCAGGCTATGCGACAAATGGGTAAAGCCGGATGTACGAAGCTTTTGGTGAGCAATGATCAAGATACTGTGCTAGGCATTATCACGTCATCGGATATTTCAGGCGAACGTCCCATCCAATACACACAGAAAACCGGCAAAAAACGAGAAGACCTTAAGGTAAAGCATCTAATGCGCCCCATTAGTGATCTTCCTACAATGTCGATCAACAATGTCTTGGACGCACGTATCGGCGATATTCTCCACACGTTAAACAATATCGGCTCGGAATACATCTTAGTGACAACACAAGACAAAGAACATACCTCGATTCGCGGTGTATTCAGTGCCAGGCGTATCGCAAAAGCACTGCATATATTCTTTGATCCGAGCCCGGGTGCTCGAACCTTCGCTGAGTTCACAAAGGCGTTGCATAATAGCCCTTTTACTCACTAAATCCTGCACCCTAGGATACTCTTGCCTATATCACGGACGATATAGGCATCTGTAGCAACCGTTGCTTTTCCTCTTTCAATTCTTCAATCTTTGGACTCAACTGCTTATACCATGAGCTATCAGTTTGCTTAAGCGCAAGACCACTCAAACGCTTTGCATGGATAATATCGCTGAGTTCACTGACTGTTTTCATTTCTAAATTTACCATTAGAATCAATTCTCCATCTTGGTTTTCCACCCAAGCGGCATCAATCAGTAAATTGAGCACCTGCTCAAAAGCTTCCAACTCAGCCAAGTTAAAGCACCCAGTGTAGTCCTGCTGATTGAGAGTCTTCTGCTTATTTAAATCGGATAGAATCTCAAGCGCCCAATCCAAATCGCTTCGTTTGTCATAGTCCGTCGATTGGCGAATATATGGAAGCGCTCGTATAACCTCTGCCACAAACAAAATCACTAACCAAACCAAAAACAACCAAATGAGAAACAAGGGTATAGCGGCAAAAGCACCATACACAATTTTGTAGTTTGGCATTGAGGCGACCATGGTAACGAAAACCCACTGCGAGAGATCCAGAATCGCGGTGGCCAAAACACCGCCCAATAGAGCTTGCCAAAAGTACACTTTGCCGGTGGGTATAAAGTAATAAATAGTAGTGAGCGTCATAATGCTCATTAGCCAGGGCAACGCATCAATTAAAAGGCGGTTAATATTAAGCAAACCGTCAACATGGTCTATCCAGATGGAAGTACTCATTAAATAACTACCTACCAAAAAGATGACTGCCATAGAGATTGGAGTTAAGAACATCACCAACCAGTACAAAATCAATCTGCGACCAATACGTCGAGTTTTAACTCGCCAGATCTGGTTGAACGCCTCCTCCAAACCATGCATCAGACTAATCGCACTAATGAACAGTAAAATTAAGCCAACTGCTGTTAGCTTGCGAGCTTGCTGTGAAAAATCGAGCAAATACTTTTCAACAACCGCTCCTGAAGAGGGAATGAAATGGGCAAAAATGAAACCCTGGATATCATCGGCTACCTCACTAAATATCGGCAGTGCGGTAAGCGCGATATAAGTCGCGGTAATAAGAGGAACAAGAGCAAACAAGCTAGTGTAAGTTAAATCCGCAGCAGTCTTACGATTATCGTTGTAAAAGAAACGCTGTATAACAAACCACCAAAAGCGAAAAAATGGTTTCACAAATCCTCCGCACTCTTACGATGAAGCCTATTCAAATTAAAGGTACAATAGGTGCAATTAATGAATTAGCTTAGGAGCATACATGGCAATTCAAATCTGGCACAACCCTCGATGTTCAAAATCTCGCCAAACACTAGCATTACTAGAAGAAAATGGTGTAACACCAGACGTCGTCCTGTATCTAGAATCTGTACCTAGCAAACAAGATATAAAAGCCGTGTTATCCAAGCTTGGCATAGAGGCTCGAGCCCTGCTAAGAAATGGCGAAGACGCATACAAAGAGCTAAACCTAAAAGATAAATCCCTTTCCGATGAGGTCCTGCTTGATGCAATGGTATCGCACCCAAAATTAATTCAGCGTCCTATCGTTATCAATGGCGATAAAGCCAAGCTGGGGCGCCCACCAGAAGACGTCTTGGAGATCATCTAATGACCCCATATGTGCTTGTACTCTATTACAGTCATAGCGGCGCCGTAGAAAACATGGCTGAAAACATTGCCCGCGGAATAGAGTCAGGTGGCATTGAAGCGCGTATCCGAACCGTACCAAGCGTCTCCCCTGATACATGCTCTACGCTTGATGATATTCCAGCAGAAGGTCCGCTTTTCTGTTCACAGGAAGACCTCGAGAACTGCTCAGGACTGGTTCTTGGCAGTCCAGTGCGGTTTGGTAATATGGCCGCGGCAGTGAAATACTTTTTAGATGGCACCAGTAACCTTTGGCTTACAGGTAAATTGGTAGATAAACCGGCCTCTGTATTCACTAGCTCATCCAGTTTACATGGTGGCCAAGAAAGTACCCTACTAAGCATGATGATCCCATTACTTCATCACGGCATGGTGATCGCTGGCTTGCCTTACACAGAGAATGAGCTTATGAATACGCAAACCGGTGGCACCCCTTACGGCGTCACCCACTATGCTGGAAAAGATAGCAGTCCTGACCTTAGCCAAGAAGAGAAGATGCTATGTATTGCACAAGGTAGACGCATGGCTATGCTTGCTAAAAAATTAGAGACTTCGGAGCAATAACGCATGCTTTCAATCAGTTATCGCATTGCAATGGTATGCTTTTTTTTACAGTTCGTTGTTTTAGGGATAGGCACTTTCGACCGCCCAGACATTCAAATTGAAAGCACTTATGATATTTTGCTTGGAGTAGTATGGACTCTGATTAAAGGCATACCCTGGTTAATACTGATACCAGGATTAATCAAAAACACGAAAAACATCATGGCGTGGATGAGTTACGTCTGTATGTTTTATTTTATTGTTTGGATTCTGGCTTCGTTTGGCGATGAGAAAAGTAATTTAGGAACAGCAGGTGTCGTTATTACAACGATTCAGTTTGTTTTTGCTGCCATTCACACTCGCTTAAGAAAACAAGCTGAGGCAGCGAACAGAAAGTAAGTATCAAAAGGTGGTTAGAAATCTTCGTCAGCGTCATCTGCCAACTCAGTAGTTACGATTTCACCACACTTTTTACACTTGCCCTGAATCACGATGACGCCATCTTGTTCAAATTCAGATGGGTCAGTCATACCTAAATCAGGTTCTTGGCAATTATTGCACCACGTTTGTTCAAGAAAAGCTTGCTGCTCTTCTTCACTACGTGCATAAAAATTACGCTCTTGTTCGGCCATACTGCACTCCAGATTGGTCAAGTTAATTATTAAAGGTCATTGTATATGGAATACCCTCGTTTTCTAGTATTAGAAGCAAACAGCTTTGAAGAAAACGCTTACCCAATTGCTGCCTCTTGGTCCATTGCTGACGGGCAGCTCAAGGCGATTCTGATTCATCCTGAAGAAGAATGGACTGACTGGGATTCAAGCAACGAAGATCGTCATGGAATTAACCGAGAGCAGCTGACCATGACAGGCGAGACCGTGCTGGATGTCATACGAGAACTAAACGAAGATGTCGATAAGCAACCGGTTTATGTGACCGAGCCCTACCTATACAGCAACTGGCTTAACACCATGTATGACGCCTATGGCTCAGAAGTGCCGTTTGATTTGATTACTGCAACGGAATTGTTTGGTATGACAGAGACTGAGCTTGATGAAGAGCTTGAGAATTTGTCGCTCAATCTACTGCTTGATTCAAAAGTGCCTGAAGACAAAGTAAAAACAATGCTGGAACTTTATCAGCGCTTGCTGGAGGCTGGGTTACTCCCAGAAGCATCTCAACCCAAGCAAGACGAAGATTAACTACCAAGACATTACGTCTTTGACAAATGGGCGCGTAACCTTTCGTTTCGCGCTCAAAGAGGCCTTATCCAGCTGATTCAAGGCCTCAAACATTTTATCCATATGCCCTTCCATTTGACGAACCACATATTTAGCCACATCATCACCCAATTCCAATCCGCGATTATGAGCGCGTAACTTGAGGGCGGCCATTTTATCCTCTTCAGTTAGCTCCGGCAGCTCGTAAACCAGCCCCCAATGCAACCGAGACTTAAGGTCAGCCAGTTTAATACCCAGACCTTCAATAGAATCATTGGCTGCCATAATTATATGGCCTCCATTATCCCGAACACGGTTGAACAAATGAAATACAGCCTCTTCCCATGCGGGCAATCCAGCAATAGCTTGCATGTTATCTAAAGCAATCAAGGGAAGGTTTTCTAGGCTTTCAAATACAGCCGGGCTGTATTCCACCAATTCCTCAAGAGGTAAATAAACACTGTTTAAATCGTGAGTTTGGGCTTCGTGACATGCAGCTTGCAATAAATGACTTGTACCGCAACCACTTTCACCATAAATAAAAATACTTTGCTCACCCTTTCCTATGGCGGCAAGTTGCGCCTGCAATTTAACCTCTTGGCTTTGCAGTGCATAAAAGTTTTCAAATGTTGCCTCATCTCGAAGTTGCACTCCAAGCGGCAATTGCTCTACAACTTGCATTAGCTTTCCGTGTACGTTTCAGAATCTTTGTAAAAATCATGTGCATGGCGTAACAGCACTGCAATCACGGCTGCCACAGGTAACGCTACCAAAACACCAATAAACCCAAATAGTTGACCACCTGCCATGATCGCAAAAATGACAGCGACAGGGTGTAAGCCAATCTTATCCCCCACCAATATGGGGGTTAAAATCATACTTTCAATGGCTTGCCCCACACCAAATACAACACCGATAAGAAGTAACTCCCAGCCCATACCAAATTGGAAGGCACCTGCAACCATTGCCGCAACAATACCTAAAGCCGCGCCAAGATAAGGAACAATACTGGCCAAGCCGGCGAATAAACCAATCAAAAAAGCTAGCTTTAACCCTACCAACCAAAGACCAAAACCATAAATGATCGCCAGCGCTGTCATAACCCAAAGCTGGCCTTTGAAAAACGCACCAACAACATCATCGCACTCAGCGGCCAACTCATGAGTCGCTTGCTGATAACGACCTGGCAAAAGTTTCAATGCTTTCTCCATGATCACATCCCAATCACGAAGAAGATAAAAGCCAACCACAGGAACAATGGCCAAGTTGGCTAAAAAGGCGACAAAACTTCCAGTAGAGTTACCAATACCTGCCAAAACGTCTTTCATTACTTTTTGCAATCCACCCCAATTTTGCACAATCTCTTCGCGAATATTCTGAAAATTAAAGTCTTCTACTTTTATACCCATATTAGAATTCAACCAGGGCATCACATTTTTTTGCAGCCAGTTCAATATATCTGGCAGAAATCCGTAAAGAACTTTCACCTGATGGACAATCGTAGGCACCACCAACAATAAAAAGATAGCAATCACCGCAAGTATCACTAAAAAACAAATGCATACGGCAGAAGTTCGACTTAACCCTATATTTTCCAAACGATCTGCAACGGGATCCCCCAAGTAGGCAAACAAAGCTCCAACTATGAAAGGCATTAAAACCGGCTCTAAATTAGCGAAAAGCCAACCTATTAACGCAATCGAGATCAAAATAACAAGAGGTCTATAACCCACCCGCAAGGCATCAGTCATTCGCGGCTTTCCTTATCCAAGTAGTAAAATAGTGCGCCCCGCTGATTAACGTAAATAGGCCGCACAATAGCATGAGTAACATAACTTTTAAGTCGCTGAGTAAACCATATGCCTCGTGAGCCATAATGGCGACTAACAAGAGTATTTGAAAAAAAGTACTGAGCTTGCCCCAGATTGTAGGCGTCACCCTAAACGGCCCTTTAAACCAATGATATAAAGCCGATCCGGCCAATAGCATAACATCACGAAAAAGAAGCAATACAAACAACCAGAGCGGCACGAGAGCTTGCCAAGCCAGCATGGCAGCAGTACTAACCACAAGTACTTTATCGGCAAGAGGATCCATAATCCTTCCCCAATGACTTTGCCAGGAAAACCGTCGCGCCAAGTACCCGTCAACACCATCGCTCACACCTGCAAACGCAAAAATCCAGAGAGCATTTGCATAGGACTGAATAGAGAGAAAATAGATAGCAGGCGGCACTGCAATTAAGCGCAGCGCTGTGATTATATTTGGAATATACCTTGCCATCATATTGCACCCCTTTGTCGGGAATCATACTAATACTTATGGTACCCAACGAAAGAACAGTAAATTCGGACCTCTAAGAACATCATCTTCAGAGGCCTCTGTCGGCAGCAAGCGTTTATCTAAGTCCAATGTCTTTTTGAATTGCTGCAGACTGCCCCCAATGGTTAAATCGTAAAACGCTTTGTCCTGTTTAATTTCAGAAATAAACACATCACGAGTAATGGCTAGTCGCTCCAAATACTGAGTCAACTTAGCATAAGACTGAACGCTTGATACACCGTTTACTTGAATCGAAACACGGCCTTTTTGAGTAGAACCTGGCTTAATCGCAAATGCATTGGCTAACACCTCAGCAGCTGAGGTCAACCCCATTAGCATAAGATCAGACAAGTTCTCCTGGCTATAAATGAATTCGTATTCACGATCTGCAAAAAAGAATCTCCACTTACCCTGCCATTGACCATTATTATCCTTGTAAATTCGGGCAACTAAGACACTCTCTGCACCATAGCGCTCACTGGCTTTCAATATCGGCCCTGTAAACTGCCCCCATAACTGCTCAATAGGCAACTTGATGGAATCCTCTAGATCGTATACCGGCATGATGATCGGCAAACCACGGCGTTTGGCAGCAAGTTGTAACGGTAGAGTACTGGCTTCATCAGAAGCCTCAGTTAGCACTTCTCGATCACCCTCATCTATCGCAATCCAAGTTAGAACCGTTGGCCTGTTAGCCCCCCACAGCGGCATTTCAGCACGTTTAATCACGCTCAGAATACTTTGCTTTGCAAACTGCATTTTGAGCCAAACACCATTTTGGTTGCCGGGTAAAGCTTCAGCCCGCTCGTAGCTGAATTGATACAAATATTGATCGGCTATTTCCAACGCTTGAATCACCGCTGGATTTTCTGCATCCACAGGAAAGCCAGAAGCCTTGTGCAGAACTTCGATCAAACCTTGCTGCGCGCCAAGCTGGCGGCTATCCGCTTGCTGGTCAGGCACCAATATACGAGCCTCATAGAGACCATCAACCTCTTTTGCTTGCGATACCATTGAGCAAAATACGAGCAAAACCAATAGAATTCGTGTCATGTCAAACCAAATTAATCAAAAGAATGGCGGCTATTCTGACAAAAACCCAAAAAAAGTCAGCACCTTATGGAAAAAATCGCCAACTCAACCCCACTTCGATTTATAAACTGTGCAGCTGGTGGTAGAATTCTCACCCAATTTTCCCCACTTGAAGTAAGGCTGCCTAATGAGCGAGCAAAATAAGTCTCTTAGCTACAAAGATGCCGGTGTCGACATTGATGCGGGCAATGCATTGGTCAACAACATCAAAGGCGTTGTTAAAAAGACCCGTCGTCCTGAAGTGATGGGCGGCCTAGGTGGCTTCGCTGGCCTTTGCAGCCTACCAACTAAATACAAAGAACCCATTCTAGTCTCAGGTACTGACGGCGTCGGCACTAAACTCCGTTTAGCCATGGATCTAAACAAGCACGATACAATTGGTATTGATCTGGTTGCGATGTGTGTGAATGACTTAATTGTGTGTGGCGCAGAACCTTTATTCTTTCTAGATTATTACGCCACTGGCAAACTAGACGTTGACGTGGCTACCAATGTTGTAACTGGAATTGGCGAGGGCTGCCTACAGTCAGGCTGTGCTTTAGTAGGTGGTGAAACAGCAGAAATGCCAGGCATGTACGACGGCAATGACTATGATCTTGCTGGCTTCTGCGTGGGTGTAGCCGAAAAAGAAGAGCTCATTGATGGCAGCAAAGTTAAACAGGGCGACGTAATCATCGGCCTCAAGTCTTCTGGCGTCCACTCTAACGGTTACTCACTCGTTCGCAAAGTTATAGAAGTTGCCAATGCCGATTTAAGCCAAGACTTAGATGGCCAAACATTAGGTGACGCTCTAATGGCCCCTACTCGAATCTACGTTAAGCCAATTTTAAAACTATTAGAACAAGTGGAAGTAAACTCAATCTGCCACATTACGGGTGGCGGTGTGTACGAAAACATTCCTCGCGTACTACCAGAAGGCACTAAAGTCATACTCGATCCAGCTAAGTGGGAACGCCCCGCCGTATTCAACTGGCTGCAAGAAAAAGGCAACATCGATTGGCATGAAATGCACCTGACCTTTAACTGCGGCCTAGGCATGATCGTCGTTGTTTCTGAAGATAATGCACAGCAAACCCTAGACATCCTAAATGCCGAAGGCGAAACCGCTACTATCGTTGGCCAGATCGAAGCTGCGAACGATGGTGACGAACAAGTTATCGTTAAAGGCGTGGACGAGGCATAACATGACCCCAGAAAAACCAGAACCAGCTCGTATCGTGGTTTTGATTTCAGGCTCTGGCAGTAACATGTCTGCTATAGCCACAGCATGCGCCAGCGAAGAAGTCGATGCCGAAGTGGTTGCAGTAATTAGCAACCGTCCAGGGGTGCTTGGTTTAGATAGGGCACAAGAGATAGGCATCGTCACTCAAGTGGTCGATCACAAGGATTATGCTAGCCGCGAAGAGTTTGACGTTCATCTCATGCGCGAAATCGACAACTACGAGCCTGACCTCGTTGTTCTTGCCGGCTTTATGCGCATCCTAACGCCCGACTTCGTCCGTCGCTACAAAGGACGCATGCTTAACATTCACCCATCCTTACTCCCCAAGTACAAAGGCCTAAACACCCACCAACGAGCTTTGGACAATGGTGACAACGAGCACGGCGTAACCGTGCATTTCGTTAGCGAAGACCTAGATGGTGGCCCTAACGTAATTCAAGCCGTGGTACCTGTTACATCAAATGATACAGAAGAAACACTGCGCACACGCGTTCAGCAGCAAGAGCACGTAATCTACCCCATTGCTGTAAAGTGGTTCGTGGAGGGCCGTATCAGCATGATTAAAGGGGACGCATACTTCGACAATGAGCCCATGCCAGAAACGGGTGTTCAACTCCCCACCACAGCGTAATTGCGAACACAATCTTGGCGCACTCTCCTGCGCCAAGACTTTTCTTTTCCTCGAAATAAACTCTTCCCTTTTCCACCTGTCCTAGTTTTGCTACTGTTAATTTGGCTTCGATTCCAAAACCAGCATAAAAACTAAAAGGCAGGACGCTGTGCGATTCTCATTATTAACGACACTCATACTCACAAGCGCCATAGCCCACTCAGCACAAGAATCCTCGCCAACCGAAAATACAGCTTCCTTAAGCAACTTACTCACACCTTACACAGCCAAGTACACAGCCACCTATGAGGCAGGTTGGTTTCCTATTTCAGTAAGCGCCACCCGTGAACTCAAAACAACCGACAATAATGAATGGCAAATTAGCTTTGAGGCCTACTCCTCCATTGCAGACTTCAGCGAGCGATCTCGATTCACTCTAGAGGAACAGATCAAGCCGCTCGATTACCAATACAAGACATCTGGATTCTTTTCGAAAAAACGTCGTAACAAGACCTTCGACTGGGAAAACCGCTCAGTATTATTAGATAAAGATCAAAAATCAGAATACGATTTAGCCGACAACATTCTCGACAACATCAGCTACCAAGAGCAGATGCGTATAGATCTTGCTCAGGGAATGAATCAATTATCTTATGAAGTAGCCTACAAAGAGCGCATACGAGAATACACTTTTGAAGTAGTTGGCAAGCAAACCTTTGACAGTTCAATTGGCCAAGTAAATACGATTAAAGTCGCTCAAACTAATCATCGTAATAAGAAAGAAAAAACTCACATTTGGTTCGCAAAAGACCACCACTTCCTCATTATAAAACTTCTGATAGTAGACCGACATGGCGACAAGAACACCATCTTGTTAGAAAACGCTCAATTGGGTGATACCGCGTTCTCGCTAAAATAACAATTCATTCATATCCAACTCACTGTAATACTTTTATACTACATACCCGAGTAGTACACTAAGAATTATCCAGGGGGAGGCCATTCTAAAGGCCTGAGATGACTGTTAATCAGCGAACCCCTAGAACCTGATCCGGTTAATGCCGGCGTAGGAATGGACAAAACCGCTTTATTAGCAGGGTAATATCTATTTCACCCTACGCTGTTTTACCGGGCCTTATTCAATAAAAGACTTTTGGAAAAGACCCAATGAAACACAGCTTAATCCCTCTATTGGCCAGCATTACTCTAGCCAACCAATCCATCGCCAGCGAGACAATCAATCAAACAGCCAACCAAACTGAACTGGATGCCGTTAAAGTAACAGCGGACTTTCGTCAGACCGATGTAATGGAGATCCCTTCTTCGATTACTATTGTCGGCAGTGCCGACATCGATAACCGCAACGCTAACCACCTTGAAGATGTTCTTGCTCTGGCACCCAACATGAACTTTGCAGGCAGTTCATCACGTGCACGTTACTTCCAAATTCGAGGTATCGGTGAACGCAGTCAATTTATCGATCCCTTCAACCCATCAGTGGGCTTGCTCATTGATGGTGTGGACATGACAGGCTTGGGCGGTGCAGCCACCCTATTTGATGTCAAGCAAGTTGAAATTTTACGCGGTCCACAAGGAACAGCTTTTGGTGCAAATGCTCTTGCGGGAGCGATTAACATTGAAAGCAATAAGCCGACTGAAGAAACAGAAGGCTATGTAGAAGCAAAAGTTGGTAACTATCACAGTAAAGGAATCGGAGCAGCCATTTCAGGCAGTCTCTCAGAAAACATACAAGGCCGCATCAGCCTGAACAAATACGAAAGCAACGGCTACATTACCAACGCTTTTTTAGATCGCGACGATACCAATAATATTGACGAAGCCTTGTTACGCGCTCAGCTCGCATGGCAAATTAATCCTGACAATGATTTAAGCCTAACCTTTTTCAAAGCCGATATTAATAACGGCTATGATGCGTTTAGCTTGGATAATACCCGAGTCACCTACAGCGATGAACCTGGAGAAGATACGCAAGATACGAATGCAATCAGCGTAAAACTTCAAAACAGAAGCAATTCATTTTTTATTCTAGAAAGCCAAATAAGTGCCAGTAAAACAGACTCAACATATGCTTATGATGATGACTGGGCTTATGGAACATATATTTTCAATTCCGACAATCCTACATATACTCCAGATCCTTGCGACACGTCACTTGGCCCCTGCTTGGCTGACGATGACGGGTACAGCGGGTACGATGAATACAATCGAAAGTCTGACCGCGTTTCACTAGATATAAGGCTGCTATCTACCGATAAAGGCCGCCTCTTTTACAACACAACAGACTGGGTTCTCGGAGTCTTCGCTGGAAACAAAACGAACGAGCTTAATCGTAAATATACATTCCTATCTTCTCCGTACACGAGTGAGATAGAAACGAATTCCAGTGCTATTTATTCTGAGCTTACTAGCCATGTAAACGATACAACAACAATGACCTATGGCTTACGCATCGAACGAAGCGAGTATGACTTTGTAGACAGCAACAACATCATTGAGGATGACTCAGAAACACTCTGGGGCGGGAAAATATCATATGAAACTCTAGTATCCGGAAATAGCCTAGCCTACGCGACTCTTTCCCGAGGCTTTAAAGCAGGCAGCGTCAACCGTGAAACCGAACTAGCAAGTGAATTGCGAAGATATGACACTGAAATTAACCACACCGTAGAGGCTGGGATTAAATCTTCTTTGTTAAAAGATCAAGCAACAACGTCTATCAGTATCTTTTATACAAAACGAGAGGACCAGCAAATCAAACAATCCTACTCATATTTAGAGGACGGAAAACCCGAGTTCGTAGACTATTATGCCAACGCCGCCAATGGAAGAAACCTAGGGTTAGAAGCACAGATTTTTTGGAAACTAAATAGCAAGATCAATATTGACGCCGCTGTAGGCATACTAGAAACAGAACTAACGGACTATAACTTTGAATCATCAGATGCTGACGACAATATTATAACCGTAGATAAAAGTGATCGCGCGCAGGCTTATGCGCCATCATACACCGCACTTCTTGCCGGCACCTACAACCTTTCTTCAAATATTGCATTTAGACTCGAAACAGAATTAAAAGACAGTTTCTATTACTCTGCTAGCCATGATAACAAATCAGAGTCTTACCAGCTTTGGAATGCCTCGATACATTACAAGCTGAAAAATATTGAAATGAGCATTGTAGGTAAAAACATTACCGACGAGGACTATGCAGTAAAAGGCTTCTTCTTCGGAAACGATCCTCGGGATGACTATACTGCCAAAGTATATGAACAAAAAGGAAATCCAGCGCTTGTTTCTCTTAATGTGAAATACAACTTCTAAATCCATTTGAATTCGCTATATTGGGTATCACTCCCATATAGCGAATTTATCGTAGAGGTATGAGATGGAACTATCTGTCGAAATCAGCAAATACCCTTTAGCGGACGATTATATTCCTGCCATTAAAGACTTTATTGACCGACTCAATCAGGTGGATGGCTTATCGGTCGTCAGTAACACCATGAGCACTCAAGTGTTTGGTGATTATGATTTAGTTATGGACACTTTGAAAATAGAACTGAAACGCTCTTACGAAACCTATGGCAAAGCCATTTTTGTTTGTAAATTCATTGGTGCAAATCTCGATCCTGCTCTAAAACCTCATGGTTAATGAGCTCTCAACATTCTGGAATACATTATGTGGCAAAGTTTTTATCAAGGTGTGCTTAACGCCATTGAAGTCATGAGTTACTGGGAGGTGACTGCTGTCATACTTGGTATCTCCTATTTACTATTGGCCATGCGCGAAAATAGTTTATGCTGGTATGCCGCATTTGGTAGCACCGCGATCTATAGCTGGCTCTTTTTTGATGTAAGTCTTGTCATGGAATCGGCACTGAATGTTTATTATCTGTTAATGGCAATTTATGGTTGGTATGCATGGCGAACAGCAAAGCAAGTCAATAAAGAATCGGCATCAAACTCTATCGATGAGTTTAAAACCCCCGCCGTGATTCACACTTGGACGTTATCTCAACACAGTTTCGCTATCGGCGGCGTGATTTTGCTGAGTTTAATTAGCGGCTATCTATTAAGCAAAAATACGAACGCAGCACTGCCTTATCTTGATTCTTTTACGACCTGGGGTGCCGTACTCACCACATACATGGTGGCAAAGAAAGTTTTGGAAAACTGGCTGTATTGGATCGTCATTGATGCGGCTGCTGTCTATTTATTCATCGACCGCGGCTTGTACTTAACAACTCTGCTAATGGCAATTTATGTTGTATTGGCGGTCATTGGCTACATTAGTTGGAAAAAGCGTTTCGCAGAACAACATAAAAACATCTATCAAGAGCAAACAACATAACCACATGCCTGCCATCGATGAATTAGAAGTGCTCGCAAAAGACTGGAGTGGATGGCCTAACCTAATTAGTCGTCCACCGTCCTTTGACGACTTCCAGTTTTTAGATAATGGGCTTACCAACAACAACTGGCTACTGCACGGTGACCAGCAACGCTATGTGATTCGCATGAACGCAGCAAATGCTAAGGCGTTATATTTGAATCGAGAAGCGGAATGGCATATTCATGATCTTGTGAGCCAAGAGGGACTGTGTCCAAGTTTTATTTATCGCCACCCTTCTGATAAATATTGGATCCGTCCTTTTCAATCAGGATTAACACTTAGCCATGCCTTGACCAACGAGACTTTCGATTTAGAAAACTTCATTAGGCAAGCGGCAGTTATATTTCGAAAGATTCACTCAATGCCACTTTCATCCAGCTGGCCGCGTATCAACTTCAAAGAACGCACCGACCATTACTGGAATCAACTACTAGAGCACCACGCTAGTGATGAGCAAAGGCTAATTAAATTAAAAGAACAGCTAGACAATACTTTTCAAGTGAAACCGTTTTCTGCTGTGCTGTGCCATATGGATGCCAACGCTAAAAACTGGATTATCGAGAGTGATACAAGTCACGAGATTCATAACATCAGTCTAATCGACTGGGAATATGCAGCCGTTGCCAACCCGATGTGGGACTTAGCGGTATTTTTAGATCATCTACCGCTCAACGAAGAACAAGAAGCTTGCTTCCTAAAAGCATATGGCCCAATAAGTTTCAAAGCACTCAGTGAGGCCAAACAGCAAATGCAATATCTATCGCAATTATGGTTCGTCATACAGCAACAAGCTAAACCAGAAAGCTTAGAATCATTACTTAAAAGCGAAAGGTCTTAGCAATCCCATTCGCGCGCTCCACATCCACTCCCGCTTTTTCGGAAAACTCTCCCCACATTGGTTTGCTAGCCATGATCTGTTCCATCAACATAGAGATTTTGCGCTTGGACAATCCAGTTGATTCACCGGCCGCTTTCAAATCATCTAGAGTAAAGTCATCGCGCTTACCGTTGATACTCATTTGATGCTTAGAGGTCCACAACCCTTTTGGATTAAAACTATAGGCCACATCAAATGCCGGACTCACTGTCCATTGGCCTTGCCTATCCATCAAGAATGCAATGTTTTTGGTATGATCATCTTGGTTTCGAAACACCACGTTAAATACCATTCGTAAAAACAATTGCTCAACATGTGCACGAGGGACTTCTAGTTTACGCGCCAATACAAACGCCTGCTCATAACTGGTAGAGGAAGGGTCGTTAAAATCAAAATGACCCAAGCCACACAAACTGGTCATGTGACGCTTTTCATTATGGATTCGATCAAAGCGCTGCGTCATAAAATGCGCGCGACTTCCCTCCTCTAACAATCGACACGGCATCATTTCAATTCCAGCTTCAACGGCTAGCAAATGATAGGCGTATTCAATGCGACCAAAACCCATGGGGTCGGCCAATTCTTTGTCTTTATTCTCGCTCACACCGTCAAATTTAATTAGCCAACCATCAAAACCCTCAGGTGGTTCTAGGTGTCCTGGCAAAATACGATGGTCGTTTTGATTCCAATTAATAATGGCCTTAGCTCGTGCACCACCTGCCGAAGTACCAATTTGTAAAATTTGCTCTAGATCCTCGCTATTCAAATCATCTTCATGCTCGATTTCGAAATGCTTTTTTTGTAAAACCTGACTGGCAAGCTTTACCATTTTCTCGACTTCGATATCTCGCATCGGGTCGCCATCAAAATAGCGCTGTGTAGGCTTAAACTCTAGCGCACCCATAGCACGATTAGCGGTATAGCAAAGGCGCTCCACCGGGTTAAAGTCTTTCGGTTCTCGCCCTTGTGCTATCAACCATTGGTCAATCAAAGCGTTACCGAATTTATCTGGCAATACATCCGCCAACATACCAGGTAAGCCTTTAAAGGTTTCTCGGGCGAGATTAGGAAATCGATAAGGTGCTGAACGAACTGGCATAACTACTGGCGCCACTTGAATATCAAAGCGCTGACTTAGGCCAATGAACTCGTCGGTATATTGAAAGTCGGCTAACTGCGCTTGCTCATCCCAACGCACTACCGCAATGGTCGTTCCCCATAAAACCACTTCTGCAAATTGAATCGCCATTAGTCGTCTGCCTCATCGCCCGTTTTATCGACCAGCTCATCTCCCCATACAGGCTCCTTCGAGGCGTTTTTGTTTGAGCCCTTGAATGACGAGCGCTTACGAGAAACACGCTGAGGCCGCTTGGGTTTATGCTTTTTTAGCTCATATTCTTCAAGCGGCGTTAAAGCGTCAGGATCTGGCACACCAGACATCAAGGCATCCAGTAGATCTAGGGAGTCTAAGTAGCGAAACAGAACAGCCGTTTGGCCAGACTCGCCGGCCTCGATCTTCTGTGCGGCACGCAGGCTGATTTCTGCCTTCTCGGCCTGCTCTGTTTGGGTATGATTTTGATCTAAACGAGCTTGTTTGGCAGCGCGACCCAGCCACTCAAGGGTTTGATCAACTATTTGCTGCGGGAGAACATCCTTCATATGTGCACAAATATACATATTAAATAGATATATGTACTTATAGTGCATATTTGTGCATATTTCAATAATTAATTTGAAATCACTATTTGTCCATTTTTGTTATAGCCTCACCAGCATTTACGACGTAGATTTTAAACAACAAACATAAGAAGAATAAGACTCAATATGCAGACCCATTCAGAAATTAAGGCAAACCCCATATGGCTCGCCGCTTTTATCGGCTTCAGTCTACTCTATATTTCCATTCGAACTATTCAGCCATTTGATTGGGACTGGCTCATTAAGATTGTACCAATCGCCCTACTACTGCAATTTGCTATTTTCAATACCATAGGTAAAACGCGTATTTTATTAACAGCGGGACTGATTTTCTCAGGGATCGGCGATGTGTTACTGAGTTTAGATGGACTTTTCATTGCAGGGCTTGGGTCGTTTCTGCTTGCCCAAATCACTTACACAGGATTATTCCTAACTCAACTCAGTTGGAACACTCGGCGCTTACCATGGATAGGCTTAATCGTGCTCTACACGGTGCTATGTAGCATTTTTATTATCCCCAAAACCGGGGATCTTCAGCTGGTGATTACAGCCTACATGATTGCAATTAGTTTAATGGCCATATCGGCTGGCTTAAGGAATGACAAACACTATTGGCTTGTCGCAACGGGGGCATTGATATTCATGATTAGCGATACGTTAATTGCGATCAGTAAATTCATCGAGCCGTTTGCTTTTGCTGGTGCCTCAATTATGTCCACATACTATGCAGCTCAAGCGTTCATTATTATTGGAATCGCACACCACCAATCTACATTAAAACTATAGGGTCATTTAACACTTACTTTGTTGCGCCCCATGCGCTTAGATTCATACAAAGCATTATCAGCTCGCGAGATTAAGCTCTCCAAACTATCTTCGAGCTGATATTGACTCACACCAAAACTAGCAGTACAAGCAATCCCACTCCCGAAATCAAGATGCTCTATGATCTCCCTAAGCTTTTCTGCCAGCGAAAACGCATTGTCAGCATTAGTACATGAACATGAGATAATAAATTCCTCGCCACCCCAGCGACCCACAACATCACTCTCACGCACATTATTTTGCAATTCAACTGCAAACATTTTTAGTACACGATCACCAACTTGATGACCAAAGCTGTCATTCACATTTTTAAAGTAATCAACGTCAAGCATTACGATTGAATAGTCAAGCTTATATCGTTGGGCTCGGCTTATCTCATGTTGAATCTGCTCTTCTAACTTCATGCGATTGTACACACCAGTGAGCCTATCCGTGCTAGATAACAACCTTAATTCCTCGTTCTTTTGCTCTAGCTCAGCAGTTCGCTTTGCCACCTTTCCTTCCAACTCGCCACTTAACGCCTGATAGCGTTTAAGTAATTCTTTCGTATGCGTATTAGTATGCTTAAATACCTCTGCCGCTTGAGCCAAGTCACCCATTTCATCATTCGATTCTAATTTTGGAATAGGCGTATCAAGCGCTCCTCGCGCTAATTGACGAAACGATTGAGTGAGTTTTTTTATAGGATCAATAACGCTACGCCCCATCGCCCAAGAAACCAAGACTACTAGGATATAAAATAAGGCACCAAAGACAAATGTATTGAAAATAATGCCTGACAATTCTTCCTTCATATGATTTCTAATCACAAACATATTTGCGGTTTCACGTTCCACCATCAAATGAGAATGATACAAAACCTCACTGATTTCGGCTGCCATCACAACATTCAATAAATAGAGGTATCCGCGAGTGCGCTGAACAGCCTCGGTCAACACCGATTCAAATCGATCAATGTCTTCCTCCAGCTTATCAATATACGCGGCTTCCAACTGATGATTTCCTTCATCTAAAATCGTTTTTGCCATCTTGAGGTGCAGCAAGGCTGCATCATATTGCTTTGCTTCCAACTGATTAAAATAGCGATACGCCTGCTTCTCTGCCATTACCAGCTCATTCAAAATTTTCAACAACTCTATTTCCTCTGACTGGGCCAAACCAACAGGAGACGAACTCAGTAAAACTTTTCGAACACGATACTGGGCCTTAGAAGCCTGATTAGCCATATCTTCTTCGACAAGCATGGACTGTAAAAAGCGCTGAACTTGCACCTCATCAAAGGTCTCAACGTATAACAAAAGGTGTCGTTCGATCGATGTAATCGTCGCTTGATCGGCCTTTGAATTAGGCTGTTGCAGCATCTCCCCGATAATCTTTCTCATGCCTTCCAATACATATGCGACATGATCAGCTGCAGCTTGATTTCCATTTTCGATGAACGAATCAGCAACTCGTTGGGTTTGCTCGGCTTTAATAGCAAGTTGATGACTAAGATGCGATCGATTACTGGCGACGGTATATTGATGCAACTTGTCCTGTAAGGAATGAAAGGAAAAAAAGATATAACAAACTAAAGCTAGAGTTTCGATACCAACCAAGTAATAAACGAGCTTAATACGCGCAAAAAGAGGGACAGAACGAATCAGGAAATCAATCATGCTAAAAGGAACTCCTTCCACTTTAGCAAGCTGTATTCGTATTGATCCATTACACTATTCCAAACAACGATATTCTCGAAACGCTTTTGATACGAACCACCGCGACGAGTTTCTCCAGCCAATACCGAAACCTGAGCATCTGTGCCTTTTAAATTGGTTTCGGTAGCCTGCCCCAAATACCAGTACCGCCACTCATTTTCACTCATGAAAGGCCGCGAGCGATCAGGATTTGAAATGTAATATCCTTGCTTAGCAATGAATGCACCCGGCCATCCAGATAGCCACCAATTCATGTATTGATAAACCGCATCTAATCGCTCACCCTCGCAAGCACTAGACAAACACATGACTCCCTGCCACGCGCGATACCCTTCTTTCGGTGCTGCATACAAACAGCGAATACCGTTTCCGCGCAGACTCGCCACACCAGGAGAAAACATACTTTGTATATTGACTTGTCCAGATTGCATTAAATAAACGGAATTCGGAACAGAAGACCAAGTACCTCGAAAATGGCCGCGGCGCTTGTATTCAACAATAATTTCAAATAACTGATCCAGCTCTCTACGATTGAGGTTTCCGATATCATTGAATGTCATTAAGCCTTTTGCTTTTACAGCCAACGCTGGATCAAATACACCAATTGTAGGTGCGTTTACGATTGCTACCTTTCCAGAGTTTGTTTTATCGAGTAACCACGACCAACTTTCAGTTTCATATGGAATCCCTGGTTCTATAAAAGACGCGTTGTAACCAAAGGAATCAACATTGTGAACATAAGGAACAAAGCTCACGCTATCGCTGGGCTTCTGACTTAACGTACCATCGGATTGTACATAAAGTAATTTATTAGGAGCATCACCCGCTCCGAGCTGAGCACGTTCGCTTATTCGCCCAGTCTTCGAGATACTATTGATCTCGGACCAATTACCGATTCGATCAACCTGTATTGGCTTAATCGCACCAGCCCTCCACAGAACCTTAATACTGTTAGACCACTGCTCATACAGATCGAAACTTTCGGGGTTGGTCGATGCCTTTAGTAAAACTTCAGCACTACCGCCGGGATAGAACTCGATGTTTATACCGAGATCCTTTTCTGCCTGCCTCTTAATTTCCTCTTGTAAAGTGACATGCGTACCAACCACTCGAATAGTAGGCTTCCGATTTACGGCAGACACAATTGAGGGAAAGGCCAATGTCGTTGCGACACTGGCTGCCATACTCCCTGTCTGTTTAAGGAAGGTTCGCCTTCGCATGCTGTCTTACCGCCATATTTCGAGCGTTCTTGACAGTATAGTCATTAATAATCTGGGTGTTGAAAACGAACGAATGGAGGCCGCGAAAGCGGCCGAATGAATTCAAATAACAAATCAACCTAGTGCGAGCCACAAGCCAACACCAATCATCAATGTCCCTGAGACACGATTAATCGTTTTAACATTACTGGTTTTTGTCAGCATTTTAGCCAAGGCCTTGCCACCATTGGCATAGAGCAGCAAAGACACAAACTCAATGGAAAGTAGTAGCAAGGTAAGAACAACGAGCTGTGGCGCCATTGGCTTATCGACATCAATAAATGGCGGTAGAAACACCACAAAAAACGCCCAGCCTTTTGGGTTTGCTACCGCAGTAACGAAACCTTGAGATATCAACGCCCAAGGTTTGGTATTGCGGTTATAGTTATCTGGGTTCTCTGGCATAGCCAAACTACCTTTACTCTGCCACATCTGTATACCCAACCAACCCAAATAAGCGCCGCCAATCCATTTAAACCAAGTAAAAAATTCAGGTGCCTGCAACATAATCGCAGCGACACCAATTACTGAGGATGTCGCTACCAAGCCAACACCCGTCAATTCACCCAACATCATCCAGAGGGCTTTACGAACGCCAATGGTCATACCCATAGACATCGCAAGAGTCATACACATACCTGGGGTAAACGACACAACCATAAACGTCGGCACAAACGCCGCTAATAAACCAGAATTCAACATTATGAAAATCAGTCCTGACCCATGCGTGAGCTGATAGCACCCTGCTGGTTTTTATACTTTGCGTTCTCTCGAGCGTGATAAGGACGCTTGGCAGAACTCGTCAAGGTTTCAAAACTCAATGCACAAATCGTCATATTAGGACGTAACGCTAACGGCATTTTACCCAGATTATAAAACTCTAAGACCACCTGTCCTTTCCAACCGGGATCAATCCGCCCTGCTGTAACGTGAACCATAAGACCCAAACGCGCCAAACTAGAACGACCATCTAACCAACCTACTAAGTCATCGGGAATTTCAACAGACTCTAAGGTCGAACCGAGAACCAGCTCACCAGGGTGAATAAACAAGGGTTCGTCTTCTTCCAACACGATTTCCTTACTCATCACACGATCAATATTCTTATTTAACTGCTCTCGGTCGCCAGACAAATCGAGATAAGACGCTGTATTATTACTGAATACTCGGAAACTATTAGATAAACGTAGATCCACACTAATGCCTGAAATAGCACCTTCACCTGGCTGCGGATTCAACTTGATACGACCGTCTTCTAGGGCCTTTTCTATATCGCCATCACTTAAACGCATGCAAAGCTCACAAACTTGGTTACAATTGCGCGAGATTCTACCAGATATCCTAGGGTTTTATACGTTGTAATGAGCGATATTGAGACTTCTGAAATCCATTCTCAGCCTGCCTATAGAGTGCATGAGCTACATCGTGAGTTAACCGCCTCAGGACATCGTTCATTGCTTATTTTAGCCGGTGATAAATCATGGGCATACGCCCTGCTTAGCAGCATCTACGACGACTTTGACAGCTTCGCATTCATAACCAGCGAAAAGCCAGCAAAGCTTCCTGCGCCTATTCAGAAAGCTAAATACGCACGAATTGAAAAACCCAATACAATGCTAGGCTACACTTGCAGCAATGTTATTGTGGATTGCCATGACGGCTTCTTCCCTGATGCAATATCCGCCATTTCTGGGACCATAGAATCTGGCGGTATTATGTTTCTGCTATGCCCTAATCTTGAAACATGGCCACAGCAGAAGGATGCATTCGCAGCGAAGCGCACGTCCTTTGGTCTTAGCGCAACACCCAAAAGCGAGAGAACCATCAAGCGCTTCTTAGACATAGCGCAATCAGAACTTGATCAACAACACCCTCTCATCATCGGGCAGGACCAAATCCCAAAAGCTTCAATTTCAGAGGGTGTGTTCAAACAATTACCAGAATCCAAAAATCACTGGTCCGCCCAGTTCGATCAAAACATCATGTTCGAGAATCAGCAACACCCTGTAACGCTGGGACAGGCTGCCGCTTACGTTCAATTACGCAGCATAATAGCGGGTCATCCAGAGAGAGCATTGAAAGACTGCCCGCCTGAATTTGCCATCCTTCAGGCTGATCGCGGTCGTGGAAAGTCACACCTGCTAGGCTTGATTACCGAGTATTTAGATTCAGAATCGAAAATAGATAACGGTATAAAGTATTGGGTAACAGCACCCAACAAGGTTTCGATACAAGCAATGCTCAAGGCAAGCCAACAAGAACTGGAGGACTTTCCGTTTTTGGCACCAGAAAACGTCCTAGTCCAAACCCATGCTGATGACATATTAGTCGTTGATGAAGCCGCCAGCTTACCTTTACCGCTATTGATGGCTTGGGCGAAGTATTTTAAAACCATCATTTTTGCGACCACGACTCACGGCTATGAAGGCACTGGCAAAGGCTTCCAGATACGCTTCCAAGAATTTTTATTGAAGCAAACCACCAGCAACAACATTCAACATCTATCACTCACACAACCCATTCGCTACGCTGAAAATGACCCACTGGAAAACGTTATTTTTTCTGCTTTCGCCTTACAAAGCGAACCCAAAGGAATTAATTTAACAAACCCTGATTTAGATGAACTCAGCTTTAAGTATTTGTCTCAGGAAGATTTAGCAACCCACTCGCACTTGTTGGACGACGTATTCGCTTTACTCACTCAGGCTCACTACCAAACACGCCCTAGCGATCTGCGGGATATTCTGGATGCCTCTCAATTTTCAACGTTTGCACTGTTTCATGAGGATGCCGTAGTGGCTGTTTGCTTGATCGCGCGTGAAGGTGGTTTTAAAGAAAAAGACACATCTGTCATCGAAGCGATACAAACTGGCGAACGCAGACCTAAGGGCCACCTCGCGCCACAAGTTTTAACGCTGCATATGAATCAAAAGAACGCTCTCTACTTAAGAGGCGCTCGCATAGTACGCATTGCAACCCTACCCCAACTTAGAAACCAGAAATTGGGCTCAATACTCCTAAGCAACATCGAACAAGAGTTAAACAAAGAAAGCTTGGATTACTTAGCTTCTAGTTATGCAGATACCGAAGATGTAAGGGCCTTTTGGCACAAAAATGATTTTCAGCTCATCCGCCTTGGTAATAAATTTGATCAGAGCAGCGGCACCCGCTCAGGTTTGGTAATAAAAGGACTTAGCGAGCAAGGTAAGAAATTGCAAAATGAATGCGTTCAATTCTATGCAGAACAACAAAATATTCATGAGAGCTTTAAGACATTAAGCAGAAACGAAAACGAGCTATTGAGCATATTTATTCAAAGCACTGGCAGCTATGAAGCAGTGAAAGACATTTTAAGTCGATGCAAAAACTGGAAAGAGTTTTACGGAGAAAGAGCCTATCCCAAAAAAGCCAGCGCCGAGTTTCGACAACTCGTAAAACGCTGGACTCTCTTTTAAACAAATCTCGTAAATATTAATCGTCAGTGATTTGAATGTCTGGAACCGCCTGACTGGATAATTGACTAAGTTTGGCAGCCATCGTGCGTGCGCAATGACGATACATCATCCCCACTTCACTGGCAGGATCATGAGCAACTGGCGGCTCACCAATATCTGACTGCTCACGAATGTACTTAGACAGCGGCAAGGAACCCAGTAATTCCGTATTATATTCCGCCGCAATCTGCTCCGCACCAGCCTCACCAAAAATGTGCTCTGCATGACCACAATTTGAACAGATATGAATGGACATATTTTCAATAATACCCAATACCGGAATATTCACCTTACGGAACATTTCGATACCTTTTTTCGCATCTAGCAATGCAATGTCTTGCGGCGTTGTAACAACAACAGAAGCACTTACTGGTACTTTCTGGCTCAGTGTTAATTGAATATCTCCTGTACCTGGTGGCATGTCGATAATCAAATAATCCAAATCATCCCACATGGTTTGTGTAATCAGTTGTTGAAGCGCACCACTTACCATAGGACCACGCCACACCATTGGCGTCTTATCCGTCACTAAGTAAGCCATGGACATAGACTGGATGCCTTTGGCTATAACCGGCTTAAAGTATTTATCATCCACGGTTTCAGGGCGAGTGCCTTCTGGCATACCCAGCATCATACCCACACTAGGACCATAAATATCCGCATCAAGGATACCAACCTTGGCTCCATCTTCTGCTAAGGCCAATGCCAAATTCACAGACGTTGTACTTTTACCAACGCCACCCTTGCCAGACGCCACCGCGATAATGTTTTTCACATTGGCAATATTCGGTAGATTCTCATGGGCTTTATGGCTACTCACCGCCCAATCGATAGTCACTTCTGCGGAATCAATCCCCTCAATATTTTCTAGGGCTATTTGCAGCATTTGCTCAATACCTGCCTTTAGGTATTCGCTTGGGTATTCGAGAAATATATCGAGTTTGGCTATGCCATCTTCGGCGGATAGATTCTTAACCGCACCCGCTTCAAATAAATCCGAACCCAGATAGGGGTCATGATACCCTTTTACAGCTTGCTCTAATTGCCCTTGCAAGTCGCTCATAAATCAACCACTCTTAATACCCAACCAATAAGGTCGGATTTTACAGCGAATAACCAACAAGACAAGCGCAACAGGCTTATCCAAGGCTTGCCTTCACGGCTAAAGCCTATCTGTACAACTGAATTCCTGATATATTTAGCGGCTTCAATTTTCTGTTTAACCGTATTCTGAGAAACATCAATGCGTCGCATACTTGTTACCAGTGCACTACCTTACGCTAATGGCCCGATTCATCTTGGCCATATGCTTGAATACATTCAGACCGATATTTGGGTTCGCTTCCAGCAAGCTCGTGGCAACGAATGCCACTATGTTTGTGCGGACGATGCTCACGGCACCGCCATCATGTTACGCGCGCAAAAAATGGGCGTAACGCCAGAAGAGCAAATTGCCGCAGTGCAAGAAGCGCACGAAAAAGACTTTAGCGATTTCATGATCAAATTCGACAACTATGGCTCAACTCATAGTGAAGAGAATCGTGAGATTTCGTCTTATATTTACAACCAACTAAAAGCCAATGGCCATATCGCTACACGGGGCATCAAGCAGTTATTTGACCCTGAAAAAGAAATGTTTCTTGCGGACCGCTATGTAAAAGGCGAATGTCCAAAATGTGGTACTGCTGATCAGTACGGTGATAACTGTGAAAGCTGTGGTGCAACTTATAATGCAGCGGAGCTTAAAAACCCTAAGTCCGTTATGTCTGGAGCGACTCCAGTTGAAAAAGAATCCGAGCATTACTTTTTCAAACTGCCAGAATTCCAAGAATTTCTAAAAACCTGGACGCGCTCAGGCACACTTCAAGATGAAGTAGCCAACAAGCTGGCTGAGTGGCTAGATAGCGGATTACAAGAATGGGACATCAGTCGAGATGCACCCTACTTTGGTTTTGAAATTCCAGATGCGCCAGGCAAATACTTCTACGTATGGCTCGATGCTCCAATCGGCTACATGGCGAGCTTCAAACAGCTTTGCGATCGCACTGACGGTTTAGAGTTTGATGACTTCTGGAAAGCAGGCGCTGACCAAGGTAATGAAGCCACCGAGGTTTACCACTTTATCGGCAAAGACATCATTAACTTCCACGCCCTGTTCTGGCCATCCATGCTACATAGTGCCGGTTTCCGCACACCCAATGCAGTTTGGGCGCACGGTTACGTTACAGTGAATGGTGCCAAGATGTCGAAATCACGGGGCACGTTTATTAAAGCTCGCACCTACTTGGATAATCTGCAGCCTGAGTACTTGCGCTATTACTATGCAGCAAAATTAAATAACCGTGTTGATGACTTCGACCTAAACCTTGACGACTTTGCTCAACGGGTAAACTCAGACTTGATTGGTAAAGTGATCAACATCGCTTCCCGCTGCGCAGGCTTTGTGAAAAAAGCAGGCGGAGAACTGTGCGAACTTGGTGATACACAATTACTTGATCACTTTATCGATAAAGGCAATGTCATTGCTCAGCATTACGAAGATCGTGAGTTTGGTAAAGCGATTCGTGAAATCGTTTCATTGGCAGATACTGCAAACGAATACATTCACGAAAAAGAGCCTTGGGCATTGGCCAAACAAGAAGGCAAAGAACAAGAAGTCCTAGAAATCTGCTCTTTGGGTATCAACTTGTTCCGTCAAATCATGACTTACCTTTCGCCTGTTGTGCCGGATATGGCGGAAAAAGTATGTGCGTTCTTGAATATCGACGATCTTAATTGGGATTCTCGCTTGCAGATTCTGCAAAACCATAAGATCAATAAGTTCAAGCCATTAATGGCGCGTATTGAGAAAGACAAGCTGGATAATATTATCGCGCAAGAAAAAGCCGATGCCGAAAAGGAATCAGCAAATAGCGACGATAACAACAGCAGTGCAAACACATTATCTGAACCGCTGGCAGACGAGATCGACTTCGATGTCTTTGCGCAAACCGATCTTCGAATTGCGAAAATCGTAAAAGCCGATTACGTAGAAGGCGCAGGAAAATTACTGCAACTGACACTGGATATCGGTGAAGGCAAAACACGAAACGTCTTTTCCGGCATCAAGTCCGCGTACAAGCCAGAGGATTTAACTGGCAAGCTCACGGTCATGGTCGCCAACCTAAAACCACGTAAAATGAAATTCGGTGTATCCGAAGGCATGGTGTTAGCAGCGGGCCCAGGTGGCAAGGAAATCTACCTGCTTGAACCACATGATGGCGCGCAACCGGGCCAACGTGTGATGTAAATACACTGCCCCCTAGACCGAAGTATTAGGGGGCGCTGCCATCCGGCCAACATACAATTCAGTAAACATTTCACAATCTAAAAGGGAAAGAAGAAGGTGAAAAACATTTTATTCGCAGCATCGCTATTGTTTTTATCAGGATGCTCTGGTCTGCTACACAGTGAAGAAGAAATACAAAAATTAAAGGAGCGAGCCGCTGATTCTTTTGATTGCCCAGCAAACAAGCTCAAAGTTCGTCAACTAAGAGGGAATTTGGGCAACAAAATAGTGTCGTATGGAATTGAAGGCTGCGGCAAACAAGGGGTTTACCTAATGGATCTCCCAGCCGAAGAGTAGAGTTAAACACCATCCATAACTGGCAGAGAGTCATAAATGGATAAGGCTCCCCTACCCAATCGAGGCTCTCAGCCGTGAACTCCACCACCTTTAAATCCCACAAAATCAATATTATTTAACCTGCTTATCTATTTCATCGATAAACAATATTCCATAAATCATTGACCTGGCTCGCCCGTCTGACTTGTATGATATAAGGCCATATCGGATAATACGGCGCCATTTTACGGGGTAGCTATTGCATCAAGCGCTATCCGATGCGACACCAAACGCTACAACAAGCCCAACAGACAAAGTGAGTTACACATGGTTGATTACATTTTAATCTTGGTTTCTACCATCCTCGTGAACAACTTCGTGCTGGTTCAGTTCTTGGGCTTGTGTCCATTCATGGGGGTTTCCAACAAATTAGAAACTGCCATCGGCATGTCGGCCGCCACTACATTCGTATTAACACTGGCTTCGTTAAGCGCTTACTTGGTTTACGAATATCTATTAGTGCCGCTGGAAATAGAATACTTACGAACCATCTCGTTCATCATGGTGATCGCGGTAGTGGTTGGCTTCACTGAAATGGCCATCCGCAAAACCAGTCCACTGCTTTATCGCGTACTGGGTATCTTCTTGCCGCTCATTACAACTAACTGCGCGGTTCTGGGCGTGGCGTTATTAAATATCAAACGTCAAAACGATTTTATGGAATCCATTCTTTATGGCTTCGGTGCCGCCGTGGGTTTCTCTCTTGTATTAGTGTTATTCAGCGCAATGCGTGAACGTATTGCAGTTGCCGATGTACCTCAAGTATTCCAAGGCAGTGCCATTGCCATGATCACCGCTGGCATTATGTCTCTAGCGTTCTTGGGCTTCACAGGTTTGGTATCGATTTAATATGACTTTAGTATTTGTAGCCATCGCAGCACTGGTTATGCTGTCACTGATCTTCGGGGCCATTCTTGGTTTCGCAAATGTACGCTTTAAAGTGGACGGCAATCCAGTAGTGGATCAGATCGACCAGCTACTGCCGCAGACCCAATGTGGTCAATGTAGCTACCCTGGCTGCCGCCCATATGCAGAAGCCATTGCCGAAGGCGGCGAAAGCATCAATAAATGCCCTCCCGGTGGTGAATCCACTATTCAAGCCATTGCTGATTTACTTGGGGTTGAACCTGAACCACTAGACGCAGAGCACGGTGAAGAAAAAGAAAGCAAAATGGTGGCTGTCATTCGTGAAGACGAATGCATTGGTTGTACTAAATGCATTCAAGCTTGCCCGGTGGACGCCATTTTAGGCGCAGCCAAACAAATGCACACCGTTATAGAAGACGAATGTACTGGCTGTGACCTGTGCCTTGATCCTTGCCCAGTAGACTGTATCGACATGCTGCCAGTTGACCAAGGCATTCAGGCGTGGCGCCCACCATTACCAGCGGACTCCAGTAACAACATCATTGCCACAGATCGAGGTCAAGCTGCATGAACATGATCCACTTTCAGCTGCACGATTTTCACGGTGGCATTCATCCAGACGAAAACAAGCTACAAAGCACTCAACAGGAAATTCGTAAAGCGAATATTCCAAAAGAATTAATCCTGCCTATTGCCCAGCACATCGGTAAAAAAGCCAAACCCATTGTGAATGTCGGCGACTCCGTTTTAAAAGGTCAAGTGATTGCAGAAGCCGATGGTTTTGTTTCGGCAAACTTACACGCTCCCACTTCAGGCACCATTAAAGCCATCGAAGAACGCGTTATTGCTCACCCCTCTGGAATGGGCGATCTTTGCATTATCATTGAAACCGATGGCAAAGATACCTGGATTGAACACAAAGGATTAGACAACCCGCTAGAAACCGATCGCGATACGTTAATCGACATCATTCAGCAATCAGGGATTACTGGCTTGGGCGGTGCGAGCTTCCCCACCCACGTAAAAACCTGTGTACCAGAAGAACGCATTGATACATTGATTCTTAACGCTGCCGAATGTGAGCCTTATATCACCGCGGATGACATGTTGATGCGCAGCTATGCTGATGGTTTAGTCAAAGGCATCGAGCTGCTCTTTCATCTGTATCAACCAGAGAAATGCCTAATTGGTATTGAGGATAATAAACCAGAAGCCATTGAAGCTTTGCAAAAAGCACTGGACGCCACCACTGACGATACTCACAAGATTCATGTAGTCACAATCCCAACCAAGTACCCTAGTGGCGGCGAGAAGCAGTTGATTCAAATTTTGACGGGTAAAGAGGTTCCTGCAAATGGTCTACCAGCGGATATCGGAGTAGCCTGTCAAAACGTGGGAACAGCCTACGCAATCTATGAAGCCATTTATCTAGGCAAACCGTTAATTAAACGCATCACCACAGTCACAGGTGAAGCCGCGAACAACAAAGCCAACTTTGAAACACTATTAGGCACACCGGTTCATCACTTGCTTGAACAAGGCGAAACCGATTTCGACAAAGTACATCGTTTAATTATGGGCGGCCCCATGATGGGCTTCACCCTACAAACCGATGAAGTCCCCGTCGTCAAAAGCACCAACTGCATTATTGCATCGACAGCAAACGAATTGCCCGATCCTGCCATGGAGCAACCGTGTATTCGCTGCGGTATGTGTACCGAGGCTTGCCCTGCTCAGCTACTACCACAGCAACTTTATTGGTTTTCAAAAAGCAGCAACCTAGAACAAGCCGAGCAACATAATATTGCTGACTGTATCGAGTGCGGTGCTTGTGCCTATGTTTGCCCAAGCAACATCCCATTGGTGCAGTACTATCGTCATACCAAAGGCGAGATCAAACAAGCGCAAGCAGACAAGATCAAGAGCGATCGCGCTAAAGAACGCTTCGAAGCTCGCCTTGCTCGTCAAGAGCGTGAAAAGGCAGAAAAAGAAGCGAAACGTAAAGCTCGCGCTGAAGCGGCGGCAAAAAAACAAGCTGAAAAAGCAGCTGCTGCGCCTAAAGGTGACAGCCCTGCAGCAACTACAAATGATACGGCCGCAGAACTTGAAAAGCTGCAAAAGAAATTAGAAGCCAGTAAAGCCGCCATCGCTAAATCTAAAGAAAAATTGGAAGCGGCGAAGGCCGAAGGTTCGGACAAAGTAGAAGCCTTTGAAAAAGCGCTGACTAAATCTCAAGACAAAATGAAAGATTTAGCCAAGCAAATTGCCGAACTGAAAAAGGCACAAAAATCTCAAGGTGCAGCATCCAGTACTGGCGCAGACAAAGGCGATCCTAACTCTCCAGAGCGCCTTAAACAAAAACTGGAAACAGCAAAGGTTCGTCTTGCTACGGCAGAAAAACGCTTAGCAGAAGCGCAAGCCGATACAGAACAAGCGGATAAAGTCGACGCGCTTAAAATTGCTTTAGACAAGCAAAAAGAACGAGTACTCGAAGCAGAAGCCAACTACGAGTCAGGCCTAGAAAAACAACCTGCTTCCACGCAAATAAAAGACACGGCACCCGCCGCCGACAGAGACGCACTCGAGAAAAAAGTATTGGCCGCACAAACCCGCGTCGATAAAGCACAAGAGCGCCTCAACATGGCAATAGAACAAAATCTCGATACCGTAGATGCTTTGCGCACTGGCTTAGAAAAACAGCAAGCCAAATTAGAAGAAGCTCGCAAAGCGCTTGAGGAAACTCCTGCATGATCAATATAAGCTCACCTCATACCACTCGAAAAGGCTCTACGGGCAGTGTCATGCTGCAAGTATTATTGGCTTTGGTTCCGGGTATCATCGCCCTTACTTGGTTTTTCGGTCCAGGCCATTTGATACAGATCGCGATTGCTACCACTACTGCTGTCGCAGCCGAAGCGGCCATCCTAAAGCTTCGCAATAAACCTGTGATCTTTTTCTTAAAGGACTATACCGCTGTCGTTACTGCGTTTCTATTAGCCTTGGCGCTGCCACCCTATTTGCCATACTGGGTAACCATTGTCGCCGCTCTGTCCTCGATAGTTTTTGCTAAACAGCTTTACGGTGGCTTGGGTCAAAATCCATTCAATCCAGCTATGGTGGGTTATGCACTGGTTCTCGTGAGCTTCCCTGTCGCCATGACCACAAGCTGGAGCGGCCCGACAACGTTAATTGATGAAGGCATCAGCTTCTCGCAAGCACTGCAATGGATCTTTGCACAACGTGAAACCTTTGATGCAGTTGCGATGGCAACACCACTGGATGTTTATAAACACGAAGTAGCCAGTCAAACTGGCGCTGAAATTTTAGCTCAACCACTCTTTTCCGGTGCCAGTGGCGATCAACTGGTTCTAGGTTGGGAATGGGTCAGCATTGCCTTTTTAATCGGTGGCCTTTATTTGATGTGGCGTCGCATTTTCACTTGGCATATACCCGGCAGCATGTTGCTTGCTTTATTCCTATGCAGTGTCTTTTTTGGTTGGGATGATGATCTGTACGTGCCAACAACACTGCACATGCTAGCTGGCGCCACCATGCTAGGCGCGTTCTTTATCGCTACCGATCCTGTTAGTGCCAGCACAACACCTTTGGGTAAAATTATTTTTGGCGCTGGCATTGGCATATTGGTTTTCGTTATACGCACATGGGGTGCCTATCCCGACGCGGTGGCCTTCGCGGTTCTACTGATGAACTTCGCTGCTCCGTTCATCGACCAGTACACTCAACCTCGCACCTATGGACATAAAAAAGCCAAGCGCGGCTTGCACCCAGGAGATCAATAATGACTGAGCAAGCTGATTTAACTCTAGGACAATCCATTGCTAAAAATGCGATAGGGCTAGCCCTATTTGCCATGGTCACCGCGGGCACCATTGCTTTAGTACAACTCAATACAAAAGACGTTGTCGCGCACAATATCGAGATGGCCGAAGCAAAGGCGCTCTACGAAATCGTACCGGAAAGCAATGTCGACAATGATTTGCTTAATGACACACTGGCGTTGAAATCAGAGAGCAGCAAGAAGTCCCTTCACGTTGATCTACTTGGTCCGATCAGTGAAAAATCAAAAGCGCACTTTGCGAAACAAGATGGCAAAATTCAGACCGTGATATTGCCGGTGGTCGCACCGAATGGGTACACACAAGCCATACAGCTTTTAGTCGGTATTAATATGGATGGCACGATTGCGGGTGTACGAGTGGTCGACCACAAAGAAACACCTGGACTCGGTGATAAAGTGGAACTTAAAAAATCCAAATGGATATTAAGCTTCAACGGCAAATCATTAGAAATGCCCGTTATTGAAAAATGGGCTGTGAAAAAAGATGGCGGTGCCTTCGATCAATTTACGGGTGCCACCATTACTCCGCGCGCGGTAGTCGAGGCGGTAAAACTTAGCCTTGAGTTCTTCGATAAGTACCAAGAGCAACTGATTTCGCTTTATCAAGAACAACGCATGCAACAATCACAAATTCAACAATCACCCAATCAGCAATCCAATGGCACTGATGGAGCCCAAGCATGAGCAGCAAAACACTCGGCCAAATCAGTAAAGAAGGTTTATGGGTAAACAACCCAGCCCTAGTTCAACTATTAGGGCTTTGCCCATTGCTTGCAGTAACCGGCACAGTGGTCAATGCTATCGGCTTGGGCTTAGCAACCATGCTCGTTTTAGTGGGCTCCAACCTAAGTGTTTCATTAGTTCGTAACTACGTGCCTTCAGCGGTTCGTCTACCGGCGTTTGTTATGATCATTGCATCATTCGTAACCTGTACCGAACTGCTCATGCAAGCCTATACCTACGAGCTGTATACCGTATTGGGGATTTTCATTCCTTTAATCGTAACCAACTGTGCGATTCTTGGCCGCGCCGATGCGTTTGCCGCGAAGAATCCAATCATCCCATCGGTGGTTGATGGTTTCATGATGGCACTAGGTTTTGCGGTAGTATTAATCATTCTAGGTGCCATGCGCGAAGTCATTGGCCAAGGCACTCTGTTTGCCGACATGGACTTACTATTAGGTGAGGCAGCCAGCGACTGGAAGATCGAAGTTTTCAAAGATTATCCAGACTTCCTATTTGCCATTCTGCCTCCGGGTGCGTTTGTTGGAATGGGCTTATTAATTGCCATCAAAAACGTGATCGACAAAAACATTGAAGAACGCGCCGCACGTGCAAAAGAACCAGTACAAGCAGGCAGTAAGCGGGTTCGTGTAACCGGAAAAATCTCTTAAGCCAATCCGATTATGAACAAAGATAAACGCACTGAAATCTTTACACGCTTAAGAGACAACAACCCTCAGCCGGAAACGGAGCTGGAATACAGCTCCCCTTTCGAGTTATTGGTTGCCGTCACGCTATCAGCACAAGCCACCGACGTTAGCGTCAACAAAGCCACGCGAAAATTATTCCCTGTCGCCAATACTCCAGAAAGTATTTACGCGTTAGGTGAAGAAGGTTTAAAGGAATACATCAAAACCATTGGCCTATTTAACAGCAAAGCCAAAAACGTGGTAGCCATGTGCAAAATCCTAATGGAAAAGCACAACTCTCAAGTTCCAGAAACACGAGACGAATTAGTGGCACTGCCCGGCGTCGGACGAAAAACGGCTAACGTGGTGCTAAATACCGCCTTTAATCAAATTGCAATGGCAGTGGACACACACATCTTCCGTGTCAGCAATCGAACCAAAATTGCACCAGGCAAAGATGTACTAGAAGTGGAAAAGCGTTTGATTCGCCTAGTACCAAAAGAATTCCTCATGGACGCCCACCATTGGCTTATATTACATGGCCGCTATGTTTGCACCGCACGCAAACCCAAATGTGGTTCTTGCACTATTGAAGATTTGTGTGAATTTAAAGAAAAGATTTTAGATTAGATTAGTTTATTCAATCAAACCCATTAATAATTCCCACAAGCCTTACCACCCTGACCTCTGCTAAAATGCCAGCCACATTCGGATAATTAGGGTACGAAATCTATGCGCATCCTCCACACTATGCTTCGCGTCGGTAATCTAGACAAATCCATTGAGTTCTATACGGACGTATTGGGAATGAAGCTATTGCGTAAGCACGACAACGAGCAATACAAATACACGCTCGCTTTTGTCGGTTACGATACTGAAGACAAAACCGCAGTATTAGAACTGACCTATAACTGGGACACCAGCGAATACGATTTGGGCGAAGGTTATGGCCACATCGCTATCGGCTGCGAGGATATCTACAAAACCTGCGACCTAATTCGCGAGCGAGGCGGTATCATCAGCCGTGAACCAGGCCCGGTGAAAGGCGGAACAACTGAAATCGCTTTCGTGAAAGACCCAGATGGATACGCTATAGAATTGATTCAAACCGATAAAGCTTGATATTCCAATATTCGGCACAACAATATGTTCCAGTATAACCTGAGTAAAACACTCAGGCTTTATTGTTTCCCATGGCCCTATGAGCTAACATAGCGCCCCTTATTAGTGGTACTAAAGTAAGAACGTTTTATGAGTGACAAACGCCAGAACGAAATGCCAGATGTGGCGGCCAGCCAAGCTCCGCAAGTCAACGGCACATTGAATTGGGTCGGCATGAACCGTATTGCCTTGCCTGTAATGTTACGTGATAGCCAGCTTGGTGACTCCAAGGTTGATGCGTTTGTGCAGACCTACGTAAACATATGCAATGAGAACGTAAAAGGCATTCATATGTCTCGCCTTTATCTTCTACTAGCAAAGTTCTCAGACGAACAGGTATTGAGCGCTGGCAACTTACGTGAATTTCTAACGCACATGCTAGACAGCCATGAAGATATTAGCGATCGAGCGACGCTTCACTTTTCGTTCGATTATGTCATTCAACGTAAAGCTCTTAAAAGTCAGTTCTCTGGCTGGAAAGACTACCCTACCGAAATCAAAGCGACTCTAGAAGAAGGCGGCAATGTTGCTATAGAGCTAGCGGTACACGTTCCTTACTCTTCTACCTGCCCTTGCTCTGCAGCGTTAGCGCGTCAATTGATCCAAGAGCAGTTTGCCAAAGATTTCGGCGATCGCACTGATCTTTCAAGCGAGGAAGTACAAGCTTGGATTCGTAGCGATAAAGGCACATTCGCCACACCACACAGCCAACGCAGTATCGCTAAAGTATGGGTGAAGTTGGACCAACAAACTCAAGACTTCCCAATCACAGAACTGATCGAACACATTGAGCAAGCTCTACAGACGCCAGTACAAACGGCGGTAAAACGCGAAGATGAACAAGAATTCGCACGCCTAAACGGTCACAACCTAATGTTCTGCGAAGACGCAGCTCGCCGTGCTAAAAATGCGCTTAACCAGCAAGAAGGTTTATACAAAGACTTTTGGCTGCGAATTGAGCACCTTGAAAGCCTTCACGCTCACGATGCCGTTGCCATCGCAACAAAAGGCATTCAAGGCGGTTACGAGCCACTACTGTCTCGATAATACCCTTATGACCGAAGCGGTTAACAGTAAGCCGATGTGAAAGCATCGGCTTTTGTTAGCCGCTTTTTTGATTATCCTTTATACTCATTGCAGTTTTTAAATCGCAGGTGCACCCGGTGAAATTATTTGTCGACAACCTCACCAACGTAGACGTTTCCTATTTAGACGCGAATCGCGGATTAGTAGGCGAATCTTGGCTAACTGGCATCATGCTAGATGGCAAGCTAGACCAGCAAAGCATGATCTGCGACTTTGGCATCGTAAAGCGCAATGCTAAGCAATGGTTAGATGAAAACATTGACCATCGCTTGGTTATTCCATCACAAATGCCAGGACTTCACATCGAAGAACACGACACTCAAATTACCGTGCGTTGCCCTCACCCTACCGGTGGAGAATTTGTTTGCACTGCACCGCAGCAAGCCTTTTGTTTTATAGACTGCGATGAGATCAATAATCAGAACGTGGCAGAATGGCTAAGCAAAGAACTAAGCAGCACCATTCCTGGTGACATTGCCAACCTGACTATAAGTTTGCAAAACGAAATGATTGGTGGCGCTTATTATCATTACAGCCACGGCCTTAAAAAACACGATGGCAACTGCCAACGTATTGCTCATGGTCACCGCTCAAAGATTGAGATTTTCGTTGATGGCGCGCGTCAGCCAGAACTCGAAAAAGAGTGGGCACAAAAATGGCAGGATATTTATGTCGGCACATTAGAAGACCTACACAATACAACAAGCATTCACGACATTGAGCATTATCATTACCGTTACGAAGCACCACAGGGTAAATTTGATTTAACCTTACCCACTAGCGTTTGCTACAACATGGACTCGGATACTACGGTAGAACAAATCGCACGTCATATTGCGAAAACCTTATTAGAATCTGGCCACACAGTGACAGTGAAAGCATTTGAAGGCGTAGGCAAAGGTGCCATCGCCGCATATGAACAATAATTAAGTGACACACATGAGTAACTTTTTAAAATCCATTGAAGGCGAAGATCAAGGTCTAAAAGCAGACTTGGATAAGGCCCTAGTATCCTTAAAATACAACCAAGACGGTTTAATCCCTGCCATCGCGCAGCAGCATGATACGGGCGAGGTACTCATGATGGCTTGGATGAATGAAGCAGCCATTCGCGAAACCCTAGAGACAGGACATGTTTGCTATTGGTCTCGCTCACGAAATCAGTATTGGCGCAAAGGTGAAAGCTCTGGTAACCAACAAATATTGGTCTCACTCAATGTCGACTGTGACGGTGATACCTTATTGGTTAAAGTAGATCAAACAGGGGCTGCCTGCCACACTGGCAGACGTGATTGTTTTTACAACGAAATTACGAAAGATGGTCTTTCCATCATTAAAGACCCAATACAAGATCCAAATAGTCTATATAAGTAATGTTAAACATTTGAAAAAACTGCCAAGCAAGAAGCAACGGCGCGCCCAATTAGATAAAGAGATAGAAAACTACCTCAATCACGGCGGCCAGATCGATAAAGTACCTCAGGGGACCAGCGGCAGGGAAAACCCTGAGGCTGCTCTTCTGCCCGTACTTTTCGCAGAAAAGGCGCACCTAAGAACAGATGCCAGACCTGCTTTGCAGCAGTTAGATACGCGCAAGAATAAGAAAAAACTTCCCCCACGCCATAAAGCACGCAGAAAGAAAAAACCCATCTATGACGACTTTGGCGAAATCCTAAGATGGGTTTGGGATGACAAATAGAATCGTCTTCACACTGAAGATGTAGTTTTACATCGAATTCATTATCCAGCCAATGAACATGACTTGCGGCACCGTGACCAACGGTAAGAACAACGCAATTTTCCAGCTCTTAGTTGTATCCTTTAGCGCCATAATTTCTGTGTAATCGGTAGCCGCTCCTGCCATCAAAAACACAAAACCATTACCTGGTGCTCTAGCTCGATTAACCAAATCTGCGGCAATCGGTGAAGAGCCTTCACTACATACTTCGATTAAGGTGGTTGCCAATAAGGTTAAGAACAAACCGCCAATGGTCGCACCAAACCAAGTGCCAAATGTCGATGGATCAACAAATGCACGAACGACTGAAACAAGAACGATACCAAACAGCAACCAACGCAGGACCATTTTGGATTCTTTTAGACCACCCCAAATCAAATCGATGGTGCCTTTTACACTATAGGTCTGGCCTTTCATTTGTTTTTTCACTTCAGGCCATAATTTGTAGTCGGTTGGCTGTGTCACTTCGTGAGGGTTGCTTGGCAAGACCTCTCTTTTCACCAACAGATCAAAGATAATTCCACTGATCCAAGCGATCACCATGGAAAACACAATAAACGCCAAGGTCCACTTAAGCCCAATCAACGCAACCAACACCAGTGTCAGCGTTAATGAATTCCATGGACTGGCGATCAAAAATGCCATGGTTTGCCCAAGACTAGCCCCTTTACGATATAGGCCCATGCCCACCATAAGAATACCGTGATTGCACAAGTCCAACATCAGACCTGCAATCGTAGCCCGAACCACGCCGCGCTTAGAACCAGGCTTGCCAAGTACCGACATCACCATGGCATTGGGAATTCGCCCCAACACACCCACTGCGATGGCACCCAACAACACCCCCCACCACATGGTATTCACCATTTCGAAACTGGTATGCGACAAGGTGCCATAGGTGGAGTCCATATCCATACCCAAAAGCAAATGAGAGGTATAAAAAACAATAACCGCTATGGCTGAACCCCATAGCAGCCAATCGGTTTTTTCGTCAGGCACAGAGCAACAACTGGCGACAGCTTCTTCATGATTGTGCTGCGCCGAATCCCCGCCACTATGGCAAGATGGTTCAATGACTTCTTCTTTCTTGCCAGCACAGCATGAGGATGATGTTTCGGTTTCACTCTTTTCTAAAGAGTCAGATTTAGAGCAACAACCGGATGATGCCACTTCTTCTTTTCTATCCGTCATATATCAACCTAAGCGAATCACGAACACCATGTAACAGCTAAAATTATACGACAGAGCTTGTTCTTTTCATACCACGCACATCAATATACGTCTAAGTAAGCCAACCTAAACTCATTGCACTCCCTTACAACACCCATGATTTGTGCAATCAATACTCCTGTACTTTACTTAAGGGACCAAAACTGGACTGGGAGACCCCCAAATGATAAAAAAACTCGCACTTTTATCCGCCTTGCTAGGCATATTTCTGCCCGCGGCTCAGGCAGAGGTCACAATCAATGGCTTTGCCTCCGTGGTCAGTGGTATTGATTTAGAGGATGACGGTAATCCAACCAACGATTACGGAAGTCGTACCGTAGATAACCTTCAAGAATCTAAGGTCGCTTTACAATGGACTGCCGATCTAGGTGATGGCATGCGCTTTGTTGGTCAAACTATGGCCCGCGGCAATAGCTCTGACGGATTTGTTCTCAATTACGATTGGGCATATTTCGACTTTAATGTGGGTGATTCAGGTAAACTGAAGTTTGGTCGCCTTCGCATTCCGTTCTACAAGTATTCTGACTATCTCGATGTGGGCTATGCCTATCATTGGATAGCCCCGCCTAAGTCCATGTATAGCCTAGCATTTTCTAACGTAGATGGTATTGGCTATCAGCAAAACTTTGTCACTGGCGGTATTGAACATTCAATAAATGCAGTACTAGGTCGATATCAGGGTACCTTACAATTAGGTGGGAATGACGCTCCGGGGGATTTACAGAATCTTATCGCCATCAACTATTCAGTCACCGCTGGTAATCATGAGTTTTATGCGGCATATGCTCAAGCTGATACATATATAACAACACCATTCACTGCTCGTGATCAGGCGCTCGATGGGGATTTAGGTCGTTTTTTGGGTGCAGGCTATAAAGGTTCTTTCGGTCCCATTGGTTTATTCGCAGAGGCATCTCAGGTGACTGTTGATGATTCTATTCTACAAGACTCAACAGGTTACTACCTAGGTGGCAGCTATACATTGGGCGACATGGTATACCACATCACCTATGAAGCCGAAGAGGATGAGGGTAAAACATATGCAAATGCGGGAACAACGTTAGTTGCTAAAAATTTAGGAAACCGAAGCTCTGAAGGCGAGGCATCAACCATAACATTAGGCGTGCGAAAAGACATAGGCATGACCACAGCTGTTAAATTTGAAATAAGCTCATACACCGAGGATAGATATCAAGGAAATACCAGCAATCCTCCCACTAGCTTAGCCACAGCCAAGTCCGAGCAAAAAGCACTGCTATTGCGTGCTGCCGTTGAGACCATGTTCTAGGAGGTAAAATCATGAAATATTTTATTGCACTGGTTATTCTTACCTCTTCGTTTTTTGCGTCGACGGTTAGCGCAGAAGTCGAGGTCATCGTCCATCCGAGCAATGGCGCTGCGTTAGATAAAGACGTCGTACAACGTATATATTTAGGTAAAACCCGGGCGTTTCCCGGTGGTGGCGAAGCTGTACCCATTACTTTGCCGGAAGGCTCTCCTGCGAACGCAGATTTTACGCAAAACTTTCTAGCAAAGTCGCCAAAACAGTTGAAATCATATTGGGCAAAAATGGTTTTCACCGGTAAAGGAACACCTCCACGTGAAGTCGCCAGTGCCGCTGAAATGGTAAAACTGATTGCCAGCAACCCAAGCTTGATTGGTTTCGTGCCAGCAGGATCGGCCGACGGTTCTGTTAAGGTTGTTTTGAAAAATTAATTTTTTTCAGTACATTTAAAGACAAAGCCCCTGATAGTTTTAACCATCAGGGGCTTTTTAGTGTTTTACTATTACAAACCCGATCAGTCGTCGTATCCCAGAGCAGGACGCAACCAGCGCTCTGCAACATCCAAATCCCACGATTTACGTTCAGCATAATCTTGCACCTGATCTTTATCGATCTTACCCAGCGCAAAATAACGAGCTTCCGGATGGGCAAAGTACCAACCACTCACCGAAGACGCTGGCGTCATGGCATAGCTGTCGGTTAATTTTGCTCCGATCTCTTGTTCTGCGTCGAGAATGTTAAACAACGTGGTTTTTTCGCTATGCTCAGGACAAGCAGGATAACCCGGCGCCGGACGAATACCTTGATAGCTTTCCGAAATCAGCTCTTGATTTGAGAAGTTCTCTTCAGGCGCATAACCCCAATGCTGCTTGCGTACTTCTTCATGCAACAGTTCCGCAAAGGCTTCTGCAAAACGGTCTGCCAATGCTTTCACCATAATGGCATTGTAGTCATCAAGCTTGTCTTCATAAGACTTAGCCAACTCATCAGCACCTTTACAGGTGACAACGAAAGCCCCCATGTAATCATTAACGCCAGAAGACTTCGGCGCCACAAAATCCGCCAATGAACGATACGCACGCCCTTCTGGACGTAATGTTTGCTGACGCAAGTGATTGAGAACGGCTATCGGCTCTTGTCTATCATCATTGGAATAAAGCTCTGTTTGATCTTGCTCAATACCAGACGCTGGGAACATGCCATAAACGGCATGACAAGATAGTTTCTTGTTGGCAATAATGTCATCCAACATGGCATTGGCATCTTTAAACAATTTCGTGGCTTCTTCGCCCACGACTTTGTCTTCAAGAATACCCGGATACTTACCATGCAATTCCCAGGTAATAAAGAATGGCGTCCAATCAAAATACTCGCGAATTTTTTCTAACGGATAATCTTGAATTACCTGCTTACCTAATTGATTCGGCACAACGGGCTGGTAATTAGACCAATCGATTTGTACAGCGTTATCGCGCGCCGTAGCGACTTCTGCAAACGCTTTTTGACCACGCTTACGCGCATTTTTCGCTCGCACATCGATGTATTCATCACGCAGTTTTTGAACAAAATCGTTTTCTGTTTTCGATAATAATGCAGACGCTACCGGAACGGATTTCGACGCATCCAATACGTGTACCGTTGGTGCATCATATTCTGGCTCGATCTTCACTGCCGTATGAACTTTAGACGTCGTTGCACCACCGATTAACAATGGTTGCTTCATACCGCGTTGCTGCATCATCTTGGCAACGGTGACCATTTCATCTAATGACGGTGTGATTAAGCCAGACAAACCAATGATATCGGCATTGTGTTTTTCCGCCGCATCTAAGATGTCTTCTGGTGGAACCATTACACCCAAATCAACCACTTCGTAGTTATTACAAGAAAGTACAACACCAACAATGTTCTTACCGATATCGTGCACATCGCCTTTTACGGTGGCCATAATGATCACGCCATTATTTTCACCTTCGTTACCTGACAGGCGTTTTTCTTCTTCAATGTACGGCAGCAAATACGCTACCGCCTTTTTCATTACACGGGCACTTTTTACGACTTGAGGAAGGAACATTTTACCGGCACCAAATAAATCGCCGACCACGTTCATACCTTCCATCAAAGGACCCTCAATAACCTCAATCGGTTTATTGGCCGCTTGACGGGCTTCTTCGGTGTCTTCTTCGATGAATTCGGTAATGCCTTTTACCAACGCATGGGTAATGCGCTCTTGCAAAGAACCTTCACGCCATTTCAGTTTGTCGCTTTCTTTTTCCGTAGCGCCCTGAGCTTTTACAGACTCAGCAAATTCAACTAAGCGCTCAGCAGCATCTTCACGACGATTTAGAATAACATCTTCAACGTGCTCTAGAAGATCCTTCGGAATATCATCATAAATGGTCAACATGCCCGCATTCACGATGGCCATGTCCATGCCGTTTTTAATAGCGTGGTACAAGAACACAGAGTGCATGGCTTCACGCACAGTATCGTTACCGCGGAATGAGAAAGAGACGTTAGACAAACCGCCAGATACTTTGGCGCCAGGTAGGTTTTCTTTGATCCATTTAGTTGCGGCAAAGAAATCCACACAATAATGGTCGTGTTCGGGAATACCCGTAGCAACGGGGAAGATGTTCGGATCGAATACAATGTCTTGTGGTGGGAAGCCTACTTTATCGACTAGAACATCATAAGAGCGTTTACAAATTTCAATTCGACGTTCATAAGTATCAGCCTGACCTTTTTCATCAAAGGCCATCACCACAACCGCAGCACCGTACATTTTAATCCGTTCGGCATGCTTCACGAACTCCTCTTCCCCTTCTTTCAAGGAAATGGAGTTCACAATGGCTTTACCCTGAACGCACTTTAAACCTTCTTCGATGATTTCCCATTTTGAGCTATCAATCATAAAAGGTACGCGAGCCACATCAGGCTCAGCTGCTAATAAATTCAAATAACGCTTCATGGCAGCCACACCATCTAGCATGGCGTCGTCCATATTAACGTCGATAATTTGCGCGCCGTCTTCTACTTGAGCACGAGCAACATCGACGGCCTCCTCGTAGTTTTCTTCTTGAATTAAGCGAGCAAATTTTCGCGAACCGGTTACGTTACTTCGCTCACCGACATTCACAAAACCTGTAGTCTCATTAACGATTAAAGTCTCTAGACCACTTAGCACCATATCAGGGACGTTTTTCTTCTGCGTCATAATTATTTACCTCCCTGAAGTTTTTGCTCAAAGGCTTCAGTAAATGGACGAGGCTTATATTCATCCGCCAGCTTTTTCAACGCAGCAATATGGGCTGGCGTTGTACCACAGCAACCACCAATAATATTGACATGACCTTCACTTAAAAACGGACGTACTTGTTCAGCCATTTGTTCGGCAGTTTGATCATACTCGCCAAACTCGTTAGGCAAACCGGCATTAGGGTGGGCAGAGATCATACAGGTTGCATTTTTATCTAACAGTTTGATATGCGGCAACATGTCGTCGGCACCAAGAGCACAATTCAAACCAATGCTGAATAAATTACCGTGCATCAGTGAAACCCAAAAAGCTTCTGCGGTCTGGCCAGACAAGGTTCGACCGCTGGCATCAGTAATGGTACCGCTGACCATTACTGGCATTTCAATATTGCGTTCACGCTTCATTTCTAGGCAAGCAAACACGGCAGCTTTTGCATTTAAAGTATCAAATACCGTTTCCACCATAATGATATCGATACCGCCATCGACCAATGCTTCTGCTGCATCTTTGTAGGCCTTAACCAAATCATCAAAGGTCACCAAGCGCATTCCCGGGTCGTTAACATCGGGAGAGATGGATGCGGTACGGTTGGTCGGTCCAAGGCAACCTACTACGTAGCGAGGTTGTTCAGGCGTCTTCGCCGTCCACTTATCCGCACTACGGCGAGCGCACTGTGCGGCTTCATAATTAATTTGATAGACGGCGTGTTCAAGATTGTAATCGGCTTGGGCAATAGTGGTACCGCTAAACGCATTTGTGCATGCGAAGTCCGCACCTATTTCAAAGAAACTATCGTGTATTTCTTCGATAATATCTGGGCGAGTAATGGACAATAAATCGTTGTTTCCCTTTAGTGGGCTTGGGTGATCATCAAAATGACCTTTGCGAAAGTCATCTTCATCTAGGTCGTATTGCTGGATAGATGTGCCCATAGCACCATCGAGAACCATAATACGCTCTCGTAGGGTTTTATATAATTGCTCGTACTTCGATTGGGTCATAACTGCGCCGATTAACTACTGATAATGCAAAATGGCGCCAATTATAGCTCACTGCTAAACCATCAGAAAGCTCAAGCTCCTCAGATACAACTTGAATACTACTCATGTTGCCATGTAAAGACCATCACGATATGTCTTTGGACTCACACCCTTCCAACGCTTAAACGCGTGACTGAAATTCGCAGCATCGCTATAACCCAACCGCTCAGCAATCTCATCAAAGCTTATCGAATTGGCAAGTAGCGCCTCAGCCATACCCATTCGCACTTCATCCCTTACTAGGCGCCAACTCATGCCCTCTTCCTTAAGCTGACGATGCAAGGTTCGCGTGGTGCGCGCCATGCTGCTAGCCACTTGCTCCATCGAGGCATACAACCCCAAAGACAGCAGTTTATCCCTCACATCCTGAGCAATATCTCGATACTGATTTTGCTGTTGCAATAGCTGACGACATTGATCCTCACAGGTCTTAGCTGTTTGTGCGTTAGCCCTAGGTAATGGCCGATCAAGTAGATTCGCATCAAAAATGACTGCACTCTGATCACTATTCAAAACCAACTCGAAACCGAGGCCTTGTGTAAGATCTGTCACAACAGACGGGAGTTCTTGTTCAGACAAAGTCAGGTGGATTTCAAAAACAGGAAAACCGCCAGCGAATAACTCCCGCTGTATAACAAGTAAAGCGGATATATCTCTCACCAATACTAAGGTACCCAGGTCCCCTTGTGCTTTTGGGGTAAATATCAATTCAACTTTGCCATTTCGCTCAATAAGCTCAATGTGACACAGGGCATACGTCAACCCCAGATAGCGCAACCCCAGATCCATTGCTTTTCGTAAACTGGCACTAGAAAGTAAGGCATAACCCCAAATACCGTAGCTAGTGAGCTGATATCGCTGCCCAAGTTGCCAGCCAATAATAAACGGGTCACCACGGGTATTTAATACGTTTTGTAAAGCTTGTAGCTCTTGACGCTCAGTGACCCATTGATCCGAATCACTCAGGCTTTCTAAGGACTGAACCGATACTCCAGTATCAGCCAGCAAGTCCTGAATACTCATTCCGCACTCTTCGGCGTACTGCCGAATAATGTCCAATCCGTTAATTGATCGCTTGGCCAAAACCAACCTCTGTCTGAAAATCACAAACCTTCGTCTTTTTATACCATAGATTCAAAGCTCTCAAGCGGATAATGTATCGATTAAAATAATAACGACACGAGCTCCCTATGCTGGATACAGAATTTCTCATCATTGGCGCAGGCTTTGGCGGCATCGGCATGGCCATTAAGCTTAAACAGCAAGGCCATAATTGCATTACCCTTTGGGAGAAGGAATCCGACTTAGGAGGATGCTGGCGTGACAACCACTATCCAGGAGCGGCGTGCGATGTTCCCTCTCACCTATATTCTTATTCTTTTGCACCCAACAGCCAATGGAGTCATAAATTTGCGCCTCAGCAAGAAATCTATGATTACATCAAAGACTGTGCAGACCGATTCAAAATCACTGAGCATATTCATTTCAATAAAGAAGTATCGGAAGCCCGCTACGATAGCGAGAACAATCTCTGGAGAGTGACCGATACTCAAGGCAACGAATTGCGTTGTCGCTATTTAATTACCGCTACAGGACAATTAAACCGTCCTGCTTATCCAGGCATCGCAGGACTTGAAAGTTTTAAAGGTGAGCAGTTTCACTCCGCTCGCTGGAATCATGATGTGGATTTAAAAGACAAAAATGTCGCCGTTATCGGCACAGGCGCCAGTGCAATCCAATTTGTGCCATCTGTGGTTAACAAAGCCAAGCACGTAACGCTTTTTCAGCGTTCTGCGCCCTATGTCATTCCTAAGCCGGATCGACCATACAGCAAATTCGAGCGTTGGGCTTTTAAACGTATTCCGGGCCTTTTAAAACTCAGCCGCTTAAAAACCTACCTGCAATTCGAAGTACGCTTTTTAGCTTTTCGTGATTTGCAGTTTTTACTAAAACCTTATATTGCATATTGGCGACGCTTCATGAACAAGCAAGTCAAGGACGAAGGCAAGCGTAAAAAACTTACACCAGATTACATCATTGGCTGCAAACGTATTCTCATTGCGAATAATTATTACCCAGCCATCGATCAAGACCATGTCGATTTAGTGGATTCTGGTATTGCAGAGGTGACTCCAAGTGGCATAACAGACAAGCAAGGCAATCAGCATGATGTCGATGTCATTATTCTCGCTACAGGCTTTAAAGCGACTGATTTTTTATCGCCCATTAAGATTTATGGACAAGATGGCATTTCATTAAATAATGCCTGGAAAGACGGCGCTGAGGCCTATTTAGGTATGTGCGTTAATGGTTTTCCTAACTGCTTTATGCTTTATGGCCCCAACACGAACCTTGGGCACAGCTCTATTATCTATATGCTTGAAAGTCAGATTAACTTTATTCTAAAGGCAATTGACTACGCAAAACGCCATGACACGAAAACCCTGAATGTAAAAGCAGACATTCAAAGTAAATACAATGACACACTTCAACGGAAAATCCATGCGTCAGTCTGGGATCAAGGTTGTACCAGCTGGTATAAAAATGAAAGCGGAAAGAACACCAACAATTGGTCAGGCTTTACACTTAGCTATCGTCGATTAACCAAGCACTTCAAAGCCAAGGATTTTGCCACCAATGAATAACGCCCAAAACACAAAAGCCGAGCACACTGAACTAGAAAAGCGAATGGATGAGCAACAGCTATTTGCATGTAAGTTCGCAAAGTGGACACCCTCTTTGCATTACCTACCCGTTTGGATGTCACGACAAAATTACGAACTACTGGACACCCTATTCGGGCTAAAAAGAACAGGCATCAAAAAAGATACAACTATACAGACCATCGACCACTGGGTCGAATCCTCCACATCAGTAAAACGTTTTAAGATTCGCTGTTATTACCCACACACTAAAATTAACGAATCAAAAACACCAACTGATGCACTAATGTTTTTCCATGGTGGGGGCTGTGCAATTGGAAGCCTCAAAAGCCACGATGCGTTTTGTCGTTTCTTGAGTAAGCAAACGAAGTCATGTGTTATCGCAGTGGATTACGGTTTAGGCCCCAAGCACCCTTACCCTACCGCCATTATTAATGCCATTGAAGCCACTAATTATGTACATCAAAACGCAAAGACACTAAACATAAACCCTGACACCATGGGTGCCAGCGGAGATAGTGCCGGCGCTTACCTTTCTCTACTTTGCAACCAGACTGAACTGACCAAGATATTGAGTGTTGATATACAATATTCGTTAAAATATTTAGCACTGCTTTATCCTATGCTCGATCTTACTGGCGCGTCTGAATCCTATAAGGAACATCGACCCTATCAAATACTTACGCCAGACGTTATGCAGTATTTTGCCAGACACTATTTGCAAGACATGTCGAAAGCACAAGATGAACTTGCCAGCCCCGTTTTAGCGAAGTCACTTAATCTAGATATACCTTGCTTCACTATGACAGCGGAATTTGACCCACTAAGAGACGATGGTTTTCGACTGGCCACGCGCTATGGCAAAGATCTTTGCGAACATATCCATGCAGACGATAGCACTCACGGATTTATTCATTTGGCAGGCCATAGCAAAAAGGCCCTAGCACATTGCCAACGTTTTGCAGAGGCAATAATAAAATTGAAAGACAGCCTATAATCCAAGTTTTCATTGAAAGTCGCTCTACAGACCTTATCATGACATGCCAATTGATAAGTATTTGAGCATTAAAGCATGCAATTAAACGACTTAGTCATTCTGTTTATCTGTTTCATAATAGCGGCATTCTGGTGGCACGATCGCGGTATTAAACAAGCGGCCTACACGCTAGCAGTAAAAATGTGCGAGGAGCGGGACGTGCAGCTGCTGGATCAGAACATTCGAATTTGCCGCTGGATGCCAAAATTAGATAAAGACAAAGGTCCCCATATCATGCGCACCTTTCGTTTTGAATTTACTCATACCGGAGAGCGGCGTTATACAGGCCATTTGATTATGCGTGGTAACCGATTCTCCGACTTTGAGTTACAGCCATATCATATTTAGTGACTAAGCTAGCAGTGATTGTTACTCGAGATTCTTCAAGATAAGCTCGGTAACACGTGCTGGAGCATGAAGTTGCGTCCAATGATTAACACCGCTCAATCTATAATATTCAAACCCGGCATCGCAATACTTTTCACAAGGTGGATATACCAACCTTTTATCTTCTGCATGATTCCGCCACGCGCATACGCATTAGGATGACCCACGGATAGAGTGATGTATTTTTGCACATAACCGGGATAGCTAATCGCCATTTGCCACCCAATAAAAGCACCCCAATCATGGCCAACTACTTGCACCTTCTTAATATCCAACTTATCAAGAATCGCAACCATATCCGCTGCCAATAGACTCCAATGATAATCAGAGACATTCGAGGGCATGTCCGACGCGCCACGACCTCGCGTATCGGGTGCTATAACTCTATAACCAGCCTCAAGCAAAGCAGGGTTTCTCAGCAGAACCGGCGTACCTTCGCCCACATCAATAACATTAAAGCCTAACCCCGCCACCTGAATTCGCTTCGTTGGATAATCTGCGTTCTCTACCACTCATCCCTTCCTTAGCGCTTCGTTTCTGAACTCTTATAGGGCTATAGTACTTGAATTACGCTATAATACACGCCGACTCCTGTATAACTCTCAAACTGACGGTAAATAATGTCCAAATTCTTCTATAAAGGTCGCCCCATGAAAAAACCCACTCATTCGAGCCCGGGTTTTGAAACTAATGCCACTGTTTACTTAGGCACAGACAAAGCCCCTGCCCAGATCAGCGTACAAAGCGAAGTACGAAAAGAGGAATTAGTTGCCATATTCGCCGAGCACGGCTGGGCCAGCAAGATTGAAGTCAATCCAGATCAAGAAGAAAACATCCGCGACCTCGAAATTCTGCAAGAGCGTGAGAACACCTCCCAAGCTCAAACCACTAAAGCAGCAGGCCGAAACGACCCTTGCCCTTGCGGCTCAGGTAAGAAATACAAAAAGTGCTGTGCAGCTGCTTAATTTTTTACTTTGCTGCCACACAAAAGAAAAGCCAGTTAAAAATTAACTGGCTTTTTTGGTTCTAAGATCTGATTGCTTGCTTAGACTACTGACCACACGATTGAAGTGAAAACACGAAAAGCCCAAACCATACATTACCAAGCAATATCAGCAACTTGATCGCGCCTCGCGCAAATGCGGGAATATTTTGATAACAGCACAAATAGCCAATGACCATCCACTGTACAGCTAACCACACAACTGAAAAATACAAAATACCCCTATGGCACGCGATTTCAGAGGAGGTGTAATAGGCATACCACCACCCCAAAACCATACCCGTGGTGAGAAGCAGGAGAATCGCGCAAGATAGAAGACTGCGCCAACGTGGGTACTCCGTCCTAAAAAGCCTATCCTTCGCTTCTTTCCATTTTCCTTTCATTCAACCCCCTTCTAGAGCTACCACGTGGCGTAAACAAAACGACTCCAATTGGAGGTAAATTATTTTTAGCAGCAAACCCGCGTTAATTTGTCCGGTGCGAAGCACAAACTACATTGACCTATTATGTTTTTGATACAACCAATAAAGCAATTGAACTAGCAGGCACCCAAGATATAAAAATAATGCTAGGATAACTACCATAACTGGCCATGTCGCCACATAAAGATGCGACGCACCCTCATAAAAATCAGGCCTTTCTCGAATAAAGAGCAAATAGCTCCATGCAATCAGAGATAAAGCCAAAATCAGATCCGACGAGAGCTTATAAATATTCACTCCCATAAATTTGAAAACAGTTTTTGAAGATATCAAATAAGCTATGAGAGCTGGAAAGGCTGTAGCCATACTAACAATAAGTATGGATATGATCGTATTCGAACTGACTTCGTTTTCAAATATCGGGCGCGAAAAATCCAGATACATATTAATACCCGCTAAAAAGGCTAGCAATGCTATTAGTAACTTCCTATTCAATATTCTTCCATAGAAAACAAAACACATGTCAGCATAGGCACGGCTTTATCGAGTCCGCTGAATTTATACACCATACGAATTGATTCCAAATTAGCAGGCGATACCAATAAGCAGTTTGGAATTATTTTCATTGTGTTGATCTAAATCGGGACGGCGCTGCAGCGGTCCGGTGCATCCTCTAGGTAAGATGTATTCAACAGCCAAGGGCTCCACTTGCTCAAGGTTTATGGGTTTTTTATCTTCACGTTGCACCAAAATATAATAGGGTTGTTGAAACATCACGATGTAACTATCAAAAATATAAATGACACCATCCTTTTCTATCTTGGCATGATTTTCTTCAACGAGAACCAAATCGCCTGAAAATACTGAAGTTGAGATGAAGGCTGCAATAAGAGCCAGTACCTGAAGCGATCTCTTCATGTTTCCATCCTATTTATACAACGCCTAAAGCAACGACGAGTGAAACGATCCAGCCAGCTTGCTGGCCAATTGGCTGGTTTTGTTATAAGTCTAAGTTTCTATGAAAACCCAAACGACCCCGAAGATAAACATCAAAATCCCAAACAAGAAGACTAAATTTTTGTAAAATCGAGACTTTATAGGGACTGAGTACTCAGCATACATTGCTTCTGATGAACTGAAATATTCAACCAATATATCTAAAGACACTAGCATAAATCCAAGTCCCCAGAGCCATTCATACTCATATATATTGGCTATAAAGTAGACCGCAAAAACTGCTGCAATGCTTTCTCAGTTAAATATCTTCTTCATTAGTTATAACGAGGCTGTAGAAAAACCAATTTTGAGACAGTGATTTCCTGCAGCCTATCACAAGTTCCTTTTGTTTCGGACATAAGCAGGCTTTGCCTGCGTGAGCATTTATAGATTGATAAATCGCCGAAAAGGTAGAGTTTTTTAAAGCATAGGACTTTGAAGCGGCAAACTCCGGTCGGGATGCGCTTCGCGTTTTCGTTCTCCGTTGACATATAGTGAGGTGCAAGCGGTTTCTTGGCTCCCTCTAATCGAACCCTGATCAAGGGCTCTCACCCTTCCCTCATCTTGATTCTTGCTACCTTCAGAAACGAAAAAAGCCTGAACAATTTCTCGTTCAGGCTTTCTTTTTGTTAATGGCGGTGAGGGAGGGATTCGAACCCTCGATACGTTGCCGTATACACACTTTCCAGGCGTGCGCCTTCGACCACTCGGCCACCTCACCAAAATCTCGGAATTTCAGTTTTACTTGCTGTTTCCTCAGCAATTGAGGCCGCGTATTATACCTAGGCAACTCAGGTGTGCAACTAATTCGTTGATTTTTAAGGCTTAATCCATTGTTTTACGTATCCGTCCAGCTCCACTTCTGGTGCATGATTGGTAATCGTTGGAGTACCTATATATAAAAATCCAACGATTTCACCCTGCTCAGGAACATCAAAGGCTCGTTTTACTTTTTCTTCATAGGCACACTCTCCCGTGCGCCAAATAGAACTATATCCCAGCGAGCTGATGGCCACCTGCATGTTCTGTATGGCAGCTCCTACCGCTAAGATCTGCTCAGTGACGGGTATCTTGCTGTTTTCGTAAGGATGGCATGTAGCCACAATCATCAACGGCGCGCGCAGTGGCATATTGCGCGACTTTTCGACTTTGGCGTCACTCTCACCCCTCTCTTTGGCTATATCAGCAAACAAGTGACCAAGTTCTGCCAATTGAGCACCTTGCACGATATGAAAACGCCATGGCTTTAGACGACCATGATCTGGGGCGCGCAAGCCACAACGCAGTATCTGTTCGACTTCCTCGTCTGTGGGTGCTGGTGCATCTAATTTAGGAGAGGATGCACGCTTTTGAAGAAGCTCTATTACTGTATTCACACTTCACCTTTTCTATACTGTTATTGAGCTTTTAATTGAGCTGGGTCTATCAATGCGCCTTGCACTAGAGTCCAACTAAAGGTTAAATAGTCGACCTTTTATCATTTAACTGTTTGTTAATTGCAGTTGCAAAGAATTATCATTTAATTACATGCTAAATACTAGAACCGAGCCACACACTGCCCCGCTTTACGAGTTTTATTCTCGCAGTGTTGCTTTTATTGCTGCTGCTGCCACCATTATTTTTGGTCAAGATTATGGATTAACCAGCGATGCTTACCACTACGTATTAGTTATCTGCGCGGTTTACCCTTTCTTAACGTACTTTGCTGGTCGCGCTGTTCCCGAGAATTTCCAACCTTATCGCAGGCCAACCCTTTTGCTAACCGATAGCCTACTTACTGGCTGTTTCATTGCGTATTTGCATTTTGCTGTAATCCCTTCTGCGCTCTTTGCTATTTTGGTCAACACATCAGTGATTACACTAGGCAGTTTTTTCTTATGGGCAGGCAGTATTCTTACCATGACTGTCGGTGCTTATGTTGGTTACATCTTTTTCCAACAAGGCATTGTTTTGGATGTTCACCCAACTATTGAGATCGTCGCCATTGTCGGCACAGCCTGCCACTTAGCGGTGACTGCTTTTTATAGCGCCAAACAAAATGCTCAATTAGCGGTACTACACACCAAACTCACCCTTGAGCAAAAACGTCAACAAAACCTATCACACAAGGTTGCAAAGTATATTTCACCGCAAATTTGGGAATCCATTTTCTCGGGCAGCAAAGAAGTTAAACTGGAAACTCAACGTAAAAAATTAGTGGTGTTTTTCTCAGACATTAAGGGCTTTACAGCTCTTTCAGAGCAAATTGAATCTGAAGCCCTGACGGAATTACTCAACAATTATTTAACTGAGATGACCAACATTGCGCTGAAATACGGCGGCACCATAGATAAGTATATTGGCGATAGCATCATGGTATTCTTTGGTGATCCCAAAACCCAAGGTGCGAAAAAAGATACACTTGCCTGTGTAGCCATGGCGATTGAAATGCGCAGGCACATGAAAGTATTGCGTCAGAAATGGCGCGCGCAGGGCGTTCAAACTCCCCTTGAAATTCGCATGGGTATCAATACAGGGTATTGCACAGTCGGTAACTTTGGTACCGAAAGTCGCATGGATTACACCATCATCGGTAAAGAAGTAAACATGGCAAGCCGCTTAGAAAGCGCCGCTGAAGCAGGCGAAATTTTGTTATCACACGAATCCTATGCATTGGTGCAAGACAAAATTATTTGTCGAGAAAAAGGCAGCATTGCTGTTAAAGGTTTCTCGCGCCCAGTGCCTGTATTTGAGGTTGTTGATTTTCGCCATAACCTGGGTGGCAAGTCCTCATTCATTGAACACGACCTACCTGGTTTCTCCATGTACATGGATACCAATCGCATCAACAATTACGATCGCGAAAAAATTGCTAAGTCGTTGGAACAAGCCGCTGCACGCATAAAAAGCCAAGCACGCATGAAGGGCTAAATACCATGACGCGCCGAACCCTTGCTTTTATTTTCATGGGCTTATTGGCAGTTTGGCTCGTAATTCTGTTTGTAGGTATTGCGTATTTTCAGAATCAATACGTGGTTCCGTTTAGCCACAAGGCCGAACAATTCTTAAATGCCAGTAAAACCGAACAATGGTTTCAGCGACTTAACAACACCCTTCCGAAGAAAAACACTCCGTTGCGTCTGATCCAGCTCTGGCAACCCGGTTGCTTATGCAATCGTTTTGCGCGCCCTCATGCGCTAGACACCCTAAGCCTTGCGGCAGAGAAAGGCATTGAGCACATCACCTTAATACCTGCCAGCCAAGCATCAGCAAGAGAGGCATTACAAACCCTAAATCCAGGTACACGAATCCTCGTTGCCGGCAATGATCAAATCAATGCTTGGCCAAATAGCCCTTCTGTTATGTTACAAGGCTCGATGGGACAACTTTTGTACTTTGGCCCACTGGGCTTTGGTGCATTTTGTGGCCAACCAGGCACCTCGGCCCTGACTAGCCAGATTAAAGCCGTAGAAAACGGCGCTCAACGCCCCTTTTTCAATGTGATAGGCCAGGGGTGCTTCTGTAGCTTTGATTGACCATGTGTAATCCATAGAAAGTGCTAGGCTTATAGGTACGCCTGCTAAACACCATGAGCCTTTCGCGATGGATAAGCACAATTACCAAACCTTAGCCCATATCGGCCGCGCGCTCATGTCCGAGCGAGACACCAACAAATTATGCGATCTCATACTAGACGAAGCTCAAAAGCTGACTCAAGCCGATGGTGGCACGCTTTACCTCATTGATGAACAGCCACCTAAGCACTTGAATTTCGCCATAGTTCATACCGAAACTCTAAATATTCGCTTGCAAGCATCGACTGGCGCAAGCGTTTTCGATCCGTTACCTCTGTACGAAACCAACGGTAAAAAAAACCATCATCACGTGGCCACCCATACAGCACATTTAAAAACACTGATCAACATCGAAGATGCCTACCATTGCGAAGATTTCGACTTTTCGGGAGCCAAGGCATTTGATGAAGATAACAATTATCGCACTCAATCCATTCTGGCGGTCCCCCTACTAAACGAGATGAATCAATTAGTCGGCGTATTACAACTGGTCAATGCTCGAGATGAGGATGGTGAGATCATTGCCTTTGACAAGGATTTAGAACCCATCATTGCAGCACTGTCCAGTTACGCAGCAACCGCCATTGAAAACCGCACCATCAGCGATAGCCAAAGAGCATTATTAATTGAACTCGCAGCCACCACCAATACAGAAGAAATTATTGAGCGTATCTTAGATGAGTCCATTCATCTAACAAACGCCGAAGGCGGCACACTTTATTTAGTCAGCGCCCTTGAAGACCAAGACTCGACACTTAGGTTTGAAATCATAAAAAACAATAAGTTAGATATTTATATGGGCGGTCAGCACGGAGTCGACATTCCCTTCCCTGACATCCCGATTGTTTCAAGCGATGGTCAAGCCAATCAAAAAAACGTGGCCGCTTACTGCGCTAATAGCCTATCGATCATTAATATCGAAGATGTTTATACCAGTGAAGATTTTGATTTTACCGGCGCAAAAACATTTGACGAACAGACTGGTTATCGCACCCAAAGCGTCTTGACCTTTCCGTTACTAAATCACCGCGCGGAAGTCATTGGTGTTTTGCAATTAATCAATGCCAGAGACACACAAAGCGACAACGTTATCGCCTTTCATCAAAGATTTATTCCGCTCTTACGAGGCCTTGCCCTCTATGCCGCTATCGCTCTTAATAACCAAATATTGGTACAGGATTTAAAGGACTTATTAGATGCCTTTGTTAAAACCATTGCCAAAGCGATTGATGCAAAAAGCCCTCATACTTCGGGACATTGCCAACGCGTACCCTTGTTAATGGAACTCATCGCAAAAGCGGCTTGCAAAGACGACACTGTATTCAAGGACTTTGAACTCAGCGAAGAAGAGTGGTACGAACTACGCGTTAGCGCCTGGATGCATGACTGCGGTAAACTAGCAACGCCAGACAGCGTATTAGAAAAATCAACCAAGTTACATCGCATGCGTGACGGCATAGAAACTATTGAAGCACGCTTTGCATCGCTAAAACATCATAGCAAGATTCAGTTTCTAGAAGACTGTCTGGCTCATCCTGAATTAAAACAACAACGTACCGAAGAATTTGATGCCTACATCAAGTTGCTTGACGATGATCTTGAATTCATAAAAACCAGCAATAAGGGCGGCGAATTCATGAGCAAAGAAAGCAAAGAACGCATTGAAAACATTGCACACTATCAATGGCCTGATGCCTATGGGGAATGGCACCCAATGCTAAGCCAAGATGAGGTTTACAACCTATGCATTGAACGCGGCACACTATCTCAAGAGGAACGCCAGATTATTAATGATCACATGAAAGTGACTATTGATATGTTAGAAGGCCTACCATTCCCCAAACAATTACAGCGCGTGCCTGAATACGCTGGCGGTCATCATGAGAAAATGAATGGCTCCGGCTTCCCCAGAGGACTGACTCGACAGCAAATGTCTGTACCCGCCAGAATGATGGCCGTGGCAGATGTATTTGAAGCACTGACCGCAAAAGATCGACCGTATAAAGATCCCATGAAGATCAGCACATCTCTAAATATTTTGCGAAAGATGGTGGAAGACGAACACATTGATCCTGATATTTATCAGCTTTTTGTGCGCTCACGAGTATGGGAAAAATATGCGAAACGAATACTCATGCCCGAGCAACTGGATGTCGATGACATCAATAATTACCTGTTGTCCGAGCAAGAATTAATAGAGATCAACAGCAAGCTGAACCGTCACTCCCCTGAGCACTTGTTGAATCAGCAAACGGGATAGGCGTACCGCAATCGGGATAAATCCCGTAATGGTTACTCCAATCACCAAAAAACTCAAAGTGTTCCTTAAAGCGGGTATCATTTAGCATCCGATAAGTATTTCCGCACACTGGAAACATCCGGCCGGTTTCAATCTTGTGATGACCATCCAGTTCAAAAAAGAAAGGCTGATGCTCTATAGTTCCCTTGTAACGCACTGCTTGACCATAGTCTTCACACGCGGTTTCTAGCCCATCAATTTTGAAAAGGCGATATGTCGCACTATAGAAATTCATGTGACCAATTTTTGCTTCAACATCTTTGTTTTCGATGGTCAAAGGTCGATCTTTTACCAAGCGAGGATCAGTGAACCCCGCTTGTTTGGAGAACTCTAAAAAGTCACGCCAATACAAAGCACCGCTTAAGCACTCGCCATACAACACAGGATCATCAACTAGGTTCTGTGGAATTCGCCGATCACAATAGACGTCTGAAAAATACATCTCACCACCTTGTTTTAATAAGCGATGAGCCTGTTTTAAAACATGAGGTTTGTCTTGGACTAAGTTAATCACGCAATTGGATACAATCAGATCAAAATATCCATCGTCAAACGGGAGGTCTTCTAAATGGTCAATATCCCCCTCTACAAACTGCACATTACTTGTTTTGTATCCAAATACATCTGCATGGTAGTCTTGATATTCGCGAGCAACTTCTAACTGTTCGGGCGTCATATCTAAACCCACAACTTTCCCGGTTTCCCCAACCATAGCCGATAGTGCATACACATCCCGACCTGCACCACAACCCAAATCCAACACCTTTAAACCGTGCATTTGCTCGGGCACGACCAAACCACAGCCGTAATAGCGCTTCATAACTTCATCATGGACCTTGGAAAGAATCGGCTTTAAAAACTCAGGCATACCTTCGTCAGTGCAACAGGCATTAGTTTTTAAATCATCACTGCTCTGCAATACGTTACCGTAATAGTCTTTAACGGATTCTCTCATGCCTTAACTCCTGTTTAATTCTTTTTAATCGACTCATACCCAACTGGTAATCTCGACGATCGAGATTACCCATAGACGACCCATACAGCTTGTCCTCTATCCAGTGATTAAAATACTCAATGCTTTTTCGATGGGTGGGATGCAATTGCATCAAAGACTTACTAATGTGCGCAAAGCTCTTCCCCGTCAAGTCATCACTAGAATATGAGTCGCTACTACCTAATAAAATCTTACAATACTGTTGCCATAACTTTTGATGATAGCTTTTCTTAGCTGGACGCTGATCCCACAGCAAATAAGCTATCGGAACAGCAAGTAAAGCAAGCATGGTAAGGACAATCCATAACACCGAGGACCAATCTGAACCCCATATTTCTTCCAACAAAGCCCTTTGCTGTTCGCCTTTGTAGTTAAGCATCCAATCATTCCAAAAATAATCGAAGACTTGCAACTGCTGATACATGGCCAGCATCCACGCATTGGTCTTACGAATACCGGTATACTCATCTTTAACGGCATCTTCTAAACCACGCTCTACCCGGTCTGGATTAATCCATCCAGTGGGGTCAATACGCATCCACCCTTTGTCTTTTAAATGCACCTCCACCCAAGCATGAGCATCGCGCTGATAAATCGTGTAATAGTTCCCAGCTTGGTTAAACTCACCTCCATGATAGCCAGCCACCACTCTTGCGGGTATACCTAGCGATCTAAACATAAATGTCACCGCACCAGCGTAATGACCACAAAAACCAGCTCTAGACTCAAACAAAAAGCGATCAATCGTATTTTGACCTTCAATTAAAGGCGGATTTAAGGTGTAGCGATATTCTTGCTGAAAGAAAAAGGTCTGCAGTGATCTGACAGCATCCGCTATAGGCGCTTGTTTTGATATATCAAGAGAGTCAACAAATGCTCTTGTCCGCGGGTTTTCACCCTTTGGTAGCTGTAAATAACTACTGCGCTCTCGATAGCTCAATGTGCGCTGATCAATGAAAGAGCCCCCACTGCTTTTTACCTCATAAATACGCTTGCTGATCAAAGGAACCCTATTTTTAAGCGTACCATCCGATTTAACTCCTACATTCTCACTACTGGATACACTATTTGCCAAGGCAAACAACCATTGCTTCTCATGAGGCTCTAACATTATTTGATATTGATATTGCGGATCACGCAAGGATGCCGGCCTGATATTGTCGGGGCGATGCTGTTGCGACCATTCTTCTCCATCAAAGAAATCAAGAATCAAACCGCGCCAATATCGATCACCCATAGCGGGCGCATCTGCCTCAAAGGTTGCCCGAAACGCCACATCATTATTTTTACCTAGGCTAGAGAAACGTCCTGGAGACATGGTATCCGACAAGCCCACTTGACCTGCCTGCGTAGGAATCTTAAGCGTCCAAAGCGGGGCCAAACGAGGCATGACAATAAAAAGAAAAATAGCCAAAGGTAAGGACTTAGCAAGCAGTGACAAAGCGACTTTAAACGAGCTAAATGGAGAAACCTGAGAATCTTGATGCAACCGGATCTGCGCTCCGATGTTGAGCACCAAACCAACGAGAACAATCCCGTACATCAATGGCGTTTGATCAAAAAGAAACGCCATACCTAGCAACATGTAACTCAAAAAAATAAGAATATAAGCATCACGATTTGAAAACGTCTCCAATGGTTTCAATATCATGCCACTCATGAGCAATACGGTTGTACTCTCGATACTGGGGGATAACCCAAACTCTTGAAATACACCATAGAGCCCTGCCGTTACTAAACAGCCTTTATATATCCAATGAGCTTGAGGAAATTTCCCCGTAAAAATTAAATAACGCCATACTATTACGAATGCAGCCAGACTGATCACCCACCACGGCATTTGCGAATAATGCACCAATATTGAATAAGCAAGACTAATAAAGACAACGCTTAAGCCACCTTGACTCACCGCTTTAGATGTCGCCATCATGTCACCACCTTAAAGTGCGCCAATGCATGCAAACATTCTTTTAAATGAGCTTCGCCAAAGTTCTTTGAAATATAAATATTGGGCAAACGTAAAGAAAACGGCATTTGGTTCTCGTGACTTTCTAAAACCCAAGCACACATAATACTCAAACGGCTCTCCCAGTCCTGTGACGGGGCGGCACGCCAATCGATATCTCTATGCTCACCCATAGCCTCACGAAAAACCTTACTATAAAGTTGGCCAGTTTTTGCGAATTGCTTCCAAGCAATGTGTTTTAGTGAATCACCTTTTTGATAGATACGAAAATCCAAGGCGTCATCAACATCGCCTTGGTTGAGCAAATTTTTATCACCTTCACCATCACCGGCGCCGGTGTATTTTTGAAATGGCACTAAGATGGGTTGTGGAAAAGCCACACCATCAAACGCCATAAACACCCAAGTCCAGCAATGAAACAAACCCAAAGGGTAACGACTAAATATAGTAAAACGCTCGGGCTCCAAAACACCACGCTTGGCCACTACATATTGTAGGCCAAGCCGCTTTTGTTCTTTTACATCACCGATCAATTGACTGTGCTCCGCACTAAAACCAATGAATAATGCGTGCTTTGTCTTGCCTTTTGCAGTGGATAAGCGAATAGGTAATTGAATGATATCGCCTGCGTAGCAATCCTCTACTTTGCCTGATTGAATATGCAATTTGGCCAGGTTGCGATAAGTTTCGATCATGGCGGTAATCATCAGACTGACCAACAAAAAACACAAACTAAGCAGAAGATTATTTTGATAGTTAACACCAGTAACAAACACTAAGACTAACATCACAACAAACCCCCAACCCACGCGGCTAGGGAAAATGAAAATGCGTTTTTGGGTTAACTGTACGCTGCTGGTACGTGGCAGCCTGCGCTTTAACCAAGCACCTAACACAGCGCTCAATCGCTTACGGATAGGATCGAGAAGCATCATACCACGGCAACAGTGGATAAGATTTCATCCGCAACATTTCCGGCGGCCAATCGATGCTCAACAACTGCAGGAAATACCTGTTGCACATCATCAGGCAAGACATGATTGCGACCATGCAGCATTGCCCAAGCCTTCGAGCCGTTCAAGAGTGACAAAGCGCCCCGTGGCGAAAGACCCGCAATAACATCACTGCGTTCTCGAGTCGCGTTCACGAGATTTTGTATGTAATCCAATAGCGGTTCACTGGCGACAATAGACTTTACTTTTGCCTGATAACTTTGAAATTCCTCAGGCGATATAATCACTTTCAATTGATCAGAAAACCACTGATCACCCTTTAACAAAGCGCGTTCGGCTTCTCGGGATGGATATCCCAACTGCACTCGCATTAAGAAACGGTCTAATTGAGATTCAGGAAGATTGAAAGTACCAGATTGTGTTACAGGGTTTTGCGTTGCAATAACAAAAAATGGATCAGGCAAGCTATAGGTTTCACCATCGACACTGACTTGATGCTCTTCCATCGCTTCTAGTAAGGCACTCTGGGTTTTAGGTGTCGCACGGTTAATTTCATCCGCCAACACCACTTGTGAAAAAATCGGCCCCTTATGAAAGACGAACGCACCACCAGTTGGACGCTGCTCGAATACACTAGCGCCCAGAATATCCGCTGGCAATAAATCACTTGTAAATTGAATTCGCTGATATTTCAGACCCATGACATTGGCCAACGCATGACTCAATGTCGTTTTACCCATACCTGGTAGATCTTCAATTAAGAGATGACCGCGAGCCAACATACAGCTAACGGCAAGTTTAATTTGATGTTCTTTATCTAAGATAACTCGATTGAGCTGATCGATTAACGCTTGTAATTTTGCGTCCATTCACCCCCCTTAAAACGACGAAACCCCTGTGCAGGTCCGTTTTTCACAGGGCTAAATACGACTCAAGCCAAAAGCCAGATCTCTTTGAATATCTTCTATGTCTTCGATTCCACATGCAATACGAATCAGACCATCTGTGATACCTGCCGCATTACGCGCGTCTGCAGATACACGACAATGCGTTGTTGTTGCCGGATGAGTAATAGTGGTTTTCGCGTCACCTAAATTCGCTGTAATTGAAAGCATACGCGTGCTATCGATCACCGTCCAAGCAGCCTCTTGACCACCTTCTACTTCAAAGGCAAGCACACCACCAAAATTGCTTTGCTGCTTTTTCGCTAAGTCATGGCATGGGTGTTCGGGTAATCCTGCATAATGAACTGCTTTAACTTGCGGTTGATCTTTTAACCAAGTAGCCAGCGCCATGGCATTTTCACTGTGGGCTTTCATACGTAGAGATAGTGTTTCCAAGCCTTTGATCATAACCCAAGCATTGAATGGGCTCATGGTTGGCCCTACGGAGCGCAGAACCCCAACCACTTGCTCCATAAGCTCGCTAGAACCCAACACCGCTCCACCTAAGCAACGACCTTGACCGTCGATATACTTAGTCGCGCTATGAATCACCACATCGATACCGAAAGACAATGGCTTTTGCAATGCAGGCGTACAAAAGCAATTATCCACCACGGAAATAATATTATTGGCTTTAGCAAGCTTCGCCAACGCTTCCAGATCACCTACTTCGTTCATTGGATTTGACGGAGATTCAAGATAAAACATTTTGGTATTGTCTTGAATGGCTGCTTCCCAAGCATCAACATCCGTAAGCTCGACAAAACTTACTGTGACATTAAGCTTGCTGACGAACTTTTCAAACTGAACATTGGTTGAACCAAAAATACTACGGCTCGAAACAATATGATCACCTGGATTTAACAGAGCCAAGATAGTCGAAAAAATCGCAGACATACCGCTAGCAGTGGCTACACATTGTTCAGCATTTTCAAGTGCTGCCAAACGCTGCTCAAACGTCTTTACTGTTGGGTTGGTATAGCGGGAATAAACATTGCCGTCTTCGTCACCCGCAAAAAAAGCCGCTGCTTCTTGCGCGTTACCAAATACATAGCTTGAGGTTAAAAACAAGGCTTCGCTATGCTCATGCTCTGGCGAACGTTGATATCCCGCACGTACAGCCAAGGTATCAAAGTTCGCTTCATCTAATTGTGAATCATAGCGTTTGTTATCGGCCACGTTTTAACCTCATAAAGTGACTATTCAGCAGACTCATCATTGTGCAAATCAATGATTGCATTCTCTACTTTAGCATTTTTTTTGTTCGCATCATTGCGTTTGGCGGACAGCTCATCAAGATAATTATCATCGATATCACCTGTCACATAGTTGCCATTAAAAACAGAACAATCAAACTCGTATTGCACTTCGGCACCATCACAGGTAGCTTCAACCAAATCTTCTAAATCTTGATAAACCAACCAATCTGCACCAATGGCTTTCTCGATTTCTTCAACTGTACGATCATGCGCAATAAATTCTTCTTTTGCTGGCATATCGATACCATATACATTTGGATAACGAACTGGTGGCGCTGCACTCGCGAAATACACGTTATTGGCACCTGCATCACGGGCCATTTCAATAATTTGTTCGCACGTTGTACCACGAACAATAGAATCGTCTACCAACAAAACATTTTTACCGCGGAACTCTAAGTCCAACGCATTGAGTTTTTGCTTTACTGATTTCTTACGCAGTTGCTGACCAGGCATGATGAAGGTACGACCGATGTAACGGTTTTTCATGAAACCTTCGCGGTACTTAACACCCAAACGGTTGGCCAATTCCAGTGCACTTGAACGACTTGTATCAGGAATGGGAATAACTACATCTATGTCATGATCTGGTCGTTCACGTAGAATTTTCTCGGCTAATCGAGCACCCATTTTTAAACGGGCTTTATAAACACTGATTTTATCAATAATTGAATCAGGGCGAGCAAAATAAACATGCTCGAAAATACATGGTCGATAGACTGGGTTCTCTGCACACTGACGAGTATGCAAGTTGCCATCCACATCAATATAGACCGCCTCACCGGGCTCAATATCTCGAATCACTTTAAAACCAAGTGCATCAAGTGCAACACTCTCGGAAGCGATCATGTACTCGGTACCTTTTTCAGTCTCGCGCTTACCAAATACCGCAGGACGAATACCATAAGGATCACGGAAACCAACTACACCGATACCTGCAATCATAGCAATTACCGCGTAACCACCTTTCACACGTTTATGAACGCGTTCTACTGCATCGAATACATCCTCTTGCGTTGGCTTCAGTTTCTTCTGCTCATGCAATTCGTGAGCAAACACATTGAGCAATACTTCAGAATCACTAGTAGTGTTTACGTGACGTAAATCTTCTTTGTAGACGTCTTCCACTAATTCATGAGCATTGGTTAGATTGCCATTATGAGCCAAAACGATGCCGTAAGGACTGTTCACATAAAATGGCTGAGCCTCTGCTGAGCTTGAGCTTCCAGCGGTCGGATAACGAACATGGCCAATACCCATAGTTCCGACTAAACGCTGCATGTGCCGCGTGCGAAATACATCTTTTACGAGACCGTTGTCTTTTCTCAAGAACAATCGACCACTATCTGATGTCACAATACCTGCTGCGTCTTGTCCGCGATGCTGCAATACAGTCAATGCGTCGTATAAGGCTTGATTCACATTGCTTTTAGCAACCAGACCAACAATGCCACACATGGCAGATCCTCTTTGTTTACTGCGTTATTGAGTCAGGCCTTCTTTGGACTGCCCCAAGGTGAGAAGGGTTTCGGTAGCGCCTGGTAAAACATCCTTGGACCACGCAACCATTAATTCAAAATGCGGAATAAGTGTTGAATCCTGCCACCACGGGTCATCTTTCAGGGCAGTAAGCTGCATACCATACACGGCAGCCGTCACTAAAATCATGCCGCGTGCAACACCGAATACAACACCAAACATACGATCAGTACCAGCCAAGCCGGTCATTTTGACAAATTCAACCATCAAATTATTAATAAGCGCACCGACTATAATAGTCGCTGTAAACAATACCAAATAGGCAACGGCATAACGCGCGGAGGGGGTATCAATTAAGCCATCGAGTAACACTTCCAAATGGCCACTAAAAATGCGTGCAACGATGAAGGCTGTTATCCAACTGGCAAGAGAGAGCATCTCTTTAACGAAACCGCGCTTAATACTAATCAGCGCTGAAATAACAATAACGGCTAGGATAACCCAGTCGATTAATAACATTGATTAAGCCTTGATCAAATCGGACAGTTTTGCAGCTGTCCTGCTATTTTGGAAGCGGCATTTTAGCAAAGGCATTGCACTAGGCAAAGGGAGAATCACTGTGTAAATAAACGCAATTCGCCTTTTACGCCAAATTCTTTTTCCAATACCAAAAGCTGATCACTTAGCCAGGTTTTCTGTGTGCTAGGGCCGATAAACACTCGTGTATACTGACCATCTTCAGATAAACGCTCAAACGCTTTATAACCTTTTTCACGAAGAGCATTTCGCAATTTAATTGCATTCTTTGCCTCGGCAAAACTACCTACGCGTATCTGCCAGAGCAAAGCTTGACCATCTTCTTTTTTCACGGGCACATCAATCGTAGCTGATGCCACTTTCTTGCCATCCACCTCAAATTCGTTAACGTCAATCGTTTCGCTAGCTTGAGACTCAGGCGGCCTGATTTGTCTGAGAGAAAGGGATTTGGGTAACGCCATATCCATATTTGGAATGTCAGTTTCTAGCGGTACCTGTTCGGATAAATAGGCTGCGTTTTTGGCTTTCGGAGCGATCAATGGCAGAACGATCAGAGCCACGACAACGAGCACAGCAGACCCTACAAGCTTTCGTTTAATCCCTTCATCCATCTATTATTGCTCCAGCCAAGACTTTGCTGCCGACACAGTTAGAAAAGAACCCAAGACTACCACATAATCGTCGCATGTGACCTCTTCCATCACACACTCCATCGCTTGGCTTACACTGTGGAAGTCTCTAGAGCCATGAGGCAAGTGATCAATCCTAGACATTAACTCCTGAGCAGTCTGCCCACGATAACCTTGTAGTCCAGCAAAACACCACTGATCAACACGATCTTTCAGTGCAGTCACTACATCATTCGGATTCTTGTCCTGCAGCATGGCCAACACAGCAAACACTCGGCCTTTGGTTTCAGGAATGTACTGCAGTAAGAATTCAGCTGCTTGCGGATTATGTCCTACATCCAACATGCCAGATACACTTTGGCCAGATGAACCCTGATAGCAAAAAGCTTGCAAGCGACCTTCAACGAATACATTCTGCAGAGCCAAACGAACATCTTCGATAGCCCATTCTATCGGTAGCATCATCATAGCTTGCAGAGCTGTACAGGCATTTTCTATTGGCACTTTCGGCAAAGGGAGATCATTGAAAACTATCCGCTCACCCGAAGCATTGACACCAAACCAATCAAAACCACCCTGCTCGTTTAGCTGATGATGAAAGTCTTGATGTTTAATCAATAACTTTGCATCAATCTCATTGGCATGAGCCAATAAACCTGAGGGTGGATTCACTTGCCCGCAAATTGCTGGCTTGCTTTGACGATAAACTCCCGCTTTTTCATAGCCAATTTTATCTAAGGTATCCCCCAACCAGTCCTGATGATCTAGGCCAATACTTGTAACAATAGAAACATCTGGATCAACCAAGTTAACCGCGTCTAGTCTTCCACCCAAACCGATTTCGAGCACAGCTGCTTCAACATTAGCTTGCTTAAAAAGATACAAAGCCGAAAGCGCCGAAACCTCAAAGTACGTAAGAGAAATATCTCCTCGTTTACTCTCAATAGCTTCAAAACTATCTATCAACTGCGCATCAGAAACCTGCTTTCCGTTAATAGAAACACGCTCGTTATACTTAGTAATGTGCGGACTGGTGAAAACACCGACACTGAATCCAGACTGGCGAAACAACTCACCACATGTTGCTACAGTCGTTCCTTTGCCGTTAGTTCCAGCGACCAAAACGACATACTTAGCAGGCTTAATAAGATCGAGCCGCTCTGCCACGGCTCTAACTCGATCTAACCCCAAATCAATGTCTTTGGGATGGGCAGACTCCAAATACTGAAGCCACTGATCTAAGTTTCGACTCATAGTTGATGCTCATCCATTACCCGTTCACACGTCCATAGCAGAACGAATTTCAGTCATCAGTGCAACTAAATCGGACTTGATCGAATTAAGATCATCAGGTTGCTTAGCTATACAATTAACTAACGCACTGCCCACAATAACTGCATCAGATACTTTCGCCACCTTGGCAGCCGTCTCGCCGTCTTTAATACCGAAACCAACCCCCAGAGGTAGATCCGTTTGCGTGCGAATACGATCAAGATTCTGTTTTACATCATCTACATCAAGTGCGGCGGAGCCCGTCACACCCTTAACAGACACATAATACAAATACCCAGAACCATGAGCGCAAATTAATTCAGCACGCTTAGGTGGTGTGGTTGGCGCAAGGAGGTAAATCATCTCAAGCCCATTTGACTTAAAGATATCTGCCACATCCACAGACTCTTCCGGTGGCATATCAACCATTAGCACACCATCAATACCAGAGTCTTTAGCGGCTTTGGCAAAGGCATCGTAACCCATTACTTCCACAGGATTTAGATAGCCCATCAATACTACAGGTGTTTCTGTATTGGTCTCACGAAACTGAGAGACGATGGATAGCAACTGGCGCAAACTCGTTCCGTGCTCTAACGCTCGTTCACACGCCAACTGAATGGTTGGGCCGTCCGCCATGGGGTCCGAAAACGGTACCCCTAACTCTATAATGTCTGCACCCGATTCAACCAAGGTATGCATCAGATCCAACGTCCAATCGGGCTTTGGATCACCACCAGTGATGTAAGGAATCAGGGCCTTTTTCCCGTTTTGCTTTAACTTCTCAAAACATTGATCAATACGATTCATGTAACGTCCCTAACTCACTTATATATTGATGCCATCAAGTTCTGCAACGGTGTGAATGTCTTTATCACCGCGACCTGACAAATTAACAACGACAATCTGATCTTTATCCATGGTCGCTGCCAACTTCATTGCATGAGCTACAGCATGGCTTGATTCAAGCGCGGGCATAATACCTTCAACTTCAGTCAAGGTATGGAATGCATCCAAGGCTTCCTTATCGGTGGCCGCAACGTAATTAACACGGCCAATGTCTTTTAGATATGAATGCTCAGGACCGACGCCTGGATAATCCAAACCGGCGCTTACCGAATGTGTTCCCATGATCTGGCCGTTTTCATCTTCCATTAGGTAAGTGCGATTACCGTGAAGCACACCAGGCTTACCCTTACAAAGTGGCGCTGCGTGATCATCACCATCTAGACCATGACCACCGGCTTCGACGCCATACATAGCAACCGCTTCGTCTTCAATAAACGGGTAGAACATACCAATGGCATTGGAGCCACCACCCACACAGGCCACGACCGCATCAGGAAGACGCCCTTCTTGTTCCATGCTTTGGCGCTTAGTTTCGCGACCAATGACAGCCTGAAAGTCACGAACTAGCTTTGGATAGGGATGCGGACCCGCAACGGTGCCTATGATATAAAAAGTATCATCGACATTAGTAACCCAGTGACGCATGGCTTCGTTCATGGCGTCTTTTAGTGTGGCAGTTCCCGATGTAACAGGTACCACTTCCGCTCCCAATAAACGCATGCGATAGACATTTAGCTTTTGTCGTTCGACATCGGTGGCACCCATAAAAACGGTACACTGCAAACCTAACCGAGCTGCTACGGTTGCCGTTGCCACACCATGTTGGCCAGCACCCGTTTCAGCGATCACTTTAGGCTTCCCTGTGTACTTTGCCAACAGCGCCTGACCAATCGTGTTATTTACTTTGTGTGCACCTGTATGATTCAGATCTTCGCGCTTTAAGTAAATCTTTGCTCCGCCCACTTTTTCAGTTAAGCGTTCAGCAAAATAAAGTGGACTCGGGCGACCAACATAATGAGCCAAATCTTTATCGTACTCCGCCTGAAATTCCGGATTTTTCTTTAACCGCTCATATAACTCGGTTAGATCATCCAGAGCTGCCATTAATGTTTCAGATACAAAACGGCCGCCGTATTGACCAAAGTGGCCTGTTGCATTAGGTAATTCTGTCACCGCTTTAAGATCGATTGACATGATACACCTCACTTAAAAATGCTTTGATTTTACCAGCGTCCTTTATGCCCTTACTTGCTTCCACGCCGCCACTCACATCGAGCGCAAAAGGCGCTGTCTGAGTGATGGCATCCGAAACATTTTCAGGAGCTAGGCCGCCAGCCAAAATAATGGGTTTTTCGAGTTCGTTTGGTACTAGAGACCAATCAAAGGTCTCTCCAGTACCCCCGGGGACGCCGGGTTTGTAGGCATCTAGAAGAATCGCCAATGCGTCAGGGAAGCGCACGCTCGACGCCACCACATCCGACGCTTGCCGGACACGCAGGGCTTTAATGAAGGGGCGATTGAATTGACAACAAAACGCATTGTCTTCGTCACCATGAAATTGAATTAAGTCGATTCTAACCTTTTCCAACACGTCTTGCACGTAGCTCTGGTCGGGATTTACAAACAAAGCCGTGACAGTGACAAACGCTGGAACAGATTGCGCAATTGCAGCAGCCTGATCAATAGTAACGGACCTTGGGCTCGGCTCATAAAACACCAAACCAATGGCATCCGCACCAGACTCTACAGCTACTTTGGCATCCTCAATTCGAGTAATACCACAGATCTTTACGCGGGTTCTCATAATTTGGTTCATCAAGTTTAGCCCTCTGCGTGACTCATGAATTGGTAGAAAGCTGGACCAGTACCATCAATGGGCAGATGCGGATATTCAGGATATTCCACATTGACGAAATACAAACCCTCACCCGGTGCGGTTACTCCCGCTTGTCTACGATCCTGCGCGGCCAATACTTGCTCGCACCATTCCACCGGCTTTTTACCCTCTCCAATTGGGAGCAGCACTCCGACAATGTTTCTCACCATATGATACAAAAATGCATTGGCACAGACTTCAACAATCACCCAATCGTTTAATCGCTTAACACTGATATATTTCATGGTTCTAACAGCATGTCGTGCTTGGCAGTCTTTGGCTCGAAACGACGTAAAATCATGCTCTCCCAACAGGTATTGAGCTGCTTCATGCATCTTTTCTGCATCCAAAGGACGACGCCACCAACTCACACCATCATGCATCAAGCCAGGCTTAACCTGCTTATTCATGATGAAATAACGGTAACGTCTTGCAACAGCACTAAATCTAGCGTGAAAGTCTTGCGGCGCTGGCATAATCCAATTAACACAAACCCCGTCAGGTAAGTTTGTATTGATACCTAATTTCCAAGCTCGCTCATCGCGAACCGCACTCGTATCAAAGTGTATGACCTGGGCACTTGCATGAACACCTGCATCCGTTCGCCCTGCACAAACAACATCAACAGTATGATTAGCGACTCTCGATATAGCTTTCTCTAGCGCTTCTTGGACACTGGGGCCAGCGTAATGCTTTTGCTTTTGCCAACCTTTAAACAGAGCACCGTTGTACTCTACACCTGCCACAAATCGGCGTGTAATCGACTGCTCTTCTTGTTGGTCAATTTTGTCTGACATCCCACTACCTTGAACAATAAAAAAACCCGAGCATGTTGCCATGCACGGGTTATTTTACAAGCTTTAAGCTCAGTTACGAAAAAGATTTAAGCGATGCTATCAAGTAGTTTGGTAGCTTCTTTCTTATGGTCATCGCTACCTTCTTCCATAACCTCCTGAAGAATTTCACGAGCACCCTCTTTATCGTCCATATCAATGTATGCACGAGCAAGATCTAACTTTGTTTCACTCTCGTCAGTGCCACTTAAGAAATCAAGATCGCCATCAAGGTTTTCTAAATCCTCACCGATATCAAAGTCGGCAAGCGGATCATCTGCCGATAAATCATCAGCTGGTTCAATATCGGCACCTGATTCAGCTGTGCTTGGCTCATCAACAACCGCTATCTCTTCGAGTTCTTCCTCAAGCGATGTTGATGCAACATTTTCATCAAGATCAAGCGACAAATCATCGTCATTATCGAAACTGATTTCCTCAGCCGCTTCGGGAAGGGAATCTTCAGACGCAGCTTCAATCTCCAAACCTTCATCAAGTGCAATCGCCTCATCCGCAGAATCGATCTCTTCGCTAATATCAAGATCCAGAGATTCCGGCATATCAGCGCTCGTTTCATCCGTTTCAAAACTCTCGAGCTCCGTTTCGAAATCGAATTCAGCATCATCCGATGCGCTTTCTGCGTCTAATACAGGCAATTCATTTTCACTGACGAGATTAGGAGCGTCGTCCATCTCATCCAGTGAAAACTCGACATCCAGATCACCATCAACCGAACCTTCGTCTAGAGCAATTTCATCAGACGAACCACCATCTAGGCCCTCAAAATCAAGATCCAGGCCATCGTCATCTTTCACTGATTCATCAAATGAATCATTTGTAAGCTCAGGAAGATCAAAGTCACCATCGAACTCAAGTTCATTTTCATTGGACAAATTATTTGAATCCGCCTCTAATACTGGCAGATCGCTATCGAGAGATAGATCATCACTAGATTTATCTCCTAAATCTTCACCAAACTCTAAGTCAGAGTCGAACTCCAAAGAATTTTCAGCTGAATCCAATTCACTTGTTGCAACCGATTCGGACTCGAAACTCACATCTAATTCGTCATCCAAACTAAACTCAAGCTCATTATTCGCACTCGACGAAGAGCTAGAACTTGTGTCTGCAGCTGACTCTTCGAAGCTTAAATCTAAGTCACTGCTGGAGAAATCCATTTCTAATTCATCAGATTCTAACTGACTAGAAGTTGATTCACCAAGATCCAAATCATCGAGAGATAGCTCTTCACCACTATCCGAACCTGACATCATGTCCATGCCAAGATCTAAATCGTCACCCATACTAAGGTCAGAGTCAAAATCACCAGCATCTTGACCCTCAAAGCGTGCCTTTATTTGATCTGCTTGTGCTTGCTCTGACTCGCCTGCATTAGCTTTTAACCAATCGTACTGGCTAGCAAAATCATCACTCATATCCGATTCTGCAAGAATCTCTAAAAGCTTTAATCGTAACTCGTGACGCTGCGGCTGTTTTTCCAATGTTTCTTCGAGCAATGATTTTGCCGAATCAACTCGGTCATAAGCCATATATACATCAACTTGACCAAGAACATCTTCATAACTTTCGTCCTGATCAAGCGACTCAGGCAGACCAGAAGCATCATCTTCTGACTGCGAGAAATCTGAATCCAGCGGCGACTCATCAGTGTTTAATTCCAAGTCACTAAACTCATCATCAAAATCACCATCTACTTCTACATCACCAAGAGGATCCTGATCTGCTTCAAATTGATTATCCGCAATATCGTCAGCAGCCTTATCCTCTTTACGCTTGCGTGCGTACTTAACACCTAATAAAGCCAGCAAAAGCGCACCTAACACACCACCAAGCACTGGAGGGTTGTCAATTGCAAACGCAATTGGGTCAAACGGTTTATCCGCCGGTGGAATTGGGGCTGGCTTTGGCGCCGACTTCTTCACTTCTTTTGATGTTTCAGTAGCCTGCGGTTGCTCTGGCGCTGCATCTTCCTGTGAATCTACTTCTGTGTCTTGTGCAAAATTTAGATCTTTATCTTCTACAACAGAAGCAGGAGCTTCACTCACAACATCCGTCTTAGGAGCATCGCTAATTACCTCACCCTGCGTCATGCCTTCGATTTCTTCTGCAGACATACCGGCCTGAAGCGCAACCATTTGCTCGTCTTTAAGGTTAATCAAACGCTGTAAGGTACCAATCTGTTCTTCAAGAGAATCTAAACGGTTACGCAACTCCTGATTCTCTCGAGACGACTTATCCAAATTCTCTAATGCTAAAGATAACTCTTGCTCTAATGATGACTGATCGCCCAGAGTATCTTTGGCAACTTGGCCACTGGCTTTGCGATCCATGTCTGAAGTAGCATCGCCGCCTGCAAGAAGTTTCAGCTCTGAATCAGCAACTTCGGTGTCCAACTCTCTCGCTTGCTCTTTACGCGTGGCATCTAACTGAGCTTTACGCTGTGCAATCGCCTGATTTTGCGCCGCGACCTCTGCTACCGCTTGATCAAAAGTACGGGACAGCATTTGTTCTTCAGTCGGAACTTCGAGTGTTTGGTCTTTCTTCAATCGATTGATGTTGCCATTAATAAACGCATCAGGATTCAAATCCTGAATCGCCAGCATGGCTTGCTGAGGAGAAATATTACGATTTGGGCGAGTCCTAATAGCGACTTCCCACAGTGTGTCGTTTTCACGAACTTCATAGACAACAGCCTGTGGCTGAGAAGAAACCTCAGATTGCTCTTCTGTTTCTTCTTGATATTCTTGCTCACTGTCATCAGCAACCGGCTCGGGCTCTGCATAAGTGCCCGGTAATGAAGGCTCAGGTTGTGGCTCAGGAATCATATCCTGTTGCTGGGATAGAGGTTCTTGCTCTACCGCCTCGCTAGCAACATTGACAGGGGCAATACCCTGCTCTTCATCAAAAACAGGCGGATCTAATAGTAAAGTGTACTCACGCTGAAGACGACCATTCGGCCAATCCACTTGGACAAGAAAGTTAAGGAAGGGCTCTACAACTGCTTTCTGGCTCTTTACATTGACGTAAACGTCGCCATCCTCGCGCTCAACTTCGAATTTAATATTATTTAAAAAGAAAATACGCTCAACGCCCGCTTTGTTGAACGCGTCTTCAGATGCTAGCGCAGGCTTGATCTCCCAATTTTCGAGATCATTAGCTTTAATCAATTTTATACGTGCATCTAACGGCTGGTTTAGAGCCGATTCTAATTCAATGTCGCCCATGCCCAATGCTTGAACATATCCGGCACTCATCATCGCCCCAGATGCGGCAATTGCAATCGCGAGTTTTCGCAACATAGCAATGTATCCTTATTTTTCTAATACCTTTCGTGGGCCTGCGGGCTAATTTGCTAAACCCTAAGCAACAGGTTCTTATATGATTGTGTCATTAAGGGGGTAAGTATTAAGTAAAATCAATGATTTATCAATATTTACAAGGGCTATAGAGGAGTTGATCCGGTTTTATTTGGCCAATTCTGCGAATTAGCGACAAAATGCGCCGCATCTCGCTCAAATTTAACACAACATAGCCAGAATTCCCTTGGGTCGAGCCCTTCATTCTGCGACAATGCGCCCCCTTTTTTTAACCAAGCCGCCATATTCAGGCCAAGAGAACTATTAGTGCTATCGACTTCTAACATCACCATGCAATTTGGCGCCAAGCCACTATTCGAAAATATTTCTGTAAAATTTGGCGATGGCAATCGCTATGGCCTTATTGGTGCCAACGGCTGCGGAAAGTCCACATTTATGAAGATTTTAAGTGGCGAGCTATCCCCTTCTGCTGGCAACGTCTCTTACGATCCCAACGAACGCATTGCGAAGCTGAACCAAGATCAATTTGCTTACGAAGAATACAGCGTTGTTGACACCGTAATCATGGGCAACACTCGCTTATGGGAAGTAAAAGAAGAACGCGACCGCATCTATTCGCAAGCAGAAATGAGCGAAGAAGACGGCATGAAAGTTGCGGACTTAGAAGTTGAATTTGCAGAACTTGACGGCTATTCCGCGGAAGCTAAAGCGGGTGAATTACTACTTGGCGTTGGCATCCCAACAGAACAACATTTCGGCCCTATGAGTGAGGTCGCACCAGGTTGGAAGTTACGAGTTCTATTGGCTCAGGTACTGTTTGCTGATCCAGACATCATGTTGCTCGATGAACCTACCAACAACTTGGATATCCACACCATCCACTGGCTAGAAAACGTACTAAACGAACGCCAGTGCACCATGATCATCATTTCGCACGACCGCCACTTCCTAAACAGTGTTTGTACACACATGGCCGATATCGATTACGGTGAGCTACGCGTTTACCACGGCAACTATGACGAGTACATGTTTGCCGCCGAACAGGCTCGCGAACGCATGCTCGCTGACAACGCTAAGAAAAAAGCGCAAATTGCCGAGCTTAAAACCTTTGTATCACGTTTCTCTGCTAATGCATCAAAAGCCAAACAAGCAACATCACGCGCAAAACAGATTGATAAAATCCAGCTAGAGGAAGTAAAAGCTTCTAGCCGTCAAAATCCTTTTATTCGATTTGAGCAAGAAAAACCGTTATTCCGAAACGCACTTGAAACCGAGGGTCTAACACAAGGATTTGATGACAACATCCTAATCAAAGACTTAGATCTTATGATCAAAGTGGGCGAAAAAGTGGCCATCATTGGTGAAAACGGCGTTGGTAAAACCACCTTACTCAACACTCTTGCCAGCCGCATGCCACTTAAAAGCGGTGAAATGAAATGGTCAGAAAACGCGAACATTGGCTATTACGCCCAAGACCATGCGGATGAATTCGAAGGCGGCGAGAACCTTTATGATTGGATGGCACAATGGAAAGAAGAAACCGATGACGAACAAGTGGTTCGCGGCTCACTAGGTCGCCTATTATTCTCCCAGCACGACATCAAAAAATCAGTAAGCGTAATTTCGGGCGGTGAACAAGGTCGCATGCTACTTGGTAAGATCATGATGCAAAAGCCGAATATTTTGCTAATGGATGAACCGACCAACCATATGGATATGGAATCCATTGAATCCCTAAACTATGCACTTGAAATTTACGAAGGCACACTAATCTTCGTGAGTCACGACCGTCAATTTGTATCATCATTAGCCAACCGTATTTTAGCATTCAAAGACGGCAGCTTGATTGATTTTCATGGCACTTATGACGAGTATTTAGCAAAATACGAAAGCTAAAAAATCCGCTCGCGACAGCAGGTTTGCTCCTGCCGTCGCGATTTGCTGCTACTTTGAAAGAGATGACTCGGAACCTACGATGCGAACTTCGCGCTGCGGATAAGGTATCTCGATACCATTTTCCTGTAACGTTTCCAGGATAATCAATAGCAAATCCCCACCAACTCGGTTTCTACCATCGTCTATTCCCTCCATCCAGAACTCCACAAACATATTTACACCAGAATCACCGAAGCTATCAATCTCACAATCTGGACGCTCCTCAAACACTACGTCCGGGCCACTCAGCACCTGAGGGTGAGAGGCAACCGCCTCTTTAATTAACTCGCAGACGCTTCTGACATCGGTTTTATAGCCTACGGAGAAGTCTACGCGGTAGCGTTGTTTTTCATTTTGTCGCGTCCAGTTGGTGAACGAACTAGTAATAAATTGCTCATTAGGCACAACTATGTTCTTACCATCGTACGTCTCAAGTGTGGTCGACCTCATATTAAGCTCAGTCACTTTACCTGCTCGACCATCTTCTAGACCAACGTAATCACCTACGGAGAGCGAGCGATCAAAAATGATAATAACCCCTGATATAAAATTGGAGGCGATAGACTGCAAGCCAAACCCCAAACCCACACCCAAGGCACCACCAAATACTGCCAACGCTGTTAGATTAATCCCCATCAAATGCAACAATAGAAGAACAAAAACGAGGAATAATAAAATCTCGAACAATTTGGCAACAATTTCCTTAGTTCTAAAGTCCAATGCGAGTTGGTTTCTTATCAAAGTCTTTCCTGTATTGTTGGAGATGCGCCCCAACCAAAATAATAGCGAACCAAAAATAATCGTCCTCGCGACACCATAGGCAGATATCTTTATATTCCCCAACTCAACAGACATGGATTCGAGTACAAGTACGATATTATCCAGCACCCCTACTAGATGCAGAATCAAAATAGGCATACCTATCCAGCGAAAAGCGCCAGCTACAACCGAATTGGTAATAACCAAATTGATAAAAGACGAAAAAAGCATGAGAACCGCAATGGCAAAACCGGTTTGGATAACCCAGTCGTCAACCAGTAAAAAACTAGAAAAACCCAGAACAATTCGCATCAGCATGATGGCAAAAATTGGCGTGAGTAACTTTCCACATCGATACACCAGAGCCTTAATGGGAGCACTGGCGGGAGTTACCGGAGGCACTTTTAAGACAGGAAGATGCTTTCGCATACGGGACGACAACATATAGGAAACCGTGTATATCAATATGATTACACCCAACTGACTATAGGTTTCCGGCTTAAACGTTACATCCAGTGCATTTTGAATGTGCTGATCCAAGCTGCTAATTAAGTTATCCATTCCGTTACTATCGATCTCAGTGAATTTTATTAAACGTATACGCTAAGCCTTGCGCCAATTCAAGACTAGCTTTACTTAAGGAAATATAAGACATAAAAAAAGCGGTTAGAATCAACTAACCGCTTTTTATTACTTACCAAGTTTCATCAAACTTTGGTTTATATTAGCCAAGCAATACACGTAGCATACGACGTAACGGCTCTGCCGCACCCCATAGTAGCTGATCACCTACGGTAAACGCCGAAATATATTCAGGCCCCATAGACAGCTTGCGAATACGACCAACCGGAACACTTAATGTGCCAGTAACTTTCGCCGGCGTGAGTTCTTCCATTGTTGCATCGCGATCATTTGGAATCACTTTCACCCAGTCGTTTGCTCCGGCCAGTGTTTTTTCAATCTCTTCAACACTGATGTCTTTCTTCAACTTGATAGTCATTGCTTGTGAGTGACAACGCATGGCACCAACACGCACACAGATACCATCGATTGGCGTTGGCGCTTCTGAAGTACCTAAGATCTTGTTGGTTTCAACTTCTGCTTTCCACTCTTCACGACTTTGACCGCTTTCTAATTGGCTATCGATGTAAGGAATCAATGAACCCGCTAGTGGCACGCCGAATTGATCACATGGATAATCGTTGCTGCGAATGTATTCAGCGGTTTTTTTATCGATTTCCAAAATGGCAGAAGCAGGATCGTCTAACAATTCTTTTACGTTTGCGTGAATACCGCCCATTTGCGAGATCAATTCACGCATGTGCTTTGCACCAGAACCTGAAGCCGCTTGATACGTCATAGGAGAAACCCACTCGATCAAATCTTTTTCGAACAGACCACCTAGCGCCATCAACATCAAACTAACCGTACAGTTACCGCCAACGTAAGTCTTAATACCTTTGTCGATACCTTGCTTGATGACATCAAGGTTTACCGGATCCAATACGATAATACTGTCGTCTTCCATGCGCAGTGAAGACGCCGCATCAATCCAGTACCCATCCCAACCTGCATCACGCAACTTTGGATATACTTCTTTTGTATAGTCGCCACCTTGACAGGTGATAATGGCATCCTGCTGTTTCAACACTTCAATATCGAATGCATCTTGAAGTTCACCAGCGTCTTTACCACCAAACTTAGGTGCTGGCTGACCTTTTTGCGAAGTCGTGAAGAAGACAGGATCGATTACATCGAAGTCTTTCTCTTCTTCCATACGCTGCATGAGCACAGAGCCCACCATTCCACGCCAGCCGATTAAACCAACTTTCATACTCATTTTTCACTCCTATCAAGTGCAATTGTGCAAAATTATCGGACCGCAAAGCCACAAACCAATCTGGCTTTTGATGATAATTTGCTTAGGCTTCTGTTAATTGCGCAACGACCGCATCACCCATTTCAGCCGTTGAGACTTGCTGCATACCTTCACTCATAATGTCGGCTGTACGCAGACCTTGATCCAATACGCGACTCACTGCAGCCTCTATTTCATCTGCCGCTTTGCTCTCCTCCAAGCTATAACGCAACATCATTGCTGCTGACAAAATCGTTGCCAATGGATTTGCAAGACCCTTACCTGCAATATCTGGTGCACTACCATGACAAGGTTCATACATACCTTTGTTGCTTTGATTCAAAGAAGCACTTGGTAACATCCCTATTGAACCCGTCAGCATAGCTGCGGCGTCGGACAAAATATCTCCGAACATATTGCCCGTTACCATAACGTCAAATTGTTTTGGCGCACGAACAAGTTGCATGGCAGCGTTGTCTACATACATGTGAGACAACTCAACATCTGGATAGTCTTTCGACATTTCTTCTAGGATTTCACGCCAAAGAACAGTTACCTCTAAAACATTGGCCTTATCCACTGAGCACAATTTTTTGTTACGTTTTTGCGCTGATTCAAACGCAACTTTCGCGATGCGACGAATCTCAGACTCGCTGTAAACATAGGTGTTATAACCTTCGCGCTCACCGTTTTCCAACATGCGAATACCGCGCGGCTGACCGAAATAAATACCGCCCGTTAATTCACGAACAATCAAAATATCTAAACCCGAAACAACTTCCGGTTTCAATGAAGACGCATCCGCCAGCTGCGGGTACAAAATTGCGGGACGCAAATTACCAAACAATTCTAGGCCAGAGCGCAAACCTAAAAGGCCCTTTTCTGGACGATGATCACGATTCTCGAGGTTATCCCATTTTGGACCACCCACTGCACCCAAGAGAATAGCGTCTGCCGCGTGGGCTTTTTCCATGGTCTCATCAGGTAATGGCGTGCCATGAACATCGTATGCCGCACCACCCACTAAACCATCAACAAAATCAAGATCAAGCGATAGCTTGTCGTTGATAACATTCAGAACCTTAACCGCCTCAGTAACGATCTCAGGACCAATACCGTCACCCGGCAGAATCAATACATTTTTAGACATAATTTTCTTCTTAAATTTTGATAATTATTTAACTTGATCAAACAACCAAGGTGAAGACTGTCGACGCTTGTCTTCGTACGCCTTGATATCATCGGCATCTTGCAATGTAATACCGATATCATCTAAACCATTAAGCAAGCAATGCTTGCGGAAACTATCGACGTTAAACTCAATGGTGCCACCGTCGGGCTTTTCAATCACTTGATTCTCAAGATCCACTGTTAGCTTGTAGCCAGAGTTGGCTTCCACCTCTTTAAATAAACCATCAACAATAGATTCATCTAATACAATTGGCAGCAAACCATTTTTAAAACAGTTGTTGAAGAAGATATCAGCGAAGCTAGGCGCGATTATCACTTGAAAACCAAAATCCTCTAAGGCCCAAGGAGCGTGTTCCCGTGAGGAACCACAGCCGAAGTTTTCACGAGCTAATAAAACAGACGCACCTTGGAAACGTTCTTGGTTCAAAACAAAATCTTTATTTAGAGGCCGCTGACTATTATCCGCATCTGGCTGACCTTCATCTAGGTAGCGCAGCTCATCAAATAAGTTCGGACCAAAACCCGTACGCTTAATAGACTTTAAAAATTGTTTTGGGATGATCATGTCCGTATCTACATTGGCACGATCCATTGGCGCTACGATGCCAGCTTTCTTTGTAAAAGGCTTCATATGGATACTCCCCAATTAAGCGTCTAGGTTAAATTCACGAACATCAACAAAATGACCAGCGATCGCCGCTGCAGCCGCCATCGCAGGACTCACCAAATGCGTACGACCACCGTACCCTTGACGACCTTCGAAGTTACGGTTTGACGTCGACGCACAGTGCTCACCGCTACCTAACTTATCCGCGTTCATGGCAAGACACATTGAACAACCTGGCTCACGCCATTCAAAACCGGCTTCCACGAAAATTTTATCCAAACCTTCTTGCTCGGCTTGTTCTTTCACTAAACCAGAACCAGGAACAACAAGCGCCTGCTTCAAAGACGGCGCCACTTTATTGCCTTTCGCTACCGCTGCAGCGGCACGTAAATCTTCAATACGACTATTAGTACAAGAGCCAATAAACACTCGATCCAACTGGATATCAGTGATGGCTTGGCCCGCTTCTAGACCCATGTACTCATACGCACGGGCAAACGCAGAGCGCTCCACGTCATCTTTAGCATCTTCAGGAGTCGGCACAAAGCCGTCTACTGTGGTCACCATCTCAGGAGAAGTACCCCAAGTCACCTGTGGCTTGATGTCTTCAGCTTTTATTTCAACTACTTTATCGAACTGCGCGTCATCGTCAGACTTTAGATCTTTCCATGCTGCTAACGCTTGTTCCCACTGATCACCTTTAGGGGCATACGCGCGACCCTTAACATAGTCTGCAGTGATCTGATCAAATGCCACCATACCTGCACGAGCGCCAGCCTCAATTGCCATGTTGCACATGGTCATGCGGGCTTCCATGCTTAGCTCTTTCATGGCTGAGCCACCAAATTCCATCGCATAGCCAGTACCACCAGCCGTACCGATTACACCAATCACATGCAATACAACATCTTTACCTGTAATACCCGCACCCAATTTGCCATCAATCTTGATCAATAGGTTTTTCATTTTGCGCTGAATCAAACATTGAGTTGCCAATACGTGTTCAACCTCAGATGTGCCGATACCATGGGCTAATGCTGCAAACGCACCATGAGTGGATGTATGGCTATCACCACACACTACGGTCATACCCGGCAACGTGGCGCCCTGCTCTGGACCAACCACATGCACGATACCTTGACGCTTATCCTGCATTTTAAATTCAAGAATATTGAACTCATCGCAGTTATCATCCAACGTCTTTACCTGGATTTTCGATACAGGATCTTGAATACCTTCGATACCCGACAAGCGCTCTTTTGCCGTTGTCGGAACATTGTGATCCGGCGTCGCGATGTTGGCATCAATACGCCATGGCTTACGACTCGCCAAACGCAGACCTTCAAATGCCTGAGGAGATGTCACTTCGTGCAGCAATTGACGATCAATATAGATAAGCGCAGTGCCGTCCTCACGCTCTTTCACCAAATGCTGATCCCACAACTTGTCGTATAAGGTTTTACCCATATCGCTTCTCTCATCACGATTTATAATATTTGACGCAAGTTTACGTTTAGCTTACAAATAACACAAATTCATATTTTTTATAAATTGCATTCCTTTTTGGAATCACAAGAGCCAATATGGACACACAATCGTTACAAGCTTTCATTGCCGTCGCAGAGACTGAGTCATTCAGCCAAGCCGCTCACCGCCTTCATTTAACACAACCTGCGGTCAGCAAGCGTATCGCCATGTTAGAGGACACTCTAGACTGCCAATTGTTCGATCGCCTGCCACGCAAAGCCACCCTCACACCTGCGGGTGAAGCGCTCATGCCAAAAGCCAAGCATATTGTCAGCGAGCTTTTAGAAATCAAAACTGAACTAGCGAGCCTCAGTGGTGACGTTAGTGGTACATTACGTATCGGAACAAGTCATCATATAGGGCTACATCATTTGCCTCATATTTTACGCAAGTTCCACAGCACCTACCCGCAGGTCAAACTCGCTATGCAATTCCTAGGATCCGAAGCTGCATGTGAAGCCCTAGCGAATGGCGAGCTGGATATAGCGTTTGCGACCTTACCCCTAGAGCAAGATCCCAAGCTTGATATGCAGGCTATATGGCGAGACCCACTAACTTTTGTCTGCTCTCATACTCACCCACTGTCAAAGCAAAAGAACATCCATTTGAAGGATCTGACTCAACACGAGGCAATTTTGCCAGAACCCAATACAGTTACCTTTGAAATCATCGAAGCAGCATTTAAAAAAGAAAAGCTAAGCCTGCAAGCAGCTCTCCCTAGCCGTTATCGTGAAACCATTAGTATGATGTCAAGCTATATGGAAACCATCAAAATGATGGCCAGCGTTGGCTTGGGCTGGGCCGTACTGCCCGATCATATGGCTCAGGATAAAGACCTAATCAGACTAAACCTTGGCATCCATCCCTACAGAAATCTTGGCGTTCTTCAGCGCAAAGGAAAAACCCTAGGCTCCGCGGGAAAAGCCTTCTTAGCCATTCTGCCCAATCATGGCCAATAGCTTAAAATAACAAGGCATGATTGATATAAAACAAGTTGAAAAAGCAATAAAGGACTAGACTGAAAGAAATAAAGACAGGAGGTGCAACATGCTCGCCATTAAAAACGTGCTACTGCTACTGGATCAAGAGCTCGACAACCAAATAGCCATTCAGCGAGCCTTACAGCTGTGCAAAGAACAGGATGCAAAGCTGCATGTCACCTCCTATGTTTATAATCACGCATGTGAGGAAGGCTCACTCAATGACCTAGATATGCGTCATAAATTAAAAGAAATGCTCTTAGAGCGCTCGCATTCGTGGGCTAAGACGGTCCTTAAAGATGCCTATGCACCAAAGGACATTCCACTATCAATATGCTGGTGTAACCATGCTTATCAAGCTGTTATAGAAAACAGCAAACAAACCAGCTTTGACCTCGTCATAAAGGCAGCAGCTCGACATCACAGCATTGTAGATCGTGTCATGCAGCACCAAGACTGGAACCTACTAAAACACTGCCCAGCTCCAGTTCTACTTGTAAAAAACAAACACGCATGGGAATCACGCAATATCATTGCAGCCGTGGATGCCACATCAATGGACGACGCGCACAAGCAAATTAACGAGCATATTTTTGAATTCTCTGAATTACTCAACAAGGACAACTTGTACAAAGTGCATCTCGTTAATAGCTACCCAATCATGAGCATGGCGCTGGCGAGTCTTCCGGACACCCCCATTCCCGAAGACTTACAACAATATGTGCTTGAACAACATGAAGAGGCAAGCCGCGAATTAGCTGAAAAATACAATATCGCAAACGATTTAATACACATCCGCGAGGGAGAAGCAGAGGAAGTCATCATCCAGCTAACGCAAGAAACCGATGCCGACGTTGTATTAATTGGCTTATTAGCGGAAGCCGACTTTCAAAGTGTTATTCTAGGCAGCACACTGGAACACGTGCTTGATAATACCAGCAGTGACGTTTTAGGTATTAAGCCACAAGATGGTGTGGCTGAAGACTATTAATACTGAAAAAGCATTGCAAAAAAGAATGCAATGGATCCCCGATCAAGGCGTGTCGGGGATGACGGAGTATGTTGAGCGACATACTCCGCAACCCACCGATAATACCTCTTGTGCCTATTACCTTTTTCTATTTTACAAGCTTAACTGCACTTCTTAATAAAGCTTAGTAAAATAGAAACCAGTCTGTGTCGCCGAGGTCTCATTGCCAAACTGATCTTCGTATTCCAACCAACTGATATGAGCACCAATTGCCGCACCCATCTCTCCTCGAATCTCCACAAACAGTTTTGGCCCAAATGTAGATTCAAACTCATAGGTCACATCTGGCGTTTCATATTCGTGAGCAAAACGTGACGTGATACCAAAACCCAAACTACTTACCTGGTTGGATTCCACCCAAAGCAACTCCGCCTTTGCATATATCTGGCGATGCGTACCACTATCGCTCAACTGGTAATAGCTACCGCCCAATGATGCTCGAATCGTGCTAGATGGACGGCCATAAACAGGAAGTGCATAACCATAATCAAGCTCTGGACCAGCACCAAGACTCAAGTTTGGTGTGAAGTCGCCCGCCTCTACCAGCACTTCCTTACTCCGAGCATAGCCGAGCTGCCAAAAAGGACCTTTCATTCTCTCAAATGGCTGGCTAAAACCTTTCTCAGGAGTAAGCAACTCTAACTTGCCAGCGGGCAAGTATTCTGCCGGTTCAACTTCATTGAATGGGCTCACACTATAACTCCAAGAAGCACCACTATGCTTGGTCGAGTAAGAAGCCTCTTGACCATAAAGCTTTGGCTCTGTTCGAATCACAAGATACGCGGCCTTCTCACTCAAAGTAAGAGGAACCGCAGCATAACGGCCCTCCGAACTCAGCTGGGTGAATCGCAACTGCGGCTTGATAATTTCATAGGTTTCTTTGTTGCGATCCTGTAACTCAATCACCGGATAAAAATAACCAGCATGCTGGCCGGAGCCACTCAATAAATAGGTTCTCAACTGCAGAATCAGAGTGCCACGACGTGGTGGCAAAGCATAGGCCTGATAAAAACTTCGACTACCATCAATATTAATTACTTTCTCAGTGATACCGGGATCATCCTGCATTCCTAAAGGAAGGTCTTCATACTGATACTCATCATGCGGTTGCGCACGATCCAAACTTGTCATTTGATCCATATAGGAAACGGAAGAACAGCCACTAACAATAGCCAGGAATACCAACACAAATAAAAAACGCATGAACTAAAAAACTTCCTTTATAAATTATTTACGCGACTTCATAAGATTAATAGGCGCAACATCGTTTTGATGTTCAAAGCGAGCCATAATCGCCGCAATTTGATCTTGCCATTTATGGTATTGGAACCGCAACAACTGAATCAATTCGCTGGCATATTCAGCCATTTCCTCCAAGGTCATATCAGATGATGCCGTAGGCAAAGCCCCCAACTTAAAATCCAAATAGCCCAAGATATGAACTCGACGATTATTTAACTGCACCTTAATCGGCCGAACTTTGAACTCCTTCCGCACGTTACGGATACACGTCCATAAATACTGTTTCTCAACCACCCCTGCCTGCAATATGCGTGTTGTCACTCCATCTTGCAGTCCATTTACAATAAAGTTGAGAGGTAAATAGGCTTCCTCTAGATTGGCCACACTGCGGCGCATCTGAGAATACAACTCTAAACTGTGGAATGACCAATCAATTTGTGCACGAGATTTAGAATCCAGATACATCTTCCCTGCATGAACTCGCTGATAAAACACCTGGTCCATGGCTTCCAAATGGTACAAAGACTGACGATACTGATCACGCATGTATTGCAAGTACTGGGCACCCTGCTTTTTACTACCCGCTTTATTCCCTAAGAATTTCTTTATCGGTAAACCAGACGCGCGTAAGCGCTCTACCACATTGGCTTCATTAATTCGTTTCAGCAAATTATTCGCAGCTGCGTTCGCGCGATGATCTTCGACTCGGTAACGCCTTATATAATCGATACTCGTTTGCACATCGAAATTAGATACATCCCGCTCTTCAGTTGGCTCAAACCGAATGACGCGATTGTAAATACGCCCATCAAAAAAAGTCTGCGCTTGTCTGCGCAGTTGTTCTTTTGTAGTTTTAATTTGACGAATCTTTTCAAACGATATGCAAAAGCGCTCTGGAGATTCTATTCCCGTACTTTCGTAGTCTAAAACGGTCAATTCCTTTGATAGTTTTTTACCCTGTTCGACTAGATGATGAGCCGATACATTTGCTTTTATCTCAGAGTCTACCTTCATAGCCTGGGCCTGAGTCATGCGCGTTAAATCGTCAGGACAAAAACGAGTACACTCTTTTTTGCGATTTTCCTTCACCTCTTCGAATTGCAACTTTGTGGCTTTTTTTACTTCCAACGCCACTGCGGAGGCATAATCGTCTAACAGAAAGCCTTCCTTCCACGCCCAGTCATTCTGCTTCGATACAGCACTTTGTGAATATTGGATCAACCGCAATTTATTTAGCATGGCGATAAAGGCTTTAGAACCAGAAAACTGAACGGCCAGGGCATCAGTTTCCAACTCAATTTGTCGACACTTCCAAGATGTAAGTCGGCGGTGCAACGCAAACATACCTGCAAACATTGTCTGTTGAAATAGATGCAGCCTTTGCCAAACCCAAAGCTCAGCGTATTCATATTTGGCTAGCTTTTCACTCTGCATGCGCTTCAGTAATTTTTGATGACGCTTATCCCTTCCCTTTGCTCGGTAATACAACCATTCACTCACATGATGTATAAGGTAGAACGCTATTTTCTTATGCTTATTCTGAAAGTGACTTAACTCATGAGCCAGCATCGCTGTCAATTCAGGAAGTGACATGCTCATTAGCAATGGCGCGCCGATGATGATTTTATATTCATCACGATAGATACTGTTGATCCCTGCATATGCGTCTACCCGCATAGCCGTCTCATTATTAATCTCTATCCTACGAGGTGCTTTTACTTGAAGCCGCTCACTCATAACGTTAACCAAATCAAATAACGCTGGCGCTTCATGATACTCTAAGACTCGACCGTGATATCTCTGAAAACCACCAAACAAGGGAGCCAGTAACACGTACAACAAACCTAACATGGCAACTGCCCCGCAAGTCCAAACAGTAGCTTCCCACAAACGCTCTTCGATCACATGAGTCATAACGGGTTCGGCAAAAAACCATATTGCAAGGGAAAGCAGCGCTAAAACAGTAACCATATATAAAAGAGGGATTAGCAACGAAACGCTTTCGACCCAAGCGAGCTGCAAAGCTTCCTTCCAGCCTACGTCTTTCACATCAAGCTGGCGTTTAAAGCAATGCTTCACGTACTGAGATAACTTTTCATTGCTCGCACTTGGCTGCGGAATTGCGCGACGTACTCGAGAACTACGACGAGGCTTAGAAATCGACTGCCAATCGATCTCTTCATCTGTTTCAACTGGACTTACGGCCCTAAGAGGACCGGTTAAATGACGTTTTGCGGCAAAATTGGCGAACATAGCTCACACGTTTATAAAAATTATTGTGGTAACCGCGAGATATTATCACAAATCGATCCAAAGAAAGTGTGAAGCCTCATTCAAATACGGCAAGCATTGATTAATTAATAGACATTTACTGGCAACTCAGTACGGTCAATCACTTTGCGCATAACAAAGCTCGAATGCACACCCGAAACACCTTTTAGTTTCGTTAGCTTGCCCAACAAGAACTGCTGATAGGCCTCCATGTCTTTCACCACTACCTTCAACACGTAATCAGCACTCTGACCTGTAATCAGATAACATTCTAAAACCTCCTCATAACTGGAGACTGCAGATTCAAACGCCTCAAAGCGATCGGGTGTATGCCTATCCATACTTATGGATATCATCGCAGTGAGACTCAAGCCCAAAGCCTTGGCATCTAAAAGCGTAACCGTGCGCAAGATCAGCCCAGCCTCTTGCAAAGCTTTAACACGCCGAGAGCATGGACTGGGTGACAAGCCCACCTTGTCAGCCAACTCTAGGTTGCTGATATCACCATGACGCTGAATTTCGTCCAAAATCCGACGATCTATACGGTCTAATTTCAACAATTTACACCTAAATAGTTTATTCCACCAATAATTCAAATAATTTTAGATAAATATTGCACATATAACAATAATTAAAACAATATTCGCAAACATTAACCAAAGAAAACCACATATACTAATCACCAATGAATAGAGAGGGCCACAAGCCCAGATCTATCAAAGAGGGCGCCACAAGCGCCCTCTTTTTCATTACGTCGCGACACTTGAAAATACACATAGGTAGTAGCCGCATGAACCATCAGAAATATCGCCGCTTTCCGACAATCAATCGCCCCCACCGTCAATGGCCAAACAACCAAATAGAAAAAGCACCGCTTTGGTGTGCTGTTGATTTACGCGATGGTAACCAAGCTCTGATGGAGCCTATGAATCTCGGCCAAAAACAAATTTTGTGGCAGTTGCTAGTGGATATGGGCTTCAAACACATTGAAGTTGGCTTCCCTAGCGCCAGCCAACCTGACTATGACTTTGTTCGCTGGTTAATTGAAGAAAACCAAATTCCTAGCGATGTCACTATCCAAGTATTGACCCAAGCGAGAGACCATTTGATTGAGCGCACTTACGAGTCGCTGAAAGGCGCACCTCGCGCGATCGTGCACGTCTACAATTCGACATCTCCAGTACAACGTGAAAAAGTTTTCAACTTAGACAAACAAGGTATCATAGACATCGCCATCGCTGGCGCAAAAAAAGTGGCAAATGAAGCACTAAAACACCCAGAGACAGACTGGCAATTTCAGTATAGCCCTGAGAGCTTCTCTAGCACCGAAGTTGAATTCGCGATCAATGTCTGCAATGCCGTGATCAATGTCTGGCAGCCCACACCTAATAAACCGGTGATCATCAATTTACCGGCCACAGTAGAATGTGCCACCCCTAACGTGTTCGCCGATCAAATCGAGACATTTTGTGAGCATGTGAATCAGCGAGAGTCGATCATAGTCAGTGTGCACACGCACAACGATAGAGGTTGCGCTGTGGCCGCCGCTGAATTAGCGGTGATGGCTGGCGCTGACCGTGTCGAGGGCACACTAATGGGTAACGGAGAGCGCACTGGAAACATGGATCTTGTTACCATGGCGATGAATCTATACAGCCAAGGCATTGATCCTGAGGTTGATTTAACAGATGCACACCGCATCACACAAACGGTAGAGCAATGCACTGCCATCCCTACTCACGCTCGACATCCCTGGGTTGGAGACTTGGTTTACACTGCATTTAGCGGCTCTCACCAAGACGCTATCCGTAAATGCCTTAATCAGCAAGCAGACGACGAATATTGGGATGTCGCCTATTTGCCGATCGACCCCAAAGACATTGGTCGTGATTACCAATCCGTTATTCGCGTCAACAGCCAAAGCGGTAAAGGTGGCGTTGCGTATATTTTGGAGAGCCAATATGGCATTCGTCTTCCACGCTGGATGCAAATTGAATTAAGCCAAGCCGTACAAAAGCACTGCGAAGAGAACAACAAGGAAGTAAATGGTGAAAACATTCACTCCATCTTCAACCAACACTTCTTGGCGGAAACCGCTGGAGTACAGTTGCGTTCCGTAAAATTTGAACATAGCGATCATAGTAATAATGCGAACCAACAAGACGCCATATACTGCACGGTAAAACACGACAATATAGATACAATCATCCAAGGCCTTGGCAACGGCAGCATTGACGCATTCTGCCACGCGGTAAAAACCGAATGGGGACACACCATAGATGTGCAGTACTATGACATGGTTACCCTAGGCGAACATTCTGACGCAAGCGCTCTGGCAATGATGCAACTCAATATCGACGGTCAAAAGGTAGTGGCATGTGCAACCGATACGGACAGTTCTCACGCTCCACTAAAAGCCATTATACAGGGGCTGAATCGCTTTAACTTACGAAACCAGCAAGCGGCATAACCACCAATCCAACACATACGTGGCATTCTCACAGACGCAGACTAACCTTAAAGGAGTAGCAACGTGAGAAGCCATTATGTGGAACAACCTAGCCATTCGTCACAAATTATCATTGGCCATCGCTGCAGCTTTACTGCTCAGCGTGATCATCTCCACTTGGATTAGCAATAACGCCATGCGAGAAATGGTCATTGGGCGCATAGAAGTTGAGGAAATTCCAGCCTCACTAAATGCGGTAAGCAATGCCATCGCCAAAGAAATCAATACGCCACTGGCCATTTCCAAAGCCATGGCACAAAATACTTTCTTGAGGACTTTTCAAGAACAAGGCGAGCCAGAGGATCGCCTAGGCGAAATTCAAGAATATCTGGCCTCCATGAAAAACCAAAATAATGCCATCACAGCCTATCTTGTCTCAGGCAAAAGCAACAAATATTACACGCACAATGGATTAGATCGATTCGTCGATCAAAGCGGAGATCCATGGTTTTTTGCTTTCAAAAACGACAATACACCCTACACCCTAAATATCGATATTGATGACAGCCTAAAAAAACTCGCACTATTCATTAACGCACGCACTCTTTCCGGAGACTCACTAGCTGGTATTGGTATCGACTTCAACGAAGTCGCCAAAATGGTTCGGAATTATAAAATCGGTGAAAATGGTTTAGTCATGATCACCGACCCCAAAGGCAACATTCTCATACACCCAGACCTTGAAGTCGCAACAGGTACACCTCTAGACAAACAGATAGGTGATAAGGTCAGTCAAAAGCTTCTGCAAAAAGACGACTCCACGGTCATGGACAGCTCGGGCAAAAGCGATAACATTATGGCTGCGAAATTTATTCCCAGTCTCAATTGGTTTGTCGTAGCTAAAGTGCCTGAGAGCGATTTATATGGCCCGATCAACCAGACCTCTATTGAACTCGTCGTTGTTAATGCAGTCGTCGCAATCATTCTTATTGGCCTAGGTCTATGGATTGCAATTGGCGTCTCTAAACCTGTCCATAGAGCCGCTGAAATGCTGCGCATCATCGCATCAGGCGACGCCGATTTAACAAAGAAAATGCCCGTCAATGGCAATGACGAAGTGGGTAAGCTCGCTAACTCATTCAATCTATTCATTGACCAACTGGCCAATTTAATTCGCGCTGTCGCCTCCAACGCACAAAGTGTTAACAATCGCTCCAAAGACTTATTAGGCGCTGCAGAAACAACACGCTCCAATACAGAGGAGCAACAGCAAAGCGTTGACATGGTCGCTGCTGCCATCAATGAGATGGGATCTACCGTTGAAGAGATCGCAAGAAATGCAAACGATACTGCCAATGCAGCAAAAATGGCTACTCAGGAAAGCGAGGAAGGTCAAGTAGTGGTCAACAAAGCCGTAGCAGGCATCAACAACCTATTCGAAAAAGTCCAAGAAGCTTCTTCAGCAGTAGAAGAATTGGCCGCCGATGTTGGTAACATAAGCAGCGTACTAGAGGTGATTCGAGGTATCAGTGAACAAACGAATTTATTGGCGCTGAACGCCGCCATAGAAGCAGCGCGCGCAGGAGAGCAAGGCCGAGGTTTTGCCGTAGTAGCAGATGAAGTAAGGACTCTAGCGCAGCGCACACAAGAATCCACAGAAGAAATCAATAAGATGATTGATAAGCTTCAAGGTGGGGCACAAAACGCGGTTGGTGCAATAGAATCCGGCCTAGATACCGGCAAGAACTCTGTAGAGTACGCTGGACGCGCCGGCGAATCTCTACAGCAAATCACGCAAGCAATTATCAATATCAGTGACTTGAGCACTCAAGTGGCAACCGCCACAGAGCAACAAAGCTCTGTAGTAAACGAACTTAACAGTCATATTTTAAACATTAAAAATATGTCAGATGATACTGCCCAGCAAAGCCAGACTATCAATAATGAATGTGCCGGCCTTTCAAAAGACGCAGATAAACTCAACCAGATTGTGGGTAATTTCAAATTTTAATCATCCTGTATGCAATGAGCAAAATGCTTTCATAGATTTCGCTCCTACCCATATAGTTAGCGTGCAGGTAACAAACAAAACACTGATCACATAAAGACTCATACTTGGGCCCATAAACGCTGCAATCGCACCCGCCATCATTCCTGATGCAGCGGAAACCACCTGACTAATAATCGTGTACATACTCATCACGCGACCACGCAGTTGCTGCACTGCCTGGCTTTGAATGGACGCCACAATAAAGCTGACAACAATCCCTGCACTTGTCGTCCCGAGCACGAGAATGAAACAGCTTAACCAAAGCTGCTCGACAACGCCCAACAGCCCGATACTAAAACCACAAACAAAAAGTAGAATCACTATAGCCTTCCCAATAGGCAACCTTGAACGTAAAGCGATAGCTAAAAGACCACCCATAATTAAAGAAACCGCAATCAAACCTAAATAATTACCTGTTTGTACCTTAGTTAGACCTAAGTTTTGCTCTGCAATCTGCGGCAAAATCACCTGCATTGGCCCCATCATTAGATAACCGATAATTGCAGCTAACAATAATTGTATTAGCAGAGGCTGAGTGAACAACTGCTGAAAACAATCCCGCCATTCTTGGCGCAAATTTTGGTGATGTAAACGCTTATGTTGATTTGGCCCCTTAACAATTAAAAGCGAAGAAACGACAAATGCGACAAACACGATAGTTAACACCCAAGGCCAACCCATAGCATCGCGAATCTGGGTCAGTAGAATGGGTGCCAAACCAAAACCAAGCATAACCAATAGATTCAAAATCACCGTTGATTTTGCCAACACTTCTTCATGCCCTTTTGCAAATTGAAAGAGATAAGCAAAACGTGACGGTGCAACAAATGCCCATGCCACACCGATAAAGCCAGAGGCTAATAAAAACAACCAAACCAATTTCTGCTCTGGATTGATAACCACCCAAAACATTAAGGCAGCACCAAAAATAAAAAAGTTTTGCGCTAGCAGTAGTACTCGTTTAGCACTGTATCGATCAATATAGGCGCCAGCCACCCAACCAAAAACAATCGGTGGACCAAAACAAAGTCCGTACGCGACACCTGCAATCAGAGAAGACTCGAACAACTCCAGACTGTAGAAGATAGCGGAATAATTAAGAATGTGTCCTGCTACGAAGGCTAAGAAGCAAGACACATAAAATACAGATACTGGCATTATTTAGAATCCGAAAAACCGACAGGTTCCAATACAATCAAGCTGGGTTGTGCATCCTCAATATGCCAGCTTGGGAAACTAGAATTGGTTGTGTATACCGTACCATCACCTGCAATTTCCACATCACGAGTGAAGGTTACTCGCTTAGACATTGGGTAATGCTGCCACTGCTGTGTTGAATATTGATACGCATACAAAGCATCGGATGTATTACCGTTAACCCAAACAATTTTTCGCTGTTTATCAATGTTTAATGAATACGGCGTTTCACTACCAATAGGGTTTACAGGTATATCAAAAAACTCAAATATTTCTTTATCCGAGTCAAAGCGAACAATCTGAGACTCTGGAAACGCAGCGATCCAAATACCGCCATCAGCGTCGACACGCAAACGTCTCGGACCATGGAACGGTGTTTCATACATTGTCAATTCATTTGTTTGCGGATCAATTTTACCAATACTATCGGCGTGTAAACGGGCAAACCAAACCGCTCCATCTGGTGCGATATCCAAACCATAAGGCAAAGGCACCCCGGTACTATCACGATCCACAGGAGCCCAATTTGCAACTGGTAAACCCCAGCTCATCAATTTTAGTAGCACACCCATAAACGTTACGGTTATGGATTCACGGAAGCTACGGTTAGGTAAATCAATAATCGTAAATTCCTGCTTACTGCGATCAAACTTGCCCACTTGATTCGACAACGCCAAGGTAAACCATACGTTATTATCATCGTCGATACGCAGCGTGTGCGGATAATAACCATCATCCATATGATGATTGGTCCATTCTTTAGTGCGCGGATTAAATTCGATTATGCGCTGCTGATAAGAAGCTGTGATAAAAACATTGCCATCGATTGGACTTTCAGCAAAACTGTGAATCCCTGCAAAGGTCTCATGCTTTGGAAATTCTTTCAGACGCGCTCCGAGTAAACCGCCGTACTGATCCCACTCTTCTCTCGGCAGTTTATATACCTGATACTCCCCGGTTTTTGGGTTAATTTCGTACATGCGATCCTGAAGATTATCGCCGACATAAACTAATCCACTGGAGTGATGCAATAGGTCATGCATTTGCGAAAAGCTATCGCCAATGGGCCAATTCGTAATATTTGCTTTGCTTAAATATTGCTCCCACTTTGTTCCTGCAGGAATAAGCTCTGGATTGGCATTGAGCTTTCCATACTCCTTATGCAATAACTCAGGCAAAATGACCTGAGCATCATCCGCTAGACGCGCGCCGTAATTAACCATGCGATAGATGGTTTCCTCCCAGCTTTGAACACTGCGATCACGACGTAAATACATACTACCTTGCTGGTGACAAAACCCGCACTGCATTATGTAGTGCTTCTTTAAATCTTCCTCCATATCCAATGCATGCAACCAAGTATTGGCTGGTCGTGAAGCAGCTAGCGCAATCAGATCAGTCTCTTTCTCTAACACTAAAGAGAAATTTACATTTGCAGGCTTCTCAATGGTGAGGTCTTTAAAACCAGGCTTGCGCAATCTGTAACGAATAAGTTGCTCGCCTGAAAAACCATCCGAATCGATTAGTCCCAATTCCGATGTGAATCCAGTATAGGTTGGGTTAGATCGATGTGTCTGACCAACAGGTGGATAACCACTATCTGAACGATCAAGGGTATAACCGGAAACCGGTGTCGCCGATACCATCACCAAAGCCAAAGGTTGCTGCTGTTCATCAACAACCGTTATCTTTGCAGCCTTTACAGACAACGCGCAAAGAATCATTATCAAAAACGTGAAAAGTTTAGACATCATGATTGTTGATACTCCTTATTGCTTTGCGCCAGAAAAGCTTCGAAAGCTTCTGAAGTGGTTTTTCTTGGCTTATATTCAAACGTTGACTTAATTTTATTGTTCGATAGTACCGGACGATACTGAATAAACTTAACTTGCTCGGGGCCGTACTGAGACAACCCTAAAGGTTTCAAAATCACCAGCAACGACTTCACAACAATCGCAGGAATTGATAAATAAGGCTTGTTTAAGCGTTTCGCTATCTCTGGCATGGTCAATACACCATCGCCTGCAACATTGAATACACCTTCGACTTCAGTGACGCAGGCTTCTATAAGGTATTCAACTAAATCATCCACCCAAATAATGACAAATGGAGACAAGCTTCCACGAATACCCAGAATACGTTTTTTCTCAAACATATTAGTAATGGGGTTTTCAAAATTCGGGCCTAGCACGGTACCGGGACGAAGGATGACCTGTTTTAGTTGAGGATGGCGCTCACGGTATTCGGCCAAAAGATTTTCAACCAAGCGCTTATGGCGAGAGTAAAAGTAATCGTCGTTACCACGCACAGGATCAGCCTCTTGAATCCACTCAGGATTATCCTGCCAGTAACCATAGGCGGCACCACTTGAAGTGACGATGAATTTATCAACCCCAATTTCTACGCAAGTTGACAATAACTGCTCTGTAGCCGTCACATCAATCTCAAACGCTTCGCTTTCACTCATACTATCAGGCAAACGAATCACACTTGCCAAATGTACAACAACATCTGGCTCTACTTGCTTTATCCACTGTAAAAACTGTGGATTACGAATATCAAAGTTTCGATGAGTAGAATCCACAATGTAAGGAAGGTCTTTAAGAGCCGTGGTATATAGATCCACATCTCCTCTTGACGACAACGCTTGAACTAAACGTGTGCCTATATCGCCCGCTGCGCCTGTCACTAAAATTTTTCTCATATTTATTTTTCCTGTAAATATCGACGCGCTATCACTGCAAAACCTAGCCCTGAAACAATATGCCACGTACCCCAAAACGCACTAATGAGCGCCATACCGTATTCACCACCAAACTGTGTAAAAACAATGGCTATTGCCAACGATGAATTTTGCATACCCACTTCTAGCGTTACCGCCACCCAAATGCGTAATAAAGTTTGATAATGCACCGCCAGGGCAGGCCGCCACTAAAATCATGCCTAGCTCTATTCCGGCAGGTAGATCAAGCAATAACGTAAGTAGACATGTAAATGCAGGCAAAAGAAGAAATTGAGCCAACAAACCCAATAGAGGAGCCTTTGGCTTTTTCAGAATAGGGGTAAAGTCCCTCGGATGTAGATCCAACGCGAGACCTAAAATCATTAATGCGAGAACGGCATTAAGCATCCAATGCTGGGCGCTGTCATATTGAATTTCAGGCATAAAATGCAGCCAAACCTCGAACCTATCTGATATTACTTAAGTCTAGACAAGTGGCTTGACCGTGTACTGACAGCTCAGGTCAGCGTATTGGCATGTAAAGTCAATTAATTAAAAGCTATCAGTGGCGCATGGTTCGAAATTGTTTGGGCGTCACCCCAGTCCAGCGTTTAAATGCCCGTTGAAATGCACTTTGCTCACTGAACCCCAAACGCTCACTAATGAAGATCATCGGATTCTGAGTTTGCTTTAAATAGGTCATGGCTAATTCCTTTCGAATACCATCCAGTACTTGACTGTAGCTAGTGCCAAATTCGCTGAGCTTACGCTGAGTGCTACGCACACTCATACCCATGTATTCAGCAACCTCTTCAATATCAGGCACATGATCGGGCAGAGTTTTCAATAAAAAATCCTTGATGACCTCTAGCGGGGAGCTAAAGCTTTGCTGAGTCAACAATGATTTGGCGTGCTGCATTAAGATTTGATATGTCTCTCCATCTCCATGGCGCAAAGGACTTTGCAGCAACCCATTATCGATTTCTAGAGAATTCGATTGCGAGGAAAATTCCACCGGACAACCGAAATACTCGCTATATTCTGCAACATTCCCAGCGACCGAATGAGTAAACGTGACTTTTATGGGTGAGTAATCTGGCTGATTAATTAATACACGAGTGAGGCTTACCAACCCAGCAATTATCATTTCAGATACATTGTGACTGCAATCATAGGCAGGGACCCATTGCAGTATACTTTTCGACTCATCAGCACTTAACATGGGTGCCCCCATGTTTCCGGATAAAGACTGGAAACGATATTGCGCGTCTAAAGCCGCCATTACGTTGGGGCAAGTCAGCGCAATCAAACCTAATATCCCCCAACGATCAGGTTCAAACTGTTGCCCCAAATGAAACCCCAAATGCTCATCACAAATCTGCCCAGAAACAAAATGCATCAAGGCTTCAAAACGCATCACGTCAATGAGTAAGCGACTGTCATTAAGCTGGGACTCAGAGAGACTACCTTGCTCAAGCAACTGGCTTCGTTTCAATCCATGCCGCTCTGCATAATTGATTAGCGCTCTCACAGGTTGAACAGCGATTTTGGGGTGTAAATCTAGAGATAAATTAGGCCTTTCCATAGCCAAATCAAATCATATTGGCATGAAAAGTCAACTACCCTTGTACTCACACCTTAAACCGCTCGACGAGAGACGTTAATTCCTTGGCCACTCCACCCAGAGATTTTGAGTTGTCTCGCAATTCTTCCGCGCTCTCATTATTGTTTGAAGCCTCTTGGTTGATAGCAATGATATTCTTCTGAATTTCTTCACCCACCTGATATTGCTCTTCAGCAGCGGCCGCGATTTGCGTAGTCATGTCACGGATACGAGAAACTGATGCTTGAATAGAACCAAACACTTCACGGGTTTGCTCAGTTGCTTCCACTGTACTGCGCGAGTGGTTTGTACTGCTTGCCAGCTTATTCGCCACATTTTCTGTTTGTGTAGTCAGAGTTGATAGTAGATTGTCTATCTCTTCCGTTGACTCAGCTGTTTTACCAGCCAATGTGCGTACTTCGTCTGCTACGACGGCAAAGCCACGTCCTTGCTCACCAGCACGAGCTGCCTCAATCGCAGCGTTTAATGCCAACAAATTCGTCTGTTCTGCAATCCCACGAATCGTGTCCAAAATACTAGTAATATTTCCGCTTTGCTCTACCAAGGTCTCCATAGCTTGATTGGAGTCGGCAAGAACTTCCTCGAGGCTATGCACCGACGACGCTGTACTATCAATATAGCGCTGACCCTGTTCGACATAGCGTTCGCTTTCGTCTGCCGCTTGCGCCGTTTCACTGCAGCTTTTAGCCACTTCGTTGGACGTAGCGACCATTTCATCGAAAGCGGTGGTAACTTGCTCTATTGACCGCACTTGATGATCTGCGCTTTGCCCAACCCTGTCAGATAGGACATCAGCTCTTTCGGCCTGCTCTTTAATATCTACTGCACCACTTTTAATTTCTTTCACCAGCTGGTGGACGATTTCTATAAACTGATTGAAGGCTCCTGCCATTTTACCGGTTTCATCTTGCGATTTGATACGCATTCGTTTGGTTAAGTCCCCTTCCCCTTGTGCCACCTCTTCCATATTTTCTGTCACACGTTGTATGGGTCGACTGATGATCGATGTCATCCAAAAACCTACCGCAATGAATATCGCTACTAGCACCACACTTACTAGAGCAATTGATGCTTCGAGTCGACTAGATGCGGCGAACACTTCACTAGCAGGCTTCAAACCAATAAATTTCCAGCCGGTATGATCCGAAACAAAACTCCTAGCAAACCACTCACGACCATTTAGTTCGATTTGCGCTAATCCCTCAGAGTTAGCCATCTTAACGTACTGATCACCCACATCTTCGGGCTTTTTAAAGTTATTATCAGGGTTCGCCGCATCGGCCAAAATATTTCCTGTATCTTCAATTAGAATCAAATAACCTTCTTTACCGAAGCGCACGGAATTTACAATTTGCGTTAAACGCCCCAAGCTTACATCCAATGCCATTACACCTTTCAAGCCGCTAGAGGTCGTAAAACCATGGGTATAGCCAAGTATGGGATCACCTGTCAGAAAGTCCTTGTAGGCTTCGGTGCGATTTGTCTCACCATTGCTCTCGCGCGACTGTTGATACCAAGGACGCTTCACAGGATCGTATTCGCTTAAACTTTCCTGCGGCCACTGTACATAGCCAGAATCATCCAAGCCAAGATATACGTAAGCAAGCCCCTCTTGATTCGTTCCAAAGTCTTCGAGCAATTTAAACGCTTCAGCCTCGGCGGAAGAACCCGCCAACGCATTCATTTTGGGTGCATTTGCCATGGTGTATTTTGCAGTCGATGAGTCCAATGCTCTTAGCTGCTCAGTATCGGCCAAAAACTCCACATCTGCGGCTAAACCATCGAGATACATATTGAACATTTGGTCAATCTTAGCAATCTCACTAGTACTCTGATCCTGAAATGCTTCGATTGCACTATCACGCGCTTGCAGCGTTGCCATGATAGAAACAATCAGTACAGGCAATACAACCGCTGAGATAAGTAAGACAAGAAATCGGGTACGTATGGTCATGACACACCTAAATGAAACAAACCTTTCTATTAAGTTATAGCTGATATTTTGTACAAGTAAGGCTAATACATTAGATATTTCACGAATAAAAAAAGCCAGCGCATATGAGCACTGGCTTTTTTTGCTTTTAACGACATGTAACTGTAAACAGCATTAATACACTGATCAGTGAACCGTTTGCGCCACCGTAAACGACAATTGATCACCGCTTACTTCTGCAACGATACGATCACCGGGCACGAACTTACCAGACAGAATATCTTGCGCCAACGGATTTTCGATCCAACGTTGAATACTGCGCTTCAGTGGACGAGCCCCGTATACCGGATCATATCCAACCTCAACCAAGCGATTGATTGCTTCATCACTCAATTGCAAACTTAGCTCACGCTCTTTTAAGCGCTTCTCAAGCTCTTGCAACTGGATTTGTGCAATGCCTTGGATCTGCGATTTTTGTAGTGGATGGAATACAACTACCTCATCAATACGATTGATGAATTCAGGACGGAAATGACCACCCACAATTTCCATCACTGCCGATTTCATTTCTTCGTATTCTGTATCCGTTTGCTCTTCCCCTTGATTGTGGTGACTCATGGTTTGAATAACATCACTACCAAGGTTAGAGGTCATAACCAATACCGTATTTTTAAAATCAACGGTGCGACCTTGACCGTCTGTTAACTGCCCATCATCTAGGACCTGAAGCAAAATATTAAACACATCAGGGTGCGCTTTTTCGACTTCATCGAGCAAGATAACGCTATACGGTTTACGACGAACATGCTCAGTTAAGTAACCGCCTTCTTCGTAACCCACATACCCCGGAGGCGCACCAATTAAACGTGCAACGCTATGCTTTTCCATAAATTCCGACATATCAATACGCACCATGGCGTCTTGAGAATCGAACATAAAGGTAGCCAATGCTTTGCAAAGCTCCGTCTTACCAACACCTGTTGGACCAAGAAAAAGAAAACTACCATTGGGCTTACGTGGGTCGCTTAAACCCGCACGGCTACGACGCACTGCATTAGATACAGCCGTAATCGCATCGTCTTGCCCGACAACATGTTTGTGTAGCTCCTGCTCCATACGTAAAAGCTTTTCGCGCTCGCCTTCAAGCATTTTTGCCACCGGCACACCAGTCCACTTCGAAACCACTTCCGCGATTTCTTCATCGGTAACGCGGTTGCGCAATAGTTTAAATTCATTGCTGCCTTTTTCAGCTTTTTCGGCCGCTTCAATCTGCTTTTCCAATTCTGGAATTTTGCCGTATTGAAGTTCCGACATCCGCTGAAGATCACCTGCCCGTCGAGCTTGCTCCATTTCAACCTTGGCTTCTTCCAGTGCCTCTTTTGCCTGCTTACTACCTTCAAGAGACAACTTTTCTTGCTTCCAAACGTCTTCTAGTTCGACATACTCTCGGCCTAACTTGTTAATCTCACCGTTGATCTCATTCAGGCGTTTTTTACTGCCTTCATCACTTTCCTTATTAAGCGCTTCTCGTTCAATTTTCAGTTGAATCAAACGACGCTCTAAGCGATCCATTTCTTGGGGCTTACTGTCTATTTCCATTCGAATAATGGACGCGGCCTCATCAATCAGGTCAATGGCTTTATCCGGCAATTGACGATCGGTAATGTAACGCGTTGATAACTTGGCCGCTGCAATAATGGCTCCATCAGTAATTTGCACACCATGATGTACCTCGTAGCGCTCTTTCAAGCCTCGTAATATGGCCACAGTATCTTCTTCTGATGGCTCGTCTACCAACACTTTTTGGAAACGACGCTCAAGTGCTGCGTCTTTTTCAATATATTCACGGTACTCATCAAGCGTAGTAGCACCAACGCAATGCAGTTCGCCGCGACTTAAAGCTGGCTTCAACATGTTGCCAGCATCAAGAGCGCCGTCAGTTTTACCAGCGCCTACCATTGTATGAATCTCATCAATGAACAAGACGATATTACCTTCTTGTTTACTGACTTCTTTCAAAACATTTTTCAGCCGCTCTTCAAAATCTCCTCGGAATTTAGCCCCTGCTAACAGGGAGCCCATATCCAAAGACAAAATGCGCTTGTTACGCAAACCTTCTGGCACCTCTCCATCCACAATACGCTGCGCTAAGCCTTCAATAATGGCGGTTTTACCAACACCAGGCGCTCCAATTAAAACTGGGTTATTCTTTGTGCGACGCTGTAGTACTTGAATAGTGCGGCGAATCTCATCATCACGACCAATCACCGGATCAAGCTTACCCTCTTCAGCTCTTGCTGTTAGATCAACGGTAAACTTATCGAGTGCCTGACGATTATCTTCTGCGTTAGGGTCATCAACCGATTCACCTTGGCGCACAGTATCAATAGCCCGCTCTACTTTTTCTTTATTTAGGCCCAAGTCGTTCAACGCTTTACCTGTGTCACCTTTCTCTTCAAGAGCGGCCAATAACACAAGATCACTTGAAATATATTGATCACCTCGCTTTTGCGCCAAACGATCCGTAAGGTTCAGTACTCGACCAAGTTCTGAAGAAACACTTAGATTTCCATCAGGGCTACTAACGACAGGTAAGTTACCCAATACCCCTTCCAATTTCTGACGCAACGAACCAGCTTGAACCCCTAAACCTTGCAATAAAGGACGAATGCCACCTGGTGCCTGCTCCAACAAAGCTAAAAGCAGGTGTGCTGTTTCAATTTGATTATGGTCTTTGCCCAACGCTAGGGACTGAGCATCAGACAAAGCTTGCTGTAAGCTACTGGTAAACTTTTCCATTCTCATGAGCGATGCCTCATACGTTCAATTTGCTTATGGCTAAGTAATGGTGGCTGACTAGTTTTTTTCAAGTAACCAATGGAACAAGTTCTTTCACGACTTTGACTTGGGTCAACAACTCAACACTGTATAATGCGCCGTTTTAGATAAATGACTTCTATGCCCAATCAGGTATTACAAGGGGCTCTCTTGATTCTAGTCGGAGAAGCCTTGCTCGCCATAATGGGTGCTATCATTAAGCACCTTAGCCAAGAATTACCTACCGAGCTTATTGTGTTCTACCGCAATCTATTTGGCTTATTTATGCTGGCGCCATTGCTCTATCACAACGGCCTCAGTTCACTAAAAACGCACAGAATTCATCTACATCTATTACGGGCTGCTGTGGGCCTTACCGCCATGTACGGCTTTTTTTATGTCATCGCACATATGCCTTTAGCAGAAGCCTTTCTAGTTAAACTCACCACACCATTTTTCTTGCCTATTATTGCTGGCATTTGGCTGGCCGAAAGTATTTCACGACGCAATATAGTAGCGATTATCATTGGCTTTATCGGCGTGGTATTTATCCTAAAGCCAGGAACCGAGAACTTTACGCCAGTGGCCTTAATTGGCTTGGGTGCAGCATTCTTGGCCGGCGCGGCAAAGGTCTGTATTCGTAAAATGGGCAATACTGAAAGCTCAGTAAGCATCGTCTTTTACTTCGCCGCCATCAGCTCTTTACTATCGGTTATTCCTCTGTTTTGGGCTTGGCAGTGGCCTCAAGCACATCATTGGCCATGGATCGTTTTAATGGGTATTGTGGCCACTATGGGTCAGCTCGCCCTAACACGCGCCTATCGTATAGCCAATCCCGGCCAAATCGGTCCATATGTGTATAGCTCAGTTATTTATGGGGCAAGTTTGGGTTGGATCGTTTGGGGCGAAACACTGCTCATTAGCACACTAATTGGCAGCGCATTTATCGTCATTGCAGGACTTTGGAATATAAAACGGCAATAACCTCTTTTTTCATATGAGTTTTATTGCTAGATTTAAAAGATCGAGCTTGGATGAAACTCATTATGCTAAAGCACTGGTTTATTGCAATCTTGCTGGCAGTTAATGCGCCCATCACGCTGTCTAATGAATCAAAACCAGCCACCATCATCAGCGTTGGCGCATACGAATTCCCTCCTTTCTTTGAAACCAGCAATGGCACATATGGCGGTCTCACACCACTATTACTCGATGCCTTCAATGAAATACAAAATGATTATGTCTTCAAGCTTACTCTAACCAGCCCCAAACGACGCTATATCGATTTTGAACGAGGTCGCATCCAAATGCTGTTCTTTGAAGACCCCAAATGGGGCTGGAACGGTTACCCCGTGGTGACAAGCGAGGCTTTTTTAAAAGGCGGAGAAGTGTTTATTGCTAGAAATAACAAAACGACAAACAAAACCGCTTTCAAAAATATCGAGCAACGGCGTATTACAGCTATGCTTGGCTATCATTATCAGTTTGCAGATTGGGACAGCGATGCCAAACGCCTTAAGGAACGCTTTAATATTAGTCTACTCAGTCACTCAGGAGCCATTATCAAACAAGTTGTTAGAGGCAAAGCTGAAATTGGCATAGTCAGCAAAGCGTTCCTAGACCGCGAACTATTCAGAGATCCTAAACTAAAAAAAGTACTCGTTTTCTCCGACTTTTATGATCAACATTATTCCCACCGTGTCATACTCGCCAGTGATGCCAATATTTCTATTGAAACCATCAACTCGATTCTGAAGAAGCTACACAAAAACGGGAAACTAACAGAAATATTCTCCCAGTTTGGTTTATCTCCATCACCACTCTGATGATCTGTTTTTCGTTGAGCTTAACTATGTTCGAATCACTACTCGGAGAATTTACCCCCTCAACTCAACAACAAAAGTCACAACCTGCGGGATCCAACACTGAAGTGATTGCAGCGATTTTGAGTATTCTGATAAAGCATTGAATCATTTAATCAATACTTTTAGCCGAAAATACCCTTCCCACTAAAATCATCTAGTTTAAGATGGACATAAAGAAATAATAATTATAAGTGTGTCCATGACTTTATCAGATCGACTTTCGCAGCTACCACTCCCCATCATTTGCGCCCCAATGTTTTTGGTAAGTACGCCTAAGCTTGTCATAGAGTGTTGTAAAAGTGGTGTCGTCGGCAGCTTTCCTGCTCTCAATGTACGACCTCAGGAAAAACTGGACGAATGGATTACAGACATAAAAAGCGCGCTTGATGAATTCAAGACATCCAACCCTGAGCAAGTTGTCGCTCCCTTTGCGGTCAATCAAGTGGTACACCCCTCTAATTCTCGCTTAGCAGCTGACCAAGCCATCATCGCGAAACACCAAGTCCCACTGGTCATCACCAGCCAAGGCAACCCATCAGACATCGTTGAGCAAGTCCATTCTTGGGGAGGGCAAGTCTTTCACGACGTGATTAAAGTATCCCACGCTAAAAAAGCCATTAGCGCGGGTGTCGATGGTCTCATATTAGTCACAGCCGGTGCAGGTGGTCACGGAGGTACACTCAATCCTTTCGCGTTTGTTCGCGAAGTCAGATCGTTTTGGGATGGCCCCATTATATTGGCTGGCGGCATCAACGATGGTTTTGGCATTAAAGCAGCACAATCCCTAGGCGCAGATATGGTCTACATGGGTACGCGATTTATTGCGACACAAGAAGCTCAAGTGGATCAAGACTATAAAAACATGCTCATAAAATGTGCCATTGAAGATATTGTTTTTAGTGATCACTTTACTGGCGTGCATGCTAATTACTTAATCCCTTCTTTAGAACGCGTTGGTATTAATGTTCAAGACCTAATCAGTAAAGGCAAAGTCGACTTGGACTTGGGCAATACAAACTTTTGGACAGATATTTGGAGCGCTGGACATGGTGTGGGTGGGATAAATGATATTCCAAGTATTCAGGAACTCACCAATAAATTGCTAGCGGATTATAAAACTGCAGCGATGCTATAAAGATTAAATGCAATAAAAAACCCGCCAAACAAAGCAATTAAGCTAGGAGAGAGCTTGGCGGGTAAAACCGGATACAACGAAAAGCTACAAGGTATTAGTCTTCGTCTAATAACTTCCCTAATAATGCATGATAAATATCTTTATCACCCACATAGCCCACGACTTTATCATTCTTATGCAATAACACACCGTGGCCAGTGTGATAGCGCAATTCCATAATATCTTTCATGATGGTTTCGACGGGCACCATAGCTGGTTGCTTTGGTAGAGTTTCAATACTGCCCTCTCCATCCCACTTATGGACGGGGTAAAACTGATCCCCCAGGCGCACACGAGCACTATCAATACCACTCTTTAGTTCCAACCAATAGTCATGACGATGACTCAAGCAATATTCTTCACCCTCTTGCTCAAGAGAAGAAAGCGAACGCATAAGTGAATGCCCTTTCACTACATCAACGGGGTTAGTATGGGCAACAAAATCACGCACATAATCATTGGCAGGATTCAATACAATATTTTCTGGTGTATCGTGCTGCACAATTTCACCATCTTTCATGATGGCAATGTGATTGCCGAGCTTTAACGCTTCATCCAGATCGTGACTCACAAAAACAACGGTTTTGTTGAGCTTGGCTTGCAAGCGCAATAGTTCGTCTTGTAATTGTGCGCGAATCAGCGGGTCCAGTGCGGAAAATGGCTCATCCATTAAAATAATGTCGGTTTCCATAGCCAAGGCACGAGCAAGTCCAACACGTTGCTGCATACCGCCAGATAGTTCCGATGGTTTTTTATCGGCCCATGGCGTAAGGCCAACCAATTCCAACTGCTCTTCTACTTTTTCGCGAATGAGCTTTTTATCCATGCCCTTTTGCTCAAGACCAAAAGCAACATTTTGTGCAACCGTTAACCAAGGCATTAGCGCGAATTTCTGAAACACCATGGTAATGCGCTCCATACGAACTTGGCGCTGTTCCGCCTCGCTCAAGGAATTAAAATCCTGCATGCCATTTTCGGTATCGAGATGTACGCTACCGCGTGTAATCGGGTTGAGACCGTTCGCGGTTCTTAAGAGACTGGATTTGCCAGAGCCGGATAGACCCATAAGCACACAGATTTCGCCTTGCTCAACTTTCAAATTGGCGTTGCGAACACCCGCAGTGCAGCCGGTTTTTTCTAAAATTTCGTTTCGGCTAACGCCACTATCAAGCAATGGCAATGCTTGATCCACTTGCTTACCGAACACTACATCTAAATTCTTAAACTCTATCATGTCGGTCCTCTACTTCGTCTTAAACAAGCGGTCGAGAATAATAGCCACTAATACAATCGCTAGACCTGCTTCAAAACCAGACGCGATATCTACTGTATTCAAAGCACGTACAACAGGTTTACCTAAACCATCTGCACCAACCAAGGCGGCAATAACAACCATTGATAGCGACAACATAATGCACTGAGTAATACCCGCACGAATGCTAGACATGGCAGCAGGGATTTCGATTTTCACCAGCAAATTTTGCTTGGTACAACCAAACGCTTTACCCGCTTCCAATAGTTCTTTAGGTACCTCGGAAATACCCAAATAGGTTAAACGAATAGGTGCAGCAATCGCGAAAACAATGGTAGAGATTAAGCCGGGCACCACGCCCAGACCAAACAGTGTTAGGGTCGGAATCAAATAAACAAACGGCGGAATGGTTTGCATCAAATCGAGCACGGGACGAAGCACACGATACAGCCAAGGTCGATGAGCCGCGGCGATACCAATAGGCACACCAATTAAAACACAGAAACCGGTAGCAAATATAACTAAAGAAATCGTCTCTATAGTTTCTTGCCAATACCCTAGATTCCAAATCAACAACAGAGAGGCCACAATAAAAATAGGTGTTCCCCAGCGGCGCTGATACCAAAATGCAAACGCACCCACAATCAGAATGAACAGCCAAGGTGGCATCACTGACAAAAGATCCACCAAGCCAACAATCATGGTATCCAATACAATCGACACCCAATCAAAAAAGCTTCCGCCATGATCGATTAAAAAATCCATCATGCTTTCTGCCCACTCCCCAATTGGGATTTTGTTTTCCGTAATAAAACTCATCATTTATTTACTGCATTGATTCATTAACCTGCTTACGCAAGCGCTTGAGCCATGGTGATGAATATCACCATGGCTAGGGACGGGACTAGATTAAATCTCGAGAGCCGCTTTTACCGCTGGTAGCGCCGGCTTACCATCTTTGGTTTCTACACCTTCTAGCCAATCATTCAATACGGCTGGATTCTCTTTCAACCAATCTTTAGCTGCTTTCTTAGGCTTTTTGCCGTCATCAAGAATCGCCGCCATCACTTGGTTTTCTAACTCTAGAGTGAAGGTCAGGTTTTTCAGCAACTTACCTACATTCTTACACTCTTCAACATAGCCTGTACGCACATTGGTAAAGACATTTGCGCCACCAAGGTTAGGACCAAAGAAATCATCGCCGCCTTCCAAATACGCAAGTTCAAAGTTTGCGTTCATTGGGTGCGGTTCCCAACCAAGGAAAACGATCCACTTGTCACGACGGGTGGCACGTTTAACCTGAGACAACATACCTGCTTCAGATGACTCAACCACATCAAAGTCCTCTAGACCAAATGCATTTTGGTCGATCATGCTTTGGATCAAACGGTTACCGTCATTACCAGGCTCAATACCATAGATCTTACCGTCAAACTTATCTGCATATTTGGCAATGTCAGCAAAGCTTTTTACCCCAGCGTCATAAACATACTTAGGTACCGCTAAAGTGTACTTAGCACCAGATAGATTTTTATGGATAGTCTCTACCGTACCGCGTTCACGATAAGCTTTGATATCCCCTTCCATTGTTGGCATCCAGTTACCTAGAAATACATCGATATCTTCGTTTTCAAGGGATTTGTACGTAACAGGAACTGACAATAATTGCGTTTTGGTGTCGTAGCCCATACCTTCTAAAACGGTAGAAGCGATGGCTGTGGTCGCTGTAATATCAGTCCAACCAACATCAGAGAAACGAACCGTATCGCATTGATTTGCTTGGCTCGTAAGTGAAGCACTCATAAGCGCCATTAGAAGTATCGATTTAAGTTTCATCATTTTTCCTTGTTGTTGTGTGTTATCTAGTACTATCTCGTTTACCCGAATGGTTTTATACGAGTTATGCGTTAGGCCTTTGTTTTTCTTGCCAATCCATTGCGTATTTCACTGCTGCATTTGAAGCCGGCATCGTGCCTTTACCTTTTATTAAATCTGCTGCTCTCTCCGCCACCATAATTGTTGGTGCATTCAAGTTTCCATTTGGAATCGTCGGAAAAATCGACGAATCAACAACACGCAATCCTTGAATACCCCGCACCTTGGTTTCGGAATCAACAACAGCCTTATCATCTTCACCCATTTTGCATGTGCAGGATGGGTGATATGCACTTTCTACGTTTGCACGCACAAAGGCATCGATTTGTTCATCCGTTTGAACATGTTCACCCGGTTGAATTTCTCCATCACGAAAATCATCAAACGCAGGTTGATTAATGATTTCTCGCGTCAATCGAACACAGTCCCTAAAGCCTTGAATATCATCTTCATGCTGTAGGTAATTAAATAAAATCTCTGGCTTTGCCATAGGATTTGAAGACTTCACATGTACGTGGCCACGGCTTTTCGGTTTATTGTGTCCAATATGTACTTGGAAACCATGTCCATCGAACGCTGTACGACCGTCATAACGCATGGCCGCAGGCAAAAAGTGATACTGCAAGTCAGGGGCTTTTATGCCAGCTTTAGAACGAATAAAACCGCAAGATTCAAAATGGTTAGTTGCACCTAACCCTTTTTTGGTAAGAAGCCAGCGTGCACCAATAAGGCCTTTATTAAACCAATCTAGCTTGCTATTTAAAGTAATCGGCTGCTTACATTTAAATTGGAAATAAAACTCCAAGTGGTCTTGTAAGTTTTCACCAACACCCGGCAGTTCATGCTTGGTTTTAATTCCCGCTTTAGAAAGCACTTCTGGATTACCAATACCAGAAAGCTGAAGAATATGTGGAGAACCTACCGAACCCGCGCTTAGAATCACTTCTTTATTGGCTTTTACTTGGTGGCTCATTCCCTTGCGAGAGTATTGCACGCCCTCGGCTTTTTTCGCTTCTAGCAACACCTTTTCAACCACCGCATGGGTAACCACGGTTAAATTAGGGCGCTTCATTGCTGGGCGTAAATATGCATTGGCGGTAGACCAGCGACGACCATTCTTTACAGTCATATGCATTGGACCAAAGCCTTCTTGTCGCGCACCGTTATAGTCATGGGTGAAGTCATATCCGGCTTCTTGCCCCGCATCGACGAACGCTTTATACAACGGATTCTTCATCTCGTTACCATTATTCACGCCAAGAGGACCTTCAGAGCCACGGTACTCATCACCGCCAAACGCCCAGGTTTCTGCTTTTTTGAAATACGGCAAGCAATGGGAATAGTCCCAATCTTTCGCACCCTGTTCTTCCCACTCGTTAAAGTCTTCCGCATGACCACGAACGTAAACCATGCCATTAATCGAACTGGACCCACCTAACACTTTACCGCGCGGACAATGCATGCGACGGTTATCAAGATAGGGCTCGGGATCCGTTTCAAATTGCCAAGCATACTTATTCGTATTCATTGGAATCGATAATGCGGTTGGCATTTGAATGAAAATACTTTTATCACTACCACCGGTTTCCAATAGCAATACAGAAACATTTTCATCTTCGGTCAAGCGGTTAGCCAACACACAACCCGCTGAACCTGCTCCCACTATGATGTAATCGAACTGCTTCATCATCATGCTCTCTATAACGTGACTTCAAACCCTAGAACGGGCTTTCAATTTTATTCATACCCATATAAACCGATTTCACTTGGGTATAATGATTCAGCGTAATGGTGCCGTTTTCTCGGCCGATACCGGATTGCTTATAACCACCAACAGGCATCTCAGCAGGTGACGCACCATAAGCATTGATCCAGCAAATACCGGCTTCAATTTGGTGAATCACACGGTGTGCTCGTTGAATATTCTGAGTAAAGACACCTGCAGCCAACCCGAGATGAGTATCGTTAGCACGTTTGATTACTTCCTCCTCATCATCAAATACCAATACCGACATGACTGGACCAAAGATTTCTTCTTTTACGATGGTCATGTCGTCGGTACAGTCGGTGAAGATGGTTGGCGCAACAAAATAACCATTTTCGAAACCTTCGATCTTCATGGCCTCACCACCGGCTAGTAACGTTGCATTTTCGGCCTTGCCTTTTTCAATGTAATCCAATACCAACTTGTGATGTTTTTCTGAAATCAGTGCGCCAAAGTTTGTTTCTGGATTCATTGGATCGCCAGCAACAATATTGTTTTTCGTGCGTTCGGCTAGTTGCTCTAGAAACTCATTCAGAATACTGCGGTGAACAAAAACACGTGTTCCGTTCGTACATATTTCACCTTGGGTATAAAAGTTACCCAGCATGGCTGCGCTTACCGCTTGCTCAATATCAGCATCATCAAAAACAATCAGCGGCGACTTGCCACCTAATTCCATAGTGACTTCTTTCAAGCTCGAAGCAGAATCCGCCATGACTTTTTTGCCCGTTCCCACTTCACCTGTGAAGCTCACCTTGGCGATATCAGGATGGGAGGTGAGCATCTGACCAACTCGATAATCCCCTTGAATGACATTAAACACACCTTTAGGCACACCAGCTTCTATAAAAATTTTAGCGAGCTGAATCGCCCCCATTGGTGTTTCTTCGGATGGTTTAAAGATCATGCTATTGCCAGCCGCGAGTGCCGGTGCCGATTTCCAGCAAGCGATTTGTATTGGGTAGTTCCATGCACCAATACCTGCGCATACACCCAATGGTTCGCGACGGGTGTAATAAAAGTCTCCGCCTAAATCTTGTTGATTGCCTTCAATGCTTGGGGCTAGACCGGCAAAAAACTCAATAGCATCTGCGCCTGTAACGACATCCACCTCGACCGCTTCCTGCCAAGGCTTACCAGTATCTTTAACTTCAAATTCAGCTAGCTCGTCATTGCGCTCACGCAACAACTGCACCGCTTTCAATAAAATTCGACTGCGTTCGATACCTGTCATGGCAGCCCATTGTTTTTGACCTGCGATGGCGGACTCAACGGCCTTCGCCATCACATTGTCATCCGCTTGCTCTACTTTATAGATCACTTCACCCGTTGCCGGGTAAATCACATCAAAAGTTTCGCCATTGGCATTGCCAAGAAACTCGCCATTCACAAAAGACTGGTAGACAGGTTGACTCATCTCTTTCTCTCTTCTTACGACTATTGCTGATCGAAACTACGCACAGTGCGATCAATAAATTGTTTACACATGGATACGGCTTTTTTGCCGTCTAAAGGCGCTTGGCTTAATGCCCAACGCAACCACAAACCATCAATCATGGCGGCTATGGCTTGAGCGGTTTCCGCTACATATTCTTTTGGCACTAACTCATTCAACGAATAGCGCAAATTCGATAACAAGCGTTTTTCGTTCACTCGCTGCAATCGAGCCAACTCAGGGTCGTGCATGGACTGAGCCCAGAACGCAAACCAGGTTTTTGCACCACGGTCTGAAACCTGAACTTGTCCAAAATTAGCCTCTACAATGGCGTATAAGCGCTGCATTGGATCAGGATTACTCAACTGATTAAGCTGTTCTTTCAATTCATCCTGCAGGGATTGCAACAGATAGCGAACCGTCGCTTCCAACAGACCCTGTTTTCCACCGAAGTAATGACTAATAATGCCAGTAGACACACCCGCTTTACGGCTAATGGTGCTTATGGTCGTTGCATGTAAACCAAACTCTTGAACCGAATCTAATGTCGCTTCAATTAGCTGTGCTTGGCGTAGAGGCTTCATTCCAACTTTAGGCATACATCTCCACCCTTCCTGTGGATTCATTATTTTTGAATGAACGTTCAATTAAAATAAATATAAAGCTTTGAATTAAAAGTATCAAGCTTGATTCCCCATCAATTAATCTCTCCAAAACACGCCCGAAAGGCTTACCAGCTGGGCGAAAGGCCATTTGCAACTATTCAATACAACCCTCTAATTTTATTTAGGACTCAAAACAAATCACCAACATACCAACAAAGATAACGGTATAATTATTTAGACGTGGTAGAATTTATCTATTCTTACCCCTCTTAAATCCATGCTATCACGGTACCGACCCATTAATGTTGGTACAAAAACGACGAAACACCTATACTCCCCGCTCAATCTCCACTAGGTCATAAACGACTGCATGCAATTTACTGATTTGGCTCTTGCGGAGCCCATAGTTAAAGCCATAGCCGAGCAAGGCTATACTTCCCCTACCCCTATTCAAGCTCAAGGCATACCGGCCGTATTATCTGGTCGAGATCTATTGGCAGCCGCTCAAACGGGCACAGGGAAAACAGCAGGCTTCACCCTACCAATTTTGCAAAAGTTGCTAGACGCGCCAAAAGGCGTAAAACCGAATCAAGCTCGGGTTTTAGTGTTGACGCCAACACGCGAATTAGCCGCACAAGTTCAAGACAATGTTGCCACCTACTCGAAATACACCAAGATTCGCTCAGAGGTGGTATTTGGTGGCGTGAAGATTAACCCACAAATGCAGAGACTTCGTCGCGGCGTGGATATTCTTGTTGCTACACCAGGTCGACTACTGGATTTGCACAACCAAAATGCCATCCATTTCGATCAACTGGATACACTGATACTTGATGAAGCTGACCGCATGTTGGACATGGGCTTTATCAACGACATTCGCAAGATTATGCGATTACTACCCAAAAAGCGTCAGAATCTCATGTTCTCCGCAACATTCTCTGACAAGATTCGCGCTCTGGCGAAAACCATTGTCGAAAACCCAGTTGAAGTATCAGTCACACCTAAAAACACGACCGCAAAAAAAGTACGCCAAAGCATTATTGCGGTTGATAAAAAGCAGAAAATCAATCTATTAATAGATTTACTGGCAAAAGAAAAATGGCACCAGGTATTGGTGTTCAGTCGCACCAAACACGGCGCCAACAAGATCGCCAAACAACTAAGCGACGCTGACATTCCAGCCGCTGCGATTCATGGCAATAAAAGCCAAGGCGCTCGAACCCGAGCACTAGCCGATTTCAAAAGCAATGACATTCAAGTATTGGTTGCTACTGACATTGCTGCGCGAGGTATAGATATCGACCAGCTACCACACGTAATCAACTTTGATTTACCTAACGTAGCTGAAAACTATGTACATCGAATCGGTCGTACTGCGCGCGCAGGAAGTGATGGCGATGCGCTTTCGTTTGTGTCGATAGATGAAATTGATTTACTAGCAGACATTCAGAACTTCATTGGCGAACCAATTGAACGTCTCGATTACCCGGGATTTGCACCTAGCAAACCACTACCCGAATTAAAGCTTAACTTAAAACCTAAAAAGATTAAAAAACCGAAAAAGCCAAAACAAGCCTCTACCGATTCTAAGGCAGCACCAAAGCAGAAGAAAAAACCTGCAAACAAATCAGCGAGCGCCAAAAAGGCGAAAACAACTGCGAACTCCAAACCTAAACGCCAGAATCGTAAACCAAGCGATCAGAAAAAGTCTCCGATAAAGCGACCATCCCAATCACCAAATTAGCCTAATAAATGGCAACTTTTTGATTTGTCGACTTATTTAAGGTGCCACTCATTCGCTGAGTGGCACTTTTATTTTTAGCAAAATGACTCTTTCATGACTGCTTACCAATATTTTATTTCGTATGGTTTGCTAACCACATCCCCAAGAACAAAACACTCACACCCAATATAAAATCCACACCTATTTGCTCGCCTAAAAACAATACCCCCGCCAAAGCGCCCGCTGGAATAATGATAAAACCCAGCTGACTAATAAAAACAGGAGTAGCAAGCTTCTGTAGCTTAAAGAACCAGAGATAGCTTTGTGCGGTAATCAGAGACTGAACGATGAGTATCAGAAGTATCTCAGTATGTGCAAACAACAATACCTCTAAGCGGTTTTGAAGCATCAGATACATGAATATACCAAACGCTCCACCCATCAGCATACCAGGGGCTAATTGATTAGGCGTAGCCCCCTTTGGCCATGCTCTAGTGCGGTAAATATTGCCAACCCCTAGAGCAACAGGAATCAATAGACCCAGCAGCATCGTATTTATGCTACTACTCGTCATCGCTACCGATTGATTACCAAGTAGCACCCATGCACAGCCTGCTACGCTAATGACAAGACCAGCAACTCGCAGGCGCTGGATGCGTTCCAGCTTCAGCAGCAATGCCAAGCCATAGGTTACCAATGAAGGCAACGCGTAATAGACAGATGTTATTGCTGCGCCTAGTTCAACAGCGATGGAAAACGCAACCGCATTGGGAATAGCGATTGCAGTTAAACCACTCATCATGAAATAGCGTTTGTGTAACTTTGCGCCCGCACTGCCATGAATCAGATTGAACACAGATAAGATCAACCCCGCTCCTGTGGCCTGCCAAAAGGCATAAGCTAAAGGATCGATCCCCTTAGCAACGGCTATTTTCGCCATGGGCAACATGAGCGCAATCGACACGCCTGTTATAAGTAACAACATATATGGGAGCCAGCGTCCATCTATCTCTCCGTAAGAAATCACCCTATTCATGCTTCTTTCTCCTCGGTATGTATTTCGAAGCAATACTGAGCTGCAAGCGAATAATCATCACCCCCTATTCCGTGAAATGAGTTTTCACGATTTGATCGTCGATGTGCCTGATCACATCACACAAAATGGTCACATCTACCGAATTGAAGAATCGGATCGCTAATCGACCGCAAAGAAACTCACAAATAGAAATTCAAAACCAGGAACCCAAAACATGGAAAACAGCATGAACTTTACTCAAGCATTACAATGGCGTTACGCACCAAAGCAATTAAATGGAAACGCAGTACCCGCGAGTACACTAGGCAGAATCATTGACGCGGCACATTTAGCACCGTCATCGTATGGCCTACAACCCTATAGTGTGATTGTGGTTCAAAATAAAAATCTGCTGAACCAAATCTTTCTCAAAGCCTGTCCACAAGCGCAAATTCAAGGCTCCTCAGAGTTATTAGTGTTTGCATCCAAAACACAGGTTAACGATGAATTAGTGGACAACTACATCCGCGGGCTTGCTGACGCGAAGAAACAACCTGAAGCGAACTTCAGCGAATTTTCTAGCGCAATGAAAGCAGCCATTAATAGCATGGAATCAAACGATGCAAAAAAGGAATGGGCCAATCGACAAGCCTATATCAGTCTTGGTTTGGCAGTATCCGCAGCGGCACTGGAAAAAGTTGATGCGGCTCCCATGGAAGGTTTTGACCCCGAGGCTCTTGATGACTTGCTTGGTCTTAAAGAGCAAGGGCTATCCAGTGTTGTGCTTTTGGCATTAGGCTATCGCGATGAAGACGACAGCTATGCAAAGCAACCAAAATGGCGAAAGCCCTACAATGAATTCATTCAATGGCGATAAAACACACCTCGACATGTAACTCCGCACTGCTTTCGGTATACTCCTTTCTCACAAAAGGATGGATTACATACCGGAGGCAGCTTGGATAGACTAAAAGGCCTTGAATACTACAAACGAATTGTTGAGCTCGGCTCTTTTTCGGCGGTGGCCGATGAATTCGACTGTTCCAACGCCGTTATTTCAAAGTATGTGAAATTTCTAGAAGACTGGGTTGGCGCAAAACTCATCAACCGCAATACGCGCACGATTAGCTTTACCGAAGAAGGCAAACAATTTTACGAATATTGTTTGCGTATTGATGAAACCACCGCCAACTTACTAGATAGCTTTACAAACGGGACTTCTCAAAAGGAAGTTTTGTCGATTGCCAGCCCGGTTTCCATGTCATTGAAAGTTCTGTCCCCGCTTATTATTGAATTCAACCGTCTGCACCCTTCTATCAAAATCAAACTTGATATGAGTGATCAGGTTTTGGATTTTGTCGCATCCGGTGTTGATCTTGCCATTCGTGCAATCGAAAAACCTCAGGACTCGACCCTTATTGCGCGCCACGTCACTGAAATCGATCGTGTGGTGGTTGCCTCTGAAGGCTATCTAACAGATAAAGGAACACCAAAAACCGTGGCCGAACTCGCTGAGCATGAGTGCCTAATATTTAGTTTGAGTAGCGACAGCCATGAGTGGTCCTTCATTGACAATAACGATCCTCAGAAAACAAAGCACGTGCGTGTTAACGGCCCCATAATTGCTGACAATTCGCTGTTTTTGATCGATGCCGTAAAAGCGGGGCTGGGTATCGCCTCGCTGCCAAAAGCGTATATAGAAGACGAACTGGCTTCGGGACTATTAAAAGAGATTAAACTCGACGCATCACTTCAACCCCGGTCGTTATACGCTATGTATCCGGATCGTCGCTATTTACCCAAAAGAGCCAGATTATTTCTGGATTTTATCAAACAGAAAATAGAGAAATAACAATTAAATGAGTCGTATTGATGAATGGTTAGTAAAGTAGATAGCACTCCCAGTTTCAGCAGCCACAGTCGATACAAACCTTATTAAAATTGCTACTTAACCTGAGAGCAGTCATAGGCAGCGCCACTGATGTAGCCTTGAGAGGATGAAATATTACTAACACCGATAGGTAGATATACGGTATCCCCTCCAGCTTTTTTTGCCCTCTCTTTTTGTACTAACGCTGTTAAGAAACGGTTGTCCGTATATCGAACAGGAAGAAGGTTTTTGACTAGGCTACACTCCTCGGGCTCAGTTACAACAACATCTACACCAAGTCCTCCAATAAACGTTGAAGCTGCATAGTAAATACTAAAAATCCCAGTAGCGATTGCTAAAGTTTTCTTGCTGAATAATTCCATTTTTCACCATCACTCGATATCAGTGGCGACACAATAAGCATCACGGACGTTCTAGTCAAAGATTAAAAAATAAAAAAAGGGCGACTGATCAATACCAGCAGCCCTTGCTAACAAAGTAATTGGTTAATCAAAACATCGTTATTGTCGCTTTTCAGAAACAAGATCAAACGATGCTAAAACCAGAAGACCACCTAAAATCCCAAGGTTTTTAACAAAGTTTTGCATCTCATGAGCGCCTTCGACACCGGAGTAATTCCAAAAGTCATGCAAGCAGATATTGATGACAACCACCATCGCCGCCAAAACAAACGCCGCCGGAGCCACAAATCGATTAGCCAGAATAGATAGGCTAGCGACAATCTGTGTAATACCAGCTGCTACCAGCAAAAAAGGAATAAAGATCATGCCATGCTTTTCCATTAAAGCCACGTGCATATCCCATGACACAAATTTCATAATGCCAGGCAACAAGAAGTACAACCCTAGCAAGCTGCGCCCAGCAATAATCGAATACTTTTCCATAAAATCTATTATCCTATGATTGATTCATTGTTTACTTTTACCACCACCTCAATATTGCCTTTAATTGCATGAGAATACGGGCAGACTTGATGCGCAACACCCACAAGCTCAACAGCCTGCGTCTGTTCAATATCCATTGTGACATCCAACGTCACCGCAAGAGCAAAACCACCATCTTCACGAGGTCCTATCGCCACATTTGCACGAACTGGAGCTTCTGTGACTTTAATCTTTTGCTGTGACGCAACATGAAGAATGGCATTAGAAAAACACGCGGCATAACCAGCGGCAAATAGCTGCTCTGGATTATTACCCGCTCCGCTTCCGCCCATTTCTTTGGGGTAACTGAGGTCTAGTTTTAATTGCTCGTCTTCTGTTGAAACTGAGCCATTACGGCCAGCTTGAGCATTTGCGGCAACTTGATAAATAGGGTTCATACACGGTCTCCTGAAAATTGAGTTTTAATCTATATTTAGATTGCACACAATTTAATTGCCATAAACTAATTAGGCAAGAGCTATTTATTAGAGAAGCACTGGCGAACATAGGCAACACCTCTGAACGGCCCGTCACACGGGCTTTTAGAGGGTATCGGTCAAAAAAGGAACAGAGTATTCCAAACCAAGGAGAATCAATATATGAAAAAGCTACTGACCATGAGGGGCAAACATAATAATCGCCATCCCTAGTAAGGCCACTGAAGAACCCACTAAATCCCAAACGGTTGGCCTTACTCCATCTACTGTCCACAACCAAAGTATCGCCATAAAAATATAAACACCACCATAGGCAGCATAGACGCGGCCAGAGGCCGTGGGATGCAGGGACAATAACCAAGCAAACAAGGCTAAACACAACGCCCCTGGAATCAACAACCAGATGGTTTTGCCCTCGCGCAACCAAAGATAAGGTAAATAACAGCCGAGAATCTCGGCTAAGGCCGTTAAGAGGAAAAGTCCAAGTGTTTTAAGCTCAGGCATAATCTACTTACTTCTACTTTTTCCTTGAAGGTAAGCTAGGAAGAAAATAACGATCAGTACCATTGTTATCTTGAACCCGTTTTCAACACCCAGCTCACTCACAGAGTAAGCAAGAATCGCTGTAAGTGTCAGGGCAAACAGAATGACTTTAAATAGATTCGTTGGCTTTTCGGCTAATCGCCCTTCTATCGGTTTATTGAGCGCATTGGCCAATCGATTTTTGCCTCGAACGCCCCGCTGTTTGGACTTTAGCATTCGACTAACACCTCTTTTGTTCCTAGGTCGTTTCTATTTAAATTAAAGGTCGTGCCAGCTACGATGAAATACGACAAATATGGCACAAGTCTTTTGGACACCCGATCTGACAAGGCTTTGCGGCCAGATATCGCTATGGGGCTAAGACATCAATTGCAATAAGCAACCGCTCCTACTGGATAAACGCCATCGTATCGGGTTTTGATGGTTATTTCTTTTTTACATTGAATATCATATGTTTTCCGCCAACTATCATCACTGTACCGTTTTATGACAAGCTGAATCCCTCCATCTACCTCGCAGATGAAAGTCTCTAATTCATGCCAGTCATCTCTGACTGTCAGCATCAATAGATGATTATTATAGGATGAGCTTCCGAACGACAATGAATCGCCTGATCCGAGTTCATTCTTTACCCAGTTTTTATAATCCTCATAATCATAGGTAAAGCCTTCATCGATAGATAAGTTATGCATCATTAACTTGGCTGACACGCCTTCAACACAACTGGCATGCAAGGAGACTGAAAACAAAACTGATAAAAGAAGGGAAAGAGCAAATCGCAATGCCATACAAGGTTATCCTTATCAAATGTAAGCAATAATCGAAGAAAAGGTGTCCAGATTATCGAGGGAAGAAGTTCACAAGTCCAACCCATATTTTGAGTGAGCGGTTTTACCTTCCCTTGTTATAAGAATTTTGGCACATGGCAGGCTACTGCACCTTTAGATTTTTTGTTTAGTTGCTTTTTGCTAGAAAAGTACTCAATAGAACCACAGTTTCTACAGATGATACATTCATTTGAGATCTTAGGCTCAGTAGAATACCCCAGAACGTAAAAGCCGCCTTTTCTATCATAAATAAAATAATATTTAAGCTTTCCATAAAAAGGCCAGCGTAGCGCCAATTCGCTACTACAGGATTTACACTTGCAAGAAGATACTCCTTTTAGGGTATCTCCTCGCAGCCAATAATCCACTTTCTCATCTATTTTTGAAGTTTCAATTTTACCCCATATTGAACCACATTCCGGACAAGCCGAAGCCTCCCTTGGCAAGGGGATTATCGGATCACTAAACAATGGGAGTTTGAACTTTTGAGGCTTAATTTGTAGGCCAGGTGGAAAGTCATCATATTCATCGAATCCTGACATAACCCTGCCCCTATAGAACAGTTCATTTCTGCATTTAGGGCACTTTTGGTTCATTGTTTCTTTTTATACACCTCTACTCTTGGGCGAGGTATTTTTCGCGACCTAAGCAATGGTTTGTTAGTGTATTTCATACTTTACCTTTCCTAGCCAATTCGGTCGCCATGTTTGAAATATACTTCATTTCAGTAATTTCACGCGGAAGCATTGTCAGCTTACCGTTAGTACTAATTGACGCTGAAACGACCACACTTGGAATACGATGTCCACTTACGACAAACACCCAAAAAATACCTCCAAATGTAAATCGATAGACAACATGCCCCTCAAGTTTGGTTTTCGTTGGCTGAATTATCAGATCTTTTTGCAGGGCACCCTCATGTGTAATTGGAGACATTATGAAAGGGTATTCACAATCTCGCCCAGCATCTTCAGCTAAAATCATTTTTCTCAGCTTTTCCTCGTGAGGACCGAGGCTAACCTGCTTAAAAATATCTAGGCTTGAAATGCTAGATCGCCATAGAATGGATAGGGAAAATAATTTGAATTTAACGTAGTCTATACCCTCAATATGAATTAGATTTCCGTCGCGACTAACAGTTAATTCGACACCGCCTTGCAATACCGTACTTGCGTATCTTTCGTATTTAGATAATCTCTGCTCACAATCACCACAAAGTAAATACTCTCTAACCCCCTTCTGAATAAAAGTACTCTTTTCACTTTCTTCAACAGAGATCCTATAAAACCGGTGCTTTTCATCGTACAAAGACCTATATAAGAATTCTGGAATAATATGAGAATTCTTAAGTTGGCAATCTCTTTTGCACAATCTACAAGTCATATGCTTCTTACACTAACGCCGCGCTCAGCCGCTGCCAAAAAAAGTGGCGTTTGTTTTTCGGTTTTTTGCAAAACAAGTGACGCTTTTAGCAGTCGGTTGCAGCGCCTTGTTATAGCTTACCACCTAGTTTTCCTCTCTAGAATCAAGCCATTCTACAAAGGACAGATGAGTTTCTGGTGTATTTAGACGTTTAGACCATGAAGTAGCTTTTTTAGATGGGACTTCTGAATCTGAAACCCATACGTTTAGATAATGATCTGATGAAAAAATACCTTTCTTCTTTAATTTTTCCATTGTCCGAACAGCAAGCTGATAAACACGATTCCTGTATTCTGCGTGCCAATTATCATCATTGTCGTAATCCTCACATTCTTCGTATAAAGCGTTTATGGAAGAATGTAGCTCATCTAATTTGGATGTATTTTCCTCAATATCCCAATTATCAGGATCGTATAAGAAATCATCGGCAGTGCCACATTCCTTAAAATTAGCCATTCCTGATTTAGTTGCCACACGAGGTGAAAATGTAACCCCTGAATCATCAGAGCAAATGGAAAACCCTAGAACATTTTCTTTCCCTGACTTTTCAATGCAAAGTAAGAATGACTCTTCTGTTGCATTGATCATACTCTCTAATAATTCCTCTTCATCATGCACGATGTTGGACTCCCTTCGAACTCGGACTGCTAACGAGACTGTAGAAAAACTCTCAGTCAAAATTTTTCATTAAAAATAGGATAAAAATCACCCTAAAAATACGCCTCAGTTTAAAATCTGTATAGGTTTTACCATTAAACTTTCTTAAAATTTAATGTAGAGCGCGTATCATTTCTCCCTTCTAGGTTTTTCTACAGCCTCAACGCCCACATAAAAGGCGGAGCATCAGCGACCTCCAGCGCAACGAAGTGGAGCGATTTTTGATGTGCTTGTTATGCATTTTTTGCGGCCAAAATACATTCTGATATGGTTTCTCTACAGCCGCTAATAACACTCTTTAAACTTGATTCAAGTCCATCGCTACTATTGCTAAGGCTTGCCGAGTAAAGGTTGATACGCTCTAATGCATTCTTAATCAATTCGATATTGTCTAGATGCTTATATAGCTGTAGTGCTAACTTTTCATCTTTTGCCAGGTCTATAGATGGCCCATTTATAAAATTGTTAATAAAGTTGGAATCTAAACCACGTAAAACCCTGTTTTTTGACAGACTCTCATTTAACACACCAAGTTGACGATCTTGATCTTCAAGTTGATGGCACAATACTCTCAGCGCCGATTCTCTAGTTTGACCAGACTTCCACTTGTCATAGAGAAATGCCAAAAATAAACCAATAAAGGCAGATGCAACCGCTACAAGCATTGGATCTTTAGTAAAACTTTCATAGCTCATTGCTTTTCCCTAGTGATGCATAACGCCAACATTAAGCGGCCGGCCGGAGCAAGGCTTAGGCAAGGCGGTCCGGTGTAGGCCCGCCAGGGCCTGATCGAACTTGAATGACTGGTTATGTGCTTGGACTACTGCGCACACGATTGTAATGAATAAATGAAAAGCCCAAACCATACGTTACCCAGCATTATCAGTACCTTGATCGCATCCCGAGCAAATGCGGGAATGTTTTGATAGCGGTATAAATAACCAATGACCACCCATTGCACCGCCAGCCATACGGCTGAAAAATACAAAATTCCTTTATGGCACTCTATGTCAGAATCGGTGTAATAGGCATACCACCAACCCGAAACCATACCAGTGGCGAGAAGCACGAGAATCGTGCAAGACAGCAGATTGCGCCAACGTGGGTACTCCGTGCTTAAGAGCTTTTCCTTCGCTTCGGTCAATTTATCCACCATTCAAATCCCTTCACGAAATGCCACATGACGCCCGCAACAGCGGAAAGTTTTTCCCTGCCTGCTTGCGCTTGTTATGAGTTTCTCGCCGACTAACCATACGACTTCAATTTTGTAGATATGCTTACTGTTGTTTTTGATATGGCTTTATTTCTTAGTTCGCTTTTATTAGCTAACTCGCCATCTTCTCTATATTTTTTAAAGTGTGCTTCATCCGGGAATTCAAGAATATGTATTTCTTCTCTCTTCCCTTCCATTGTTTCCTCTATTTCAAATGCAGATAAGAGTCTTCCTTGATATCTTTCCATTATTTTCAATGCAAATGACTCAAATTCGTTTAGACACTCAAAATCCTTTACCTCTAATCTCACGAGTATATTGATCATCTGGCTCTCTTACTCATAACGCCTCGCTTTTTGTGGTCCGAGTTTATGCGATTGTTAGGGTCTTTTTTTTGCATTGCCTATTGATCTCCACCATAAATAAAAGCCTAGACCTAAAAACAAATGAGGAGAGCCCAAATAGTAAATGGCCTCATCTTCAGCCTTGATCGCCACCACAAGTAGATGTGCGACAAAAATTACAGCCAGCACATATAACAACGAGAGCTGTATATATTTTGTTGATGCACATTTAATAACGGCATACCAGACAACAAGACTCGCCACGGCGAGCCATATAGTTACCGCCCAATCAATAATGCTTTTATCCCAGATGCTTTTTGCACCCTTGTTGTCCCACATAAACATGAAATATGTGAGAAAAGATATTGCCAGACCATAACCTGCTATAAGCATTGCAGCTATTGTTCTTTTTATTCGTCCGGCAGAATCTTCCATTTCGTAACCCTAACGCCTAATTCAGGTGCGCCGTAGGCGTCACCTGGAATTTCTTGTTATACCCGTGCTCGATTTTACCCATGGCGAATTTTGCATACCTGGCATGTATCTTAGATTTCCATAGTCATACCAAGGACTACAATTTTTCCATTTCAGCCCCATATAACGAAGCCCAAAACCTTTTGTAAGCTCCATTATGTCTGATACAGCCTGATCATCGGTATCATCTCCAAACATGATGCCAACCAATGAATCTTGAAACTCAAGATATAGGTCATCGCTTGAACGTGAGAATACAACATATCTCCACTCTGACTCATCACGCCAATCGCTCATTTTCTCGAAAAATAACCTTTTGTGGTGAGCCATTAAGTGGTCGTAAACATACTGTTCTGGGCCAACATTTTCTAAGTGATCAATATTGATCATATACTGTTGGTCATCAGCAGAATACAGGTTTGGAGCAATCCCTCTGTTTTTATACTCAATCGAAGAGCTTAATATCTGATCATGTGAAAACCTTTCATATATTAGTTTATCGAGTTTACTTCGATCAAAAACTAAGCACACACCTTTGTGGTTTTGCCCGTATTGTGCCCACATTCTCGGTTTGCAATAACCTCTATTGAAAATATCATTGAGATGATTCCCTGTAAGTGGAGCAGAATCCATAGAAAAGCAAAGAAGTTTAGCTTTACCTTTTAGTTCAAAAGATAACCAAGCGGAAAGCTCCTCCATTTTGTACTTGGAAAGATCTCTATTTTCATTTGTTCCAAAATTAAACTTCCATGACTTTGTTTCTTTTGGGTCATTGGTTTGATCATAGCTACCAAGCCTCAAATTCCTATTTTTAAGGATAAAGTCAAGTGCAGTTTCAGCTTTTGTATAATGATAAAAATACTGTTTTTCAGACTTTATTGATTCGATCATGATGATTTATGAATTAGGGTATAACAGCGTGTTTTACGGCTTGGATACTGTTAATAAACTATATGCGGCATGAAGGTGGGAACGAATTTCCCTTTCTTCTCAATGACTTACCGCTATATCCATTAGCCGAGTTAATGTTATCCACAACAATAGCATGGTGGTTTTAATTTGAAAACGGCGGTTCGCATAACTCATCCACAGGGCCGCATAATCCAATGGCCTTGTGCATACTTGTCTGTAAGACGCATGGTTATTGGCTTTGCGCGATTAATGTATATTCGTGATATACGGCCCTAGTACACATTAACAATATTAATCCTCTGTATAAAATCACAAGCACCAACCAACACACACAAAAAAGCCCAGCGATTGCTGGGCTTTCGTTTAACACTTAATAGCGATTAGCGTGGATTACCAACCGGTTTTTTCTTTCAGTGCTTTGCCGATATCGGCTAGGCTTTTCACGGTTTGTACGCCAGCTGCTTCTAGCGCAGCGAACTTCTCGTCTGCTGTGCCTTTACCGCCTGCGATAATCGCGCCTGCGTGGCCCATACGCTTACCAGGAGGGGCTGTTACACCGGCAATGTAAGATACCACTGGCTTGGATACATTTTCTTTGATGTATTCAGCCGCTTCTTCCTCAGCAGTACCGCCGATTTCACCGATCATGACGATGGCTTCTGTCTGCGGGTCTTCTTCAAAGCGTTTTAGAATGTCGATGAAGCTTGAACCTGGGATTGGGTCACCACCGATACCAACACACGTAGATTGGCCGTAACCAAAGTCTGTGGTTTGCTTAACCGCTTCATAGGTCAAGGTACCAGAGCGAGATACGATACCCACTTTACCTGGCTTATGAATGTGGCCCGGCATGATACCGATCTTACTTTGTCCCGGCGTAATCACACCCGGGCAGTTTGGACCGATTAATACCACGCCCAACTCATCGCATTTCACTTTACAGTACATCATGTCGAGAGTCGGAATACCTTCTGTGATACATACGATTAATTGGATACCTGCATTAGCAGCTTCCAAGATCGAGTCTTTACAGAAAGGTGCTGGCACATAAATAACGGAGGCTTCGGCTCCAGTTTGTTCTACCGCTTCTTTAACGGTGTTGAACACTGGCAGACCTAAATGAGTTGTGCCGCCCTTTCCTGGCGTTACACCACCCACCATATTTGTGCCGTACTCAATGGCTTGTTCACTGTGGAATGTGCCTTGAGAACCGGTAAAGCCTTGGCAAATAACTTTTGTGTTTTTCTCTAATAAAATACTCATGTTATTTACCTCCTGCTGCTTTTACCACTTGTTGAGCGGCATCGGTTAAGCTTTCGGCGGCGATAATATCTAAACCACTTTCCGCCAGTACTTTTGAACCGAGTTCTGCGTTGTTACCTTCTAAACGCACAACCACTGGCACTTTTACGCCCACTTCTTTTACTGCGCCGATAATACCTTCGGCGATCATGTCACAACGTACGATACCACCAAAAATGTTTACTAATACGGCTTTGACATTGTCATCGCTTAGGATGATTTTGAACGCTTCTGCAACACGTTCTTTTGTTGCACCGCCACCTACATCAAGGAAGTTAGCTGGATCACCACCGCTTAGCTTGATGATATCCATTGTGCCCATGGCTAGACCGGCACCATTCACCATACAACCGATGTTACCGTCTAGGGCTACGTAGTTAAGATCCCACTTGGCAGCTTCCGCTTCGCGACCATCTTCTTGTGATGGGTCGTGCATGGCTTGAATATCTTTGTGTGCATATAGCGCGTTACTATCTACGTTGATCTTGGCATCAAGACAGTGAAGATCACCGTCTTTGGTGATGACCAATGGGTTTACTTCGAGCAATGCTAAGTCCTTGTCGAAGAACAGTTTGCTCAAACCTAAAAAGATTTGTGTGAACTGTTTGATTTGCTTGTCTTTCAAGCCCAACTTGAATGCGATTTCCCGTGCTTGATATGGCTGAGCACCGGTTAACGGATCAATTTCCGCTTTTAGAATTTTTTCAGGGGTTTCTTCAGCGACTTTTTCAATTTCAACGCCGCCTTCGGTGGATGCCATAAATACAACACGACGTGTACCACGGTCGACTACCGCACCCAAGTACAATTCTTGGTCAATATCAGTACAGGATTCTACGAGGATTTGATTAACAGGCTGACCGTTTTCGTCAGTTTGATAGGTTACAAGGTTTTTACCTAACCAGCTTTGAGCAAAATCTGCGATTTCTTGTTTGCTCGACACCAATTTCACACCGCCAGCTTTACCACGTCCGCCAGCATGTACTTGTGCTTTAACTACCCATTTGTCGCCGGGAATCTTATCGGCGGCTTGTTCTGCTTCTTGGGCGGTGGTTGCCACTACGCCTTCTGAAACAGGTAAACCATAGGCCGCGAACAGCTGCTTAGCCTGGTATTCATGTAAATTCATGAGAACCCCTTGTGCTATCTTAAGGATTAATACCGAATACTAGTCGAATTAATTTAGTACTCAGTATCTTGTATATAGACTTTTGTTATAACAAAAACCGTAAACGAAAGACACCATTATTAGTACTGCACATGGTTGGACTTTGAGCCAAGAGTAAGCTGATCAAAAAATCAGCTTACTCTTTTGCGACGACTAGCGGCGCTTACGATTCGCCTTATGAATCGCGTGGTTGTTTACACCTAACGCTGCTTCGTGCACTGACTCAGACAAGGTTGGGTGCGAGAACACCATCATGCCTAAGTCTTCTGCACTTGAACCAAATTCCATGGCAATAACTACTTGCTGACACAAGTCACCTGCACTTGGACCAATGACACTGGCACCTAAGATGCGATCGGTTTCTGCGTCCGCAATAATTTTCACAAAACCGCCTGTGTCATTCGCTGCCATTGCACGACCGTTAGCCGCAAATGGGAAGCTACCGACATTGTATTTTTCACCAGCCGCTTTCAATTCATCTTCGCTCTTACCCACCCAAGCGATTTCTGGGTGCGTGTAAATCACAGATGGAATGCACTCGTAATTCACTTGCGCTTTTTCGCCGGCGATGCGCTCGGCAACCATCACACCTTCTTCAGATGCTTTGTGAGCAAGCATTGGTCCGCGAACTACGTCACCGATTGCCCATACGCCTGGCGCTTCAGTTCCGCACTGATCATCAACGAATACGAAGCCACGTTCGTCTAGGCTAACGCCAGTGTCTGCTGAGAATAAGTTTTCAGTGTAAGGACGACGACCCACGGCAACGATTAATTTATCAAAGGTGATGCTTTGCTCGCCTTCGGAATCTGTGTAATTAACCGTGACTTCTTTGCCTTTTACTTCAGTACCAGTAACACGAGCACCTAGTAAAACGTCCATGCCTTGCTTTTTAAATTGCTTAGCCGCTTCTTTAGCGACTTGCTGGTCTACAAGGTGTAAGAACTTATCTTGAGCTTCTAGCACCGTTACTTTTGAACCTAAACGATTCCAAACACTGCCTAGTTCTAGGCCGATAACACCTGCACCGATTACACCTAAACGCTCTGGCACTTCGGTAAATTCTAGCGCGCCAGTTGAATCAACAATGATGTCATCCTGCAGAGGTGCTGGCGGAATTTCAACCGGTACTGAACCCGTTGCAATAATAATATTTTCAGCTTCCAGTGTTTCTGTTTTGCCAGCGTGGTTAGTAAATTCTACCTTCTTACCCGCTAACAATTTACCTAGACCTTCGTAGGGGGTCACACCATTAGATTGGAATAAACCACGAACACCTTGCGTTAACTGTTTAACAATTCCTTTTTTACGCTCAAGCATTTTGCTTACGTCCATAGAGATGTCTTTCACATCAATTCCATGAACGTCGTAATGCTCTTTTGCTTCTTCATACTTGTGGGAAGAGTCTAATAATGCTTTAGACGGAATACAGCCAACGTTAAGGCAAGTACCACCGAATACTCCTTTTCCTTCTTCATCTAACCATTTATCGATACACGCGGTTTTTAGGCCCAACTGCGCACAGCGAATGGCTGCAACATAACCACCAGGACCACCACCAATTACGATAACGTCAAATTTATCTGACATGAGATTTCCTCAAATTTGTTTTCTAGAAATTAACCCTTACAACAACACTCAATCTTTAAACGTCTAACAAGATACGTGCAGGGTCTTCTAGCAACTCTTTAATGGTTACTAGGAACTGAACCGCTTCTTTACCATCGATCATACGGTGATCATAAGACAGCGCCAAATACATCATCGGACGGATCTCAACCTGACCATTGATCGCCATTGGTCGCTCTTGGATTTTATGCATACCCAAGATTGCGGTTTGCGGTGGATTCAAAATTGGCGTCGACATCAATGAGCCAAACACACCACCATTTGTGATTGTGAAAGTACCGCCTTGCATTTCTTCAATGCCTAATTTGCCTTGCTTTGCTTTCTTAGCGTAATCAACGATACCGCCTTCAATGTCAGCCAAGCCCATGGCATCAACATCACGAAGCACCGGCACAACCAAACCTTTATCTGTGGAAACAGCAACACCAATATCTTGGTAACCATGATAAACAATGTCATTGCCATCGATAGAAGCATTTACTGATGGGAAGCGTTTTAGTGCTTCGGTTGCGGCTTTAACAAAGAAGCCCATGAAACCAAGACGTACACCATCGTGTTTCTTCTCAAACATATCTTTGTATTGAGAACGCAGCTCCATCACCGCTTTCATGTCCACTTCGTTGTACGTGGTTAGCATTGCAGCGTTTTGCTGAGCTGAAACCAAACGCTTAGCGATGGTGGCGCGTAGACGTGTCATAGGAACACGTTTCTCTGCACGCTCGCCTGCATTGAAGCTTGGCATTGAAGGTGCTGACGCTGGTGCGGGAGCCGACTCAGCTTTTGGAGCCGGCGCCGCTGCTGGTGCTTCTTTTTCCGCTTTAATGTGATTTAGAACGTCTTCTTTAGTAATACGGCCGTCTTTACCTGTGGCTTTTACTGCAGACAGCTGAACGCCTTTTTCCTCAGCAAGCTTGCGCGCCGCTGGGTTAACTTTCAGGTCGTCTTCGTCGGCTTCTTGTGCCGTCTCTTCTTTGGCGGCAGGAGCTTCATCTTTTGAACCACCTGCTGAACCTGTTGCGCCTTCTTCGAAAATACCGACAACTTCTGAACTTAATACAGTGTCGCCTTCCGCTTTAATAATTTCTTTTAATACACCATCGTTTTGCGCAACGACTTCCAATACAACCTTGTCGGTTTCAATGTCTACCAACAATTCGTCACGACTCACTTGTTCGCCAGGTTGTTTGTGCCAAGTGGCAATGGTGCCATCTGCAACAGACTCAGGGAAAACAGGGGCTTTAATTTCAGTACTCATAACAGTTTCCTAAATTCCTTAAATTGGACTTATAGTCCTAACGCATCTTTAATCAATTGTTCTTGTTGCTCTAAGTGAAGAGCCATATAACCTGCCGCCGGTGCTGCTGACGGTTGTCGACCTGCATAATCCAAATACAAATTAGGATTTAGTCGATGTGTTACACGACGCATATGGTGTTGCGAGCTGTACCAAGCACCTTGGTTCATCGGCTCTTCTTGGCACCACATAACTTCTTTCACGTTACTGTACTCAGAAATAGCAGCATAAAGCTCTTCTTCTGGGAATGGATACAATTGTTCGATGCGAATAATCGCTACATTATTCATTTCTTCCGTACGGCGACGATCCACTAGGTCGTAATAAACTTTACCGCTACAGAATACGAGGCGCGTTACATCTTTTGGATTCAGCTCCTCGGTTTCAGGAAGGATGGTTTGGAATTCCCCTTCAGCTAAATCTTCCAACGTACTTACCGCTTGCTTGTGACGAAGCAAGCTCTTTGGTGACATAACCACTAGCGGTTTACGCAATGGACGAATCACCTGGCGACGCAACAAGTGGAAGATTTGAGAAGGTGTCGTTGGTACGCAGACCTGCATGTTGTGCTCGGCACATAACTGCAAGTAACGCTCTAAACGAGCAGAACTGTGTTCAGGACCCTGCCCTTCGTAGCCATGCGGTAGCAGTTGCGTTAGGCCGCACAAACGACCCCACTTATGCTCACCACTGGAAATAAACTGGTCCATAACAACTTGGGCACCATTGGCGAAATCACCAAATTGTGCCTCCCAAATCACTAGCATGTTTGGCGTTGTTGTTGCGTAACCATATTCAAAACCCAAAACCGCTTCTTCAGAAAGAAGTGAATCGTGAATGGTGAATGTAGGCTGGTCTTCTTTCAGGCTTTGCAATGAACAGTATGAAGAGCCGTCTTTTTGGTTGTGCATCACCGCGTGACGGTGAGAGAACGTACCACGACCTACGTCTTGGCCAGTCAAACGAATTGGGTAACCTTCATCTAACAAAGTTGCATAAGCCATGGTTTCAGCAAAACCCCAGTTAATGGGTTGTGCGCCAGCGGCCATTTTACGACGGTCTTCTAGAATTTTGTTTACTTGACGCTGAACTTGGAAGCCTTCTGGAACCTCCTGAGCCTTGTTCGCTAACTCTTGTAGTCGCTTGAGGTCAAATTTAGTGCTGGCCGTCGTTGAATTATCGTGGCCTAAATAAGGCGACCAATCGACAAACAATTGCGAATTTGGCTTAGTCACTAGGCTTTTTACGACATGCTTACCTGATTCCAGCGCATCGCGGTAATCTGACTCCATCTTTTTGATGTGATCTTCGCTTACCACTCCGCTATCTTGCAGTGTTTTGGCGTAAAGAGTTCGAGTCGTTGGCTGTTTCTTAATAACACTGTACATCAGTGGCTGCGTAGCAGATGGCTCGTCCGCTTCGTTATGGCCACGACGGCGATAACAAACCAAATCAATAACAACGTCTTTTTTGAATTCATTGCGATAATCAACAGCAAGCTGAGTAACAAATAAAACAGCTTCTGGATCATCACCATTAACGTGAAGAATCGGTGCCTGAACCATCTTGGCAACGTCAGTACAGTATTCAGTTGAACGAACATCCTCACGCTTACTGGTAGTAAAGCCAACCTGATTGTTTACAACTATGTGTATCGTACCACCCGTTTTGTAACCACGAGTCTGGGACATCTGCAATGTTTCCATTACAACACCCTGACCAGCAAATGCTGAATCGCCATGGATGTTCACAGGAACGACCGTGTCACCCACTGGATCATTACGACGATCCTGACGAGCACGCACAGAACCCTCAACTACAGGAGAAACAATTTCTAAGTGACTTGGGTTAAAGGCCAGAGCCAAGTGTACTTCGCCACCTGGCGTTAATACATTTGATGAGAAACCTTGGTGATATTTAACGTCACCAGAATGATCGAACGTCGCTTTACCATCAAATTCGTCAAATAAATCACCAGGCGCTTTACCCAGAGTGTTAACCAATACGTTCAAGCGTCCACGGTGCGCCATACCGATCACTACTTCTTTGGCACCATAGGTTCCTACACGCTGAATTAATTCATCCATCAACGGGATAAGCGTTTCGCCGCCCTCAAGACCAAAGCGTTTTACACCTGGATATTTTGAACCTAGGAATTTCTCTAGCCCCTCTGCTGCAGTCAATCGCTCAAGCAAATGGGTTTTGGCTTCTTCGCCGTAATCGGGTTTGGCGCGCACGCTTTCAATGCGTTGTTGGAACCAGCGTTTTTCGGCCGTATCAACAATGTGCATGAATTCAGCGCCGATAGACTGACAATAGGTTTCTTCTAGTGCATCACGAATTTCAGATAGGGTCGCTTCTTCTTTGCCCATGAATAGAGAACCGGTCTGGAACACGCTGTCCATGTCGGCTTCGGAAAGTTCGTGATAACGTAAATCAAGATCAGGAACTTGCTCTCGCTCCATGATACCTAGCGGGTCTAGCTTGGCGTGCTGATGGCCGCGGAAGCGGTAGGCATTGATGAGCTGGAAAACACGCAGTTGTTTTTGATCATAGCCACTGCTTACCTGGGCTTGCGTTGTCGATCCAAGCCTGCGCTGATTTTGGGCGATCAGTAAAAACTGCTCTTTAATGGGGGTATGCGGCGTATCGTTGGTGTTACCACCCTCAACCCTTGGCAAGGTGCCAAAGTAATTTCGCCACTGTTCGGGTACGGAATTTGGATCCGTCAAATAGAGTTCGTATAACTCCTCTATGTAAGCAACATTTCCCCCTGCTAACTGGGAGGTGCTCCATAGCTGCTCCATCGAGCCTTCGTGCATGATTAAACCACCTTAATTCAACATATGGGATTTCTGTTTGGCTAACTTCCCCATAATTGAATGGACGCTCGGATAGAGACTGAAGTTAGACATTCAGAACGGGGGTAACCCGTTTCCCGCATAGTGCTTAGTATTAGCCTAGCAAATATGATGCTAGCAGGCCTGTTTTGTTCTAATTTTTTTTAGCATCCTTGTAAGACGCATTTTTTACTGCAAGGTGTTGCATCAATAAAGGGGCTAAAAAGCCCCTTTATTGTTTAGATCTCACGCGACAATAACATGCTGCGGATATGACCAATTGCACGAGTTGGGTTCAACCCTTTTGGACATACATTCACACAGTTCATGATGCCCCGGCAGCGGAATACGCTGAATGGGTCATCAAGATCAGCGAGTCGATCTTGAGTGGCTGTGTCTCGACTATCCGCCAAGAAGCGGTACGCCTGCAACAAGCCAGCTGGCCCGATAAATTTATCGGGATTCCACCAGAATGAAGGACAAGAGGTAGAACAACATGCACATAGGATACACTCGTACAGACCATCTAGCTTGGCGCGGTCTTCTGGAGACTGCAAACGCTCGATAGCTGGAGCAGGTGTATTATTCTGCAGGAATGGCTTCACCTTCTCGAACTGTTGGTAGAACAAACTCATGTCGATCACGAGGTCACGGATAACCGGTAGACCTGGCAATGGACGAAGAACCAGCTTATTGCCTTTTGCACCTTCCGAAATCGGTGTAATACAGGCTAGGCCGTTCTTACCTGAGATGTTCATACCGTCTGAACCACACACACCTTCACGGCATGAGCGACGGTAAGCGATTGATGGATCTTGTTCTTTGATCAAGTTCAAAACATCAAGAACCATCAAATCTTTGCCTTCAGGAATATCTACTTCGTAGTCCTGCATGTAAGGCGCAGAGTCTTTTTCTGGATTGTAACGATATACGCTAACTAACATATTCTCTCTCCCCCACTCTTAATATTTACGTTCTTTAGGTGGGAACGGGTCCATTGTCTTCGGCGCAAAGTTAACGGCACGCTTGCCGATAGTCTTGGTTTGCGGGAAGTACAATGAGTGACATAACCAGTTTTCGTCATCACGCTCAGTAAAGTCGTTACGAGCATGGGCACCACGAGACTCTTTACGCTCTTCAGCAGCAATCGCAGTTGCAAGCGCTACTTCGTATAGGTTCTCAAGCTCAAGAGCTTCGATACGAGCAGTGTTAAAGGCGTCCGACTTATCTTCTAAGTGTACGTTCTTAACGCGTTCGCCGATCTCTTTTAGCATATCTAAACCTTTCTGCATCGCTTCACCTTCACGGAATACACCGAAGTAAAGCTGCATGGTTTTTTGTAGGTCTGCACGAACTTCCGCTACTTTCTCACCAGAAGTTGAATTATTTAGACGCTCAAGACGGGCCATTGCGCGCTCGATATCTTCGTCGCGTGCATCAACGCTATCAAAGCCTTCCTTGAAGCTCTGCTCGATTTGTAAACCACAAGCACGACCAAATACAACAAGGTCAAGTAGTGAGTTACCACCAAGACGGTTTGCACCGTGTACAGATACACAAGCGGCTTCACCCGCTGCGTATAGACCGTCAACGATCTTATCGTTGCCGTTCTCGTCGATAGTGATCGCTTGGCCGCCGATGTTTGTCGGAACACCACCCATCATATAGTGACAAGTTGGTACTACAGGGATCGGCGCTTTAACTGGATCCACGTGAGCAAATGTACGAGAAAGCTCAAGGATACCAGGTAGTTTAGCGTTTAGTGTTTCTTCGCCTAAGTGATCAAGCTTCAAGAACACGTGATCGCCCTCAGGACCACAGCCACGGCCTTCAAGAATTTCCATAACCATGGAGCGTGCTACAACGTCACGACCAGCAAGGTCTTTGGCGTTTGGAGCATAGCGTTCCATGAAGCGTTCGCCGTCTTTATTGATTAGGTAACCACCCTCACCACGACAACCTTCTGTTACCAGAGTACCGGCACCGTGAATACCTGTTGGGTGGAACTGCCACATTTCCATATCTTGAGCTGGCACGCCTGCGCGTAGAGCCATACCCATACCGTCACCCGTATTGATCAAAGCGTTTGTCGTAGATTGATAGATACGACCCGCACCACCTGTTGCAAGCACAGTGGCTTTCGCTTTGATGTATACGACTTCACCGGTCTCGATACAAATAGAGATAGCACCAGCGATCTGATCGTTTTCGTTTTTAACGAGATCAACGGCATACCACTCATTAAGGAAAGTAGTACCGCCTTTCAGGTTACCTTGGTACAACGCGTGAAGCAGTGCGTGACCAGTACGGTCTGCCGCAGCACAAGTACGCGCAGCCTGACCACCTTCACCGAAATTCTTAGACTGACCACCGAAAGGACGCTGGTAGATACGACCTTCTTCGGTACGAGAGAACGGAAGACCCATGTGGTCTAGCTCGAATACCGCTTGTGGACCAACTTTACACATGTATTCGATCGCGTCTTGGTCGCCGATGTAGTCGGAACCTTTAACGGTGTCATACATGTGCCAACGCCAATCATCATTAGGATCGTCAGAAGCGATTGCACAAGTGATACCGCCCTGTGCAGAAACTGTGTGAGAACGAGTTGGAAAAACCTTGGTGACACATGCGGTTTTAATTCCAGCCTCAGTAAGCTGGAGCGCAGCACGCATACCAGCACCACCACCACCGATTACGATGGCGTCAAAACTCATTGTACGGATTTTATTGGCCATTACTTATACACCCCAAATAATCTCAATGCCCCAAACCAAGTAGACAAACAATGCTAAGAAACACGCTACTTGAAAAACAAAGCGGATGGAGACGGGTTTAAAATAGTCAGTTGCAACTGTCCACATACCGATCCATGCGTGAGCAACTGTCGAAATCAATGCTAGCAAGCTAAAGATACGCACAGCATTTGAAGAGAAGAACTCTTTCCACTGAGCATAATCTAGATCAGGGTTAGCCAACAAAAAGCCAACAATGAAAACAGTGTATAGCGCCAAGATAACTGCTGATACACGCTGAATCAGCCAGTCAGACAAACCACTGCGACTGAAGTTAGTAACGCTTACGCCCATACCCAAACTCCTGCAAGTACGATTAGAAGAGCAGCCAATACGATGGTAATGATTGCACCCAACTTTCCGCCTTCTTTGGTTTCACCAATACCGAAATCCATAACCAGGTGTTTGATACCCGCTACAAAGTGGTAGGCAAGAGCCGAAAGAAGACCCCAGGTTATAAAACTGCCAAAGCCAGTCGTCATTGACTGTTTAGCTTGTGCAAAACCCTGGGCAGACTGCAATGAGTCGCTTAGGACACACAATAAAAAGATCACACCTACAAACAAAATTACGCCAGCAATACGGTGGGTAATCGAGGTTAATGCAGGAAGAGGAAAACTGATCGTTGATAGATCAAGATTTTTTGGTCGTTGTTGATTCACGGTTCTCTACACTCTCTCTGTCGCTTCAAAATAAAGCGCGCGATTATCGTTCGGCACGAAAACTGTGCATTTTTCCTTTAGAAAATGCGCACTTACGCGCCTTTCTAGTGCCTTCGCAAACGCGCCGAATTATAGACATAGAGTTTGTCAAATACAAACAAGCACCTATGCTTTAAACAAGTAATTGCAGTGATTTACTCTCAATTACTAATAATAGATCATTCTTTAGCCAAAATAAGTAGACGATGGTCGAGATAGCATGGTCAAGAATTGACAATCGCTATTTTGGCTCTATAGTTGGCCGTCTTTGCAACGGTACAGAGTCACATTTTGACTCAGACAATTAGAAAGGGTTCTACAGAACTCGGGTATCAGAACATAGCAGATAGGAGGCCATTCATGGCTGACAAAAAAGCGAAGTTAACGGTTGACGGTTTAGACGAAGCCCTAGAACTTCCCGTTTATGAGGGTACAGTTGGCCCCGACGTAATCGACGTCCGTAGCTTAGTGGCAAAAGGCAAATTCACTTACGATCCTGGTTTTGTATCTACCGCCTCTTGCGAATCAAAGATTACATATATTGATGGTGGCGCTGGTATTCTCCTTCACCGCGGCTACCCCATCGAACAACTCGCCGAAAACTCTGACTTCCTAGAAACATCTTACCTACTTTTACACGGCGAACTTCCAACCCAAGAAGAAAAAGATAAATTCGTTAACACCATTACTCACCATACAATGGTTCACGAGCAACTAGCACAATTTTTTAAAGGTTTCCGTCGTGATGCCCACCCAATGGCCGTCATGATTGGTGTAGTTGGTGCTCTATCTGCTTTCTATCACGACTCTTTAGACATCAACGATGCACGTCATCGTGAAATTGCAGCACATCGCCTGATCGCCAAGATGCCAACTCTGGCCGCCATGGTTTACAAGTACAACATTGGCCAGCCGTTTATGTATCCTCGTAACGACCTAGGTTACTCTGAAAACTTCCTGCACATGATGTTCAACACACCATGCGAAGAGAAAGAAGTTAACCCAGTACTTGCTCGCGCAATGGATAAAATCTTCCTGTTGCACGCAGATCACGAACAAAACGCCTCCACATCAACTGTACGTATGGCTGGCTCTACTGGCGCCAACCCATACGCATGTATCGCATCTGGTATTGCTGCACTTTGGGGCCCTGCTCACGGCGGTGCAAACGAAGCTGTACTTCGCATGCTTGATGAGATCGGTGACGAAACTCAAATCGACAAATACCTAGCAAAAGCCAAAGACAAGAATGATCCATTCCGTCTAATGGGCTTCGGTCACCGCGTTTATAAGAGCTACGACCCTCGTGCCACTGTCATGAAAAAGACCTGTGATGAAGTACTTGCTGAGCTAGGTCTTGAAGACGATCCACAACTTAAGATGGCTATGAAACTGGAAAAAATCGCACTTGAAGACGAATACTTCAAGTCTCGCGGTCTGTATCCAAACGTAGACTTCTACTCTGGCATCATCCTGAAAGCCATCGGCATTCCAACAGAATTGTTTACTGTTATCTTTGCCACTGGTCGTACTCCAGGTTGGATTGCACACTGGAACGAAATGCTTGCAAACGATTATCGTATTGCGCGTCCACGTCAGCTTTACACTGGCTATGCAAAACGCGATTATCCGAAGAAGTAATTCTTCCGATCGAAAAAAGCCGCTTTTTAGCGGCTTTTTTTATGTCTTTTTATTATTCAAGAGCAATCAAATAAAAAGGAAATAGACATGAACATCAGCTTTATCGGACTTGGAAAAATGGGCTATCCAATGGCCAAACATTTAGTTCAAGCCAATCATCAGCTAGAAGTATTCAACCGCAGCCCAAGCAAATCAGAAGACTTTAAGCGCAATTTTGAACAATGCACCATCGCAAACAGCCTTACCGATTGCGGGAAACATAGCGAAATCATAATTCTTTGTATCGGGAACGATGAAGACGTACGCAACACCCTTACCGGGAAAGATAGCCTGTACAGCAACTTAAAACCTGGCACGCTCGTAATCGACCACACCACCACCTCGGCCGAACTAGCTTGTGAGATGCAAGCAAAACTCTTAGAAAAACAGGTAGATTATGTAGACGCACCCGTATCTGGTGGCGAACAAGGTGCAATAAGTGGCCAGCTCACCATCATGTGCGGAGGCCAAGCCTTAGCAGCTGAACGCGCACAAGGGATCACACAGGCCTATAGCAAATCCTTTACCCATATGGGCCCTATTGGAAGCGGCCAACTCACCAAAATGGTCAATCAAATTTGTGTCGCCGGCCTCATTGAAGCCCTTGCTGAAGGCATTCACTTTGGCCAACAAGCTGGGCTTGATATGGAAAAAGTCATGAAAGTGGTTGGCTCAGGTGCCGCAAGCTCTTGGCAATTACAAAACCGCTATCAAACTATGCTAGAAGACCAATACGACTTTGGGTTCGCGGTGGACCATATGCGTAAAGATCTGGAAATTTGCCTAAAAGAGGCAAAGAAGATGAACACCTCTTTACCCTCTACCGCCATGGTGGATCAACTCTATGGAGAATTACAGCAGTCTGGACATGGCCAACTAGATACATCTAGCTTACTGAAAAGACTTCAAAATAAATAACTATAGTGACAAGGACGTCAGCGAATTTGATTTTTAAAATGAAATTAAACAGAAAATAGCTCGATAAGCTTTTGTTAGAAAATTCACTTACTCAGAAGGAGTAAATGGTGCGGAGGGAGAGACTCGAACTCTCACACCTTACGGCACCAGAACCTAAATCTGGCGTGTCTACCAATTTCACCACCCCCGCACAACAAGGGACGATCGACTTTCGTCTGATCTATAAGGTAGCTCTGACTTCTTTGCCCTTCAACACAGGGTTGGCTGGACAAGAAATGGTGCGGAAGGAGAGACTCGAACTCTCACACCTTACGGCACCAGAACCTAAATCTGGCGTGTCTACCAATTTCACCACTTCCGCAAATGGGGTGACTGAAGGGGATCGAACCCTCGACCACAGGAATCACAATCCTGCGCTCTACCAACTGAGCTACAGTCACCACTATCACTACTCTCTCACCAAGGGTTGGCGCGCCCGACAGGAATCGAACCTGTAACCCTCGGCTTAGAAGGCCGATGCTCTATCCGATTGAGCTACGGGCGCTTCGCCTATTGGCTCAGCCATTGGCTTATGCCATGCAACCGGATAAAAGCTTGGCTGCGACTTGGTGGGTAGTGCTCACCAAGTGGATGCGCATATTACGGATGAGAGCCTTATGCGTCAACCGTTTTTTTAAATTTTTTTATATAAAACAAGAAGTTCCATGTTTTTTACGCTTTGCTTTGTATTCCAAGCGAACCATGCGAAAATTGCGCGATTCTTTTCCTCAATTCGTATGCAACAGGTAAAACATGACGGCAACGCTCATTGATGGCTTAGCGGTAAGCGCCTCCCTCAAACAACAAGTAGCAGATCAAATTGCACAACGCGTTGAACAAGGCAAACGTGCGCCAGGTCTTGCAGTAGTTTTAGTGGGCAGCGACCCTGCCAGTGAAGTTTACGTCGGCAAAAAACGTCAAGCCTGTGCAGCGATCGGTATTGAAAGTGTTGCGCATGACCTACCTTCAGATACCAAAGAAGATGATCTACTAGCGCTCATTGATTCTCTAAACCAAGACGATTCCGTTGATGGTATCCTCGTTCAGCTTCCCTTACCTAAACACATTGATAGCACGAAAATTCTTGAAAGAATTGACCCAACAAAAGACGTGGATGGCTTCCACCCTTACAACGTTGGTCGCTTATCACAACGTATTCCTGTTCTGCGCTCATGTACACCTGCTGGTATTATGACGCTGCTAAAGCACTATGATTTGAATGTGAAAGGCAAGCATGCCGTCATCGTTGGAGCATCCAACATCGTAGGTCGTCCAATGTGCATGGAATTGCTTCTGGCAGGTGCTACTACGACGGTTTGCCACCGCTTTACGGAAGACCTTGAACATCACGTTAGTCAAGCGGATCTACTGGTGGTAGCTATAGGTAAACGTGGAATTGTGAATTCGGAATGGATAAAACCGGGCGCCATCGTTATCGACGTGGCTATGAATCGATTAGAGAATGGCAAGCTTGCCGGTGATTTAGACTTTGATACAGCCGCCAGCAAAGCCAGTTACATCACGCCGGTACCAGGTGGCGTTGGACCAATGACCGTCGCCACCCTGATGGAAAACACGCTGTATGCGTGTGAAAACTTCCACGACAAATAAATCACTGCACGCACATCAAATTGGCAGCTTTAATCAACTTTAAAGCTGCCAGTGCGATCCCGCAGAATCTTAGCTTGTTTATTTAGACCATCGACTGCAGAACCAATAATACTGGTACCTTGACGACCACTCTCACTCAATTCTTTTGCCTGAGATAAATTACCATTTATTTCATCAATAACGGATGTTTGCTCTTCAATCGCCGAAGCAATCTGCAAAATTCGATCAGTCATAGATATTAAAACTTGTGAGACATTTTCGATATCATCACGACTTTTTAATGATTGCTCTACGGTTCTATCTGCAGTTTGCCCACCCTGCTCCATTGACTCCACTGCTCGTTCAACACCATTGCGAAGCTTTTCGATTATATCGTTAATGTCTGACGTCGTTTCCTGAGTACGACCAGCAAGACTTCTGACCTCGTCAGCCACTACTGCAAATCCGCGGCCTTGCTCCCCTGCCCTCGCTGCTTCAATGGCAGCATTCAGCGCCAATAAATTAGTTTGTTCAGCGATTCCCTGTATCACCCCCAACATAGACTCTATGTTAGTTGTTTGTTTCTCCAACTCTTGAATAATATCAGCCGAGTCCTGCACGCCTTTCGCCAAATTTCGAATTTCCTGCATTGCGCGCTGATACTCCGTGGCAACCTGCTTAATTAACGCATCCGCCTCCTTAGCATCAGAGGAAACCTGCTGACTATTACTTGAAACTTCTTGAATAGCTGCCCCCATCTCTTGATTGGCCGTCGAGACCATATCCATAGAATGAACATATTGATCACTCACATCTTTCACACTAGCAACGCCTGATGCTAGGTCTTGCCCTGCATGCTCAACTTCTTGAGAGACATTTTGAGTTTGTTTGATCAAGCCATTTAATCCGCCCATAAAGTGATTAAAACTTGTCGCCATAGAGCCAACTTCATCCTTCCCCGTCACTGGGAGTCTTTTCGTGAGATCTCCTTTACCAGATGCCAACTCATCAAGCACTGATGTCACTCTAATGAGCGGTCGTACGATGATTCGAGGGAAGAAAACGGCGATAGCCACGGTCACCGCCAGCGCCAATAACACTAGCATCGCTGCTTTAAACATCACGATGCTTTTGGTTTCGAGAGATTTTCGCTGCAGGGAAGATGCTTTTTTACCTAATTTATCTCCTAACTTATCGAGCGTGTCGCGAATACCTTCAAATTCCTGATCAAGATAGGTAAGACTTGCCTTTTTCGCCTGCGCTTGAGTAATGGTACCTTCTGATAGATCTGTAACTAGTCCTTCAGACTTTGGCCGCCATTCACCAAATTCCTGTAGGAACTCGTTGGCCAAACCCCTGCTCTCTTGATTGACTTCCATTCGAGAGATTTGCGCAATTCTATTGGCGACCTGATCCAGGTTCTCTTTATGTGTACCGCGAAACTGTTCAATAGACGCGCCCATTGCCATGCTGCGCTCGGCGATTTGGGCTTGATACAAATCTCGATCCGCATTAAGAACCAATTCGATTGCTGGAATATAATTTTCATTAATTGAAGAAAAATCACTCACCAGCTTTTCAGTGGTCAGCATCAACAATGAAGACACCGCCAATAGCAAAGCACCTAAAACCGCTATTGGTACGATGAGTTTTTTTCGAAGCCCTAGATCAGCCCATTTCATGATATTCTCCCGCATGACCTCTATAGAGCTTAGCAAGGATTCTAAAAAGTGCTTAATGTACGTTTTCGTGAGGCAGCTAATGTCCACATATCACCGCAACATGCGAAAATTACATCATCGACGAATCCCAAACCATGCAATCGCAGCGCCCAGCAACGCACTTAATGCCGCAAGTTCGAACATGCTAACACCTTGATCCCAACCCCAAACATGACCTGCAATCCAAGCGCCCAAGGCACCACCGGCTCCATACGTCACACTGGAAAAAAGCGCCTGCCCTTGGCCTTGGTGACGACCCTTGAAAAACCGATGTACGTAATACATCGACACAGCATGCATGGTTCCGAACGTTGCGGCATGTAGTAGTTGCATAATCAGCAGCAACCACAACACATCAGAGAAGTTACCAATAAACCACCAACGTATAGCTGCCAGCAACAAACTAACAATAAGCACGGTTTTGTAATTCACATGAGCAAACAAACGGTGAGCGACTAAAAAGATTAATACTTCTGCGACGACACCCAACGCCCATAAAAAACCAATCATGGATTTCGAATAGCCCTGCTTTTCCAAAAACAAACTGAAAAAAGTGTAATAGGCGCCATGACTCATCTGCATCAGGAAACCAGCCAATAGGAAAGCAAACACCGCAGGATGTTTAACAAGGAATAAAAATCCATTTGTTTCATCGTGCTCGCCAACCTGAAAACGGCCCTGTACGGTGAGACTACTAACGAAAATGGCAGCCAATAGAATCAACATAAATACTGGCAAGTTTGCCACACTGATATGGTCAAACACCCAACCCAACACCAAAACAAAAACCGCAAAACCGATGGATCCCCAAATTCGAATTTTGGAGTAATGATCGGTTTGTGTTTGCAAATAATTCAGCGTAATCACTTCAAACTGAGGCAACACGGCAGCCCAGAAAAAGCCGTATCCAATCATGATTGTGGCCATAGCCATAAAGCCATCGACCCAGAAAATATTCATAAAGATTAAAAAACATACGGCAGTACCTAGACGCAGCAGCGGCATCCGCCGCCCACTCATGTCGCCTAACCAGCCCCATACGTTGGGCGCGATGATGCGCACCAAACCAAACAAGGCCATAAGCTCGCCAATTTGTTGAGCAGTGAAGCCCCGCTCATCCAGAAAAAGGCCCCAATAAGGAGAGATGCAGCCAAGTAGTGCAAAATAGAAAAAGTAAAAAGAAGAAAGGCGCCAGTAAGGCACATTGGGAACCGTCAGCATAATGATGATGATACTCAATGAAAAACGCCCAAATAATATTGGGCGTTTTATTATGAATTAAGCTTGGCCTGGGATTACTGGTGTAGAGCACTCTACATCAGCGTTTTGACCGCGATGACGCAGATAGTGATCAGCTAATACAATGGCCATCATGGCTTCTGCGATGGGCGTCGCACGAATGCCCACACAAGGATCATGGCGGCCCTTGGTGATCAAATCTGTTGCATTACCTCCGATATCGATGGTTTTACCTGGCACAGTAATACTTGATGTTGGTTTTAACGCAATGTGCGCAACGATGTCTTGGCCGCTGCTGATACCGCCAATCACACCACCGGCATGATTGGATAAAAAGCCCTCAGGCGTCATTTCATCACGGTGTTCACTGCCTTTTTGCTCAATGACGTCAAACCCATCACCAATCTCAACCCCTTTCACTGCGTTGATGCTCATCAATGCATGAGCTAAGTCCGCATCTAATCGATCAAAAATCGGCTCGCCTAAACCTGGCTGCAAACCAGACGCGACCACAGAAATTTTTGCGCCAATGGAATCCCCTTCTTTACGAAGAGCATTCATATAATCTTCCATTTCCGACACTTTACTTTCATCTGGACAAAAGAAAGGATTTTGGTGTACTTGATTCCAATCAAACTGTTCCGCCTTGATTGGGCCTAGCTGAGACAAATAACCCCGAACTTGAATTCCTTTGGACGCTAAGAACTTTTTGGCAATCGCACCAGCGGCAACACGCATAGCGGTTTCACGAGCACTCGAACGACCACCGCCGCGATAATCGCGGAAGCCATACTTCTGTGTATAGCCATAGTCGGCATGAGCGGGACGAAATTTTTGCGCAATATCGCCGTAATCTTTAGAGCGTTGATCTGTATTTTCGATCAGCATACCAATGGGTGTACCCGTGGTTTTGCCCTCGAAAACACCACTCAAGATTTTGACTTGATCTGGCTCACGACGCTGAGTGGTATAGCGTGACGTACCCGGTTTACGTAGATCCAATTCTTTTTGAATCTCTTCCTCAGTAATTTCAATTCCAGGAGGACAACCATCTAGAATACAGCCAAGGGCTTTACCGTGGCTTTCGCCAAATGTGGTGATAGAAAATAGTTTTCCAAACGTATTACCCGACATGGATACACTGCTTCTCGTTAAAATGAATCAAATTGGCGCTATTATACACAGAAGTGAGCACGATTCTGCTGCAATTCTTCTTTTGTCATGACGAATACACCATGACCACCGCGTTCAAATTCCACCCAATTAAAGGCCACCTCAGGGAAAGCTTCATCCAAGTGTACGCATGAGTTACCCACTTCGACGACTAATAACCCGCCATCATTGAGATAGTCTGCCGCTTGAGCGAGTATTTTCCGGGTGATATCTAATCCATCTACGCCGCTGCCCAAGCCCATGGCAGGTTCGTGCTGATATTCATCAGGCATGGCCGACAGATCTTCTTCGTCCACATACGGTGGGTTACTCACAATCAGGTCATAACCAGGCTGTAACTCATTAAATAAATCAGATTGAATGGCGGCTACCTGCTGCCACAAGCCATGATGATCAATATTAATCTCTGCCACATCCAATGCATCTCGACTTAAGTCGGCTAAATCTAACTGAGCATCCGGGAATGCTTGCAATGAGGCGATGCCGATGCAGCCACTACCACAGCACAAATCTAAAATACGCTGAGGTTCTTCGATTTTATTCCATGGTGCAAAGCGATGTTCGATCATTTCAGCCAGCGGCGATCTTGGTACCAGTACTCTCTCATCCACATAGAAAGGCATACCCGCAAAAAATGCTTGGTTAGTCAGATAAGCGAGGGGTTTACGTTCGAGGATGCGACGATGAAGTAATTTAGCAATAGACAGTTTTTCATCAGTAATTAGCCGGCATTGAGCTTGTTCGGAGGTCACCTGCGGAGGCATATTCAAGCAATGCGTAACCAAAGAAATCGCCTCATCCCATGGATTGTCTGTCCCATGCCCATAAAACAAACCATGACGCTCAAACTCACTAGCGGAAAAGCGAACCCAATCAATAATGGAATGAAGCTCTTCAATAGCTTCTTGATAATGAGACATAATTTAGCTCTGACAAAAAGCCAATGATAACGCGAAATTACAACTGACCATAGGTATTCGACTCACCTCGCTCATACCCTTCAATGGCCCGCATGGCAACTTTATACCCTAGGTCGATTTGCTCTTCGGCCCGATAGAACTCATAAAAACGTATAGAATTCTTTGGCATGCGTATAAGTAAGTCTGGACGATAACCTGCAATTTTATATTGCACCAATGATGCCTGCATCGTCTCGAACATTTGATAAATGACGCCCAATTTACCCAAGTTTTCGGTTAATGCTACCTCCGTATCTTCTTCATTGTCTGTCTTCTCAAACATCTTGAGTGCTTTCAGTTTCATCTGTGCGAACCAATTAAGCTTTTCGACTTCGTGCTGCGCCAACGCTTCTTCATTCTCCTTTCGTTTACCACCTGGCATAGGGACTTCGGCACTCAGGTCGACAGCAATGATCGCATCGGCGTGAATACCAACCACGGGGGCAATGGGCAAAGGATTCAAAACCGCACCGTCCACCAGAACTCTATTACCCCGAATTACCGGTTGGAGTAAAGACGGAATCGCAGTTGATGCCCGTAATGCATCAGAGAGAACTCCTTGACTAAACCAAATTTCTTTTTGGCCAGTCAAGTCCGTTGCAACTGCTGTAAATGGCATTTTAAGATCCTGAATTTCAATGCCATTTAGCATTTGAGCTAGGTGATTAAAGAGCTTATCGCCACGAATCGCACCATCACTTAAAAAGCTTAAATCGACTAGTTTAAGCACTTCAAGATAAGTGAGCGAGCGAGCCCATTCTTCATATTCATCGAGCAAACCAGCGGCATAAAAGCCACCTACCACAGCTCCCATGGAGCAACCAGCAACACCAGATATTCGGTAACCTTTCTCCTCAAGCGCCTTGATGACCCCAATGTGTGCATACCCTTTTGCACCACCACTCCCTAAAACTAATGCGATATCCTTCATTTACCTGATAATTCCACCAACTCTATTCTTGAAGACTGTCCTGACCTAGGCAGATGAGAACCTGCACCATGGCTGTACACGTTTTTCACAAAGCCTCCAGCATCGGCCAGTTGCTTACGTAGATCTCCAGCCTCGTCTATAGTGCGATCAAGTAGCGATTGAGGATCGCCCTCAGCATAGCGATGCACCACGATCGCGAATCTCTTGATAGGATGCGCCTGCAACAGCTCTTTTAACCACTGGACATTTTCTTCACTAAGTCTAGCTTTACCTGGAGTGAGCGTTTGTAATATCAAATATTTTTGCGAGAAAAGAGTCTGGTATTGGCCCTGAGTTAAAAAAGGCTTTAAACGGTCTTTTTGTCCCCTCTCTAAGTCGATTCTTTGGGCAAACAAATGCACACCCTTATTGGTGCGTTCATTGGTGTACACCAACCATATGCGCCCAAAACCTGCATCAGGGTTATATCCAACCCAATAAAGCTGATCATTATCGCGACCATAAAGAAGTGGCTGCGAAAAAACCTGATTCGCGAAGTCATTGCTCATACCGCAGCCACGTGCTTCACACTCAAACAATGTCGTTGATGATGGTTTAGCTTGCTCTACAATGTAGTTGAACGCTGCCTGAACCGACAAACCCGATGGCCATTTCCACATCCAACTTGTCACTCTGCCATCCACTCGCACATCCTGTTCAGCAATAAGATTACCTTGTATTCGTTTGAGCTGACCCAGTACTACCCACTGATTTTGTTTTCGAGTTGCATCAAAATCTATGCGTTCTGCACCCTCTTGCGGATTCAATTGGAACCCATGACTTTGCAAGCAAAACACACTCAGTAAAACAATCGTTAACAATCGAATTTTCATCATCCTAATAACTCGGTAAAGTACGCGTTTTCAACGTTAATGGGTTTTACCCCAATATGGAAGACCTGAACACCGACACATTGACAAACAGCGCCCATTGCATTGCCTGCACACTGCCTTTGCCAAAGTGTCTTTGCTCGCTAGCACCTGATTTATCGGATACTAATCTCACGATATTGTTCCACCCCCGTGAGCGAGAAAAACAGCACAGCACGGGGCGACTTCTTTATCGCTGCTGTGATATGGAACATCACGTGTGGCATCGTCAGCATCATGCACTTTCGCAGCAGCTAGCGAATCATACGTTGGTATATCCATCTGATGACCCAAACCCTGAGCAATCTATTCCACCTGGCCCACTACTATTGATCGACAGCACATGGCAGCAAAGCAAAAAAATATTACGCCAAAGCCCTTGGTTAGCCAAACTTCCCAAAGTACACATATCGCCTCAACGCAGCTATTACACACTAAGGCGTAACCAGATAATCGGTGGTTTGAGCACACTGGAGGCCGCCGCGCACCTAATAGCTGCAAGAGGTGATAAGCAAACCAGTGAAAAACTGGTACAATTTTTACTCTCGTTTCAAGCACAATACAAAAAGCACTAGGTTTAACTATGTTACGAAGCTTTTCCCGCATTGGTCTAATTTGTATCGCCACCTTATTATCAGGGTGTCCAATGCAAAGCGAAATCACGAACGCTCAGCCGCAATTTAGCAGCCAAGAGATCCAGCAAGCGGAGCAAAACACGCGTGAGCTTATGGCTCGATACAAATTGTGGCGCGAAGACTCAAGCCCAATGCTGATGGCCTATCGAGGACAAAAGCAGCAATACGATCAATGGGACGACTTGTCATTGGAGTTTGAAGAGTCCCAATACCGCGACCTTCTAAAGTTTCAGCAACAGATCATGGACATTCAAGAGCAAGCGCTACCTTCTGATCTGAAACTAAGTTTACGCATTTTAGACTACCAAGTCGCTACGACCATTGAGGGATATCAATATCGACTTTACAACTACCCTCTCAATCAAATGTTTGGTTTACATACCGAGATCCCTAACTTTCTGATTAACATCCACCGCATAGATACAATCAAAGATGCGAGAGACTTTATCAGTAGAGTGTGGGGTGTGGAGGATCTTTTTGATGATTTACTTGTGCAAATACGTCAACGAGAGGAAGCAGGCATTATTCCCCCTCGATTTGTCATGGAGTCCGTCATTAATGCCAGCGAAAAGATTCTAGAAGGTTATCCAATCCAGCGAACAGATGATGAGCACATGATTTGGATTGCCTTTAAAGAAAAGATTGCCAAGTTGAATCTCTACACATCTACAGAAAAGGTACTCGAATCCGACCTTAAGCGTGCATTGCAGCGTGGATTTAAACGCGGTTATCAATCTCTCATCAAACACTACAAAACAGTACTCGCTGATGCCAGCTTGGATACTGGCTTTAGCCAGTTCGACGGCGGTAACGCTTATTATCAATTTGCTTTGCGTAGTGCCACCACTACCAACATGGACGCAGAAACGCTTCATCAATTGGGCAAGCAACAAATCCAAGTAATTCACCAAGAAATAACAGATTTGTTACCACAATTAGGGTTCACCACCCTAGACGAACTATTTAAATATACACGCACTGATGACGGTATTTATTATAACGATGGCAAACAAGCGATCAGCGACACCAAGGAATATATTCGCACAATCAATACACAACTAGGCAACCTGTTCCTGAATATCCCAAATATTGGCATAGAAGTAAGACCCGTTGAGTCCTATAGAGAAGACAGTGCTCCCATCGCTTTTTACCAATCTCCTAGCGAAGACGGTAGTCGCCCTGGGCGTTACTATATGAATTTAAACAAGCTCAATGAAATGCCTAAATTTCAATTCGAGGCACTGACCTATCACGAAACGCTGCCTGGGCATCACTTACAAATCATCTATGCACAACAGAGCAAAAACATCCCTGCATTCCGTCGACATATACACTTTACTGCCTATAGCGAAGGATGGGGACTTTACGCAGAGAAGCTTGGCAAAGAACTAGGCGGATTTAAAAATCCTTGGAATGAATATGGGCGACTACTCATGAATTTATGGCGAGCAATGCGACTCGTATTAGATACTGGCTTACATCATTATGGCTGGACGCTGGAGGAAGCGTTAGCTTATCGTTTAGAAAATACACCCTTCAGTGAACAAGACAGTATCAATGCTATAAAACGCTATCTCGTCATGCCAGGCCAAGCGACGGCTTACATGGTTGGCAAACTGAAGTTAGAACAATATCGAGAGCAAACAAAGCAAACTGTCGGCTTTGGTTTTGACGAAAGAGCTTATCATACCCACCTTTTAGAGATGGGACCTATGCCTCTATCGTTGCTTGAGTCTGAACTTGAGAAATGGGCGCAGCAACAATAAAACTTGATTGTAATGGATCCCCGATCAAAGCGCTTCGCGCGTCGGGGATGACGGGAATTATTTTTATAAAACAATTCTTGGGACCAGCGAGCACATGCTCGCTTTTTTTTGCCCCTCAACACTTCACGATTTACACCGTGAAATCAGTTCAATCTTTTGCCGGTGGCTATTCTTTTTCTTCACCAAGTGGTTTAAACATCAGGATCATTCTTGGTAATAACGTCAATACCAACACCAAGGCAATCAACATCGCCAACCCCGTTAACAAGCCAAAGTAAATCGTTGGAATAAAGTTACTTAGAGCCAGTATTGAGAAACCAACAATAACAGTAATCGAAGTGTAATATACAGCCTTGCCGATCGATGCATGACAACGGCGAATGGCCTCTTCATAGTTACGATGCTCAACAAACTCTTCTTTAAAGCGATGTATGTAATGAATCGTATCGTCCACTGCAATACCAATAGCGATCGCAGCAATCGTAATCGTCATCATATCAAGCGGCATACCTGCCCACCCCATTACGCCTAAGACGGTTGCTGCACTCAATAGATTCGGGACAATCGCAATCACAGCAAGCTTCCACGATTGAAATAAAAACATGAACATGAGCATGATACCGACGAACACCGCGCCCAAAGTAAGGATTTGAGATTTAAATAGGCTTTGCAGCATATTGTTATACAGCACCATCATACCGCTCACCATGTACTCGTCTTCACTTAAGCCGAGCTCTTCCTGCAGTCCAGTATGGATACGTTTTAATAGTTCGTCGCGCTTCAGGTCAGGTTGGCTATCCAATATACGCATATTGATTCGAGCTTGATCGTGATCTGGGCTTGCATACGGATCAATCACTAACGCTTTAAACTCATCCGGAATGACGCTATAAAGTAAAGCCAATTCCACACTGCCAAGCGGAGCTTCGTTGATACTTTCTGCAACATCGATCATTGTCGCTAACGACGTGACCTTGCCAATCTCAGGTTGTTTGTCCAGATATCGATGTACCGCTTCAATTTGCTCCATTTTTGAAAGCGTAAACCAGTATTTGGTTTCGTCTTCGTCGCTAGCGCCAAACCCGTCATTAAAGTCGTCACCAAAACCATCGCTTTCAAAATCACTGGCAAAATCATCAAACTCTTCAATGCTATCTGATGATGCATTATTTGAGGAAACCTTTTTATCGGAGTCATCGTTAGCTGGAGAAAAGTCAATTATTACGTCCATAGGCGTAGTACCACCCAAATATTTGTCGACGACAATCATGCCTTGGTGAATTTCAGTATCTTCATGGAAATAATCGATAAAACTATTTTCCACTTGCAACTTTGAAATACCAAGTACTGCCAATACTGCCAAAACGATATTAAAGCCGATCAGCTTTTTACCGTGCTGCAAAGTTACCCAAGCAAATAGATCGGTGATTGGACTATGTGTTTTTACGTTGGCGGCTTCTTTTTGCTTACCTACCAACAATGCCAATACAGGGAATAAAATAAAGACAATAATAAGCGCCATGAACACGCCTGTAGCCATCATCCAACCAAAATCAATTACTGGACGAATACCGCTGAAAATGAGCGAGTTAAACGCCACCATAGTGGTTAACGCCATGTACAAGCAAGGCTTGAACATATGATCCACCGCAGTTTTCACCAACTCTTTCTGTGACTTATCTGGCTCTAGTGCATGTGCCTCTCGATAGCGCACAATCAAGTGGATACACATAGACATGGTCATAATGAGTAACAAGCTAGCAAAGTTGCTACTAATCACCGTCACCTGCCATTCAAAAATACCCAAAAGGCCAATCATGGTCATGAGCGTAAATGTACAAGCGGATAGCGCTATCACAACCCAACGTGCACGACGGAAAATAATCAGAAGCGTTATAATTAAAAATAAGAACACACCCAAACCAAAGGTGTACATGTCATTTTCGACAAAGGTAATCATGTCATCGGCAATCATGGGCACGCCGCCCAAATAGATTTCCGCTTTGGATTCATAGTTTTCTAGAATGCCACGGATCTCGACGATGGTTTGATGTAACTTTTCAGCATTCTTGGCGTTTAGATCTTCAATTTGCTGGTTTAACAACGCCAATGACTGCTTTTCTTTTGCGCTCAAACCTTGCTCATCACGCTTATCCCACAGATTTTTACGAGACTTAGTCAATGCCCTATGCTTTTCGTCATAAGGTAGATTTAGTTGCATCGCCGTTATGTTAGCGTCCAGATTGAGCAGCATTTCTTTATACAAAGGGCTTTCAGACAGCTCTTTTTTCGCAAGGCCAATGTCAGCCTGAGGAGACTCTAACGTCTTGATGTTATCGAGTAGTTCGGAAACGGGGACAGGCGGGTTCTCGAGCAATGGCACGTCGAGCATAGAATTAATGGATTCAATGCCTTCAACCTTCAACAGCTCGTCTCGCAGGGCTTCTAAGAGCGTTAAGGAAGATTCAGAAAATAGAGGCCACTCTGGTTCAAACGTAACAATTAAAAATTCACTGCTTCCAAAGCGCTCAGCCACCATCCGATAATTGGCTAAATCTTGATCATTCTCCAAAACCAAAGATTCTGCAGATGCATCCAGCTCAAAGCGAGGTGCTCCTATTGCTAAAGTCAAACCCACAATCAAAAAGACCAATGCAAGAATGATTTTTGGGTAAGAAAGGATCGTATTTCGATAGAGACCAGCAAGCCAAGACATAAATATTTACACACATTTACAAAAGTATGCTGGCCTTTATAAAAGGATGTGGCGAAACAATCAAGGAAGGAACAAAAACAATGTGTTACGCCACAGTGAAAAGCCTTGTTAACTGGCTATATCTAATTGCTGACTCAACTGTCCGTATGAGCACATCAAACCCAGACGAGCCTTGTCGCGCAGCGATAGTAATGAGTGAAAGGTCTGCACCAACTGGTCGAAACGCATGCATAATTCTGCATCCGCTCCTACCTCATATAACATGCCGCGATAGGCAGTAAGATACTCAAGGGATTTACGTGTTTGACTAATAACGCTTGTTGATACCGGCGCGTCTACAGATTCAAGAAGCAACAAGGCTTTTATCAGCTCTCTAGCACCCTCACTGTCGCCATAAAGCGATTCATGACTGATGAAACGAGAGAGGAACTGGATATTTTCGCCTAATTTACCGCGAATATTTTGACAGCCCGGCAAGCCCTTGGCCAAGGCTTGCCAGTCATAATCGCCAACTTTTTGGCTAGTGAAGTGAGGTGTACGCTTTGGATCAACTGACGAAGTCATAATTCTGTCCATTTAGGTGGTGTCTGCCACCTACTCTGCGAACAACGTGCCAATTATGACTAAGATTTTAGAATTAATTCCTAGCTGAGTGTCGTTCCCGCTTTGCAATTCGCTTGATATGGTGACGTATCGCCAAATACACCAAGCCCAACACAATAGGCATAGCGATACCTGTCGCTATTGGTTCGCTAATGGGATATCCGGCTTCTTCCATACCCTTGAAACCGTAGCCAAGCAAGCTAAGCAGATAATAACCGATCGCAACAACAGACAATCCTTCAACTGTTTGCTGCAATCTCAATTGCAGACTGGAACGTCGATCCATAGACACTAACAACTTTTGGTTTTGACTTTCGATGCTCACTTCAACTCGAGTCCTCAGCAGACTAGTCGCTCTATGAATGCGACGACTAAGATCCTCAAGACGATCTGCTAAGCTATTGCAGGTGCGGATACCTGGCGTTAAACGGCGTTCAAGAAATTCTCGCATAGTTTGCATACCGCTGATTTTTTGCTCATACACCTGCTCCAAGCGCTTTCGCACCAAAGCATGATAAGCATTCGTTGCAGCAAAACGATAATTTGTATCACTTCGTAACTGCTCGATACGCGCGGCTATCGTTGATAGCTGCTTTAATAGCTGCCTCTCTTCTCGCTCTTCTTTAATTTCAGCAATACACTGATTCAAGTGGGCCAATTCAGACTCCATTTGAGAAACCTCAGGGGCTAAATCCCGCGCTACCGGCAAACCCATTAATGCCGTTAAGCGGTAGGTTTCTAATTCCAACAGACGTTGCACCAAGCGACCGGTTTGATAAGCATTTAACTGCTTTGCACTTACCCAAAAACGCCCGAAACTATCACTGTGCAAACGAAAACTGGTTAAAACTTGTGCCTTGCCGTTGGCGACACTCGAACCACAGGGTCGCTGACCTTCAAAAAAATGATTGGAATAATCCTCTTCAATAGGCTCGTCAGTTACTAACATATTTACTGCCACCACCAACTCCCCTGGCAGTTGGTTTAGCCACTCCTTGGGAACATAACTCAAACCAAATTCTGGATTATCTTTTTCTTCCTTGGGGCGGATGAATGTATAAGTGGAAAATTCCGTATGGCGCTCCCAACGAAATTCGAAGCCACCAAAGCTTTGATAAAAACAAGATGCATCAGGTGCAGGTGGATTCACCGAAAAGCGCTGACATAGCGCTGTAATTAACTCGACTTCTGTTTGCGAAACGTTTTCCTTACGAATCAGAGCCAAATGCGTGACATAACAAGGTAAGTGAACTATCGGACTCGGACGAGTATGCAGTTCTTCATAGAGAGACTGTCGATGAGGGTAAACTGAAAGATCTAATAAAGGACTATGGGTCGTTTGATTATTTGTCACTAATGTTATTCTCAAAAACGTTCGAGAATTATATTAGCAAAACTCGTTAAGCAACTGTAGCGAGCATTTTTCATGTTTTCATGAAAACAAAAAAGGCACCCTGAGCATTAACCACTTCACTCAGGATGCCATTGCGCTGGAGACACAGCCACAATTCTTTAAAGCATTACTCTTCGATTTCAGACGAACCATCAGACAAGTGCGCAATATCTGTACTATCTGTATTGCGAGCTGCAGCACTCTCTAACATTTCAAACCAAGCATTCAAACCCAACTCTACCGCCTCGGTTCTAGTACAAGCTTGCTCCTTGGCGAATTCATCCAACTTTTCCACCAAAGCATTTGGAATTTTCACCTCCATGCGACGCATGCCCTTGTCGCGATCACGCTCTCGCTGCAAACGCTTATTGATTCGAATTTGCACATCTCTGGGATACGGATTGGACCTTGGGCGCCCCTTTGCACGGGCATTGAACATATCGATGGTCGTACGATCCTCTAATTGCACTCCCATAGACTCTCCTTTTTTTGTTGTGGTTAATTTATGTTATTTATTATGACCGATCATCTTTAATTATTCAAATTAATCAGTGAAATTGGGCGCAATTTATCCACTTATCCTTTTTTTATCTGGTTTAACCGCGCCAGGGCTTGCCCGAAAACAAAAATCAAAATAGTGTTGCTTGCATATTCAAGGAGAAATGCAGTTAATGAGTAGACAGACACATACGCCACTTCCAGTTGATGAACTAAGTATTCATATCCCAGAACAAGCTCTACCTTTCAAAACCAGTGACGAACTCAGTGCCTTTAATGGTGTCCTTGGCCAAGACCGAGCAGTAAGCGCTATTCAGTTTGGCGTCGCTATGAATCGTCCGGGATACAATGTCTATGTAATGGGAGACTCTGGCACAGGCCGAAGCTCCTACGTGACGGAGTATTTAAAAAGTGAGGCAAAACGCCAAGAGAGTCCAAGTGACTGGGCCTACGTCAATAACTTCGATAACAACCGCGAACCCAAAAAACTGGAACTATCTGCTGGTCAGGGTCAGAAATTCAAAAAAGATATGGAAGAGCTAGTCGACCAACTATTGACCACCTTCCCCGCTGCATTTGAACACCCAACATACCAGCAAAAGAAGAGCTTAATTGATCGCGAGTTTAATCATAAATACGACCGCGTCATTGATGGCATCGAACAAGCAGCCTTGAAGCGCAACATCGCGATGTACCGTGACGCCACTTCTATTAGCTTTTTGCCTATGAAAGAAGGCAAAGCCATGGAGGAAACAGAATTCGCTCAATTAAGTGAAGAAGAACGTGAAACATTCCACGAAAACATTCACGAACTAGAAGCGCAGCTTAATGACGCCCTTGTTCCTTTGCCTCAATGGAAAAGGGAAAGTACAGAAACACTTAAAAAACTGAATCAAGATACGATTAACGAATCCGTTGAACCCTTGTTTCATCCATTGGAAGAAAAATATCAAGATTTAAAAGATGTTCTGGAGTATCTGAAGCAGATGAAGCACAACCTTCATCGCACAGTTATCTCTGAGCTGACCGAAGATCGCTTGCTCGAAAGTCGCGAAGACAGCGCCAAGCGTTTATTTTTAGAAGAAACCTATGTACCAAACTTAATTGTCAGCCGCAGTGCAGACGCTGGCGCGCCAGTGGTCTACGAAAGCCACCCCAATTACGCCAATTTGTTCGGTCGCATTGAATACACCAGCGAGCAAGGCGCTTTAGTAACTCACTACCGTAAAATCTGTCCAGGGGCTCTGCATCGAGCAAACGGCGGATACCTTATTGTTGATGCTGAAAAGCTATTGTACGAACCATTCGTCTGGGATGCTCTCAAACGCGCTCTATCCTCGCGCGAATTAAAAATCGAGAGTCCGTACAGCGAAATGGGCATTATTAGCACCACCACGCTGATCCCAGAGTTAATCGAACTGGACGTGAAAATTATTTTGATTGGTTCACGTAGTACGTATTACTTACTGCAAGACTTAGATGACGACTTCAATGAAATGTTTCGCGTCTTAGTGGACTTCGATGATCATTTGCCACGCTCTGAAGAACACATGCTCGCATTTGCCCGCCTATTGCAAAGCCGGTGTGAGGAAAAAGGCTATGCTGCAATCGAAAATCTGGGCGTACAAAGATTAATAGAACACAGCGCTCGCCTGGCGGAAGACAAACGCCACCTTAGCGCACGCATCGGGGATTTATTTGAATTGTTAGCCGAAGCTGAATTCATTCGCGATATGGCGAAGGATAAGTACATTAACGCACAGCACATTAGCCGAGCGCTGGATGCAAAAGAACAACGCAGTGGTCGTATTCAAAAAGAAATCCAAGACGACATCATTGATGGCACAATTCTAATCGACACAGATGGCGAAGCCATCGGTAAAATCAACGGCTTAACTGTTTTATCTATTGGTGACAGCAGTTTTGGCGCACCTGCACGAATAAGTGCCACAGTGTATCCTGGAGGGCGCGGCATTGTTGACATCGAGCGCGAGGCCAATCTTGGTCAAAACATTCATACCAAAGGCGTGATGATCCTTACCGGCTACCTTGGCCATACTTATGCGCAAGAGTTTCCACTTGAAGTCAGCGCCTCAATTGCCATGGAACAGAGTTATGGCCACGTGGACGGTGACAGCGCCTCGCTAGCAGAAGCCTGTGCACTAATTAGCGCCCTAGCCCACGTTCCAATCCACCAAAGCTTGGCCGTCACAGGGTCCTTAAGTCAATATGGTGAAGTACAAGCAGTTGGCGGAATTAATGAAAAAATCGAAGGCTTCTTTTCTATCTGTAAAGCACGCGGCTTGAATGGTAAGCAAGGAGTGCTCATCCCAGCATCTAATGTGAAGCATTTGGTGTTAAAGCGCGAAGTTTGTGATGCAGTTGAAGCTGGGGAATTTCACATATATGGCATCGCCAACATTGATCAAGCTTTAGAGATATTAATGGATAAAAAAGCCGGTCAAATCAATAAAAAAGGTCGCTTCCCACGAGGCAGTATCAATTACAAAGTATTAGAGCGTCTGCGTGACATCGCCGATATTGGCAAAGATGAAGATCACGACGATAGTGACGCGAAAAGTCGAACAGACGCTCAAACCTAATACTATTGTCTTACTTGTAAGTGGCAGATTTGGGATTTCAGGCCCTATCTGCCTGTTTTCTCCGATTTTTATAGCTTTCAGGCCTATGCCACTCTTATTCTTTTTACTGCAAAAAGCTATACTGAGAAAAGGATTAAGATTTAGGAGCAGTGATGGTCGCGGGAAATGAACTTCTTTTCCAGGATGATGAAAGCCAGCATGATGCGCCTAAACCCTCTTACAAAAAGCCCGAACAAGAGTATTTGGTTTTAGTAGTTGACGATGACGAGTATGTTCACCAACTTACCAAAATGGTGTTAAGGGGCTTTACCTTCGAAGGCTCCCCCATTCGTCTAGCTAGCGCCCTAAGTGCTAAAGAAGCCAAGTATTACATTGCAACCCACGATAATGTGGCCGTTGCTCTTGTTGATGTCGTCATGGAAACTGACAACGCTGGATTGGATTTGGTTAACTTCATCCGCGAAGAACACAACAATAATGAGATACGCTTACTTATCCGTACTGGCCAACCTGGGGCGGCTCCTGAAGAAAGCGTCTTCCAAGATTACGATATTAATGACTATCTCAGTAAAACGGATATTACGGCACATAAACTGAGAATGGCTCTATTAAATGCGCTGCGCTCTTACCGTGACATTCGTCGTGCCGCAGACCTGCAGAAACAAATCATGTTAGCTGAACAAGAGTCTATGACCGCAGCCGCAGCAAACGAAGCAAAATCCCAGTTCTTGGCTCACATGAGCCATGAAATCCGTACCCCTCTTAATGGAATATTGGGCCTCACCGATATTTTGGCGCAAACACAGCTCAACGAGAATCAATTAGAATTCATTAAAACCATTCGCCATAGTGGGGAAGCGTTACTTGCGATAATTAATGACATCTTGGATTTCTCTAAGATAGAAGCCGGTAAACTGGAACTTGAAAGTATTGATTTTTCATTGCCCACACTATGCGACGATCTCGAAGGCTTATTCATATCTCAGGTGCAAGACAAAGGCCTACAATTTGACATCAATTTAGATCCTAATATCCCTGAATTTTTAAACGGCGATCCCCTGCGCATCAAACAAGTTCTACTCAATTTAATCAGCAATAGCCTGAAGTTTACCCACGAGGGATATGTAAAGCTGGACATCAGACAAAGCCAAGCCACGCCTTTAGTGCTTGAGTTTAAAGTCTCGGACTCAGGCATTGGTATCAGTGAAGAGAAGCAAGATCAACTATTTAAACCTTTCACTCAGGTAGACAGTTCAACCACACGTAAATACGGCGGCACCGGGTTGGGACTGCAAATTAGTCAACGACTAGTGCAACTAATGGGCGGCAATATACGTTTGCACAGCCAAGTAGACAAAGGCTCGACCTTTATTTTCGATCTGCATTTAAACGCCGGCATCAAGCCCGTTTCAGTCGATGACGACAGTGCTATAAGGTCTAATAAGCCGGTAGAGAATATTCGTATATTGGTAGCCGAAGACAATAAAACCAACCAATTAGTCATAAGCACAATGCTAAAGCGCTTAGGCTATCAATACGATTTATGCGGAGACGGCCAAGAAGCTTTAAGCCAATTGGATAAGCAAGATTACGATCTCGTCTTAATGGATTGTCAAATGCCAACGATGGACGGTTTTATCGCCACCCAGAATATCCGTAAAAACCCAGATTTAAAAAACTTGCCCATAATCGCCCTTACCGCAGGCGCCACAGAAAAAGAGCAAAAACAATGCTTTGACAGTGGCATGAACGACTTTTTATCCAAACCCATCAAACTCAATGTATTAAAGGATGCATTAGAGCGCTGGCATTAATGAATCTATTTATAACCAAAACCTTTGTTAATTCAGCGCCTTCCACTCAATTGATATAGACGAACCACGCGCCCAGTCGAAGCAGCTTCTATGCTTATAAACATAGAAGGAATTTCGGCAATCAATGGAGCAGTATGGTCGTCCGTTTTCTATTATATGGCATGTTTCTTTTGCTTAGCGCCTGCCTAAGCGATAGCAACTCAAGCCAACCCAACAGCCCTATTACTTACACCGTCACCTCTCTTGGAAGCGAGCGTTACCAAGTCGCATTCAAGGCTAATGTATCAGAAGATCACTCTGGCTACTGGCAGTTTGGCGACGGCTATGTTTCTGCAGGCAGGAGTGTCAACCACATTTATTACAGTCCAGGTCAATACACGATTACCTATAGTTTTGAGCGCGATGGACAACAAGAAAAGATCTCTGACACTCTTGTACTTGAGGGTGCGGCGCAAAATCTTGATGTGATCAGTAGAGACCTAATCGTTGTCGACAGCGACCACAATGATCCTAACCAGACGTGGAAACGGAATGACTTTGAACCTCAGCCAATTACAGCACCGAGCAAAATCAGCGGCATCATGATGGCAAAAGGGCAATGCCAAACTGGTCGCCTATGTAGCAGTGGCGATGACATTGACCGCTATCGCTTGCAGACAGATCAGCCCATCACGCTGGACGTTCAACACCATACAGGAGAGCTTTCCGTTAAAGTTGAAGCAAATGGCTCTGATATAGCTTGGCAAAACCCTTTGCATCTTGCGGCCGGTCTGTACGATCTTGAATTAATTAGGAAGACAGAGACCGTTCGCTACACACTAAACGTTGGATTAAATGAGTCTGTCGACGCCAATTCGTATCAGCCAGGAAAACTCATTATTAGATATAAAAATCAATTGAACCCTGAATTGGTAGATATTAGCGACCCAAGATTACGCCATCACAAAAACATTCAACAGGCGCGACAGGCGCTTCAGCAAGCAGATAATGTTCAATCTGTTAGTTACAACTATTGGCGCTTCAGCCGCAGCTTTACTCAATGGTCCTTAAGTGAATTTGATATCCCATTACTATGGCAGTTATTACCAAACCAGGGACTCAACGTGCGCGTGGCCGTTATCGATACGGGATTATCGAATCATGCCGAATTAAGTCATGCATATATTGAGGATGGCTACGATTTTATTTCAGACCCTCTGCAAAGCGATGATGGTGATGGCTGGGACAGCAATCCTTTTGATGATTCTGACATAGGTCATGGTACTCATATTACAGGAATCATCGCCAGCCAAGGACAACTGACGGATACTTCAATTGCAGGCATCAGCCCAAATGTTCAAATCATGCCACTGCGAGCTATTGGCCGCTTCGGGGCAACAAGTTACGATCTTATTCAAAGTCTTTTATACGCTGCAGCTTTAGGTAACGATACAGGTAAACGCCCTGCCCGCCCTGCTGATATTATTAATCTCAGCTTGGGAGGAAAAGACTTTAGTCAGATAGAAAACGACGTCATTCAAAGGCTGAGTCAACTAGGCATAATTATTATTGCAGCATCAGGTAATCAAGGTTCGGATACAATAGATTATCCAGCTGCCTATCCAAACGTCATCGCTGTTGGTGCGCATGATCGCTTCGGCAATGTAGCACCTTACAGCAATAGTGGAGCCGCTCTAGACATTATTGCCCCAGGTGGCAACTGTGTGGACCAAACATGCAGCGGCGGCATTATAAATTTAGCGCCGCAAGGATTTAAGAGTTTAACAGGAACATCGATGTCCACTGCATTCGCAACTGGCGTGCTTGCGAGTTTAAAAAGCCATCATCCTCATATTGATGTTGCTGATGTAAACCGGCTGATCGAACAAGGAAAAATCACCACTAGCGATAAACACACAAAGCAAAATGGTTGGGGTCGATTAGATATGTACAAAATAGGAACGTTAGCTAACAGCAATATCGGTACGCCCACTACGCATACACGCCTTTGGGCCCCCACCCAAATAAACTATCACAATTCAGATATGTCAGCCCGACTGCCCATAAGGCTATCAAACGATGTTTCTCTAGAAATGTTAAATTTCAGCATTCTTCCGAACGACTTGAATTACGAATTGGAAAAAGTGAATAACTACTTATACGAACTTAGCGTACAGAATGCTATTGATATAGATAATATTACAATCCGTTATCATGACGGTTACCAGTGGCGCACCCTAGAAACACAATTGCAATCATACAATGATGGCCATCGTGTAGATTTTCTTGATCATTTATATGTACAGATCGATAGCAAACGGACACCTCTTCGAGCCTCAACCAATCAAACAGGATGGCAACTGCAATATCCCCATAACGCTAATGAGCCGAGCATCCAAGTCAGTTCAGATATAGATTATGATGGTGTTTATTGCGAATTAGGTGAGTTCTGCGGGCAACGTACAGGATGTAGCGATCCAATTGCACGATCTTTCACTCAATGCAACGGTGGCGACCTCAAGTCGCCACTGTCAGGTCAATTGATCATCAGCTATTAAAGGCTACCTAATAGTCCTGCTTTTAGGTCATCCTGAACTGGCTCATCCGACAACCAAATGCCAAATAATGCTTGCTTAAACTCAAGGCTAGGAACCTGAGTTTTTAACTCGCCATTTTTGTAAACCGAAACGCCTTGATCTGGGACGTAAATGAATTCGAAAACATCGTTTTCTGCGATTTCATCTTTCAGGCTATCAATGAACACATCAACATTTTTTTGAATGGGAGCAAGATTACCGTTAGTTGATTTTTCAAATCCTTCTAACGTAGCATTTTGCATTTTTTCGGCGCTTAGCAAGCCCGAAGTGACATGCAGGCGCAAACCCATTGGCTGGTCCTGTTCGATGATGTTTTGCGCAGCTTGCTCTTTTTCTGGTAAGTACAAACCCGCCACGTAGATATCCATAAAAAACTTACTACGCACACCCGCACCATTAAGTGCCAGAGGTTGCTTAGTAACACTTAGGTTATCAGGCAGTTCGACACCCGAAATGGTTGCAGCAGAGAGGTTCAATGACAGCAATGCCGCTGTAATAAGAGCCAAGTATTTCATTGTGTGCTTCCTTTATTATTTTATTTTTTGGACCGCAAATTATTGCGGGCCACTATAAAGCCAACAACTAATAGAAATTGCAACCTAGGGTACCAATTTATTCATTTTCACTGATTTTAAAGTGCTCAAACGTTTAATTTAAACAACCATTTAAGACTGCTTTGTTCGAATTTTTGAACTACCTTGAATATTGAATAATCGTTAATAGATCATTAAGTAATGAGGCTGGAAAAACTCTGGTAATCGCCAGCCAATGCCTCTAATTTCAAAGTCACGTCCCGAAGGAGGTGTTATGCAAGTGAATCCAATGGTCAACACACTGGTGCAACATATCATGGTGAATGAAGAGGACATCGGTGCTTGGCGCCGAAATTTAATTCAGAACCAGATATTTGATGCGCAAGAAGTAAAAGATTTGTCGGAACGAGAAATCAGCTTGATTCATCACGCCTTGCTGGTACAAAAGTTCAGTCAAATGAGTAGCGAAGAGCTAAATCGCGAAATAGAAAATCATAATGTCCAGTATCATCTGAATTTAGAAACGGATGACTTTCAAATGGGAGCCGTGGCTTATTAACCTCCCATCCCCCGAGAGCAAGGCTCGTATCTGAGCCTTGCTTTAATTGTACTTAAGAAGCAAACCCTTCACGCTGCAAATACATCCTCAGCACTATCAAGATAGACCGAACGCACCACTCTAACGCTCTCCTCTTGGATACTATCTGCCAATTGGTGCTTCTGTTTGCCCTTAAGGTAACTGCGCAGTTGCTTGAAGGTAATTCTTAGCTCTTTAAGCAAAACATCAAACATAGAGTGACGGCGAGAATGCAACATACTTAACAGCCGGAAATGCGCATGACTATAAAAGTATTCTGCTTCTTTTACTGAATCCAACATATGATAACTATGAGCCGTATTATGACAGGCCAACACAAAACGTCTCACCAATTCAGGTTGGGACAAATCATATTGATCCAAACACCCCTCCAAGAGGTCGACAGACTTAGCAAATGCTTTGCAAGCCTGTTTTAGTTCGCCCCTGTGGTAGCACGCATTTCCCTTTAGCGTGTAAAATTCCCATGCTTTGAAACATTCCTCCAAACTGGAATCTAAGCGAGTCATAGCAACCTCTCCTTATTGATAATGATTATCATTTAAATAGAGATTAACTATGCTGTCAAGGACTAATAACTAATAGGAAAACCATGGGTACCCTATACATCGCAATGAAACACAGCCACTTACTGCTAGTGGCACTGAGCCTAAGCTTTTTCGTCATCCGCGGCATTGCATTACTGATGCAGGCAGGATGGCTACAAAAGAAATGGGCGAAAATTAGCCCTCATATTATCGACACGTTTTTATTGGCAACGGGTATCGCATTAACGGTGATCACACATCAATACCCCATAAGCGATCATTGGCTAACGGCTAAAATGGTGTTTTTGGTAGGTTATATTCTGTTTGGCATCAAAATGATGAAAACCGACAATGTGATGCTTCGTCGCAGCTTCTTCGCCGCCGCCATTATCTGCATCATTATGATGGTCACCATTGCACGTACGCATCATCCCCTGGGTCTGTTTAGCTTAATCTAGAGCGAGACACAGCAGCATCGAGTAGACACAAAAAAAGCCCTTTCGGGCTTTTTTTGTGTCTTATTTTCAGGTTATTGACGAGGTAATCGACCCACCATATCTTTCACACTGATCGCAGAACGAGAAGAACGCATTGGATTGATGTCCAAGCCCCCTCTTCTTGTATAGCGCGCCGTAACGGTTAATGAATCAAAAGCTCCTAAACGCCACAAATCCGTAAACATCTGCTCGACACAGTGCTCGTGAAAATCATCGTGATTGCGATAGCTGATGATATAGGCAAGCAAAGCGGCGCGATCAATTTTACTGCCTTTGTAATCAATGACCACTGTTGCCCAATCTGGCTGATTCGTAACTGGACAATTACTTTTCAATAAATGACTTATTAGGATTTCTTGTGTGCTTTCGTCAGAAAAGGACAAAAGACTTGGGGTAGGCGCATAATCCTTAACCGTAATATCTTCATCATCAATACACTCGCCCGTTAGCGACTGAGCCAATGGATATTGCTCTACCGAATAAAAGCGAACGTCTACATCCGCACCAAAGCCCTGGCTCAGATCCTTTTGCATTAAAGCTTGAACCTCATCCGCATCATCAAAGCGCGTATTATTAAAACTGTTCAGGTATAGCTTAAAAGACTTGGATTCAACGATATTGCTTGAGTCACAAGGAATAATGAATTCTGCAATGGCCACTTGCGGCTTGCCCTTTTGGTTCAGCCATGAAATTTCATAGCCAGTCCAAAGATCATAGCCATAAAACCCCAAACCATTATTCAATGAATCATCAATCCCTTCTAACTTTGCGCGATTGCCGGCGCGCTCAATGGGATAGATTAAGCTTTGATCGTATTCCGATTTATATTCGGTTTCTTTACCTAGTAGAATATCGTCTTTCATTAGGAGCGTATCCCCTTACCACGGTGTAATAGCCACATACTACACACACTGAGTACCACAATTGTGCCGATCAAAATGCTATAGCAAGCAAACAAGCTCACATCGCTGACCCCTAACATGCCATAACGAAAACCGTTCACCATGTACAATATCGGGTTTACTTGTGAAACCAGTTGCCAGTGTTCGGGCAATAAATCCGTGCTAAAAAAGACACCTCCCAAATACGATAGCGGCGTCAACACAAACGTCGGCACCACGCTGACATCATCGAACTTCGTAGCGAACAAAGCATTAATAAAACCACCAAGTGAGAACAATATTGAACTCAGTAATACAACGGTGACCAGTACAAACAAATTAAAGACCTGCACATCAGTAAAAAATAATGCAACAAGAGTAACAATAAAGCCGGTTAACAAGCCGCGGGTTACCCCCCCGAACACGAACCCCCAAAGAATAACGGAATTCGGTACTGGAGCGACCAACAGCTCTTCTATACTGCGTTGGAACTTATTGCTAAAAAACGAACTGGACACATTCGAGTAGGAGTTATTGATCACCGCCATCATGATCAAACCCGGCATGATAAAAGAGATATAGTTAATCCCAGACATCTCTCCAATTCGCGACCCGATTAGATTACCGAAAATAATAAAGTATAGCGTCATTGTAATAGCGGGCGGCAGCAAGGTTTGCTGCCAAATACGCAAGAAACGCCTTACTTCTTTTACTAAAATAGTTTTAAACGCAACCCAATAAGCTGAAATAAAATGTCTCATTCTGTTACTTCCTTACCGCATCAACAAACAGAGTTTCTAGACGATTGCTCTTCGGCCTGATACCACTCACCGAAACACCTTGCTGATTAAACACAGTAAATAATTCGTTAATGGCCGTTCCTTTTTCAACCACGACCTCTAGACTGGAGTCATCCAACCAATGGTGATCTAGAGGCGACAAGGAAGGTCGATTAGAATAATCTTGAGCCAGCTCTACGATCATCGTCTGCTTATGTAGCTCCTGCAGCAAAGAGCGCATACTGGTATTCGTGACAATATCGCCATGATTGATGATCGCGATGTTCTCACATAAGCTTTCTGCTTCTTCAAGATAGTGAGTAGTGAGGATAATAGTTGTGCCCTCTTCCTCATTCAGTTTGGTTAAGTACTCCCACATACTTAAGCGCAGCTCAATGTCCACTCCCGCAGTTGGCTCATCTAAGATCAGCAGCTTGGGATTATGTACAAGCGCCCTTGCGATCATCAAGCGACGTTTCATACCGCCACTGAGCATACGAGATGGCACATCGCGCTTGTCCCACAAGTCCAATGCTTTGAGATATTTCTCACTCTGAATCAGAGCTTCTTGATGATTCATCCCATAATAACCCGCTTGGGTCACGACAATGTCTTGAACCTTCTCAAACTGGTTAAAGTTAAACTCTTGCGGAACAACACCCAGAAGACGTTTAGCGTGAAACCAATCCCCTTCTATGTCTTGCCCATAAACACAAACATCGCCAGAAGTTTTATTTACCAAACCAGAAACAATGCCAAGTGTGGTAGACTTGCCAGCTCCATTGGGGCCCAATAGTGCAAAGAAATCACCTTGCTTAACTTCCAAATCAATCCCTTTCAGCGCCTCATGACCATTGTCATAGGTCTTGCGTAAGTTAGAGATTTTTAAAGCAGGTGCTTGTGGGTCTATATTTAACGTATTCTTAGAGCTCATAAACGATTATTTATATGCAGGCGTACAATCCGAGACATCATACTCTCATTCTACTAAAAGACTTCGAAAAAACCGTGAAACAAGGTATTCCATTCAACCAAGAACCTTTGGGTGAGGACGAAGCTAGTTTCTTAGATCAACTACAGCGCATTGTAGCAGGTTTAGAAGACAACCAAAGTGATGTCCAATTTGAGGGACAAACTTGGTTATCTCGCCTATTTCGTAATTATCCGACGATCGCCCCTATCATGCCTAGAGAGGTTCTTTGGTATTTTGGCGGTGAAGCATTGCATTTTATGCCAGATGAAGAAATTGAAAAATTTCAGAAATTGGAAGAGCTTGTCGCTGAAGGGCACGATTACTTAGAAACGAAAATCGCCATTTTCAATAAAAAAGACGACAACACCACTGAACACTAGTCAAACGGCTGACTTGGCGATTAGGCCCTGCTTCTGCGGGGCTGTATTTACCTATACCGCCTCTTTGTATAATCCACTCCTGCAAACCAACTTACAAATGGCTAGTTCTATCTGCACGAACGGAACGGAACGGAACGGACTGAAGCTCAAGAATTTGAGTGGGTAAAAATAAATAACGAGGAAGTAAAAGAAAGAAACATCTAGAAAATTGGAGCGGGAAACGAGACTCGAACTCGCGACCCCGACCTTGGCAAGGTCGTGCTCTACCAACTGAGCTATTCCCGCAACAATGTAAAATGGTATCCCGTAGGGGAGTCGAACCCCTGTTACCGCCGTGAAAGGGCGGTGTCCTAGGCCTCTAGACGAACGGGACACAATTTGTTGACTGATAATTTGGAGCGGGAAACGAGACTCGAACTCGCGACCCCGACCTTGGCAAGGTCGTGCTCTACCAACTGAGCTATTCCCGCAACAATGTACTCTCTCTAGAAGAGAAAATGGTATCCCTTTTGGATTTGGCCGCCGTGCCATCATAAAACAGCGCGGTGTCCTAATCTCACAAAGAGAAAATGGTATCCCGTAGGGGAGTCGAACCCCTGTTACCGCCGTGAAAGGGCGGTGTCCTAGGCCTCTAGACGAACGGGACACACTGGACTTGAAACGTCAGTCACGTCTCAATGTGGCGCGCATTTTATGTATCTCATTGAATTGCGTCAAGTTTTTTCTGCAAAAAAGTTTTGAATTTTGCGTCTACACTTAGAGAAGATAGGGAAAAAAGAGTCTACTAATGGAAACTATGGTCATTTTGGGGGTTGTTTTAGTCGCTGCTCTCGTCGGTAGCATTTTTATCAAGAGTTATCTTGAGAAGAAACGCATCGAGCAAGCCCGCAAACTTGTGGACCTGCATGATGACCTGAAGCGCATGCAAAACGCTATCTCAATTATCCCCGAAATATACATTGATAAACCTACGAAGGTTTTCATGATTCGTCGCTTGATGGAGTTATTAAGCAAGGTCCAGCAAGCTGGAAATGAAAGTGAAGGCATTAATATTCAACTACAAGAACTAGAGTTCGAGCTTGATAAAGTACAAAAGAAGCAAGACGACAGCGTAAAACGTCTAGGCAAGTGCAGCAATATTAGCAACGCGGATACTGCACATGAGGTAAAAATGTCCATTAAGTTTCTTCACAGTCAAATGCTAGCATCCGTTAGAACAGGCTTAATCCCCAAGTCGTATGGTGCCCGAATAGCAAAAAACCTAAAAATCATGGCCAATCGCCTAGGGTTAGACCTCAATTATAATATGGCGAAAGCCGCACTAAAAATGAACAAGTGGCGCCCTGCCCTTGGAAAACTGCGCATGAGTAAGTCAATCATTCTAAAAAGCCCGATCAAGCAACACCTAGAACAACAAAAGAAAGAAATTGACGACCTCATAAGTAAGACCGAGGCAAAACTCAATGAAACTCGGATGCAGAATCAGGCAACCACACAAAACAAACTGGCTGCCGGGGTAGATAAAATTCAAGAAGAGGAAAGCTGGGAAGGTAAAAAGAATATATACGATGACTAATCAATAGGCTTGTCATCGAACAACTTTCGCAGTGTTTCTCTTAGTGCAGTGAGCTCTTCCACCTTGACCTGAGTGTTACATAGAAGCTTTTCAGGCACCCTCCTCGCTTGTTGCTTTAAGGATTCACCTAGCGGAGTTAAGCGCACCCAAACTTGACGCTCATCTTCTGTACTTCTCTGACGCTGAATTAGCTTTTTACCCTCTAGACGTTTAAGTAGCGGCGTTAAAGTACCACTGTCGAGTTTCAAGCGCTGCCCCAACTCCGTCACCGTGAACTTTTGTCCCATAGCCTCCTCCCACATCACCAACATCACAAGATACTGGGGGTAGGTTAAATCTAGAGGCTTCAGCAAAGGCTGATAAAGCTTGGTTAAATAACGGGAAGCGCTATACAGCTGAAAACAGACTTGGTTCTCTAGTTTTAGCAGCTCATCTTTATTCGACATAGGTCATCCTTGCTCGTAATTAATGGCAATGTAAACACTATGCCGAATGGGGTCAAATCCCTTTGGGCTATTCAACAAGCGCTTTCACATGCTTCTCGATAGCAGCTGGTTTTGTTGTAGGCGCAAAACGCTTAACCACTTTGCCCTCTTTATTAATCAAAAACTTGGTGAAGTTCCATTTGATCTTTTTACTACCCAAGAAACCTGGCGCTTGATCCTTAAGATAACGGTATAAAGGATGAGCATTGTCGCCATTCACCTCGATCTTACTGAACATAGGAAAGCTAACGCCATAATTTTTCATACAAAAACCAGCGATTTCACTGTCGCTGCCCTTATCCTGTTCTGCAAATTGGTTGCATGGAAAACCTAAGATCGCAAAGCCTTGATCCTTATATTGCTTATATAGCGCTTCTAGGCCGTCAAACTGAGGTGTTAAACCGCACTTGCTTGCTGTATTCACAATCAATAGCGGTTTCCCCTTGAACTCACTCAGTTCACGTTCTTGACCTGTGATATCCGTCGCTTTGAAATCGTATACGCTCATATTTTTCCTCATTAAATTTATTTGAATTTACCACCATTTAATTGTGCGAAATATAATTACCGAAAAAATCCCACCTGTCCAGTTATTAATCAACTAAAACAGTGTATTTGCGATTTCATTGAGCATGGAAAAATATCAGGTAAAAGAAAGCATACGCGAAATATGAGCCATGGGTACACCACCAGATTCTTCGTACCATTGATTGAAGGCACATTGAATCGTTCTTAAATCCCTTTGTGACGTTATTGGCTTTACTTGGTCAATAATACCCTGCGCCCGCAATTGCACTAAGACATCTTCGCTAAGTCTAAAGGTATCTTTACCCACCATGCGTAAAAACGAAGGCGCACTGGCACCACCTAATTGCGACCCTTGCTTTTTCATTTGAATCCAAAGCTCGACAATTTCAGTAACCGGATAGTGAGCCACTAACTCGGCAATACTGCTGCCCTCATTGCGCATATGTAAAATCCAGGCCGCATTATCTCGCATGGCTTTCATCTTTCCCCAGTGCTTTATCAATCCCGGCTCTCGCATATGAGCTTCCAGCATTTCATCACTTAAGCTGGCAATGTACGCAGGATTAAAGCCACCAAAGACTTGCTCAAACCTTGGCCATTTAGAATCCACTAAACTGTGTTTTAGCCCGGCTCGGAATATACGCAAGCTCATTAGAGAAAGGTATTCAGCATCGGTTTTTCGAAGTAGCTGCTGCTCAGTGCTTACCTCAGGTAAATACACTTGATAATTCAATCCTTTCAAATCCTCAGCTCGCTGCTGAATCCAATCGTACGACTTCATTACTCGTCTTCTTTCTTCTCAAAATCTAGTGATACGCTGTTTACACAATATCGAATACCCGTTGGTGCGGGGCCATCTGGAAACACATGACCAAGATGAGCATCACATTTACCGCAGGTAATTTCCGTACGAATCATGCCATGACTAGTATCTTTATGCTCTTCAATGGGAGCGTTCGGCAGCGGCTCATAAAAACTTGGCCAACCACAACCAGAATCATATTTACCAGAAGAGGAAAAAAGCGGCTCACCACAACAAATACAATGATAAACACCGGTCTCTTTATTTTGATTCAGCTTACCTGTAAACGGACGCTCGGTGCCCTTTTCACGGGTCACGTGATAAACATCAGGATCTAATTGCTCACGCCATTCCTGCTCAGACTTTACAATCTTACTCACAACAACGTCCTCCTTTTCTTCGAAATCCAAGGACAATTTACGGATTTCGTTTGGATGAAACAATGATAAAAGGGTATTATCAACCCTCTTGCAAATACGCGTAATTACACGCCTTGGTTTGAAAAAGTTTGAGGTATTCATGCACGAATTTCACAAGTCCAACAAGCTCGCTAATGTGCTGTACGACATTCGAGGACCTGTGCTCACCGCCGCCAAGCGTATGGAAGAAGAAGGCCATCGCATCCTCAAACTTAACATCGGCAACCCTGCTCCCTTCGAGTTAAACGCACCGGATGAGATTATTCAAGATGTCATCCATGAATTGCCTAACGCGGAAGGCTACAGCGATAGCAAGGGTATCTACAGTGCTCGCAAAGCCGTGATGCAATACAGCCAACAAAAAGGCATTGATGGCGTTGAAATCGATGACATTTATCTAGGCAATGGCGTTAGTGAGTTAATAGTCATGGCTCTACAGGCGTTGATCAACAACGGCGATGAAGTCTTAATACCTGCGCCAGACTACCCGCTTTGGACCGGCGCAGTGAGCTTAGCAGGTGGCACACCGAGACACTATATCTGTGATGAGCAAAGCAACTGGTATCCAGATCTGGATGACATTCGTGCCAAAGTCACACCGCAAACCAAAGCCATGGTGATTATTAACCCGAATAACCCAACCGGTGCGCTCTACCCCAAAGAAGTATTGGAAGGCATGATCGAAATTGCCCGCGAAAATAATCTTGTGGTTTTCAGTGATGAGATTTACGACAAAATTATTTTTGATGAAGTCGAGCACACGTCAACAGCATCGCTGGCCGATGACTTATTATTCATAACGTTTAATGGTCTATCCAAAACGTATCGCCTTGCTGGATTCCGATCAGGCTGGTTGATTGTCAGTGGCGCCAAGCATAAGGCCAAAGACTATATGGAAGGTTTGGATATGCTGGCGAATATGCGTTTGTGCGCAAATGTACCCGCACAGTACGCGATTCAAACAGCCCTTGGTGGTTACCAAAGCATCAACGATTTGATCAAGCCCGGTGGTCGCATTTATGAGCAACGAATGACTGCTCACAATATGATTAACGACATCCCAGGTTTAAGTTGCACCTTACCGCAAGGTGCTCTTTACAGTTTCATAAAAATGGATCAGAAGCGTTTTAACATCAAAAATGATGAGAAAATGGTTTTGGACTTATTAGAGCAACAAAAAATTCTAATCGTTCATGGCCGTGCTTTTAACTGGCCAGAACCTGATCATTTCCGTTTAGTATTTTTACCCCGTGTCGAGGATTTAGAACAAGCCATCGAAAAAATGGGGCATTTCTTTGAACGTTATTCGCAATAATAAAACAGTTGAGTTGCCATGATCGACGTTAACATTGACGACTTTTACAAAGACATTGCGGTAATATTGCTGAGCTTATATCGGCAATTTCCGCAAAAGATTTCTCTTTTTGTAGAAGACGTGAGTGGCCCAGATACGATTGACGAGTTTGGTCTTCACAGTCCTAGGCACATGGCTTGCGTAGGGGCATTTCAATGGTTACACGATGAGGGTTACGTGCGATATCGTGACCTTGCTCGTTATGAAGTAGCCGATGAATGTACACTAACACAAAAAGCGTTTTCTAAATTAATCAAACCTCAATTGAATACCGAACAACGCGAAAGCGCTTCTTCAATCGAGCGTCAGCAAAGCACACTAGTATTCAAACTGGATGAAGCCATCCAAGCACAAGCCGGCGTAGATGTTCGATACCTCATCGAAGAGCATTTTATTTTAAGCTAAAAAACATAATTTTTAGTGAGGATTGCTCGTCTTTATCCGCCAGCACAGAAGGGTTTTCAAGTCGCCCATCAAACCGTGCTTCGGGAATAGACTCGGCCACTGTATCGATCAAAAACTGTTCGTCTAAAGCGGGACTATTAAGACACAACATGAGCTTGCCCTTCTCTGCGATAAACGGCGCAATTTTTTTCAACGTCTTTGCATAGTCTTTTTTCACATCAAACGCTTTAGTTTGAAAACTAGGCGGATCACAAATCACCAAATCATAGGGCCCTTTCTGACCTATCTTTTTGATCATTTTAAATACATCTTGCGCCATAAAAGCGGTGCCTGCACCCGAGAATTCATTGAGGGCAAAATTCTGTTGACCCCTTTTAATGGCCGCTTTCGCCATGTCCACATTAACAACCTGACGTGCACTACCTGCCGCGGCCGCCACGCCTAAGCTACAGGTATAAGCAAACAAATTCAGAACCGACTTATTTTGACAGTTTTCGCGTACCCACTTTCGTCCGTGAGCCATATCTAAAAACAACCCTGTATTTTGATTGCGTCCAAGCGTGACCCAATATTTTAGGTTCTGCTCCGTAACGACAAATTCTTTATCAATGTAAGAGGCATCTCCCATGATCACTTCAACAGGATCACCTTTTTCGTGACGTCGCTGAATATAAATGTGTTCGATCCCCCACGCCGCTGCATTTGCTTTAATACTCTCAACAAGCGCCATGAGAGGCGCTTCATTAACCGGTTGATACACCATGCACCAAAGCACAGGAGCATAGTATTCGATGTTAATTTGTTCGAACCCGCGTACCAATCCGCCACGCCCATGAAAGACACGAAACGCCTCATTGCTTGGAAAAGCTTGTTCGAAGGCAGAATAAACTTGCTCTTGGGGGTTGGTCTGATTCACACTGAAAGCCTATACTGATAATTACTTTAGTTTATTGGGGGATAAAACATGGCTGCAACCACCCATAACAACGAGAAAGCGCACAAAGACGCGGATTACATGCATGGGGCCGCCGTCATCGATAAAAACGGCAAAGAACACCCCATTACGGAAGAAATGATTGAAAAGGCCCTGAAACAAATTCTAAAGGCCTCTAAGACTTCATCTTGATGCCCAGTGCTTCCAGCATGTAATTACCACGAATATTACGTGCGGAAGCAACCAAGCGATTCAAATCACGACGTACTGGATAATTCTTACGCAACAAATCAAAGGCTTTGGCCTTCTCTTCATCTGATAACCCTAGCAAACTCTTCATCCGATAGTGATCATCACGCACATCGTAACCACTACGAATCATCTTCTGTAATACAAACTCTTCTTCCGATTCCGAACTAAAGCTCACTTTACGCAACTGAGCCTCTGGAATCAGCTGTTCAAGCTTTGTACGACGCGGCAATGCCAAAAACTCACACAAGGCATCGTAAATCATGGCACTGCCCTGATACTTGCCATCGAGGCTGTATCCCGCTATGTGTGGCGTAGCCAATAAACAACGGGTGAGTAATTCATCGTTAGGGCTGGGTTCTTCCTCGAAAACATCTAAAATCGCGGAAAAGGTTTTCACTTCACGAATGTGACGCAGCAAGGCTTGGTTATCGATAACCGCACCTCGACAGGAATTAATTAAAACCGCATTGGGTTTCATGCTGCTTAAGCGCGCGTCGTCCACTAAATGAAAGGTCTTATGCTCACCCTCTTTGGTAATGGGGGTATGCAGCGTCACGATATCCTGCTGCCAAACGGCGGTTTTTAGTTCCTCTGAATCTAAACCTTCAATATTCGGATCATAGGCAATCGCCTCAACACCGACTTGAGTTAGGGTTTCCAGCAACATACCGCCGACATTACCAGCACCCACGATACCCACAGACATGTCGCGAATTGACCGTTGCTTCATTTCAGAAATCACGAGCATGCAACTTAATACATAATCCACCACGGCTTTGGCATTGCAGCCAGGGGCATTTGCCCATTTAATGCCTGCTTGTTCTAGGTAATCCGTATCCAAATGATCGGTACCTATGGTGCAGGTACCAACAAAACGTACTTTAGAGCCCTGCAGTAAAGCCTGGTCCACTTTAGTAATCGAACGCACTAATAAAATGTCCGCATCCGCTACATCAGCATTGCTCATCTTGCGGCCGGGTAAGGTCACAAGATCTTGGCATAAAGGCGCAAAAAAACCGTCCAATAAGGGAATGTTTTCGTCTGCCACTATTTTCATTAGGGTTAACTCGTCAGTCGTTGAAGGGGTTTCTTTAAGCGATGCGCAATGCCCAGTACTTCGCATTGCGCCATTAACTCATCTATCTGATCACTTGTTCTCACTTTAAAACGCAGCGTCTGATCCTTAAGCACTTTTAATTGGGTCAACTTAAGGTTGAGTACAATACGATCTTGGTATTCTAGAATATTCTGTTTAATTCTTGCACTACCTCGAACCGGTAAAATGTCGTCGGAGTGCACCGCATCCATGATCTGAGGCCAATCCTCATAAGCCTGTAAAAGCCGCAGTGCGGTCTTATCACCTATTCCTGGCACACCCGGAATATTATCACTCACATCTCCGACCATGGCTAAATACAACGGAATTTGTTGTGGCGCTAAACCAACTTCTTCCTCTAATCGTTTTTGAGTCCAAATTTGGTTGGTAGCGACATCTTGCATGGTGACGCGACCTTCGATCAAAAGCTGGCGTAAATCTTTATCACGGCTATGAATGACGCATGGGTCCGAAGGATAGCAAGCAATGGTTGTGGCAATTAAATCATCCGCTTCCAGTTCATCACTGGCTAGCACAGCGAACCCTAGGGTTTCACATACCAATTTCAAAGCGGATAGCTGATAAATAATGTCGTCAGTCGGTAATGGACGATTGGCTTTATATTCAGGATCTAATTCATGGCGAAAGCCTGTTCCAAGACTCTCATCAAAACAACAGATCGTGGATTCAGCTAACAAGAATTCAGGTTTCAATAACCAACGAAGTGAACTGAGCAATGCACTGACATCATAGCCATCGTCATTAATAACAACAGGTCCGGGGGCAAAATAATAGCGAAAGAAAACTGCGCTGATATCAATGATGTGCTTCATCAAGACTCTTTATTGAACGAAACGCCATATGCTGGTTATCGATCACCATAGGCAAAGGCCGGGGAGATCGAATGCCTAACGACTCAATTGAACTCCCCTTGGGAAAATGCAATTGGCCATTTTCTAATCGAGCAGGAAAATCAGGTAGCGGGTGATACCACCCCAGTAATTGCTCGTTTTCAAACAACAGCAACCAACGCACCGGTAGATAGTCTTGCCCAACACGCTCCAAACCCACCACTGAAACCGATTCTTCTCGACCAAAATAATACAGGCTGACAAGCTCATCGGTTTCTAACAGCTCGGGTCTTTGTTGCTCTATCAACTCATGGGCTTTCTGAGCAGACATAGCCATAGCATTTAATGCCATCCCCATGGCCATGCCCACTAAAAATAACCGCATTGTGATTGCTCGCATCCTTGCTTCCTCTTAAAAGGTGTTAGCTCTGATATTGATCAGTGCTCACCTTTTTCCCTAGGTAAGATTCCAAGTCCATTAAGCCATAGGCTTCATATTCATCGATAAATGTAATGGCAGTACCGCTTTCTCCTGCTCGACCAGTACGCCCAATGCGATGAACGTAATCTTCAGGATCATCTGGCAAGTTATAGTTAAACACGTGGGTAATGCCGTCCACATGAATACCTCGACCCGCCACATCTGTGGCTACCAACACGGCGCCATCTTCTGACTTAAAGCGATCAAGAGTTTTCATGCGCTTGGCTTGCGCTACTTCACCACTTAAAAGTAGCGCCTTCACTCCACGCTTGTTCAAGCGATCTGCCAAATCACGACAGGTATCTCTACGGTTAGCAAAGATAATGGATTTACCCGTGTTTTCTTTCTCTAAATACTCGATCAGTGCGTTGTCTTTTTGAGTTTCTTGCAAACTGATGAATTGCTGTTTAACGGTTTCCGTTGCCACAGATTCTGGCTCAATTTCTACTTGCTCGGGCTTATAGGTCCAGCTTTCGCTTAACGCCACCACATCATAGGGGTAAGTGGCACTAAACAACTGAGTCTGACGAATAGATTTTTCGGGCGTGCCGCGAATAATGCGTTTTAAGTCAGGGATGAAACCCATATCCAACATACGGTCTGCTTCGTCAATCACCAGCATTTCTACTTGGTCTAGATACACTATGCCCTGCTGTAAATAATCAAGTAGTCGACCTGGGGTCGCAACTACAACATCTACGACCTCATTCTCTAATTGTTCTTTTTGCTTGTCATAGTCCACGCCGCCCAATACGGTAACAATGTTCAAATCAGCATACTTAGACAAGCCATCCGCATCTTTTGCTATCTGCATAGCCAGTTCACGTGTCGGAGCCAGAATCAATGCTCGTGGCTCACTAGCAAAACGCTCTTCTGGCTTTACGGTTAACAGCTTCTGCAATACGGTAATCAAGAATGCCGCGGTTTTACCCGTACCTGTTTGCGCTTTACCAATGATATCTCGACCCGCCAATGTATATGGCAGTGCTTCTGCTTGAATGGGGCTGGCGTAAGAAAAGCCTAAGTCTTGAATGCTTCGCATAATGCGTGCATCCAAATTAAAGTCATGAAAGCGAACCTTACCTTCCGCAGGTTCAACTTTAAATTGATCAACCGACCAATCACCCATAGGCGGTGTATGACGACGAGGTTGATTAGAGCGATTATTGCTCTTTGGACCAGATTTAGGAGCACCTTTGCGGTTGCCACCTTTACCATTACGCGGACCATTGTTACGCGCTGGACCATTTTTATTCTGGCGATTTTGCGGCTTGCCTTTGTTACCGCCAGAGGATTTGGCCGGGCCTTTTTTGTTATTTTGTGGTTTTGATTGATTATCTTTACCAAAAAGACTTTTCAGTAATCCCATATTTATAATGCTTCCAAAGTAAATTCATCTACAGCCAGGGGTGGTCGCTTATAAAACTTAATTAAAGCCTGACTGAATTGTTGCGCTCGCTTTGGCAAACCATTTTTCAAGTAGTCTTTTACTTGCTCATGAAGCGCTCGTTTAAAGCGTTGGGTTCGATCTTCTATATCGCCCAAATCGCCATTTAAGTTATCCAAACTAACGTTAAAGTGAAACCCTGCACTTTTCGCCAATATCCATTCCAGCGCCTGTGGTTTTATTTCCACCTTTTCAAATTCATCTTGCTCGTCTTGGGTTCGACCATCAGGGTTATACCAATAGCCAAAATCCACCAACTGCCTGCGAGCCTGTCCCGCAATACACCAATGACTGATCTCATGTAATGCACTGGCATAGAAACCACGGGCGAATATCACTCTATGATACGGATAATAAGGCGTGGCGGGAAGGTAGATTGGCTCTTCCCCGCCTTTTACTAGCTCTGTGGCCAAGTCGATCTTAAAACAAGCATTAAAAACGTCAATTATGTCCTGACACTTATGCAAATATGCACCTCTAAGTCACTTTACGCTCTGGCCTTGATCGTGTTTTAAGATCAAAGCCTAGAATTGAAGATCTAACGGGTAAAATCGCCGGATGTGCTTTATACCAGCAAACGGCCTTGGCCACCAGTAATCACGGGCATTGCTTCGTTCTTATAACAGTCTGAGCAACACTCTGATACGGGTGCGTAAATCCATTGCATTTCGAATGGAAATAGCCATACTGAGCCAGCTTTACGACCTTTCAAATAAGAAGACACATGGCCCGTTTCGCATCTTTTATAGAACGCAGTCGCCCGTTGATGGCACTTATGATCCCCATACTCGGTACGCAAGTGGCGCAAACTGGTATGGGTGTAGTTGATACCTTAGTAGCAGGCATTGCAGGTACATTGGACCTAGCTGCAGTGGCGGTAGGCTCAAGCGTTTGGTTACCACTCGTTCTCTTAGTAAGCGGTATTATGGTGGCACTAACCCCGCTAACGGCCCATGCGGACGGTATGGAAAACCTAAAAAAGAGACGCGAAGAGTGCCGCGAAACGCTTCAGCAAGGCCTGTATCTTTCACTATTTATTGGCATTGTCGCCATGTTCATTTTGCTGATATTCACCGCTCCATTAATGCAAATCATGGGCGTTACCGAAAACATCCAAGCACCAACAAAAGAATATCTTGATTACATTGCCTACGGTCTACCTGCGGTTGCCGTTTACCAGGCTTTTCGCTCTTACAACGAGGGCCTCGGCCTAACCAAACCCGTTAGTATTATTGCGTTGAGCGCATTAGCACTCAATATTCCATTAAATCTATTATTTGTATTGGGGTATGGCCCAGTGGAAGCCATGGGCGGCCCCGGCTGTGGCTTAGCCAGTTTGATTATTTTTTATGTGGCAGCCATCGCGCTGGGTGTCTATACCTTTTATGCAAAACCCCATGATGAAATCGAACCTCTCAAACAATATCGCAAACCTCATTTTGGCAAAATCGCTGAAATCAATGCGCTCGGCTTGCCCATTGGTTTGGCTATTTTTGTGGAAGTCAGCTTGTTTTGTATCATCGCGTTACTGATTGCAAGCCTTGGCGCCGATACGGTCGCCGCCCACCAAATCACATTAAATATTTCTACTCTTGTCTTTATGGTGCCGCTGAGTTTAGCAATGGCGTTAACCGTTCGAGTGGGACAAGAATTAGGTAAACGCTCCGCCGAAGGCGCACGTTTAGCATGGATCAACGGTTTGCAAATCAACTTGATATTTGCAACTTTTAACGCGGCTGTTTTATTTTTCCTAAATGACTTTTGGGTTGGCTTTTACACAGAAGACCAAGACGTCGCCAAGCTGGCAAGCTGGCTGTTAGTTTTTGCGGCAGTATTTCAATTTAGTGACAGCATGCAAGTAGGTGCCGCCGGAGCATTGCGTGGCTACAAAGACACCTTTGTTGTGCTCATGATCACCATTATTTCATTTTGGTTAATTGGCCTGCCACTGGGCCATTACCTTGGCCTAAGCAGTGATGCTCCTATGGGCGCTCAAGGTTTTTGGATCGGTTTAATCGTCGGGTTAAGTGTAAACGCCATACTTCTAATGCATCGTTTAAGTCGTGTGTCGCAAAAGACCATACAAACACAAGCTATGAACACGGCAGAGCTTATTCAAAACTAATTGGCTACCCCTCAAAAATTGCGCCTATACTCAAATTAAATGCAGATTGTAGTCGCAATATAGAGGGCAGTATGGCCAAAAAAGCCAAGATCATCGATTTTCGCCACCACCAACAGCTGGCACAACCCACCATCGTTCGTTTACTTCCGGAACTCGACGGCATTGAAATGCTGTACACGAATGAAGCATCGGAGGATATCTATAGTTTAAAAGTTTTATGCTGGGCGTTGTGGAGCGATGGACATGTGGACGGCATGGTACCTTGGCTTAATCGTATAGTTGCATGTCGCTCTTTAGATGACCCGCTTCATGGTCATTGGGAAGGTTTCATGGATGCACAGACCGGACAAATTCTGTTTTCCATACCAAAATTTAAAGAAGAATATTTAAGAGACAGTGCACAGTTTTATCCCGTCATTGAACATAGCCAGCCAGAAATTATTCAAGAAATTCCTGATACCATCGGAAGCCACGCCATTTTTTCCAGCGATGGCTTTGCCAGTTTTAGCATGGAAGAAATTCATAGTTGGCGCTTATACAGTGACGGTACGCTTCTCGCCATGGCGGTAGAAGAAAGCAACCCGCACTACACACCTGTGTTACCTGGCGACGATTGCCTATACAGTGTTTATCATCGCAAAGATTTTCAGTACTATTTCCAGCACGCCATTGCCAATAAATTAAAATCCAATGATCCTGATGCCCTAGCTGCTATGGCCAGCCTGAGCCATCATAAACAGACCTAGAACGCACATGTTTCATATCAAGGACGACGTACTAAATAGCTTAGAAACCAACCCGTGGAAGCGTCTCCGCTATCGCTTTATTCGTATTATTACTAGCCCAGTGAGAATGCTGCGAGCCCTATTTTTAATTACGGGCGCTTTGTTTTGGAGTGGTATAACCGCATTAGCGATTGGCGGTTACTTTGTATTAGAGAGCCTGCCTAACTTTACGGAAATCGGATTTACCGGTGCTAAGCAAGCGGCCACGCAACGTATTGAGCAACGCATAGAAAACAGCGATGATCCAAAACTGGCAACCTATCAATGGACCAGTTTAGCGAACGTCAATCGAGAGCTATTGTATGCCATTGTCATGAGTGAGGATGGCGATTTCTTTAGTCACCAGGGGATTGATTACGACGCTTTAATGAACGCATTGGGCGAAAACATCAAACGCCAAGAATGGAGCTTTGGTGCCAGCACCATTAGCCAGCAAACCATAAAGAATATTTACTTAACCAGCGATAAAACCTTGTATCGCAAACTCACAGAAGTCGTTATTACACAGCGACTCGAAAAAGCGCTTAGTAAAAATGAAATACTTGAGCTCTATCTCAATATCATTGAATTCGGCCCTAATCTCTACGGTATTCACGCCGCAAGCCAATATTACTTCAACACCACGCCCGATAAAATTAATGGGGCGCAAGGTGCATTTTTAGCAATCCTGATGCCCAGCCCACGGAAATACCACTTTAGTATTTATAAAAACCAATATTTTGCACCGCGCCACAAACGCAAATTCCGTCGCATCCTACAAGACATGGCGTACAAGGAATACATCAGCCCAGCGCAATACGATCGTTACCTCAATTGGCCATTTTTTCGCTAAGCCAAACAAATGCCGAACATCTACAGCACCTTCATTAGCTGATTCTCAAATTCTTGATATAGATCTAGTAAAATCCAGCCACATTAATGGGAAAAGATGCAATCGTTCGTTTAGCACATTAAACTGGCGTCTTATTTCAACGCATGTGAAGGACACACCGTGCCATTAAAATTACTATCGATTCTCACCACACTGACTTTTATGAGCGCCTGCTCTTTTTTCCCTAGCACGCCATTAGTCATTGCTGAAGTAGGCAATCATGAGTTTCAGAAATACAAACAAGAAATCCGCTTACGCGCAGCAGCTGCGCTAAAAGAAGAGCCTGATCTCATCACGTTTTCAGTTAGAGGCATCGCCGAAGGTAAAACGGATGAGGTTATTAACACCTACCTAAAGGGCTATGGTAAAGACGACTACAGCCAAGATATGAAAAGTATCGCTATTTATCAGATTGGTTTGATCTATATGAACCGATTAAACGAGAAGCGTGATGATGACAAAGCCAAACTGTATTTCCAACGCCACCTCATTGAATTCCCATACAGTATTCTACAAAACCGCATCCGCGAACATATCGCCAGTATTGAAGAACGCAAAAAGCAACCAGTTCAATTGACACCAGAACAAATCATTTCGCGAATGGATAAGTCAGAACTGCTCAATCAACCGACAATAGCGTTCGACCAAGATCTAACACCTATGAGTAAACGGGCAATATTAGAAGGTCGGTTAGAAGACGCACATGGTGTCTACATGACGGTTTACAATAATCCAGGCTCTAGCGATAAAATCCGAGCTAAGTCACTGTACCAATTAGGTCTCATTTATATGAGTCCTAATAATGAAAAGCAAAACATTCAAAAAGCCACAGCGATTTTCCGGAAGCTACTAGAAGAATTTCCTGAAACCGAAGAATTTAGAAAGGCAGAAAGCCGTCTTACCCAGATCGCCAACGGTAGTTATTTGGATTTAAAAAAGTCGAAATCATAAATTGATAAACATGAGTGCTGGGTGGTGTGAATGATCACCACCCGTACACATCCCAAAAGAAATACGTGGTAATCAAAAGACTAATACAGACAACAATGGCTCGTAACCATGATTGCGAAAGTCGCTTGCTTACCCTAGCCGCAACATACCCTCCAACCAGCGTGCCAATCAACACAAAACTGCCCTCTTGCCACGCAATTACATCATCAAACGCAAACACCAACACTGCCACAATCGATACACACGTCGATATCACAAGCTTAATGCCATTCATAACATGAATATTGGTGTATCCTGCTAACGCCAAGTAACTCAGTGAAACAATGCCTAAACCTGCATTAAAAAAACCACCATAAATACAGACCAACAATAAAGCGAGGAATAAGCTTAAAACACCAATAAAGCTGTGACTCGACATCTGTCCTGCCAAGCTTCGCATTAACAAATACAACTTTCCGCCGAAAATAAAGAGCACAGTTGCAAAAAGCATTAGCCAAGGAATGACAGCCTGAAACTGGTCATTAGGTGTTATCAATAAAAAATACGCACCAGCACTTGCACCCAAGCACGCAACGGCAGCGATATAAAGAATCGTACCCTTAAGCGTTTTTATTTCGTGCCAAAAACCGATCACACCACTTGCGTACCCCGCACTGGAGGCAAAAGTATTGGTCGCATTCGCAACAACGGGTGGAAGACCAGCCATCATCAATGCCGGAAAGGTAATAAAACTGCCCCCTCCGGCAATGGTATTTAAAACTCCCCCAATAAACCCAGCCAGTAATAGCCAAACCATCTCGCTCATATTAACTATTCAAACCCATTCGAATTTAGCAGATAAAATGCAACAAAAAGCGACCATGTTAGCCCATTATTCTATTTACGCAACAGACAAGTGCTTTGGGTTCACCCTGTGCTAATCTAATGTGATTAGTTCGGCAAAGGTAATAGACATCATGAACAAGACAGTAAACCAACAACCAGACGCTAATCGAGCGGCTAAAAATATGGCAATCGGTATCACAGCCGTACTATTTATACTCGTCACGTGGCATGTTCTGACAGATCGTATCGCGCCATCTTCATCCAGTGGAGCCATCAAGGCCTATGTGACTCAACTTTCTCCAAACGTGGCAGGTCAGGTCACGGAGGTTTTTGTCGCCGATGGCGATGTTGTCACCGCTGGCACCCCCTATTTAAGCTAGATGATCGCATCCACCGCATTGCCGTACAGCAAGCTCAAAATAAGCTAGAGGTTGCCATAAGATCGACCAAAGTAAATGCTGCATCTATCATTTCCAAACAAGCTGCTGCCAACGAAGCTAAAATCAACCTTGAAAACATTAAAACCTCAACCAACCGCGCACGCTCACTGTTCAAGAGGAATCTAATTTCATCTTCCGATGTAGAAAATGCCAATGCTAATTTAGATACAGCGCTTGCCACGTATGAAAAAGCAAAATCCAGTCTCGATAGTGCGATTCTTGCCTTGGGTTCAAAAGATGAAACAAACCTAGAGATTCATGCAGCGAAAATTGCGCTCGAAAAAGCACAACTCAACCTAGACTACACAACTATAAAAGCACCCACTCGGTAACCAATGGTCTGAACCGGCGCGAAAAATCCCGGTGCATATTGAACTTACTGGCGGGATAGAACACTGGCCAGAACACGCTAAAGCGGGCGGAAAGGTTAGTGCATTGATATATTCAACGGGTTTTAGCAATCCCGTGGCATGGATTTCATATCTGAATTTCAAGCTTAAATCCCTGCTTTCGTATTTGTACTGATTCTGTATATAGCCCCCAGACCAAGAGCGGAAGACAATCAATTTTTTGCGGTTAGATTAGCAGTTGACTTTATTTTGGCCTTACTTATTGGTTTTCTTATCCGATCACAAATGCCCATGCTTATACCTGCGTTAACGGTCGGTCTATTAGCCGGTATGCGTAAAGCATTTGACATTAAAAAAGCCCTCGGAGGCCCTATTTCACTTATCGTCTGCATCAGTTTTTTTCATTGGCTGGTTTCGTATCTTCATGTATTACCCAGCGTTTTAATCGTGGTTGTATTTTCAATTAGCACCCTCGCTTACTACTTGACACTAAAATCTGGGAACCTCATCGGCATGCTAATTTTAATTTCTGTAGCATTAATATCCGTAATGGGCACGAAATCATTGGCGGCAATGACCATCATTAGAAATGGTTTTATAGAAGGCAGCATCACGGCATTGGTTTTAATACCCATACTTTTCTGGCTTTTTCCAAGCAATGCTCGTCAACCTCAAGAAGAGATATATGAACCGGATAATCAAGGGCACCACCTCACACGCGCCATTATGAGATCCATTTTTATGCTTTTTCTGCTTGCATGGCTGTATACGTTTTTAGATACATCTCACATCACATTAGCAATCGCAGCGATTTTTACATTGGTATTTCCATGCAAAGAGCATCAATTTGAAGAAGCAAAGGAACGAAGCATCGCGACAATTATTGGCAGCTTATTAATGCTCGCAATACTGGGGGTATTTTCACATATCGGGCATTTCTCGGTATTACTCATGACCACCCTAATGGCGGCTTTGTATCTTGGACACAAAATGATGGAAGGCCCTTTGCCGCCCATGGTCTATCAGTTCGCGCTATCAGTCATGCTTGCGCTGCTGGTCGGAGCGCTAAATAATCAAGTGCCTGTTTACGCGAGCATTCTAAGAGTAGCACTGACGCTTGTTGGAACCATAGGCTCCGTTTATTTATACGCGCTACTGGAGCAGTTGATTCTGAAAGACAATACACTGTCTCCGATCAAGAGCAAAAACCCCTCTTGATCGGAAACAAACCATTAACGATGCAATTCACCTGCTCGCTCAGGTTGATAAACGATGTCTTTAATGATCACTTCCAAAATACCGCCGCCGGGACTTGACCACTCGATAGAGTCGCCGATAGAAAGTCCCAGTAAGGCGCTACCGACTGGCGCTAAAATAGAAATCGTCTTACCCTCTTGATCCAAATCTTTTGGGTAAACCAATGTCAGCTCAAACTCTTGGTTGGTTGAGACAACCTCGAATTTAACTTTTGAATTCATCGATACAATATTGGGTGGAATTTCAGTAGGCTCGACCAAGTTGGCTCGATCCAACTCATCCTCAAGCTCACTCCCACCCATGACATGGCCTTTTGGCAATGTTTCTAATAACCTATACAGCCTATCCGCATCGAGTTTCGAAATAATTAATTCAGGCTTCACAAGCCCCCCTTTACTTTTAAATAGATAACGAAAAAAAACACCCAACACTTGATAATGACATCAATTTAAAATAAGTCAAAACATATCAAACCGTGCACAAGTAACGATGAGAACCAAGCAATCTGAACCAATATACACCTTCAAAAACCACCAGTTACACCGTCGTTTTCGCTCAAAACCTTAATCACGACCGACGATCTACTTCAAAACTCTAAACTGAACATGCCATATAGCACTAATATCATCCAATTGCTCTAAAGCCAAATTAGAAAACGCATCCTGAATGGTCAAACAGATAATCTGTTGATCGCGAATAACCCCCTCGAACCCAGATATTTCCGCCAACCGAGAAAAGAACGCATTTTCATCATCACTGCACTTAAAAAAAGGGTAGTTTATTGCAACTTTCATTGTTTAAAGACGACCTATAGCCTGTTAGATGCTTTTGCCTCATCGGGATGCATTTAATTCGCTCACAAAATTGCCACTAACATAATCGCCAAGCGCTACAACGCCATTTTCCCGCCATAGTAGCTAGCGTTGATACGCAATACCAACAAGACCACCAAGTCAGAAAAGATAAAGGCCATCAGCCCCGCGAACGTCACACCTTAACCAAACAATACGGCTGCTAAGGGGATATTACCCATGGACCCGATAAAAGTGAAAAACGCGGTGATAGGCCCAAGCAAGGTTTGCGACAATACAGCGAGAAAGCCAGGGTTCGCTTGATTTTCGCTACCCGTACCGACAAATAGCGCTTGAAAGAAACTATCAGGAACCAGAGTCGAAATAATACCGGCTACTGTAAAGCCAATTAGGACATCCTTCCAAACCATCTGCCACTCCATGACATAGGTCTGCCCAATCATTTTCCAAGTTTCGATACTTATTATTTTTTCCTTCCAAGTCCGATCTTCACGATGTTCGTGATCGTGGCCATGATCCTGCTTCTTACGAGCTAGCGCCACTAGACGCTTAGGCCGAGTAATGCGAAAGATGCCCCAAGTGATTAAGATCAATAGGAGTCCACCAACATATTCACCCACCACAAACTGCCAGCCTAAGAAAATGGCAATGACCATCCCTAGCTCAATCACTAAGTTGGTTGACGCAAGCATGAATGCCATGGATGGCCATCCAAAAAAAGCCGAGACTGGTAATGGCGCCTCATTCCATTGCTGTATGAAGTGTTCCAAGATGCCTCCAATGTAGGAAAATATCTTTTTGGCCTACATGCTGTTCAGCATAATCGCAAAAAACACGTCGTTGATTTCATTCAACCATCGTAAATGGCTGCACCATTTACCGAGCCATGTATGATAACTTCAATATGGTGCCTACTTGTTTTAACCCATAAATAAATAGGGTCACAGAAAACAAACGAATGGCGAGAGCGAGGTATTGGGTGATGTTCAGTGACTACCTAGATATAATAAAAAAAGATTTTTTGGTTAAAAATGTGAGCGCTATCCATTGGCCTCGTCCAATATCATCTGCTTATTGGGTTGAACGGATAGCTCTCCGCTAAAGTTAACAACAGGTAAACTATAGCGGCGCGTAGACAGACCTTGCTCTTTCATTTGCTTGTGTAACTCATCAGCTACTTGCCGATCATCAACATTAAGATAGACATAGTCTATGCCGTTCTGTTGCAAATAACTCTTCACTTGCTGGGTGATAGAGCAAGAGTCACGACCATACACAGCCACAAAATTGTTAGTATCAACAATATCAACCCCAGAAGGAATCGCTATTGATGTTGTTCTATCTATGTATTGATAAGCAGCTAATAAAACGATAATAAGTGCTATGTATTTCATACAAAATATCCTTATTTCCAACTAATCCAATGAAGTCGTAATGCTAATGGATAATAAAAACTAAGCCAATCATTTACTACCGCTTTCTTCTGGGTTCGCGATGTGCGCTTTGATCATACTCTTGATCGTTTCTATTCTTTTTGGAAAAACACGATTTCGACGTGTGCAAAGGTAAAGCGTCTCACTGACACTGTTATCCAATACATGGGTTCGAATTAATTCTGGATACCGAAAAGCCTCAACAGCGTGAGCTGGCAAAACCGTAAAACCCAAGCCCTTGCTAACAGGCTCCAATATCAACGAAATTTGATTTGAGAATCCTTTTTTGGGAAAGAGGTCGCTGTGTTGAAACTCGATAAAGTTTGCACTCATCAATAAATCAGCATGATGGCTACCATCTGGATGATCAATAAAACCCAATACCATTAAATCCTCATAAGTTGGTTTCATCATGTTTGCAGGCGTGACAAGCAATAACCTTTCGCTTGCTATTTTTTCGCTTTGTACATCTGGCACAATTGGTTTTCTTGTCATTAAGCCAATATCACTATTCGATTCTGCAATGGATTGCTCTACCGACTTATTCGGAGCGAATCGATAGTCGATCACTAAACTAGGATGCTGTTGTTGCAGGGATAGGAGCTGAGGATACAGATTCAAACCAATACTGCCCGGGGACATCACTCTAACCTCCCCCTCGAATGGGGAATCAGTCGCCACTGATTGCTGCAGATTCTCTAAACCCTGTAAGATGGATTGCGCTTCACGGTAAAGCTTTGCCCCGCTCTCAGACACACTAAATTGCTTACCTTCTCTAATCAGCAATTTTACGCCTAACTGCCGCTCCAGCTTACTAATATGCTGACTAACGCCAGATTGCGTCATATGTAAGTAATCAGCAGACTGAGTGAAATGCCCTACTTCGACTAACGTGCAAAAGGTTCTGAGCCATATTGGATTTATCATTACACTTTATAATTACAAATATAACAATTGATAATTTTACGTAATTTTAAGCCGGATGTAACCTCTCACTTGAAATTAACCTCGGGAGATTACAAATGAGCAACGTTTATCCTAGAAACTTCTCACACATCGGAATTTCAGTACCGGATTTAGAGAAAGCAGTAAAGTTTTATACTGAAGTATTAGGCTGGTATCTGATCATGAAGCCCACTGACATTGAAGAGGACGAGAGCGCCATCGGTGAGATGTGTACCGATGTATTCGGACCAGGATGGGAAGGCTTCCGTATCGCCCACCTATCGACAGGGGACAGAATCGGTGTGGAGCTTTTCCAATTTAAAAACCAAACCAACCCAGAAAACAACTTTGAATATTGGAAAACTGGTATCTTCCATTTTTGCGTGCAAGACCCTAACGTGGAAGAACTTGCCGAGCGAATCGTGGCTGCAGGAGGCAAACGCCGAATGGAAAAACCACGTTATTATTATCCGGGCGAGGAACCCTATCGCATGATCTATATGGAAGACCCGTTTGGTAATATCTTAGAAATATACAGTCATAGCTATGAGCTGATTTATAGCGCAGGCGCTTATTGATTCAGCAGTAACGAAACAAAAGCCACCATGGCTTTCAATCCTAAGAGTAAGTGAGCCCAATGGCTCACTTACTATCTAACCGAACGCTAATCATCAATCGTTAATAGAGATCAACTCAACGTCAAAAATCAGCGTCGAACCCGGTTGGATTGTACCCGCGCTACGATTTCCGTAAGCCAAATAACTAGGAATAAAAAAGCGTCGCTTTTCACCTTCCACCATTAACTGAACACCTTCACTCCAACCCGGAATCACTCGATTTAACGGAAAGTTGATCGGCTGACCACGGTTTACTGAACTATCAAATACCGAACCATCCAATAAAGTGCCATGGTAATGCACCGTAACCTCACTTTTCGCTGTGGGATGACGCTCACCATTACCTTCTTCTAGGACCGTGTATTGCAGACCCGAGTTGGTCGTATGAACGCCCTCTTTCATGGCGTTCTCTTTCAGGAACGCATCACCTATCTCAATATTGCCTGCGGCCGCGCGTTTATTTTTGAAATGAATCCAAGTAAAAATAATAACTACAAAGACAACGGCGATGATAAATAACGGCGGCATGCAAAAACTCCTATTCGAAAGCCAATGATTATAAAGGATGCGCACACATCAGAATAGTGAGCTTTAAAGACTAGAGTTAGATACTACCACGGCTCAAAGCTGTGTGGATTCTATCAGTCGGGATTAGATTTTTGATTTTTGTTATTCCCGTTAGGCTCGAACGAAAAATAAACTATAAAAAATGGCGTGAATACCCTAACTCGCCGAGTGCTAAACCTTAATTCTTAGTCTATGCTGTCTAGCGACTCCTGACTAGTTTGATTCCAAGCCGTAACTCATCGTCAGAAAAAGTCCCACCACCTTGTTGGGCTATACGCTTGGGTGATGGGTACACAAACAAAGGAGAGGCAAGGTGATAAAACGAATCTTGGTCGGTATTATCGGCCTATCCATTCTAACATTCGTCATTCTGATCATGCTGGCTTGGGAGGAGGAAATTGAACCGCAATCGCCCCCATCAGCCAACGCGTTTTCACAAGAGAAAATTGACCGAGGGCGAGTAGTAGCCGGTATCGCAAACTGCCAAAGTTGCCACACGATAAACCCGGACCAACCCTATGCTGGAGGGCTCGCTTTCAAGACCGACTTTGGCACCCTGTACTCAACTAATATTACACCCGATGAAAATGTCGGCATTGGAAAGTGGTCTCAAGAAGCGTTTAACCGCGCCATGCAAGAGGGCGTTTCTCGCGACGGCTCTCACCTCTTTCCAGCTTTCCCCTACACCCATTATGCGAATGTCAGCAACCAAGACTTGGAAAATCTATACGCCTATATAATGACGCGAGAAGCAATTAGCACCTCTCCGCCCGACAACACCCTTCTCTTCCCATTTAATATTCGTATGCTCCAAGCTGGCTGGAAACTATTGTTTTTCAAAGGAGCCACCATCGAAGAGGACGCAGATCGTGGCAAGTATTTAGCTGAGGGTCTAGGTCATTGCTCTGCCTGCCATACGCCGCGTAACTTGCTAGGCGCCGAAGTCCAAGGAAAAAACTACGACGGTACCCTGACCAATAACTGGTACGCACCCAGTCTAAACGTAAACCACAATGCACCCGTCAGCTGGACCAAAGACGAACTTTATTTATACCTTCGCAAGGGCGTCTCGGTTTACCACGGCGTAGCGGCAGGCTCTATGTCAGCGGTCGTTCATCAAGGGCTGGCAGAGGCGAGCGACGAAGATATACGTTCGCTGGCAGACTACTTTTACAGCATTAGCGGTAGCGGCGACGCAACACAAGCGTCTAAGCAAGCAGCGAGTGCAATTCGTGTCGCTCAGGAACGCAGTGCCAATAGTTCTAGTCGAGGCGAAGCTCTGTTTGCTTACGCCTGTGCCAGCTGCCATTTCAATACACCTGATAGACCCAGCAGTTTGCGACCAGAGTTGAGCTTAAACAGCGCAGTGACTGCAGACGACCCGACCAATTTAATTCGTTTTACAATGGAAGGCATCTCTGACGAGGCCGGTATCCAAGGGACTGTAATGCCCGGTTTCTCAAACTGGAACAATCAAGACCTGATTGCCCTGTTTGAATTCCTGCGGGAGACCTACACCGACCGCCCCCCATGGGACGATCTGGAATCACGCATTCAAGCCATACGCAAAAGCACTGACCAAGTTAAGGAGTAGCCAACCATGAGCACAACATTCACCCTTAACGGGCAAAAAACCACACTCGATGTGACTGACGACACCCCTTTACTCTGGGGCATTCGGGATGAGGCCGGCATGACCGGCACCAAGTTTGGATGCGGTATCGGCTTATGCGGCGCGTGCACGGTTTTGGTCAATGGCCGGGCTACACGCTCCTGCATCACTCCAGTCAGCCAAGTAAAAGACGCAGAAATCACAACCATTGAGGGCTTAGGCGAAAACGGGCCCCACCCTCTGCAAAAGGCTTGGGTAGAGACTCAGACTCCCCAGTGTGGCTATTGCCAGTCTGGCCAGATCATGCAGGCTGCTGCCATGCTTAAGGATTTTCCCGACCCAACTGACGAGCAAATAAACCAAGTAATGAGTGGCAACTTGTGCCGCTGCATGGCCTATGTCCGTATTCGCGAGGCAATTAAAATCGCCGCCGCCGAGATGCGTAGCGTTAACGTGCAGGAGGATGCCACTAATGAATAAATTATTTCGCTCCTTGCTCAACCCTGATGTGGGTGCTGTTAATCACGGCCCAAGCTTAAGCAGACGCGGTTTTTTGATCGGAGCGATGGGAACCGGCATCACCCTCGCCTTTTACCGCCCTGGTCTCAGCTTTGCCGAGCCCCAAGAAGTGATTCAAAGCCAAGCGTTCGAACCGACCATCTGGTATCAGATCGAAAATGACGGGCGTATCATTGTAAATATCACCGAAGCCGAAATGGGCCAACATGTGGGGACCGCCTTGGCCCGCATTGTCGCAGACGAATTAGAAGCCGACTGGTCAGATGTCGAGCTGAACCACGTAGATAGTGACCCCAAGTGGGGCATGATGGTAACCGGAGGCAGTTGGTCTGTATGGGAAAACTTCATGCCGCTCAGTCGCGCTGGTGCTGCTGGCCGACAAGTTTTGATCGAAGAGGGAGCAAAATTGCTTGGCGTCAGGGTCAGCGAGTGTCGCGCACGAAACAGCCAAGTCATCGCTGGTAGCCGCTCTATCACCTATGCCGAAATTGTACAGCGCGGCAATATGTCCCGCTCTTTCAGCGAAGACGAACTGGAAAAAATCAAAGTCAAAAAGCCTTCAGAGCGTCGATTCATTGGTCAAGAAACACAGGCGCTAGACATCCCTGACAAAACCAACGGAACCAGCATTTACGGGATTGATGCCAAAGTCGATAACATGGTTTACAGCCGCCCACTTATTCCACCCACACGTTATGGTGCCACGATAAACAGCATCGACGATAGCGAGGCTAAAAACGTCGACGGCTATATACAAACCATTCAACTCAATGACCCTACTGATACTGTTCCCGGGTGGGCCGCGGTCATTGCGACCTCGTTCCATGCGGCCAATAAAGCGGCCGCTAAAGTTAAAGTAGATTGGACACCAGGCGAAACCGCCAAGGTCAGCGAACAAGACATTCTCGATCACGGCCTGAAGCTGATTGAGAAAGACGGCGTTGGCGCATTAGTAGTAAACGATGCAGGCGTCGACGATGCGTTCAAAAATGCCGATTCAATACTTGAGCAAGACTACATTGCCCACACAGTGCTGCACTTCCAACTAGAGCCGGTAAACGCCCTTGCTTATCAAAAAGACGGTATCTGGGAGATTCACACAGGCAATCAATGGCAATCCCTGATTTTACCAACACTGGCCAAGGCGTTGGATGTGCCTGAAAATAGCGTCATCATGCGGACATATATGCTTGGAGGCGGTTTTGGTCGTCGGCTCAATGGCGATTATGCTGTGCCCGCTGCACTGGCTGCAAAAGCATTAAACCGTCCAGTAAAAATGGTGTTTACTCGAGAGGACGACGCACGCTTTGACTCAGTTCGCTCGCCAGCTTATCAGCGAATGCGCATGGCTTTCGATGCCAAAGGAAACCCAACAGGCATGGAGCACCATGCAACCGCAGGCTGGCCAACCCAAGTCTTAGTACCCGCCTTTATGCCCGAGGCGTCCAATGGCGAAAAATTTGATCCTTTCGCGATTCACGGTGCCGCCCACTGGTATTCAGTGGGAGGTCATCGCTTACGGGCGATTTCTAATGACCTAGCTAATAAAACCTTCCGTCCTGGTTGGTTACGCTCGGTTGGCTCTGGGTGGGTGAACTGGGCCTTGGAATCATTTATGGACCAAGCCGCGCACAAAACCGGGCAAGACCCCATTGATTTTCGCCTAGCCCTACTCAAGGCGGAAGGTAAAAACGCAGGTGAAGCACCTAACTCGGTAGGCGGCGCAAATCGTCAGGCGAATGTATTACGTCAAGTTCGCGAGCTGTCTGAATGGGGTCAAGACATGCCTAAAGACACTGGTTTGGGTGTAGCGACCACCTATGGTCAGGAACGCAACATGCCAACGTGGACCGCCTGCGTTGCTAAAGTCCATGTAGATCGAAACACAGGCAAGGTCACATTGGAAAAACTCTCATTGGTAACAGATGCAGGCACCGTGGTTCACCCAGACGGTGCGCGCGCCCAAGTGGAAGGCGCAGCCTTATGGGGTGCGAGTATGGCGCTACACGAAGGTACCGAGTTTGAAAACGGAGAGGTTAAGGATCAAAACCTAAATACCTACTCGCCAATGCGTATTCGTGATGTCCCCGAGATTGAACAAGCGTTTGTTGATAGTACAGAAACCTCTGTAGGGCTGGGTGAACCGGCCACCACCGTCGTCGGTCCTGCCATTGCTAACGCGATCTTTGCAGCCGTTGGGGTACGTATGACGGAACTGCCCATACGACGCGAAGCAGTATTAGCAGCACTAAAGGGATAAAATATTACATGCACCTGTCATCGCACTTCTCGTGCGATGACAGGTGCATTCTCTCCTAACGCAAACCAATGCATCTTTAACTAAATGCATGATTTACCTTTTCCAATTCATTTCTTATTTTTGGGATTCTTAGATTGAGGAAAGGCTATTGTTAGCTTTCTCATCAATACCGTACCTACCTTGCTCAGTACCCGACGATTGTTTTATGGCATCAATGGCTTTGTTCTCGATACTCAATCGATATTCCTTTGTGTATCTAACGAGGCTGTAGAAAAACCAACTTTGAGACAGTGATTTCCTGCAGCCTAAATTCTTAATTTAATTAGCCGTTAATTTGCCACATCAATTTTAATTATCAACCTTAAACACCAAAATGTTGTAGATAATCACTATGAGCGCTCTATAACACCCTCTTAATGACTTAATTGCCCGTAATTCGTTAACTTTTCAATATTATGAACCATACAATACAGCTGCCATTGGGATTCGACCTTGTCTTTTCCTCGCAGGCTGAATCGATTTAATCCTTTATTGGTTCCGATATTGGCAAAGACAGGTTCTACTACCGACATTCGGTGGCTGTAAATCTGTTTGCCTTCTTTACTATCGACTCGATGTTTCATCCAATCGGTGTAGGTTGGCCCTCGCTTATGGGATAGCGTGAAAGAGACCTGTCGGCCACTGCCTTTTCTGTGATCGGCGGATGCTGGGTTTTGCATGCACTTGGTTTTTAGCTCGCAGTTTCGACATTGCATGATTCGGCCATTAAAGAAGGCCTTGGGCGCGCCAGAGTCTGAGATGCGGGTATTTTGATAGCTAAGGGTTTCACCTGCTGGACAGACACAGACAAGATTCACTGGATCGAAGTTAAATTCACTGGGTGGAATGACGTTTCGAACTGAACCTTTCTTCTTTTCATTCTGGTGTCGCTTACCGTATTTCTTCTTTTGCTCTGCGAACTTTGGATCTCGGCTTCGAAAATGATTATCTGGCACGTAGGCATTGATACCCGATTCATGTAGGTATTTCATATTGGCTTCATTGGCGAAGCCTGTATCGGCCGTGACGATGGTTTTCTTTTTATAGATGTTGTTGCTGATACCGATTCGCTTATATCTATCCTGTACTTTTTCTAGTATCGGTCTTAAAGTATGGTGCTCTTGACCTTCACCAAAGGCTTGCGCATCAATAATAATCTGGTGTTTTTTATCCACAGTCGCAACACCATTGTAGCCCTGTATCGTCCCTTTGCTGGTGGTCATTTTGGCTGACTGATTATCGGTAATATTACTTTTAACTTCCTGTTTTCTCTTGCCCTGCCCCATGCGTGGGTCAGACGTCTTTAGGAATTCATTAATTTTTTCATGGGCTTTTGAAAGCGTTTCTATCGCCTTTTAAGCTCGCTTAGTCCGTTCTTCATTAAGTGAATCATACTTGTCTATCGCCTTATGCTCTGTCACATGATGATTAATCAGGCGCTTTATCTTTGATCGCTTTTCTTCCAATTCTTTAAACGTACCAGACCATTCTTTCGCGGCATTAGAGGACATCTTACAGCCATCAATGGCAAATAGTTCATTCCCTAAAAGACCCTGCTCATGACAAATCAGAAGTATCTGCTCGAAAAGATGTTCAATCTCGGATGTATGGCCACTTACAAATGCGGCAATAGTCGTAAAGTGAGGCACTGTATCGCAGGACAATGCTTTAAATATAATATTGGTTTCGCAGCACCATTGAATTTCACGACTAGAAGTAATGCCTTTTGAATACGCAAACAAAATGATCTTTAACAAAATAGCAGGGTCATAGGCAGGACGGCCACCATCATGATTGCTGTACTTAGGATAAAAAATAGAAAGATCGAGTTTTTCATTAATCAAGTAATGAACAGCGTACTCAAACGTACCTGGTTGCAACTGATCTTTGAAGTTAATTACAACCATTGACGTTTGATCGTAATTGTAAGGAATGAATTTTGGCATTGTCACACCTCCATATGCGAAGGTGTATTTTATTAAAGTTCATATAAGAAATGGGGGTTTTCTACAGCCTCAACGCCACCAGCAGGGGCACGAAAACCAGAGCGAAGCGGCGGTTTTTGTGTCCCTCTGGCTGGCTTTGTTATGCGAATTGTATACTTTCATCGCCAAGCCGAATATTTTTACGATTACTTTTAATAAAATCGAATAATGCATAAGCGGGAATTTCTTCGATATCGTAGAAAATATCATCTAACTCGCCGAGGACATCTTCCAAAACCTCATCATCAGGATCCATCCTGTCTTCAACTTCCTCTGTATTTGAAACATCAACAGCAACAATATCAATAGATTTTTGGGCTAGTTCTGCCAATTTATCGCATCCTATTGACTTAAGAGAATTTACAATTATGGGAGCATATTCAACTGAGGAGTTATAGAAAAATTGACTGAAACCACCATTGTTAACTTCTCTTTCGAACGCTTCAATAGCCAACACTACTAATTCTGCATCCGTTAACTTTTCACCGGCTTCTTTGCGGGAATCTAAAGAAGCTTCAAAAGCCAATACAATAGAATCAATACGATGTGTACTTTGTAAATTAATAAGGTCATCTACTGTCTGGCCATCGTATCTATCTAAAAACAAATCGCCTTCTTTCATTTCTACACTCTCTAAATAATTTGAATAATTGCATAACGCTCATGCTAAGCGGCGCAGTTTACTGCGTCCATAGCTTGAGCGCCTTGTTATGTGTTTTTCTTCTTGATTGCATACTGTTTGTACTCAATCACAAATTCTTTAGCTTCTTCTAGAGTTTTTGGATAAGGCACAACGTCATGATGCTTGTTGCCAATTCTGATTTTTTGAAATCGAAATCCATGCTCAAAAAGAAAGGCAATCTTTTGCCATTGCTTCTTGTCTGTCTTTTTAGGTGCCTTGAAATGACGTCCGAAATTATGAGCAATGCCTCCGCAATTGGGGCATTTAAGCTCAGCAGGACAGCCTTCCGAAAGGTTAAACTCACGCTTGAAAGACTTGCAACAATCGAAGCATGCAAAAGCCATATTATAGGGAGTACAGTCTTCCATAGTTTTACCTAAACACATAACGCCCGCATTTGGGGCCGACTGAAAGGAGGTCCCAGAGAGCTCACCCCTAAAAGTAGACGCTTATACTGATTCATATTAAGCAGCCATTCTTTCATACTGCACTGGTGATTTAAAGTTTAACGAAGTATGCATTCGAACACAGTTATAATAATCCTCCAGATACCATTTCGTGACATCACGGAGATGCTCTGCATCTTCGAAAATTTCACCATGGAACACTTCCGTCTTAAATGTACGAAAGAATGATTCCACGTGAATGTTATCCGTCATTGTTTTATGACGATTCATGCTCGGCCTTATCCCAGATGATCGAAGTCTATTTTGAAAAACATGCGCGCCATATTCAGCACCCTTGTCACTATGAAAAATCAATCCAGGCTCGAACTGTCTCGATTCAATCGCCATATCCAATGATTGCAAAGTTAGTTCAGTAGTCCTGTTTCTACTCAATGACCAACCAATTATCTTCCGAGAGTAAAGATCTAGAATAACGGATAAATAAATCCATTCGCCGTTGACTTTAAGATAGCTAACATCACCTGCCCACTGCTGATTAGGACCAGATGGTGGCGGAATATTATGTCTAAGGTTCCCAACAGTTATACATGAATTATCCGGCAATGCCTTCCTACGGTACAATTTCGCCGCTTTAGCTATCAACCGCTCTTCCCGCATAATTCTTGCAACACGCTTATGATTAACAACCAGCCCTAAATTCACTAATTCACGATGAATTCTAGGGCTTCCATAGTTCCCTTCATGCCTCTCAAATATCTTCTTAATTAAGCGGGTGAGCTCATCATTCTTATCCGATTTTAGTTCTACAGGCCGACTTAACCACTTATAGAAACCAGAAAATGATACAAAAAGTTTCCGGCAAAGGTATCTGACACCAAAATATTCGCGATGATCTTTTATGAATCTAAATCGGAATTCTTTTGGTCCTTCAGATACCGATCCCACTTTTTTAGAAAGTCATTTTCCTTTTTTGCTTCTGCCAATTCTTTCCTAAGACGCTTGATCTCATCGTCTTTGTCTCGATCTTCCTTAGGCGTAGATGTCTCTTTAGTCATACTAATTCTTCTTGAAGGCTCTTCTACAAACTTACCTTCTCTATACTCCTGTCGCCATCGATAAATCATCATTGGGTGAAGATTGAGAACCTTAGCGATATCCATGGCTTTTACATCGAGTTCAAATGTAAGTTTGATTACTCTGATTTTAAATTCTACAGAGTACTCAATGACTCGCTCTGGACTGAGTATTTTTGGCATTTACGACCTACCTTTTGGTTTAGATAGGCGTCTACTTTATAGGGTGAGCTCTCTCCAGCCCCGGGGCTTTTTCCGGGGCGAGGCAGGCTAAACTTGTTAGTTGCTAGTGTACGCATATGTAACGAACCCTAGAATTAAAACTACGAGTGTACAAAGCTTTTGCACTCGTAGCATTTTTTTAAACTGTGCATCGGCCATTGGACTGTTATTGCCAACGTGATCCCAACCACCCGGTTCGCGATCTTCGATGCTAATAAATACACCATTAAACAGAATTGCGAACATTACGAAAAAGCCAGCGGGAAGCCAGTGTAAAACGGTGAAATAATCTATAACCGCACCTATTGAAAAGCAGACAGCTAAGCCAACAAATAATGCTTTAAAATCGATATCGTTCATTTCCATATGGCAACTAACGCTCAAGCTAAGCGGCGCAGTTTACTGCGTCCTAAGCTTGAGCGCATTGTTAATTGGATTATTCCAGTTCTGAGGCAAGCTCTTTATAGAATCTACCTTCAGTTTTTCTAGTGAATCTACCTTCCTCATTTAGCCAAGAAGGTAAAATTTAGCTTCATCATTCGATGGATCTATACTAAGTAGCTTTGTTGCCTGAGTAATAGCTTTATCGTAGTTTCTTGAAACCATATAAGCTTGGTAGCTTGCCTTAATCTCTATCCATTCCTCAACGATAGACGGAATTTCATAAGAAAAAGCAGAACTTGAGAATACTAAAATCAAGAAGGTAGAGATTATTTTCATATAATACCAATTAACATTTTATTCATTGTACCTTGCAAGGTAAGGAGGCCTGATTATTTATCAGTCGCAGCAAAAAGTACCGCGACGACAAACGCGTGATCCTTTTTAATCCATACCCGTACTATATCCTTTGACTCCCATAGTCATCTACACATTGCAACAGTTGATCGATCGTTAGCCCCTTTTTATAATAAAAGGCATTTGGTTGCCTTTTATTATAAAACCGAATTTCGTAGCATTTTTTGTTATTACTATCCCAATAATCAAAGATTAAAATTTGATGTTCACCCGGATACATAATTTCATGATGACTAATCGAAACATAACCGTACTCATACATATGCAACCCATGAATCTTACACTTACTGGCCAACTCGATAAGCGGAAACTCATCCCCAATCGTAAAACTCTCTGGAGATTCTAAATTTACGTTAGGACGATAAACTTTATTTCGCTCAAACTCCGATATCAATTCGGACATCCCATGAATCTTCGCCAATTCGTATGGGGTATTACCCTCATTATCAGAAACTCCGTAATCAATGCACATTGGCACATCGAGCAACCAAATAGCTTGTCGTTCATGTCCTGCTTTAATCATTGCTGTCAATAACGTATCACCATCAGAGTTTCTACCAGTCTCGATGCCCTTAACATTTAAATATCTAGTGTGAAACACTCCATTTTTAACATATTCATTAATACAATCATTTAATGCCATCTCTGCATTGAGTAGTTTTTTTGCTTTCACAAGTTTTTCTAGAACTTCGAATTGATTGCCGTTTTCCTCTGCCTTCATCAGTTTGTTATCAATATCTGGATTCTGCTCCTCCCCATAATCGTAATATATTGTATCGTGATAGCACGGATAGTAGTTGTAGCCCACTTGATCATTATATGCTGAAGAAATAAATGTCTTAACAAGACTACCGTCAATTCCTTTATACAGCTGATGAAGAACTTCGGATGCTGAGCCAACACCACCCCATAGATGAAACTGTATAGACTTTTTATCTTGTTTTATTGATGAAATTTCAATATGAGATAAGTCATATTCACTAAACTTAACACTTGAGAAACCTGATCCTTCATCCAGTTCATAGCCAGCTTTTTCCGAAATTGATGCGACTTCACATATAGATGAATGAAATATATTTGCGGATTTGATTTTCCTAAAAACCACCTTAATGGTTGCATTTAATTCTGACATTAAGTTTTCCAATTATAAGCTATTAAATATTAGAACCTGTGTTTGTAATTTTGACTTACGTATGACTCAACTTCTGTCGGCACGCTCTCCGGCTCCTTCTCAGCATAATTTCACTAACCAGACCATAGATGTTTGTAAGTAACGCCTGCAAGCACAGGCGAGCGAAGAATGAGCGAGTCCTGCACAGCTTGCTGTGCAATTGTGCCTTGCTTTGTTATGTAAACAATTAGAATTCATAGTTATATCCAACCGCAATACCATTAGAAATAGGCACTACACTTAGTGTATTAGATGTATATTGAAATTCTTTCTTAAGTATGTGAAGAGTGCCAAATAGAATTTGAAAGGCTACTAAGTTTCTTTTGAATATAGCGCTCTTTGAGTATTTATCTTTCTTCATTTCTAGAGAGTTATACAACCCAACAGAAGCTAATCCTCCGAAGCCAGTATACCGAACATAATCATGATCTTCGGTAGCCAGCGTAACTGGTGACAACAAAGTTATACCTATTCCAAATGCCTCGGGATATTGTGAAGCAACTAAAGAACTCATAACAACTCCGACTTGTTTGCTCCACCATGATTCTTGGAGATTTTTTGATGCATATTCTTCAAACTCATCTGACTCTTCAGCCATTGAAGTATTACTGATGAAGATCAGAAACATAATGCAAATAAAGATTTTAATTTTATGAATCATGATTGCTCGTTTACATAACGCTGGAGTTAAGCCGCGGCGCGTAGCGCCGTGATCTTCCCCCGATAAAATGGACACCGCAATTTTCATACTAGGCTCTGTTCATATTTAATCGGCGACATATAGTTCAAACTAGAGTGCAACCGAACATTGTTATAAAACTGGTTGATGTATCGACCAATTTCCTTTCGCAAATGGGTCAGTGATTCGAAATTTGTTTTCCTAACCAATTCACCTTTCAAGCTGTGATAGAAGGATTCCATAAATGCGTTATCGGTACAATAACCAATCCTATTCACACTGTGCTTAAAGTCGTATTTATCTAGAATCCTTTGGAATTCTGAACCCGTAAACTCAATACCTCGATCGGTATGAAAGAGTATTCCGCGGGGATATCCTCGGTTCTTGATAGCTGCCGACAAGACTCTTGCTGTAACATCGGCTGTACGCGATTTTGAGAGTGTCCAGCCGATTATTCTTCTAGAGTACTGATCCATTACTGTAACTAAATACTGCCAAGTGCCTTGATGCTTAATATAAGTAATATCGGCAACCCAAACTTGATTGATTCGAGTAGCATTACCATGAACAAGCAATCTGTTTTCGCCCTTTGACACAAATCGCTTTAAACCAGGTACTCTTCGGGTCACCCTAGAAACCCTGGCCTTTAAACCTGCCAGCCTCATAAGTCGCTCTACACGTGACCTTCCTACCGCTATACCTTGATTTTTAAGGGCTTGATAGACTCTTGGACTGCCATAGCGACCACGGCTTTTCTCAAAAACTTGTTTAATTCTTTTGAGTAAAACTTTATCGGATTCTACTCGATTAGATGGTCTTCGCTTCCGCCAAGCGTAATAACCACTTCGCGAAACCCCAAGCCATCGACATAAAAAAGAGGTTCCTAGCTCTGATCGGTATCGTTCGACGAATCCAAATCGCTCTGATGTTCTTCCGCTAGAAACTGTTGCCACTTTTTTAGAAGGTCATTCTCCTTCTTCAAACGCTCGATCTCTTTTTTCAATCTAGCATTTTCGGTTAGCTGCTTCTTCGGAGGAGATTTACGTTTATTTGTCACACCAACTCGCTTTTGGCCATCACCCTGAATCTTTCCTTCTCTGTACTCTTTTCTCCACCTCGATAACATGAAGGGATGAATACCAAGACCATCAGCAACCTGCTTGCTTTGAATATCAGGTTGATAGCTTAACTTTACTGCTTTTATTTTAAACTCATTTGAGTAAACCCATGTTTTTCTCGGGTTATTATACTTTGGCATTGAGACACCTTTAAGTTATTTAAAGGTGTCCACATTATCGGGGGAAGTTCACCGTCGGCTTGAACGACTTGTTATGCACATGTTGCACTTTTAATTTTGTTTTATGCTTTATAGCAAACCAATCCTTCAGTTTTAACACCATGAAAATCGTCCATAGCTTTGCAAAAATCAGTTGCACGCTTACCAAGCAATGGCGCCCAATATCTACTAGGCAACTTCGTTTGGTTTTGCATAGACTCCAAAAAACCGGTGCAAACAATATCACTAACCTCTTGAGATCCATTCTCTATCAAGTTTTCTATCTCTAGGAAAAGAGCATCGGAAAACTCATAGTTATTAGACGTGAAACTATTGGTCACCGCCGTAGAAAGAGCACTTGAAATCATCATAAACCACAATATTTCTCCCTCACCACCCAGAAATGAACTCATACTCCTTTGTAGTTCGTCCAGATAATAGGGATAGGCTTTCACCAATCGCTTAATCGCATCTTCTTTATCAATCATGGTTCGAACTCATTTTGCTTAACGCTCATGCTAAGCGGCGCAGTTTACTGCGTCCAAAGCTTGAGCGCCTTGTTAGTTTATTGATTCAATTATTGACTTGATCTTTTTTAGCTGTTCGTTTTGGTAATTTGTATAACTAAAAGACCAAGACGTGCCGTTTTTAAAGTAAAAAACAACCATCGTAATCCCCCTTTCAGCTTGATATTCAGAAAATGTATCCACATCTACAGATTCAATATCTTTAGCACTTCCTTTCCAAATAGCCCTCTTGCCCTTAATAACTTGTAGATAATCATCTTCTATCTTAAAGGCCTCGTAGACCGCTGAGATTCTTGTATAGAAATATAAAAAGACTATCAAAGCACCAAACGTGAGCATAAATCCGGCTGGAAAAGCTATAAACAAGAGTGGAATACCGAACAAAGAAAGTAATGTTACATAGAAGTACATTGGCGCCAAATCATCATGAGTCGGCTTAGGAGCTTCTATGAGGATATCCGTATCTGACAAGTGATTCCCTTACCTTAATAAACTAACGCCCGTATTTGCGGCGGTTTTGTAGCGAGGCACGAGCGGAAAACCGTCCAAACCACGCAGTGGTTGATGCAACATGCGCTTGTTATACGTTTGCACTATCCCAGCATTTCTATTTTTGCTTTCACGATTAGCGCTGCAACTTTTCGGTCGTGCTCTTTATCGGGGCCTAGCCCTATATTTTGCTCAACAGAAGAAGTTAGTGAAGCTGCGATTCGAAAAGCATCATTACCTTCAATGGCTAAGCGGAATATGTGCGGAACATAGCTATCATACTCATCATCCCACTCATTATCGCCATCATTCACACCAATAGGGTCCCACTTTTCCCATAGTATTTCGGCAACCTTTTTATAGAAGGCTTTCTGCTTAGTGCTGAGATTATTCATAAATTACGTATAACGAGGCTGTAGAAAAACCAATTTTGAGACAGTGATTTCCTGCAGCCTATATTCTTTATTTAATTAGCTGTTAATTTGCCACATCAATTTTAATTATCAACCTTAAACACTAAAATAATGAAGATAAAACTATGAGGCAGCTATATGTCTATATTAATGACTTAATTGCCCGTAATTCGTTAACTTTTCAATATTATGAACCATACAATACAACTGCCATTGGGATTCAACTTTTGCCTTCCCTCGTAGACTAAAACGATTCAATCCTTTATTGGTTCCGATATTGGCAAAGACAGGTTCTACTACCGACATTCGGTGACTGTAAATCTGCTTGCCTTCTTGGCTATCGACTCTATGCTTCATCCAATCTGTGTATGTTGGCCCACGCTTATGAGATAGCGTAAATGAGACTTGTCGGCCACTGCCTTTTCTGTGATCAGCAGATGCTGGATTTTGCATGCACTTGGTTTTTAACTCACAGTTTCTGCATTGCATGATGCGACCATTAAAGAAGGCTTTTGGTGCTCCGGATTCTGAAGTTCGAGTATTTTGATAACTTAATGTTTCGCCGGCTGGGCAGACACAAATAAGATTAACAGGGTCAAAATGAAACTCGCTGGGTGGAATCACATTTCGAACATGGCTTTTTTTCTTTTCATTCTGATGACGCTTACCGTATTTTCTCTTTTGTCGTGCGAACTTAGGATCTCGGCTTCGAAACTGATTATCCGGCACGTAGGCATTAATACCCGATTCATATAGATATTTCATATTAGCTTCATTGGCGAAGCCCGTGTCGGCAGTCACTATGGTTTTCTTTTTGTAGATATCTTTGCTAATGCCTATTCGCTTATATCTTTCTCGCACTTTTTCTATAATAGGCCTCAACGTATGGTGTTCCTGGCCCTCTCCAAAGGCTTGCGCATCAATAATGATTTGATGCTTTTTATCGACCGTTGCCACACCATTGTAGCCTTGAATGGTTCCTTTACTGGTGGTCATCTTGCCTGACTGATTGTCGGTGATGTTACTTTTAACTTCCTGTTTTCTCTTGCCTTGCCCCATCCTTGGACTAGACGTCTTTAGGAACTTATCAATCTTATCGTAAGCATCAGATAAAGTTTTAATGGCTTGCTGAGCGCACTTGGCTCGTTCCTCACCAAGGGATTCGTTTTTATCGATCTTTTTATGCTCGGTAATATGATGCTTGATCAAGCGCTTTATCTTTGCTCGCTTTTCCTCTAATTCTTTAAAAGTACCTGACCATTCCTTTGCCGCATTGGATGACATCTTACATCCATCAATGGCAAACAGTTCGTTACCTAGCAATCCTTGCTCGTGACAGATTAAAAGGATCTGTTCAAATAGGTTTTCAATTTCAGAGGAATGACCGCTCACGAAGGAGGCAATGGTTGTGAAGTGGGGTACCGTATCGCAGGACAACGCCTTAAAAATGATATTGGTTTCGCAGCACCATTGAATCTCACGGCTAGAAGTAATGCCCTTGGAGTACGCAAACAAAATAATCTTCAACAAAATGGCTGGATCATAAGCAGGACGACCGCTACTGCTATTGTTGTAATTCGGATAGAAAATAGAAAGATCTAGCTTTTCATTAATCAAATAATGAACTGCGTACTCAAACGTTCCGGACTGCAATTGATCTTTGAAATTAATTACAACCATTGAGGTTTGATCGTAATTGTAAGGAATGAATTTTGGCATTGTCACACCTCCCTATGCGAAGGTGCATTTTACCAAAATTTATAAAAGAAATGGGGTTTTTCTACAGCCTCAACGCCCCAAGCAGGGGCAGATTTTGCGTTTTGAGCGCAGCGATGCAAAATTTGTCCCACTGCCTTGGCTTGTTAGGTTTACGCCCGGAATCATTCTATGCATTGCCTAGTTGGTAAAACGCCTGCATCGGCTTTAATGATGCAGCCATCCGAAGGTCCTTTGCATGAGACATGCATTTCTTTTTCGCAACCCGATACCGCATAAGAGTTAGCCCCAAGTGATTCAACAACAACAGCGTCAACTGAGCACTCCCAGTAATCTGAGGCAGCACAAGCGATAGCTTCCTCTGAAGCCTTGCACGCTGACAATATTGCCAGCATCACAAGCAGGTTCACTCTTCTCATGCCTTCTCCTAAAAACCTAACGCCGCCATAAACCGCGCGAGCTTGCGAGCGTCGGGCGACCGTAGGGAGCGAATTTAATGGCCTTGTTACACGTTGACTTTGTACTTAAGGTCATTTGCCTCATCACCAGTCATGCCTCTAAAGCCCCATTGGTATGGTTGCTGTTCTTTAATCGTAATTTCAACATCAACGGATGAAAGTCCAAGCTTGCTTTCTACTTCGCTAAATATAGCCTTGATAAGATCCTTTTGAGTCTCCGGCTTACGACCTGCCATCATGTTAATCTCGATGACTGTATAAGCATCGCTTCGGCCGCCTGGGTAATAAAAGTCCTCTCGTTCCAAAGGCACAATTCGGTGCGCGCGTTTGTCCTCTGGCATATCGAGAACACTTTGCATGCAGCTATGAATAACATCCGACAATCTTGCTTTTATCGGATTAAGTTTTTCTTTGATTCCATAAATTATGATCATGCTGATTCCTTAAGACGTGTAACGCCGCCAGAACGCGGCAATTTTGGAGTTGATTTTTTGTGGCAGCGTAGCGCCCGCCACAAAAAAGCGACGGAAGAATTGCTCGCCGTTACTGGCTTTGTTATGCCTTATCATGACCAATTTTCTGGTATAAAAGATCTCTTTTTCCCCAGAAATCATTTAGGTTGATATCAATATCATTAGTAAAAGTCACCGTGTAGTTCTTGCTTAGTCTCTCATTGCAGTTGACCGGTTCGCAGATCACCGCAAGCATTAAGGCCATTAGAATCATTTTTGATATTGTGATCTTCCCATCTTTGTAAATTAATACGTTTTCATCTACGACAGAAAGATTTTCACTAATTTCTCCGTCATGCAGTAATCCGTTGCGCACAGCCTTGTAATAGACGTGCGCAATGTCATACCGATCACCATTAGGATTTGGGAATGAAACAAGTGGCTTTGTATCGCCTTTAATACCTAATGACATGAAATAGATTAAAGACTCATGCTCTCTGATGAAATTTTTATAGCGTTCACCAACCTTCTTTTGTTTCGGCCATTTTCTTTTTGAGCTTACGTCAATGGCAATCGAAACCTGAATTAAAGCATTTTCTAAGTCGCCAGCGCTTATTTTTTGGATTGCCTCATCTAATCTACAGCCTACAGCACTCACTCGACCTCCCTATGCATAACATCTATGGACACCCCTGTTTTTTGCAAGCAAAATATTTAGTAACAAGAGTAGTTTTGCAGCCATCTATTCGGATTCTATTTAAGGCCTGCAGCCTTGATCCCTGATGAACTCCGCTGACTTGGCTCTAATCATTTTACCGTTTTCAAAGAAACGATGTTAGGCACAGAATCTCCAAGTCACGGTCTTACCTGTCTTGTCATCAACTATTTTACTAAGCAAAACTGGATGATCTTTAATTTAAAAGCTTTAGATTGTAGCGCAATACTGTGATTGCTTTGCAAGTATTGCCCATGCAATACGCACTAACTTGTTTGCCAATGCAACAATCACTTTATTTTTGTGCATTCGTTTGAGCAATGCCATGATCCATTCATGAAATGGCTTACCCTCTTTTGTGTGCCTAATTACTGCCCTAGCTCCATGAATAAACATACGTCTTAAATATGCGTCTCCACGCTTGCTTATACCAAGTAATAATGCCTTACCGCCACTCGAATGCTGACTCGGAACAAGACCTAGCCAAGCAGATAGTTGACGGCCAGATTTAAATTCCTTTGCATCACCAATACTTGCGACCAATGCCGAAGACGTTAACCGCCCTACACCCGGAATTTCTTGAACCTTCTTGCACTGTTCACTTTTACGACTTGCAGAATCAATCTGCCTATCTAATTCCTCTAAGTAAGCTTCGATATCAACCAAACGCGTGTGCATAAGCTTGATATGATTCAACAGCATGCTTGGTATCTTGCTTTCTAATACCCCAAAATCTTCTCGGAACCACTTTCTAAGTCGAAATCTTCCTGCCGGTATTGATATACCAAACTCATGGAGACTAGCTCTTATTCGATTTATTAGGGAAGTGCGATCCCGAACAACACCGTCACGTTCCCGATGCAATAAAAGCAGTGCTTGCTGCTCTTCACTCTTAACTGTCACAAATCGCATCGTGGGGCGACTAACAGCTTCACATATAGCCTCAGCATCAGCACTATCATTCTTGTTTGTCTTAACATAAGGCTTTACGTATTGTGGCGGCATCAGCCTCACCTTATGACCGAGCTTTTTTATCTCTCGAGCCCAGTAGTGAGCGCTGCCGCAGGCTTCCATCCCTACGAGACAAGGCTCTATGTTTGCCAAAAACTTTAATACTTGGTTTCTACGCAGCGCTTTATTTAGGAGCTTCTTTCCATACTCATCAAAAGCACATACTTGAAAAACAGACTTAGCTAAATCAATACCTATTGCATGAATCTGGTTCATAACAACCTCCTATTTAACTGACCAACTCAGTATAGAAGGGGTGTCCATTTCATTATTTTAATAATGCGCGTGCGCGTTTTTCCGGTTTCGGAGATAAGGCGCAATCGAAGCTAAGTATTTGAAAGTAATGGTTTTTTTGGAGAATTCCATTTCATGCTCAGCGGCAAAAACGCGCATGCTCGTTTTTCCAGAAACACGAGGTCCTCTATGCACAGCGCTTGATTTTATAATGCCTTGATTTTGCAGGTTTTTTCTAAGAACCGCCAGTATAAACGCGCATTTTTTGTGCGCGTTTATACTGGCATCTGTGTTGATTTTCTCTTTTTTAGAAATACACTGTATATATATACAGACCTAAAAAGAAGGGATTGAAGCATGGCAAGGAGCCCATTTTTAGACAAGGTGCGCAACCGTATGCGCATGGCTGGTTACAGTGAACGCACGATCAAAACCTATATTTATTGGATTAAGTATTTCATTCATTTCCATGGTAAGCGTCACCCAGAAACCCTCCATAATGATGAGGTTTGTAGCTTCCTATCTCATCTCGCTTCAAATAAACATATGGCAATTAACTCTCAAAAGACAGCATTAAATGCTTTAGCTTTTTTATACAACCAGTTCCTAAAGCAGCCATTAGGAGATCTGGGCTTTGTTTACGCTCAAAGGCAGAGACGATTACCACAGGTGCTCACTCAGCAAGAGGTGAAACGCATTATCAATGAGCTTGGTGAACGTGATCGTTTAATCGTTTCATTAATGTATGGTTCGGGTTTGAGGATTAGCGAGTGTCTGCGCCTTAGAGTTAAGGATATCCACTTTGAGACTGGCAGTCTGGATGTGATTGATGGCAAGGGTGGTAAAGATCGTAAAACTATTTTGAGCAAGAATATTGTTGGTGATTTACAAAATCAGATACAAAACTCAATAGCCCTGCAGGAAAAAGATAACTTGAGTGGGCTTGGCCCTTCCCTTCCGGGTGCGCTTGGCCGTAAATTACCCAATGCGTATCGCCAACCTGCTTGGATGTTTGTTTTTCCATCAACCACTATTTGCAAACATCCAATTACAGGTATCCATTGTCGTCATCACTTGCACGAAACGGTTATGCGCAAGGCTTTAGCTAAGGCTTGTAAATCGGCTGGCATTTATAACAAGAGAATTACTTGCCATACTTTTCGTCATTCTTTCGCCACTGAGCTTTTGCGGGCAGGTAGGGATATCAGAACCGTTCAAGAGTTGCTGGGTCACAAAGATGTCTCAACGACACAAATTTATACTCATGTCGTTGGACAACATTTCGCGGGGACTGATAGCCCCCTAGATTTGATTTAATTGCGTTTTAAAACTATGCGTTTATGGCGCTGGGTTACTATAGCGCTTGTGAATGGCATTAATCTCATCAATGATTTCTTGCTTGAGTTCAATATTGATTGAATCAATATTTTCTTTTAATTGCTCCATATTAGTCGCGCCAATAATATTAGCGGTTAAAAAGCCTTGCTGGTTTACAAACGCTAATGCTAGCTGTGTCGGTGTTAAGCCATTGTCTTTGGCGAGTTCTGCATAGAGCTTAGTTGCTGCTGTTGCTTCGTCATTGGTGTAGCGCGAGAAACGCTCCCACAACGTTAGGCGCGCGTTAGCGGGTGCGTCGTTTAGGTATTTACCAGTTAGTACGCCAAAGCCCAATGGGCTGTAGGCAAGTAAACCAATCTGCTCGCGCCAGCTGATTTCTGCCAAACCTACTTCGTAACTTCTGTTCAATAAGTTGTAGGGGTTTTGAATACTTACTGGGCGATCAAAGCCTTTTTCATCACAGATTTGCAAAGCTTTCATCACACCCCATGGGGTTTCATTACTAAAGCCCCAGTGTCGTATCTTACCCGCTTGCTTGAGTTCATTCAGCGCGCTTAACGTTTCTTCTAGATCTGTACTTTGTTCTTCCTGTTTTGGAGTAAAACCTAATTGACCAAAGAAGTTGGTATTGCGATCAGGCCAGTGTAATTGATAGACGTCGACATAGTCTGTTTGCAGTCGTTCTAAACTCGTATCTATGGCTTGCATGATATGGTCACGGTTCAAGCGCGAGCCACCGCGAATATGACTTAACCAATCGCCAGGCCCTGCCACTTTGGTAGCCATGATGATGTCTTCACGTTTTTTATGCTTGGCAAACCAAGTGCCGATGTACTGTTCAGTTAACCCTTGGGTTTCGGGCTTAGGCGGTACTGGGTACATTTCAGCCGCATCAAAAAAGTTGATGCCCTGTTCTACGGCGTAATCCATTTGTTCATGTGCTTCGGCTTCGGTGTTTTGTTCACCCCATGTCATGGTGCCCAAACAAATACGACTGACGTCAATAGATGTATTGCCCAGCTTTGAATGCTTCATACCTGCCCTCGCTCATTCGATTTAGAGTCTTGTAAAACAAAAAACCAGAGACGTGCTCTGGTTTTTTAGTCTATGTTAACGTGCTGCTAAATACGTAACAGTGCTATTTTTGGATTTTACAGTTGCGCCACTCACAACGAATCAACATGAAGCTATCATCTGCGCAGGTTGCCTCTAAGACCTCATTTGGTCCGTTTGCTTTTAGTGTACGCACCTTAGGCTTCACACAACCTTGGCGTTTTACTAAACGCTCTACAGTATAAGCACTGCGTGAATATTGCTCACCTTTCTGCTTCTCTAGGCGGCTTATTTTTAGGTAGTGATCATCGCCTTGCGCTTCTCGCTCTTGCTGCAATTTAACCAATACGGGGTAGTGCTCGGACTCTTGCTGTAAATCACGATCACCATCGCGGTATTCGCTCATGACGTTCATACAGGCCTTTTCTTTGTCATCACCCGCCAGTAATGCTTTCACATTCTCTTCGGCGGCATGCACGATGTCGAAAGTGAGACCCATGGCATATCGTGCTCCGGTTTCTAAACGATCATCGGTAAGTGTTACAACATTGTAACTTAGGCCATAGTCTGCCGCTTTTACCAAACCACCATTGCGCTTCCACCAACTACGCTGACCGCGCCAAGCAGACTGCTTGGCAGAAGTGCTAACATCTGTGCATTCTTCTTGAAGTTTTCGCAGCGTTACATCTTCGATGAGTGCGTAACTGATGGCTTGTTCTTGGGGTGTTCGAGATGGGCCACTACAAGCCACCAATGACAATGCGACAACCGCCGCTAAAACAGTCTTGATCACAATAAACTCCTTGCTTTGATTTTTCTTGAGTATAGTTGAAACCGATTTAAACGGCATTGATGCTACGCAGCCATTGTTCGCATTGGCTCTCATCAAATGGCCAACCTAAATCTTGTGTTTGCGTATCATCTTTTAGTCGCACTACGGGAATGCGAATACCATACAATTCTGTCAGTTTTGGATCATCTGCGATGTCCACCTGCTCAACTTTTATGCCATACATTTTGGCCACAGAATAGACAATGGGTTCTGCTAATTCGCATAAGTGGCAGCCCAATGTACCGAGTAATTCTATTTTTTTCATAATACAACGTCTTTTTAGTTTTCGCACTTTAGCATGAATCCCTTTGACTCACCTTAAGAACGCACGCCCAGTATGACCGGCGTCACGCTCAGGGTAATGCCAACCGAACTCGCACCCTCATCCGATAAGATAAAATAACCACCGAGCCCCCAGCCATTCTGATGTTGAAAAATCGGAAATATATTTATATTGAGTTGCGCGCTGGGATACACACTTAAGGCTGCACTGGCCATCAATGAACCCTTACGATCCCAGTAGGTGTTTATCGCCAAAGTATATTCATCAGCCACATCGCTAGCGCTAAATTGATATCCTCGATCATGTTTTTCACGCTCAATGATTTCATCGCGTTTGGGAATTAATACATCACTTCCAAGCAACACAGTGAAATACTCAAATTCCATATCATCAAGCGGAAAAGAAAAACCAACTCCGTTGGCAGGCATACCAGTAGCCACTGCCCACTTCGTGCCTTCACCGAATCGAAATAAATAGCTTTCACCTTGATTGAATAAGCCCTGATCGTAAGGATCGATCACTGGCTGCCCAGGCCAATAATAGTATTCTCGTGTGCCGCTGTTAAACCATTTTGCAAAACCATCGAAGGAAAATGCAATCATCCCGGCCACGTTAAAATATAAGTCCGCAACTGGGTCAAGTCGTTGCTCCCAGGGGAGTTCAATTTCCGCGACTTCGTTCGTAATTTGTGCGGCCGTAACGGTAGAGATCGCGAGAATTTTTGGCCAATATTGCCCAGTAACTCCATGGTAGCGGTAGTATTCTTCCATCTTTCGCGTGAGCATGCCCTCACCTAAAAAATGCAACGTATAATTGGGTACCCAAGCGCCGGATTCATGTGCGAATGGAATAAACTCTTTTTCTAGTGCACTCTGATAACCGCCACTTGCTTCGAATACATCTTCTTGATGGCTGAGTGCCTCTTTCCACTGTGACCAGCCTTCATCGAAGCGAACGTCGTCAAGACGATTGGTGGTCCCTAAACGCCCAGGTACAACCAACCCAACGTTAATCAATACATTCAGTGGACCAAATTGCGACTCGCTGCCATAGTCTTGGCCATAATAGAACAAGCTATCATCTGGTGCCGACTGAACCCACAAGGCATGAATGGACATACCTATGAGAACGACAATGTTGAGAAAAACGTTCGGAGTTTTCATTCAGATTCGATGTTTCTTTTTATGGCGCGGGCAAGCTTATCATGTTTAAAGGCTTTATAATGACCGCATAAGATATGGAATACGTATGAAAATCGAATTACAACCCATTGGCTATATTAACAGCCCCTACCACGAGAAGTTCGCTACGCCCCGCCAACCCGGATTGGTGTCACAAGCACAAGGCTATGTTGAGCTCGTGTCACCATACAATCAGGCCGATTCGGTAGCCGGATTAGAAACATGCTCACATATTTGGATAGAGTTTGTGTTTCACGAAGTAATGAACCAAGGGTGGAAACCCAAAGTAAGACCACCGCGCTTGGGCGGCAATGAAAAAATGGGCGTATTCGCCACACGCTCGACTCATCGTCCCAATCCCATTGGCCTATCTGTCGTAAAACTCGATCGTATTGATATCAATAACGGCGTGAGGTTATGGATCAGCGGATTGGACTTAATCGACGGCACGCCGGTTGTCGATATCAAACCCTATGTGCCCTATAGCGATTGCTTGCCTGATGCTCAATATCCCTTTGCTCAAGACAAGCCGCCTGCTATTGATGTTATATTTAGCCAAGCCTGCGAAACGCGGTTGAATAATCAACCACAGCTAAAAACGTTTTTATTACAAGTACTAGAGCAAGATCCTAGACCTGCGTTTCATAAGTTTGACCAAGAACGCGAATACGGCGCGGCATTGATGCAACACAATGTAAAGTGGCGTTATCAAAAAGATGACTCGGGCAATATTTCTCTATACGTTGAATCTATTACGCCGCTTGCCTGATGGTTTCGCGCTTACGCTTTTTCACATGCTTGGGCTTCAGTTCCTGCCTGTCCGCTAGGGCGTATTTGTGTAGTCCATCCATGTGTACCTCTTGCAAATAATATTTCCAATCAAAGTGATCGGCGCGAATATCGTATAAGCGCTGTTCTGTGGTGTCGAACTGCTTGACTAACTGTTCAAGTTTCTGACTACTAAAACGATAATTAGGGGCGGTATAAAAACCAAAAATATTCGCCAGTGACGCCGTGGTTTTCGCTTTTAACATATGCTGCGACGCAGCGTTGGAACCGAACACTCGTCCGATAATCGTTTTTGCCCAAGTGATAGCCGTGAAGCCACTCATATACAATTTGAAACGTTTTGGGGAAACCGTTTTGAAGGCTTCTTGTGGCTTATCTGCGAACAATTTTGGCCACTCCTGATAGCGAGCTTGCGCCACGTTTTGAATATGGCGAATAAACTCCTTCAACTTTATGGGATTGCGACTACCGCTACAGCACTGATAAATGCGATACCCCGTCTGCTGATTAGATTCCATTAATTGCGCCGCTGACAAGGCTGCCGCATTAGCCACCAAATCCACAGGAATGACGTCAAGGATGCCTTCATCACGACCTGGGAAAATAGAAACACGACCCTTGGCGTAAGCGTAAATCAACGCATCCGCTACTTTCACGCCCTCGACCCAACCCGGCGCAGGTTCACGTACAGCACTCTCGATAATACTCGGACGCAAAATAGTTAAACTCTGCTTACCCAGTTTTTGAATGAGTAGCTGCTCACCTAACCACTTTGTGAATGTATAGGTATCGTTCCAACCAAAATGCTGGCTGGTCTTTATGCCTAATTTAATCAGTGCTTGTTCTTGTTGTTCTATGTCTGTTTTGCGCTTTTTGACCTGCTCTATCTGGCTATGTACTCGTTTAAAAACCGAATCGATGTCATAACAATCCTGAGACAACTGTGGGATCAGTCCGCTTGCTGGACCAACCACTTCTTCATTGATTTGACCTTTATTGAAACCGTTTACATAACATGTAGATATCTGCATCACCGGCGTTTGAGCGGCCACATTGTACTGCGCTAACGCAATGATATTGTTTAAACACAAGGTGTTGATGTTGAGCGCTTTCTCAAGGTTTTCGCGGAAATTAACACTGGCAGCGGAGTTAATAATTAAGTCCAGTTGATTGGCCAAACCCGCAAATTCAGCACTAGGCAAATCAAACATGGGTTGTGTCAATTCACCTTCCACCAGATTGATTTTTGATTGCACCCATTCTTCAAAGTGCTCGCCATGCTGCTCTTTCAGGCGCTCAAAAATACTGGAGCCGAGGATATCGTGTTGAAAACGCTTTTTGGCTGAAACTTTGCCACCGCGCACCAAAATGTGGATTTGTGCTAGCTGCGGTACACTGTACAAGAGCTTTTCTAAAATAGCTTTGCCTAAAAAACCTGTCACACCCGTTAAAAAGATGTGCTTACCTTTGAGAGACTGAGACACTGAAAATGCAGAATACTGACTCATAGGACGCCTTACATATTGTTTTTATTATTTTTAAATACTGTTTTACTCTGTAAAATGGCGCGATGCACCCGGACAGTCCACTTGTTGGACAATATATTCCAATGAATCGCTATCATGCATCACTGGAGCGCTGGCTGTGCGCATTATATGAGCTAAACAGAGCGGTTAAGTCTCTGCTAATCTTATAAAAAGTTCAAATCATGATGGAAACTATCGACATTGACGGTCCTCACTCGACATAACAGCCTCTTTAGGCGGATGCTTTCTGTTGCGATCCCAGTAACTTTGCTGGTTGGTGTGCTTTACGCCGGCATCATATCCGTTATCGAAACGCAAAGTTTGAAGAACCGCCAGACCGAACAGGTCATTGCTAACGTGGCTCAATTGGCGCAAGTCGTCGCTATCCCGACATGGAATCTGGATCAACAATTTATCGCCAGCTATCTGGAGCAATACGCACTCAGCCCCTATATAAAGTGTATAGAGCTACTAAGTGATGCCAGCCTCAAAGAGTATGCACCAAAGGGCTGCGAACACCCTAAAGATGGCGCTTCGTTGCATAGCGAGCCTATTATCTATGAAGATCAATATATCGGTGTTGTCGTCGCTTCGTTCGAGATCGAACTCGATCAAGACCGATTAATGTTCATTCTATTGAGCCGCATTCCTGTCGCGCTTATGGCACTTCTGACCATATTTGCCGTTTTCTTCTTACTTTTTAACCGTTGGGTCATGGGCCCTATCCAGGCCATGATCAGCAGTTTACAAGAGTTTCAGCGCACCAGCATTCATCAACCAGTAGATTGGCAAAGCAATGATGAAATGGGCACTTTGGTGAACACCTTTAACAGAACACAAGTATTGCAAGTAGAGCACGATGAGATGCTGCTCTCAGAGAAAGAAAAAGCTGAACAGGCTTTGCGCGAATTACAGAGCGCTCAAGACCAGTTAGTCGAAAGTGAAAAAATGGCGTCTCTAGGCTCTTTGGTAGCAGGCATAAGCCATGAAATTAATACCCCCCTAGGTGTCGCACGCACAAGTGCCAGCCACGTGGAGGACTCTCTCAATCAGATTCGTATTCGCTTTGAAGAAGGCACGATCACAAAGCAAGACATGAAAAACTTTTTAGATGTTACGTCTGATGGAATACGCCTAATGACAATCAATTTGGTGCGCGCTAGTGAGCTCATGACCAGTTTCAAACAAGTAAGCTCAGATCAAAGTCACGATGAAATACGTGAATTCAGTCTATACGATTATTTGCAAGAGACCCTATACACGCTGAAACCGAATCTAAAACGCTATCAAATTGCTGTTTTATTGGATTGCGACGATGATTTAATTATCCGCAGCTACCCAGGGGCCTTTTCACAAATTTTAACGAATTTGGTCATGAATAGCCTGACCCATGCCTATGATGTAGAAGACCAAGGTACGATTCATATCGAAGTGACCACTCAGGATGATGATATCCAGATACACTATCAAGATGATGGGCGCGGCATGTCAGAGGACGTTCAACAAAAAATATTCGACCCGTTTTTTACCACTCGTCGAGGCGAAGGTGGAACCGGACTTGGAATGCACATTGTCTACAACATTGTTAATCACAAGTTGCGCGGCAGCATAAAGGTCAGTTCTGAGCTGGGCCGAGGTACCCATTTTACAATGCGGCTACCTCAACAAATCGAAACCAAAGACTCCCAAACAAAATTCGGAGACTGATTAGTACCCGCGAGACACCTCGCCTGCCGTCATGCATTGAATCTGTGCACGACTCTCTACATATAAATCGCGCCAGCCCATGCGGTCTGCCTCTATCATAATGGCAAGATCAGATTCTTCATCCAACGTGGCTAATTGTTGGTTTAATTCTTGTTCGCTAATCGGATCAGGGCATTTAAAATCATAACTTTGTACAAAATCCTGCAAAACCGATAACTCTAATCCATGAGCGTTGGCTTTCGCAGATAGATCAAGGTCTGATTCTGCCATCGCGTTGCTAGATAGCAAAACCACGGCGGCTAGTGCATAAGTCATTACCGTACGCATGAAATTTCTCTTTTAAATAGTAAGTAGCCAATCATGTCATTAACGTGTGACATTTTTGTGGCCTAAGTGAAGGATGATACGCATTTTACTCAGATTGGCAGAGTTAGACTAGCGATCACTTTGCATCACACAGTGGCCGCAATAGTAGCATCTCAACGCTATTAGGGATAAAGTCTTGTTATGGCTTGATTTTTCAGACAAGCAGCACTATCTGTAATGTAAACAGCGCAATAAATGGAATCGCTATGATCAAGGTAATTATTGAACGCAATATCGCAGAGGGGTTGGAGCCCAACTATCTACAGGCTGCGCGAGATACCCTCAAAGCAGTGCTTGATGCACCTGGATATATTTCTAGTGAATCACTGGTGGATATCAACAAACCAAATCACAAGTTGATCATTACCAACTGGACCTCTATTCAAGCATGGGACCGCTGGTATCAAAGTGCAGAGCGCAAACAGGTCATTTCTCAAATTGCACCAATCTTAGACGGTGATGAGAAAATCACAATTACGGAAATTCGTTAGCGGATTTAATTTTTGCTAACGACAAAAGTAGGAATAAAATAGCCTGTTCAAACTAGGCTATTTTGCCTATTATGCTGGCCAACTCGAATAATCAAACGCTTGAGATTAGCGTTGTCGTGGAGGCCATATGGAATCTGCCATCATGTCATCACAGCCCGAACCCACCATCGGTATCGCCTCAGCTCGTGCTTTGATTGAGTACTATCAAAACTTTGATTGGTCTCCTTCAGATATCGCACGTCACCTTGGCTGTGATATCGCTTTACTAACTGAAGAAGAACAACGTCTTCCATACAATTTGTATGAGCGCATTTGGCAACTGGCCAAAGAACTCAGCCACGACGAAGCCTTGGGCCTTACTATCGCTTCGAAAGATACGTTTGCCGACTTAGGTCTAGTCGCCCATGTAGTCTATAACAGCCCCACTTTACGCGAAGGACTACAACATTATCAGCGTTTATTTTCCGTCGTGAATGAAGCAATCAAACTTGAATTCACTGAAGAAAATAACGAAGGTATTTTAGTATTCAAGTACTTTAACGCAGAGCAATACAATCAGTCTGACATGGAGCGTACTTTAGGTATCGTCGTGAAGCGTACACAGACCGCGATAGGCCCTATGGCGAAATTCACCTGCGCTAAATTTGCTCATAGTAAACCAGACTATGCAGCTGCATATGAAGAATTATTCCCTTGTAAAGTCAGTTTTGAGAGTGAATTTTGTGAGCTACGCTTTGATGCTCAAATGCTTAACCTAAAGCCGAAGCGTCGCAATCCTCATATTGGCAGAGCCACCCTCAACTATGCGAATCAAATTTTATCTCGACTGTTTAAGCGCTCCATCAGCGATAAAGTGCGCCGTTTGGTAGAGGTCAATATTGCAGACAGTGAGTTTGACGCAGAACAAGTGGCAAAAGCGCTAAACATGAGTAGACAAACACTGTATCGTAAACTGAAAAACGATAATTCGTCTTATAGTGATATTGTTGAAGCAGTTAAAAAAGAGAAGGCATTTAAGCTTTTGAAAACCACCAGTACACCCTTAACTGTCATCGCTTATGATTTAGGTTTTTCTGAATTGAGTGCGTTTACACGAGCATTTAAACGTTGGACGGGCTTGTCACCGGCGGAGTTTCGCCGTCAAAATCAACTTTAGATTATTGACTATCGTTAATAATCAATTGCCAAATGCTTTATAGTTTATGAAGAAAAGAAGCACCGCCTAGCAGGTCTACTCCATTCCCCCGAACACCATAAACTTTGCTAGGCAAAGCATTTGGCAAATGAAACCATATAAGTTTATGCAGTCTCTAGCGACTGAACAAACTCGACAATATCTTTTACAGTCGTTAATTTTTCAGCTTTGTCTTCTTCGATTTCGCAATCGAATTTTTCTTCTAAAGCCATCAACAACTCAACAGTATCCAATGAATCTGCACCCAAATCTTCAATGAAATGTGATTCCATTTTCACTTGGTCTACTTCTACGCCGAGTTGCTCTACGACAACTTCTACTACTTGATTATAAATATCGGACATTGCTTTCTCCTTTTAAGAAATCAGTTTTATTTTATACTGCTTCGCTCAAGTGCGAGCGATATTCGAAACTACAGGTTGCCGGTGGCATTAATGGATCGGGTTTGTTTTCGTAATCAATGAAGTCATGTTCAAATCCAAATTGCTTAAGGAACGCCTGTCGAAAATCATCAACATTGATGATTTCTTTCAGGTTGTCCTCTGTCACCATCTCTAATAATTCATTAACGCGCTTTTGCGTGATGGGATCGCGTTCGATGTCATCGACTCGAATCTTGATATCATTGTCGTTTTGCATGAACCCATCGCGGTACATACGCAAAACCTGATCCAGTGTTGATTCATAAGTGCCTCGCTGTTTTTGTATTTGATGCAAGGCAGAAATATACAGAGGTAAACTTGGAATTACTGAACTCGAAGGCGTCACTAGTGCTTCGAACAAACCGATATGCGCTCTACCCTTAATGCCTTTTAGTTTTTGATCTAAAGCAATAGCAGTTTCATGTAAGTGACGCTTGGCTGCACCCAGGGTACCGCGACCATATATCGCTTGCGTTTGTTCAGGGCCTAAATAGCTATACGCAATCGTTTTGAAGTTTTCCGCCAAAACACCCGCTTTTTGCAAACGTATCACCCAGTTCTGCCAGTCTTCACCACCCATCACTTTAACAGTAGCTTCAACCTCTTCGGGTGTGGCTGTATCCAATTGCAATGGGCGCAATTTCCCTTTCACGATATCCAGCGTAGTGCCAGTAAAATTTTCATGTATGGGCTTAATAGTACTTTGATAGTCACCAACACCTTCAATCGATCGTCTAGGAGCGGCTAGAGAATATACAAGCACCTCAAGCTTTTTGCCTTGCTGTTGTAATTTTTGAATGACCCAGTCTTTAGCTTTTTCTTGAAACGCATCTTGGTTGGTACTCAATGCCGTACGATTGGAACGACGCGCATAGTATTCTAAGGCTTGGTTATTGTACCAACCAGCACTACCAAATTTGTGTGCCTGACCAGCGCGTTCATAATATACACCCAGCGTGTCCATGCCGTAGGCAAAGCTAAGTGCGATACGTGAAGCCAAACCAATACCAGAGCTGGCACCCACGACTAAAGCTGTCTTGCCATCTAAATCGGTATTGATGCGATTATCTAATGCATCCATGACTTGTTCATGAACGTTGTAGTAGCAACCTTTGGGGTGTGCATTTGTGCAAATATTGTTTTTTATTCTCGCTTTGTAACTCATAAACCCTCCGAATTCTTTGAAATACTGTTATTGCGTGCTGTTTGCTTATACACCTTTAGGCTTGCTTCATAATCAAGCAGGCGTTGGTCCCACCAAAGCCAAAGCTATTGCTAAGAGCGGTACTGAATGATTGATCCAAACGCTGACGAAGAAGCGGCATGTCTTGCGCGATGTCTTCGGGGTTTTCAAGATTGGCACTGGCTGCTAAAAATCCCTCTCGCATCATGATCAGGCTGAAAATAAATTCATGAACACCTGCTGCACCCAAACCATGACCAGAAAGAGATTTGGTGGAGCTGATATAAGGTATGTTGTTTTCAAAAACGTTTTTAATGGCTTGAAGTTCGGTAAGATCCCCGCGCGGTGTGCTGGTCCCATGAGTATTGATGTAGTCAACCGTTTCTAATCCAGCATCATTTAGCGCGTGCTTCATAGCACGCTCTGCTCCTTCACCACTTGGGGCCACCATGTTGTCACCATCACTGCTTTGACCAAAACCAATGACTTCGCCAATGATGTTTGCGCCTCGTTCTTGAGCGGTTCCCCAATCTTCCAAAACGACGATGCCGGCACCACCACTAATGGCAAATCCATCGCGATCCAAATCGTAAGGCCGCGATGCCTTGCTTGGTTCGTCATTACGTTTTGTCGTAAGCGCACCCATCGCATCGAATTGCATCGCATGGGACCAGTGAGCTTGATCAACCCCACCTGCAACAACACGCTTTTGCAAACCGGTTTTAATGAGTTGATAACCTTGACCAATACAATGAGCACTGGTGGCACAAGCCGAAGAAACTGAATAACTGGGGCCGCGAATTTTAAATGCGGTCGCTAGGTTCGCGGATGGCGCACTACCCATTTCTCGCGTTACGCGGTAGGGACCGACTTTTTTGATGCCCGACTTTTCCAACACATTAATTGCGTCTACTAGATCGTCACTGGCGACGCCGCCCGCGCCGACGATCAAAGCTGTCGATTCGTCGCTCAATTCTGTTTGTGTTAATCCCGCTTGCTCTACTGCATTTTTCATTGCCACATAGCACCATTCACCATTGGTACCCATAAAGCGGCGTAATTTACGATCAATATTCTCTACTTCTGGACAATCAATAAATCCACTAACGTGAGAACGCAGACCCTTTTCAATAAAAGATTCATTGATACGGATTCCGCTTTTGCTCAGGTGCAACGATTGAGCTACCGTTTTCCAATCGTTTCCTAAACTGGATACCAATCCAACACCCACAACAGCCACACGATTCATTGATTGCTCCATCATTATGCTCGGGCTAAAACATGCCCACTTTTATATCTTTCGCTTGATAAATCAGTTTGCCATCTACAAGTACATCCCCATCAGCCACGACCAAGGTACAGGCTGCTGATTTAATCTTTTTGATGTGTACTTGAAACTGTAATAACTGGTTACTTGGCAATACTTCTCCCAAGAATTTCAGCTCGCCAACACCTAACGCTCGGCCTTTTCCTTTGGCACCTTTAAATGCCAAAAACAAACCAAGGCTTTGCCACAAACCCTCGATACCCAAACAACCCGGCATAATCGGATCGCCAGGGAAATGGCATTTGAAGAACCATAAGTCGGGGTGAATTTTCATTTGAGCAATGACCTGACCTTTTCCATAACGCCCACCTTGCTCGCTTATTAGCGGAACATGATTAAGGAGTTTTAATTCTCCTTGAGGTAGTTGCGCACCATGCATAGCATCCAATATGGACTCTACGTCTTGGTTAATCACATCCTTTACCGCGTTCATATCTTCACCCTCTTTCATTGAGCCTAGTCCGATGCCATCAATACGATGAATTAAGGTTATCCTGCGGCGATTAGATTGCATTTTTATGACCGCGACAAAAGCTAGACTCAAGATGTGACAGTAATGTAGGTTAGGCTACGTTTTGACTCTTGACCCAAGGTATCAACAGATTGATTGGTTGTGACATGAGGATAGATAAGAAGAAAATATCAGGGATAAAGTGTGACCAATGCACGGAACGTTAAATTCAAACGCTTGTTTTTAATGATTGAAAACACAAACGTTCGAATTGATGGAAAATGAGAGTTAAAAAGTGGAACCAATAAGTGCTTTAGTGTTTAACTAATACGAGCGATATGTACTGTCACCTCTTCACGGTCGTGATAAAGATGTTTACATGCAATGGTGACCTCAATTTTGTTTTCTTCGAATGTTTGCTGCATATATTCTATGCATTGCTGCACTTCTTGAAAGCGCTTCTTCATTGGCAGTTTCAAATTAAATATGGTTTCGCCACACCAATCATTCACTACCCACTGCACCATGCGCTTAGTCACTTTCATTGGGCTTTCTGCCATATCGCAGACCATCCAATGCACTTTTTTTGACGGTTGATAGCGAAAGCCATCTTCACGCAAATGATTGACTTGTCCAGTATCCATCAAGTCACCCTTCATTGGGCCGTTATCAATCGCGTCCACCATCATACTGCGCTTGACTAATTGATAGGTCCAGCCACCTGGTGCGGCGCCCAAGTCAACCGCACGCATACCTAGTGCCAAACGTGTGTCCCATTGATGCTTAGGTACAAATACGTGCCACGCCTCTTCCAATTTCAATGTTGAGCGACTTGGCGCATCTTTTGGAAAACGCAGTCTTAAAATTCCATCTGGAATCGGATTCGAATTATTTGCGTGGTGATACCCCATTAATGCACGTTTCCCATCCAATAAGAAAACCATCATTCTGGGCAGTTTACGATTCCTCTTTTTAGACAGGTATCCATGATTACGCATTTGTGTCGCAAGCGGTGCAGTTAAACTTTTACATAGTCTGCTTAACTCTTTACCCTCATTAGTATCCGTATGAATAAGTTCCAACTCACCGCATTCAGGTAATCCTTGCGAGTGTTCCAACAAACTCGCGACCCTATCATGTCCCTGCAAGGCGATCTCCTCACCTGCTACAAACCACTGTCGACTAAAAATAAAACGCTTGAAAGAGACATGCTCAATGAGTGTCTTAAGGACGTCATCTTCAGCAATAAAGCTCACCCAACCATCATGAGTTTTACAATAGCCAAAGCAACCCGCTTCGGCCGCTAGATGTTGAATTTCTGCCGCCGATTCGCCTTCAAAACCTTGGCGACATAGAAGCACCACTTGCTGCATGGCCATTTACTGCTCTCCGTTTTTTGAGGCATATGATGCGTGAATCTTTCCAGCAATATCATTGATCACTGTTTGAATATGTTCGTCATGTGTATAGCCGCTTTTTACTCGTGGCTTGAGATCGTGATCGCCATCTTCTAACCATGCGACTTCGATATTGGTCGGAAGCACTAAGGACTCAACCAAGCCTTGATCTCCCAGTTTATCCCTTTGCCCTTGATAAATAGTCATGGCGCAGGACATATTCGGGAAATGATCCACTCGTAATTTTTCTGGCTTGTTTAGGGGGTGAAATGGATAACCGAGTGCAAAGACTTGCTGAATGGGCAATTCTGAATGCTCCGCTGCAAGAATGCTCGCCATGCGACCGCCCATGGACTTGCCCATCAAATAAACATCACCTTGTTGCGAGTCAACTAACTCTTTAAAACAAGCCAACAACTCAGGCTGTCGATTTGGTGGACGCTTTTTACCTGTTTCGCGGCGCTCTTGCATGTAAGGAAATTCAAAACGAACCACTTTAATGCCTTTTTCACCCACGCCTTGCGCAACAGCTTCCATAAAATCACTGTCCATGGGCGCACCTGCACCGTGAGCAAATAAGCAAATGGGGCTATTTTCGGGACCATTAATCAGTGTATGCATGACAAACCAAGGCTAACGCAAATAAAACGCGGGAGTTTACGTAATTACACTCAAATTATCATCTTCATGACTTCAAGAAGCTCATTTTACTGCTAGCATATACATCTATATATGCTGATTTTATGAGCAACTATCGTTGGTGTTAGATAAATTGGCTAACTATTCCAACAAATTAGGCTTTTGCTTGATGTGCATCAGCACTGACACCCGCAAGGTGAATAAGCTTAAGCTTGTTCAGTGCAATTTTTAGGCAAAACGCCTAACTTATTGTTGAATCGAGGAAAAAGGTTGATATGTATCACGGCTTTTCGTTGCATTTAACGCCTCGTTTCCCGATAATTGCGCGGATTTTTTAACTTGCTGCTAATGGAACTAAAATCATGAGCACTGCTATCGAGCATCCAACCTACAACTATAAGGTGGTAAAGTACTTTGCCATCATGACTGTGGTTTGGGGTATCGTAGGTATGTCTGTCGGCGTACTTATTGCCTCACAACTTGTTTGGCCTGAATTGAACTTTGATACTCCGTATCTAACGTTCTCGCGTTTGCGTCCTTTGCATACTAACGCGGTTATCTTTGCATTCGGTGGCTGTGCCCTGTTTGCCACCTCTTATTACGTGGTTCAACGTACCTGTCAGGCGCGTCTAATCAGTGATTCTTTGGCAATGTTCACCTTCTGGGGTTGGCAGGCCATTATCGTTGCTGCAGCGATCACCCTGCCTCTAGGTTACACTTCAGCAAAAGAATACGCTGAACTAGAATGGCCAATCGATATCGCGATCACCATTGTGTGGGTGTGTTATGCCATTGTTTTCTTCGGCACCATCGCTAAGCGCTCTCAACCGCACATTTACGTTGCTAACTGGTTCTATGGCGCGTTCATCATTACTATTGCCGTATTACACATCTTCAACAGCATGTCTGTTCCTGTATCAGCATTTAAATCTTACTCTGTTTACTCGGGTGCGATCGATGCGATGGTTCAGTGGTGGTACGGCCACAACGCAGTAGGTTTCTTCTTGACGGCGGGCTTCCTAGGTATCATGTACTACTTCGTACCTAAGCAAGCAGAACGTCCAGTATACTCTTACCGTCTTTCTATCGTTCACTTCTGGGCGTTGATCTCTATCTACGTTTGGGCTGGTGCGCATCACTTGCACTATTCTGCGCTTCCAGATTGGGCTCAGTCAGCGGGTATGATCATGTCTTTGATCCTTCTAGCACCTTCTTGGGGTGGTATGATCAACGGTATGATGACACTTTCAGGCGCTTGGCATAAGCTGCGTACTGACCCTATCCTTCGTTTCTTGGTGGTGTCTTTGTCTTTCTACGGCATGTCTACCTTCGAAGGTCCGATGATGTCTATCAAGACAGTAAACGCTTTATCTCACAATACCGACTGGACTGTTGGCCACGTACACTCAGGTGCTCTAGGCTGGGTTGCCATGGTATCGATTGGTGCGCTATACAACTTGATTCCTGTAGTACTTGGCCGCAAACAAGGCGAAATGTACTCCACTAACCTGATCAATGTTCACTTCTGGTTATCTACTATTGGTACCGTGCTTTATATCGCTTCCATGTGGGTAAACGGCATCATGCAAGGCCTAATGTGGCGTGCAGTGAACACCGACGGCACTCTAACTTACAGCTTCGTAGAAGCCCTTGAAGCCTCTTACCCTGGCTACTTCGTTCGTGCGCTAGGCGGCGCGATCTTCCTAGCGGGTATGTTCATAATGGCTTACAACGTCTACAAAACTGTGCAAGGCGCGAAAGCTGAGCAAAATGCAAAACTGGCTGAAGCGTAAGGAAGGAATCATCAATGAAACACGATATTGTTGAAAAGAATTTACCTCTGATGATTGCCTTGATTATTGTGGCAATCAGCTGGGGAGCATTAGCAGAAATCATTCCGTTGTTCTTCTTGAAGCAAACAACGGAACCTATCGAAGGTCTTGAGCCTTTGAGTGCTGTTGAACTAGAAGGCCGTGACATCTACATCCGTGAAGGTTGTCACGTATGTCATACGCAAATGATTCGTCCTTTCCGTGCGGAGACTGAGCGTTATGGCCACTACTCTTTGGCCGGTGAGCACGTTTACGAACACCCGTTCCTTTGGGGTTCTAAGCGTACTGGTCCTGACCTAGCTCGTGTAGGTCAACGTTACTCTGACGATTGGCACCGTGCTCACTTATACAACCCACGTGACGTAGTACCTGAATCAAACATGCCATCATTCCCATGGTTGTTTGAGCAGACTATTGACGGCCGTGATACTCCGAAGAAAATGAAAGCTCTGCGTGCTGTTGGTGTACCTTACACAGACGAGCAAATTGCAAACGCTAAGCAAGATGCCGATGGTGTACGTGAGATTGACGCCCTAGTCGCTTACCTACAGCAGCTAGGCACAGTATTAACGCAAAAACGGTAGAGCAATGGATATTAATGACGTGCGTGGTTTGGGCACAGTTTTCGCCCTAATCGCTTTCATAGGCATCATCGCTTGGGCTTATAGCTCAAGCCGTAAGAAGCGTTTCGAAGATGATGGAGACATGATCTTCAAAGATGACGATATCGCGCAGCGTTCAGCAGAAGCGGAGAAAAAAGAGAATGAGTGAATTATCAACATTTTGGCACATATGGGTAAGTGCCATCGTGATTGGCTCCATGGTTGCTTGCGGCATCCTATTGGTGGTCACTAAGCGCGGTCAAAACTACGACGAAGAAACTGACCAAACAACGGGTCATGCCTTCGACGGTATCGAAGAACTAGACAACCCTCTTCCTAAATGGTGGAACATGTTCTTCTGGGTCACTATTGTGTTCGGTTTTGCTTACATCCTTATCTACGGTGTGGGTGACTGGCGTGGCTTCTCAAACTGGTCTTCTCATAGTCAATGGGAAGCAGAAGTTGCGAAAGCAGAAGAAAAATTCGCACCTTATTATGAAAAGCTTAACGCAATGGGCCCTGAAGAGCTGATCCAAAGTGACGAAGCAATGGCCACTGGTCAGCGCATCTATGCGTCTAACTGCTCAATCTGTCACGGTTCTACTGCACAAGGTTCTCTGGGCTTCCCGAACCTTACAGACAACGATTGGCTATATGGTGGTTCTTTCGAAGCAATCAAGACCACCCTACTTCAAGGTCGTCAAGGCGCAATGCCAGCTAACGGCCTAATGCCAAACATGACAGAATCGCAACGTAACGATGTTACTGCATATGTGCTTTCTTTGTCTGGTCGTGAAGGTTCTGGTGATGCAGAAAACGGCAAGCCACTTTATATGCAGGCATGCGTTGCTTGTCACGGTGTGGATGCTAAAGGTAACCAAGCTGTGGGTGCACCGAACTTAACTGACAACATCTGGTTGTACGGCGGTAGCGAAAAGCAAATTAACTTTACGCTTAAGCACGGTCGCAATGGTGTGATGCCAGCTTGGAAAGAAATTTTGGGTGAAGATAAGATTCACGTGCTTGCGGGTTACGTTTACTCTTTATCTAAGAAAGACCAAGAGTAAAATTGAGCTAGCTCAATACTTTATTAAAAGCGGCCAATGGCCGCTTTTTTTATGTTTATTAGAAAGCCCTAATCTATTACACTGAGTAAAACGAATACAACCACATATCACCTCACCTAATATAAAAAGAATAAATGTGCGGAAACGATAATGTGCATCATAAGGTGGTTAGGATGAGCGAAAAAATACCTGTACAAGAACTCACACCTCACAGCATTGACGGCCAATACAAAGGGGTTTCCGCTAAGTATAACGACAAGCTTTATGTTAGATCGGTGAATGGCTTATTCAACAAGATCCGTACGCTATCACTTTGGGCATTAATGATCGGTTATTTCGTTACTCCTTGGATTAGCATTGGTGGTCGCCAAGCCGTTTGGTTTGACCTACCCGCTCGTCAATTCCACATTTGGGGCATGACTTTCTGGCCGCAAGATTTCGTCTTACTTTCGTTTCTATTAATTATTTGTGCATTCGGTTTATTTACCATTACCACGTTAGCAGGACGCATTTGGTGCGGTTATACCTGCCCGCAAACTGCTTGGACTTTTATATACATGTGGGTTGAGGAGAAAATCGAGGGTAATCGCAACAAGCGGATGAAGCTCGATAAAGAGCCCATGAGCACCAGTAAGTTTGTTAAGAAAGCCAGCAAACACTTCATTTGGCTAGTCATTGCACTTGCCACAGCAATTGCCTTTGTCGGTTACTTTTACCCTATTCGTGAACTCATTCCCGACCTCATTACCTTTAGTATTGAAAATCAATGGGCGAGCTTTTGGTTATTGTTCTTTACCTTGGCGACTTATGGCAATGCAGGCTGGCTGCGTGAGAAAGTTTGCTTGCACATGTGTCCATATGCCCGCTTCCAGTCGGTCATGTTCGACCAAGATACGCTAATCGTTTCCTATGACGAACGTCGTGGTGAGCGTGGTTCAGGCCGCGGTCCACGCAAAAAAGGCGTCGATCCTGTGGAAGCAAATATCGGGGATTGCGTCGACTGCAATATGTGCGTTCAAGTGTGTCCAACCGGTATTGATATTCGTGATGGCTTGCAATATCAGTGTATTGGCTGTGCGCTATGCATCGACGCCTGTGACGAAATCATGGATAAAATGCACTATCCCAAGGGTTTGATCCGCTATACAAACGAACACGCTTTAGAGGGCAAAGAAGTTCATATTTTCAGACCCAAACTAGTGGGTTACGCCATTGCGCTCGTTGCCATGTTTGGCCTATTTGGCTGGGCTGTTTATGATCGCACACCACTTGAATTGGATGTCATGCGTGATCGCGGACAGTTGTATAGCAATACCAGTGATGGTCGCGTGCAAAATAGCTACAACGCTAAAGTAATGAATATGGACCAAAAAGCTCATGACTTCGTAATTACAGTGGTCGGGCTTGAGGGTGCGGAACTTGATGGCAAAACCGAACTCTCATTAGACGAAGGTGAAGTTGGCGATGTGCCTTTAAGCATAAAAGCAGTGCCTTGGGACCTGGAAAAATCCCGCACAGATATTCGCTTTATTGTGACACGAGATGATGGTTTGAGCGTTGAACAAGAAAGTCGTTTCATCGGCCCAGCAAGTCGCTAGCACTCACCCTCTTATTGGACAAGAATCTGTGTATCCAGCTAGCCAGTTTCCTGACAAAACTGGCTAGCATTTATGTGCCATAGTGCTAGGATACGCACCATCTTCAAGACCTTATTTGGCAGTATTAAGCATGCAAGAACAGAAGCGCCCTTGGTATAGAGAACCCTATGTTTGGTTACTGATTGGTATTCCCTCAAGCAGTGTAATCATGGGCATCTTTTTTATTAATTTGGCCGTGAGCACCAAGGATACTTTAGTAAGAGACAACTATTACAAAGACGGTCTAGCCTACAACCAAGAATTAGAATGGGACAACAAAGCCGAAGCCAATGATATCAAACTATCATTGACGGTAAGTAAAGATAGTGAAGTACGAATGACCATCGAGAATTCTCGCTTGGCGTTGCCAAACATCCTGCAAGTAGCGTTTAGCCACCCTACCCTTAAGGGAAAAGACCGAAATGCAGTGTTGCAACAAGTGGATGGTCAAACCTATGTAGGCCTAACTGAACAGCCCATCGAATTTGGTCGCTACTACATCAACGTCGAAAGCCCACAGCAAGCGTGGCGCGTGCGTCATGTGAATCATGTAAATGCAGGTCAAACCCTCAAGTTCTAATACATGACTGATTGTTTTCACTGTGGTCAAGACGTTCCTAAGAACATTGATCTATCTGTCAAAATAAACAACCAAGTGCAGCCTATGTGCTGCCCTGGTTGCCAAGCCGTGGCACAAGCCATTGTCGACAGTGGTAACGAATCTTTCTATACCTACCGAACAGACTTAAATGAAACACCTGAGTTTACTCTCGGTCAATTGCCACCAAGCGTGTCGGAAGAGCTTGCTCTATACGATAACCCAGATGTCCTGAAAGAACTAGGACAACAGGTTGAGAGCGGGCAACGCATTCAGCTGATGATAGAGGGCATTACCTGTGCTGCTTGCGCTTGGTTGATTGAGCAACAATTGCAACGATTACCAGGTGTAAAAGAAGCAAACCTCAACCTCACCCAGCATCGCCTCAGTGTTACATGGGAACAAAATCAAACACCGCTTCGGCAAGTTATAGAAACTATTTACTCTCTAGGCTTTAAAGCACAACCGTTTGAAACCGATACCTTCCAGCAACAATTAGAAGAAGAGCAAAAACGGGCCTTACGCCGAGTTTTACTGGCAGGCCTTGGAACCATGCAAGCGATGATGTTTGCTGTTCCACTGTACATTGGTGAGCTAGCAGGGATTCTAGAAAAGTTTGAGTTGTATTTCCGCTTTGCAGGAATGGCCATTACGACCCCCGTCATTTTAATCAGCGCTAGGCCATTCTTTAAAGGTTTCATTCGTGATATTAAAACAAAACATCTTACGATGGACGTCCCCGTGTCCATTGCCATTGGCGGCGCGTTCATAGCCAGTATTTATTCTACTTTTGTAGGTGGTGAAGAAGTTTATTTCGATAGCGTCTGTATGTTTACGTTCTTTTTATTAGTGGGGCGCTACTTTGAAACCCGCGCGCGATTACGTACCGGGGAAGCCGGCAATCAACTTAATAATGTATTGCCACGTTCGGTTACGCGTATCACTACCGATGATGAGAAATCAGAAGCTGTCATTCCAGTAAATCAACTTAACATTGGTGATCGGATTCGTGTATTGCCCGGCGCCACCATTGCCGCCGATGGTATTATTCAAACAGGCCACTCGAGCGTTGATGAATCTATTATGACGGGCGAGTTTTTGCCCATCCATAAAGACACCGGTGATCAAGTACTTGCAGGCAGCTTAAACGTTGAGAACCCTATTGAGATTGAAGTCACGGCCTTAGGCGACAACACCCAGCTTTCTACTGTTATGTCGCTATTGGATCGTGCCGAGTCAGAAAAACCTCGTATGGCCATAATGGCCGATGTAATAGCGCAATATTTTGTAGGCGCGGTTTTAATTTTGGCAGCGATTGTCTTCACTGCTTGGTACTTCATTGATACTGATCGTGCGTTTTGGATCACACTTTCCGTTCTGGTTGCTACCTGTCCTTGTGCTCTATCACTTGCTACACCTACAGCGCTTACAGCCGCCACGGGGGCTTTACGAAAAGCAGGTGTGCTAATAACGCGTGGCCATGTTTTAGAAAGCTTAACCCAAAGCAAGCGCATTATTTTCGATAAGACGGGCACCCTGACATTGGGTCAATTATCCATTGAATCTGTTTCAATTGCTCCTGAAACTGAGCTTGATCAAACAGAAGCACTCGCCATAGCATCAGCTCTTGAGTCCCATAGCCAGCATCCTATTGCCAATGCTTTTCAAGCGTTAAGTCTGGAAAAACGATATGTCGCTGAAGACATTAACATGGTGGTCGGCCAAGGCATTGAAGGCAAGGTCAATGGTCAACTTTATCGTATTGGTCACCAAGGCTTTGCCGCCATCGACTCCGAGCTCAATCCGGATGAACAACGCCAACAAATCTTTTTATCTGCTGACGACAAAGCAATAGCCCGCTTTGTACTCTCAGATCAATTGCGACCTGGTAGTCAGCATGCCGTTTCAAGCCTCAATCAACAAGGCATCATCACTGAAATGCTAAGTGGTGATCATAGCTATCAAGTGGAAAAGATTGCGAAAGAACTGAAACTACAAAAGGCGCAAGGTAGTATTTCGCCTCAAGGTAAGCTCGACTATCTAAGTGGACTCAATAACCAAGATCATTCCATCATGGTTGGTGACGGCATTAATGATGTCCCCGTATTGGCTAGGGCGCCTATTTCAATCGCTGTCGGTAGTGCAAGTGATCTAGCTAAAACACACGCTGATGTGATTTTGCTGAATCAGAATCTAAAAACCATTGCACAATTGCTTCAACACGCACGAAAAGCCAAACGTATAATTCGTCAAAATTTAAGCTGGGCTCTGCTCTATAATACCAGTGTGTTACCCTTAGCAGCGGCTGGCTTGTTACCGCCATGGGCAGCAGCAATTGGTATGTCTGCCAGTTCACTTATCGTTGTTTTCAACGCTTTGCGATTAAATTCACTCGCCAAACTATAAATTTCTGAGGTCAGCATGGAAATAATTTTTATAACGGTCCCTGTGACACTTGTTTTCATCGCGGTGGCCGCAGGCATATTCTTTTGGGCTAGTAAAAAAGGCCAATTTGATGACCTTGACAGTCCTGCCCACCGAATTCTCTTTGATGAAGATCAGGGCCCCAATAAAAAGGACAAAAACGCATCGGAGAAAGAACTATCCGAAAGCGCTGAGCAAGACAAAGATTCCTCTCAAACCAAATAATTTGTAATCATGAATGAACCCCTTACATTCCTGACCGCTTGGCTTTTAGGTCTCATGGGTAGCGTCCACTGTATGGGCATGTGCGGCGGCATCGTTGGCGCACTTTCCATGAATGGACCCAAGCCAACACTGCAGCTGGGGTACCATATAGGGAGAATCTTGACCTATGGCGCTTTAGGTTTTGCAGCAGGCATCATTGGACTGTGGTTAAGTGAAAGCCACAGTAATGTCGGCCTAGTTTTACGAACCATATCTGGGATCTTATTAATCTTGATGGGGTTTTATCTAGCAGGACAAACTCAAATGCTTGCGTGGATCGAGCGTGCCGGCAGCGGCCTTTGGCGACGACTACAACCTCTCAGCAAAGGCCTTATCCCTACACACTCATTAAAGCAAGCCATTCCACTCGGTATGGTTTGGGGTTTCCTGCCTTGTGGTTTAGTCTACAGTACTCTGAGTTGGGCTTTAGTAGCCGCTGATCCAGTCAAAAGTGCGAGCTTAATGATGGTATTTGGCTTAGGTAATTTACCCGCCCTCTTTAGCTTTGCCCTGTTAACTCAACAGCTTACAAAGTTGAAGTCAAAGACATGGGTCAAGTTAATGTCTGGTACTTTTGTGGTAGGATTTGGAGTGTGGACACTCTATGCCACATGGTCGACTCAAATCTAACTTCTTACTGCACATGTTTGCAGCCTAAGTTAAGCACTGTTGCTCTTGACTAAGCAAATGGTTTTACCCAACATTTAGGTTATAGGTGCTAATAACATGCACCGTGCCAAGATTGAAGGATTGTTTATGGCAGTTGATAAAAACATTATTTCCCTGGCAAAAAGCGGTGCTGGTAAACCCCACTGCAGTACATGCAGTCTAAGCTCGCTTTGCCTACCGATTGCTCTAGATAACGAAGATCTTGATGCACTAGACGAGATCATCAAACGTGGTCGTCCGCTGCAAAAAGGCGAAACTCTGTTTAAACAAGGCGACGATTTCAAAGCGGTATACGCCATTCGTACAGGGGCAATTAAGAGCTACACCGTTGCGCCCAGTGGTGAAGAGCAGATCACAGGCTTTCATCTAGCCAGTGAAATCGTGGGCCTATCTGGCTATAGCGAAGAAAGCTACCCGCTGACAGCAAAAGCCTTGGAAACCACGACTGTTTGTGAACTGCCTTTAGACAAGTTAGACAGCCTTTGTGACGAAATTCCAGGGTTACGTCGCCAAATGATGCGTAATATGAGTGGCGAAATTCGTCAGGATCAGCAAATGATGCTGCAATTATCGAAAAAAACCGCTGACGAACGCCTAGCTTATTTTCTACTGGATCTAAGTAGCCGTTTCGAGCGCCGTGGTTTTTCACCCAAGACCTTCCGACTCTCAATGTCTCGTGTGGATATCAGTAACTATTTAGGTCTTGCAGTAGAAACTGTCAGCCGCATATTTACCCGTATGCAAAAGAGCGAGCTCATTAGTACGGAAGGTAAAGAAGTCACACTCTTGGACATTCATGGCCTTAATAAGCTTGCCGGCAATCCTGATATTAAAGCGTCCTGTGAACATAGCATCTGATTATTTACCTGATTTTGCACAGGTCTGTCGTGAAGGATAGGTCTGTGCCTACAACTTTAGTCTTACTAATTCTCGCATTTCTCTCTAACCCTCTCTTTTATAAGCAAAAATAAAATTGCAAGTATTTTTTGCATTTTGTCAGTTTCCATCTAATGTTCAGTATAGAAAACAGAAACATGAGATTTTGCGTGATAGTAGATGCTAACTCGCTGATACAAAATCATTAAAAGGAAAGGAAGACATGGGAATCTGTCCCAGCGAGCTAATACACTTGGTGATTCGCCCCACCCTCAAATACTTGGGCGAAGATAACGAAGATGCCCGTTTTCTTCTTATGGCTACTGCTGCCATGGAATCAGAACTGGGGTTTCACCTTATTGGCAGTAAGCATAAAGGCATTGGCGTTTACCAAATAAGTGCCAAATGCCACCGCAACGTTTGGGATAAATATCTCGTCAATAACCCTGAGCTAGCAAGTAAAGTTCGAGGATTGGCAAGCCAACATGAGTTTCTAGCCAATCCTCACCAAGAATTGGCGACTAATCTTCGCTATGCCACGGCTATTGCTTGGTTGATCTATAAACGTAAGACCAGTGATATACCCAAAGCAAGAGATCTAGACTCAGTAGCGCGCTTTTGGCGCCGCCACTTTCACAGTCGTCCTCACGCTAGCGTTGAACGCTTCATGGAACGGGTTAAACCCCTCCTAGAGGCGGACTGCCGCGCCGCGTAACATCCATGGGCCAGGTCTGTCAGCGGGTTACAAACCTGAGTAGGAACCCGCGCGGATTTACGTTAGAATCCGCGCCCTAGTTCTAGGTTAAACCGAGTCGTATCATGGTCCAATTTGTTGATGCTAGCGCCACTGCCTTAAATGCAGAAACGTCGCCGGCGGAAAAAAAGCAAAAAACCGAATTCAATAAACTGCAAAAACGCTTGCGCCGTGAAGTTGGCCGAGCTATTGCAGACTTCAATATGATCGAAGACGGTGACCGTATCATGGTGTGCCTATCCGGCGGTAAAGACAGCTACACCATGCTTGATATCCTGCAGAATTTGCAGAAAAGCGCCCCAGTTTCGTTCGAATTAGTCGCGGTCAACCTTGACCAAAAACAACCCGGCTTTCCAGAACATGTTCTACCTGAATACCTAGACTCATTGGATATCGAATACTACATCGTCAACCGAGATACCTACTCTGTCGTAAAAGAAAAGGTACCCGAAGGTCGTACTACATGCGGTTTATGTTCACGTTTGAGACGTGGCACCTTATATGGCTTTGCTGAGGATATCGGTGCGAATAAAGTCGCTTTGGGTCACCATCGTGACGACATCGTAGAAACCATGTTTCTCAATATGTTTTATGGTGCTCGTCTAGCCGCTATGCCGCCAAAACTGCTGTCTGACGATAAACGCAACATCGTCATTCGACCTATGGCTTATTGTAAAGAATCGGACATTGCGGCCTTCTCAGAATATAAACAATTTCCAATTATTCCGTGCAACCTTTGTGGCTCCCAAGAAAACCTACAGCGACAGAATATTAAAGCCATGCTGGAACAATGGGACAAGGAGCATCCTGGTCGAATTCAACAAATTTTTAATTCGATGCAAAACATTGCACCATCACAAATGGCCGATAAACAACTGTTTGACTTTGAAAATTTACAAATCGATCGATCAAGTGAACGAGACGATCAAGGATTTGGCGATGGGCAAGTGATAGAGGGAGTGGGGGATTTTGCTGAAGCTCCCCCGCGTCTACGACCAGACAACCTGATCGACACTCTAAACGTTAACTAGCGCTTCATTTCTAAACGATAAGTTCCCATATCAGTAACCCATATGTAGGCACGCTGTATGGACTTATCGTGTTTGTTTTCAAGACCTAACACCATTCGGCGCTCATGTTCATTGAGCACTTCCCTACGAATAAATGTTACCTTGAAATTACCTTCCGTTTGTAGCTCAGCAATTTGAGTGGTGTACTCTACAGAAACAGGGCCTTTTTTATTCCAACGAACCCATTGGATGAACGCTCCATCTTGTTTCTCAGTGCGGGTCAGCACTAACCGAATCTGGCCTTTTCGCGAACCTTTCTGCCATTGCCCCATTCCTTTAACATCATAAATTAAAGGATCAAGCTGATGGACCATATTGAGATGTACGCTCGATTCATGATCGTTAGCCACAGCCCAAACAGACAAAAGTAAAAAAGCGCCAATCCATTTCCACATAATAGACTCCCAAAGTCTATTTAATTGTAGAACATATATCGGCCGATATTGCTCTGACCTTAGCAACCCTCCGAGAAACTTGAATAACTTACCTTGTCTAAATACAGCTCACTTAAACCCTTAGGTGTTTGCACAGCAACATCATCGCCTGCTTGTTTGCCTAACAAGGCTTTTGCCACTGGGCTATTGATGCTGATGTACTCGGGACGATGATCGATTTCATCAGGACCAACTATACGATAAATATGAACTTGCCCTTGCTCGTTTTCGATCTGAATCCAAGCTGAGAAAAAGACCTTGGTCTGATCAGCTGGCTTGTCTCGCACAACCGTCAATTTTTCTAAACGCTTGCTCAAAAACCGAACACGTCGATCTATTTCACGTAATCGTTTCTTACCATATATGTACTCTGCGTTTTCAGAACGGTCGCCGAGGGCTGCAGCGTCTTTCACTTGCTGGGTGACTTTAGGACGCTCAGTCCTCCATAAATAGTCGAGTTCGTCTTTTAAGGTTTGCTCCCCTTCTGGGGTAATTAAATCGGCTTTGCTCATACGTCTATGATAACCAAACACTTATCGAAATAGCTATGCACAACAAGATTCCAAGTAATAAATGCGTTTTAGCAGCATCAAAACGAATATCTTTAAGCGAGTCATCACAACCGGTGTGTACGGAGTATAGCTTTTTACACTGGAGTGCGACCAAGGGCGTTGCGATTAGCGGTAATAATAGCCAAGGTCCAAAAAACCAAGCAAGTGCGCAGCTAGATAGTACTACACCCAGGTAATAAATAATTTGAAGCAACCTCGCATTGGTGAACCCTAATTTAATCGCAAGAGTCGTGGCGCCACTTGCCAAATCAATTTTCATATCATTCATATTATTTGCATTTAATATCGCTGTGGCAGCAAAACCAAAGTAAAATCCCACAAACAAAACGGGCTCCCAAAATACCCCACTAACGGCACTACTCATGCCGAAGACCAAAAGCGGACCACAAAGTAACCAAACCACGACATCACCCAGCCCTTTATACTTAAAATAAAACGGCCACCCGCTGTATCCCAACACCCCAAAGAAAGCGACAAGTGCGCAAATCAAAACTGGTACAGGAGCATACATTATCGCGGGCAACGCAAACAAACCTGATAAAAACAATGACGACCATGCCAAGTACGACATCTGCCGCGATGTAAGCCATGCTTGCTGTATGACACCACTACCGCCTAATGAATCGGGAAGATCGATCAATTTTTTGTAATCGGCAACATCATTAAATATGTTTACAGCCACCTGAAGAAGCAGCAAAGCCAATATCGATGAAATGGTATTACCCCAATTGATAGGCACATCTAATAGGATTAACAGTAAAACCGTTGCCAGTGCAGGCATAAAAGTCGCAGTAAGACTAATTACGCGCATTGCTTTAAATATGCGCCATAAAAGACTAGGCTTAGGATCAGTGATGCGCTTAAAACTTATTCCTTCACTATTACTCTGAATGGCTACCCAACCATCGCTTTGGTCGAATACGCCACTATCTAGAGCCCTTTGAGTTTGCGGGTCATGCCAGGGTAAAAGAATATGATCCATTAAAGTCCTTACTAGCAGCACTGAATTTTAGCTCCATTATAATAATGCCAATATATGTTTAACTTTGATATAAGCCAAGAGCTAGAGCAATACTTACAAAAAAACAGCCCGTGTAAAGAGTATGAGATCATCATGTACCTTTGCTCCCAAGGCCGATTTCCCCGCTCTTGTTTGCAGGAGCCATTAGGTCTCTTCCGTAGCCACTTTTTGGTTTTTAATGCACTCTATCGATTACAAATCCATCACGCTGAAAAGTATGAAATAGATATTAGCCCCCTGCATATCGAATTAAAACCAAGAGGCTCTCTAAAAAATGGGGAATCATTTAACGCAGTTAAAAGCCATGACCCGTTGCGTTTATTTTATTTAGACATTGACCGGCTGAATCAAACAGATGAAGTGGAGGTCTGCCGTCTATTGGATGAATTTTGGATCAAATACAAGCATTACCAGCAGAATGATGATGCATCTTGGGCATTTGAAGTATTGGAGCTTGATCCTAAGAAGGATGAAATTGACAGAAAAACCATTAAACAGCAATATCGTCGTCTTGCAATGAAACACCACCCAGATCGCGGCGGTGATGGCGTTATGCTCAGAAAAATAAATGAGGCGGTTGAATGTTTAAATTTTTATTACTACTAATCACCCTATCATTCACATTTGTCGTTCACGGCAAAACCGGATACGATCATGCTGTTATATTGCAATACCATCATGTTTCAAACAGCACGCCACCCATCACAAGCGTAACCGCAGAACAATTAGAGCAGCACTTAAACCTAATTCAAAAAGAAGGTTTTCAGGTCTTACCGCTTCCGCAAGTCATCGAAACGCTACAGCAAGGTAATACGTTTGATAAACCCACTGCGGTCATCACTTTTGATGATGCCTACGAATCAATTTATACCGCTGGTTTCCCCCTGCTAAAAGAATATCAGTATCCTTTCACCATTTTTATTTCACCGAAACCGGTGGAAGATGGCTTTACAGATATGTTGAGCTGGGGACAGCTCAAAGAGATGCAAGCGTATGGTGCTACGATGGCTAATCATAGTTATCAGCATGATCACCTTGCTTTCCGGTTAGAGGGTGAGAGCGACCAAGAATGGCTTGAACGCATTCGTAAAGATACCGAACAAGCACAAGCCAGTCTTGAACATCACCTTGGCTCTCTCAAAAAATACATGGCATACCCTTATGGTGAATTTGACGAGCAGTTAAAATCACTCATGAAGGAAATGGGCTACATTGCATTCGGCCAACAATCTGGCCCCATTCATCAAACCAGTGAATATTTGGCTTTACCACGTTTCCCTGCTTCTGGGATCTATGCCAATACCAAAACACTGAAAACCAAATTGAATAGCCGTGCCTTTCATTTAATTGAAGAGTTACCCAAAGCCCAAGTACGCAGTGCCGGTGATGCTGTTCCAGAATTAATTTTAAAAGTGAAAGACAACGGCTTTCGTCACAAACAAGTACAGTGCTTCTTTTCTGGCAATCCTGTGGAGACTAAAACGAGTAAAGACGAACATGATATTGTGGTGATTCAAGCTAAAGCCAAGGCAAGTCTAAGCAAAGGGCGCAGTCGATATAACTGTACCGCCCCCAGCGAAGACGGTAGCAATTATTTTTGGCACTCTAAGGCGTTTGTGGCTCAATAAGCGTTTGCTTTGACTGATTTAAATTAACCGTTTTACCCAGTGCGGTTTCATGCAAGCTACTGACGTAAAGTACTTCACCCGCTTCTGCAGCGCCAGTCACATGGCCATACATGCCAAGTGGGTCTTGTAAATCATGTACGACTTTTCCTTGGTCATTAATAGCAATCAAATGACCATAGTGCTTTGCTTTCGGTCTCATGAAAGCCGGTAATCGCTGCACTACTTTACGTAAATAGGGGTATTCGCTAAGCGCATCTAACGGCGCGCTACGTGGGCTTACGAGCCCTACCCAATATAAACTATTGCTACCTGGATTAATGTTGTCTGGAAAGCTTGGTAGGTTATCAATGACCACTTGTTGATGCTGGCGATTATGCTCAGCAATACCTATTTTTAGCACGCGATATTTAGCGGTTTCGTTCACCAACACCCACTCTTCGTCATGGCTCACGGCAACACCATTTGCGAAATTTAAGCCATCAAGAATGACCATTGCTTGCTTAGTATTAGTATCGTATTCGATAACGCGCCCATGTCCACCATGCTCGTTTATATCTAGAAGACTTGCGGCATAAGTACCGTAATGTTTGGCATGGAATTTTGTCGACGCATCAGACAAATAAACTTTACCAGATGCGGTGATATCTAAGTCGTCCGCGTAGCGAATGGGACTATCACCCACGTGTGTCAGAACCGTTTCCAAATTGCCCTCTGGAGTAAGTTTTAATAAACCTATATAAGCATCCGCTATCCAGAGATTTCCTTGTGTATCGTACTCAATACCCAAAGGTCGGCCACCCGTATTTACCAGACTCTCGTATTCTCCATTGCTATTTAAACGCATGATGTCGCCGCCTAGTACGCCGAACACAGGCATACCGGATGCATCGATTGCCACATCCTCTGGTCCGATTTCGCCATTTAGCTCAAGTCTATGGATTTGGCTTAACGCTTGGTTTTTAGTAAAAGAACCTGTGTAACCCGGATTATCAGGGGCTTTCCATGCCACTGGTTCAATCTCTACAGGCCATGCCAATAGATACACTGCAACGATAATAAGCGAAGACAAGATAAAAAGTTTTTTCATGAATCATCCATCGTTATTTTTATTTGGACATCATCATAGTAGCTGAAGTGATGAGTATTCAAGTTAAAGGTGCTATTTCAAGACACAAAATACCACGACATAATATTGGAATAGGATAAAGGACAGAGATTAAGGTGATTGATTAGAGGTACACTTAAATCTCCAACTGAAACGCAGGAATGCGTATCAGTTGGATGCGAAAGAGTTATCCGATGAGATAACCGCCATCGACATTGATGCAAGCGCCAGTGGTATAACTCGAGGCGTCACTGGCTAAATAAAGAACGGTGCCAGCCATTTCGTCAGGCTCCGCAACACGATTCATAGGAATATGCTCAAGGGCTTTCTCTAGAATCTGAGGGTTTTTAACCAAAGTAGCTGCGAACTTGGTATCGGTTGCACCTGGTAAAAGTGCGTTAACACGAATACCTAATTGCGCACACTCTTTGGCGAAGGATTTGGTCATGGTAATGACCGAACCTTTGGTGATGCTGTAGATACCCTGCAGTGACCCAGGAATCACACCATTGACAGAAGCCACATTAATGATTGAACCACCACCATTGGCTTTCATTAATTTACCACCTTCTACACACATGAAGAAGTAACCGCGAATATTAACATCCACAGTTTTTTGATAAGCCATTAAGTCGGTATCTAAAATGTGGCCGAAGAAAGGATTGGTTGCTGCATTGTTCACCAGTACATCTAGCTTTCCATGTTTCTCTTTGATCTCGGCGAATAAGGATGCGATCTGTTCTAGCTCACCAATGTGACAAGGAATAGCCTCGGCACTAAAGCCCGCTTCCGTTATTTGATCGACAACCGCTTGGCAACCTTCAATCTTACGACTTGAAACAATAACATGCGCGCCCTGCTCTGCTAGGAGCTTTGCAATGCTTTCGCCGATGCCGCGACTTGCGCCAGTAACCAGTGCGACTTTTCCTGAAAGATTAAATAATTCTGTACTCATTTTGTTCTCCTTTAATTCTCATTAGCGATAGGTGACTTGGCTATCGGCATAGACTAAATGTTGATAATTGTTATAAAAAGACAGGCTGATTTTTCCACTTTGATTAAACATAACTCGTGTAATCGCACTATTAGCCATGACTTCATTTAAAGCGAAAACTTGTTCAATGGAAATGCCTAAAGCATCTTGCAAACACAATGCAATGGGGCCTGCTGAACTGACCGCCAAAGCACATCCGCCAGCAGGTGTTTGCTGTTGAATGTCCCGCAACGATTGCGTTACACGCTGCTTAAATTGATCAAAGCTTTCTTCGTAATCGCCTTCATTAGCCAGCCACTGTTTAACAGAGCGCTGATAAAGACGATGAAAATACTTTTTAGGATCATCTTGTTTTACGATGTGGGCGGCGAATGCTTCGCGATCCAAAAACTCTGGGTAATGAACCGCTAATACATTTTCGTGATTAAACTCGTTCAATCCTCTATTCTCAGTCGCGCGCAAGTCAGGAAAACTCTTGCCTATCTCCGAAAACGTTTGCTGCTGACGCACTAAACTACCATGAAAGGCGACATCTGGCTCACACACTTTTGCCAAATACTCACCAGCAATACGTGCTTGATCATGTCCTAGCTCCGACAGTGCATCGTAATTGACTTTACCGAAGCTGGCCTGACCATGACGCACAAAATAAATGTCCGCCATATTAAGCAGCCTTAATTTTTGCCAAGCAACGAGCTTCTAAATATTTCGCTGCATGAACAAAACCCGCAAAGCGTTTATCTTTGGTTTGACCATGAAAATAACGATAATAAATTTGTTGAATAATTACCGCTAAACGGAACAAGCCATAGACTTCGTAAAAAACGAAGCTCTCGACGTTACGTCCGGTTTTCTCTAGATAGTAGTCCACCACTTCATCACGGGTAAGCATTCCCGGTATATGCGTCGGCTGGCGGCGCATCATTTGAAACTGAGCATCGTCGTCCACTTGCACCCAGTAGGCTAAGCTGTTCCCTAAATCCATCAAAGGATCGCCCACCGTTGCCATTTCCCAATCCAATACACCAATCACTTCGTTCGGGTTATCTGGGTTTAACACCACATTATCAAAACGGAAATCGTTATGAATTAAAACTTGGCCGCAGTCTTCAGGCATATTAGCTTTTAACCACTGCATCACTTCTTCAAAACCTGTCGCGTCATCGGTTTTGGCTTTTGTATAGCGATCGCTCCAGCCGTTAATTTGCCTTGCAACATAGCCATCTCCCTTTCCAAGCTTTTCTAGCTCGGTGCCGGTAATACTGACTTGATGCAGTTCAATTAGTTTGTCGACAACACTTAGACATAGCTGACGAGTTTTCTCCGGCGACAAATCCAGTTCCTTAGGCATGTTTTGTCTTGGAATAATCCCGGTCAGTTTTTCCATCACGTAAAAATCACAACCGAGTACCTCATGATCATCACAAATGGCAAGAATATCTGGCACGTAAGGATAGACAGGCTTAAGCGCCTGCATAATGCGCGCTTCTCGCAACATATCATGGGCACCTTTTGCAATGCGCCCAAATGGGGGGCGTCGCAAAATAAGTGCTCTCTCACCGAAATTCACTTGATAGGTTAGGTTACTCGCGCCACCTGGAAACTGAGTAATGCTAGGCTGACCTTCAAGTCCATCAATATGCTGCTTGAAGTAGGATTCAATCACTTGAGAATCCAGCTCTTCGCCTTCTCGAATATTTCCTGCCTGATCAATTAAAGACATAGTTACCCCTGATTCGCTTTAGCATGAAACTTTTTAGCCGTGCGCTTCATATAAGCAAAATATAAGCTAGGAATGAAGCGCTTTATACGCCACAACCAAGTCTCTTTAGGGTGAGTGACTACGTAAAACTTATTGCTACTAACACCTTGGTAAACCATACGCGCGACATCTTCTGCTTGAATAGAAGACCTCTCCATCAGTTTGTTAGCGATTTTGATACCGCCTTCATGTGTCGCTCGCATGCTGTCAGTTAAATTGGTTTTGAAAAATGCCGGACAAACCACACTTACACCCACTCCAAATGGAGCAAGTTCGGACAATAGCGTTTCGGACATTGCAACAACCGCTGCTTTTGAAGTGTTGTACGCAGACATGCTCGACATATGAATCAAACCCGCGATAGATGCAACATTGACTACGTGTCCTTTACTTTTCTTTAGCATGGGCACAAAGGTGTAACACCCCTTCGCTACACCCATGACATTGACGTCCAGCGTCCATTGAAAGTCTGCCATTGGTAGTTGATCAATATCACCACTAGAGGCAACACCCGCATTGTTGACAATAATGTCGAGACCTTGCCAGCGCTCGCCAATCGCTTGCTGAATGATCTGCCATTCGTCTTCACTCGTCACATCTAGCCTATGATAAAAACAGTCATTACTGTATTTGCTACTTAATGCTGCAGCCAAGGCTTCACCGTCTTCTTGATTAATATCGGCAATGCAGACACCAAAACCTTGCTGAGCATACTTTTCGGCTAAGGCTTTGCCCAAACCGCTGGCACCACCTGTGATTAAAATACGTTTCATTGTTAACCCCTGTTGATCGTGTCAGCCAGATTTTATTTTGCTAACTGCTTTATCTTTTGGCTGTATTTTTTTAATTCGATTTTTGCCACCATACCGCGATGCACTTCATCTGGACCGTCCGCTAAGCGTAAACAACGGGCATAAGCAAAAATACTGGCAACATCATAGTCGTCACTAACACCACCACCACCATGAATCTGAATAGCTTGATCCGCAATGGTTTGAAGCATGTTAGGAACAACTACTTTAATCTGTGATACCTCACTCAATGCGCCAATCACACCTTTGGTATCTAACAACCAAGCACATTTCAATGTGAGAAGACGCGCCTGCTCAATAGCCATACGAGCATTTGCAACAATGTCACGATTACCACCTAAATTAATAATTGGCTTACCAAAAGCCTCTCGCTCAATGCCTCGATTAATCATTAACTCCAAGGTGCGTTCTGCAGCACCGATGGCACGCATGCAGTGATGAACTCGGCCAGGTCCTAAACGGCCTTGTGCGATTTCAAAACCTTTACCCGGACCAGCGATAATGTTTTCTTTTGGTACGCGCACGTCAGTGAAGCTCACCTCACCATGACCATAAGGTTCGTCATATTCTCCGAACACTGGCAACATACGCTCGATTTTCACCCCTGGTGTATTTTTGGGTATGAGAACCATTGAGTGTTGAGCGTGCTTAGGGGCATCTGGGTCAGTAAGACCCATAAAGATCAGAACTTCGCAATTTGGATGTCCTATACCTGTACTCCACCACTTGCGGCCATTGATTACGACTTCGTCGCCTTCAACCACAGCGGTCGCTGCCATATTTGTCGCATCACTGGATGCCACGCCTGGTTCTGTCATACAGAACGCACTGCGAATCTCTCCAGCCAGCAGTGGCTTTAACCATTTGTCTTGCTGCTCTTTGTTTCCATAGTGAACCAAGACTTCCATGTTGCCCGTATCTGGAGCATTGCAATTGAAAATTTCAGGGGCGATGAAGCTACGACCCATTTGCTCTGCCATCATTGCGTAATCAGCATTGCTAATGCCTGCACCAAATTCGCTTTTTGGCAAAAATAGGTTCCATAGACCTTGAGCCTTGGCTTTGGCTTTTAGTTCATCAATGATGGGCAACACAACCCAAGAGTTGTCTAAGCTTCGTAATTCTTGAAAATATTCTTTTTCGATAGGAATGATTTCATTATTGACGAAGTCGGTAACTTGTTTGAGGACTTTGGCCCCCTGCTCTGATGGGTTGAAATCCATATAGCACCTTTACAATGTGTGATCAGTGTCTCTAATTAGCAATTACCATAATCAGCTTAGAACTATAAATCTAATGAATGTTTTGAATTTTTCCCAATAAACAGGTTTAATAGTAAAAGTAAGCCAATAGCATGAGCCATGAGTGGTAGGTAGACGTCATGAAAATCGATCTAAATCTTTTCACTGTATTCGAGGCCATATACCTCGAAGGTAGCCTGACCCGAGCGGCAGAAAGACTAAACCTGACCCAACCCGCTATCAGTCACGCATTATCACGCCTACGAGAACGCCTTGATGATCCATTATTTGTGCGGCAAGGCCATAAAATGCGTCCCACACCTTTGGCACAAAAACTAATTCCCGACATTCAAGCCGCACTACGTCAACTAAATGGAGCGTTACAGCAAAGCCACCACTTCAACCCCGCTGAAGCGGAAAAAACATATCGTGTTGCCATGCGGGATGTAATGGAGGCCACCTTGCTTCCTCCTGTGTTAAAGGGTTTAGATAACATTGCTCCTAACATTCAATTAGCCAGTGTGCATATCGAACGTCGTGACATGGAATCGAAATTGGCCAGTGGAGAATTAGATTTCGTAGTAGACGTCTTGCTGCCTACGTCTGAACAGATCTATAAAAAGAAGTTGCTTAATGATGAATTAGTAGTGATCTATAACCCGGCGTTGAGCCAATTACCAGAAGGTTTTACGGAAGAAGAGTACTTGCGAGCGAAACATATTTTAGTCAGTACACGAGCCAGCGGACCTAGCTTAGTCGATTACGCATTGAGCGCCGAAGGGTTGAATAGAAATGTAGCTCTGCGATGCCAGCACTATTATGCAGCCTGTCAGGTAGCCAGTGATAACGGTATGCTACTTACCATGCCGAGCCGTTACGCCAGCATTTTATTGCAGCACTTCCCTACTTTGCAGCGCAGCAGTTTACCTTTTAAAACCAGCAGTATTGACGTCTATTTATATTGGCATGAAAGCCTGAATGAAGACGGCGCCAACGCCTGGTTTAGAGATATGCTGCAACAGGTATTAGAAACCCATCAACCTCTATTGCAAGCGAGCTAGATCTCATTGAATTGGCGTCCTAATAAAGTATTAGGCCGCCAGTTTATCCATCAATGGCTTCATGAAATCCAACATAGACGTCTTACTTTCTTCGGGCTTCGGCTGCATTTTTTCTGTCAATTCGGCCAGTAATTCCTGAGAGTTCTGGAAGAATTTAGCTTTATCAAATGCTTGTTGAACACTATTCGCGAAATCGGCTAACGGTTCAGATAAACCTTTAGGCAAGGATTCTTGATTGTATCCAGATACTCCTTTGCCGTATTCGACAGCCTGAGTTTGCTGTTGACGTAGATTTAAGCTGAACTCAGCGATTTGCGAAGCATCACTGGTTAGACCCATTGCCATATCGAAGGCTTTGTCTAAATCGCCTCCATAAAACTCTTCACTTAATGAGTTTACTTGCGACATCAAATCCTCAATGGCCGCCATTTCTGCTTCGCTAATATCGCCTTCCACCGACAATGAATAACCACTGTTCATACTTTGCGATACCCCCGCCACTTGGGTTTGTCCGCTTTCACTTTGTGCCTTCATGAAAGCAGCATAAGACTCAAATTGACTATTAGCCTTAATGGTTACCTTATCTCCCTCTTGTGTTGTTAATTCGAAATTGAAGTCATTGCGAGCTTGCTGAAATACACGTCCATACTCAAAAGAACTCTGCTCCGTTTTTACCGCATCTTTTACATTTTGGGACGCAAAAGTGTTTTCTTTAAGCTGATCGATACCTTCGTAAATTCCGTTCTCCGCCGCATCAATTTTTTCAGCTAATGGTTCATTCATTTTGCTGAGCGCTTCTATTTGCTCTCGGGCTTGACCAAAGCCCTTTTCAACCCCCGAACGCGCTGCTTCAAACATGCTTTCTAGTTCTTTGTCGCTAGCACCCGCGGATTTGGCCTCATCTATACGCTTACCGATTTGCTTCATTACAGTATCAATCACTACATCCACATCGAACGGTTTGGTTGCTTCATTGACCGTTTTATCCGAAGCCAAATCCACATCGGCGTTTTTCTTTAGATTTTCACCCAAACGCTGCATAGCAAACTGGTCTTGCTCAGTTTTTTCTTGGCCGTATGCATTGGGCTGAACTTGCGGCTTAATGGTCTGGGAGTACAGCGTGGACTGGTTAAAAAACGATGAATTAAATGAAAGCATTGGGCACCCCTTGTATGAGCATATGCGCCATCGGTCGATGGCGCCGCTATAGAGGTTAACGGCTCGCGTATAGCAAACTTAATTGAGATATATAGAACGCTTAGCGATTAAAAATAGATATGTAAGCATTTAATCTTTTATCAGGTTACAGCAGTCTAACGACTTAACGCTTAAGTTGAACAATAGAGTGATGGTACTAACAATAATTAACCATTCAAATTGGCAAGAAGATATTGCTTAAACACCGCTTCTACATTGATGCGCGTTAATCCTTCATTAAACCACTCAAGCCAAAGACGTCCTTGTTCCGTCTTTTTAAAGCAGACATACAAGGGTTTTACCTCTAAATATGGCCGCGCCATCTCGAACTGGTCACGATAATCAGCAAGCTCTGCCTCAGTTAGTGCCAAGTAACGCATGACGTTTTCATCCATCACCGCAACATCTAATCTTCGATAGGCAAGCTTTACTAGATTTCGAGCATCATCTTCAACGGGCTCCGCTCTAAAAACGTTATCCCTAACGGCTTGGTCAAATTCTTCCGTATTCACATACCCGCGCACAACGCCAATACGATGGGGCGTTAGATCGTCTAGGCTTGACCAAGAAAAATCCATATCTTTACGCTTGGCGAACCCCAATGGTCCAGAGCCAATTTGATCGCTAAAGTAGAATTCTTCTGCCCTATCATCGGCAAAATACTCTGGAACATAGCCTGCGAAATCACTTTCAAGGTTTCTCGCCAGACCTAGTGTTCTAGCCCAAGGGAAAAAGCTCACTTTCAGTTCCACATTAACAGCCGCAAAAGCAGCACGCGCTACAGCGATATTGGCACCCTGCTGCACCAAGTCTGGTCCAGAATATGGGGGCCAATATAGACTGACCAATTTTATTTCATTGGCAGGCGGTGGCTCGCTAGGCTCAGCCCAACCAGCAAAAGACAATAAACACATCAACAATGCGAAGAACGGCATGACTCCGCCTCTAAGTTTGATACGCTCAAGGAAGTATAGTTGTTTCATCGGATTGATGATTATTCATTGTCTTCGAAACGCTTGGTTTCATAATTTTTGTAAACCTTGCTCGCTAAAAAGACTTGACCACTCATCGCCACATAGACCCCTTTCGGGGCACTATTCAAAGCGCCAATGGCGGTACCAATGTTGAAAATGGCATCTGTATTGGCAAACGCCGCAGGCTGCATAGCACCGGTGAACACAATGGTTTTCTCAGGCTGTTCACCCAGAAACTGCGCCGTTTGCACCATAGTATCTGTCCCATGGGTGACCAATACATGATCATGTTCGCAACCATCAATAGCTTGCTTAATCAGTGCACGATCTTGGTCTGTTATTTCGAGACTGTCTTTACGACAGATTTCTTTATGCTCGTAGCAGAAGTTCACATTCATGCGCTGTAATATTTCGGGCGCTACTGCATTACCAACTTGATATTCGCTCAGCGCATCAAAGTACACCTTGTCTAAAGTGCCACCTGTGGTAATCAATAAAATCGTTTTCATTTTGTTTCGTCCAACGTCCAACGCAATAAGACCGTCAGTATAAAAGGCTATGCACTTTGTACCAAGGATGTTTATTGCAACTTAGGCCATCCGCAGTATTGTACCTAGTGAGCAACACTATAATAAGACCGTCAGTATAAAAGGCTATGCACTTTGTACCAAGGATGTTTATTGCAACTTAGGCCATCCGCAGTATTGTACCTAGTGAGCAACACTATATTGCGTTGCGTTCCTTTAATAGAATAATTACTCTAGACATCTATAGCAGTGCGCACTGTATCGATATCGAATGAGGAAACCCATGATCACATTCTCTCTAAACGGGCAATCTATAGAAGTGGATGCCGCACCTGACACCCCTCTATTATGGGTTGTGCGTGACCATTTAAAAATGAAGGGTACCAAGTTTGGATGCGGCATGGGCCTTTGCGGTGCCTGCAGTATGCTCATTGATGGGAACTCGTCGCGAACCTGCATTACTCCAATCTCATCTGTAGCTGGTAAGGATGTGGTCACGATCGAAGGCATTGGTGATCAACAAACTTTATCAATCCTACAAGAAGCCTGGGTCGAAGCCGGTGTGCCTCAATGCGGCTATTGCCAATCGGGTCAAATAATCAGTGCAACGGCCTTACTAAAACAAAACCCGAATCCCTCAGACGATGATATCAACAATGCCATGAGCGGGAATATCTGCCGCTGTGGTACATACCCCAATATTAAAAAAGCCATCAAGCAAGCCGCCAGCTCTCTCAAACAAGGCAAGGGTCAGTTACAAGCAGTGCGTATTTTTGATCCGCAAAGTAATTCACAAGGAGTGCAAGCATGAACCCAGTTATAGATGATTCACGCCGTCGCTTCTTGAAAGGCTTAGGTCTTGCCAGTGGTGGTTTAATCGCGGGTATCCCATTAACAGGCTGTGCCTCAACTGCTCTTCCAAATGAGCAAACGGGCGACATTCAACCAAATGCACTCTTACAAATCACACGCGATAATCAGATCAACTTTTATTTACCGCGAACGGAAATGGGACAAGGAGTTTATACCGGCTTAACGACCATTTTGGCTGAAGAGTTAGATATCGCGCCAGAGAAAATCAATGTCATCAACGTCGGCGATCATCCTGATTACAATAACCCTGAATACGGTTTACAGGTAACAGGGGGTAGTAATTCTATTCGCGTGCATTTCAAACCATTGCGTCAGCTAGCCGCAAACATGCGTTTAGTCATTCGCCAAGCAGCTTCGAGAGTGACTCAAGAACCTATTGAAAATATTAGTACAGAGAACGGTAATGTTGTCATCGCTGGAAAGTACCTACCGTACGGTGACTTTGCAGAAGTCGCTTCGCAACTAGAATTTCCAGAGAACGCGACGCTGACACCAAAATCAAACTTTAAATATATAGGTAAACTTAATCAGCGCTTAGATGCGAAGGCAAAAAGTACCGGCACCGCTCAATTTGGCTTAGATATCGAATTTGACGGGCTGCATCGTGCAGCACTCAAACGCTGTCCGCAATTTGGTGGCACAGTTAAATCGTTTGATGGATCAAAAGCCAAAGATATGCCAGGCGTAAAGTCTGTGGTAGCAATTCATAATGGCGTAGCAGTGGTGGCTGAACATTATTACCAAGCGAAAGCAGCGTTGCAGAAGCTGGAGATAAAATGGAACCTACCAGAAACCCTTTCGGCTTTTAGCTCCAATTCCACAGCAAAAGGTAATGGTCAAAACCTTTTCAAAGAAGCGTTAGACCTTGGTGATTATGACAATGCTCATGAAGAAGGTGATGGTCTAGAAGCGTTGCAAAAGTCCGACAATGTTATTGAAGCCGATTACTGGGCGCCATACCTAGCACACGCCACTATGGAACCCATGAATTGCACTGCAAAATTCAATGGCGATAAATTAGAGATTTGGACTAGCACGCAAAATCCCCAAGTAGCAAAAAATATTGCGGCATTTTATGGCGATGTGAGCAAAGATGATGTGACTGTTCATGGCTGCTTTATCGGCGGTGGCTTTGGTCGTCGAACCGTTAGTGACTATGTGGCAGAAGCGGTTGCAATCGCCAAAGCAGCAGGCGTTCCCGTTCAATTAGTATGGAGCCGCGAAGATGATACCCAACATGATTATTATCGCCCTGCTTCCATGGCTCGTTTCAAAATAGGTGTCAGCAATGAAGGCATGATTGATAGCTGGAATGTCACTCGCTCCGGCCCCAACATTATGCCTTATACCATTGATGAAGTGGCAGATGCGATGATGCCGGGCTTCTTACCCAATGGCATGGTCGATTGGATAAGCAAAGCTGGCTATGGGCTTTTCGATGGCTGGACTGTTGACCCTGCCAGTGTTGAAGGTTTATTTGAAGACTATGATGCACCGCATAAAAATGTCGATCATGTAACAGTAGACCCTGGCCTACCACTAGGCTTTTGGCGCAGTGTTGGTCACAGTTATTCTGGCTTCTTTAAAGAAAGTATGATGGATGAGATTGCGATCAAGCAAAAAGTCGATCCCATTGAGTTTCGCCTGAAGCATTTAAACAACAATCCCCGTTTAGCAAATGTACTGAAGCAAGCCGCTGAAAAAGCAGGCTGGAATAAAAACTTAGCAAACGGCCATTATCATGGTGTTGCAGTACATACGTCTTTTCAGAGTTATGTCGCAGAAATTGCTGAAGTATCTGTCGAAAACAATCAAATCAAAATACACAAGGTTACTTGTGCCGTTGATTGTGGATTAGCAGTGAATCCTGACATTGTTCGCGATCAAATGGAGAGCGGTATTATCTTCGGTTTAACGACCGCTTTGCATGGCGAAATCACCTTAAAAGACGGCGCGGTAGAACAAAGTAACTTCCACAATTACCCTATCTTACGTATCAACGAAACACCGGATATCGAAGTACTGATCGTCGACAGCGATGAATCACCTAGCGGTGTTGGTGAACCTGGTCTCCCGCCTATCGCTGCTGCTGTGGGTAACGCCATTTTTGCCGCTACGGGGAAACGTTTACGTAGTCTGCCATTGAAACTGAGTTGACTTGTATGCAGGGATCACAACTTGATGTGTTGAAAGGCTGTCACGATTGCTTGAATTCAGGCAATCGTGTCACCTTAGTAAGCGTTGTTAAGACTTGGGGAACGTCTCCCAGGCCTGTGGGCTCATTACTGGCTGTAGCGGACGATGGGCGCTTTTATGGAAGTGTTAGCGGTGGCTGCGTAGAAGAAGATCTCATCCGTGAGCTAATTAACAATCCCGTGTCATCTCCTCAGCAATTTATCTACGGCGAAACTCAAGAAGAGCGACACCGCTTTGGCTTGCCTTGTGGCGGTGCTCTGGAATTAATCGCCGAACCACTATCTAAACTTGACGAAGTGGAAGTGCTCATTACAGCTATTGAACAGCGTAAAACCGTGACTCGATCACTCAATGTCGACAATGGCCAAGTGAGTGTCTCACCGTGGGAAGCAGAAGAGCCCGAATTAATTCAATTTGAAAATCATACATACTGGAAAAATGTTATCGGTCCACAATGGCGACTGGTTATTGTAGGTGCCGGTGAAACTGGTCGATTTCTCGCTGAATTTGCTCAAGGTTTGGGCTTTAGTATTGTTGTCAGTGATCCGCGGCCTGATTATCGAAACAACTGGTTAATGAAGGATATTCCCTTAGCGGAAGGGTTTCCTGACGATGTCATAGATTCTCTGAATATCGATAAGCGCACAGCGATTGTTACCGTGGCGCACGATCCCAAGGTCGACGATATGGCACTATTAACAGCATTAAAAAGTGAAGCGTTTTACATAGGAGCCTTAGGCTCCAAACTCAACAATAAAAACCGTCGAGCGCGGCTTATGGAACATTTTGATTTTACCCAAGAGCAAGTCAATCATTTACATGGTCCGGTTGGAATCGATATTGGTAGTAAGACACCCAGTGAAATTGCTATTTCGATTTTAGCGGAGATCATTGCGACTAAAAATGGAAAAACATAAACGCGCTAACGCTGATCAAGTCACAGCTATAGTTTTGGCTGCTGGTCAAGGTTCTCGCTTTAAACACCCAAGCGGTGTGTTTAAACTCGCCCATCAGATTCAACTGAATAATAAATCGTTGCCAATCTTGTCGCACACTCTAAACCATCTCAATCAAATAGCGGCACATTGCATTTGCGTTGTGGATCCTTTGCGGCGCGACGCGCTTCATTTTTTGAGCGAACACAAATCTGTGCAGGTGATTGATAATCCAAACACCAAACTTGGTATGTCAGAATCGTTAAAAAGAGGAGCCGCACTAATACCGCCAAACCACGGTATCATGATTTGCCTTGCTGATATGCCCTATATACAAGCATCCACTTATCAATTACTGCTAGACACATTCAAACAAAACCATGGGACAAAAATAGTGCGTCCTACTTTTAATGGACATGATGGACACCCCGTCATTTTTCCATATCGGTATTGTCCAGATCTCTTACAACTAAACGGCGATCAAGGAGCAAAAGCACTGATAAAAGAAACAGATTTATTACGCATTGATTGCGATGATGAAGGTATTCTCATGGATATCGATCACTTTGCATAACAGTTAACTCCCTTTATAACCAATAAACATGCTCGAGCCGCACTGTCTGCGTTTACCTATCAAAAGTCAGACTTTATTCGCCAGAGTGAACTAAGTAAGAAAATGACGCGTAGTTTTTGTGGATAGTTGAGAAAAACCCGACTATAAAAACAAGTGACAATAAGCATTTTACGCTACAGCCGAATAGTCCATTAAGGGGGCCGCTATGCTACTCAGTCATATGTTTGGAATGTTCACTCACCCAGATCAAGAGTGGGCTGAAATTCGAAAAGAACATACCCAACCCACGCGCCTCTATATCGCCTATGTAGGGATTCTCGCACTCATCAGTCCCATTTGTGCCTATGTTGCAACGACACAAATCGGTTGGACAGTAGGCGACGGCAACCTAGTTAAATTTACCCAAGAAAGTGCTCTGCCTTTGGTCGTGATGACCTACTTAGCCATGCTGGTTGGTGTATTCGGTTTAGGTTGGGCCATTGATTGGATGTCTAAAACCTACGGCAGTCACCACGATGAGTACTATGCATACGGTATTGCCTTAACCGCGTATTCCTGTACCCCCCTATTTTTGGCGGGCTTTGCTTTGCTATACCCCGAACCAATCTTCAATATGGTGGTGTTTGTTGCCGCTGCCGCGTACACGGGGTATCTAATGTACGACGGTCTACCCATTGTTCTTGGCATCGAAAAAGAACGCGCTATCCCTTTCAGTGGTGCAATCTTGACGGTTGCTTTGGTTTATCTCGTGGTGACTCGCGTTGGTACGGTAATCATTTGGGAATATGGTTTCGCACCCGAATTTATAACCGTCATTCCCTGATACCGACATTCGAAAATAAAAAAAGCCCCGAGGGGCTTTTTTTATTCGCTCAAACTAAGCTGCATTGATCTCGCAATAGCTTTAGCGTTTGCTTTGGCGCCGTTTTGATGCCTCACGCCTTTTAGCCAAGACTCAACCCGATCTGGGTTTTGGTACATCCAATGACGTGCTGCACGATCATGTGGGACAAATTGATTCAGTATCATATCCATTACTTGTCCTTCCATAGCCACAGAAAACTCAAGATTCTGTAAAAACTGGGCAACATTGGGACAGTCACTGGCAAAGCCTGCACGCGTATTGGTATACACTGTGGCACCGCCTTTATTGGGTCCAAAATAATCATCACCACCCTCTAAATAAACGAGATCAAAGCGCTCGTTCATGGGGTGAGGCGCCCAAGCTAAGAAAACAATCCAGCGCTGATCTCGAATTTTTCCCTTTACTTGAGCGAGCATAAGACGCTCGGAAGTTTCAATGAGATTGAACGGCTTTAGACCAAAGGCATTGCTTTCAATCATATCAAGAATCAACTGATTGCCATCGTTACCTTTTTCAAGACCATAGATGCGTCCTTCAAATTGCTCTTGGAACGTTGCGATGTCTGCAAAGCTCGTAACGCCAGCATCATACACATACTGTGGGACAGCTAGCGTATATTTGGCTCCCTTTAAATTTGGACGCACTCGCTCAACTTGCTTGTTCTGCACAAATGGATCCGCCACAGGTGCCATACTAGGCATCCAATTTCCAAGGAAGATATCCACCTCATTATTTGCCATTGCTTCATAGGTATCGGGCACACTGTGTTTGGTAATCTCTACCTCATAGCCAAGAACCCGCAGAAGCTCGGCAGCTACCGCTGTGGTTGCTTTTACATCAGTCCAATCCACTACGCCGAAACGCACAGCATCACATTGCTCATCGGCATAAGCCGAGTGACCCACCACAATCAAAGCAAAAACGGCCAAGATCAATATCGTTCGCATTTCACACCTTTTTATATTGAACATTCAATCAATAAAAATGAGCGGCGCATCATACAGAATAACGATCAAAATTAATACAGTTGAACCCGCTAAATTTTGAGTATTTGGACTAAGCTTTAGACTATTCGAACGGCTCAGCTGAACTCACGCAAACATCGTAATAGGAAGAAGCATGATCCACCTTCCCACCCTGATAGGGGTCTCTTTTCTAATTAACATGATGATTGGTGGTTTTCTATTTGCTCTATATTGGATGAAACACCAAAAGAGTTTTCTTTATTGGTCGCTTTCATGCTGGTTGTTCGCGGCAGCAGAGCTTACGGCCAGCTTACGTGTCTTCATCGACTTTGCAGTCGTCACGGTCGCCATCGCGGACTTTATGATCATTCTGGTCAATGTATTAGTCGTACAGGGTATTCGCTGCTACGTACAACCGCAGAAGGCACATTTCAAAATGTTTGCGCCCCTTCTACTAATCAGTGCGTTGGCCTTGGCCGGAAGCCTTCATGTGCCAGACCTTGCCCAGTTTATTACAACGATAATAGTCTGTGGTTTACTGTTTTACTCTGTCAACTTGCTTGGAGGAAATCATCAAGCAACTAACCAACCATCCAAAATTCTTGTTGCTCTCTTGTCCATCCATGGCTTAGTAATGCTGTTACAGGCCAGTATCATCGCCCTTCACAGTTTTAATGTTTTGGCGCAATCCACAAGCAATGTGATGCCTGTCATTTTATTAATTCACATTATGCTAGCGACATGTACCGCATTATTTTTTCCTTTATTATTTTTCATGCGCAATGAAGATCATTTGGTGGGCCTTGCCAGTTATGACCCGTTAACCGGTGTCTTTAATCGAAGAGGTTTTTTTGATCAATGGCAGATTCTCAGCAAACGTACTCATGATAAAAGTTGTCACCTTTCCGTCATGATGATCGATATAGACCACTTTAAGCACGTCAACGATAAATACGGTCACGAAGCGGGAGATGCGGCATTAAAATGGCTAGCCGATCTTTTAGCCCATGAACTGCGTGAAAACGACGTTCTTGCGAGGATGGGAGGAGAAGAATTTGCCGTGATGTTGCCAGGCTGTGAATCGAGCCAAGCAGAAATCGTTGCAGAACGGTTACGAAATTGTATCTTTAAGACTCGTTTTGTTTATTTAAATCAGGTTATTCCTATCACGATTAGCTTGGGTTTCATCACAGAAGATCAACCCATCACAGATATTAAGGGCTTATTAGTTCAAGCAGACAAAGGGCTCTACAAAGCCAAAGATCTTGGACGGAACCGTGCCATGCGTTACCACTCAGGTTTGGATCACACTCCAACCACATGGACGACGACATAAGCGGTCAAAAATAAACCTAACCCAAATATAATATGAGCCAAAATACTTAGCATCCTAGCATTCATTGGATTTGGGGTCTGACTTGCAAAAAATCCAAATCCTAAACACGGCTGCATAATTAAAAACGGCAGTAAAACGGTCGCTAGCCCAAAGCTAATAGCCTGTTGCACAGTTGGCATCAATAACCATCCATTGCCAACAATGGATAAAAACATCAAAGCCAGCATCACACCCGTAATGTAGTGAATCAACCAACCAATTACTTTTTCATGCTTTACAATCGGTGCACGAATAATGCTTTCATAGTAAAAGTGACCTGTTCGCATGTTTCCCACCCAACGACCAACCATGGCCCAATTTAGTGGCTGAACATTAAAGACTCGCTTTAAAAACAAGGCCCACAAATCCATTAAAACCGTGGCGCAGACACCTAAAACAAGACTGAAAAACAACACATTCGGAAATGTCATCGAACGATCCCTGTGAAAAATTAGGACTATAACGCGAATGTTAAAGTGCTCGCCATAACCTAGATCAAAACACAGAGTTTTTATGTCTCGGAATACAAAAAAAGCGCTACTCTTTCGAGCAACGCTTTTATGCGGGGGTTCTTTTAAGTTTATATCTTAAACAATCAATTACTTATCTTCAGACGTTGCTGCGATTTTATGAATGGCCAAGTCCGCACCATCGAACTCTTCTTCTTCAGATAGACGAAGACCAGAAACGGCATTAACCAAACCGTACACGATAAAGCCACCGATTAGTGCCACTGCAATACCTGTAAGCGTTCCGATTAGCTGAGACATAAAGCTAACGCCACCAAGACCGCCGAAAGCTTCTGTACCAAAAATGCCAACAGCGATAGCACCCCAAGCACCGCACAAGCCGTGTAGCGGCCAAACACCCAATACGTCATCAATACGTGGTACTTTGTTTTGGAACAAGGTGAAGGTATAAACGAATAAACCACCTGCAATGCCGCCAACAACGAGCGCACCCATTGGATGGAATAAATCGGAGCCCGCACACACAGCAACCAAACCTGCTAAAGGACCGTTATGGATAAAACCAGGGTCAACACGTCCCATTAGCATGGCTACAATAGTACCACCTACCATCGCCATCAAGGAATTAACCGCTACCAAACCACTAATACCATCAAGAGTTTGTGCTGACATTACGTTAAAGCCAAACCAGCCTACGGTAAGAATCCAAGCACCAAGCGCTAAGAAAGGGATACTCGAGGGCGCAAATGCCACCGGACGACCATTTCGATAGCGACCGTTACGCGCACCAAGAATCAAAATCGCCGCAAGCGCTAACCAGCCACCCACGCCATGAACAACAATAGAACCAGCAAAATCATGGAACTGTGCACCAAATGTGGTTTCCAACCAATCTTGGTAGCCATAATTACCATTCCAAATCATACCCTCGAAGAACGGATAAACAAAAGCCACAATCAAAGCAGAAGCAATTAGGAATGGATAAAACTTTGCGCGCTCTGCAATACCGCCGGAGACGATGGCTGGTATAGCGGCGGCAAACGTCAGTAAGAAGAAAAATTTCACTAACTCATAACCATTGTTACCGGTTAGATCGGAGGCACTAGCAAAGAAGTCTGCACCGTAGGCAATACTGTAACCCACGAAGAAATAAGCGATGGTTGAGATACCAAAATCAGTAATGATTTTCACCAACGCATTTACTTGGTTTTTATGGCGAACAGTACCCACTTCCAAGAACGCAAAACCTGCGTGCATGAAAAGCACCATAATGGCACCAAGTAGGATAAAGAATGTGTTAGAACTGCTGATCAGGGTTTCTACAGCACTGTTAATATTTTCCACAAGATTCCCCTCAAGGCTGACTTGCACACTTATTGTTCAGCGAGCACCACCAGCGATCACATTTCGAACAAAAAGCACTTTTATATGATTTTATATTTCGATAATCCTTTATTTTCAGAAGAAAAGTGGATTACCCCCAAAAGATGCTCCGTCTTTAAGCAGAAGTCATGCCAATCGCATCAATTGAAGGCATTTTTAATGATAGGCCTGCACCAACTTGGTGTGAACCCCGTTGAAACGGGGCTGCTGAGGCTATTTATTTAGCCGATATTTGGAAGCACTGATGTATTTTTGCATTGCGGGTAAAATCATCAGGGATGGTTTTTGCACTAACATCGATCACTTCGAACTTATTTAGTGCATCAAAATCCAATTTGAAGCGTTTTAGGTTGTTTGAAAAAATCAGGATGCCATTGGGTTTTAGCAGTCCCATCGCCAGTTCAATCAACTCCACATGATCACGCTGCACATCGAGTACTCCGATCATTCGCTTGGAGTTGGAAAAACTCGGCGGATCCATAAAAATTAAGTCAAAGCGCTTGCTTTCACTCTGAACATCTTTTAACCACTGCATACAGTCTGCTTGTATGAAGTGATGATACTTCTCAGCAATCCCATTTAGAGTAAGGTTTCGTCGACCCCAATTTAAATAGGTCTGCGACATATCAACGCTGGTGGTCGATCGCGCCTCCCCGACAGCAGCGTGAACACTAGCCGTACAGGTGTAACTAAACAAATTCAAAAAGTCTTTGCCTTTGGCAAGGGTTTCAATATCGGTACGAATAGGACGATGATCCAAAAACAAGCCAGTATCCAAATAATCAGTCATATTCACATAAAAGCGACAGCTACCTTCTTGCACCTCAAAAAATGAAGCTTGCTCATCTACTTTTTGGTACTGTTTTTTACCCTTTTGTACTTGCCTTTGTTTTAACGCAATTCTCTCGCGATCAACATTGAGCGCGACAGGAAGCGCATCAAGCACATCCCTCAATCGATTTTGTGCTTTTTCAGGATCCACACTTTTTGGTGGCGCATATTCTTGGACATGCACCCAGTCCCCATATACATCCACCGCAACTGCGTATTCAGGCATATCGGCATCATAAACACGGTAGCAATTGGTTTTTTGCTTTTTGGCGTAACGCACGATTTTTTTAAGATTCTTTTTGATTCGGTTTGCAACCATTTGCGCACCGTCGTTCAACTTAATATTGGCACTGTCACCACTCTCAATCGAACGCGCTTCAGTACTCTCTACAAAGTGTTTGTCACTATCTTTACTGATGCCATAAACCATTAACTTACTTGGAATAGCGCCGTTAAACATTTGATACTGTTTATCTGCACGCATTTTAAATTGGTATGCCTGCTGCGGATTCCCGGTAAAAATCGCCATCTTCCATCCTGGGAAAAACTGCTTAGCTTTATTCCCCATGGCGGCATATAGTGCACCAATTGCTACTTCGTCACTTAAACGTTCACCGTACGGTGGATTACAAACAATCAGACCTTCATCAGGTAAACCTTTTTCACGCCGCCAATCAGCCAAGGCTTGTACGCTAAAGTGTACATAATGCTGCACTCCGGCGCGGATAGCATTCTGTATAGCTTTCTGGATGACGCGCTCATCCATGTCGTAGCCGAGCAACGTCAACTCGGTTTCTGTTTGCAAAGCTTGCTCTTTTTTCTCTTGAGCATCTGCTTTAACCACACGCCATTCATCTCTTTGATGTTGTTTCCAACGCTCCACAGCGTATTGTGAACGTAATAGACCCGGTGCGATATTTGCCGCTATAAGTGCCGCTTCAATCAGCAAAGTACCTGAGCCACACATGGGATCGAGTAAAGCGGCTTCGGTTTGTTTCATCATAGATGGCCAGCCACTTCGCATAACAATGGCTGCTGCTAGATTTTCTTTTAAAGGCGCTGCACCTTGGCTTTGACGATAGCCACGTTTATGTAATGGTTCACCAGCAAAATCGATTGAGGTTTTAATAACACCTTTGTGTAAACGAACGTGAATATGAATATCCGGCTGGTCACTGACATCTGGGCGATTGCCTGTTAGTTCGCGAAAGTAATCACAGATCGCATCTTTGGCTTTTAATGCACCAAAATGCGTGTTGCGAATATCGGGACTTTTACCAGTGAAATGGATTTTGAAGCTTTGGCGATCGCTAAAATGCTCAATCCAATTAATGGATTTAATACAATCATACAGAGCTTCTGCCGACTCTCCCTGGCCTTCCGCTATCGGCCAAAGCACGCGACTGGCAAGTCTCGACCAGATGCAGGCTTTATATGCCAACTGAAGGTCTGCTCGGCATGCTACAAACGCAACTCCGAGTTTTACCTCGCTAGCACCTAGAGACGTAAGCTCTTCTTCTAATAAACCTTCTAAGCCTTTAGGGCATGTAAACGTAAGAGCTTGTTGGTTTGGGCTATCTTGTATTGGTTTTTGAGATGTCATATCAAGTTGTCATATAAAAAACCGACACTGAACTCTATTGAATATAAGTCAGTATTCGGTCATTCGAAAATGGCCTATTTTCAGTAGCTTAGATTTTTAATAATATTTAGCTATATAGAAAACGCGTTTAAGTTCAATAAATTCATTAACATGGGCTGCCACTGTCACCATACTGAAACAGTGGCGTTTCGAAGTTCTAAAAGCCACACATTTCAAATCTTCTCCAAAGTAGAGGCAATCACTTATGAAGAGACAGAAGCGAGATATGGACCGCCGAGCCTTCCAAAAGGGTTACTTAGCGGGTGTACAAGGTCGATCAAAAGATCTATGCCCAGACGGTAACTCTCATTTCAATTGGATGGCGGGCTGGCGTGAAGGCCGAGCTGACCATTGGGATGGCTATTCTGGTGTCGCTGGCGTCCACAAGCTTCCGTTGTAAGCTTCTAAACAATCAATAAAACAATCCTAGAGAAAAACAGGGCCCCACCCGGGCCCTTTTTTATGGCTATCCCAAAATCGTTGTAACCCTAGCTTCGCTCAGCGGCAATTGCATCATTGGCCAAACGAATTAATTTCGGGCCCTCATAAATAAAACCACTATAGACCTGCACTAGACTTGCACCCAGTTTTACTTTTTCCGCCGCACTGACACCATCGGTGATTCCACCTACGCCAACAATCGGTATTTCGCCCTTTAACGCATCATTAAGCCAGCGCAACACACGATTACTCGGCTCTAAGGCAGGTGCGCCACTCAAACCGCCAGCCTCATCCGCAAACTCACTGCCTTCTACAGCATCGCGCTCAAGGGTAGTGTTCGTGGCGATCACTCCATCCATCTTGTATTCACGTAAAGCATCGGCCACTAAACGGGTTTCATCTTCTGACATATCCGGAGCAATTTTTAACAAGATAGGCGTGTATTTTCCATATTCCTTAGTTAGCCGCGCTTGTCCTTCTTTCATGGTTTGAAGCAAGCTTGTCAGACTCTCACCAAACTGCAAATTACGCAGTCCTGGCGTATTGGGACTAGAAATATTGACCGTAACGTAATCTGCGTGCTCGTATACTTTTTCCAAACAAATCTCATAGTCTCGATTCGCCTCTTCCACAGGAGTATCAAAGTTTTTACCGATGTTAATACCCAGCACACCTGTGAATTTACGCTTTTTGACTCGCTCTACTAAATAATCAACGCCTTTATTATTAAACCCCATACGATTAATTATCGCTTGGTGCTCGGGTAATCGGAAAAGACGGGGTTGAGGGTTACCCGGTTGAGGGCGAGGGGTAATGGTGCCAATTTCAATGAATCCAAAACCAAGGGCACCTAGGGCATCGATAAAGTCACCATTCTTATCTAGGCCTGCGGCTAGGCCAACGGGATTTGGAAAGTCTACTCCAAAAACCGTTACAGGCTGCGGACTTGGTTTCTTTACCAGCATATCCAATACGCCCATACGCTTTGCTGCTCCCAACATATCTAGGCTGAGATCATGCGACGTTTCTGGGTCGAGTTTAAATAGTAAAGAACGAAGTAGCGAATACACCTGAATACCCCCTTGAAATTTTGCGGCATTATACAGGTTTTGCATGAAAATACGCGAGAATACGGGTTAATCTAAAAAGGGATTTTAAGTCCGATTTAGTGCCTAGAGCCTCTCGACCCGCTCAAACTTGTTGTGGTCATTGTAGGTAATCACGAAACGACCATGGATACCGTCATGGCCAATGAAAGACCACAGAATATTAACAGGAAAACGGATTCGACGGCCATCAAGAGCCTGTGCATAGACAAACTCCGCTCCGTGATAGGCCTTCAACACCTCTTCACTATCTATATGGATATCGACAACTATTTGGTTCACAGGTCACTCCTAGCTGCACCAAATAATACAGTAGGAGTACCCTAATATGCCAAGTACTTTAATCCGTATGCTCAGGAGCCACTCCTGGGGCTTGGCCTAATAACGGATCTTCCTCTTCAAGACTGGCCAAACGACTTGCTTGCGCTAAATCAAGCAACTCTCGAAGCGCCACAGCAAATACCGCAAAATCGGATATCTCGCCCTCTTTGAGTTCCTTAATGGTTCGTCGCCACCGGCTAATCATAGGCTCACTTTGCTCTAGCCATGCTCTTATCCGTGCATCCATATCAGCATGAGGTAGTGTATTAATAATACTCACCGTCAGAGTTCTCTGTTGCCAATCAAGGTCGTCTCGATAGGTTTCACGGGCCAGTGCCTGCCAGTGATTCATCACGGGCATCGTATTGAGTTGATCCAAGAACCACTCCAAGTCCAATTCACAGCCCACTTGATAATAGGTTGCAGCAACATCTTCTGCGTCTTGTCGAGTGTGCTCTGCCCCCTCAATAATACTGAGAACACTGAACATATTATTGGCACCTGCAATCACTGTCGCTAATTGCTCGGGCACCTGTGCTTCAACTAAGCGGTCGTAGTATTTCTGCCACATGGACTTACCCGCTCCAGCCAATAAGCTAGGTAAGTTTTCTCCCAACGACTGAGCACGTTCGCGAAATTTTTCTACTTCATCAGCTATCACCAGATCACGTCGCCGATTACGCAAGAACCATCGACTCGCTCTTCTCACTAAGCGCATTAAGCTGGACATCATGGATTCTTGAATCTCAGCGCTAACTTTATAATCCAGTTTCTCGATTTGCTCCCACAACTCGTTCATGCGAAACACGTCGCGCGCCGTCACATACGCTTTCACGATTGCCTCTATCGACGCACCAGTACTATCTCGCATGCGATTCACGTAAGTAATACCCATACGATTGACCATTTCGTTCGCCAATTGTGTCGCCACAATTTCACTGCGTAACTGATGGTCGTACATAGCTTCAGGGTATTTATCTGACAACACCTCAGGAAAAGCGGTTTCAACCGCCTTCGCTAGATAGGGATCTTCTGAAACCGACTCGATATTCAGTTGTTCTTTTAAATCGCCTTTGATGTAACTGATCAAAACCGACAACTCTGGTCGAGTTAAACCCTTTTGCTGCGACTTACGCTCATCAAGATCTTCGTCTGCAGGAAGAAACTCAAGCTCACGATTCAATTTTCCTTGCTCCTCAAGGTCATGAATCAAGCGCTTATATTCATCCATACGCGTTTTTGCTTCACGAAATGCCAATGCGATGGCTTGGGTTTGGCGATAGTTATTATCTAAAACCAGTTCAGCCACTTCATCAGTCATACTTTCAAGCAACTGATTGCGCTGCTTAACCGTCATATCGCCCGCTTGAACTAAACTGTTCAGCAAAATCTTAATGTTGACTTCATGATCCGAACAATCAACACCGGCTGCGTTATCAATGAAATCAGTAAAGCTCTGCCCTTCAGTTGCCAATGCATACTCAATACGAGCACGTTGCGTAATACCTAAATTACCGCCTTCCCCAATGACTTTTGTACGTAGTTCCTTACCATCAATACGCAAACTATCATTGGCTTTGTCGCCCGCATCTACATGGGATTCTGCACTGGACTTCACATAGGTACCGATTCCTCCATTCCAAATTAAATCAACCGGTGCCTTTAATAATGCATGAATAAGATCGTTGGGGGCTAAGCGATCAGCGCTAATATTGAAAGCCGCTTTCATTTCCGGCGAAATGGGAATTGATTTTGCGGAACGCTCAAAAATCCCTCCTCCTTTTGATAACAACTTGGTGTCGTAGTCGCTCCAAGCACTGCGAGGGGTTTCAAACAAACGTTTCCGCTCTTGATAATGATCCGTCAAATTTTTTGGATCAGGATCAATATAGATATGTAAGTGGTTAAAGGCTGCTTTCAATGCAATAGTTTCTGAGCTCAGCATACCATTACCAAATACGTCACCAGCCATATCACCAATGCCAATAACGGAAACACGATCGGTCTGAACATTCACACCACGTTCGCGGAAATGGCGCTGCACTGACACCCAAGCGCCCCGTGCGGTGATCCCCATTTTTTTATGGTCATACCCAACAGAACCACCACTAGCAAACGCATCCCCTAACCAAAATCCACGTTCGACAGCGATACCATTGGAAATATCGGAAAACGTCGCCGTACCCTTATCCGCTGCAACAACGAGATATGGATCGTCCTCATCGTGACGTACGACTTGTTTTGGTGGCACGACTTCGCCTTCGACCAAGTTGTCGGTTACGTCAAGTAAAGCTGAAATAAAGATTTTGTAGCACTCTATCCCTTCTGCCATAAAGGCATCTCGATCACCTTCCGGTAACTGCTTGGCAACAAACCCTCCCTTAGCACCAACAGGCACTATCACCGAGTTTTTCACTTGCTGAGCTTTTACCAAACCTAACACTTCTGTACGAAAATCTTCGTTACGGTCAGACCAGCGCAAACCACCCCGAGCTACTTTTCCGCCACGCAAATGGACGCCCTCAACGCGAGGACTATAGACAAAAATTTCAAACATGGGTTTTGGTAACGGGATATCTTCAATATCCCGAGGACTTAGTTTGAAGCTAAAATAGTTCTTAAACAGATTTTTATCTTTTTGGAAAAAGTTTGTACGCAAAGTAGCCGAAATTAATTCGTGATACCGACGGAATATGCGATCTTCATTAATGCTATCGACATTTTCCAATAGTTCGAAAAACTGCGTATCCAGCTTTTCTAGATGCTTATTGCGCGTCTCCATATTCATTTTTGTAGACGCAAAACGCATTTGGAAATACTTAACAATAAAGTTACTGATTTCAGGATAGCGACATAGCGTATCACTAATAAAAGTATCAGAAAAAGCAAAACCAATCTGCTTCATGTAGCGTCCATAGGCGCGCAACAGAGCGACTTCACGCCAACCAATACGAGCACCAAGCAATAAGCGATTAAAGCCGTCACTTTCCGCATTACCCTGCCATATAGCCCTAAACGCTTCTTGAAATTGCTGCTTGCTTTCGTGCAAGTCAATTGTGTCACTAAAGCTATATTCCAAAGAGAAATCATGCATCCAATACTGTTTACCGTCAGTTCGTGTAATACCATAGGGATGCTCACCCAAGACCCGCAGACCTAGGTTTTCTAAAATTGGAATGACGTCCGATAGCGGTAATAAAGAATCTGGATTATACAACTTGAATTTAAAGTGGTTGCCCTTATCAGCTACGTTCCGATACAGGCTCATAGCTACATCGTCATCTTCTTGGGCTTTACTAATGTGCTGAATATCGAGCACAGCCGTTCGAGCACTAAACTGTTCTCGATAACTTGCACTAAAAGCATTGCGGTACAGTTGAAAATATTGGTTACCTTGTTCCTCGCCGACACCATCAACCAAAGCGGCAATTAAATCGTCTTGCCAAGAACGTGCGACCTCCTGGATGTCTCTTTCAAGCTGTCTTTCATCCACTTCCATTTGATTGCGGTTATCCAAACGCAACGTGAATAAGGTCCGAGCCAAGATCGATTCACTAAAGAAAGTCGTAAAACGTGCATCTTTAGGTTCGTATGCATCCACTAAGATATTTTGAATACGCTGGCGTAATTCTGTGTTGTACAAATCCCGTGGAATAAACACCATCACAGTGAGAAATTTATTGAGCTTATCTTTGCGAATAAAAATCTGAGTTTTACGGCGTTCCTGTATATTTAAAATTCCGATCGCGGTATGGAACAACTGATCAACATCGGTGTGAAATAGCTCATCGCGAGGATAAATATCTAAAATATGCTGAAGTTCTTTACCGCTGTGACCTTCCAAATCCAATCCGGAGCGTTCTAACACCTGCTTTGCTTTTTTACGAATGATAGGAATACGGTATGGGCTTTCACTATATACATTCGATGTGAATAGCCCCATAAAGCGACGACCACCCGTCACCTGACCATTTTTATCTACACGTTTGATCGTAATAAAGTCAGGATATGCAGGGCGATGAATTCGGGAACGACGTCCAGATTTAGTGATACTGACCAACTGCGGAGCCATAATCATGGCCTGCATATCAGGCGCTAAATCATCAATAATGGTTTTATCTGGGCCATGTAATTCATGCTTGAATATGCCCAAAATACTTTTGCTATCCCGTTTAACAATAGTTTTATCATTGGCATGCTCAACCGCAAAGTCTTCGCAACCTAAATAAGTAAAGTGATTGTCATGCATCCACTCAACGAATGCGCAAGCCTCTTCAATGTCACCTTGAGAGAACGGACCTTTGCTTTCTGCAATCCACTTAATAGACTCTTTGATTCTATCTTGGACCTGAGGAAAGTCGGATACCACCAAACGAATATCGCGCAATATGGTTTCTAATGACGATTCCACACCAGCCAAAATTGAATCATCTGTATGGCGATCCACTTCAATATAAATAACGGCTTCCGGATCAGTCTCTTTTTCATTGAAGCTTTTTGCTAGATTCAACTTACCCGATTTATCACGTTTGAACGGCAACACAGCATGATTAATAAAGTGAATGGACATTTCACGTCGGTTCAATTCCATGCGAATAGAATCTACAAAAAACGGCACGTCTTTGTGCAATACCTCGACCACAGTGTGAGTACTTTGCCACCCATGCTCTTCGAAGTCGGGGTTAAATACGCGAATTTTGCTTTCACCCTTGCACTCTTGTACAAAATTCCAACAAGCGAGTGTTGCGCCATATAAGTCGTCTAAACTTCGGTTTTCAATTTCGTTAATCGGCGTAGTAGCGTAATAATGCTTTGTAAATTGTTCGATGCTCTCCGCCTGAGCACTGGGGACAGATTGCTTTAAACGCTCTATTAACGCACTGATTTGCGGATGGACTTCCTGCTGAATCATGTGGTTCATGAAGTATCCTTTATACTTAATCGATCTACTAACAGCATAGATGAAGAACAGGGATTCGCTCAACATTGCAGTTCAAACGAATATCCTTGATTTTTGAAACTATTGCCCCCATTTCGGATCAAATCCTAGCGATAACAATTTTGCTTAAAAAGCGATCAAAAAACGGCCTATCAGGTCTGACTATGAATCGCGTGAATAATTCGGTAAATTACTTTAAAAACAAAAACTTGGAATCGCCTAATGAGCACACGAGAACACCTCATAAGTCTGCAATCATCGATGCAGTCGAGCATCATTGGTCAGCCAGATTTGGTCAACGCATTATTGGTAGCGCTACTGGCTGACGGTCACTTATTAGTTGAAGGGGCGCCAGGCTTAGCCAAAACCAAAGCTATTAAAACCTTGGCAGATCGTCTTGAGGGGGCATTCCAGCGAATTCAGTTTACGCCTGATTTGTTACCGGCAGACATTACGGGAAGCGAAGTTTATCGCGCTGAAACTGGTAAATTTGAGTTTCAAGCTGGCCCTCTATTTCATAATTTGATCCTTGCCGATGAAATTAATCGTGCCCCAGCCAAGGTACAATCTGCTTTGTTAGAAGCCATGGCCGAGCGCCAGGTGAGTGTTGCCGGCACAACCTATCCACTAGACAAATTGTTCTTAGTGATGGCGACACAAAACCCTATCGAACAGGAAGGCACTTACCCTTTGCCAGAAGCTCAATTAGACCGCTTCCTGATGCACGTGCGTATTGACTATCCAGATGCCCAATCCGAACTGCAAATTTTACGACTGGCGCGCGGTGAAGCACTGATGGATGAAGATAGCGTCCAACTACCTATATTGAGCGCTGACAATATTTTTACTGCTCGCAAAGAAGTATTGGAAATGCACCTCAGCGAGCGTGTAGAGGAATATATAGTGCAACTAGTCATGGCTACCCGACAGCCACAAGCCTATGGCGAGGACATGGCAGGTTGGATTGAATTTGGCGCCAGCCCTCGCGCTACCATTGCCTTAGATCGATGCGCACGTGCCCACGCTTGGCTTGCTGGCAAAGACTATGTTAGTCCTGATGATGTACAAGCGGTTATTCACAATGTGTTACGCCACCGCATATTAGTGAGTTTTGAAGCCGAAGCATCGGGATTAAACTCCGATCGTATCATTAATGAGCTTATCTTAAGAGTTGCTGTGCCATAGCCATGACGTCTCAAGCTTCTACCACTCAAGCAGCTCTAGAACCATTTTTTCCTGCGGGCGCTTTATGCGAAGAAAAGCATCTGGTGCATTTGCGCATGCTTGCTAAACGTATTCGCATGGCAAGTCTGCCGCAACTACAAGGAATGCTCGCGGGTACACATCTTAGTAAACAGAAAGGTCGTGGTCTGGATCTTGATGAACTTCGCATTTATCAGCCAGGTGATGATATTCGAACCATAGACTGGCGCGTAACAGCAAGAACACAGCTTCCTCATACTCGCCTTTATAAAGAAGAACGCGAACGGCCGGTAATGATCTTATGCGACCAACGCTCCCCCATGTTCTTTGGTTCAAAACGCTGTTTTAAATCGGTCACAGCCGCACAGTGCTTTTCACTTATTGCATGGGCCGCCATTGAGCATGGTGATAAAGTGGGCGCTTTTTTATTAGGTGATAATGGCGAAATAGACTTTCGCCCTAAGCAGCGAGCGCAGCACGTACTGCATATTTTACAACACTTAATCCAATTTAATCGTCAACTAGCGAACAGCGACCACAATATCCAACGATCACTCAGCGAAAGCCTTCAGCATATTAAACGCTCCCTTAAACCAGGTACCACACTTTTTCTGATCAGTGACTTTTATGATTTAAACGAGGCCGACAAAGAAGTTTTGTTTCAATTAAAGCGGCATAATCATGTTGTAGCGCTGCAGGTTTTTGATCCGCTGGAGCGTGAAGTTCCACCAACCGGCACTTATGGCGTCAATGATGGTGTTCAAGAGTCGGTTCTCAATATTCAAGGAAACAACCGCAAACAGTACAAAGAAGCCTTAGATATTTGGCAGCAAGGCTTAAACTCACTCTTTCAAAAACTATCCGTCAGTCATCACCTTGTTAGTGCCGGTGACATCCCCTACTCCGCTATAAAATTGGCGTTAGAACAAAAGGGACGTGTGTAATCCATGCGAGCAATGCAACCAGATCCTTTGGCACAGTTACAAGATATAGAGTTACCACCAGAAGTTGGCTTTTGGCCGCCCGCTTGGCCTTGGTGGCTGCTAGTTATTGCCATTATTTGTCTCGCTACGGCCAGTGTCATTTATTATCGCCGCAATCGTTGGCGTAGAGCCGCAATTGCGCGTTTAAATGAATTAAATAGCAAAGATAATCAAGAGTACGTTATCGCCATTAATCGCTTACTGAAACAAATATATGTTAGCCGTTATGGACAGGGACAATCGCTATCAGGTATCAAATGGCTTGCCAGCCTTGATCGTAAAACAAAAACGCCACTATTTTTGCCAGACCTCGAAGACTTTGCACATGCTCCAGATTCAGGGCAAACCTTGGACGTAAACTTACTCAAAATGCGAGCACAGCAATGGATCAGGAGGGCTAAATGATTCACTTTGAATACCCTTGGCTATTTCTATTGTTGCCACTCCCTTTATTTGTTTATTTTTTGGCGCCTGCCCGTGAGCGCAGTAACGAATCCATTTATGCGCCAAGCTTGATGATGCTCGCAGAAGAACAACCTGCAGCAGAACATAATTCTTCGAAATTATTGATAAGTTTAGTCACCTTAACTTGGTTGAGCTTTATAACAGCGATGGCACAACCAATGTTTGTTGGCGAACCTAAAGCCTTGCAGCAAACTGATCGAAATATGATGCTGGCGGTCGATATCTCAAAAAGTATGTTAGAAGAAGACATGCAATACCAGGGTCGGCTAGTTAATCGCTTACAAACCGTAAAAGCGGTGGTTACGGATTTTGTTGAAGAACGCAAAGGGGATCGTTTAGGGCTCATTTTGTTTGGCGAACAAGCCTATATTCAAACTCCATTAACGTTCGATCTTAGCACCGTAAAACGTTTATTGGATGAAGCGGTTGTCGGGCTTGCAGGAAACAAAACTGCTATTGGTGATGCTATTGGTTTGGGTGTCAAACGTTTACAAGATTTGCCCGAATCCAACCGTGTGTTAATTCTATTAACGGATGGTCAAAATACGGCAGGAGAGATCGAACCTTTGAAAGCGGCGGAACTCGCTGAAAAAGCGGGTGTTAAAATTTATGCTATTGGTATTGGCGCTGATGAGATGGTCATCCAAGGATTCTTCGGTCCGCGCCGAGTCAACCCCAGTCGAGATCTAGATGAAGATACACTAACAGCCATTGCAGAAAATACCGGTGGGCAATATTACCGTGCTCGCAATGTAAATGAACTTGAACAGATTTATGATGTACTTAACCAGATAGAAGAAATCGAAAGCGAAGATAAAACCTTCCGTCCAGAGAAATCATTATTACATTATCCACTGCTGCTTTGCCTAGTGTTCGGTTTGATAGTGTATCTAAATCAACTAGGTTGGCACAGACGCGCACACACTCTATTGAATGATCAAAAAAAGAGGGCTAAATAATGCATTTTCTTCGCCCCGAGTTTTTGTGGTTACTTCTACTTTTACCGACCTTGTATTGGTTGCAATATACACGACAGCGTTCAATAGGTTCGTGGAGCCAACTTATCGCCAAGCAGTTACAGCCCTATATGCTTAGCAAAACACAAAAAAAAGATGCCTTTGCAAAGTGGTACAGTCCGCTACTGATGCTAATTCTGGTGTTGATCATCATTGCGTTATCAGGGCCAAGTTGGAAAAAACACCAATCCGATATTTATGACGCGCAATCCGGTCTGGTCATAGCCTTAGACTTATCTTTAAGCATGACAGCACAAGATGTCGCCCCTTCGCGACTGCAGCGAGCAAAATTCAAAATCATCGATGTACTAGATCAGTATCCAGATATGAATACAGCGCTTATGGCCTATGCCGGTGATGCTCATGTGGCTTCTCCGCTGACAAAAGACAACAAGACGGTTAAAGCCATGCTAAGCGCACTGGATCCTTACATTATGCCTGAACCCGGTAGCAATCTAATAAGACTAGTTGAACAGGCCTCTGAACTATTTGAACAAGGACAAACTCAAAATCGTCAATTACTATTGGTAACGGATGGCGTAGAGCAGCAAGATATTATGCCCGCCGCAGAGCTGCTCAATAAAGCTAATATACAATTAAGTATATTAGCCATCGGCACTGAACAAGGTGCTCCAATCGTTAAACCTAGTGGCCAGTTTTTTAAAGACGCTCAAGGTCAAGTCATAATGCCTGGGCTTGAATTGAGTGATCTACAAACATTAGCTGAGCAAAGCAATGCCAAACTTATGCGCTTAAGAAGTGACGATCGTGATATTCAGTACCTAATTCGACAAGATATCAATAGCGCAGTTACTAAGTCAGACACTAATATTGTGTTTGACCAGTGGGCCGACAATGGTAATTGGTTTTTATGGTTGGCCCTGCCCTTTACCTTACTCCTGTTTCGTCGAGGAATCGTATTAGGTATGGCACTGGTGATTCTGTTATCGCCAAACCATGACGCATGGGCAGAGCCGTATGAAAACACACCGAATTGGCTGCTGAATGATGACCAACAAGCACGCAAAATTCTAGAATCAAAACCTGAACAAGCAGCCACATTATTTGATGACCCCAAATGGCAGGCCAGCAGTCATTACAAAGCCGGAGAATACGAAAAAGCTTTAGAAAAATGGCAGCAGTTTGATGATGCAAACAGCCTTTACAACCAAGGTAATGCACTTTCAAAGTTAAATCGTTTTGATGAAGCCATCAATGCCTATCAAGCTGCTTTGGAAAAGTCACCCGATCACGAAAAAGCTAAATTTAACAAGCAATTAATCGAACAGATCCAGCAGCAGCAACAGAACCAACAACAAGGTCAGCAGGAAAACGCAAACGAACAGAACAATAGCGATCAACAAAGCAGCAGTGAGCAAAACTCAGACAATCAATCTGATCAGCAAAGCGATTTACAGTCCGAAAATCAATCAGATAATAATTCTAAATCACCCAATAACAACTCACAGCAAGACTTTGATGAAAAAGCGGCTTCTGAGAACCCAAACAAATCCTCTGATGACGAACAAGAATCTGATATACAAAACCAGCAACAAGAAAAACAGCAAGACGCGAGAAACACTAGCGACGAGCAAAAAGAATCGCAGCTTCAACAAGATGAACAAAAAGAACCGGTTTCGCAACAAAGTACAGCACAGCGTCGTCAACAAAGTGAGCATGAACAAGCTATGCAACAATGGATGGAACGCATCCCTGATGATCCTGGTGGACTGCTAAGAAATAAATTCTTATACCAATATAAAAATCGTAATCGCGATGAAAGCAATGGAGATCGTAAACCATGGTAAGGCATTTCATCCTCGCACTCACTGTGAGTCTTTATTCATTGTTGGGATGGGCCTCCACTGCATTTGAGGCTACTGTGGACCGCAACAAAGTCAGTGAAGGTGATACGGTCATTTTAACCGTTCGCTATGCAGCTAATGTTTTCAGCGACAGTCCCAACTTTCGTCCTCTGACACAAGATTTTCGAATTGTTAATCAACAGCGAAAAAGCAGTTTTCAATTCATCAACGGAAAAAGCGAAAATTGGACAGTATGGACACTATCACTCAGTCCAAAGCGCAAGGGTAAACTGCAAATTCCACCGCTCAAGTTCGAAGGTGAAGTAACCAAACCTATTTGGATTGAAGTAGCAGAAATGTCACAACGCATTCAGAATCAGCAAGATGATGTGTTTTTTGATACTCAAGTTGATGTATCTAAAGCCTACGTGCAAGGGCAAATATTGTATACAGAGAAGTTATTTTTTGCGGTCCCTCTGGATAACGGGCAGTTAAATGAACTGGCTGTAGACGAAGCGGTAGTAACTCCATTGGGAGAAATTAAACAGTATAATACCCGCGTCAATGGTCGAAACTTTAATGTCTATGAACGACAGTTTGCTATTTTCCCACAAACCAGCGGAGAGATGGTTATCCCTGGGCCCCGCTATACGGGCGAAATAAGTAACGGACCATGGCGTCCTGGTCGCCCTATTAGTCTGGGGCATCCTCCCAAAAAGATTGAAGTGTTACCTAAACCTAGCAGCTATCCAAATGCACCTTGGATCCCAGCCAAGAACTTCTCAGTCAGTGCTAATTGGCAAGGCGATCCACAGCAAATTAAGATAGGAGACCCCATTACTCTAACAATTAATATAGAAGCAAAGGGGTTAAGTTCGGCACAAATTCCGGCTGTCGCGATACCCGAATTAGATGGGTTTAAATACTATCCAGATCAAGCGCAAACACAGGACCAAGATACCGCCTCGGGACTGATTTCTAGCCGCAAACAAAGTATCGCCGTCGTCGCTACAAAGCCGGGACAATTTCGTTTGCCTGAAATTCGCATTCCTTGGTGGAACACACAAACTAATCGAGTAGAATATGCAACCATTGACGCGCAAGCCTTAACGGTGGAGACAAAAGCGTCACCAGCTCAAAGAACACAGAATTCAACTGAGGCTATCCAAGCACCACTGGCGGTCAATGCTCAGAAAGCGCTGCTACCACCGGAAACAGTTAGAGAAAACGAGTGGAGCCCATGGATGCTTTCAACACTCCTATTTGCCATTCTCTGGCTCGCCACTATTTTGTATATTGTCTGGCAGAGAGATCGCAAAAGCACTTTGGTAACCGCAGAGTCAACAGCTGCTGATACTAGCAAGCCATTAAAAGCCCTCAAAAAAGCGTGCAGAGAAAACCAGCCGGACATGGCACGACACGCGTTACTTAATTGGGCAAATACCACCCTACCCCATGCTCCATACGGGCGCCTTACTGATATTTGTAAGGACCTCAATGACAAAGCTTTAATCAGCGCTATTCAAGAACTGGATTACACTCTATATAGCGCCACAGGAAACAGTGCATGGCAAGGTGAATACTTGTGGCAATTAGTCAACCAATACAAACCCATGGCGCAATCCTCACAAAATCAGGATAATGGTCTAAAGCCTCTGTATCCAACGAGTTAAATAAAATATGAGTGACGATAAAGAACTTTGTCCTTGTGAAAGTGGCAAGCTTTATAAAGACTGCTGTAAAAAAGCCTATGATCAAGGCAATGCTCGTCAGGCTATTCTTGATGCTTTAAAGGATTCTCAAAAGGCGAAAGAATTAAGAGAATTGTTAAAGTCGAACCAGTCTGAATGAAGCTATTCATCACAACACTGATCGCACTGATTGCCTTTGCAGGCAACAGTGTTGTATGCCGTCTAGCCCTAGCAGAAGGCAGTATCGATGCAAATACGTTTACTATCGTGCGACTTATTAGCGGGGCATCTGCCTTACTAATTTTTGCGGTGCTTTTTAAGAATGGGAATACGCTAAAAGCAAGTTTGACGAAATCCAAACTAAAAACAATTGAACCTTGGTTGTCAGCATTTTTGTTATGGCTTTATGCCATCACTTTTTCCTTTGCTTATATAGAGTTGGGTGCCGCCGCTGGAGCACTGATTTTGTTTGCGAGTGTTCAGATTACTTTAGCCATAAAGCACAAGCTCAATGGTCAGCCAACGCTTGGGAGCGATATAACTGGTTTACTATTAGCTTTCTCAGGTTTGCTGTATTGGTTAGGACCACAGTCCAGTGGACCCTCAATGCTTGGAAGTGCCATCATGATGATCGGCGGTATTGCGTGGGCCGGTTACACCTATATGGGAATGGTCAATACACTACCAGCAAAGACCTCAACCACGCGAAACTTTATCCTAAGCGTTCCGTTGGCTTTGCTCTCTTTGGTATTCTTTTACTGGGTTGAACCGGTATTTAGCTCAACCGGAGTTTTACTTGCAATATTCTCAGGTGTCGTCACTTCGGCCCTTGGCTATTGGTTGTGGTACCAAGTATTGCCTCATTTTAGTGGCCTGATTGCAGGTGTATTACAACTGAGCGTGCCGATCATTGCCGCATTGGGTGGCATTGTTGTCAACCAAGAACCGATTACCCTCTCCTTTATTATTGCTTCATCTTTGATCCTTGTAGGCATCTTTTTCATGCTGAAGAGTCAAGCCAATCAGGCTAAATCTAACTAGCGTACGCACACTGATTTAACATCTAGAAAAAACGCCTATCGTTTATGACCATTTCTTCCATTAAGATTGGCGTTTTACACCCTTTCGCACTTTGGGCCTATTTCGACCTTTTCGTCCAGTGGTGCAAAGGCTAGACTCATTTTAATAATAAGAGCAAGAATAAAAATAAATGGGCTTATAAATGTCGTCTAGTGATTCAAATGCAACACCACCATTACGATTTGTCACTGCTGCCAGTCTTTTTGATGGTCATGATGCTGCTATCAATATTATGCGTCGGCTTATTCAGGATAAGGGGGTTGAAGTTATTCATCTTGGTCACAACCGCAGCGTCCAGGAAGTTATTGATACAGCTATAGATGAAGACGCCGACGCCATTTGCATCAGCTCATACCAAGGTGGTCACCTTGAATATTTTAAATACTTAATCGATGGGCTCAGAAACAAAGACGCAAACCATATTGCTGTATTTGGAGGCGGTGGAGGAACCATTACTCCGGAAGAAATCAATGAGCTACACCAATTTGGCGTTGAGCGTATTTATCACCCCAACGACGGTATGCAAATGGGTTTATTAGGCATGATTAACGATGTTGTTGATCGTGCACAGGCTCGCCGTCTGAAAAACATTCGAAATACGAAGACAAACCAAAATCATGCAAAAACTCCCTTACAGGTAGCCGAATTGATAAGCGCATTGGAAAACAATGAATTTAATCAGGATACGCTTAACGACTTTCGCGCTGATTGGAAAGCCAATAAAAAGGCCGCGGTCATTGGCATCACTGGAACTGGGGGAGCTGGAAAATCTAGCTTGACCGACGAACTGCTCAACCGATTTAATCAATACTTGCCCAACCTCAATATCGCCGTATTGGCTGTGGATCCAACCCGTCGTCGAACCGGCGGAGCCCTATTAGGTGACCGTATTCGTATGAATGCCCTACGCCATGGAAACATTTTCATGCGATCCATGGCAACACGGCGCCAGCATCTGTCGACCACAGAAATTCTTCAAGATGTCATCGATTTTTTGAGTGCCCAATACTTTGACTTTGTCATTGTAGAAACAGCTGGCATCGGACAAAGCGATTCCGAGATCGTCGACTATGTAGATCACGCTATGTATGTCATGACCAGTGAATTTGGAGCTGCCAGTCAACTAGAAAAAATTGATATGCTGGATTTTGCCGACAGCATCGTTATCAACAAATTTGAAAAAGCCGCCAGTGAAGACGCAATACGAGATGTAAGAAAACAATATCGCCGCAATCGCAATGAATTTACAACAGCGGATGATGAATTACCTGTATTCGCTACCATCGCCAGCCAATTTAATGATCCTGGGGTCAACTGGCTATTTCAAAGTTTACTCAATCGTATCTGCAAGCAATTTCCTCAATTGGCAGATGGTGCCAAGCTGTCAACTAACTTTGGGCCAGAGAACCCAAAAGGTCTTGCGTTAATTCCTGGTTCACGAACTCGCTATCTCGCAGAAATCGCAGAGAATGGTCGCAAGCAATCACAATTTGCCATACAACAAAAAGAATATGCCTCACGAGCGCAACACCTATACGAAACCCTTAAAGCGCTGAAAGATCCGTTACTTCCCACTCCATTAGAATATTACGAATCAAACGTTCTATCCCAAGCATACGAATGGCAAGCCCTTCGCCAATATTACCAAGAGGCTTTGCATGCCATCGATGCTGATTTACGTACACAGTTAATCGCTTGGCCTAAAAATAAACAAGACGTAAAAGATGAAACTTATGAATATCAGGTTCGAGATAAAACCATCAAAGGTGAAAACTATCGTGAGAGCTTGAGTCATCTATCTATATGCAAAGTCGCTCCATTAAATAGTTCTGATTGGGGTGAATGGGCACTGTATTTAACCCAAGAAAACTTACCGGGTTACTACCCTTTTACCGCAGGTGTTTTCCCCTACCGCCGCCAAGGAGAAGACCCTATCCGTATGTTTGCTGGAGAAGGTACACCAGAGCGTACCAATCGCCGATTCCACTACCTAAGCTTAGGACAACCAGCCGCTCGTTTATCAACGGCCTTTGATAGCGTAACGCTATACGGAGAGAATCCAGCATCACGACCAGATATTTATGGAAAGGTAGGTAATAGTGGCGTGAGCATCGCTAGTTTGGACGATATGAAAAAACTCTATTCAGGTTTTGACTTATGCGATCCAAGTACTTCTGTTTCTATGACCATCAATGGACCGGCTCCGATTATTCTTGCTTTTTTTATAAACGCCGCCATTGATCAGCAAGTCGAAAAATACGTAAAAGAAAACGGCCAGTGGCATCAGCTAGAAACTGCATTGAAAGAAAAATATAAAGATCAAACAGCCCCGCAGTACGAAGGTGTATTACCAGAAGGCAATAACGGGCTAGGTTTAGGCTTGCTGGGCATTACTGGCGACCAAGTACTTGATAAAGATACTTATGAGAAAATCAAAGCTGCCACTCTCAAGCAAATTCGCGGTACCGTTCAAGCGGATATTTTGAAAGAAGATCAAGCACAAAATACTTGTATTTTTTCTACTGAATTTGCAATGCATATGATGGGAGATATTCAGTCTTATTTTATTGATCATCAGGTCAAAAATTTTTACAGCGTTTCCATCAGTGGATATCACATTGCAGAAGCCGGGGCCAATCCCATCACGCAATTGGCCTTCACCCTAGCAAATGGCTTCACAATCGTAGAATATTATTTAAGTCGCGGTATGCATATCGATGACTTTGCTGCGAATTTAAGCTTTTTCTTCAGCAATGGGATGGATCCGGAATATGCCGTCATTGGTCGAGTAGCACGCAGGATTTGGGCGCGCGCGTTGAAGAATCTATACAACGCCAATGAGCGCTCACAAAAACTGAAATACCACATTCAAACCAGCGGTCGCTCATTGCATGCCCAAGAAATTCAATTCAATGACATACGCACCACTCTTCAAGCCATGTATGCATTGTTTGATAATTGCAACAGCCTACACACTAATGCTTATGATGAAGCACTTACCACGCCCACGGAAGAAAGTGTCAGACGGGCCGTAGCGATTCAAATGATCATCAACAAAGAATTAGGTTTGAATCAATGTGAAAACCCCCTTCAGGGCAGTTACTTTATAGAATCGTTAACGGATCTAGTGGAAGAGGCTGTCTACGAAGAGTTTGAACGCTTAAATGATCGAGGAGGCGTGCTCGGGGCAATGGACACCATGTACCAGCGTTCTAAAATTCAAGATGAATCCATGTTTTACGAACATAAAAAACATGATGGCTCACTTGAAATTGTAGGTGTTAATACTTTTATCTCAGACCATAGCGACGGTGTCACAGCCGACCTTACTCTTGCTCGCTCAAGTGAAGAGGAAAAAAACCAGCAAATCAAAAACATACAAGCCTTCGAATTGCGACATCGCGATGAAATTGAAACAGCATTAAATCAATTAAAAAACACTGCAAAAATAAGGGGAAATACCTTCGCAATGTTAATGGAGGCCGTTAAGTGCGCCAGCTTAGGGCAGATCAGTCACGCCCTCTATGAAGCAGGCGGCGAATATCGACGTAACATGTAAGCCAAAAGTATAATTGAAAGAAAAAATTCACAAAAATCGAATAAAAAAGCGAAATTTTTTGTTTTATTTGTAATCAATAGCGAGTAGCATGATTCTCGTTTATTAGAACATTTTCTAGTAAATACGCTTGGCTGTCATCGACAGTGGTTTTAATGCCAAACTTGTTTGGCCCATAGAAAGAGAAATGCAAAATGTCCAAAGTGACAGGAACCGTTAAATGGTTCAACGATGAAAAAGGCTTCGGCTTCATTCAACAGGACGGCGGTAAGGATGTATTCGTACATTACAGCGCAATCCAAGGATCTGGTCGTCGCACATTGGCAGAAGGCCAACAAGTTACGATGACTGTGACTCAGGGCCAAAAAGGCCTACAAGCGGAAGATGTAGAACCTGCATAATCTTGCTTGAGCAAAAAAAGCGGCTGAGGCCGCTTTTTTTATGCCTGCTTCCTAAGTACCTACCCCTCCAATATTCATGCTAAGATCTTACTAACCGCTTGATCTAAAGGAAGTTTATGTCTGATTCAATGACGTGTACCAGCCGCCACTGTGACAGTATTGTGCATAGCCAAGATGGCATTCCATTGAAATTATTTTCAGTTACTGAATACGAAAGCTGGCTGCAACTGCAAGATAGCTTTACGCAGAATATCTTACAGCCATTACACCTACACAAATCCGGTGCAGCCACTATTCCGAATATCAAAGGTGAGACCGCGTTGGCAATCGCCGTTAGTGCCGATCCAAGTGATTTATGGGCCTTTGCTAATCTTCCTAAACAACTCCCAGCGCAGCAATATAAATTAGAAGATAGCCCATATGGTGACAATCTTGCCATGACTTGGGGATTAGCCACCTATCAATTTTCTCGCTATTTAAAACAGCAAGAGGATCAGACCCATATCACTCTGGCAATCCCTGACAAAAATTTATATGAAGAGGCGCAGCGCCAAATCCAAGCCGTCACACTCGTTAGGGACCTTGTGAACACCCCAGCAGGCGATATGATGCCTCAGGATCTTGCAGCTACGACCAAGTACCTAGCTGAAGAATTCAACGGCTCGTTTAATGAAATCGTAGATGCTTCATTAATTGAGCAAAACTACCCAATGATCCATGCTGTTGGACGTGCTAGCGAAAATCGACCGCGCTTACTGGAACTCAAGTGGGGTAAGGAGTCGGACCCAAAGGTCACACTTGTTGGTAAAGGAGTGTGCTTTGATAGCGGCGGCCTTGATCTTAAACCAGCCAATGCTATGCGGCTTATGAAAAAAGACATGGGTGGTGCTGCTCACGTATTGGGTGTTGCTCACTTGGTCATGAGCCATGCCCTACCCGTTCAATTGCGGGTATTAATTCCCGCGGTAGAAAACGCTGTCAGCGCCAATGCTTTCCGACCCGGTGATGTGCTCAATACAAGAAAGGGATTGAAAGTAGAAATCGACAACACGGATGCAGAAGGACGTCTCGTCCTTTGTGACGCGTTAACCGATGCTTGTGAACAAAATCCAGACCTTATCATTGATTTCGCCACCCTGACGGGTGCGTGTCGAATTGCACTGGGTACAGAGCTGCCTGGCTACTTTAGCAATAGCAATGAAATAGCCCATGCCCTGTTCCAAGCTGGCAGTCAAACACAAGATCCGGTTTGGCAGCTGCCTTTACACACCCCGTACAAAGATATGATTAAGAGTGATGTTGCCGATATGGTCAACAGCGCGGCTTCGCCGTTTGGCGGCGCGATTACAGCTGCGCTCTATCTTCAGGCGTTCATTGAAAACGACACGCCTTGGATCCATTTCGATGTAATGGCTTGGAACAACCGGACGCTTCCTGGCCGTCCTTCTGGCGGAGAGGCAATGGGGGTTCGCGCTGTTTTTGAAATGCTACAGGGTCGCTACGGTCAGTAACATTATATAAATAAAAAAGGGCCTTTGGGCCCTTCACTTTCCCGTCATCATCCCTATAATTGCGCCCTCAAAATCAACCAAGCGCCGAATTTACGTTTCGGTGAGCAGGAGAAGCTATATGAGTGAAACTCAAGGCAGCATTGTCGTATGCGCCATGTACAAGTTTGTCACACTAGATGACTATCAATCCATCCGCGCACCCCTTCATAACTTCATGGAAACTCAGGGTATACGCGGTACACTTCTACTTGCCAACGAGGGTATCAATGGCACCGTGGCTGGAAGTCGAACGGCCATCGACGCCTTACTTGATTGGTTGCGTAAAGACGAACGCCTAGCGGATATTGATTATAAAGAATCGTATACCGACACCCCCCCTTTCCACCGTACAAAAGTGAAACTCAAGAAAGAAATTGTGACCATGGGTGTTGAGGGTATTGATCCCAAGCGCGTGGTTGGTACCTACGTCGAAGCTAAAGATTGGAATGATTTGATCAGTGACCCTGATGTTGTTTTGGTCGATACACGCAATGATTATGAGTTCCAAGTGGGCACGTTCAAAAATGCGATCAATCCGAATACAGAGACCTTTCGAGAATTCCCTCAATACGTAAAAGAAAATCTAGATCCCAATAAAAATAAAAAAGTTGCTATGTTCTGTACCGGTGGCATCCGCTGTGAGAAATCCACTGCGTACTTGAAAGAGCAAGGCTTCGACGAAGTTTATCACCTTAAAGGCGGCATCCTTAAATACCTTGAGGAAGTACCGCAAGAAGAAACAATGTGGGATGGCGAATGCTTTGTTTTTGATGAACGCGTCACCGTCAATCATCAGTTAGAGAAAGGTCAGTATGATCAATGCCATGCTTGTCGCTTGCCAATCACCGAAGAGGAAAAGCAAAGTGAAAAGTATCAAAAAGGAGTGAGCTGCCCGCATTGTTATGACAAGCTAACTGAAGAACAACGCCAACGCTTTGCTGAGCGAGAGCGTCAAGTGGAGTTGGCTAAGAAACGCGGTGAAGCGCATATAGGTTCGGATGTGAAAAAGACCATTGAGCAACATCGCCAAGAAAAAGAGGCTGAACGGGAACGTCAAAGACTTCGAAGTTTAAAAGGTCAATCCGTTTAACATCCAAGAAAAAAGGGCCAAATGGCCCTTTTTTATTATCACTTTAAACGACAACAATTAAGCCAAAGCTTTCAATGCTTCTTCGTAATCTGGCTCATCCGCAGTTTCTGCCACTTGCTCGGTATAAATTACCTTGCCGTCGGCATTGATAACCACAACGGCTCTGGATAGCAAGCCAGTCAAAGGTCCTGTAGCGAAATCAACACCATAGTCTTTACCAAAACTTGAGCGGAAACTTGAACCATTGATAACGTTTTCGAGCCCTTCTGCACCGCAAAAGCGATTCATGGCAAAAGGAAGATCAGCAGAAACACAGACCACTTTAGTATTATCTAAAGAAGATGCCTTTTCATTAAATTTGCGCACCGAAGTCGCACAAGTTGGTGTATCTACCGATGGGAAAATGTTTAGGACGATGTTACTGCCCTTAAGATCGGCTAATGTTAAATCGGCGAGGTCAACTTGAGTCAGCTTGAAGTCTGGGGCTTGATTACCTACCTTCGGCAATTCTCCGCAGGTTTCAAACGCATTGCCTTGAAGAGTTACTGTTGCCATGTTTTTCTCCTTATTAATTTTACTGAAGTGTATTGCTACAGTATGACCTGTAGTTACGCATGGCAAGATATTTTGGATGATATTATTGTGTTTTGATCGCGTCGCGTAATTGGGTAAATACCAACCAATCCGCATCCTCTTCCGAGGAGACTTCAATCGGATACAGACCTGTATCCGTTGGAATAGAATCTAGCGCCAATGTAACTTCTTCATTGCTTGTCGCATAAAGAATCCATTGATTAATCCCTTGAGAAGTAAGAACCATCACCAACAGACCACATGGCTTGCTCTCTATGGCTTGCATCAGTTTTTGGTTAAACGCATCTATCTTTATGAGTTCAGCCTGATTTGGATATCCGGTGTCTGCATCCACATCAGACGCTTCCCAAACAATCTGAATACAATGTGGGTACTGACCAGACCCCTTTTCATCTTCGACACCATCGCGATAGCGGATTGTAATCGGATCATTTTGAAACGTACCGTCAGCAGTAATCCAGCGATTTGAGAAGGCCATACTCGTACCTATCCATGATGGTTTTTCTTAAAAACTAGCAGATTATAATTAGATTGCACAACACATTGGCTTTTTATGCCTAAATTAAGAGCCCCACACTCTATATTAGATTTACCTAAATTAGTTATGCTAATATTAGAAAGATCAACTGTATATGAGAACTTTTATGGATACACCTATTCTCGCAGAAGAGATGCAAAAGCACGCGCGCGACGCGTCACAACTTCTTAAAGCACTGGCCAATGAAAATCGCCTGATGATTCTGTGTTCACTAGGTCAAGGAGAACTGAGCGTATCAGAGCTAAACGAACGACTCACATTAAGCCAAAGTGCATTAAGCCAACATCTAGCTTGGCTAAGAAGAGAGGATCTTGTGCAAACCCGCCGAGATGCTCAAACAATCTATTACGCGTTACATGGCACTAAGGCGAAAGCCATTATCGACGTATTACAAAGCATTTATTGTGCAGATCTGGTGACAAACTAGAGATGTTCGTTCCATGGCGCAGCAAACCTCTGGAGTTGGGTAATAACCTTTCTGCGGGCATCATTGTAGCCTTTCTGATCATTCCGCAAGCCATCGGCTATGGCCTATTGGCCAATGTGCCAGCAAATATTGCTCTCGCTGCAGCCACACTTCCTTTAATCGCTTACGCTTTATTTGGCGGCAGTCGGTCGATGGCAGTCGGCCCCGTCGCAATTGTCAGCCTCATGGTTGCTGAGGCTACTACTGACATGAGTGCCAATGAAATAGCTCTAAGCGTTCCTTTGTTAGCCTTAATGGTCGGAACAATCCTACTGACTATTCGATTCCTGAGCCTAGGTAAGTTGGTAAATTTTATAGGCCATCCTGTCATTCAAGGTTTCACATCTGCCGCCGCTGTTTTGATCATATTCAAGCAGCTCGAACTAATGCTTGGTTTGCCTTCTGATGTATTCAACGTCAACACGTGGCACCTTCCAAGCCTTCTACTAAGCACGCTCAGCCTTATTTCACTAATAATTGTGAAAGGTTTTATGCCATCGCCCTTGAACAAGCTAGGCCCTTTAATGGTTCTACTTGCCGGTATGATAATCGCCTTAAACCTGCCAAATTTGAAAATAGAAACGATTGGTTATCATGCCACTGGTGACATCTTCACCCTTTTCTCACCGTGGAATCAGGATACGAACGCACTCTCAAATACGCTATTAACCCTGCTTCCGAGTGCTGTCATTATCTCTGTGTTAGTGTTCTTAGAAAGCACTTCGGTGGCTAAAGTTGTGGCAAAAAAACATGATGAACGTATATCTCCCAATCAAGAGCTAATGGGATTAGGCAGCGCCAATATCATCGCAGGGTTCTCGGGCGCCTTTCCGGTAGCCGGTGGATTTGGGCGGACGATGGTCAATGAAGAAGCTGGTTCTACGTCTCCGCTGGCTGGGGTGTTCACAGCATTATTCGTTCTGCTATTCATCAATTTTATTCCAGAATCCATCAATTACATGATGAAACCCGTGCTCGGTGCTATTATCGCCATGGCCGTTTGGAGCCTGATTGATCTATCGCCACTCTATAGCCATTGGAAAATACACCCACAAGACAATGCCATTTGGCTTGCCAGTTTTTTGGGTGTTTTTATTCTGGGCGTTGAAAGCGGCATAATGATCGGCGTTGGCCTTTCCATTGCATTTTTGCTTCGAAACGCAGCCCACCCACATATCGCCATTATCGGTCGTATCCCAAATACAAGCCATTTTAGAAATGTACGCAGACACAAAGTCGAAACCCATCCTCATGTGTTGGCGATTCGAATAGATGAAGGACTAACGTTTGCCAACGCTGAAAACATAGAAGATTTTATCGCTCGAGCTATTTTCGATCATCCAAAAACTAGGCATCTCCTATTGGTCTTTTCAGCGGTCAATCAAATCGACAGCGACGGACTAGAAAGGTTAGAAAGCATCATTCGCAGACAAAAAAAGGAAGGTATCCTCACTCATCTGGCCGAGGTGAAAGGCCCTATTATGGACAAACTGCAACATTTACATTTAGAGAAACTTTTAGCTCCAGGTCAAATCTATATGAGTACACATGAAGCATTTGAGGCTTTGGAGAATCAAAATGACAACGAACACAAAAGCTAAAAACCAAACTTGTGACTTAAATATGCAACGCCCCTACTTCGAGGTCTCTAACCAGCGTGGAAAAAGCTCATCTAAAGTGCGCTATGTAGAAAGCAACCACGCTAAAAGCTGCCGCCTAAGCCAGGACTAAACAACACTCGAGCCCCTTGTGAATTCCTTATGAAACCCCATAATAGGTACAAATCTCGGAGGTAGTATGGTTTATTTAGTTACAGCAGCCATCGCTGTTATTGTCATATTGAGCGGAATCGCGGCTTATTATTTGGTCAAGTTAAAGCACGCAAAAGACGCGCAAAGAAAAGCGATTGCTGAAGGTGAAGCGGCTTGGCGCAACAAGCAGGAAGAAATTGCATCAGATATTCGGTTCATTGCCAATGCCATGGTCCAAGAACAGTGCGAGATTACAGAGGGCTGTATGCGCCTGACAGTCCTGATGGATCGTCTTGATGAAGACCTGCGCTTCCAACCAGAGTTCAGTTCCATAAAAGCGCATTATGAGGCCACTGCTCACATGCCAACTCACGATGCGTACAAAGCACTAAAGCCAAAACAACGCTTTGAGTTAGATAAGCAACGTTTTGAGCTAGAAGAAACAAATAAGCGTGCGGTTTTACGAGATGCCAAAATACTGGTAACGCAAAAGTTTAAAGCATTAGAGCTACACTAAAATCCAAAAACTGAGCTCTTCGAAGTCTTACGAATTAATACTTATCACTCTAATAAGGACCTCTCATGCTTCTTCGCCTTAGCCTGATAATTTTACCGGTTCTTGTTTCTGCCTGCGCGGGCCCTCAGTTAAAAGATACAAAGCAAATTGAAATGCAAGCAATTGAGCAAGCCCAAAGTGCGGACGTTTCTATTGAAAGCGTATTCGAGCGGGTACGCAATATACAGACTGACGCACGAAAAGAAGATCTATATTTCTACAGCCCAAACTACATGGCCAATGGCGAAACCGCCATGACCAAAGCGGAATCTGCTTTAAATGCGAATAACCAAGCTTTAGCCATGACCGAAGCCTTAAAGGCAGAAGCATTTTTCAAGCGTGGTTTAGCCATAAAACCCTTGGCTCTGCAGCAACTAGATGATGTATTTAGGGGCATGGATATGCTTCGGGGCTTGAAAGCGAATCAATATTTAGCGTCAGATTTCCAAGATATCCAAGCTGACATTCAAGAGACCATTGAACTCATTGAACAAGGCAATACATCTGAGTTGGCAGATGAGCAAAAAAGCTTGCTAAACGACATTTATGAATTAGAAATTGAAACTCTGCGGGTGATCTTTCTTCGCCCGGTGGAAATTGCGCTCGAAAGTGCAGAAGATGTCGATGCGGATGAATTTGCAGCTCAGTCCTATGCTGAAGCAGAGAAAGCCATGGATCGACTTGAAGAGTTAATTAAACAGCAGCCCAAGCAACGAGAGCAAATTAAGATTGACTCGCAAAATGCTGTTCGCCTTGCCCAGCACGCACTGCATGTGGCTCAAGCAGCGAAACCCCTGTTGCGACTGGATTCTAAATCTGCAGAAAAGCACATATTATCGATCGAACAGTTCCTGATGCGAATTGGTACCGCTCTAGGCGAGAAAGACGTCACTCATCTCCCGTTAAATAGTCAGTCTATTGCCCTAGCGCAAACAGCCGAAATTCTAGCAAAGCAAGCCAAATCTAAGCTTGAACAACAACTTGAACAAAACCGAACACAAAACGAGAACCAGCAATTACAGCAACGCATCAAAAAACTCGAACGCTTACTAGAAGATGCTCAGAACAAAGCAAGATCAAATTCAGTTGACCCTCAACCGCCTACACCTGCTAAGTCAACACAGGTAAATCCAGACAACAATGCTAACAAGTCAGTTATTGTCGACACGCAAACCAGTGAGAGTCCCAAAGAAACTAATATGAATAATAAAAGCGCCGAATAAGAATCTGCTTAACACAGATGGGTTTGGTACTTTTTACTGATTTATTCAATGTAAGCCCAATTTAAAAACCATGACAGACGTCACCTGTCTGGTTAGAATACCTCGCACTTTCTCACAGAAAACAATAATAACGAGAGTTTCAATGATGCGAATTATCATTTCCATCGCATGCCTATTTTTAGCATTGCCAAGCCAAGCCGGTTATTTAGGCGCTGGATACAGTTTGACTAGCACAAACAGCTATGACGAAGTCGACGATGGTTATCGCTTCGATTTTGGCACGGAACTAACAGATTGGCTTGATTTAGAATGGGGTTATATCAATTACGGTGAAAGCCGGTTCGATGATCCTACATACATTCCAGCAGACGAAGACAATGACGAAGCCGCTCGATTTGAGAATATTGGTTTTGGTGATTTTGGAGGAAACGAATTTAACGGTATCACTTCCGCCGAAACTCAAGGTATCAGTGCTGGACTCAAGTTCAAAAAATCAGTGAACAATTGGTTTCAACTTTATGCTCGAGTAAGCTTTTTGGCTTGGCAAAGTGATACAACTCGAGTCACAATTTTTGGTGCTGAAACACCCGTCGATGCAGACGGCAACGAGGTAAACGATCTCGCTGATGCAACGAACATTAATGATTGCGGTACCACCAGCTACTGTCGCCTCACAGAAGAAGGCGAATCTCATCAGGCTGTAGACTTTTGGTACGGCTATGGTTTTATACTAAAGCCATTCTCTTGGGTTTCATTCAGAACGGAATACGCGATCGTCACTATGAACGCTATTGATTACCCGAAAAATACATTTGAGGGGATCACTACAAGCCTGCAAATCCACTTCTAATTTAAAGGAAAGGGTAAAATATTCACACTTTTCTTACCCATGTTGTTACCTGTTTGGTTACAAGAGGTAACAACAAACACTTAAAGAACCAAGCTAATTAAACCATTTTCATTAAAAAAACCTAGCCAATACCTGCCATGTTTTCGGTTCTAATACATATGGCACATTTAGTGCATTTAGTAACTTAAGGACAGAGATCCCAACAATAAAAATAAAAACAAGGATCAGTACGGTGACTTCCGACTGTGTATCTGTATCACTCATCAATCCAGTAATCAGCCATGTGAAATCCATGGGATTCGATACTCGCACTGCTATTAGCAAAGCAGGTATTAACCCTGATTTACTGAAAGATCCAGACAATCGTCTGCCTGTGTCCCAGGTGGATGCGTTGTTCAACGGTCTTGTGTCGATCAGTAATAAGATGGATCTAGGTCTAAGCGCTGGAGCCAGCTTAGAGGCGCGTTCGTATAATCTATTACAACACCTTCTTTTATGCTGTTCGACGCTGAGTGAAGCATTGGTCTACCTCAACCGTTACTTTATCTTGTTCAGTGATGAAGCACCGCCAACATTCAGTCGCAAAGGCGATGGTAGCGTCAAAATTTCGTTCCCTCTTGCCCACTCTTTTACCGAAGAGCAAAGAGTAAGAATGGACTTAGTCCTATCCATCACTTGCCATTGGCTGCGACAAGTGTGCGGTCGTGAATTCAAACTTACCCAACTTTTGTTGCCATTTAGTCCTCCGAGCTACATGGCGTCGTACGAAAGATGGTTACGTGCTCCCGTCCGGTTTAACTGTCAGGAAGTATCAGCAGTATTCCCTGCTTTCTGGCTTGACAAGCAACTTCACCAGTCGAACCCACACATTATGAATATGATAAAAACAGAAGTGAAAAACCTGGCCGAGAAAATCAATAACCGCGCTCTGCTAAGCGATCGTATTCGCCAAGCATTAACGCAGAACCGTATTGAGTTCAGCGCCACGCAAAAAGAAGTCGCAGAATTGTTTCATATCAGTTCACGCACCTTGAATCGCCACCTTCAGCAAGAAGGCACTTCGCTTAAGTCTATTCTTACGCAATCGCGTATTGATGAAGCGAAGACCATGCTTGAAGAAAACAAACAAAGCATCGAACAAATCGCAATGAAAATCGGATTCTCTGGTCGTCGCACCTTAGATCGTATCTTCATTAAATATGTGGGAATGAGTCCTGCTCAGTATCGTAGCAAAAGCGCGACAGAGGGCAGTCGAGAAGACTCAAGCGAAGTCGCTTAATGCCATAATAGGCGCAATGGGCGACACCAGTGATCTGTGGTGTTATCGCCCATTGCAGGCTTTAGCGCCAGCCTTGCAAGCCACCAGTATGGATAAATAAGACTCGCTCGTTCGAAGGAATTATTTGCTCGTGTATCATTTCATGTAAAGCAAACCACGCTTTAGCCGTATAAATTGGCTCAAGTGGTAGGAATTTATTTTCCCGTTCAATAAAGTCCAATAGCTCTCGTGGTCGTTTGGCATAACCACCAAATGTATAGTCTTCAAATACCGACCATTGCTTCCCTGATATACAGAGTTCATCGAGATAATGACTAATTTCGTTCTCAAGCCATTGCTTGGCCTTTAACGCCGCTATGACATGAACTTTAGTGGCACTAGACACGTTAGCAATAATACCTGCTGCGGTGGTTCCTGTACCGGCGGCCACAACAATATGGTCAAAGCTTTTGGCTTGTTCAACGCTTACCATGCCCATGCTACCTTTTACGCCCAAAATACCACTGCCCCCCTCAGGTATTATGTACATATTCGGATAAAAGGCTTGATACGCTTTTAAAGTTCTAAGGTCATGCTTGAGTTTGTATTGTTGTCGTGAGATGGGAATTAAGGTCATCCCCCAATCAACACAATCTCTTAGAGTAGGATTCAACGGTAGAATTTGTTCGCCTCGAATAAAACCTATAGTCCTAACACCTTTCTCCTTTCCAGCATAAGCCAACGCATGCAAATGGTTACTGTAAGGGCCACCAAAGCTGGCCAAGCAATCATATTGACCACCAAAAAAAGCCTGGAAATGATATTTTAATTTATACCATTTGTTACCACTGATGATCGGATGCACTTGATCATCGCGTTTTACACAGACAGTAACTTTCTGTTGTTTAAATAGAGGATGCTCAATTAACTGAATAGAAGACATATAAAACGCCCGTACTTGTGTGGGCGTTAGTCTGTCATAAGCCAAGCATCATGCAATAGGCTTATGAGCGTCACAGTAGATATCCACTTCAGCATCAAAAATTTGTGGATCAGCAATAATGGCAATTTTCTCATCGCAAACCTCACAACATCCCGATTCATAATGTTTAAGCCACTGGCCGTAATGAAATTTACTCATACCTAAATAGTGAGCTGCATAGGCTTTAGGGTCTTGTAAGTATTCGATGAGCTCATAGGGCGAAAGATTAATGTGTCCTGCCCCTGGGTGAAATACGACACTCATAACCTCGTTTTGCTGCATGGCCTCTACGATCTTAGGTTCATCAGTTTGAGATTGTGATTGTCTTAGTTTTTCATTAGTCACTTCCAATTCTCTAATTCTCATAGCCTGACGCTCTGCTTTCTGACGCAATACATGATGATCAATACGCTCTTCTTTGCTCATCGACTCTACTGAGGTATTCACAGGCTGCGTATTTAACTTATTCAATAAGCGTTCATTTAAGAGGCGTTGCTGCTCAAGCTCTTGCTGAAGCTGCTGTAATTCATTTCGATATCCGGCCGTTTCGTTTCGGAACTGACGAATTAAAAAGTCGGTATTAATTTCAGCTTGTCCAGGCAATTCTTTAGCGTGCTTAGCAACCACTTGCTTAAGATTGGCAAAAATTCGAGGTGTTGGATCCCACAACAAGGGCTGCAACCAAGATATAGAACACTGACTGCGACACGCCAAGCGAATACGCCCACTACCTAGGTTAGGTCCTCGACCCGCGGTATGAGCAAGACGTTGCAATGGCATATGCCATCCCTCAGCACAGCGGCCATCGTCATCCAACGGCAGTTTGAACAATACCACGGCTTGAATCAGCCCAGAATCGTTATACTCCACATAAGCTAGAGAAATTGAGCCACGCTCTTGAAATGTTCGCTGACGTTCCAGAGCCTTTTCAAAAGCCTCATGTCCGAGGATTTGGCTTATATCTTTGCCCGAGAACAAGCAATAGGCACTATTACTGCCATAGCCCTTTTCGGTTTGCACAAGTAATGATTGAGTTGCCATATCTTCCCTAACTTTCGACCAGATGGAATGAGTTTAGGTGAGATTTGGCCATGTAGGTGTGACGAAATTATCAGATTCCTGTGTAAGATTTGGTCAAATCCGGTCGTTGCGCAAAATTAATGAGGGTCTCCATTAACCGAAACCATGAAGACCCCATTAATCCATCCAAATGGCTTAGACTTGAAGTGCTAACTCTGTGCCCTGCTTGATTGCACGCTTAGCATCTAGCTCGGCCGCTTTGTCCGCACCACCAATCAAGTGGGTAGATATCCCAGCAGCCTGTAACGCATCATACATATCTCGTTTCGGGTCTTGTCCCGCACAAACAATAACATTATCGACTTCTAAGACTTTTGGCTCATCATTCACAAGAATGTGCAGACCTTGGTCATCGATTTTACTGTAAGACACATTATTCATCATATGCACCCCCTTATGCTTGAGGGTCGTGCGATGAATCCAGCCAGTAGTTTTACCCAAACCAGCTCCAACTTTGGACTTCTTACGTTGCAGCAAAAATACCTCTCTAGGAGATGGTTCAACCTTAGGATCGGTATTGAGGCCTCCGGCATGGGAGACAGTCAAATCAACGCCCCATTCTTCCATGAAAGCTTGCTTGTCTAGACTAGGCAGCTTCTCACCGTGTGTCAGGTACTCACTCACATCAAAACCAATGCCGCCCGCACCAATTACGGCAACTTTTTTACCCACTGGCTTTTTATGCTTGAGGACATCTAAATAGCCCATAACTTTCTCATGATTGATATCAGGAATATCAGGCATACGAGGCTCAATACCCGTGGCTAAGAATACCTCGTCAAAGCCAGCTTTCTGCAATGATTCAGCATCAACTTTTGTGTTTAACTGAAGATTAACACCATGCTTTTCAATCATTTTGGCAAAATAGCGAATGGTTTCGTGAAATTCCTCTTTACCAGGAATTTGCTTGGCAATATTAAACTGACCGCCAATTTCCCCATCAGCATCAAACAATGTGACATCATGGCCACGCTCCGCTGCTGTGGTCGCCGCGGCTAATCCAGCAGGCCCAGCTCCAACAACCGCCACTTTCTTTTTCGTTGTAGCAGGCTCGAGAACCAGTTTAGTTTCATTGCAAGCATAAGGATTCACCAAACAGGAGACTTCACCGCCACTAAAGACATGATCTAAACACGCCTGATTACAGCCAATACAGGTATTTATCTCATCCGCCCGACCTTCAGCCGCCTTACTCACAAAATACGGGTCAGCTAGCATGGGACGAGCCATAGACACCATATCCGCCTGTCCTTCAGCAATAATGCTATTCGCAACGTCTGGGTCATTAATACGGTTCGTAGTTATGAGCGGCACGCTTAGTTCTTTTTTCATACGCGCTGTGACTTCAACAAACGCTGCACGGGGAACACTAGTGGCAATCGTTGGAACACGAGCTTCGTGCCAACCAATCCCTGTATTAATGATAGTTACACCACACTTCTCTAGTTCTTTACCCAAATAAACAATTTCTTCCCAAGTACTGCCTTCTTCCACTAGATCCAGCATGGACAGTCTAAAAATAATAATGAATTTTTCGCCCACCGCTTCACGGGTACGACGCACAACTTCTTTGGCTAGACGAATACGATTCTCATAGCTACCGCCCCACTCGTCGTCACGCTTATTAGTACGCGTCACAATAAACTGATTAATGAAGTAGCCTTCAGAACCCATAATCTCAACACCATCGTAACCGGCTTTCTGGGCTAATAAGGCACAATTCACAAAATCTTGAATTTGAACTTCGATTTCGTCTTTGCTTAATTCTTTTGGTGGAAATGGATGGATTGGGGACTTCACAGCAGACGGCGCGACCGCTTCATTATTATAGGCGTAGCGGCCGGTATGAAGTATTTGCATGCATATAAGTGCGCCATCCACCTCGTGCACAGCATCCGTCACTATCTTGTGATTTGGAACCTCTTTTTCATCATTTAAAATAGCACCACCCTGAACTCCTACACCTTGAGTATTCGGACCAATACCACCTGTTACAATGATACCTACGCCCCCTTCTGCACGTTGACGAAAGTACTCCGCCTGACGCTCCCAACCGCCTTTTCTCTCTTCAAGACCGGTATGCATTGAACCCATTAATACGCGGCTACGTGCCTGAGTGAATCCTAAATCAAGTGGGGCTAAAAGATGCTCGTATTGGGACATGGCTCTCTCCAAAAACTGATAATTGTCGTTATTTATTTTTTTATTGAACGTTCAGCACTGGTTTTCAGATTAATTTCCCTGATACACTTTGACTATATCCTGTTTGAACAAAATTCTAGCCAAAGTAAACAAATTAAGCATGAAACTTGGGGACATTTCCGTCAGTTATGCCCGAAGCCTACTCGAAACCGCAGACGCGCTGGGCGGGAACAGTCGAGAGCTTCAACAGCAGTTTAGTCTTTCGGATAGCAAATTATCACAACCTGAAGGTCGTATAAGCATTCCACGCTTTATGCGTTTGGGATTCGCCGCCATTGAACAAACCGGTCGCGCAGACCTAGGTCTAGAGATGGGCAAGCGTGTTCGCATTCCTCTACTGGGCCTACCCGGTTTTTTAGCCATGACCGCCAAAGACATAGAGTCTGCCTGCTTAATCATTGCCCACTACGAACGCTTATCCAGCACCAATTGCCGAGGGCAATCACGCTTCTATATGGATCAAGGCAAAGGCGTTGCGTCTTTCTATTCAATCAGCCCATACAATGATTACAACCTCTTTGTTGTTGATTCAGTGCTCGCATCCCAGCATAAAATTTTAGAATGGATGTGCGGGCGCAGCGGTGCAGTTGAGCGCGTGGAGGTTGAATTTGCAGCGCCTGATTACGCGAGTGCTTACGAGGACTACTTTGAATGTCCTGTTCTATTTGGACAGCAGAGGAATGCTCTCATCATTAAGTCTGACGCTCTAAGTTGGCCTCTACTCCAGCACGATAAAAATGCATTCCTCAACCTAAAAAGCATTTGTGATGAGCGTCTAGCGCAAGCGAGTAGAGAGCGAGACTTAAGCGAAAAAGTCATGGACGAGATAGGCCCACTCTTAGAGGGTCAAACTCCGACCATTGAGCAAGTAGCAGATAGCCTAGGTATGCCACCGTGGACATTAAGGCGCAAATTACAAGATCACGATACTTCTTTTCAAAATCTACTGAATGAAACTCGCCGCGGACTGGCTGAGAGTTATATGAAGGATACAGATCTCGCGATCGGCGAAATCGCTTATCTACTAGGCTTCAGCTCACCTACGGCATTTCAGCGCGCATTTAAGCGATGGACGTCGTTGTCACCTGGTCAATATAGGAAAATTAAACGAAGCGCTTGAGTAAGGCTGATAAGGTTTAAACAGAAATGAAATAAAGATTTTATTTGCCCCAAGCCGATGGCTGAATGCCATGCTTGCCTGGGAACCGTAAGTTAAAGCTCGAAACCATCATCAACGACATCGTCGTCATCAAATTCAAAAGTTTCTAAAAGCTCCTCTTCGTAATCACTCATATTTGTCCTCCTAGACGTACGTGCATCAAAATATACGCAATAAATATGACACTTATATGACAAATAGTTCAAATTACGAACAACTAATTAGTAAGAAAAGTCGAGATTATAAGAAATGTAACGAAATAATCAGATACATAGGAAAAGTGGCGGACTGGACGAGACTACGACCGGGCTGACGCTTCAGCTCGCGACTCAGGTCAAAAGAATTATATATAAAGGAAAAGTGGCGGACTGGACGAGACTACGACCGGGCTGACGCTTCAGCTCGCGACCCAGGTCAAAAGAATTATACATAAAGGAAAAGTGGCGGACTGGACGAGACTCGAACTCGCGACCCCCGGCGTGACAGGCCGGTATTCTAACCAACTGAACTACCAGTCCACTTTTTGGGATCCAACTTATTAATTAAAGTTGGTGGGTGATGACAGGATCGAACTGCCGACCCCCTCCTTGTAAGGGAGGTGCTCTCCCAGCTGAGCTAATCACCCAAACTGTGCCTATGATGAATTTAAAGTGGCGGACTGGACGAGACTCGAACTCGCGACCCCCGGCGTGACAGGCCGGTATTCTAACCAACTGAACTACCAGTCCACTTTAAAACCAACTTAAAGTTGGTGGGTGATGACAGGATCGAACTGCCGACCCCCTCCTTGTAAGGGAGGTGCTCTCCCAGCTGAGCTAATCACCCAAATGCATCATCAATGCAAACCCGTTTTACATCCGGCGATGGGTTTAAATTGGCGGACTGGACGAGACTCGAACTCGCGACCCCCGGCGTGACAGGCCGGTATTCTAACCAACTGAACTACCAGTCCATTTAAACCAACGCTTGCACAAGCCCAAATAAAATTTGGTGGGTGATGACAGGATCGAACTGCCGACCCCCTCCTTGTAAGGGAGGTGCTCTCCCAGCTGAGCTAATCACCCGTGCCAAGCGAGTGCGCATTTTATAGAAGTTTCGATCTCTGTCAATCGTCTTTTTAATATTTTTTCTATTAATTGCAATGACTTAGCTTATTTGATTAGGTTTTAATCAGAATAGTAAAAGCGGCAAAGAAAAAGCCTCGCGCGATAACCCACGAGGCTTTTAAGTTCTATCTTTGAGCCAATCACTCTGTATATCGCGGGCGGTTTTATTGACCTACAAGCATGCGATCACGATTCTTGTGGATTGTTGTCGAACCAATCCCCTTGACGTTCTGTAAATCTTCTAGATCTTTAAACGGCCCATTGCTCTCACGGTAATCGATAATCGCCTGAGCTTTATTGGGCCCTATATTATCCAGTTGTGTTAATTGCTCGGCCGAAGCCGTATTGATGTCTATCGTTTCAATTTGTTGAGCGGCCTGTTCAGAACCTTGCTGATGGCCAGGCTCAGCCATAACCTGAAACGAAAAAAGGCTTACAAAAGCGACGAAAACGATCGATGCAAAACGCTTAATAAACATGAATGATTCCTTATTAGATTGAATTGAACATTCAGCCTAACAAGCCATCTACAAGCGACCAATCAGAGGATTGTATGATTTATAAGCCAGTAATTTCGTTTTGAATCAAATTCAGCGCTTGCAATGGGTCTTTTGCCTGAGTAATTGGACGCCCAATCACCATGTAGTCAACCCCAGCTTTTAAAGCATCAGAAGGCGTCATAACTCGTCGCTGATCACCTGCCTGAGCAAAGCTAGGTCTAATACCTGGTGTCACTAGTTGAAAATCTTGTCCCAAACTTTGCTTAAGCATCTGAGCTTCTTGTGCGGAACACACTACACCATCAAGCCCTGATGATTGTGTAAGCTTGGCCAAACGCAAAACATGCTCCTGAGGGTCAACATCTAACCCAATGTCACTTAAGTCAACACGTTCCATGCTTGTTAGCACAGTTACCGCAATCAGCTTAGGTTTATTCTTATAGTTGGCTAGGGCATCTGCAGACGCTTCCATCATTCGTCGACCACCACTGGCATGCACATTGACCATCCACACCCCCAACTCTGCAGCTGCTTTAACGGCTTTTGAACACGTATTGGGAATGTCATGAAATTTTAGATCCAAAAATACGTCAAACCCCATACTCTGTACTTTCTCAACCAAAGCAGGGCCTTCAGAGGTAAATAATTCTTTACCGATCTTAAGACGGCATTGCGAAGCATCTAACTTACTCACTAGGTCGAGGGCTGGCTCTGCACGGTCATAATCGAGAGCGACTAAGATGGGTTTAAAACTCATGAGTTTTCCTTGGTTTGGTTGGCGCCATATTCAATGTTGCGAGTTTAGGAACCATGGTTTCCCATTGCTTACAGCTTGGGCAACGCCAATGGTGCTGATCCGTTTCAAGACCACACTGTTTACAAAAATAATGATCTTCTCCCCGACCGAGTTGATCGAGAATGTCTTTTAAATGCTGCATATCAGCCAAGGGTAAAGGCTCACCCTTAGCTATAAGTTGCTTCAGCAACAATCTAAAGCCTTCGATAGTTGGTACTTTCGCAATGGAATAGGTTAACTGAGAAATAGCTTCGTCTAAGCTCTCATACTTGGCCAAATGCTCAGCATAACTGTGCAGCGAGAGCGGCATTGGGGATTCGATCCATAGCTCTTCTAAAATCTGCTCTAATTCGTGGGGACGATGGCGAGATTCAAACGTCTCTTTCAAATTCGGCAGTATCACATGCAGCTGAGCAGGGTCGTATTGCAAGGCTTCTTTGAGCGACGCGACCATTTTATTGGGCAAGCCCTGTTCTTCATGAACTTTGGCTTCCAAAATAAGAGCCCAAATGCACTTGCTGTCTATCTTTAGCGCGCGATCAATGTAACTTTGAGCCTCACGCCATTCATGCTTTTTGATTGATTGATCGGCCAATTCACAACAAGCATAGGCCACTGACTTAATGTTCTTGAAATTTTTTACCTCACTAGCGAGGGATAAAATACTCTCCCAGTCTTGCTCCTCTTCGTATAAGACGACAAGCTTGTCGAGCACTTTACTCTTCATGTTTTGGTGTGTTTTAAGTAAATCCAATAGCAGCCTTTCAGCGCGATCAAATAAACCCGACTGTAGATAGTCACTAGCTAGAGCAAATTGCACTTGACCGGCTAAGTCTTTGTCCAGATCTGGGCGAGCAAATAAACTCTGATGAATAGAAACCGCCTTATCCAACTCGCCTCTACGTCGATAAAATGTGCCAAGATTAAGCTGCAACTCAACGGCCTCCTCTCGTTGAGCCATATCCAATATCGCCTGCATCGTATCGCTTTGGCCACCGGCCAACATATCCAGACTAGGCAGCGGAGTATCCTTAGAGCGCTTGTTTTCTTGCCGTCCAAGCAACCAGCCTGCAGCTACAGCAGCGACCAAAACAAGCAGCAAAGTCCAATCCATCATGAGGCGAGATTTATCCTAAGTGGTCCAAACGAGCTTGTACGCTCTTCATTTGCTTTTGCAAGTACTTATTCTGACGACGAGTTCGCCACACCACAGCACTGCTTGCCAGAATCCCTAAAACAGCACCAATCAGTAACATAATCAGAATGACCGACCCTAAAGGCAGTTCAGGAGCTTGCCACCAATACAAATCGACACGGGCGAGCTGACTATTATTCACACTAATCAATACGCCCAAAAGTACGATTGATAATCCAATTGCTGCATAAATAAAACGCAATATCCAACTCATTTGCACACCCTATTTGCTCTCCAGCGCATTATCTCTGCGATACTGCTGACTTGTAAACCTCTGGCAGATATCGCAGCCCCTTCAAATTAATCGCTAACTCACAATCCGTTTTCAATGTCACCATCTTACGTGCCCGCAAAGCAATCCGAAAATGATTTTCCAATTGTCGACCAACCTTCCCACTAATCTCATCACTGTGAATCAGTATACTGTCTAAATCCCCAAACTGATCCAGCAACTTTCCTGCAGTTTTTTGGCCTATTCCATCAACTCCTGGGACCTCATTAGTACTATCACCAACCAGTGAAAGAAAATCGACTAGTTGTGATGGTTCAAAGCCGAGTATTGATCGGACATCATCTAAGTTCAATTGTTTGCGATCAAAGTGATGATACAGCGAGGTTTGCTCATCCATAATCTGCATGTACCCCTTATCGGTCGATACAATACAGACTGACTTCCCCCTTTGCTGCGATTTAACCGCTAAAGTTGCTATTACGTCGTCGGCTTCCAAATAATCATATAGTAAACAGCGAATACCAATCTGTTCAAAGCGTCGATGAAATTCGGGCAAAGCAGCACTTAAATCCTTGGGCATTGGGTTTCGATTTGCTTTGTAGGCCGGATAAATCGTATGACGCCATGTTTTACTGTGACCGTCGAATACACAAGCCACATGACTGGGACGAAAATGCTCGATATCTTTCAACATGGCGTTTTGACTCAACAATAAGGTATTTTCAACGCCATCCGGTTTATCTTGTTGCGTGGCATATATACGACGAATCAAATTCATCGCGTCGAACAGCAATACATCCACTATTCTGTTTCCTCGTGTTGCTGCACTGCCCATAAGCGAGAATACAAACCACCAAGAGCTAGCAACTCAGCATGACTGCCCTGCTCCCTCACTTCACCCTCTTCCAACACCAAAATACGATCGGCATTTACAATGGTCGAGAGCCGGTGCGCGATCATGAGACTGGTCTTACCCTTGGATACTGCTTCAATAGCCTCAAGTACCGCTTTTTCACTATGACTATCAAGGGAGCTTGTAGCCTCATCAAACAACAAAATTTTTGGTTGCTTCAAGATGGTTCTCGCAATTGCCACACGCTGTTTTTCACCACCAGACAATTTCAATCCACGTTCACCAACTTCTGTATCAAGGCCGTTTGGTAACTGAGAAATAAAAGAGTCTAAGTGAGCGAGACGCAAAGCTTCACTTACTTCCTGCTCAGACGCATCAGGGCGCCCGTAGCGAACGTTCTCTAACAGCGATGTATTAAACAACACGCAATCTTGTGGCACCACACCGATAGAGGAGCGTAAACTGTGATGAGTGACGGTTTGAATATCTTGCCCATCAATACGAATACTACCTTCGTCTATATCGTAAAACCGAAACAGCAATTTGGCGACAGTGGATTTACCCGCGCCACTACTTCCTACAATTGCTACTTTTTCCCCAGCACGGACGGCAAAATTTAAATTCTTAATAATCTGCCGCTCGTCATAAGAAAAACAAACTCCATTAAACTCTATGTCGCCATGATCAACCTTTAATACCGAGGCGTCGCTAGATTCGGGGACCTGAGATTTAATCTTGAGTAGATCAAACATTTTCTCAATGTTTGCCATAGACGCCTTAATTTCACGATAAACAAAACCTAAAAAATTTAAAGGTACAAATATTTGCATCATAAACGCATTCACTAATACAAAATCACCGATCGTCATCACGCCATTCGACACATCATAAGCTGCAAGCAACAGCATCAATGTCATCGATATACTAACGATAAGCATTTGACCTGCATTTAAAAGAAATAACGTTAAACGATTTTTGCGCCTCGCTTGTTCCCAGTATTCTAAGTTCTTGTCGTACAGTTCTGACTCATATTGCTCATTGGTGAAATATTTAACAGTTTCAAAGTTAATCAGGCTGTCAATGGCCCGTGTGTTCGATACGTTATCCGCATCATTTGCTTCACGAATAAATTGTGTACGCCAGTCCGTTGTGACCTTAGAGAACCAAACATAAGCGATTACAGAAAACAACACGATTAGTGCATATTCGACGCGGTATTCAATCCATAATATTCCCATCACGAAGATCAGCTCTAGGAACGTAGGAACAATATTAAAAACCAAAAACCTCATTAAGAAACTTATGCCGCTGGTGCCTCGCTCTATATCCCTCGATAAACCACCAGTACGCCGGTTCAAATGAAAAGCAAGATCTAAACTATGCAGATGCTTAAAGACTCGAAGGCCAACTCGACGCATGGCATGCTCTGTAACACGCCCGAAAAGCGTATCGCGAATCTGCCCCAATACAACATTGGCAAAACGCACAAAACCATATGCGATCAATAAAGCAATGGGCACAGAAACTAAAGCCAGGGAGTTTGCATCTAACTGAGCATCAAGATCATCGACCACATTTTTGAGAATAAACGGCATGGTGACACTGGCCACCTTGGCACCCACAAGACAAAGCAAAGCTAAGAAAACGCGATAGCGATATTCAAAAAGGTAGGGGCCCATCTGTCGAATCACGGACCAATCTATTTTTTTGTCTGGATCAAAATTTGAGGTCATACCTCGCATGGAATGAGAAATCCTTATAAGTAAGTAAGTGCATTGTATCTTTGTAGAAATGGATTGCCAGCGGTTACATTCAGAAACGTTTGCGATACTTTATGTGACCCACGTCACACTCAATTCGCACTATAGTACTCAAAAATATCTGAGTACCAAACGTTTATGAACGACCTTTCTATACCACCGCGACCGCAAATCATGCTCGAACTTACTCAACTCATGAAAGACGATGATCTTGAGTTAACGCGTTTAGCCGCCCTAATCAAACAAGATGTAGCTCTTTATTCAGCTCTGCTTGCTGCAGTAAACAGTCCATGGATGGGGCTACCTGAGTCAGTGGATTGTATAGAGAACGCCGTGACTATTATGGGTATGAGCAAAGTAGTCAGCCTGATTCAGGCGATGACGGTCAGAACAACGTTTAAAAACGTGCCATTACTCGAGAGCTTTTGGGAATCGGCAGCAGAAGTCGCCAGTATCAGTGATTTCTTGGCTAAACGATACCGCCTACCTAATGCTGACCAAGCCTACACCTCCGGCATGCTGCATAACGCGGGTGTCGCGATCATGATACAATCACTGCCCGAGTATAAAACGTTTTTTGATACTCACGGTAAACAGCCGACTCATGAGTTATGTGCTTTAGAACGCCAACACTTTTCTACCGACCATTTCTTTCAGGGTGCCATGCTCACAAAAAAATGGTTTATGCCTGGCGAAGTTGCACTCTCCATCCGTTACCAACCCATCGCACACAGCGTGCTGACTGGTAAAAAAACCTTACCAACCAGTGTGGCCGACCTCTTGGCTATTTTGGTTCTGGCTAAAAGCATTAGTCAAGAGTATCAAAATTACTGGAAAGTTGAGAAAAGTGATTTAGAGCAACGAACTCTGCTGGCCGCGCTCGATTATCTAGAAATTCATGAGGTAGAGTTCAATGAGCTAAGAGAAGACTTGCTAGAGTCTATGTCTAATTCTGCGGTGGCTTGATCAAAGAGTTCCATTTGAGTCAAATTCTGCTTTAAACGCGCGCCAATACCAATCAATCGAATAGATTTTTCTTGGCGCCGCCTAGCCTGTTGTATGAGCTCGATAAAACTATCTAAATCCACCGTTTTTTGATGGTTCGCCAACGTGGTGACTTGAAAATCTGCAAATTTCACTTTTACAAACGGTGTCACATCTCTTAAGCGAATTGCATTGGCCTCAATACGGGATTGAAAGCGCAACCATAAATCTTGTGCTACTTGCTGTAACTCTTCTTCGCTTTCTATATCATTTGCGAAAGTACGTTCAACGCTTAAAGATTTACGTTCACGCCCATTCGATAGAGTTCGATCGTCGATGCCTCGACTTCGGTCATACAGTTTTTTTCCAAATTGGCCAAAACGCTTCAAAAGATCCGCAAGTTCTATGGCTTGCACATCCGCGCATGAGTGTATCCCCATGTTTGCCAATTTTTCTGCACTTTTAGGCCCCACACCCGGAATTTTACCTACGGGCAAAGTTCTCACAAATTCGTTCAACGCTTGAGGTTCTACTACAAACTGACCATTTGGCTTATTCCAATCACTGGCTACTTTGGCTAAATACTTATTCGGCGCGATCCCTACGGATACTGTGATACCAATTTCAGCTTCAACCTGCTGGCGTATTTGCTGCGCGATGATCTTTCCGGGGGAATGAGGTGAGATTTCAATATAAGCTTCATCAATGGATACCTGCTCGAAGGCTAACCCATAGCTTTCCACAATGCTCATTACTTCACGAGAGACACGGCGGTACTTTTCCATGTCACCTCGAATAAGCATGAGGTCTGGACATAACTTTAAAGCTTGACCCGAGGGCATGGCGCTACGAACACCATAGGCTCTGGCGACATAGTTGCAAGTTGAAATCACTCCACGACGATCGCTCGAGCCGCCAATAGCTAAAGGAATATCACGATATTGAGGGCTATCTCGCATCTCGACCGCAGCGAAGAAGCAATCACAATCGACATGCAGAACTTGACGAGGCATAATCAAAATACTGTATTAACATACAGTGATTATAAGTAAGTATGAGTTGAAAACAAGCGCCTAGCGAGATCAATAGTCTAAACTGGTCTCTAACTCTTCATCGGGTTTTTCTAAGCGGATAGTGACACGTCGATTTTGCGCTCGCCCAGCCGCGGTTGCATTAGAAGCCACGGGATATCGTTCACCATGATATCGAGTGGTAATAATCTCGGCATCCAAACCACGCTCGATTAGATATTCGTTCACCTTCAATGCACGATCCTCAGATAAACGACGATTGTTATAACGTCGACCTAATGCGTCACTGTGCCCATCAATATAAATCGCTTGAACTTCTGGATCCGCCTTGACATAAAGAGCGATTAAATCGAGTTTCTTCCGAGCCTGTTTGTCCAACGCAGCTCCACCACCTGGGAAAAATACCTTGCTGCGCGATACTTGCCCAAAATTCACTGGCAATAAGCCGGCCACACAACCTAGATAATCATTATAAAAACTATTAAAACGAGCAGGAGACACCGCCACTCGAATAGATTGAGATGGGTCATACCGAGCTCGCCGCGTAAACGTTGGTCTGAGCCCCTGCATTAAGCTCTGCATCATTTTATTAGCTCGATCGTGGTCTACTCGGATGGGTTTGCTGCTGTTCTTAACATCGACGAGACCAAGATCTTGTGCCATCTGACTTGGCAACCACTCAGGTGGTTCGATATGAAGAGCTGCCATCCCCTCACCCATCAGGTTTTTCTTGGTCCTCAGATGAAACAACAGGTCTTCGCCTGCCTCATGATAAAACACAGCCTCGCCATAATTGGGAATAGGCTGAGTAAACTCACATTCAAAAATCGATGGGCTTAAACGCCACTCGGTCTGCTCCACCTCAGCCTGAAATACCAATCCGTGGCTCACATTGGCTAAACAAGCGATATAAAGCAAAAATAAAATACGTTTCATGGACGATAACCGAGACTCGATGAACACTATCTCTAATGTTATCGGCCAATTTTGTACTTTCTTCAATCCTGTATAGCTGAATGAACTAAGCAGATACGCTACAATGCGGCAATTTATTAGATTAAGGGCTCTCATGGGTGATTACTTTGAAGATCCGCTGGTGTCTCGATTTCGTGGTTACTTGCCTGTTGTCGTAGACGTAGAAACCGCAGGGTTTAATTCTCAAACGGATGCATTGTTAGAAATTGCCATGGTGATCATGGATATGGACGAACAAGGCAATATGCTCCCTGGCCCGGCCATGTCTGCTCACATTAAGCCTTTTGAGGGAGCGAATTTAGAGCAAAGCGCGTTGGACTTTACTGGTATCGATCCATTTGACCCCGATCGTCGCGCCGAAGACGAAGGCCCTGCCCTTAAAGATATGTTTAAAACGATCCGTAAAGCCATGAAAGTAAAAGGTTGCAAACGCGCGATTTTGGTCGGCCATAATGCCCATTTCGACCTCGGCTTTCTAAATGCAGCTATCGAGCGCAACAACATAAAGCGCAGCCCATTTCACCCATTCTCTGGTTTCGACACAGCTACGCTTAGTGGACTTGCATTAGGCCACACAGTTCTTGCGCGTTCATGCAAGCTAGCGGGTATCGACTTTGATAATCACTCGGCTCACAGCGCCTTGTATGACACGCAAAAAACCGCTGAGCTATTTGCCCTCATCGTTAATAAATGGAAACAACTTGGCGGCTGGGATTGGGCCTATGAACAGCACGTTAAGGAAAACGAAAAGGACGAAGACTAATCGTTACTTCCTCGGCTAGTTATTACTTTTACAGCGCTTTAATAAAAAACGTTATCTGAGACGCAAGACCATGCTTTCACTATTTGATCAAGTATCTTGGCTTCATGTGCTTGGCGGCGGTATCGCCATTGGCCTATCTTCAAGTGTTTTATTTGCTATGAACGGCCGCATTGCAGGCATCTGCGGCATGGCCTTTTCGCTTATGGCCACAAACATGCGCAATAACCTCTGGCGTATCACCTTTTTAGTCGCCATGATTGCGGGCACGCAACTTTTTCACTTGGTTTCGCAACGTCCTTTTCCCGATGCGCCAGACAGTTCCTTACCCCTATTAATCATCGGTGGGCTATTAGTGGGCATTGGTACCTCCATGGCTAATGGCTGCACCAGTGGACATGGCATTGCAGGTATCGCCCGGTTTTCCAAACGCTCCATCGTCGCTACGCTCGCCTTCATGGGCGCAGCTATTGCCTGTTACTTTATCGCGCAACATTTACTTGGCTGGGAGGTTTAATGAAGGGCACCTCTTGTAAGTCAATTTGACTCTGCAAGATGCCTGTAGTGCTTTCATTCAAGGAAGGCTTCGCAGCGTAATGACGAGTCCTTTCCCAGAAGGCTGACACAAAAGGAAAGTGGTACAGGCCTTGCCCTTCGGGGCATTGCTCGTGTTCCAACATCTGTGTTGTGATATTTCGATTTAACCAGTTAGACCTTCAATAACACGCCTTGATCTTGAAACACGATCAAGGCCAGAGCTTAAAGTGACTTACAAGAGGTGCCCTTAAATGTATTTAATTATCTCAGCCATATGCGGATTACTTTTTGGTATTGGATTGGCCGCAAGTGATATGAATAATCCAGAGCGCGTACAAAGCTTCTTAGACATTGCTGGAAATTGGGACCCAAGCTTAATGTTCGTCATGGTGGGCGCTCTATTGATTGCTATTCCTAGTTTTCAATGGGTTTTACACAAACGTAACCGACCGGTTCTCGATAAAGACTTCCATTTAGCCAATAAACAAAAAATAGATGGGAAACTGATTGGTGGCGCGATTATATTTGGTATCGGCTGGGCCTTGGTGGGTTACTGCCCAGGACCTGCCATTGCCGCCCTCAGTTATGGCTATACAGACGTAATTATTTTTGTGGTTGCCATGATGATAGGCGCTAAAGCCCATCAACTTATGGACAAACCACAAAAAAACCGAGCCTAGGCTCGGTTTTTTTATCTAGTAATCTAATCCTAACGGAACAGTACTAGATTAAAGCTTGTCAGCTTCTTCAGATAGGTACTTAGCTACACCTTCTGGCGTATTAACCATACCAGAATCGCCTTTGTTCCAACCTGCAGGACATACCTGACCATTCTCTTCGAAGAACTGAAGCGCTTCAACGATACGAACCACTTCGTCCATGTTACGACCTAGAGGCTCATCGTTAACAACCTGGTGACGTACAACACCATTTTGGTCAATAACAAACGTTGCTCGCATGGCTACGCCCGCTGGGTAGTAAGACTCACCGCCTTCTGATTCGATACCATAGGCACGGCAAATCGCATGATCCATATCAGCCGCTAGAGTGTACTGAAGCTGGCCGATACCACCTTCGTTTACTGGAGTATTTCGCCATGCATTGTGCGTGAAGTGAGAGTCGATAGACACACCAATCACTTCTGTGTTGAGTTCTTTAAGCTTTTCAACGCGATGATCCATAGCGATAATTTCTGAAGGACACACAAAGGTAAAGTCCAATGGATAGAAGAAAACAACCGCGTACTTGCCTTTGATGGTGTCAGACAAAGAGAAGTTATCAACGATAGAACCGTCACCCTTCACAGCAGCAGTTGTAAAGTCAGGGGCTTTTTTACCTACAAGGATACTCATAATCACTCCAAACGTTTATTGTGGTTATAGTGTGCACACTAAGCAAAATACTCAGAGGCGGTTAGTAAGAAAGGATAAGCGCGTTATAATACATTGGCCGTCACTTAAATCCTACCGTCAAACTAGGGATAATTTTTAATGCATTTGCGCTATCTCTTAGCTTTGCTCATATCGATCGTTTTTCACGGATTACTGTTTGTACAATGGCAAAGTGAAAAACCACAGGCATCCAGCAAAGGTAGCGCTCATATATTACTTCTTGAAGACTCAAAACATTGGCAAAGTGAAAGTCAGAAGCTAGTCCATAAAAAACAAGAAGATAGCTCGATGATCAACGCTAAAACCAGCCAACAACAAACGACACAAGCAAAAACACAAGCCAACCAAATTCACTCTGAAGATCGCCGAGTACAGTTCACCAAAACAGGTCAGGACAAAGACCTATCCGGCACGGTATTAACTGCGGAACAAAGCTATCGCAATGCTGTCATTCAGCATCTACTCACTACAATGGAAGAGGCCCCCACACTTGGACAGACATCAGTCACAATCTGGCTAATGCCCTCTGGCATTGCTTACAAAATAAAAACAGATGCCAGTAGCGAAAACCAGAACTATAAAGATTGGGTAAAGAAAAAGGTGTTGTCGGCTAATCCCTATCCGCCGATACCGAAAGACATCTCTACAAGCAATTTAATGCTTCGCTTTGAAGTAAGTCATCAAGCTGATGACCTGAATTAGACTCTGAGATTATCCGTGGGCATTCCGGAGTGCAAACGCATTAAGTTATCTGCACCCAGTATTGCCTGTTGTTCTTTTTGCAAGAAAAACTGCACTCGCTCTTCAATAGGCTCCTTACTATATTTTTGCGCCAGTCCTAAATAGTCCTTGAAATGGCGTGATTCTGACTTGAGCAATGAGATATAAAATTTTTCTAACTCTTCATCAAGGTAAGGAGCAAGTGCATGGAAACGCTCACAAGAACGGGCTTCGATAATACTCCCAATAATCAACGAATCCACCAAAATTCCGTCATTGGTATTGCGAATAAACTTCGCCATTTTACCAGCGTAAGGACTCGCCTTCAGCGCTTGATATTTAATACCACGCTTTTTAAGAATTTTCATGACTTGCTCGAAATGCAATAATTCTTCGCGAGCCAGTTTTGACATTTTGTCCAATATATCCAATTTATGTGGATTCTTAGACATGAGTGTCATTGCCGACTGAGCTGCCTTTAGTTCATTAGCGGCATGATCGATAAGTATGGTTTCGGGGTATTGCAAAGCCGCGTCAATCCACTCTTTAGGTGTGCGACAATGCAAATAACCTAATACCGGTTCCATTAATTCATCAATGGTTTTAGCCATACTTAATTCCTAGCATTCAAGGTAATTGCAAAGATGTGGTTATTTTACTGCCTTATCTTAAAAACCCAAGGCAAACCTATTCGGCTTAGCTGTCTTTTGAAGACATAGTCGTAAGCAATTCTCGAATATCACCTTCTATAGGCACTGCCACATGCTGGTCTTGATCCAACACACAAAAAGTCACATCGGCATCCGCTACCAAGGTGTCAGTGCCCTTCAATACGAGTGCCTGATGAATAGTACAACTTCTATTTCCAATACGGGAAACCTGTGTACGAATCTCTATGACCTCATTTACAAATGCTGGTCGACGATAGTTAATATTAATATTGACTAAAACGAACGCGTAGTTTGATTTATGTACAGTTTGCACCAACGGATATTGTTCAAAGAACGACCAGCGAGCCTCTTCTAAAAATTCAAGATAGCGAGCATTGTTAACATGCTGGTAGATATCGAGATGATAGCCTCGCACTTTCACTTCAGATACAAACATAGAGTGGACCCGGTCACCTTAATTAGAAAAAGCGCGCCATTATAGAGACTTAAATAGCAAGACACAAAACCCATTGGTTCAAATATGAGGAAGGCGCTGTTAGGTTACTTTCTACGCAATAGTGTTAAATCAGTACACTCGAATAAGAGACGATATCAGCAAAAGAAATAAAAATAATGTTGAAATGTTGAATGATTTTGATTGGTCGGGACAGTAGGATTTGAACCTACGACCCCCAGCACCCCATGCTGGTGCGCTACCAGACTGCGCTATGCCCCGACAAAGGCTTCAGGAGAGATCCTGAAAGATTGCGGAACTATATACTAAGCAATTGATTTTGTGAAGGTTTTTATTCCCTACTAACACTTTCGAAAATTGCCTTCGGTTTCAACGGGCATAAAAAAACCCAGTTAAAAACTGGGTTCTTTTTCGCGTTTTACGCAGGATGATCCGGATTGGCTTCGTTATAGGCTTCTACCTGAACTTTCAGTTTTTGCCCCGGACGAAAAGTGACCACACAGCGGGCGCTGATAGGAATCTCTTCTCCCGTTTTTGGGTTGCGGCCAGGGCGCTGGCGCTTTTCCCTTAAATCGAAGTTTCCGAACCCGGACAGCTTAACCTGTTCTTTTTCGGTTAAGCAGTGGCGGATCTCTTCAAAAAAGATATCCACCATCTCTTTGGCTTCACGCTTGTTGAGACCAAGTTCATCGAATAGCTTTTCTGCCATATCGGCCTTGGTGACGGCGGTCATAACTAACCTCGTAGTTGTGCGTCTAATCCCTCAGCCAGTGATTGAACGATGTCGTTCACCCAACTGGTTATTTCTTCATCATTGAGAGTGCGCGAAGCATCCTGCCATGTCAAGCCTAAAGCGAGACTTTTTCTACCATTTTCAATACCTTGGCCGCGATAGACGTCAAATAATGTGACGTTAATGAGCTTGTCACCGGCCTTTTCGCGGATGATATCTTCCACTTGAGACCAGGTCACAGACTCTTCAACCACAAAGGCCAAATCACGGCTCACCTCTGGATATTTGGACAATGGCGCAAAATGAGGCAAGACGCCTTCACTCACGGCATTTAAATCCAGCTCAAACACAAATAGTGGCGTCTTGATTCCTAACTGCTTTTGCAGCTCTGGATGCAAGGCCCCTAGCAGACCAATATCCTTGCCATTTTTAACCACTTTAGCTGCTTGACCCGGATGCAGAGCAGAGTGCTCACCACGCTCAAAGCGAATATCGCTCGCGCCATTGAGGCCCAACATGGCTTCCACATCCCCTTTCAAGTCATAAAAATCCACTTTAGCAGAAGGGTTTGTCCAGCCCTTGCTTACTTGCTGGCCACACAAGATACCGGAGATCATAGGAGTTTGCTCAAGCTCGCCATTGGCCTGAGGCACAAAGCGTAGACCTGTTTCAAACAAACGAACGGTGTCTTGCTGACGGTTCAAGTTATGTTCAGCGGCTTTTATCAAACCGACCCAAAGAGTTGAACGCATGACGCCCATGTCAGCAGAAATAGGGTTAGCAAGTGCTAGCGCATCAATACTTGGGTCCACTAATTTTTGAATTTTAGGATCAACAAAGCTATAGGTAATGGCTTCTTGATAGCCAAGATCCACCCAAAGCTGCTTAATCACTTCCACTGGGGTTTGCACTTCTTCTTGAACTTGCAAACCAATAGCCGCACTTGGCGTATTCACTGGCAACTTGTTATAACCGTAGATACGCGCGATCTCTTCGATCAAATCCGCCTCAATAGCCATATCAAAACGATAACTAGGCGCGTCCACTTTCCAGCCCGCATCTGTGCTGCTCACTTTCATACCCAAGCGAGTCAGCATTTCTTCGATTTGTTCTGCAGGTAACTCAAGAGCCAAAATTTCTTTTACACGATCTGCACGCAAATCGATACTCGCACTAGCTGGCATCGCCGTCTGTTCGATGGACTCAACAACGGGACCGGCTTCACCACCGCAAATTTCAAGAATCAGCTGAGTTGCACGTTCCATAGCAGGTGCTTGTAGTTCAAAGTCCACACCACGCTCAAAACGGTGACTAGAATCTGTATGCAAACCATATTTACGCGCCTTGCCAGCAATGGCAATTGGGTTGAAATAGGCAACTTCTAAGAAGATATATTGTGTGTCACTATTTACACCCGAATCTTCACCACCCATGACACCGGCAATAGCCAATGCTTTTTGATCATCGGCAATCACCAATGTATCGTCGTCCAGCTTCACTTCTTGGCCGTCGAGCAGGGTTAGCTTTTCATCTTGCTTGGCCTTGCGAACATGAATTTGACCATTCAGTTTCGCTAAATCAAAACCATGCATTGGCTGACCTTGCTCAAGCAAAACATAATTAGTGACATCTACAATCGGATCGATCGAACGAATACCACTACGACGTAAACGCTCAACCATCCATAACGGTGTTTGTGCAGATACGTCCACACCTTTAATAACGCGACCTAAGTACTTAGGGCAAGACTCTGCATCTTCTAGAGTTACTTTAAATGTATCTTGAATGCTCGCGCTAACTGCTTCAATTTTTGGCTCGCATACATCTTCATTATTCAGTGTGCCCACTTCGCGTGCTAGACCTTTAAGGCTCAAGCAATCCGCTCGGTTGGGTGTCAGGTCCACTTCGATAATGCTGTCATTTAGACCTAAGTATTCACGAAAATCCTGACCCACAGGTGCGTCGGCTGGTAACTCCATCAAGCCTTCGTAGGCATCACTTAATTGCAACTCGGCTTCTGCACACAACATGCCTTGGCTTTCTACACCGCGAAGTTTTGCCTTTTTAATTTTAAAGGGCTTACCGTCTTTACCCGGTGGTAACAAAGCACCAATCTTTGCGAATGGAATCTTTAGTCCTTCACGAACATTGGGTGCACCACACACAACCTGAAATGTCTCTGAACCATCACTAACGACACATAGTGCTAATTTATCTGCATCCGGGTGCTGTTCTTTTTTAACGACCTCACCCACAACTACGCCACTAAATTCACCTGCAACAGGCTCTACTGCATCGACTTCAAGACCTGCCATGGTGATTTGGGCGACTAACTCATCGGTACTTAATTTGGGATTAACCCATTCGCGTAACCAATTTTCACTGAATTTCATTATTTGCTTCCTGAATTCTTTTGTTTGCTATTTGCTCTCTGATGTTCATTTCTAGCGTCACAACTCGACACTCTGCTTTGTTTTAAAATGAACTAATTAAACTGTTCCAAAAACTTAAGATCATTTTCAAAGAACAGACGCAAATCATTCACGCTGTAGCGCAACATAGCCAAACGCTCCACACCCATTCCGAATGCAAAGCCTGAGTATTTTTCAGAATCCACACCTGAGGCTTGGAAAACCTTTGGATGCACCATGCCACAACCCATAACTTCTAACCAACCTGTGTGGGAACAAACACGACAACCGTCGCCGCCACACATAACACATTCCATATCCACTTCAGCACTTGGTTCTGTGAATGGGAAATAAGAAGGACGGAAGCGTACTTTTAATTCTTTCTCGAAAAATACGCGAAGAAACTGTTCTACAGTGCCTTTCAAATCAGCAAAACTTACATTTTCATCAACCACCAAACCTTCAACCTGATGGAACATCGGCGTGTGAGTCACGTCGCTGTCGCAACGATATACGCGACCCGGGCAGATCACGCGAATCGGTGGCTCTTGCGTTTCCATCGTACGAATTTGTACTGGGGATGTATGGGTACGCAATAAAGTCGAAGCATCAAAATAAAAGGTATCATGCATCGCGCGAGCTGGATGGTGCGATGGGATATTCAGCGCTTCAAAGTTATGGAAATCATCTTCTACTTCTGGACCAAACTCGACGTTATAGCCAGCATTTTTGAAGAAGCTTTGCATGCGCTGCAAAGTACGCGTAACTGGGTGCAAACCACCACGCTGCTGGCCGCGACCTGGCAAGGTCACATCAATGCTTTCCGCTGCCAACTTAGCTTCTAACGCAGCATTCTCTAAGTTTTCTTTTTTCTCACGAAGTACCGCTTCAACTTGCTGCTTTGCTTCGTTGATCTTCGCGCCAGCCGCAGGACGTTCTTCTGCGCTTAGCTGACCTAAATTCTTAAGTTGCGCGGTTAACGCACCTTTTTTACCCAAATAATCGACTCGCACTTGATCCAGTGCTTTTACATCTTCGGCCTGCTCTACTTTTTGCAGGGCTTCTGATACCAAATTTTCAAGGTTTTCCAATTTTCCAGCTCCCCAATTGCCCGGTACGTATTTGCATATAAAACACAAACCGCAAATACAAAAATAGGGGAAGGCCGGGTGGGCTCTTCCCCTATTCGAATAAGGCTTTCACCTTAGTCTTATTCAGATGCTAAGCATCTGTTTAAGCGATCTGTCAGCTTATTAAAGCGACGCTTTAGCTTTCTCAACAAGAGCAGCAAAAGCAGCTTTTTCGTTAACGGCTAAATCAGCTAACACCTTACGATCGATTTCGATAGAGGCATTTTTTAGACCGTTAATAAATCGGCTGTAAGACAAACCGTTGATGCGTGCACCAGCGTTGATACGCGCGATCCATAGAGCACGGAACTGACGCTTACGCTGACGACGGTCACGGTATGCATATTGACCAGCTTTAATAACAGCTTGCTTAGCTACGCGGAATACACGTGAACGTGCACCGTAATAACCTTTAGCTTGCTTTAGAACTTTCTTGTGACGACGGCGTGCTACCACACCACGTTTTACACGAGCCATAATGAACTCCTCTTAACCAATAAAAAAATTAAACACCAGGTAGCATACGCTTGATCAACGGTACGTCAGATGCATGTACTTGCAACTGAGGACGTAGCTGACGCTTACGCTTAGTGCTTTTCTTGGTCAAGATGTGTGAACGGTGTGCTTGACGGTGTTTGAAGCCGTTACCAGTCTTCTTGAAGCGCTTTGCAGCGCCACTGTTACTTTTGATTTTATAAGCCATGGCTTTAAATCTCACTCGCATTGGGTTAATAACAGCAGCAGGCGGCCTTTTGGGCTTACGTCTAGTTACAAACGCTATCGCTACGTTGATCGGATATTTTGTGTGCTCACTTAGTACACTAAGCTGCGCGCCAAAATATCCTCTCGCCTTGCGCTAGCGTTCTCACTGACGCCGTAACCCTCAAAAGTACATGGATTACTTTTGAAGAGGCACTTGATACAGGCCTAACTACTTCTTCTTAATGGGGGCTAACACCATGGTTAGCTGACGACCTTCCATCTTAGGACGCAATTCAACGTTAGCCAGATCTTGAAGATCTTCTTCTACACGCTTAAGTAATTGCATACCCAATTCTTGGTGAGCCATCTCACGACCGCGAAAACGTAATGTAATCTTGGCCTTGTCCCCGTGCTCAAGGAACTTAATCAGGTTGCGAAGTTTTACCTGATAGTCCCCTTCCTCAGTACCAGGACGGAATTTAATTTCCTTCACCTGGGTCTGAACTTGCTTCTTCTTAGCAGCGGCTTTGGCTTTCTTCTCTTCATAGAGTTTCTTGCCGTAATCCATGATCTTACATACGATCGGATCGCCGTCTGATATTTGTACTAAATCTAATTCGGCTTCTTGAGCAGCTTCAAGGGCTTCGTTCATGGGCACCACGCCCAACTGTTCCCCATCAGCACTAATTAGTCGGCATTCCCGAGCTTTGATGTTGTCATTAATCGGCGCCTTCTCTTGGCGGCCTCTGTTTCGGTTATCGCGTCTAATCGTTATATCTCCATTTTACTCAAAAATCACTGACCGCGGTTCTGGTTTTCGCTTTCTAACAACTTCGCGAAGTCTTCCAGACTCATGGTACCTAGGTCTTCACCTGAGCGGGTACGTACGGCAACAGCATCCGAAGCCACTTCTTTGTCCCCTGTAACCAACAAATAAGGGACCTTTTGTAAAGTGTGCTCGCGGATTTTAAAGCCGATCTTCTCATTTCTCAAGTCCGAGTCCACTCTAAAGCCCTGTTTGGCGAGGGTTTGCTGCACTTTTTTCACATAATCGGCCTGATTATCGGTAATATTCATGATCATGGCCTGTGTTGGCGCCAACCAAGTTGGCAATGCGCCCGCATAATGCTCAATCAAAATACCGATAAAACGCTCCAAAGAGCCCAAAATCGCGCGGTGAATCATTACTGGTGTCTGGCGATCACCATTCTCATCTACGTATTGCGCCCCAAGACGACCCGGCATTGAGAAATCCAACTGAATCGTACCGCACTGCCAAGCACGATCTAAGCAATCAAACAGTGTAAATTCGATCTTAGGACCGTAAAACGCGCCTTCACCTTCTTGAATTTCATAGTCTAATTCGTTCGCTTTAAGTGCATCAGCCAAACCTTTCTCGGCTTTATCCCAAATTTCGTCGCTACCAATGCGCTTTTCAGGACGAGTAGACAGTTTAACGCTCAGATTCTGGTCGAAACCAAAGTCTTTATACACGTCAAAAACCATCTGAATACATTTAGTCACTTCTTCTAGAATCTGTTCTTCGGTACAGAAAACGTGCGCATCATCCTGAGTAAATGAACGAACACGCATCAAACCGTGTAAAGATCCAGAGGGCTCGTTACGGTGAACAATACCAAATTCCGCCATGCGGTACGGCAAATCACGGTAACTCTTCAGGCCTTGATTGAAGATCTGTAAGTGGCCAGGGCAGTTCATTGGCTTAACCGCGTAGGTACGCTTTTCTGACTCAGTGGCAAAAATATTGTCTTGGTACTTATCCCAGTGACCGGATTTCTCCCACATGGAAACATCCATCACCATTGGTGCACGCACTTCTTCATATTGGTACTCCACCAACTTCTTGCGCATATAGTCTTCAAGAATGTTGTATATGGTCCAACCTTTAGAATGCCAGAACACCATACCTGGCGCTTCTTCTTGCCAATGGAACAGGTCTAGGGCTTTACCCAGTTTACGGTGATCACGTTTCTCTGCTTCTTCTAATCGCTGTAAGTAGGCCTTCAATGCCTTTTTGTCTGCCCATGCCGTACCGTAAATACGCTGCAACATTTTGTTGTCGCTATCGCCGCGCCAGTAAGCACCTGCCACCTTCATCAGTTTAAAGTTCTGACAGAACTTCATGTTCGGTACGTGAGGACCACGACACATGTCAATGTATTCTTCATGGTGATATAACGCAGGCGTACTGTCTTTTGGAATATTCTCATCCAAAATTTCCATCTTATAGCTCTCGCCACGCTTCTCGAATGTGTCGCGAGCGGTTTGCCAAGATACCACCTCTTTAACAACTGGATAGCTGGTTTTTGCCAGCTCATTCATGCGTTTTTCCAGCTGCTTTAATTCTTCTTCATTAATTGGAAAGTCTGCGTCTACGTCGTAGTAAAAGCCATTGTCGATAACCGGACCGATGGCCATCTTGGTTTGTGGCCATAGCTGCTTGATGGCATGACCTAAAAGGTGAGCACAAGAGTGACGCAGGATCTCAAGGCCTTCTTCATCCTTCGCTGTGATAATGCGTAACTGGGCGTCATGTTCGATTTTGTCGCAGGCATCGATAAGTTGACCATCGACTTCACCAGCAATGGTGGCTTTGGCTAAACCAGGGCCAATATCGTTGGCTACATCTAAAACGGATACGGCTTCATCAAAAGCACGTTGAGAGCCATCAGGCAGAGTAATCACAGGCATGTTGTTTCTTCCTATCAGTGGTGAGGCCTACTAAGCCGCACATGGTTTTTGCCGTGCTTTGGGTATTGCTACCCGCCACCTGCTTATGCAAGCGCAATAGTACTTACCAAGTACAGCCACTTGCATCGCCCAGTAGTGAGACACGACGATTTACTACAAATTTCAAAGGGCCAATATTAAAGCAGAAAATCTACGCCAGATAAACGGCCAAGACCCCATAAACATGGTGCTATACAACGAAAATCTTGAGGAATTACCAACACTTAGCTTGCCAAGTGCAATTTTTTAAGTAAAATTGCCCGCACTTGAAGTCGCGTAGCTCAGTTGGTTAGAGCACCACCTTGACATGGTGGGGGTCGTTGGTTCAAATCCAATCGCGACTACCAGAATTTAAAAAGCCCCGCTTGGCTGTGCCAGCGGGGCTTTTTGTTTGCTAGATGGTAGCCGCCACTCGATAGGGCTAGTGAAGCCATATCGAGAAACAAAAAAGAGGACTAGCGTCCTCTATACCACATTTAAAAATAAACCGCTAATTCGCGCTATCCATACTACACCCGAATAGAGAACTTTAGAGCAGTACAGCGCCAGACCAGGTGTCTTTTCCAATACAGGTGGTAGTAGTTTCATTATACTTTTCGACATTTTCATACTCAGATCTGCCCAGTACCTGGCCGGTTTCACCAGCTATTTTAAGCTGATATTTAAATTCTGATGTAGTAGTCGTATTCAAAAACTGATCTTTATCTGAGCCCTGATGCTCAAAGCGATTACTAGATAGACTTACCAAGTTAAACTTAGTCTCCCCTGAGCGCAAATAAAGATCAGCTATATTTACAATCATCCCCAAAGAATAAGACTGCTCTTCTGTACCCGTTTCATGTAAATTAGTGGACTCGCAAGTCTCTCTCCCTTCAATAGAAACACCCAACCAATATTCATTAACTGCCAATCCCAATCGCTCACGATTTGCGTCTGCAACGATTAAGGAGTACTCATACTCAACATCCAGCTGCTCAAGATAAATAGAGACCTCTACACTATAAGTAACACCCTTTTCAGCCTGCAATACTAAAATATCGTTGCCACCACCAATACCAAGGAGATTCAAACCATCTTCATCACCCTCTACATAAACGCGTAAATCCGCTTCCACTGATGACGTTATGAGCTCCATCACAACCAAACCGCTTTTGTCAGGAGAAAAACTGAAGGCATGATCATAACCTTCCTCATAGGAAGAGATCATCATAGAGCCCGTATACTCGTAGTTTAGATACAAAGGATTGCCATCTACCAAATCGTCTGATGTTAGCTCCGGCTCAAGTTCGAGACCTTTGAATTGATCTAAATTAATTAACGTCTCATCCTCTGAGCCACATGCAGCTAATACCAATAGAAAGGTTAAACTGACAAGAATCTTTAATTGCATTTTCATACACATCCATCACTTATATTGAAGCGAAACCTGTAACTATAAGAACCGAAAATAATGAAGTTTAGTTAATTATCTACGAGACTTTTAGATCGTGATTATCGTTTTCTAATTGGCTTGTATCTAAAATGACAAGGCCAATGATGACTTTTTAATCAACACTTGATAAAAGTCGCGGCATAATAACGATTGATCAATTAATGAGCAACAACTAAGTTTAAGAATGGAACCGACATCACACTAAGGTAGAGTAACTACTCAAAAAGAAATAAGCAGCAGGCTTTAATCTACAAGTCAAATCAAAAACAGCATAAGACACATGAAAAAGAAATCACCTCATTTGATCAGATAACATCATAGTTGGACGCGGGCATAATGAAAGCGAAGTGTCTGGATAGTGTGGACAGGACACAAGTACTATCTATCCTCTCTGGTATTTCATACTTGTTACTTCATTGAATCAATCCATCTTAGATATATTCTTTCGATAACAATAAGGAGTCACATCACCATTATCAATATTCAACACATAACGATAATGTCCTGAAGACACAAGAAAAAGATAGTTATCTAAACCACTTTCTAAATCAACTTTCCCATACTCAACAAAACCTTTACATCCAGATTTCTTCTTATTTTTAAATTCTTCACTATTAAGTTCAACCAAGGTACTCGACTCTCTATCCACACAATAAACAACACTGCAATTAAAGACTTTCTCAACAGAAAAACCCCTTTCAAACTCATAGTAATTAAGACCTTCATCGAAATCAGAAATTCTTCCCCCATGATCTTTCGCATAGAGTAATCTATTTGGAAAATAGCCTTTATTGTCGATATAAAAAACCTCTAAAGATTCATATTCACCATTCTCTTGAAAATATTGCTGCTTTTTTCCTCCCCATGAAAAAGATGGAGAAATTTGCCACAGTATTTCTCGCCTAAACTTGCTTATTTTGTAGATATTACACTTATCATCACCCTGAATAGAATTCATAGTATAGAATATATAGTCATCACCTATATCAGCAATAGATAGAATATCTGCACCTTCAGGAAATTCAAATTCATTCCCTCTATTATCTATAAATATTCGCTCATCTATTAATTTCATATTTAATCATCGTTAGTTTGCACTGTATCTTTATGAAAGTCTTTTCTATCTGTTTTTTCTATAATTTTAATCTGTGTCCCATCAGGGTTTTCACTCCATTCATTCTTACCAACAGGACCTAGCAAAGCCGTCTTATCACTATCACCTTTATAACTTGTGATACTAGCTGCTTGACTCTGAGGAGGTAGAGCAAGGGTGTCTTGAATTTGATTTGGCTGCTTTAATGATCCATCACTATTTTTAAAATTACCCGTGGGTGCCAAATAACTCCCCTGAGGCCTTGTGGGATTATTATGCGCTCGAGAAATAACATCCTCTGGCTGACCAGAAGGAACTATTCCTTTTTTAACAATATCATCGTCATTCCATTCTGGGATATAACTATCGCCATATTGCTCACGCCCTAAATCATTAGCTCTTTTACCCGTAATAGCTCCTACTTCTTGAAAACCCATTTCATTCTCAAATTCTTTTTGAATGCCCCTTTGGGTAATTTTCTGATTTAGCCTTTGATTATAATTTTCATTATTTTGACCTATATTTAAATCATTCGAGTGGCTAGCTTCAGGATTTTTTATTCCAGTATCAGTAGCAGAATTCTGCCCTATCATCTCATTATCTACAGAAATATCTGAGCTATTAGGGTCTACACCCTGACGATCTTTCTCCCTTAGCGCCTGAACTACTGGATCCTGATCTAAAGCTGAATGACCAACCTCGTTATCCGAAATAGCCATGTCTGGTTTTGGTCCATGTGAAACATCAGCTTTATTGACCTTAGCGATTATAGCAGCGGGGATTGCTGCCTCACCTGCTACCGAAATCAATGACCGTAATGCTGATGGGTCCATTTCCGCGAGTCGATTCGGGTAGTCTTGGAGCTTTGTAAGAATAGCTGTGGCTATTTCTTGCTTATTCTCGTATGCACTTTCAATTGAAGAAAGGTCTCGCGCAATATTATCAAGTGCTTCTGCTTTAAGGTCTCCACCAAATAAACCTACAGCTCCAATTACATCGGTGGTTTTGTCCACGATAGTAACGGCCGCATCCGTAACATTAATAACAATATCCCCTGCTGCTGCAGCCATAGATAATGCTGTGCCAACACCATCACCTTTGAGATTTGCACTGGCTTGTTGGCTTTTTTCTTGATGATCTCTAACAGCTTTACGAGCGTCTTTAACGAATTCAGGCAGTAACGCATCACCTTTGGTTTTATCTAAGCCTGAGTATTCAACATTGTTTGCAATTATTAATGCGCTATCATTACCTACATGATTGTTGCTTGTAGCCAAGCCATCATTGTGGCCATTAATATCCAGCGCCATAGCAGTGTAATCAACCAGTCCTTCTCCAATATTATGCGCATAGGTTTCACGGTCTTCTTTTGAGTATTGCTGGTTGCTGCCATCACGATCATCCATGGCGTGTGCCATTTCATGACCTGCTGTTTCAACTAACTGCCCATTGTCATCTATGTACGAGTCGTTGATATAGGCATCGCCTGTTTCTTCTGAATAGAAGCCTTGGCGGGTACTGTTCTCATTCGCTGTGACTTTATTGTTATAGCCTTCGGTTTCGTAACCTAGTTCTTGCATTACGGTATGCGTGAGCTGGTTTAAAACGTGTTGTTTCTCTTCTGGGTTTAAATCAGAACTCTGAAGTTTCGCGGCTAATATTGGGTCTTTCGCAATTTCTAATTTAACGGCTTCATAGGTGTTGTTCTGCTTGCCTATTTCACTGTTTAAATCCGTTATACCAATGCGCTCGGTTGTGACCATTCTTTCAACCGCTTCACGCAACATATCTGTTTTCATGAAGTCTTCTGAAATTTTGTCGCGCCCTTCCTCACTAGCTAAGCGATGATCAACCGTTACTTCCGCATCTAAGCCACCTAGCTCATGGTCTTTGGTGATTTCTTGGGCGTTATTGGTGTCGCGGTTTACATCAATATCGGTATCCGCAAGTGCTTTTCCGCCCACCTGTACATTGCCATTACCAATCGTGGCTTTGGTGGTTTGGCGTTTATCGTGACCTGAGTAGTTAGCTCCAACGGTGGTGGTGCTGGTACCTGTGTTGAGGCTAAAGCCCTTGTCGCTGGCGGTGTCGTGGTCTTGGATGTTTTCAACAGTTAGGCTGTTGGCTGTGCTGATATATGAAGCATGCACACTCATATTCGTGATGAGGCTTATCACTATCAAAAGAATATAAGTCAGCGTACGATGCATTCGGTATATCCTATTTTTGCTTTAGTTTTTTACTATTTAACAAGCAAACCCCGCCTAATTTGATCAGATAACATAAAAATTAGGCGGGAAGAATGAAAGCGAAGTGTCTGGACAGTATTGGCAGGGCGCTACATGTCGTCTTTGTCGCGGTCTAACAAAGGGAAATATTTAAAATATCGATCATCAACATCTCTAGAATCAAAGTCTTTTAATCTTGGAAGAAGCTCTTCATTAAAATCCCCATGAATAATGGCCAAGTTTATCAGATCTGTCGCATACAAGGACAGGTACACCTTTTCACTTTTATTTAATACTTTTGATTTATTAATTTTATCTAAAGCCAGCAGTGATAGTTGTTTGATTTTTTCAAAGTCAGACTTGGACAATAGAACCTGAGCCTCTAAAAGCAAGAAATTTATACTTTTGCTTTTAGAAAAGTACAGCGACTTATCTAAGTATTTTAAAGCCTTTTCTTTCATGCCCTTCGATGAACATATCATTGCTTCCTGCCAAAAATACTCAGCGGGAATTAATCTAAAAAACCTAAAAAATTTATTCAGCACTATCTAGTCCTTCTAAAATATTTTTTATACCTGTTAATATTCTATCCCCAGCATCAAAACCAGCCGACTTTGGATCTCGTTTATATTCAGGTTCAGTCCTTTGCTCGGCTCTCTTCAAATCTTCATATAGTTTCAAGTCTTCAGCTTTGTTGTTCTTAGTATATGCACCAGTAATTTCTTGGGCAGAAAGTAGCTTACTTTCAACCAGTTCCTTTTTAGCTTGCAAATCTGTCTCTTGAGCAGTTGAATCAGACGGATTCTTACCATCAAAATCATTTTCTGCATTATAACTGCCGTTTGTCCCTGCACCTATCTGAGTATCGACCGTCTGACCAGATAAATCTATATTTTTCAACTTAAGAACAACTGGCAAAACTGGTGCTACTTCACCCGCCAATTCAATATTATTATTGGATACTGCAGATTCTCGATCACCCTGTAATAAATCTACGAATGCTCTATCCCCTGAGTAGCCTTCTCTAGGATCACTCAATACGCAATCAAGTCCTGCATCAACACAGCCACCAACACCATCGCGTATGACTTGAACCATATCGTCCATAGTTCCTGGATAATCTTCAATTAAACCCTCCCCTATCGAGATTGCACCATTAACAATCCCATCTACGGTTTCACCAACCTGCTGCATAGGTGTCAGCTCAACTGATAACTCGCCATTTTCAGTAGCATATTTACTCATATAGTTATCTTCGCCAGCAGCACCGTCTTCAATCATTCTGGCTTGATTAGCGTTTATATACTGATTTTCTTTGTCTGGAGGTGTCGCGATGAAAGCTCCAACCAAACCACCATTAACGTACGCATCCTTAATAGGAGGTATTTCAGCTGCAATCTCTTTTAACCCTTCTCTTGCTCGATCATTTTCTTGGATATGTGCTTGGTCGGCCCATTCACTATCGACCTGTAACAAGGCTTGTTGAGTTAGCTCCTGCTTGGCTTGGTCTAGTGAAATGTCATGTCTATCTGCATAAGTTTGTGCGTGATCAATAATGGCTTTTGCTTCTGACACATAAAGCTGCCTATGCTCAACTATTGCATTGCCTACTGTGTTGGCTTTTTGTGTACCTGCTTGTACCGCTTGGCTGTTCTTTAGGTTATTGGAGAAGTCGGCACCGCCAGTACTATCAAGGTTACCACCTGCTGCTTGGTTGATGCGGTCGCTGAATTGTTCACCAAAGGCGTTGGCTAAGCTTTCTTGTTGACTATCAGTGTTGGTTCCGAATAAGCCACCGGTTAGGCTGCTGTCTTTGCCTTGGAAGTCTTGGCTTTCCAGCACTTCGTGACCCAGTGTATTGGCCATATCGGTTTTGCTGGCACCATCTCCAGCGTCAACAAAAATATCCCCTGCGTTTGCGTTGTTTTTGTCTACAACAGTGCCGCCTTTTACATCAGTTAGCGCGTTATCACCTAACGAACCACTGGTGGTTTTTTCACCGTCGTATAGATCCACTTCTGATAGGTCTAAACCAAATTTCGCTTGCGCTAGCTGACCTAAGTCTTTAACCGCTTGCGCATACACTTCAGGGTCATCACTTTTTAGACCGGCTAACAGTTCAGCATTTTCGGGATTGCGTACTAAATCATTTTTGAGCTGTGTGGCTTGTGCATTGTTATGCAGAGTTTCGCCAAAGTTCAGCGCATTGAGATTGTCGTCTTCTATAAGCTTGGAGGTTGTACGCGCTATGTCTTGACCGTGTTCCGCTGTATCCTCAAAGTCATTGGCAATATCTTGACGACCTTCCTCACTGGCCAACCTATGATCCACTGTTACTGTGGCGTCCAAGCCACCAAGCTCATGGTTCTTGGTGATTTCTTGGGCGTTGCTGGTGTCGCGGTTTACATCAATATCAGTTTCGGCTAGTTGTTCGCCGCCCACTGTAACGTTGCCATTACCTATAGTGGCTTTGGTGGTTTGACGTTTATCGTGACCGGAATAGTTGGCACCTACGGTGGTGGTGCTGGCGCCTGTGTTTAGGCTAAAGCCTTTGTCACTTGAGGTGTCGTGGTCTTGGATGTTTTCAACAGTTAGGGTGTCCGTTACAAAGTTAAGGTTGCCGTTATCGGCTCCATTTTCATCTTGTGCTGCTATCAAGCCACCTCTTAGTGTGGTGTCTTTGGCTTTGATTGATACATTGCCACCTGTGATGGAGCTTTGCTGGTCGACCCAAGCAGAGCTGGATTCTGATTGTTGTTGGTTGATACCACCTGAGGTTGGTGGTGCAACGCCACCTAAGGACAGGTTTGCTCCTTGGGTTTGGCTATTGGAGGTGGAGGTGTTTTGTAGGCTTTCGACTAATAAGTTTTCAGTTGAAATGTCCACTACGCCTGCATCGACATTGGCGCCGCTTAGGGTGAGGTTTTCACTGTCGCTGCTTAAGCTGCCGGCTACGATTTGTGTATTGGTGTAATACTGGGACTCACTGCTGCTTTCGGTTTTATTGGCACTTAAGCTGCCACTTGGGCCGCCATTGGTGCTATAGCTAGCGCTTTCGGTATGGCTGCTGCTATCGCTGCTGGTTTGTGTGCTGTTTTCACCCGCAAGTAGATTGATATCCTCGGCGTCTAACTGTAATTCTCCGCCAACGGCGACATTTGAGCCTTTTACTTGGATTTCATCTTGGGCTTGCAGTGTTGCGTTGCCGCCTAGGTTTACATTAGAGCCATTCCACGTGCTACTGACTTCTGTGGACGAAGATTCATTGGTTTCTACGCTAGCATTGCCAGTAGCATAAAAACCGCCTGTACCGGTTGTGCCAGCGGCGGTGGCGCCAGCGGAGGCAACAGCTATGGTTGCATTGGTTAAGTTCGCTGTGGCGGCGGCAATATTGGTTTCAAAGTACTTCAGTTCGCTTGCTGGCATTTGGCCGTCTGCGATTTTTTGCTTAGCGTCGTCGTAAGCTTGCTTAGCATCGCGTACAGCATTTTTAGCCGAGTTCAATTCTTCGATCGCTTGTGCTGTATCAACATATGCGTTCTTTACACCCACGCTAACGGTTTTTATTTCTTCTTTCAGCGTTGTTGTGGTTTCAGTGGTATCTTGGCGCCCTGATACCACTATATCTTCTGCTTGAATGTCAGTATCACCTTGCACCGTCACATCACTGCTAACAATATTGACAGCTTTGTCGGTATTTATGTTGAGGTTACCGGCATTCAAACTAGAACCAGACCAAGTGGTCGATGTGGTCGCTTCCGTTGTACTGGTTTTGGTTTCACTCAGGTTGGCTACTGTAATTTCATTTTCACCAACCGAAGGCGCTGATGAGGACACCGTGGTTGTACTTTCGGTTTTGGAATAAGAGCTGCTCTCTTTTGCTGCGTCCATGGTAAAGCTTTGAGCATCAATATTAGCCGTATCCTGCACTGTGGCATTGGAACCGATAACGGCTACATCACCAGCCACATCAACATTCAAGTTCTTAGCCTGTAAATTAGATGCTTGCTGTATGGTTTGCTGGCTGCGCTCACTACTGCTGCTACCGACTTCGATCTCGGCATCCACTGGAATCCCTGCGGTTGCAGCCACAGAGCTGACCATTAGGCTTACACCGCTGGCGATGTCTTTTAATATGCCGCTAAAACCAGAGGATTTTTCATTCCAGCTTTCATTTTTAAGTTCTTGTGTCGTAACCGTGACATTGCCAACTTGCTCCCCTTCTTGGTTAACAAACTGTCCATCTGGACTTAATTGGGCGCTACCGTCCTGTGACTGTGCAATCACATCGTCGCCGATGGTCATGGTTTCTTGGGCGCTTAGATCTGAGCCTTTAACCGTGACGTTACCAGCAGTATTAATATTTAGGTTAGTGCCTGCACTGATACTCGAAGCAATGGCTTCTTGAGTCTTTGCCCCTTTGTTTTGCGAGCTTTGTGTGAAGCTGCCTTTTTTGGTTTTAGTATATTGGTTGAAGCTGTCATTAACGGCTGCGCTTACGAGTAAATCACCGGTCGCGTCTAAATTTACATTTTCGCCAGCTTCAATTGTCGAGCCCACCAAGGCGGTATTGCCACCGGATTGAATTGTGATACTACCATCAGAGTTAATACTGCTTCCCAAGTGCGTCAGTGATTCGTTTATTTCGGTACTGGCTCTTCGAGTACTACCACCAAAACCGGAGCTCTTCGAGGTCTTGTCAACTCGACTAGTATTGAGTGCTGTTTCGGTAGCAAGTAAAACATTCCCCTCGGCGGATAGGTTAACGCCATCTTTGCCGCTAAATTGAGTCCCTTTCGATATAATGTCGTTTTTACTTGATAGTGTTAACACGCCATCAGATGTAAACGCAGAGGCAATTACTTCTTCACTGTGGCTTTGCGTATGCTCTGTATCGCCACCGCCGTAGTTATAAAAGATGTCTTTATCTTCGGTATTCTTAACGGCGAGCAATTGAATGTCGTTGGCATCAATTTCAAGATTACCATCAGATGCGACTTTGGCGCCTTCTGATTTAACGGTTCCTCCCGCTATCATCAACACGGTACCCGCACCAATTTCTGTCGTTTGATGCTGAGTTGAACTGACGTTATAGAAGTTACCACTGATCGCTTCTTCAATGATTTTCGCGGTGGTCATTTCAATGTTATTGACCGCTTCAACTACCAAATCACCTTCTACATTCACGTCACTACCGATAAACTTCACATCGTTTCCAGCCGTGATATTCAACTCTTGAGCGTTAATGGTTGCGGTATCACCGACTAAGCTTTGCTTAAACGTGCTGTTTGCGCCACTGAGATCGACTACCTCTACCTGTGTTTGGTTTATGAAATCACGACCCGCGTTAATGTTTATGCGTGCACTGTCGATTAACCCACTGGCATTGTGGATGTCCCGTTGAGCAACGAGATCCATTTCATTTTTGGAGACTAGTTTGTTGGTGTTTTTAATATCGTTAGCAACCAGCTTCAGTTTGTCTTTAGCTTTTATCACACCTGCATTTGCAATTTCATTGGTCGCCTCTAGGTCAACAGTGTCAGCAGCTATGAGAGCTCCATCCTCACGTAACGATAAGCCCATGGTATCGTTAAAATAGACTTGAGGAACAAGTGCTGTTTTTACTCCATCTTTTGTTTCGAATTGTTTTTCAACCATCCAAACGATGGGCTTATCTAAGGCCTCTATCTGTTCGAGTGTTAGTTCCACACCAATCGATAGGGTTAGGTTTTCTTTCGCAGTAAGAGCATTTTCCATTAGCGCAATATATTGATCCTGAATGCTTTGACTGTCATCAACAAACTGAACACCCGTTAAATCTAATATCTGATCACGTACAAGGTCTTGCTCAAAATAGCCATCACCTAAACGAACAGCATCATTTTCGTTGATGTCTACACCCATGCGTTCAAGCATATAATCAGATGAGATGAAGTTTTGGTATTCGGTAAAGTTTGGATTGGTTTCGATTAGGTAACCGTGATTACCGTTATCCACTTGAGAAAATAATGCGCCATAAGAAAGATCATCTAGATTTGAACCAGCGTTTATTATTTCTGATGTAATAATGTCAGTTGATTTATCAGAAACGTCCTTAGGTGCGTTTATAACGACACTATCGCTCTCGTTTGCTTTATCTGAGGTACCATTTGATATTGTTTCAGCTTTAATGCTCAACTTTTTGTTTGCTGAGATAGTGGACACGACTTTTTTAAAATCTGAATTATTACTACTATCTACGACCTTTGGTGGATGACGTATATCTCTTGGGTTTGAGGGTGCTCGATCTCGTCCTTTTAGGCAGCGTTCAGGCCAGTTACACTTACTGAGAATTACAAAAGTATATTTTCCAGTTTTTTTATCAATTTGCTTTTCTTCAAATTCAAAATTGATCACATCAAAAGATGCAGCATCATTATTTCCTAACGCACTTATTGTGGAATATTCATTTCTTATGGCTCCTTTAATATTTAAATCAATATTATCTCCGGACAATATAAAGGACTCCTGAGACATTTCTTCAATGGTAAATACCTCTCTAGTTGTTATAGAGTTCTCAACCATTTTATGAATATAGCCTCCAGGCAATCGATCCTTTTCTATTAAGTCATAAATATAATTCGGAAAATAATCTTCAAGGTCCGTAGCTATCACATAATTTGTTCTGCGATCTATGTCATAATCATCTACATCTGTAATAAAGACAGTTCTTTTATTAGTTAGCTCACCTGCAGTAATGAATAAGGACCCACTGGTTTCAATAATAGATGACTCATTCAGCAATGTACCATCAACATCAAAACCTGCGGATCCAAAACTATACAGCACCCCACCGTTTCTGTTTCTTAAGTCCCCTAATGTGGTTTTCATTCTTAAGTTTTCATGGGCTAGTACCAGTGCCTTGTCACCATCATTGTCAATCGTCTTAGCGGTTATATCGAGTTTGTTTCCACCCACAAAGCCATAGTTATCCCAATCAGTGGAATTAAATGTCGCTTCTCCATTGACCGCCTTTACGACACCGGTACTCTCGTTATGAAATAGGCCTTGATCTTGATTAAAGTTACCATTGGATTGAATAGCGGCTACTTTGTTGTAAAGACTACCCGTTACGCTCATATCACCGGATGAAACAAGATAGCCTTTTTCATTGTGGTGAGTATTCTTCTGGTTATAAATTCGCTCTGCATCTATGCTTAAGGCTCCTAGAGTCTCTACAATACCGGAGTCATTATAAAAATATCCTTGACTGCTAAGTGAGGCGACTCCTTCACTGAAAATGAGCGCGCCCATTTTGTTATACCAGGTCTGGATTGCGGCGATTGAAAGCGATTCTTTTGCTTGAATTTGAGCATCGACACCCGAGTTCGTTATAGCGTCAGTGGTGATATCAACTTGTGCACCTGCAATTAAACCCGTATTTGAAATAGCACCACTATTATCCATATCAAGCAAACCATTTTCGGTGGCGATAACAGAGCCTAAAGAATTGTTGATTTGGTTCGTTGAAAGCGTCGCATTGCCAACCACTTGCAATGCAGCAAAGTTATTGTTCGAATCAGCACTGTAGTTATTGAAAGCTTGACCAACAAAATCAAAATCCCCATCAGCCGCCAGAATCGCGTTACTATTATTTACGTTATTTTGAGTTGTTAAAGATGTATTGCCAGCACTATAAATAAGAGCGCCTTCGGTATTATTAATATCTGATTCTACGTCGATACTAATACTACTGCCTGCTTGTATCTTTGCTTGGCGACCGTGATTACGGAACTGTTGCGAAGCAATTTGAATACTATCGCCTGCGATTAATGCAGTATTTTCTAATTCAGTGGTTTGAATATTAAGCTGCCCTTCTCTTGCAACGATCGTTGGTAGAGCATCAGTGCTGCCTGCGTTGTCTTGCCCGTTAATGACTGCATTTGAGGTGAGGTTAATATTATTACTGGCCTCTATGCTATTTCGATTAACAATTGATTTGTCGTTTGCGTCAAGATTGACAGTATCACCTGCATAAATGACACCCTCATTCACAATATCGTCATTGGTTACATCAATGCTTAGCTCATTTTTGGCGTGTAATTTTGCCTGATTACCTGCATTGGAAAACAAAGCGGTCGTCACATCAGTATTATTACCTTGAACAAGGCCTGTGTTTGCAAAGCTCTGTGTGTCTATCGTTAGGTTTTGATCAGAGGTAATTGCACCACTATTTTCTAGACGCTCTGATAACGAGATCGCACTACCACCGTCGGCTGATATCAGCTTACCCTTCTCATTGTTTATTAAGCTTTGAGCGGTAAAATCAACTTGGTTTGCGGCAATGGTTCCTGAGTTTGTGATATTCCCGCTTTGATCTAAGGTAAAGTTCGAAGTGGCAATAACATCACCACCCAAGTTCACCCCTAAACCCTGTTCCGTACCAACCAGATGAATTCTATTAGCGTACATGCCGCCGATGGCAGCTACATCGAGTGAGAATTCAGGAGTGCTTGATTCATCCGAAGTAGCTAAGGTGTTTTTTTCGATCTGTTCTAAATCGGTAGATATCGTGTTTTGCCCAGTGACGAGATTAAGTTGATTCGCCCAGAGATCACCATTGATATCAATACTACGCGCCAATATGTCTATCTGCTCAACATTACTGCCGTTAAAACCTAGCTCTCCAATATCAACTTTTCCCTTTGAGACATCAAAGCCGCTAAACTGAGCGCCATCAAACATTAATTGGCCCGTTGTTAATGTCGCACGCGGTGTGTTGATAAATCCGCAACCGTTACACGTGATACCATTTTGGTTTGCGATAACAACTTCTGCTTGCTGACCTGCGACTTCGGTATACCCCAATAGCTGCGATGGATTGGCGCCGATAACTTCATTGAGGATAATGCTTGCCTGCTGCCCCTCTAAACGGCTATTTCCATCGATATAGCCTGCTAGTTGCGTTGCTACTATGTCTGGAGAGTTGTTTAAGATTAAACCTTCTTCACCAACGTTAAACTGATTGTATTCATTGCGAGACACGCCTCCGTCAGAGGGCTTATTAATATTGACAACAGGGATACCGTTTGCCGATTCTTCAAGCGCTACCCCCTTGCCGTTTATCGCTGATACGACACCTTGTGCAACAACAAGATTGGGCAGTGATGCATAAACAATAAGGGTGAATAGCGCTAACGGCTTTTTATAGGCACGAAACAGAGAGAGAACAGGTTTTGTCGAAGATACAGCAGGCATTGATCAGCTTCCATGTGTTCAACCACTGTCAAACCGCGTGTCTGATAGTGGAGGTTTATCAAAGGACGCGGACTTTATAACCTGTTCACATTTCAGTCAATCGCTTACATAATAAACATGATGAGCGTCACATTTAATTAAAGCCATTGCTCTACTTTTTTAAAAATGCAAGACTTTAAAAACTCAAGCTAACACGCCCGGCCAGTGTGCAGCAATTTGACACGCCTTCGGGCTTATAAAAAACTGGCTGAGAAATGGTAAAGTCAAAACCCACACTACTAACCGCACCTTTTACACCAAGGCTTAGACCCGCGAGAATATCGTCTTCGTAATTGCTTGCCCCTTCACCATCGATACCGCCAATATCAAACCCTATGTATAGTGACGTACGGGTTTCTCGTAAGGGGTAGGCTAAATCATTTCTAATTCTCCACCCATCAGCTGCACTCACTGTATTTTTTGATTCGTAACCTCGAACCGTGTATCGACTTCCATTACTGAACCAGTCCAAGGTATACAGTTGAGTATCAGCTTTTTGCAGATAAACCTGAGCGGAATAGTTTAATTTTTGTGCAAATGAAGAAAAGTGTGTATTAATGAGTAAGCTCGCAGTGAAATACCGATAATCAGAACCGATAATGCCGTTTGCATCGTTGCTTTGCTCTGCACCAAACCAATCCAAACCTTGATAAGCTGAAAAGGACATATCATAGACAGCTGCGCTACCGTAATATTTATAGAGCAGTGATAATTTAATATCTGTTAGCCTACGCTTTTGCAGTTTGACTTCTGTGTCGTTTATATAACCTGCGCGACTGCGCTTACGCAGCTCTACATCCGTTGTTAGCTTGCTATTATTGTCTCGATTAACAAGATATTTGGCCGATAGATATTCATCGTGGGAATCCCCACTGCTGACAAAATCCTGAACGGCGCCACTCACTGCTTGAGTATAATCTGAACCGGTAAGGCGTGTAGAAAGCAACCAGTAGCCAATCGGAACCTCCCAACCTAATCGATAGTTATAACTACCATTGGCGCTATCTTGATCTAAATCTCGTCCACCGCCAAAGGATAAACGATCTTGAATGCCTACTAAATTGTCGATGTTCGCAGAAGCGGATAATTGATATTTCCCCGTCGCTTCACTACCGGCATCGTCAATCGCGAGGTTGCCATAAATTCGGTTTCCCTCTTGAACCTTAGCTCGCAGCTTACTCGTTCCCACCTCTTCACCAGGTAATATATCAAACTTGACGCTTTGCGAAGCCAAGCGATTGTATTGCTCAATAGCCTGCTCCATATCTCGAATATTTAACGGTTTTCCATACTCCAACGGAGCAGCGAAGCGCCAAGAATGCTGATACGTATCTGGAAACTCAACGGACGCCAATGCTCCCGAATATACTTTTACACTCAATATTCCTGTAGAGAGGTCCTGCTCAGGAAGCACTGCTCTTGAAGTGACGTAACCTGCTTGCAATAACCGCTTATTCAGCACCTTAAGGTATAGAGAGATACCGTTTCTTCCTAAGCATTGGTTCTCAAACTTTGGAGTAATTCCATCAAATAGGTCACGATGGAATGTCGTGTCTAGCTCTATCGTTTCGATATCAAAACAAGGAGTTTCTTGGGGTGGCGTTGGCACGCTATCTAAATCAGGTGTTGTAATCGGTGGCTGAGTATCGGATAAGCGACGTTCCGCTTCTTGTTGTTCTTGCTTTTCTTTGAGCAAGCGCTCGGTAGGATTTAAATCATTCGCTACCGATGATGTAGATATAAGACTCGAAGTAGCGGCTGCTGCCAAAATCCATTTAAAACTCATAGTCGTCCCGCTGGGGATAATTGTTCAATATTTGGGCGCGGGACTATACCAGTATTTTATTTTATTACCATACTCTAACTATTCTTTATCAACTGATCCTTAAGTTCTTGCAGCTCATGCAGCTCATGCAGCTCATCGCGGAGACGCGCGGCTTCTGTATATTTGAAATCCTTGATGAACTTAAAACGATTAGCGCGCATGATACTATCTCGGAGGACAGCCTACTAAGATGTTTCGATATCAAAACCCTCTAAATCCCACCTTTACGAAGTGATTCACCCCAACCAGAGAAGCACTTAATCTCATCTCTTTTCTGCTTACGATACAACAACACGCTAAAGAGAATAGTGAGCGATATAACAAAACCATTAACCAAAGCAATCAAGGTCGGATCGTGATTAATTACATGTACAATTTCATCAGCCATATCATAGTAATAACCTCTCGGCTCCGGAATGACCATTAGTTTTTTCACAAAGTAATAGACACTACCTACCGCATAATAAGAAGAAATAAACAATGTGAATGATTTTAAGCCGCATATGACCATCGCGGTATAGGCTATAATAGAAATATTAAAAGCGATGCCCAACTGATCTATGAGCTCAATATAGTGAGAAGATAAATACCCCGCCCCCTCAATAAAGTAATCTGAAATATGCGTTAAAAATGGCGCACTTACCACTCCGAATAGAGATAAGCTCAGCAATAGACCCAGTTGACTACCCCATCTAAAAAGGAATAAAAAGATTATTGGTATAATTAAACAATAAAAATATGCCAAGATCAGATCCCCCATAACAAAGAATGCAGGTTCAGGTAATTTTTCGCATGACGAAAAACTAAAAAGACGACTGTCGCAAACTCGCTCTACAGAGAAGTCTGAATAGAAGTAAATCATCATGTACGCCACGAAAGGCAACAATATTGCAACCGCTAAATAGATTCCCCTGCTTGATACAGGATGTTGATAAAACGCTTTAATAGTCTTTTCAATACTAGACACAGGTTTTAAAAGTGCCGCTTTTCTCTCGTTCACACTTGACTTGAGATAGACTATATACAGAAGCCAGAGTGCTCCAGCGATAGGCACCAATGAAAACCATATATACACTGGCTTAATGCCCGCATCTCGAAAGCGTTTTATGGTTATAGCAACCACCGAATATGCATAAATGAAAATAAAAGGCAAAATGTAAAATTCACCAGAAAAAGACGCAGACAGTACCGGGTCAAATACCATCAATACCGAAAAAACAAGACTATATGGAAGTACCAAGAACCACCAATATTCCATTCTTGTGACCGTCCCTTCACAACTAAAAAGCGCACGGAAGCATGTTTTAAAAACCGATAACATTATACAGGCGCTCCATCATTTTCTTGCTTCCAATAGCGATATGCCGACGCAAGAACTGCTAACGGTAGGAAGTTTAGACTCACCCAAGTCATTGGCTCCAGATCTCCATGCAACTGATAAAGATGACTGAAATCTAGATTTGACATATAAAAATAGTCATAAACTGCAACATTATCGAAGAACAATCCGCCACTTGAAGCTGAAACACCTATCAGGATCGGCGTTCCGACAGAAAGTGCCCAAGAAGCATTAGCAGGAGCTATAAAAAATGTCTGTAGCAACACGCAAGCGAAAGCAAACATGAAACCTAAATTTCTTTTCAGAAGGATAAGAATAAAAGCAACCAAGGAAAGGAAAATGGCGATTGCGCCTAGGAGCCAAAAAGTTAATTGCATCTCGTAGCTAGATGAATCAAATATAATAAAATATGCAAATGAGCCGATACTAATTGCACAAGAAACAAACAAATAAATCAGCAATATATTTACAGGCGTGAAAAATCCGGCAAGTCTTTTCAGTCTCATATCCTTGACCAAGCTTTGTCCAAAAAAGAGCTGTGCGTTATACCGAATAAAAAATCAATATTCAAGTATAGCAATTACAAAGTGAGGCTTAACTCACCTTCAATAAACCCGAGCTAACTATTTTTAATCAATTGATCCTTCAGCTCATGCAACTCATCGCGGAGGCGCGCGGCTTCCTCAAACTTAAGGTCTTTGGCGGCTTTAAACATGGCATCTTCTACCTGAGTGATGCGCTTGTTCAAGTCATTGACATTCAAGTGTTCCATATCGGCTGTATAGCCAGCCCCTTTCTCGGCCACTTTTTTACGATTGCGGCCATGACCGATTTTCTTACCAGGTGTCACAGCACCCTCAAGAATATCTTCAACACTCTTTTTAATGCCTTGTGGTGTAATGCCATGCTCTTCGTTAAACGCGATTTGTTTTTCACGACGACGCTTGGTCTCTTCCATGGCGCGCTTCATTGAATCCGTAATACGCTCTGCATAAAGGATGGCTTTACCTTCAACATTACGAGCAGCACGACCAATGGTTTGAATTAACGATCGGTCTGAACGCAAGAAGCCTTCTTTGTCGGCATCGAAAATAGCGACTAATGACACTTCGGGAATATCTAGACCTTCACGCAAGAGGTTGATACCTACCAGCACATCAAACTCCCCTAAACGTAAATCACGAATAATTTCTACACGTTCAACGGTATCAATATCACTGTGCAAGTAGCGAACACGTACATCGTGTTCAAACAAGAAGTCCGTTAAGTCTTCCGCCATGCGTTTGGTCATCACTGTGATTAATATGCGTTCACCTTTTTCAACACGATTGCGGATTTCACCCAAGGCGTCGTCAACCTGAGTGGTCGCAGGTCGAACCTCAACAATGGGGTCGACTAGACCCGTCGGACGCACCACTTGTTCTACCACCGCATCTTGATATTCCGCTTCATATTTACCCGGTGTTGCTGATACAAAAATCGTTTGCGGTGAAATAGCTTCCCATTCATCAAACTTCATGGGTCGATTATCCAATGCCGACGGCAAACGGAAACCAAACTCCACTAGCGTTTCTTTACGCGAGCGATCTCCTTTGTACATGGCACCAAATTGCGGAATGGTCACATGGCTTTCGTCAATAAACATCAAGGCGTCATCGGGCAAGTAATCAAACAAGGTTGGTGGCGCAGCCCCTTGTGGGCGACCGGATAGATAGCGCGAGTAGTTTTCAATACCAGTGCAATAACCCAATTGCTGAATCATTTCTAAATCGTATTGAGTACGCTGCTCTAAACGCTGAGCCTCAACCAATTTGTTATTGTCTTTTAATTGCGTGAGTCGCTCTTTAAGTTCGGCTTTTACTTCATCGATCATATCCACCAGCGTCTCTCTCGGCGTCACATAGTGACTCTTGGGAAAGATGGTAATACGTGGAACTTTGCGTAGAATTTCACCAGTAAGCGGATCAAATATACTGAGCTCTTCGATTTCTTCATCAAAGAGTTCTACTCGCACTGCTTCATCTTCGGATTCCGCTGGAAAGATATCAATTACATCCCCTCGCACTCGATAAGTAGCACGATGGAAGTCCATATCATTGCGCGTATATTGTAATTCCGCCAAGCGGCGCAATACGCCACGCTGATCAATAATATCGCCGCGATCTAAATGCAGTACCATTTTCAAATAAGAGGAAGGATCGCCCAAACCATATATAGATGATACCGTGGCGACGATAATACAGTCTCGACGCTCCATTAACGCCTTCGTCGCCGACAAGCGCATTTGCTCGATATGTTCATTTACAGAAGCATCTTTCTCGATGAAAGTATCACTGGAAGGCACATAGGCTTCTGGCTGATAGTAATCATAGTAAGAGACAAAATATTCAACCGCATTATTAGGAAAAAACTCTTTGAACTCGCCATAGAGTTGAGCAGCCAAAGTCTTATTGTGTGCTAAAACAATCGTAGGTCGTTGTGCCTTGGCGATAACATTGGCCATGGTAAACGTTTTACCAGAACCCGTTACCCCGAGTAGAGTTTGACGAGCAAGACCGCTTTCTAAACCATCCATTAATTGCTCAATGGCTTTAGGCTGATCCCCTGCCGGCTGATACTTACTTTTTACCTCAAACTCTTTTTCTGACATGTTCTTCTATCTCAATTTCCACATACTATACTGCTATCTAAGATTTCGTATACGTTAGGTTAACGTTTAAGGTTCAACGCAGATCTTCGATGGATTTTGTCTCTTCTACATCATCCAAATCAAATTCTGCATCAGGTTGATGAATTTTGCTTAACCAAAGCAAGGTACCACCTGCTACGGCCACCGGCATTACAAAAATATTCAATACTGGCACCATCACAAGCAAACTGGTTAATCCGCCAAAACCATAGGTATGAATCCAAGGTTTTTTCGCATCACTTCTTAGTTTCTTAAAATCCTGAAGATTATTGTCCGCTGGATAGTCCATATATTGAATGGCAATACACCAAGCTGCCCATACAAATGCAATCACTGGCACAGCCAAATTCAATAGCGGTACAAAACTTAAAACAAATAAGCCGATAGCGACCAGAAAGCCATACCAAACGAAATAGATTAGTTTTTGTATTTCACGCTTGATGGAGCGCACGACCATTTCTGGAATGCTCACTTCAGGAACATCTTGCCCTAAATCCTTTTGGATCTTTTCTGCAAGAAAACCATTGAACGGAGCCGCAAAAAGATTGGTTATCATGGTAAAACTGAAGCCATAGGCAACAAGGAATAATAGGGCAAAAACAACCCATAAAAAGTAGCTCATGAATTCCAACCAACCAGGAATAAAATTCATGAACCATGACATGGTATCGGAGAATAAACCCACCATGAAAATACTCAGCGCAATAAAGAATAAAATATTGGCGAGGATCGGGACCAAGATAAATTTACGATACCCAGGCTGAAACAATACCTGAACCCCTTTCAATAAATAGTGCATTCCATTTCTCTCATATAAGGTAACTCTAGCGAGTAGGTCACTTTAGCAAAATCCATCATTAGGCCAAAGCCATTCTTTAGCTAAGAACATCAAACTTGAGCCGCTCTTGCTAGAATAAAGTCTACCGCTGCTTTGATTTTGGGGATGCGGTACATGTCTGTCTCATAAAGAATGTAAACACCAAATCCAGCCCCATCACTAATTTGCAGTGGTGGATCCAATTTGAGTGACACCAACTCTCCAGATTCCAATTGAGACTGGACAACCCAAGCCGGTAGCATCAGCAATCCTTGACCTTCAATAGCTCTAGCGATCAACCACTTACCATTATTGCTAATCAACGTAGGCTTGGGCGAAACATCATGCCACTGACCATTTTGCTGGTATAACCACGGCGTTGGCCCCATTGGAGTACGAAAAAACAACCCTTGGTGTTTTTTCAAGTCTTCGTGCTTAATTGGCAAGCCATTCGCTTCCAGGTAACTTGGAGAGGCCACTGGGATAAATTGATTATTCATCAGCTTCTTCGCTACAACCCGCTCATTCGGGGCATAGCCACCACGAATGGCTATATCTACTTGGTCTCGATTCAATTGTGAAACCTCATCGCTTAAGCGTACATCCAAAACCACCTTGGGATGAAGTGCTCTGAATTCGTCTAATAATGGAATCAGTATGCGCTCGCCAAATCCCACCATGCTGCTAATAACTAACTTCCCCTGAGGCTCAGATTGATATTGACGCACATAGGTTTCGCTGCGCTCTATTTGATCCAAGATAGACTTAACTTGGGCGTAATACTCTTGACCAACCTCAGTGAGATGCACTAGACGTGTTGTCCTATTCAACAAAGTTGCACCAAGGTGCTGCTCAAGATCGGCAATTCGCCGCGATATGGACGAGGCAGGTACATCAAAGCGTTTTCCCGCCGCGGTAAAGCTGCTGGTTTGTGCCACCTCTGCAAAATATTGCATTGCTTTCAGTTGGTCCACTGTGTCTGCGCCCCGCTTATGATGAATGATAACTAAGATATTCTAGCCCCTTTATTGTCCTTTCGACAAAAAAGTTTACTAATAAGTGGGCTATGTCGTACAAAATACATCACTATGATAAACATCACACGATGTACGAGCGCTTAGCAAAAGCGCCAGAACCCTTTTACTAATAAAACAGGAGTCAAGCCATGTCTCAATACACAGAGATCCTGCTAACCAAGCGTCCAGATGGTAACCCCATTGGCCCACACATGTTTGAAGTTGTAAAAAAAGACATGCCGCAAGCTGGCCCGGGTGAAATACTCATCAAACAAACGCACATGTCGCTGGACCCAGCCATGCTAGGTTGGATGAACCCAGACAAAGAAAGTTACATCCCTCCTGTCGAATTGGGCACAGTTATGCGCTCAAGTGGTTTAGGTGAAGTAGTTGAATCAAATCACCCAGATTTTGCCGTAGGCGATACTGTAATGGGTATGACTGGTTGGGCTGAATACATCGTAAGCAACGGTCAAGGCTTTAACAAAGTACAAACTGGTGTGGATGCCGAAACTGCCCTTAGCATTTTTGCTCTACCAGGCCTAACAGCAACTCAAGGTTTGAAAAAGATTGGCGAACCTAAAGCCGGTGAAACTCTTGTTGTAACGGGTGCTGCAGGTTCCGTTGGCTCTATCGTTGGTCAGATTGCTAAAGCAGATGGTTTACGCGTAATTGGGGTAGTGGGTGACGATGAAAAAGCTCAATGGATCACCGAAGAACTTGGGTTTGACGGAGCCATTAATTACAAGACCGACGACCTTGCCGCCAAGCTTGAAGAGCTAACACCAAACGGCGTGGATGTATATTTTGAAAACACGGGCGGCCCAATCCAAGCAGAAGTCTTTAAACGCTTAAATGCACATGCCCGCGCTGTAGTGTGCGGCATGATCGCCGATTACACGAACCCTACTCCTCCGCCTGGCCCAAACTGGATTCCACTCATTAAAAAGCGCATTCGCGTCCAAGGCTTTGCAATGCCTGATCACTTCAAGGATGTGCCTGAGCTACTAGGTATTCTTACGCCTTACGTCATGCAAGGGAAGATTAAATACCGCAGTCACATCTTGGAAGGACTCGAAAGTGCCATGACTGGCTTAAACTTGTTCTTCACTGGTGGCAATAAAGGCAAGCTAATCGTTAAACTTTAGATTTGAGTGTTGACTATAGTCATTCCCGACTTGATCGGGAATCCATCTAATTAGTGTTGAATTATGAATGTTGAGTTATGAGTGATGGGTTCTCCGGTCTGTCGCTTCGCGACGCCGGAGAATGACGATTATACTTGACTTCCAAAGTTCAAGACACATCATTAAAAACTCACAACTCACAACTCACAACTCACAACTCACAACTCACAACTCACAACTCACAACTCACAACTCACAACTCACAACTCACAACTCACAACTCACAACTCACAACTCACAACTCACAACTCACAACTCACAACTCACAACTCACAACTCACAACTCAAAATTAAAGTCGACTAACAACGCTCACCATGGCCTTGGTCAGGTGAGCCAAGTCTTCATTTTCAATGACAAAGGGTGGCAAAACATAAACCAAACGCCCAAAAGGCCTTACCCATACACCCTCTTGCACAAATTGCGGTTGAACCGTTGGCATATCGACGGGCTCGTGCAATTCAATAACACCGATTGCACCAAGAACACGAACATCCTCCACTTGCGATAATGCCTTTGCTGGCCCCAATCCGATTTTCAAACCGGACTCAATGTTCGCAACTTGCTGCTGCCATTCTCCGCTCATTAACAAGTCGAGACTAGCATTGGCAACGGAACACGCCAATGGGTTAGCCATAAACGTAGGGCCATGCATAAATACACCAGCCTCGCCTTCGCAAATGCCTTTCGCCACTTTATCAGTACACAAGGTTGCCGCAAGGCTCATAAAGCCGCCCGTCAACGCTTTACCCACACATAAAATATCGGGCGTAATGCCAGCATGCTCACACGCAAACATTTTCCCTGTGCGACCAAAGCCAGTGGCAATTTCATCGGCAATCAGCAATACATCGTATTCATCACACAATTCACGTACGCGCTTTAGGTAATCAGGACTATAAAAACGCATACCACCAGCACCTTGCACGATAGGCTCTAAAATAATGGCAGCCACTTCTTGCTGATGCTGAACTAACTTATCTTTTAAGTCTTGGATATGTGATTCGCTGAATGCTTCTTCAAACTTACAGGGCGGCGCTTCTGCAAAAATATGCTTAGGCAAGATGTTTTCAAACATGTGATGCATTCCATTGACCGGATCACAGGTAGCCATGGTCGCGAAAGTATCACCATGATATCCGCTGCGTACCGTAAGCAATTTATTGCGCTCTCGATTACCTTGGCTCAAGGCATACTGGAAGGCCATTTTCATAGCCACTTCTACGGAAACCGAACCTGAATCGCAAATAAAAACTTTGTTCAAGCCATCTGGCGATAGCTTGACTAATTTTTCACACAGAGTAACGGCAGGCTCATGAGTCAACCCCCCAAACATGACGTGACTCATGGTTTCAATCTGATCATGAGCTGCTTGCTTCAAGACAGGGTGTCCATATCCGTGCACCGCTGACCACCAAGACGCCATACCGTCAATCAACTCTCGTCCATCTTTCAGACGAATGCGAACGCCCTCTGTACTTTCAACAGGGAACGGCAGCAAAGGAGAATTAAAAGACGAATACGGGTGCCACACATGCTTAGCATCTAATTCACTGATTTGTTCACCGGTAAGGGATTCGCTCAAAAGCGGCTTCGACTGCGTCATAGGGGCCACACTATTATCATTATTTACCAACATTCTAGCGATTTTGCTGGGGGTTTAAAACTTAAGAAACTGCTACAATGGCTACTAGAAATTGAGAAACGCTGTACGAGCAATTGTTTTGACTGTAAAACCGCAACATCATCCGCGAAATGCACACAAAAATGGTTATGACTTTGATGCCTTATGTCAAAGCTATCCTCAGCTAAAACCCCACGTATTTATCAATCAATACTCGAAGCAAACTATTGATTTTTCCGATTCTCAAGCCGTCATAGCACTCAATACAGCTTTATTAAGGCATCACTACAACATTAATGAATGGAGCATCCCCAAGGGCTTTTTATGCCCTGCAATACCCGGACGCGCAGATTACATTCATTATTTGGCCGACCTGTTAAAAGAAACCAATAATAATAAACCAGCCTTTAAAAATGTGACGGCCCTTGATATTGGTACGGGAGCAAGTTGTATTTACTCCTTACTAGGAAATCGCATTTACGATTGGAAAATGGTCGCTAGCGATATTGACCCTAAATCCATTGACAACGCTAATGCTATTATCAAAGCAAACCAAGCTCTCAGCAACCAAATTGACTGTCGCCTACAAACATCAGAAAAATATATTTTTCGAAACATAATTCATAATGACGAATATTTTGATATCACACTCTGTAATCCGCCCTTTCATGAGTCCATCGAACAAGGTATGAGCGGAACGCAGCGTAAGTGGAATAATCTAAACAAGAGTAAAGACAGAAACAAAAAAAGCGAAGTACTAAACTTTGGCGGTCAAAACGCCGAACTCTGGTGTAAAGGTGGTGAGCTATCTTTCGTAAAGAATATGATTAAAGAAAGCCGTAGCTATTCGAAACAGGTTTTATGGTTTACTAGTCTTATTTCAAAAAAGGACAACGTATCAAAACTAAAGCTGGCATTAAAAAAAGCCAATGCGATTGAAACGAAAGTAATCAAAATGGAACAAGGCAATAAAATCAGTCGTTTTATCGCCTGGAGCTTTTTAACAGACGATGAACGGTCAGACTGGTGTCAAAAGAGATTTGAATAAAGCACATACCTCATGAAACATGCCAATAAAGAGTTTGCCCGATCCCATTATCCTCATGCGCAAATTACCAACTTCAGATAACAGCGTGCTTATGAGCATGTTGACGAATGTGAAATCCCCGTAGGTTCAAGACCCTCCTTCACCAGACAATCGTTCAAAAACCCACCAATCCGACCACTATAAATACCATGAATATCCAATATAAACAGGATATTTCTCATTTATAGGCGAAAGAGCGAAGTATCAGCTTAATTTATAGAGCCCTATGACCTATAATTCGGACGCTATTTTTCGCTTGAGCCGTTTAAGCCACTGGTCAATAACAGTGGAAACATGGCTCAGGGCCTGATGATGAGACCAAATACATCACGGGTACACTTGATGAGGAAGAGATTCGTATGAGCTTGTATTCTGAATACCTACAAGAGATCGAAGTTCGTAAAAGCGAACTAGGTCTACACCCAAAACCAATCGACGGTGCAGAGTTGCTGACAGAAATCATTGAGCAGATCAAAGACACTGCTAATGAGCACCGTGAAGCATCACTAAACTTCTTCATCTTTAATACTCTGCCAGGTACCACTCCTGCTGCTGGCGTTAAAGCTAAGTTCCTTAAAGATATCGTTCTTGGTCAAGAGATCGTTGAAGAAATCACTCCAGAGTACGCTCTAGAGCAGCTTTCTCACATGAAAGGCGGCCCTTCTATCGAAGTGTTATTGGACATCGCTCTTTCTGATCACGCTCAAGCTAAAGCGGCTGGCGAAGTTCTAAAAACTCAAGTATTCCTGTATGAAGCCGACATGGCTCGTCTAGAAGCTGCCTATAAAGAAGGTAATGCAATCGCTAAAGACGTTCTTGAAAGCTACGCCAAAGCAGAATTCTTCACTAAGCTAGATGACGTACCAGAGAAAATTGACGTTGTTACTTACATCGCTGCCGAAGGTGATATCTCCACTGACCTTCTATCTCCGGGTCACCAGTCTCACTCTCGTTCTGACCGCGAACTTCATGGTCAATGCATGATCGACGAAGCTGCTCAAAAAGAGATCGTTGAACTAGGTAAAAAGCACCCTAATGCGAAAGTGATGATGATTGCAGAGAAAGGCACCATGGGTGTTGGTTCTTCTCGTATGTCTGGTGTTAACAACGTAGCTCTATGGGCCGGTGAAAAGACTTCTCCTTACATCCCATTCGTTAACAACCGTCCTATCGTTGCAGGTACAAACGGTATCGCTCCAATCTTCCTAACTACAGTTGATGTTACTGGTGGTATTGGTCTTGACCTTAAAAACTGGGTTAAAAAGACAGATGAAAATGGCAACGTTGTAACTGACGCAAACGGCGACCCAGTACTGACTGAAAAATACTCAGTTGCAACAGGTACTGTTCTTACGATCGATACTAAAGCGAAGAAACTATACAACGGTAGCGAAGAGCTAGCGGATGTTTCTGCTTCTTTCACTCCACAAAAAATGGAATTCATGAAAGCAGGCGGTTCTTACGCAGTAACTTTCGGTAAAAAACTACAAACGTTTGCAGCAGATACTCTAGGCATCGAGAAGCCAGAAGTTTACGCTCCTTCTAAAGAAATTTCTCATGAAGGCCAAGGCCTAACCGCTGTTGAGAAGATCTTCAACCGCAATGCGATCGACGTTAAATCTGATGCGCCTTTACACACCGGCTCTGACGTTCGCGTTAAAGTGAACATCGTTGGTTCTCAAGACACAACGGGTCCTATGACTTGCCAAGAACTTGAGTCAATGGCTGCTTCAACTATTTCTCCAATCGTTGATGGTGCTTACCAGTCAGGTTGTCACACTGCGTCTGTATGGGACAAGAAAGCTCAGTCTAACATTCCTAAGCTGATGTCTTTCATGAACAACTTTGGTGTTATCACAGCTCGTGATCCTAAAGACGGTTACGCTCCAATGACTGACGTAATCCACAAAGTATTGAACGATATCACTGTTGATGATCGCGCAATTATCATTGGTGGTGACTCTCACACTCGTATGTCTAAGGGCGTAGCATTCGGTGCTGACTCTGGTACGGTTGCTGTTGCACTTGCAACAGGTGAGTGTGCAATGCCAATTCCTGAGTCTGTTAAAGTGACTTTCAAAGGTAAGATGAAAGAGCACATGGACTTCCGTGATATCGTACACGCGACACAAGCACAAATGCTTAAGCAGTTTGGTGGCGAGAACGTTTTCCAAGGCCGCGTAATCGAAGTACAGATCGGTACTCTACTAGCTGACCAAGCGTTCACGTTCACTGACTGGACTGCAGAAATGAAAGCAAAAGCTTCTATCTGTATCTCTACTGATGACACACTAATCCAGTCTCTAGAGCTCGCTAAGTCTCGTATCCAGATCATGATTAACAAGGGTATGGATAACGAAAAAGGCATGCTACAAGGTCTAATCGACCTAGCTGACAAGCGTATCGCTGAAGTGAAGTCTGGTGAAACTCCAGCACTTGCTCCAGATGACAACGCCAAGTACTACGCTGAAGTGGTGGTTGACCTAGACGCAATTGAAGAACCAATGATTGCCGACCCTGACGTAAACAACGAAGACGTTTCTAAGCGTTATACTCACGATGTTATTCGTCCAACTTCATACTACAAAGACCGTCCTGTAGACCTAGGTTTCGTCGGTTCTTGTATGGTTCACAAAGGTGATATGAAGATCATCGCTCAGATGCTTCGTAACCTTGAGAAGAAAGGTCCTATTACATTCAACGCACCTCTCGTTGTTGCGCCACCAACGTATAACATCGTTGACGAGCTAAAAGCAGAAGGTGATTGGGAGCTTCTACAGAAGTACGCTGGTTTCGAATTTGACGATGCGAATCCTAAGCAAGAAGCACGTACTAAGTACGAAAACCAAATGTACCTAGAGCGCCCTGGGTGTAACCTATGTATGGGCAACCAAGAGAAAGCTGAGCCAGGTGATACAGTAATCGCAACGTCTACTCGTCTATTCCAAGGCCGTGTTGTTGCCGATAGCTCTGAGAAGAAAGGTGAATCTCTACTAGGTTCGACACCTATGGTTGTTCTATCTTGTATCCTAGGTCGCTTCCCTACTTTGGAAGAGTACAAAGAAGCCGTTGAAGGTATTAACCTAACGTCTTTCGCGCCACCTTCTGAAGACCTAGCGCGCCCTGCTATCCCTCTAAAAGCCGTATAACTTTTTAAAAGTTATGACCCCGCCTAGCGGGGTTGTTTAAAGCGGATACAAAAAACCCAAGCAATGAAAGTTGCTTGGGTTTTTTTAGATGCATAATTATTTAGAACCCACTTTGCTGACTCATAGGATCCTTACGTTTAAAGTGATAACTTAATATATTTTTAATACTCACAAAAAACTTAAAAGAGTCTGTAATTTATTAAGCGTACCACTTTCGATATCACTCATAGATTTGAACTAGCCAGCCTAATATACTTGCCAGAAAATGGTTTTTACTTGGACGAACGGATGCCTTCTTCTCTATTATTTCACACGCTATCTCATCATCTTTTTCTCATACTGTTATTCTCAATCCTCACAGGACTACCAGTACTCACTTTGGCCGAAGGACAGCGAACAGACTATGATCTCGATAACGATGGTCTTATAGAGATTAATGATTTAGATGACCTGAACGCAATACGGTTCGGCATGAGAACGAAAACTTTATACGGGAGTAACTCCGGATGCCCTCGGCCTAGTAATAGCTCACCCAAAGGAGGCTGTATAGGTTATGAATTAACAACTGACCTTGATTTCGACACAAACAAAGATGGCACGCTTAACGAAAAAGACCGTTTCTGGAATACCAATAGAAAAAATATAGGAGAAGGCTGGAAGCCAATTGGGCGATATATACCCAACAAAACCGATAGAGCCTTTGAATTAATCTTTGAAGGCAATGGACATGTTATCCATAACTTATACATCAACCGCCCTTCACAACATTACATAGGTCTATTCGGTCACATCGATAACGCCAAAATCCGAAACATCGGTTTCGGCGGTCCTTTGATGTCTGTTACTGGTGGTGAAAAAACAGGCAGTTTAGCAGGCTCTGCGCATAACAGTCAGATCACGAACAGCTTTAATACCGGGTCAGTTTTTGGGACAAGAAGGAACACCGGCGGATTAATAGGTCGTGCTATCTCCAGCAGTATTTCTAATACTTTTAATACAGGAGCTATTGAAGGAAATGGCAATACAGGTGGATTAATCGGAAGTTTAAAATTCAGCGATATTACTGACAGTTTCAATACTGGCGTGATTAAGCATCGAAATAGCAACCCTAATGGCCTTGTTGGCTACATCAAAGACAGCCAAATTAGCCGAAGTTATACGACAGGCAACATTACAGGAAAAAGAAGTTTACAACCGGGCAGCTATGAAATTAATGGTTTTATACCTACCTCATTAGTCCATCTCAAGTGTGTAACGCAAAAAGATAAGCATCTTGTCTACAGCGCTTGCAACTCAGCTGAGGAATCGATCAACGAAACGGAAAATAACTCAGATAAAAACACCCAAAGCCTGAACATGCATATGTTTAAAGGTTGGTTATATTCTGATGATGGTGGCTCAAATATCTGGGCGTTTGGTACCGCTATTCAATTACCCGGACTTAGACTTAACGGAAAGGTCTACCGTGATTCTGATGGTGACGGGACATTAGATGAGGTTGATCAGTGGCCTACGAACCGAGCCGCAAGCATTGACCAAGACAACGATGGTCAACCAGATTACTGGTCTCATGGTTGTAACGAAGAATGTGTAGCTAAATCAAACTTAACCTTGGATCGTTCTCTCTCTTCTGACGCTGGTGATGACAAAGATCTAGATGGTTTGCCTGATAGCTGGCATCCGGATTGTGATGCTCAGTGCCAAGCATCGTCTAATATAAAACTCGACCCTTACCCTAACGATTCAGACAACGATGGTATCAATAATCTTCTCGATACCGACGATAATAATGATGGTGTAATTGACGCGGACTCAGACAGTGATGGATTGATTGAAATACACAGTCTTGCGCAATTGGATGCAATTCGTCATCAGCCCAATGGGGTGGGAAGACGATTGTCCATTGGTGCTACTTTAGATGATTCAGGCTGCCCAATTTTTAACGATTTTGATGCTACAAGACGCCGATGCATAGGCTATGAATTAAACACTAATTTGGATTTTGATACCAATCAAGATGGTCTTATGAATGAACTTGACACGTTTTGGAATCCAAATCAAAAAGGCATAGGCCAAGGCTGGAGACCTATTAAAGAGTTTACGGCCGTCTTCGAGGGTAATGGTCACCTGATTAAGAACCTATTTATTCACCGCCCAGACAGCAGCGACAATGGTTTATTTAGCACGTTAAAACAATCGAAAATTCGAAACCTGGGGATGAGCGGCCCGCTAATGTCAGTAACAGGATACCGGCAGAATGGCAGCTTAGCGGGTTACGCATATAACAGCGTATTCAAAAATGTCTTCAACACAGGGAAAATTACAAGTGAGAAAGGCATTGCGGGTGGGCTTATTGGCCGTATTAGAGCATCCAAAATACACAACAGTTTCAGTACTGGGCCAGTGACCGGAAGTGAGAAATCAGTTGGGGGGTTAATCGGCAGTGCAATAAACAGTGAGATATTGAACAGCTTGAGCACTGGATTTGTCGGAGGGACCTCAGACTCAGGCGGTTTGCTGGGCTTCGATAGAAAAAACAATACTATTTCCAATAGCTATTGGGCAATCGATAGTTCAGGAAAAAACGTACCTGAAGAGGGGGCAGTTGAAACAGGTTATACCGGAGTTAGCTTGGCACTCTTGCGGTGCGCAACTCACACAAGCAGCTCAGACTCCGACAATCAAAAGAATACTAACTGCCCCTCAGTAAAAAATAAAACTGCCTCGCTTCCACTCTATAATGAATGGCATTTAGCTAACTACAATGGTCAGCCATTGTGGAACTTTGGTAATGCATCACAACTTCCCGCTCTCATCATCAATGGTAATATGTATCGTGATGCCGATGGTGATGGTTCTCTAGATGCGGATGATGCATGGCCTTATCAACGCTTCTCAAGTCTTGACAAAGACAAAGACAACAGCCCAGATCGTTGGTCTACAAACTGTGATGAGTCATGTATCAAAGAGTCGGGGCACCACATAGATCAGTTCCCAAATAATTCTGCCATAAGTAAAGATATGGATCTTGACGGCCTTGCCGATGAATGGACAGCAAGCTGTGATCACAACTGTCAAGCAGCTTCAAACGTTACACTCGATAAGTACATAAATGATTCAGATAACGACGGCCTAACCAACGACAAAGATACTGATGATAATAATGATGGCATCACAGATGTGGACACAAACAGTAATGGACTCATTGAAATCAACTCTCTCGCACAACTGAATGCTATACGTTACCAACTGGACGGTCATGGCCTAAGAATGTCATCAAATGCAAAACTAAATACATCAGGTTGTCCAATTATTTTTAATAGAGAGCGTATAGAGCGGCAATGTAGAGGCTATGAATTAATCGAAGACTTAGATTTTGATACCAACCTGGATGGCGTTATAGATCAGCAAGATGATTACTGGAATGCCAATATCACAGGTAAAGGCTGGATACCCATTGGCCGACGAGGTGATATAACCACCGCCTTCAAAGGCATCTTTGAAGGTAATCATCATGTCATCAAGAACCTCTATATCGACAGGCCAGACCAATACTTCATCGGCTTATTTGGATTAACCAAAAATGCAGAAATAAGAAACGTAGGCTTGACGGGCCACTTAATGTCGGTAACAGGCAACGATAAAACCGGTGGATTAGTAGGGCTTTCCTTTGCTACGCAATTCAAAAACAACTTCAATACCGGGTTCATCTTCGGAACAGGGTCGAGTACAGGTGGACTCTTAGGTTTTGGACAATCCAGTCACATAAGTGATAGCTACAATTCGGGCCATATTCAAAGCTTAGATATAAACGCTGGAGGTATAGCCGGCACCTTACTTTCAGGTTCATTAACCAATAGCTTTAATACCGGCTCAATTCAGTCAAATTATTCAAATGCCGGCGGACTTATTGGTTCTATATCAGAAAGCCAGATTGATCACTGCCTCAACGTCGGGTTCGTCAAGGACAGTTATGGTACTGGTGGTTTATTTGGTCGTGAATATGGCAGCACCATTATCAATGGATGCTACTGGCTTAAGGACAAACACCAACCAGCACAAAATCAAAAAACTGATAAACACCACACCGCGGTCTCATTGACGGATTTAAAATGTGCAACTAATGGAAAAAACAGTTCACAAAGCCACTCGTGTGCAGGGATCAAACAAGATCTAAATGGGCTTCAAGCCATGCTTGGCGAACTTAATTTCTGGTCACTAGATAAGATACCATCAAGCATACCGAAGGCATGGAAAGCTCCTGAAAAGCCTGAAGGCGAGACGAAGAATCAGGCTCCAAACGAAAAAGTGGACGGAAACACACTCAATAAACAACTAATGGAAATATTGATATCCCCAAAAATGTGATCTGTCCTACTAAGAGATTCTCCTAATTAAACGCGTATGGACTGTATTTATACATGAGCAACCAAGAGAAAGCCGAGCCAGGTGATACAGTAATCGCTACTTCTACTCGTCTATTCCAAGGCCGTGTTGTTGCCGATAGCTCTGAGAAGAAAGGTGAATCTCTACTAGGTTCTACACCTATGGTTGTTCTATCTTGTATCCTAGGTCGCTTCCCTACTTTGGAAGAGTACAAAGAAGCCGTTGAAGGTATTAACCTAACGTCTTTCGCGCCACCTTCTGGAGACTTAGCGCGCCCTGCTATCCCTCTAAAAGCCGTATAACTTTTTAAAAGTTATGACCCCGCCTAGCGGGGTTGTTTAAAGCGGATACAAAAAACCCAAGCAATGAAAGTTGCTTGGTTTTTTTACATTTTATACAACAAAAATGGTTAGGCTTAACATTACATACACTATGTAGCCTAGCAACAATATACCTCCCTCTATCCGATTGAGACGTTTTCCGGTGTAGAGAAACAATAACAGTAAAACTGAAACGGCAAGCATGACCCATTGATCAAACTGCGAAATGCGAGAAGCTAGACTCAAGGGATGGAGTAACGCTGATACACCAAGAATTCCAAGTAAATTAAATATATTACTACCCAATACATTCCCAATAGCAACATCAGCATGCTTTCGCAGAGCCGCCATGACTGAGATCGATAATTCAGGCAAAGAGGTTCCAACAGCCACTATCGTTAAGCCAACCACCGCCTCTGGTACTGAAAAGTATTCAGCTAGCCCTACGGCTCCTTTCAAAAGAACTTGTGACCCTAAAATAAGCAAACACAGACCACCAACTACAAATAGAATGATTGCGAAAAGTGACCTCGGCAATTTGGAAACCTCTTCGCTTTCTGCCTTATGAAGTTCCGCAGATGGCGCATTACTGGTACTTTCTGAGCGATATGCCCATATGAGATAAGCCACAAACACAATCAGAAGGATACTGGCGTCAAGTACGCCGATCATTCCGTCGTACGTCAATGCAAGAAACAAAATACTCGTTGCAACAACGACACTGGCATCACGTTGGAGTATCTGTGGTTTGACATACAGTGGTGTAATCAATGCACAAAGACCCAAAATTAACAATATATTTCCAATATTGCTCCCTACCACATTACCAATGGCAATGTCTGGCTGGCCATGAGTGACAGCATCGATAGAAACAACCAATTCTGGCGCCGATGTACCAAAACCAACAATGAGCAACCCGCTCAACAATGGGGAAATCTGGAGCCGATTGGCGATAGCCAAGGCCCCTCTAATTAACCCTTCTCCCCCAATCGCTAGCAATGCGATGCCCACTATGAGCAATAAAGCATTCATCACATTTTCCTCTATCTCGTCGTGTGTGCTCAAGTCAATCTAACGTATTGCGGTTTGTTATGTACAGCTAAAAACACGTCGCCGCATTCGCGAACTTACTAGGTAGCGCACCTGGGTTCTTGATACACTTATCGTTTTAGTTGTGAGGTACTTTCGTGAAAGCCATCGTTTTTGATAAGAGTCTTCCAATAACGGAGCCCAATGCATTATTTGAAACGGAGCTTCCTAAACCTGAAGCTTCAGGAAGAGATCTACTGATAAAAGTACAAGCCATCAGCGTCAATCCCATTGATAGTAAGTTACGTCTGCGCTTACTACCTGAAAAAGGTGAACCCAAAACTCTAGGCTTTGATGCTGTCGGTATTGTCGAAGAAGTCGGTGAGAAAGTATGTCTATTTAAAAAAGGCGATCGAGTTTTCTATGCTGGCGATATGACGCGTGCAGGTAGTAATGCGGAATACCAATTGGTAGATGAACGTATTGTTGGCAGTGCCCCAAGCAGTCTAACCGATGAAGGCTTAGCTGCTATGCCACTTACCTGCATTACCGCTCATGAACTACTCTTTGATCGCTTACAGTTTGATCAAACCTCAAGTTATACAAAACACCCCAATGTGTTATTGGTTACCGCAGGAGCCGGAGGTGTTGGCAGTGCTCTCATTCAATTAGCAAAAGCAAAATGTCGACAAAACATCGTGATTGCTACCGCCAGTAAAGAAGAATCCAAAGCGTACTGTAAACAGTTGGGCGCTGACTACGTGATTGACCATAGCCCGCAAAGGGAAAGCATCGCAGAGCAAATTAAAGCCTTGGGCATCGCCCCCGTGTCACATATCGCAAGTCTAACCCATACGTCGCAACACTTTGATGACTTTATTGAAGTGATAAAGCCTCAAGGAAAAATTGCGCTCATTGATGACCCGGCCGAGCCCTTGAACATTCAAGCGCTCAAATTGAAAAGTGTTAGTTTGCATTGGGAGTTGATGTTTACGCGCAGCAAGTTTGAAACAGACGATATGGTGCGTCAGCATTTTATATTGAACGAAGTCTCAGAGCTGCTAGAGCGCGACAAAATACAAAGCACTATGAAGCAACACTTTGGCAGTATTACTGCAGCAAACCTAATTAAAGCCCACGAAGCCATCGAAACGGGTCAAACCATGGGCAAGATTGTATTAAGTGGTTGGGACTAAACAAAACATACTTGCAAACCATTACGCTTCAGTTTCCCCCTGAAACTGAAGCTCTGCTAAACGCTTATACAAGTCTGAATTTTGCATCAATTGACTGTGATTGCCCACAGCCGTGATACGCCCTTGATCGAATAGCGCAATTTGATCCACATGACGAACGGTAGACAAACGATGGGCAATGATGAGTGTTGTGCGATCACGCATAAGCTCGTTCAAAGCCTGCTGAACCCAAAACTCACTCTGTGCGTCCAAGGCACTCGTGGCCTCATCCAATAGTAATACATCAGGATCACGTAATATGGCACGCGCAATGGCTATACGTTGTTTCTGACCGCCTGATAGCTTAACGCCCTGCTCGCCCAAGAAACTATCAAACTGTTCTGGAAGCGCCATAATAAAGTCGTAAGCATGGGCTGCTTTACAGGCGTCAATCACTTCTTGATCTGTGGCATCTGGTTTTGCAAAGCGAATATTATCCCAAACATTACTACTGAAAAGTACCGGGTTTTGCGGCACGAGCGCATACATATTACGTAGCATAGCCAAAGGGTAATCAGCGATGTTTTGATTGTTAATAAAGATATCGCCTTTTTGCGGTTCTCTGAAATGTAACAACAAATCAAATAACGTGGATTTACCCGCGCCAGATGGACCAACTAAAGCAGTACTTTGACCAGCCTGAATTTTCAAAGATACATCCTGTAGTGCCCATTGATCAGGCCGACTAGGATACGCAAAACTTACATTGTTTAGCTCAATGGCTGCACTGCCACTATGATCTTTTACTACTGTCTCACCACCCTTATCTAAAATCGTCGGTTGCGTGGCAAGTAGTTCGCGAATACGTTCTACCGCACCTGCAGCTCGCTGCAGCTCCCCATAGACTTCAGTCACCGCAGCCAGTGAGCCCGCCACCATCACAGCATAAAAAACAAATGCTGATAAATCACCTGCGCTTAATTCGCCACTAATGACATCACTACCGCCAACGTACAACATAGCCGTGATAGCCCCCATAACCATGATCATCACGAGCGCAATCAAGAAAGCTCGATAACGAATGCGTTGTAAGGCAACGGCAAACGCCTGCTCTGCTCCTTGATCAAATTGCTCTGCGACATGGCTTTCACGCGTGAAAGCTTGTACTACTTTGATGTTCTGAAGACTTTCACCGGCCCACGCTCCTACTGATGCGACTTCATCCTGACTCTGCTTGGATAAGCGCTTAACCTTTCGACCGATAAAGATTAACGGAAATACAATAAGCGGCACTACAGCAATAACCATAAGACTTAGTTTTAGATTGCTAATAAACATCAATACCAAGCCACCAACAAAAATGAGAACATTCCTTAATGCAAAAGAAAGTGAAGAACCAATAACCGTTTGCAGCAAGGCTGTGTCGGTCGTGACACGACTTTGAATTTCTCCCGCTAGATTGTCCTCAAAAAAGCTGGGCGTTAGCGTTAGTAGATGACCATATAGTCTCTTGCGAATATCCGCTACCACTCTTTCGCCAATCCAAGACACCATGAAAAATCGAAAGTACGCCCCCAAAGCCAATGCCACAATAAGCACCAACATGATTTGCAATGAGTCTTTTAAACCCTCGTGAGACCCCGCCGCAAACCCTTCATCCACCAATAACTTTACCCCTTGACCCAGTGACAAGGTCAAAGCACTTGTTAGCACCAAAGCAATTAAAGCCACAATCAAACGACTGCGATATGGACCCACGAATCCCCAAAGCCAACGCAACATATTATTCTATTTTTCAACCGGTAAATGTGAAAACAAAGGCTTACAGCTTAGCAAGCAATTGCTAGCATAACTACTCAGTAATTATGAAGGTTTTTGCAAAGGTCTAATATGAATAGCTGGTTACTCTTAATGGTCGCGATTCTTGCCGAAGTTATTGGAACATCGTCATTGAAAGCAAGTGAAGGCTTCACCAAACTCTGGCCGAGTATTGGCACTGTCATCGGTTTCTCAATTGCATTCTATTGTCTGTCTTTGACGTTAAAGGTCATTCCTGTTGGCGTTGCCTACGCTGTTTGGGCTGGTTTGGGTATTGTCTTGATTACTCTGATCGGATGGTGGCTGTTTGGTCAAACATTAGATTGGGCTGCAGTATTAGGAATGGGGCTTATTGTTACAGGTGTTGTAATAATGAATGTTTTTTCCAAAAGTGTGAGCCACTAATGAAGCGTTGACTTTAGCAACGCTATAAACATGCCAATTTCATCGATCAGTTTGTTGCAAAGAATTTTGCACACGTTCCTTGAAAATGACGTAGCAGTCACCATGAAGTAACTGAGGGATTGAACATTCATAAGAAAGTGCTTGGAATTCGGTGCTACACCAGACTATTCTTAAAGCGCTTCCTAACAACGATAAGTGAGGATTACACATGTCTACGGATATCGATATTGGTATTGAAAAGGGTCAAAGAGAAAAGATCGCAGAAGGCCTAAAGCGATTGCTAGCTGATTCATATACGCTATATCTACAAACCCATAACTTTCACTGGAATGTAACTGGCCCTCAGTTCCGTGAGCTGCATCTGATGTTTGAGGAACACTACACCGAGCTCGCTCAAGCGGTGGACGACATTGCAGAGCGTATTCGTACATTGGGTGTAGCAGCGCCTGGCACTTATAAAGAGTTTGCGCGACTGAGCTCCGTAGAGGAAGTAGAAGGCGTTCCGAGCGCTGAAACCATGCTTGAACTGCTAACTAAAGGCCACGAGCAAGTGGTCAAAACCTGTCGCGAAGTATTGAAAGTTGCAGACAGCGGTGACGATGAATCAACACTGGCTCTTGTTTCTGACCGCATGCGTATTCATGAAAAAACGGCTTGGATGTTACGCGCAAGCCAACGCTAAGTGCTTTCAAGATAACGTACATAAAAAAGCCACCCTTCGGTGGCTTTTTTATGCCTAGCGCTTTCTTTTTCTATATCCAGAAAGAGCGCTACAAACTGCTACTCATCACCTAAAAAGCCACCGGTTTGATGGGACCATAACTGACGATAAATACCCTCACGGGCAAGCAATTCTTCGTGAGTACCCTCATCCACGATACGCCCTTGGTCCATTACAATTAATCGATCCATGGCAGCAATCGTTGAGAGACGGTGGGCAATGGCAATCACCGTTTTACCTTGCATCAAATCCGTTAGACTTTCTTGTATTGCTGCTTCCACTTCACTATCTAAGGCAGACGTTGCTTCATCAAGAATCAAAATTGGCGCGTCTTTTAATAAGACCCGAGCAATGGCAATGCGTTGTCGCTGGCCGCCAGAAAGCTTTACACCACGCTCTCCCACTTGTGCATCGAACCCTCTACCGCCTTTCACATCAGACAAAGATTGCACAAAGTCAAACGCTTGGGCTTGCTTGGTTGCTTCTAACATTTCGCTTTCCGTTGCATCAGGTCGTCCATACAAAATATTATCTCGTACGCTACGATGAAGTAGTGACGTATCCTGTGTCACCATGGCGATATGCTGTCGCAAACTTTCTTGTTTTACCTCTGCGATGTTTTGTCCATCAATAAGTATTTCACCTTCTTGAACATCATAAAAACGCAGAAGTAAATTCACGAGAGTCGATTTTCCAGCACCACTACGTCCTACAACACCCACTTTCTCACCGGGTTTAATACGCAAATCTAGATCATCAAAAACCCAGTCTTGAATGGCATTATTTTGAGAGTTGGCTTTTTCGTAGGCAAAACGTACATGTTTAAGATGAATCTCGCCTTGTGAAATAGTTAATGGCTTAGCATCCAGTTTATCTTGAATACTTTGTGGCTTAGACAAGGTTTTCATCCCGTCTGCAACAGTGCCTATATTTTCGAATAAACTACTTACCTCCCACATTATCCATTGAGCCATGCCATTTAGTCGAAGAGATAAGCTCACCGCAATGGCAATAGCACCAGCAGTAATGGCATTGTTCACCCAGAGATAAATGCCTAAGGCTCCAATGGCAAATACGAGGAAATAATTAATCACATGGACGCTAACGTTAAGACCCACGGCTAAACGCATTTGCTTATAAACCGTGCCCATGAATCCGTCCATAGCGTCTTTTGCATATTGGGTTTCACGAGCGTTATGGCTAAATAATTTCACGGTCATAATGTTGGTATATGTATCGACAATGCGCCCTGTCATATCACTGCGCGCATCTGCTTGCTTTGTTGAGATATCTTTAAGCTTAGGAATGAAATACCACTGAGCCACAATGTATAACGCCAACCAACCGAATATTGGCATGGCCATGCGCCAATCTGCTTGTGCAACAACAAAAACCATGGAAGTGAAATACACAAGAATATAAACCATGACATTGAGCAGCTTCATAATACTTTCGCGCAGTGCTAATGACGTTTGTAAAACCTTAGTGGCGATACGACCGGCAAACTCATCCTGATAAAACGACAGACTTTGCTTCAGTAAATAGCGATGCGCTAAATATCGGATGGACATGGGGAAATTACCCAGTAATGTTTGATGTACGATCATGGCGTGCACCATGACGAGCAAAGGCATGACAACCACCAACATTAAACCGATTAAAACCAGACGGTCTCCCTCGTCTTGAAACAACGTCTTGGGATCCTTATCTACTAGCCAATCAACCAAATCCCCCAGAACGCCAAACAAATAGACCTCGAACATGGCCAGACATGCCGTGAGTACAGTCATAATCACCAAGGGCACCCACATCCCCTTGGTATAATGACGACAAAAAGCCCAAAGTGTATCGGGAGGTTGCTGAGGCTCTTGACTAGGATATGGGTTAATTAGACGCTCAAAAAATGAAAACATGGAACCACTGATCAAAATAGTAAAAGAACGGCATTGTACGTGAATCCTGAGCATTGGATAAGGTTGATCCAACGTGAAGCTTACTCAAGCATTTGATTTATAGTATGAATATTCCTAATATAGAACTTCTGTATCTCATTCATTGGCGGGAGTGTCCATGAATATCGAGCTTCGACACTTAAAGACTTTACTGGCGCTAGACCAAACGGGCTCGCTAGTTGAAGCAGCTGCACACATTCACTTAACTCAGAGTGCTTTAAGTCACCAACTAAAAGAGTTAGAGGGTCGTCTCGACCAGCCGCTTTTTTATCGCAAAACCAAACCAGTTCGTTTTACACCAGCGGGACAACGCTTGCTCGAACTTGCTCAAGCTGTTATCCCACAAATTGAATCAACTGAGCGAGACTTATCTCGCATTCGACAAGGCCGAAAAGGCCGCTTGAATATCACCATCGAATGCCACAGCTGTTACGACTGGCTGATGCCAACTCTCAACGAGTTTCGAGGTCACTGGCCAGAAGTGGAACTCGATATGCTCGGCGGCTTTCACTTTGACTCCATCGCAAAACTAAAAAATGGCGAATTAGATTTGGTTGTAACGTCTGATCCTAAAAACGATGACGAAATTGCTTATTTGCCATTGTTTAAATATCAAGCAATGTTGATCGTCGCGCCGGAACATGAACTGGCACAAAAAACCGTCATTGAACCACATGACTTGAGTAAAGAGACGCTGATCACTTACCCTGTTGATTGCTCAAGCCTCGATATTTTCCAATGCTTCTTAACGCCAGCCGGCATTGAACCTGGTCATTTAAGACAAGTGGAATTGACTATGATGATGGTTCAACTCGTTGCCAGTGGTCGGGGAGTTTGCTGCCTTCCCAATTGGGCCATCTATGATTATGTCCGTCAGGGTTTTGTGACTGCCAAACCACTTGGACGTCATGGTGTATTTAGAACGCTTTATGCAGCGGTCCGAGCGGAACAGGCTGAGAATGCCTTTATTCAAGATTTTAAAACCATTGCACAGCGCGTTTGCCATCAACATTTAGAAGGCATCAAACCAGCATAAAAAAGCCCGCTTTGACTCAATCAAAGCGGGCAAAGAAAGAACCGAAGTTCTCGCTACATTCTCACCGCACTTCCATCTAGAAGTGCATAACCATGATGTAACTTATAACCTTCAGTGTCAGTAATCAGAATGTTGCTTTATGTAACAACATGTAACAGATCATATTCTGTCTTGCTAATGCTCACGATATTGCGGCCACACCAAACTCATTTTCGCGCCACCCCAACGACTGCGCCCGACACTGGCTTGTCCGCCATGCCAATAGATAATGCGCTGCACAATGGACAGACCTAAGCCATAGCCACCAGACGATCGAGTACGAGAATCATCAAGGCGAGTAAACGGCGTAAATACGCGCTCCCAGTCTTTCTCAGGTATACCTTCACCATCATCCTCTACATCGATACGGCACACCTGCTCGTCACAATGGTATTCAATATGGACCTGACTTTTGGCATACCGACACGCATTGCCCACTAGATTTTGAACCGCTCGATGTAAATAGCGGTACTCAATGTCTGAAAAAATTCGTGCTTCGTTTACCGTATCTGAGTGAGCTTGAATAGTAACCTTGTCCGTTCTGCGACGAGTCTCTTCTACAATTTGATGCACCAGATCCAACATATTGTTGCGTTCAAATTCTAGTATTGGACCACCCTCTTCTAACCGGGCATAGGTTAGGATTTCATCAACTAATTCATCCAACTCCTGTAAGTCATTGTCCATTGCATGCAATTGCTTATGGACAAATTGATCATCGGTTGAATCTTCTAGCATTTGAATACCAAATCGCATGCGTGCAACAGGAGTGCGTAACTCATGACTCACCGCTCGAATCATTTCTCTCTGCACTCCCATGAGGCGTTGAATTTGATTTGCCATGCGGTTGAACGCAAAGCCTAAGCGAGAAAATGGATCTGTATTCTTTTTTTCCTCATCCACTTTTACTCGAGAATTTAAGTGTCCATTGGCGATGCGCGAACTGGCTCGCTGCAGTTGCTCAAGATTCATTTCAAAACCAGAAACTAAGAAATAAACGAACAACCCAGTTGCAACCAATACAACCAGTATCAATATAAACAGCCGTTGCGACGTAAAGGCGGGTTGACGTTCAATAGGTACTATGCCCTCAGCCTCGGCCAAAGTCATATAGGCATCCCAGAATTGCTCCCAGTGCATGGACAATAAGCCATTGCCTGCCAAGCGAAAAACCACCAAAGAACTATCCGCTACTGCAACATATTGGAAATGCTTCAAACGCGCTTGCTCTAATTTTGACAACGCTGGCAGTTTTATACTGGCTGAATAATGAGAATATACAGGTGAGGAAAGGCGCTGATGAAGCTCAGTGTGATTCAGTGTCTCAAGGTGTTGATGAATGTGATTGAGAGCTCTGGAGGCATCTTCATTTGACGTTAAATGAGACATTGTCCAGAGGCTGCTCGCCAAAAGTGTACTGACTAGCAACATGATGACAATCACACCAACAAAAACACGAATAAAGATAACTAACTCCTAAACGTCAAATCCGAAGTTAGTTGAAGCATAACCGTAAACCAATATTCGCTAAATCTCTTTAACAAACAAATATCCTTTGCTTCGCACGGTCTTAATACGTTTCGGATTAACTGGATCGTCACCAATTTTAGGACGAATACGACTAACGCGAACATCAATAGAACGATCCTGTCCATCATATTCAATACCACGTAACGCAGTGAAGATCTCTTCACGACTCAATACTCGCCCTGCATTCGAGCTTAACAACCAAAGCAAATCAAATTCAGCGCTGGTTAGCTCTATTGGATCATCATTGAGCCAAGCCTCTCTCATACTATTGTCGACGACCAAATTGGCAAAGGTAACACGGGTTTGACTTTCCTCACCGTCTACGTTTTGACCTGCAACAGATGGGTTATCTTTTAATCGACGTAACAAAGCACGAATACGCGCCAGCAATACTCTAGGACGAACGGGTTTAGTTAAATAGTCGTCAGCGCCCATTTCCAAGCCCAGCACTTGGTCTAAATCATCATCACGCGCTGTTAGCATGAGAATCGGTCCTTTATAACTGGGGCGAACCAAGCGGCAAACGGATAAGCCGTCTTCTCCGGGTAACATCAAATCTAAAATCACAAGGTCGGGCTGCTCATCCTTAATACGATCCACTGCGCGCGCACCATCCGCTTCAACACTGACTTGCATACCATTTGATACCAAGTAGTCCCTAGTCAAGTCAGACAAACGCTCGTCATCCTCAACGATCATAATGTGCCAGCTTTCCTCAGTGTGTTGCATCGACTCCGTCGTCATCCCAATATCCCAGCCCAGTTTGTAACATTGTTATTATTAATTTAGACCCTTAAAAACAAAGTGCCTAACACTCATATGAAATACTGGTAAATAAGTTTCGTCATTTCCCGCCAACCTATAGATTTCTTGTTTTAAGGGTGGCAGGATTGAGCGGTCTGGCCATGGCAATGACCCACAAGTTAGTAGACGCTCACACCAGTGACATACCCACCTTTTACACACAATTTATCCACAGCACCTGGTGGTTTCTTGAACAGCAAAAACACTATATATGGGGTTGATTCATAGCTTCATACCCATTATCTTGTGTCTATCAAGAACGAAAGCAGTATTGTTTGAGCAGTATCTGATCACTGGAATTCAAAAAATAACCAATGTGATCACGACACAAGCAAACGTCCTTACTTTTAATTCATTTTAGTTATAACACTCCGCCATTCGGTGGGCTATTTTTGGGGCTTAAAATGAGCAGCACTCTTCATGTGACAAAGCGAGATGGAAATCGTGCACCATTGGATTTGGACAAAATCCACAAGGTGTTAACTTGGGCCGCAGAGGGATTGGAAAACGTCTCTGTGTCCGAAGTAGAACTGCGTGCGCAAATTCAATTCAGTGATGGTATTTCTACCAGTGATATCCATGAAACGTTGATCAAGTCTGCTGCTGATCTAATTTCTGAAAATACGCCTGATTATCAATACATGGCGGCGCGTTTGAACATCTTCCATTTGCGTAAAAAAGCTTATGGTCAGTTCGAACCCCCAGCTCTCTACGAGCATGTGGCAAAACTGGTTGATATGGATCGCTATGACCGCCACTTGCTTGAGGACTATACAAAAGAAGAATTCGATGAGATGGAAGGTTTCATCGAACACGGCCGTGACCTGAACTTCGCCTATGCTGCGGTGAAGCAATTAGAAGGTAAATACTTGGCGCAAAACCGTGTAACTGGCGAAGTATTCGAAAGCCCACAGTTTCTATACGTATTGATTGGCGCATGTCTTTTCGCTAATTATGAAAAGTCGAATCGTATGGATTATGTTCGTCGCTTCTATGACGCGGTTTCTACATTTAAGCTTTCTCTACCTACACCAATCATGGCGGGCGTACGTACACCAACTCGTCAATTTAGCTCTTGTGTATTGATTGAAACCGATGACAGCCTAGATTCTATTAACGCGGCGGCTGGTTCTATCGTTAAATATGTCAGCCAGCGCGCTGGTATTGGCATCAATGCTGGTCGCATTCGCGCACTTGGAAGTCCAATCCGTGGTGGTGAAGCGTTCCACACAGGTTGTATTCCGTTCTATAAGCATTTCCAAACAGCAGTTAAGAGCTGCTCTCAAGGCGGAGTTCGCGGTGGTGCTGCTACCCTCTTCTATCCTATTTGGCACTTGGAAGTGGAATCTTTATTAGTACTTAAAAATAACCGTGGTGTAGAAGAAAACCGTGTTCGTCACTTGGACTACGGCGTGCAAATCAACAAACTCATGTATGAGCGCCTAATCAAAGGCGGCAACATTACTTTGTTTAGTCCGTCTGATGTACCTGGCTTGTACGATGCGTTCTTTGAAGACCAAGCCAAGTTTGAAGAACTGTACGTTAAATACGAACAAGACGACAGCATCCGTAAGCAAACCATTAAAGCGATGGAATTGTTCTCAATACTATTGCAAGAGCGTGCAAGCACGGGTCGTATTTACATCCAGAACGTGGACCACTGTAATACGCACAGTCCGTTCAACCCTGAACATGCACCGATTCGCCAGTCTAACTTGTGTTTAGAGATTGCGTTGCCAACTAAGCCATTGAAAGACATCAATGATAAAGACGGTGAAATTGCGCTTTGTACTCTAGCTGCCTTTAACCTAGGCGCTCTAGAAAACCTTGATGAACTAGAAGAGCTATCCGACATTATCGTGCGTGCTCTTGACAACTTATTAAGCTACCAAGACTACCCAATGGCCGCTGCAGAAATCGCTAGTGAGAGCCGTCGTACACTGGGTGTGGGCGTGATTAACTATGCCTACTATCTTGCCAAAAATGGCGTGAAGTACAGTGATGGTAGCGCCAACGGTTTAACGCACCAAACGTTTGAAGCAATTCAATACTACTTATTGAAAGCATCGAATCAACTAGCGAAAGAAGTAGGTGCATGCGCCAAGTTCAACGAGACCACTTACTCGCAAGGTATCCTACCAATCGATACCTACAAAAAAGATCTAGACAAAGTTTGTGAAGAAGAATTGCGTTACGACTGGGAAGCCTTACGTGGGGAAATCAAAACTCACGGCTTACGCAACTCAACACTCACCGCGTTGATGCCGTCAGAGACTTCATCGCAAATCAGTAACGCAACAAATGGTATTGAACCACCACGTGGTTACATCAGCATTAAAGCCTCTAAAGATGGTATCTTGAAACAAGTGGTGCCTGAATATCAGAAACTGAAAAACAACTATGAACTACTTTGGAACTGGCCAAGTAACGATGGTTATCTACAACTAGTAGGCATAATGCAGAAATTTGTGGATCAAGCCATCAGTGCCAATACCAACTACGATCCTAGTCGTTTTGAAGGTGGCAAGGTTCCAATGAAGTTGCTAATGAAAGATCTTCTAACCACTTACAAACTTGGATTGAAGACACTTTATTACCATAATACACGCGACGGCGCGTCTGATGCCCAAGATGACATGGCGGATGATTGTGCAGGCGGCGCTTGTAAGATCTAAAAAATTCTAATTGTGTATAGCGCAGTACCAATATGGTGCTGTGCTTTTTGCTTGAATGGCAGTGAACTAGACAATGAGCTATCAAACTTTCAACCGTAATACTTTCGATGCATTCAGTCAGCCAATGTTCTTTGGCGAGAATGTGAATGTGTCTCGCTATGACACCCAAAAATACAAAATTTTTGAACAGTTGATTGAAAAACAATTGTCTTTCTTTTGGCGTCCAGAAGAAGTAGATCTATCTACAGACCGCAAAGACTTTGCTGCATTACCTGAGCACGAAAAGCACATTTTCTTAAGCAATCTTAAATACCAAACACTTCTAGACAGTATTCAAGGTCGCTCACCTAACGTTGCGCTATTGCCAATTGTTTCATTACCAGAGCTAGAAACCTGGATTGAAACCTGGTCATTCAGTGAGACCATTCATAGTCGTTCATACACGCACATCATCCGCAATGTTATCTCCGACCCAAGCAAGGTATTTGATGACATCGTCAGCAACGAATACATCACTAAGCGTGCGGAAAGTGTAACCAAATACTATGACGATTTAATCGAAGGCGTTACCTACTACCAAAACCTTGGTGAAGGCGATCATGAAATTAATGGTGAAACCATTCATGTTTCTCTGCGTGATCTTAAGCGCAAGCTTTACCTTACCATGGCATCGGTAAACGTGCTTGAAGCGATTCGTTTTTACGTTAGCTTTGCTTGTAGTTTTGCGTTTGCTGAACGCACCAAAATGGAAGGCAACGCAAAAATCATCAAACTCATTGCTCGTGACGAAGCCCTTCACCTTACCGGTACTCAGCACATGATGCAGATTTGGGCTCTGGGTAAAGATGATCCTGAAATGGGTGAAATCGCCAACGAATGCAAAAAGCAAGTGATTGAGATCTTCCGTGAAGCGGCTCAGCAAGAAAAAGATTGGGCAGAATACCTATTTAAAGACGGCAGCATGATCGGTCTAAACAAAGATATTCTTTGCCAGTACGTTGAATACATCACCAACCAACGTCTTGGTGCCATTGGCTTGGATAACATCTTTGAAACCCGTCAAAACCCAATCCCATGGATTAACGCATGGTTGGTCAGTGACAATGTGCAAGTGGCACCACAAGAAGCGGAAATCAGCTCTTATTTAGTAGGCGCTATTGATAGTGAAGTTTCTTTGGAAGATTTCAGCGACATCGAACTATAAGTCATTATGCTTGCTATGAAATACAAGGACGCATCCAAGCAAGATTCATTTCATCTGGATAGTCCGCAACCTGACGAAATCCAAAATGAAAATCAGGACTTTCAACTTGAAAGTCCTGCTCCTGAGGTGGAATCGGGGGCTGTTCAAAACGAGCTATTCCTTCCCGAGTACGATCCAGAATCTCCCATTGATGATGGCCAGTTAGAAATTGTCGGCTTCGAAAAGCCAGCCTATGCGGTTGCCGTTGATGGCATCGAAAAGCCTTTGCAGTTTCACTATGCTAGTTCTTTATTAGAAAGCCTCGAAGCCCAGGGAGTACAAGTGCCCTATCAGTGCCGAGAAGGCTATTGCGGTGGCTGCCGTACTGATCTAGTTGAGGGGGAAGTAGCGTATCTTCAGGAGCCTATGGCTTGGATCAATGAGGGTGAGATTCTACCCTGCTGCTGCGTTCCCAAAAGCCCGCTTAAATTAAAATTGAAAGGCTAACCCCTTTTAAAATAAACAGAGGACATCATGCAAAAACCTGATATTGGCAAAGTTGCCCCAGCATTTACAACATTAAATGAGAAAGGTGAAAAGGTCGCTCTTAAAGATTTTCGTGGCAAAAAAGTGGTTTTATATTTTTACCCCAAAGCCATGACACCAGGTTGTACTTCACAAGCGTGCGGTCTTAGAGATACCAAAAAAGAGCTAGAAAAGCACAATACCATTGCATTAGGTATTAGCCCAGATGCTCCATCTCGTTTAATGAAGTTTATCGAGCGTGACAACTTAAACTTTTCACTGCTAAGTGACGAAGACCATAAAATTGCTGAAAAATATGGTGTATGGGGCCTTAAAAAGTTTATGGGTAAAGAATACGATGGCATTCATCGCACTACCTTTATCATTGATGAAGATGGTAAATTAATCAATATTATGGATAAGTTTAAAACCAAAACTCACCATGAAGATGTTTTGGCGTACTTAGAAAGCCTATAATCATTAAATTAGGGCGCACTTTCCCGCGCCCTATTCTTTTACCAATTGCCTTTCCCTTTTCCAGCAATCCTGAGAGACTGTCTATACTATGCAGTAGACCCACGGAAACAGAGCTTAATATAACTCTAAGCTATTAAGGGGATTTATCTCATGGCAAATCAGACTAACCAGTATAATTTCGATAGCTGGGCCGAATTTCTAACCATTAATATGGCTGAAAATATCCGGCGCTGTGAACGCAGCCAAGAAAAGTTAAAAAAACTGCACATTGAACTGGACCCGCACGACTATAAGCCTACGCGGTTTAAGGCCATTTTAGATTCAGATATAGTCGCTACTCACACCAATACAAGTGCCGATTCAGAAGATGGATACAGCACTATAAAAAACTTTTATCACTGCCCCACCGCACTGGCTGATCAGGAAACAAGCGCAAAAATTGGTCGCGATTTTATAGACGCCGCACAAAAACAAGACTCCGCTTTTTTTGATGATGCTTGGTTACTGACTATGGATGGATGCATACCGCATTTGCTCACACAGTTTGCATTGCGCTCAATGAGCAAAATGATGGCCGAACAGTTACGCTTTGTTGGGGTCGATATTAACGATGATTTTTACGTTCAGTTCCATGTTAACGATAATACTGTATCGTTAACCTATGATGAATTAGTGCTCGCTCTGAAGCGTCAAATGGGCTTTTATCTCACTAACCTAAAAGTTAAAAAAATGGCATGCGAGATTTGCTTTAGACACAAAGAAAACAAAGTATGGTTTATGAGTTTGCCGTAATAGAGTTTTTCGATACCGCTTCGGTTTTTAAACCCACCGGATTCCCAAAAACGAATCCTAGTCTCGCAAACGCCAAGAATATGTCCCTATAGGCTTACACTCGCCATCCCTGGCGAGTGAATTGCTCGCTTTAGTATTCATTTTCGGAAATCTCGAAGCTTTTATTAAGCAAACGGTTATCGTAGGCGACCCCCGCAACAAAAGGTTTGGATAATCAAAAACTATAACGGTTTGCGGAAGCTGTTCGTAAAGCGAGCGGCGTTGCGTGCCATGGATGGCACGCGCGAGCCCACATGGAAGTGTTGACGGCGTCCGTGAGACTACGGACAACTTCCAAGCGGAGCAGATTGCTAAATCCCAATTGCGGGGGTCGCTGGGGCTCCGGCCGAACTACAAATGTTATTAGTACAACCAGAGCTAGAGGTATTTTGTGTCCTATTTCTTGTTAATAATTTTATCTCTTAGCCTATGAACCTGATCAGATACGGATCTGTACATTACACTCAACTTAGCAGGTAACTGTTTAATCTCAGCCTCAAGGCTTTCTAATTTGGATTCCTCCGGCTCGGGTAGAGGCGGCAGAATATGCGCATAGTAAGTTTTATCTAGTAACCTATGCAGCAATCGCTCGCCTATAAACGGTTTACCGTTATTAAGCGCTCTAGCCCCCTTTAACATATTTCGAACATCATATTGAGTGGGGCTAATATCAGGTACCACTTTGGATAGATTCAATAACGAATAAACTGCTACACGAGCGGTTCGCACTGAACTTTCCATTGTGAAAACAACATCATTATTGGTCTCTACAAACTGGCCTACCAAACCTAAATTAGTAAATCCCTCAGGAACAATTCGAGGTCTATCCCCTTTTGCTCTAGGCATAAACTCGGCGGTGATATAGGGCATTAACGCGGTACGTACTTTCGTATTTTCCGCTATTAATTCAAATTGATCTTCCAGTCCTAAATGGTGGCAGAGCTCTTCAAGAATTTCTTTACCTGTACACTCTGGCATTGTTTTGTGTACCTTATTACCTTGTTTATCCATTAGTAATGCATAAACCCAAACTACCAAAACATCATCAGGCTGGTTTCGGAAATGAGGTTGCCGATTAATGGTACAGCTCATCAGCCAATTGGAATCCGTAATAGTACAAATACCTCCAGTGGCAGTTTTTCCTGAAAATGGATCGTTCACCGATAGCGATATCAATTTATCGACTAACGGTGAATGATGGCAGGTAAGCGTTGCTGATTCCCACATTGAACGACTAGTATCACCCACAAACGTGTTAGGATTGCCAAACACAGTCGATTTTTCAGCTAGGTTTTTCCATAACACCCAATCACTATTTGTGCCAGGGTAACCCTGTGTTCTCTGTAACTCAGGAACCGTATCCATATCGCCATAAGCAGTGCCTTCTGTCATAGACCCTGTTAAAGCAAATACTAAATCGCACTCATCAACAGCTAGCACTTCACCTGTAGCCGTAATTAGACCTGTAATTGTTTTTGCATCGGTATTGTCTTGTATCTCCAAATCACAAATGCGCTGGTTTCTAATGAAATTAACACCTTGCTCTTTAAGCATCTTTGTTAAAGGCTCAACAAAGGTCTCGTATTGGTTATATTTGGGAAAGACCAAAGCAGACATGTCATTGAGGCCATCAATGGCGTCTAAAAAACGATGCATATAAAGCTTCATTTCCAAAACACTGTGCCAGTTTTGGAATGCAAACATGGTACGCCAAAAAGTCCAAAAGTTAGTTTCTAAGAAACTTGAACTAAAATAACTCTCAACCGTAATATCATCTAACTCTTCTTTTCGCTTAAGCAGTAGGCTAATTAACTCCCACTGATGCCGCTTACTAAGCCCAAAATTAGAGAAGTCTTTTATTTGGCCGTTTTTATGCAGTAACCGAGCTTTTGAATAATTCGAATCATGGTCATTCAAAAGACGATACTCATCTAGAACACTAAACCCTGTAGGTAATTCAACTGCAGGGACATCTTGAAACATGTCCCATAAATTATCATAGTTCCAATTCATTTCGCGGCCGCCACGAACGATATAGCCTTCCTGTACATTACCCGCACCGTCGAGAGAGCCACCTTCTACATCTTCCGAGGTAAATATGAAAATATTTTCGGCTGGCATATGGCCATCACGAATGAGATAGAAAGCCGCGGCCAGACCGGCAATGCCTGCACCTATAATATGAGCTTTGCGATTTTCGATATCTTCTGTTTTCAATGGTTTGTTCCGCGAATATGGGCTTAGCATATCGGGTGGCGGCAAAGTGTTTGAAGGGCTGTTATGCCAAAACTCGGCAGTTGCATCCTTTTCAACAAACTTTCGATGAAGGTCACTGCGTTTAAGTGATTGTTTTGTCATGTGCCTTCTCTCCTTGGTGGCGTGTTTCATCCAAGGTATCACACGTACACAACGTGGGAACTGACACAAATCAATATTGTACTATAATACCATTTTAAGAGATTTATGAACCCGTCGCAAAAAACGTTTAAATAACCCAAAAACCTTAACGATTTTTGGAAGCTTCGTACGAATCCCTATTGCGGAGGGGTCGCCTTGGCTCCGGCCGCACTACTTTTTTACTGAATCGAAAGTTTACGATTTTCGAGAATTGTTCATAAAGCGAGCGGCGTCACGAGCCACGGATGGCGAGTGCGAACCTATAGGGATATATTTACGGCGTCCGTGAGACTATGAGTGATTCTCGAAAAGCGTGGCGAGTTTTAAAGACCTAATTGCGGGGGTCGCTTTGGCTCCGGCCGCACTACGATATAAATAAAATAAGCTTTCAATAAACCAAAAATTACGATTTTCGAGGATTATCCATAAAGCGAGCGGCGTTGCGTGCCATGGATGGCACTCGCGAGCCCACATGGAAGTGTTGACGGCGTCCGTGAGACTACGGACAACTTCCGGAAAGCGGAGCAGATTGCTAAATCCCAATTGCGGGGGTCGCTGGGGCTCCGGCCGCACTACTTTAGTTTTTGAAAACCGGGCAGATTTCGAAAGCCTGTTGCGGGGGTCGCTGGGGCTCCGGCCGCACTACTGAAGGTTTTGGAAAAAAGTGGAGGATTAAAAACCCCCATTGAAGGGGGTTTTCGGCCGGATTACTTATCTTGCTTTTCTTCAGGCTTTTCTTTTTCTTCAAGCTTCTCTTGCTGGTCTTCTTCTTTCTTATCTTCTTCATCTTGTCGGCGAATAGCAGACTTGATTCGGTTGATTAAAGAATCAGACAGTTCTTTCAGCTCTTGGAATGCTTCTTCGCCTACATCGAGAAGGCTTTCTTTCTTACCTTCTACTTTATTAGGATCAAGCTTATCCAATTGCTTGTGCTGCGCTTTCAGAATTTTACGCTCTGTTTTTTCTTCTAATTCACGCAGTGCTTCTCTTGCTTCTTCTACTTGAGCCTGAAGCTTTTTAATACGCTTTTTACCCATGCTGTTTCCTCCCTTAATCCAAGCCTGACATCAGCAAGACACACAGACCCGGTATTACAAAGAATACCGTGAGTACATATAGAGCGGCAAGTGAGTGTCGGCGAGTCGCCACTTCTGACAAACGCTCTGCTAGGTACAGAGGAACGTTGCGCAAGAATGGCAAGGCAAAAATAATGAGTACCGCACTCACATTATAGAACAAATGCACAAGAGCGATTTGTAGACCCACCGCAGCGCCCGCTCCAGAAAGACCTGTAGCAGCAAGCAAAGCCGTAATCGTGGTACCAATGTTGGCACCTAGCGTGAACGGATAAATATCTTTTGGCTTGAATACGCCAGAACCTACAAGAGGAACCATCAAGCTGGTTGTGGTTGATGAGCTTTGCACCAATACCGTTACGACACTACCACTAAAGATACCCGTTACCGGGCCACGACCGATGGCACCGTGTAAGATGCGCTTAGCTCGGCCAACCATCAGGCTCTTAAGTACACGGCCGATGATCGTGATAGAAACAAAGATTGCAACAATACCTAAAACGATGAGAGTAATCGCAGCCGCTTTCTCTGGTAAAACGGTAAGCCAAGATTTGATTTCACCGATCACTGGCTTGGTTAAAGGCTTGATAAAGTTAAAGCCTTTAATGCTCATAGAGTCTGCACCAATTAGGTACTGAGTCGCCCACTCACTGGCTTTTTGCAAAATACCAAAGATGATTTCTAGCGGTAGGAAAATGATCACCGCAATTAGGTTGAAGAAGTCATGCACGGTGGCTGCGGCAAAAGCGCGTTTAAACTCAGACTTCTTGCGAACGTGACCCAAACTTACCAAGGTATTAGTGATCGTTGTACCTACGTTTGCACCCATAACCATTGGGATTGCGATCTCAATAGGTAATCCACCAGCGACAAGGCCAACGATAACTGAAGTAACGGTACTGGAAGATTGAACAAGAGAGGTGGCGAGGATGCCGATGAGAAGAGCGACGAAGGGATTAGTAGCAAAGGCGAACAACTCTCGAGCCCCTTCACTACCACCAGACGCCCATTTAAAGCCACTGCCCACCATGCCCACCGATAGCAGTATGGCATACACCCCTGCTAACAAGATCATCCACTTAATCAGACGAGACTGCATGCTAGCACTTTCCTGCTCTGTCGCACGGTTATCTGCCGTTTCAGTCATGCTCCAACCCTTTAGTATGAAAAAAATTTGGCGCAAGTTTAACATCAGGATTTGAAGAGTACAGACCCCTTAACGGTTTTATTACAGCTGTTTGATCCGATTAAACGAGTCTCTTTTTGAAGTGTTTTCTGAGTGGAACAATAGATAAAAAAAAGACGCCATAAGGCGCCTAAAAACATAATAAGGAGTCACACAATGATCAGCCCTTAAAAGGAAACTGATGGTTAAAATATAAACACCAAATGAGATAGTGTCCGTTTCTTTTTATAGTATCTTTGTAACCAAGTGTAACCACACAAGCCCAAAGCAGACCAGCTCGGCCGCAAAGCTCTATTTCTTTCCCCATATCAAGCACATCAGTATATTTGAGCAATAATAAATAGATGGAAATCCACAAACTAATAAACAGCTCGTTAAAATTCGGCTCAGTTTTACTTTTATCACTTAGCCTAGCTAATGCTGCTCATAGCACGGCCTATATTCGCCTACATTATGGTTATTACGGATCTCAACATGCCTTTGTTGAGGATGAGGCTACTCAGCAATCCATCATGCAGAGTATCGACATCAACCTACTCACGTGGCGCCGTAAGCGTGTTGGCTATCTGTCACGTGGGCCCCGCCTGCAATGGATACAAGCTGAACAATTGACACAAGTTTCAGCAACATTGCCTATCTATCAATGGACCCCTGATCATGGGGCTTACTTTGAATACCGATACTCACAGTGGCAACTCGATACCAACTGGTCAACCAGTCGATTGTATCTACAAGATAATGGTACGGCAGTAAGCACGGGGATTGGGGAAAGTAGAATAGAAAGCGAACAAACCCAGTGGCAACTTTATTGGTTGGAAGGGGTTAATCAAGAAGGACCTATTAATCGCGTCGGCCTTAGTTATCTTCAACAAAACACACCGGCTTCAGCTGAAATTTCAGGCGTTACTGCCGACCTCTACGATGCAGATTTCACTGGCTGGGGAATCCAATTAGGCCGTATTAAGCACGACCGCGGCCTAAATTTTCAATGGTTATTGGATATTTACAATCTGCAAACGGATTTTAGCAACTCTGTTACACAGCATAGAGCCACTGCACGAGGTGAGAGCGAAGACCTAAGGTTAAATTTACAATTAGACTGGCATTATCGCTACCGTATTGAACCATATTGGTATTGGGTACCCAAAGTGGGATCCCAGCTTACGTATCAGACTCAATCAGATACGAATCCTCAAATTGTGAAACACGATGCGTTCACCAGTGTTGACTGGTACGCAAGCCTAGGATTAGAAATTACGTTTTAACGGGTCTCGTAAACTTTGCTTTCTTTTATCGCTAAGCAGGATCCCCATCAGGGAAGGTAAGATCCAATGTTGCCTGACGGTCGACCTGTTCAATCTTAACGCAGTTACGACCGTCGCGTTTCGCCTCGTACAAAAGCTCATCTGCACGCTCAATCATGGCTTCGAGAGTCTCTGGAGGATGAAACTCTGTGATGCCTGCGGATAATGTCATCACCAAACTTTCATGAGGTTCAAACAGCGTCTGCTGCCATCGCTGAGCCATCCGGCGAACTACCTCATGAGCATCTTCTTGACATGTATCCGCCAAGATCAAAATAAACTCCTCACCGCCGATACGCGCCCCAATATCTACTTCGCGTAAACTTGTGCGAACTAATGATGCAAAACGCTTTAAAACCTTGTCTCCAAAAGGATGCCCATACTGATCATTCACTTTTTTGAAGTGGTCCAGATCTAAAAAGCAAACGGTGAAACGATACTGACTCCGATTAGCTAGAGCACGTTGCTGATTCAAAATCTCCATGACGTGACGACGATTGTATAGACCCGTCAACTCATCTGTGATAGCTAACTCTTCGATCTTTGACATGGCCCCTTTCAATTGCCGATGTCGTTCCCCCAGTGCTTGGCGCAAACTACTGAATTCACTCCCCATGAATGCAAAGCCAACTATCACCATGACAAAACCAGAGAAAATAAAAAACTCTTGCACGAGATTGATAGCATCTGGCCGAGTACGATAAATCATCAATAGGCTTAAGCCATAGCTGACCACAGTAAACAAGGTAAACAAGTAAAACCCTGTGCGACGTAATCGAAACGCGCCAAAAGATAAGATGAGCAAATATGCCATTAATAGAAGGGAGCGTATGTCGTTAGCAAAGAACATGAGCACACTGATGCCCATGGCAACCCAGAACATTTGCGGGAACGTCATACTGGCGTCTTTCAACCTAAGGTTCCATTGCCGCAGAATAGCCACAACCATAACGCAATGCCCCAACCAGATGACTGCAGCAATGCTCACAACGTATGGCCACTCAATAACAAAATATCCTAGGTATGCCGCAAAGGCACACAATACTACATTCCCTAGGGTCCCCAGATTTGCCAATATGGCGCGCCGCAGTCGAATTGCTTGCTTTTCTGACTGCAACATAAACTCTAATCCTTGACGTAAGCAACCGCTACTCAATGCGGTCTGTTATTATTTTGGCCGCTGATTGTACTCGTCAGGAATAATCCTGCCCATAGGATGGAACCAAGGGTTCTAAGCAGGAGATTTTTTAATTCATCAGTCGCGGTGACTGCGCACTCTCCCCACTGCATCCAACCAACCATCATACAATTGATCACTTGCGGCACGTTCCATATTCGGCTCAAAGCTGCGCTCTTGCTGCCATAATTCTGCAACGTCGGCTAAGCAGGTCTTCTGACCCGCACTAATGGCGGCCAAGTAGGCCGCGCCTAGTGCCGTCGTTTCTGTGATTTCAGGCCTCTCAATTGGCAGTTGCAAAATATCCGCCAGAAACTGCACAACCCAGTCATTAACAACCATGCCTCCATCTACGCGAATACGCGTGGGTACCGCTTTATCTTTGGCCATGGCTTCCAATAAATCGCGAGTCTGATAACACACACTTTGCAAGCCTGCGGTCACTATTTCTGCAATCCCGGTATCCCGTGTCAGCCCCATGATCGCTCCACGAGCATCCGGGTCCCAATAAGGGGCGCCCAATCCAGTGAAAGCTGGGACCATATAAACGTGATTATTCGCCCCCACTTGCTTCGCCATATCCAATGTTTCACGAGCATGGCCAATAAGCTTTAAACCATCTCTAATCCACTGAATGGTTGCACCCGCCATAAAAATGCTTCCTTCCAATGCATAATGCACAGTATCGCCCACTTGATAAGCAATAGTGGTAAGTAAGCGATGATGGCTTGTACGAGGCTGAGTTCCGGTGTTTTGCATTAAAAAACAACCGGTTCCATAAGTACTTTTTGCCATCCCTTCGTGAAAACACGCCTGGCCAATTAGCGCACCTTGCTGATCTCCCACCATGCCACCAACCAATACTGGAGCCCCAAGTATATCTTCTCGCGTATAACCAAATTCTTCACTTGAAGCACACACTTCTGGCAGCACGGAAGACGGTACATCAAACAGCTCTAACAATTCATTGTCCCAAGTCAGTTCATGAATGTTAAACAACATGGTTCGAGATGCATTAGTTACATCGGTTTTATGTTCACCTGTGAGACTCCAAAGCAAATAGCTGTCAATCGTACCAAACGCTAGCTCACCAGCTTGCGCCCGTTCTCTTGCACCATCCACGTTGTTCAAAATCCATTGCAACTTAGTGGCAGAAAAATACGGGTCGAGTAGTAGCCCAGTCTTTTTATTCACCCAATTCTCTTTGCCCTGCAGTGTCAGTTCTTCACAAACTCGAGCTGTTCGGCGATCTTGCCATACGATAGCGTTATAAACGGGCTCTCCAGTATCTCGGTCCCAAACCACCGTTGTTTCCCGTTGGTTAGTAATGCCGATAGCCGCTATATCAGATGCGGCTAACTCAGATTTTTGCAATACCTCACGACTTACCTGAATCACACCTTCTAGTATTTCTTTTGCATTGTGTTCTACCCAACCATCATTGGGGAAATATTGAGGAAACTCTGCTTGGGCTTGCGCCTGAATACGACCATGTTGATCAAATATGATGGCACGGGAGCTTGTAGTACCTTGATCAATTGCCATTATAAATTGAGACATAATGCGTCACTTTTACCTTATTTTTTTAATTGTTTGGGAGCATCGACCTGATAGTTTCGAATTTGTGGTCTAGTCTGTCACTATGGACGACATGGACGATGTAGAACTACCATGAAGAAAAATTTCCCGGTTACGCAAAAAGAGCTCGACTATGATGCCAGCAAGCGCATCATATCCTCTACGAATTTAAAAGGCATCACAACGCACGTAAATGATGACTTTATCGAGATCAGTGGCTTCACTGCTGATGAATTATTGGGCAAAAGCCACAATGTTGTGCGCCATCCCGACATGCCGCCTGCTGCTTTCAAGCTTTTGTGGGATCGCATAAAAGCCGGAAAGCAATGGAAAGGTGTCGTAAAAAATCGCTGTAAGAATGGCGACCATTACTGGGTTGATGCTTTCGTTACTCCAGTAAAAGAAAACGGTGAGGTCGTTAGCTACGAATCCGTGCGCTACAAACCCAGCAGCGAAGAAATTCGCCGAGCGGAGAAAACCTACAAACGTATTAATGCTGGCAAAGCGCCCATTCCCAAAAAAAGCCTTTTGCGAACTTTGCCTGTTGGTCAAATCGCCAGTGTGATTTTGGGTATCTTAGCCGTTTACATTGCTTCCCATTATTCTCCTTGGTTGGCATTGCTTCCGGTGGTTGCGCTGGGCTTTACCCAAGGTATTGAGCTTAAAGGCATAAAAACTGTGCTGAAGAAAGCCCGTACCATTACAGATGATGATTTGGCCGCTTACATTTTTACCGGTCGCGTAGATGACGTTGGAAAAATACTCATGGCTTTTGAGCACATGGAAAGTCAGCTCATTACATTGCGCGAACGTATGGAAGATTCCACCAAGCCTATTCAAGAAGCCAGTCAAGTCAGCAAAAATGCGGCGGAAAACAGCTTACATAAACTGAACGAGCAGTTAGACGCTGCTACTATGTTTGCCGCGGCCTTTGAAGAGGTCACTACGCAATTTGATTCCATCTCCGACTCTGTGACTAGCACCGCCGAGCGTATGCAGCAGGCTGATCAGGATACACAGAGCAGTGAACAGCAAATGCTCAAAGCCAAAGATACATTAGAATCTATGGCGCAAACTATTAACCAAGCCTCTAGCAGCGTGCAAGAGCTTGCTAATCACGCAGAATCGATTCACAGCTTTCTTGAAGTCATTCAAAGTATCGCCGAACAAACCAATTTGCTCGCGCTTAATGCAGCCATTGAGGCTGCCCGTGCTGGTGAACAAGGCCGAGGATTCGCTGTTGTCGCCGACGAAGTGCGTAGCTTAGCCAACCGTACATCCGATAGTACCGAAGAGATTCGACGAATCATTGCTAGCCTGCGACAAGGGGCACAAGATACTACGGCTGTCATGAATCAAAGCCAAGAACAGGCTCATGATAATGCGGAACAAATGCAAATTACGCATCAAACCCTTGAGCAAGTAAAAGCTGCGGTGCAAGAAATCAACAATCAAATGGCCACTATTAATCATGCGGTGCAGGAACAACGTTCGGGCTCAAGCGAGATAAATACCCATATGGAAACCATCCGGCAAAATGCACAAGACAATCAACACACCGCTGAAGACAGTCGTGCGGCAGCAGAAAAAGTTCTGAAACTGGTTGCCGAACAGCACAGTATCATCGAACGTTTCCGGTAAGCATCCCTTTTTAATTCAGTCTGCATGGGCTATATTCCTCTCAATCATTTCGTATTGAGAGGTTTTTTGTGTCTACGTTTCTCATCATAAGCATCATGACCGACGACCGTCCTGGTATCGTCGACACTCTATCGGGCATCGTCAAACAGCATAGTGGCAACTGGTTAGAAAGCCGCATGTCACAGCTTTCTGGTAAATTTGCAGGTATTGTAAAAGTACAAATAAGTAAGCAAACAGCTGATGAGTTGTCTACTGCACTCGCTGAACTAAAACAACAAGGTTGGATTATTAATGTTGAGCAGCAAGACACTGAAAATGAAACCGCGAAAGCCAATGCAAAATTAAGCATTGTCGGCAACGATCGTCCGGGCATCGTAAAAGACGTGGCCCAGGTACTGGCATCTCATGCCGTTAATGTCTTGGAATTGAATACCGCATTTGAGAGTGCAGCAATGAGTGCAGAGGCCCTATTCAAAACCAAAGCCAAGGTCTATATTCCTCAGGACAAGGACTTCCAAGACGTAGCCGATGCTCTGGAGCAATTAAGTAATGACCTGATGGTTGAAATCCAAGAAATTTAATTTTCGTCCAAGCTATTTTATTGAACGGGGTACAAGACCAAATCTTGATATCCCGTGATGACTTCCATGTGGCCCGCCAAATTTCTATCCAACTCAAGGCTACCAGAGTCCACAATCAAGGGCCGTCCTTCTAACGCTTTCAATTTGGTTTTAGTTGCAATAATTTTCAGATTATCTCTACCGATACGCTCAATCACTTTTGCACTCAATTGCTGATTACCGCGACCAAGTATATGGCCTTGCCCACCAATAACACTCAATATTACTTTGACTTCTGAGTAATCATCGAGCAACTTCAAAATATCGGATTCCGTTAAATCTTGTGCAACCACCTCTTCGTTACAAAGTGCGTCGACACCTAGTAAGGTGCTGGGCAAGTGCAATTGATTCATAAAGTATTGTGTAGTTTTTCCTGAACCTATTAAATATAAAACATCAGGCTCCAATTCCTGAATCAAATACGCCGCAATATCATCCAAGACCAAGTCTTCTTGTTCGACACCGCCCTGCTTTACTGATTGCACAAACTGCCCTGCCTGGGGCACGAGCATTTCACCGAATAATTTTGCTTTGACTTGGTTCTGACGAAAAGCGTCTTCATCAATATCGCGTACATCCTGTGGTTTTAAATCCACCAGCTCGCCGTTCACCAATAATTTAACAACTTCGCCGCTAGCGCTTGGGGTAACACCATAAACACCGCTATGAATTTTTACACCAGCAGGAATACCAAGTACGGGAAAGGCATCTTCTACAATCTGACAAACATCGCGTGCGGTACCATCACCACCAGCGAACAACAATAAATCAACACCTGCATCTCTGATGGCGCTAGCAGCGCGCTTAGTATCATCGGCAGTGGTCGCTAAGGGATTACTTGGGGTGTAAGCAATCTCAAAATCATACGCAAGTGATTGAGCCAGTTGCTCACCCATGGCACCACCACAAGTAATGAGTTGAATGTCAGACTTCAATTCAGAAAAAACGTCAAAAGCAATCTTTGCCCGCTCTTGAGCCTTGGCAATTGCCCCTTTACTAAGGGCTAATTCTGCAACACCATCACTGCCTTTCAGTGCAACACTACCGCCTAAGCCAGCTAAAGGATTAATAATTAAGCCCAGTCGAAACATAACTACTCTGCATGCCGTACATTGATCAAATATTGAGGCAAATCATACATGATCAGGGGCGGTTTGGGCAGCTACAGAGCGTTACAAAAGGCAACAATTCAGCAACGTATTCCGCACAATTTCACAGATATATTGTAAACAAAATCAAATCGTGCCTAAGAAAATAATAAAGAGGAATCAAGTCATGAGTGATGCCCACAAAAAAGCAATGCTTGCAGTCTTTGCCGTACTATTTTTGCTACTCGCTATTGCTACTGGTTTTGTTGCTATCGAAATTCAACATGTTTCTGTCACCAGTATTCTGGCAATTACATTGGTCATCATCGCACTAGACATACATTGGGTGCTGAATAACCAAGACAATAATGATACAAACTTGAGCAGTGAGGGCTGACCTCACTGCGGCCAGCACCACCTCACGAAATTTTTACTCACAGAGTTAGCGTTCCCGACTGATAATCCTGAATAGCCTGCTCAATTTCCTCCGGCGTATTCATAACAAACGGACCATAATTCGCTATAGGTTCTTTGTTAGGTACACCATGAAGAATCAACGCTTTTGCTCCTGAGTCAGTCGTCAACTCCAAGCGACCATCATCGTTAAACAATGCCATCTGATGTGTCTTAATCGGCTTATCAGCCATGAGCTCACCATCATAAACCGCCACCACCAAGTGATGACCTTTTTCTATTTCATGCTGAAATTCTGCTCCTGCTTCTAATTCAATATCAATGATGTGACTATTGCCTTCTAAGCGATCCAATGGACCATTGATGGTTTGTCCTTGCAATTGCCATTCACCTGCAATCACATGAACCATACCTCGACGAATCTCCACATGTTTAATTTCATTTTTGGGCACATCTCGATATTCAGCAGGCTGCATCTTGTTGCGACTATTTAGGTTAATCCAAAGTTGAAAGCCATGCATTTGGTCATGTTCTTTCAAGGGCATCTCTCCATGAATAACCCCCTTTCCGGCGCGCATCCACTGAACGCCACCACCCAACACTTCACCCACATTACCCATATTGTCTTCATGGCGTATACCTCCAACACGCATATAAGTGAGTGTCTCGATACCTCTATGGGGATGAGGTGGAAAGCCAGCAATAAAGTCGTCTTTGTCATCACTACGAATTTCATCAAGCATAATGAATGGATCAGCCAGCCCATGATGAATGGGGCTGTGGCGTTTGATTTTAACTCCAGCACCATCCATCGCATCCATAGCGCTTAATATTGTCTGCACGGTACGCATATCAAACTCCTCTCAATTAACTACTTGCCCCTATTCTAGTCTTGGAAAGGAATCGAACGTCTGAGATTTTTTTGCTGCTAGTATCGAATAATTAGATGGAACTGGAAATCAAGAGATTGGCAGACTATTACCTTTACTATCTACGGGTAGCATCCAAAATATTACAAACAATAATAAATAACTGGGTGACCCATGTCAGCGACATCAGCCAATATGATCCGTTATTCAATCACAATCGCATATCTCGTCATGACGAGCCTTTTGTTGACGGGTTGCGATCAAGCAGAGGTGGTTGAAAACATAGGCCCGAGTAAAGCGAATTCGTTATCTAGTGAGGTATTGGCAAGAACAGATACAGCCTCCATCCACCATCGCGACCTACCCTTATCGGATCAAATCAAGCTATACAATCTCGATTACCAAGTATATCAACTCACCAGTGCCTCTTTACGTGAAACTATTGAACGACAAGGAGCACACTCACAAACAGTACAATGGCAACTACCCACCCCGGATTCGCCAAAAGCGCACTTCCCTTTAATACCAGATTGGACTCTGGGCAATGAGAGCAGTCCGTGGCAGCTGCAACTTTTTTGTACGTTACAATCTCGGCCATGTAGTGACCTATTAGTAGAACTGAGCGCCCTTGCCAAACATACCAAACAGGATTTATATGTTCAGTACTATCATTTTTGGCATGGTTTCCATAAACACGCTGTGAAAATCGCTGGCGCTACTCATTGCATGCAACCGTCCGCCAAACCTAGTTTTTTAGAAGCACTGCAAACCAAGCAGGGGCAAATCGATATGGCGGTACTAAGCGCAGCCATTGACCTTTATAGCCCAGCAGCTGATAAAGTTTATAAGTGTATGCAAAATGACGAGACTCTCACTTACCTAAGTAAACGTTATGATCAAATTCAACAGGCCGGAATTCGTAAAGCACCATCGGTGTTTCTGAACGGGCATTATTTAGCGCGCGGTTATGAATTATCACAATTATTTGTCGCTATTAAAGATGACATCGAAATGATCAGTAGCAAAATAAACCACGATTTAGAATGGTTACAGTCTTGGAAAACCAATAACGCTCGCTCGCCATCACAGGACTGGGCTCTTACCAAAAACAATGAATCGGTCATGCGTGTTTCAGTCGGAAGTCGCATTGGGGACTTTTATATCGCCAGCGTGACCGAGCACGGTTTTGGCCTTTATAAGGATGGTAAAGTTGAATTCATTGGTCAGCCACAAACCAGTGAAAATCAATTGTACAGTACCAATCAATCCACCAGTGCTGATTTACACAGCAACCATCAAGCAATAACAACTTCCATAGCTGAAGAGAAGACAACAAATGATCACAATGAGAAGTTTATTCCTCATGATGCAAAAGCTCGCTACGAAGCGGCCATTTCCCAACTCCCCAAACAAGCACTGCCGCAAAACTGGCTAGATCAACAGCTCATGCGCCAGTCAGAATTAGAGCAAGATTTTCAGTTATCAGATGGCCAATTCGAAGATAAGTCTTTGGTAAAATTAAGCAAAGACGATATTGATCCATTCTATAAAACTCTAGGTATGAAACCAGGAGATGTCATCATGCGGGTGAACGACGAGTGGATACACGAGCAAAGCAATACCCTGTTCCAAACCTTAGCTAATGAAGAGAGCGTTACTATATCCGTAATGCGAAAAGGCAAACCCGTACACCTAGCATTTCAGGTAACGCCATAGATCAACCCAAGCGGAACACTTCAGTTCGACTCCTGAATACATCAAAATTAGAGTCGAACTGTTCTTGAACAATTAAGAATGATGAATCTTGTTGTGAGCCAACACGTACAAAAAGTCCAACGCTAAAGTCGCCCCAGCCAATGAAGTAATATCTGCATGGTCGTACGCGGGCGCAACTTCAACAACATCCATCCCCACTAGATTTAATCCCTGTAAACCGCGAATCACTTTTAATGCCGTATCCATCGTCAGGCCACCAGAAACCGGCGTTCCCGTACCAGGAGCAAAAGCAGGGTCCAAACCATCTATGTCAAAAGTGACATAAACCGGCCGATCACCGACTTTTTCTTTAATGTGTTTTAAAACTTCATGAGGTCCATGATCGCCAACCCAAGCTGCATCTAGCACCTCAAATCCATGTGCATCTTTGGAGTAATTCGTACGAATACCAATTTGCACGGAATGCTTATCGTCCACTAAACCCTCTTCCACTGCATGGTGAAGGAATGTGCCATGGTCATATTTACTGCCACCACTATAGGTATCCGTGTGAGCATCGACGTGAACTAAGCAGACAGGTCCATGTATTTTCGCCACAGAGCGTAATATGGGCAATGTAATAAAGTGGTCACCACCAAAAGTTAGCGATTTTTTGCCCGATTCCATAATCTGTAGAATGTGCCGTTGCAGGTTGTCCACCAGTGTTTGCGGTTCACCATGCTTGAAGTTCACGTTGCCTACGTCCGCGACCTTTAAATGGTCATCAAGAGCGAAATCCCAAGGCCAACGAGCACCTTCCCAAATCAAATTAGCAGATGCACTGCGTATACCCTGAGGACCAAAACGCGCACCCGATCGACCCGATGTTGCCATATCAAACGGAACGCCACTCACCACCACATCGGCATCAGTCTGCTTCACTGAGGGAGCATAGGGAAATTCCATAAAGGTCATGCCCAAAGATCCATAGAGAGGCATATCAGCATCTGCTGAAGCCATTGGGTTTTGTAACTCTTGTTTATGATCCATAGCGAAACCACATAAATTGATTAGCAAGTACAGTCAGTTTAGGCTTTCTTTTTATATTCGTTAAATGCATACTTTTAATAACTATATGTATAGCGTGCATAGATATGAATCAATTTCACCAGCTCGATCTGAATCTACTTCGCGTATTCGATGCACTAATGCGAGAACGCAGTGTCAGCCTTGCCGCTCAGCAACTATTTCTCTCGCAATCCGCTACCAGCCACGCCCTTAATCGATTACGCGAAGCACTAAACGATCCGCTACTCGTTCGTACGCCAAGCGGTATGATGCCATCCGAGTTTGCCGAGCGAATTACACCGCAAATACGTCAGGCATTAGCGCAACTTCAAACCGCCCTAGAACAAAGCAGAGACTTCACCCCAAAAATAAGTCAGCGCCGTTTTGTCGTACACACCACGGACTACGTGGAGTGCGTGGTTTTGCCACCACTCATCGCTAAACTAAAACGAGAAGCACCTGGTGTTGGAATCGAAGTAGGTATTCTCAGTAAAGACTTACCACTGGAAGAACTGGCCACAGGCGATGTCGATCTCCTACTAGGATTCAGTAATTATATGGACTTTCCGAAGCAGCTAAATCAAGAAACTTGGTGGCAAGACGAGCTCGTTGCATTGGCGAACCCGCAATTCCATAACGACTTTGCCAAGCACAAAGCACTTACTTTGTCGCAAGTAGTGGAAACACCCCACGTATTCCACAGCCCATTGGGTGAGCGACAAAGCGTGATTGACCACTGGCTTCAATCAAAAAAGCAGAAACGAACAATTGCCGTGACAAGCCAAAGCTACTTTTCAGCCGCAGCGATAGTGAGCAGCGCACCGTATTTAATGGTGATTCCCAAGCGTGTTGCTAACCAGCTATCAAAAGCCTTGCCACTGCGTGTCTACGCATTGCCATTGGACGCACCCAAGGCTCATCTTAATTTTGTTTATCACCCGATAAAGCAACAAGATCCGGGGCTCAAATGGCTAATAGATGAAATAAAAGCGACGGCTACACAGTGATAGATCAAAATTTTTGAACAATGAGTTCAATCTATAGGTCATTATCAGCCATTAAAGAACAGTTATAATCCACCTCATTGAACAATTAGAGGTGGGTATGAACTATCGATCCATAATCTACATCATTATGGTGAGCTTTATAAACCTGAGCCAAGTTACATGGGCTGCGTCCGTCAAAAGCAATAACTGGTACTCCTTTACACTGGATAACGACTTTTTTGTCGGCAATGACTATGGCTACACCAATGGATGTCCCCTATTCAGGGCTGCTTTATTACAACCGTGCCAATCTCGATATCCATCCTGATGTTGCCGATTATTATGGCGTGAGCATTGGCATTGTCGGGCCATTATCCGGAGCCGCTGACGTACAAACCGTTAGTCATCGCTGGATGGGTTCAGACAAACCAAGGGGTTGGGGGACGCAGTTAGAAAACGAGCCAGTATTTTCCTTATCTAGATCCCGAGCATGGCGCCATTGGCACAATGAGCATAATCACTTCGATTTGATTACCACTGCTGGCGCTCGAGTCGGAAATTTAGAAACCTCCGTTACCGCAAGTATATTTTTGCGCTTCGGCGAACATTTAGACAACAGCTACGCGACGTCCATGTTGACTCAATCTCGCACCAGTAATCCGATCTCATTAAACGGTGGCTGGTACACATATATAAATGTTTCAGTGGGTTATACATTCCATCAGATATTCATGGATGGCAACGCCTTTGATGACGACCCATCTGTTCCTTACAAACGTGAAACTCTTGGGTTAGGTGCAGGTATAGCCTACCCGTTTGAGCATGTATCCGTCACCATGGCGCTCTATAATTTAAACGCTCGAGAGCACAAAACGGAATTGGACGACGCCATGCGTTTTGGCACCATTACGTTGGCATGGCGACAATAAAGTGTGATATATCGTGACTAATCATAGTATCCTTACAAATACTGCAAGGAGTATGCTATGTCACCAACGAAATCACCAATTAATCAGGTTTCAGAACACCAGCGTCTACTACTGGAATCCATGTCCGAAGGCGTTTATGGGCTCGACGAAAATGGTCTAGCAACCTTTGTTAATTTGGCTGCTGAACGCTTAACCGGTTGGGAGGCGAATGACCTCATAGGTAAAAGCATTCACGATTTTCACCACCATAGCCATGCTGATGGCCGTCACTATCCTCAAGCGGATTGCCCCATTTATCAGTGTTTACAGGATGGCATTACGCGCACTAAAGAAAACGAAGTATTTTGGCGGAAAGATGGCACCAGCTTTGCGGTGGAATACAGTGCTACTCCCATTCTTCAAGAAGGCTCAATACAAGGTGCCATTGTCGTCTTCAAAAATATCAGCGAGAGGAAGCGTATTGAGTCTGCATTACAAAAGGCGCTGACAGAAAATCGTTTTCTGAAAGAAAAGCTCGAAGCAGAAAATTCCTATCTACAATCGGAAATAGAATCCAATTATCAATCAGACATAATTGGACAAAGTCCAGCAATTGAACACTTGCAAACGCAAATATCATTATCTGCACCAACCAGTGCTAACATCTTAATTCAAGGCGAAAGCGGTACAGGAAAAGAATTGGTGGCCAGAGCCATTCATCAACAAAGTGAGCGCCAAGCTCAAACTCTGGTAAAACTCAATTGTGGCGCTATCCCTGAAGGCCTCGTTGATAGCGAGCTTTTTGGTCACGAAAAAGGCGCTTTTACGGGTGCTGTAAAACAACGTATTGGCCGTTTCGAGTTGGCTAACAAAGGGACTTTATTTTTGGATGAGGTCAGTGAATTGCCCTTGGACGCACAAGTAAAACTTTTGCGAGTTTTACAAGAGGGTGAATTTGAACGAGTAGGTGGGAATAAAACCATCAGAGTGGATGTACGCATCATCGCTGCCTCAAACAAAAATCTTGAGCAAGCGGTACATGATGGTAGCTTTCGCTTAGACCTATACTACCGCTTAAATGTCTTTTCTGTTCAAGTACCGCCATTGAGAGAACGAAAAAGTGATTTACCGATTTTAAGTCATTTCTTTGCTAAGAAAGCCTGCGCGGATATGGGTAAATCCTTTAAAGGTTTACACATGCCTTCACTAAAATGGATGAGTCACTACCAATGGCCGGGTAACATTCGGGAATTATCCAATTGGATCGAGCACAATGCCATTTTACATACTGGCGGATTGTTTCATATCCACCCCATGGCTCACGCTCGTCATGATCACAGTGTTGAGCATGATAATGAATCTATTGTCAGCTTGGCAGAAGCAGAAAAACAACACATTCAAAAAGCTCTGCTGCATTGTAATGGCCGCATTGCCGGTGCCAATGGTGCAGCTCAATTGTTGCAACTCCCGGCTAGCACGTTGCGCTCGAAAATGAAAAAACTCGGGATTTATGGCTAAGCGACATATCGACGCGATATATCGCGCTTTAAATAAATAATGCGCTCGTAGGCTAGTTACTATGGCGGTTCAGTGCTTGGAACAGGGTTTGCTCTATAAGCGACAGAACATTCTTTAGCATTTAGAGCAGTATTATGTCTGAACTCATCCCTGTACGCACACTCGATCCCAGCAATAATGATTTAGCAAGCGTTGATACTCCCGTCGTGGATGCCACACGTCACAACGAGGCGGTACGATTAGTCAAAGGTCACTATCAACGATTAAGACGCTGGTTAAGTGGTCCTCTGATACTTCTTTTTCTGATAGCTCCTTGGCTAGAGATTAATGGCGCGCCCCTACTTTGGATGAATTTAGAGGATCATACTCTGCATTTGTTCGGTCTGCAGTTTTGGCCTGACGATTTACTGATGCTAACTTGGCTAGCCTTGGCCAGTGCCTTTGCTCTTTTTATCGCAGCCAATCTCGCGGGGCGTATCTGGTGCGGATTCAGTTGTCCGCAAACCGTTTGGAGCATGATGTTCATGTGGGTAGAAGATCGTTTTCTTGGCTCACGTAATAAACGCTTAAAAGAAGCAAAGCTACCGTGGCGCCAACGAAATTTGAAAGGACTCTTCATGACTCACTTACTTTGGTGGAGCATGGCCTTTGTCACGGGCTTTACGTTTGTCGCCTATTTCGAGACAGGTCAGGGTCTAGCACAAAATATTATTTCTGGAGACATCAGCATTGCAGTGACGTTTTGGCTCATATTTTTTTCTGCCCTTACTTACATTAACGCAGGCTGGCTACGTGAGCAGGTCTGTATGCATATGTGCCCCTATGCACGCTTCCAATCTGTCATGGTAGACCGAGATACGTTAAAAGTCGGATATGATATTGACCGTGGCGAGCCTCGCTCCAGCAAGGTGAAGAACAAACCAAGCTCTAAAACATCTGGAGATTGTATCGATTGCCGGCTTTGCGTTCAGGTCTGCCCTGTTGGTATCGATATTCGACAAGGCTTACAGTACTCGTGTATTGATTGCGGTGCTTGTATAGATGCTTGTGACAACATTATGGACAGCATTAATAAACCAAAAGGATTGATACGCTTCATGCCTGATTCAGGACAAAGTCACCAAGTACGTTCCCGCTTGCGTCTCGTCGGCTATTCATTAGCGTTATTCGTTTCTATAATCCTATTCGCATTACAAGTCTTATCAAAAGAGAGCTTTGAAACAAGCGTTAATCGTGAACGCGGGCAATTGTATTTTTACAGTGGTTTAAATATTGCGAATGGCTATACGTTCTCTCTACAAAACAAATTGAATCAAGACGTTCAGGCTAATATCGAAGTACTGCAACCATCTGATTTAACAATAAAAATGAATCAACCTATATCTGTATCGGCGGGAGAAAAACGAGACTTCCCTTTTACTCTATTATGCCAACAACCTTGCGCGCTTGATCGAAAAACAAATATAGATTTGAAAATTAACATCAATGGAGAAACATTTAGTTTGGACAATCATTTTTTTAATCCAGATCATTAAAGCACTACCCGATTGCAAATAAAAAAGGAGATCTAATGATCTCCTTTTTTATTGCTGGCCAACAGGTCGAGTCCTATTACCAAACCTGTTTGTAGCGATCGTTTTTATTTATCAAGCTTATTTATCTGGATTATTGCTCCACATCACGTCGGAAAGAATATTCTGACCACGCACACTGGGGTGGAAGCAATCACCGCCATCGATATCGTTTTTACCAAATGGTGTCGTACCCACAGATGCAACGCCTTCCCCTTGATAATCAGCAACCACTTCAATACCACGAGGGTTTTTGCCATTGGCATTGCTGTTGTAAGCGACTGCTTCCTCTGCCAAGATTTCATTGTAGCGTTTTTGCTTGTCGGAAATGGCTGCGCGACGCTGGCTGATAGTCTCGCCATTCATAACGCTTCCACTAGTTGCAATTGAACAGACATCGAACGAATTCCAAATATTTTCACAGTTGATACCCCAGCTGCCACTTTGCTTATCTAAACCAGCAGGACGTAAGTCTTGGATGCGTGGCACACCACCGATATAAACTGTACCGCCTGTGGGCATAGAGTTCATTAATGTATCTAGACCGGCTTGCACACTTTGACGCCACTGAGAATCACTATAAAGTGGGTTAGAGCAGTTAGCTGGATTTGTACAATCACGATTACAAATATCATTGCCACCCAGTAATACCTCTACGTGATCTGGCACAGGTACTTGCGCTGCTATATTGGCAGTTTGGGTAGCGAAATTATTATTACCACCGCGCATTTCTGAACCAGATGCCGCTGCATTTTTATTCGCGGCGATATTTGCATCTAAGACTTTGTAGCGATCATGAACACTGTTTACATCACGGTCCCAACCATCAAACCATGAGTGTTCTGGTTGATCACCGCCTAACAGACAAAATAAATCCCAAAACCAAACATTCCCTGTACAGTCAGCACCAAAACCCATGGTGATACTGTCACCTGCGGCTGTGGTTTTATCGGGTAGTTCTGCGTGGGCCTGAACCATTAGAGCAATGGTGAATACAGCAAGAAGTAGTCGGCGCATTATCATAAATGGGCTCCTTATATGATGAGTCATCGGCTCCCTATGATTTGTATTATGGGGGAGCCGCGTTGCGGCCAGCACACTCATTCTAGTCAGAGATCAGAAGGTTATATTAGGTCATATAAGCCGAATAACGGAGCTAACTCGCCAACTTTTAGCCACCTGTCGTGGCTTGTGTATATCAACGAGTCTAAGTGATATTTAAAACCACTTTGCCAACCGTATTTCCAGAGCGCAGACATTCAATGGCATCTAATGCTTGTTCAAAATCGTATTCATGACCTACGACAGGAGGATCTATGTCGATACCCCGCATATCCCTTATAAGTGTTGTTAAATAATCAACTTGCTCCCAAAGCCATATCAGATTGAACGCCATTACCGATTTGTTTTCACTGATCATGTCCATAACATCATATTTTGGTCGGTTTATATATTTGAACAATGCGCGAATGTAATTGGGCCGATTTTTTCCGGGCGTGAATTCTGCTGCACCAAATACAATTAACCTGCCCATAGGATTTAAATGCTCAAAACTCGATTTTTGTACTTCACCTCCCACACCATCAAGTACTAAATCGAACCCATCCCCCTGTTGTTTTGCAATCTCATCAACTTGTGTTTTGAATGGTGCCTGACGAACAAATACCTCTTCAAATCCTAGTTGTTGCAGGTAAGCCTGCTTGCGAGGAAGACTAACTGTACCCGTTGGCCTTGCTCCGAGTGCTTTTGCTAGCTTCATGGCTTGCAAGCCAACACCACCTGCCGCGCTATGAATCAGCACCCGTTGATTCATTTTTAGATTTCCTAATTCTCGTAAGGCGTAATAAGCGGTTAGGGTCTGAACAAGATACGCAGCTCCTTGCTGAAAGCTCCAACCTTCAGGTAGAGGAGACAAATAGTGCGCCGTACTATCAATAACAGTACGGTAGCCTCCAAATCGCGTTACCCCCATGACCGCATCACCTACTGCGAAACTAGGATCATGACTTTCTACTACGACACCACTGAATTCCAAACCAGGTACAAAGGCCCCCTCAGGTGTAGCGCTATAAAGACCAGTCAATGCAAATATATCCGCAAAGTTTAGACCCACAGCTTTTACTTCGACGCGTATGTTCTCGGCTGACAAGCTAGCTAAATCTGTCTCGTGTAGGAACAATCGGCTAATTGCTCCAGCCTTGGGAGTACGCCATTCACGCTTTCTCATAACTTCTCCTTATTAGAGATATAATGACATAGCTCGTTTGTGATGGAAAAACAGAGTTTCATACTACGGTGGCACACAAAGACTAGAGCTTTGTGATATGAAACGGTAATCTTCTCGTACTAGACTCGGAAAACCGATTTTCAGAAAACACAAAGCGAGATATGGCATGGATAAACGCCCTCCTAGTAAACCGTATGATTACCTTTTAGGCATCCTGAGTTCTGTGGTCTTGCTCGGCCACACAGTCTTGTTGGGCGTCTTTCTCTATGTATTCATCTTGCTTAAATGGGCATTGCCCGGCAAAGGCAGAGATTTTGGTGATTGGGGGGTGCATTACATAGCATTTCATTGGCTAGACGGCATTCTTTGGTGGATCGAACACATTTACCGTCCAAAGTGGCAATTAAATGGCCTTAGCGAGGGCAACCCAAAAGGCTGGTATCTTATTACCGCGAATCATCAAAGCTGGGTCGACATTTTCGTGCTATACAATCTTTATCACGGAAAAGTGCCATTTTTGAAATTTTTCATCAAAGATGAACTCAAGTATATTCCAATCGTAGGTCAGGCATGGAAAGCCCTCGATTTCCCTTTCATGAAGCGCTACAGCAAGAGCTTTTTAAAAAAGCATCCTGAACGTGCAGGTGACGATTTAAAAGAAACCCAAGAGGCCTGTGAAAAGTTTTCACGTATGCCAACCAGTGTCATGAACTTTTTAGAAGGCACGCGTTTTACGAAAGAGAAGCATGCTGCGCAAAAGAGCCAATATAAGCATCTACTGCGACCAAAAGCCGGTGGCTTGGCGTTCGCTATGCAGGCACTGGGTGACAAGTTCGACACCCTGACTAACGTGACCATCGTTTATCCCGGTGGTGTGCCCAACTTCTGGGATTGTTTGTGCGGTCGACTAGGTACGATTGTTGTGCGTTGCGAAGAAGTACCTATCCCTGCTGCTTACAGTCAAGGTAGTTACCAAGACGATCGAGAATTACGAGTGCAAATTCAGAATTGGGTATCCGACATTTGGTTAAACAAGGACCATCAAATCACCCAAGTCTTACATGAATACGAGACCAAGAACAAAAGCAACGAATCTGGTGTTCCCCTAGACATATAATCTAGTAATCCACCAATAACTCATAACAAAAAGGCCTGATCACTCAGGCCTTTTTGTTATGAGTCGGTGCTTCACACCATTGATCACCTTGCTATACTCAAAACACATATAATTTTTTTGCATCTACTCCTTGTGCTTTCACTATTGAAGATTTTTAACTGTTTATTATTACTCTTAGTTAGTGGAAGTTGCTTTTCTATCACAGTAAGCAAAGACACTCTTAATCAAGCCATTTGGCAAGATGCTAGCATTTTCATAGACGCGTCACGCCAAACAACCATTGAAGATGTCATTGATCCCATTAAAACGCCTTTCCGACCCATGATAAAAGGCGATCTAAACCCGGGCGTATCCGGCAATAAATACTGGCTTAAATTTCCTATTCGAACTGACTTTGATGATCCACATCACTGGATCATGCATGCAGAGGTCAGCTACTTAGACTACATGAACGTCTATTTAGTATCTGATGGGGAAGTGGTTCATCGCTATATCAATTCAGATCAAGATAGCTTTGCGCAAAGAAGCTTAGATTATCGACTCTTGAACACAACCCATTTCCATCCTGCGAACACCCAATACACTGCCTATGTCGAAACAGGCATGCTAAAAGCGGACACGTTGTCGCTAAATATTCGCATAAGCGATGTGGTCAAGTTCGAGCGATTTAGCAAGCGAGAACAAATGATTTTGGGCATGTTTTTTGGGGCATGTCTAACCCTGATGCTCATTAGTGCCCTGCTTGGATGGATTCTTCGCAGCAATATATACGTTATTTACAGTGGCTATTTGCTAACAAACGCTTTTCTTTGGGGCTTTCTGAATGGCTATGTCTTCCAGTTTTTATTCCCCCAGTTTGGTCCGTTTATTAATCATAGTTATCATATCGTCTATTTCGCTTTCGCCATCATGGCAATTCAATTTAGTCGCTCATATTTAGAAACGAAAAACCTCAGCCCAACATTGGACAAGATTTTAAAGTGGATTCAGATTGTCTTTACTATCGGCATCATAATTCGACTATTCGGCATTTATGCCTTCCCTACTTATCTATCTTTTATAGCAATATTATCTCTTTGCTTCTTACCAGTTGTCGGCTATTTCTGTTTTATAAAAGGGGCGACCTATGCTAAATGGTATATTGTTGCTTGGGTCATTTATGCTATTACACTTTTTTTATCGGCGTTAGCTGCACTAAGCAATACCATTGAATGGGGTATGAAACCCTTACTTGCTGCCCAGTTTGCTAGTCTCTTAGAATCATTTCTACTCGCACTAGCACTAATAGAAAAAGTTAAGCAGCTAAACTCTGAAATAAGTATCGTTACGCAAGACTCTATGCGTGACGAATTGACTCAACTTGTTAATCGACGATTCCTCAATAATAAAATCACACAAATTTTCAAACACTTAAGACATGATGAATCTCTTTCACTGATTCTCATTGATGCCGATTTTTTTAAACAAATAAACGATCAGTATGGCCACACTGTAGGCGATAAGGTTCTTATTCACCTTGCTGACACGATTCGAGAAATGACACGCCCGCAAGATGTAGTGGCTCGATACGGGGGAGAAGAATTCGTTATGATACTAAGAACTTTTGATCAAGAATCAGTGAAAACAATAGCGGAACGACTACGACATCATGTGAAAACAAAACCATATAAAGATGAGCAGTATGAAATCACTCTATCTGTCAGTTTAGGAGTATGTCCGATAGAAGGCAGGGATCTCACCCAAGCAATACAATACGCTGACATTGCGCTTTACCATGCGAAGTCCATTGGCAGAGATACAGCGTGTATATACATTCCAGAAACACACAAGGTGGACGTCATAGCGTCCACCTTGTGATTACTTTGAAATGAATTAAAGAAAAGAGCCTACTTCTTACCCATTGCTTTTTCAAAACCCTCTAAAGTCTCTGGTTTTGGTGGACCAGACAACTTAGAGGCGACGACAATGGCGATGGTTGCAAGTAAGAAACCAGGAATGATTTCGTACAAGTCTAGAATACCGCCAGACAAGTTGCCCCAAATCACCACGGTTGTACCGCCAACCACGATACCGGCAACGGCACCTGCTTTCGTCATGTCTTTCCAGTAAAGCGAAAGAATTAATGCAGGACCGAAGGCAGCACCAAAACCAGCCCATGCATAGGACACAAGTTCAAGCACTTGGCTATCCGGATCCATGGCAAGAGCAGCAGCAACAACAGCGATACCTACCACAGCTAAACGACCCACCATAACTAGTTCTTTTTGTGGGGCATCAGTTTTAAACAACGCTTTATAAAAGTCCTCAGCCAATGCAGAAGACGATACAAGCAATTGGGAATCTGCCGTTGACATAATTGCCGCGAGAATGGCAGCCAATAAAATACCTGAAATAACCGGGTGGAATAATGCATCCACTAGCAGCATGAAGGCTTTCTCTCCGTCTTCTAACGGAGTATCAAAGTAACCAATGGCTGCGAAACCTACCAATAAAGCACCCAATAAGCCGAAACCACTCCAAGTAACCGCAACGCGACGTGCGGTAGGAATATCATCCTCACTCCGAATCGCTTTAAAGCGCGCGAGGATGTGAGGCTGACCAAAATAACCTAAACCCCAACCTAGCAAGGATAAAATACCAATAGTGGTCATGGCAGTACCATCGGTGCTCGTAAAGGCATCAAGTAATTCTGGATTTTTTGCTGCCATCGCTTCAGTAGTTGCACCCCATCCGCCTTCTGCATTCATAGCAATAATGGGCACTAGAAGTAATGCCGCGAACATGAGCAGGCCTTGAATAACGTCTGTCCATGCCACCGCCAGGAAGCCACCGAAGAAGGTGTAAGAAACCACCGCTATGGTGCCGATGATCACTGCCCACGTATAATCCAAACCAAATACGGTTTCGAATAATTTACCGCCTGCTACTAGACCCGAACTGGTGTAGAACAAGAAAAAGAGCAAAATGAAGAACGCTGACACAACACGTAGAATACGCTGGGTATCATGAAAACGATTTTCGAAGTAAGAAGGCATGGTCAAGGAATCGCTAGCCGATAAAGAATACGTCCTCAAGCGCTGAGCGACAAATAACCAGTTTAGATACGTACCAACCAACAAACCTACAGCAATCCAAACCGCTTCATAACCAGCAGCATAAGCATATCCAGGTAGGCCAAGTAATAACCAACCACTCATATCGGAAGCACCCGCACTTAAGGCTGAAGGTACAGGCCCTAAGCTACGCCCGCCTATAATATAGTCGGACAAATTAGATGTTCGCTGATAGGCAATATAGCCTATTGCCAGCATGAGAATGAGATATAACCCGAAGGTTATACTCACACCTATGTTTCCATCGATCATAATGCTTCTCCTCGGCTACTTGTTTTTATTGGCATAAACCCCTCTGCTTATACCTTCTCCACACCCAGTGACAGTAATGAGGCATTACCACCTACTGCAGTCGTGTTTATGGTTCTCACACGTTCAGTTGCAAAACGCGTAAGATAATTAGGCCCACCTGCTTTCGGACCAGTACCAGAGAGTCCGCGCCCACCAAATGGCTGAACACCTACCACTGCACCAATCTGATTTCGGTTAATGTAACAGTTACCTACTTTAACTCTTTGCTCGATATAAGCCGCTGTTGCTTCACTGCGACTATGAATACCAAGCGTTAGGCCATAACCTGCTTTGTTAATTTCGGCAATAACATCATCAAGTTTTTCGGCTTCGTAATGAACGATATGAAGGATGGGTCCAAAATGCTCTTTGCTTAAATCGGCCATGCTGTTAATACGGAATGCACAAGGCGTGATGAAATAGCCAGAATTACACTCTTCTGTAAGATGCGCTTTGGCGACGAGGTCAAATTTCGCTTTCATCTCATCCACATGGCTTTGCAAACCTGCTAGCGCTTCATCATCGATTACAGGGCCCACATCGGTACGATGATAGGCAGGGTCGCCAACAATCAATTCATCCATAGCACCTTGCAACAAGGTTTCGACTCGCTCTGCTACATCTTTCTGGATATAAAGCACACGTAACGCGGAACATCGTTGGCCAGCGCTGGCAAACGAAGATTGCAATACATCTCCTACCACCTGCTCCGGTAAAGCACTACTATCTACAATCATCGCGTTTTGACCACCTGTTTCGGCAATCAACGGAACAATGGCACCTTCACGTTGTGCTAACGTCTTGTTTAAGAGATGTGCGACTTGAGTAGAACCCGTAAAGGCAATACCAGCAATATCTTCATGAGGCGTTAAAATACCACCGATTTTAGCGCCATCACCGGGTAACAGTTGAATCACATTTTTGGGGAAACCGGCCTCTAGCATAAGCTCCACTGCACGATGCGCTACTAGGCTGGTTTGCTCTGCTGGTTTAGCAATGACCGTATTACCTGCCATTAAAGCAGCCATGATTTGCCCACTGAAAATAGCGAGAGGGAAGTTCCATGGGCTAATACAAAAGAACACACCTCGACCTTCCATATAGTGTTCATTGCTTTCCCCTGTCGGGCCTGGCAACAAGGTTGCTTCTTCAAATTGCTTAACGCCTTGCTGAGCGTAATAGCGACAAAAATCAACCGCTTCACGTACTTCATCAATAGCGTCCTGCATGGTTTTACCCGCCTCACGACAGCAAATGGCCATGAGTTCTTCCATGTTATCTTCCATTAAATCGCCGTACTTCAGTAGGCATTGTGCACGCTGTGAAGCTGGCGTCATGTTCCATGCATCAAAGCCCTGCTTCGCTGTATCTAATGCGGCTTGCACGTGTTTTTCGGTACTCCAAACAACTGAACCAACACTGTCTCCATTATTTTGCGGACTAAGTACTGATTGCTCGTCGCTATCCTTATGAGTCTTACCATTAATGATAGGACCGGCATTCCATTGACATTCACGCCACTTGCCTAATTCATCCATTAATGGATTCAGTTGCGACTCAACGTGAATATTCATGCTACGAGAATTTTTACGGTTTTCTGGATATATATTAGGTGGCAGTGGAATCCGATCATTAGCCAACGATTTATATTTCTGCAAATCATCTACTGGATCATGAACCAAATCATCAATGGGGGTTTTCGCATCAACTAAGCGATGCACAAATGAGGAGTTTGCTCCGTTCTCTAACAAACGACGCACTAAATACGGTAACAAATCCTTGTGTGCGCCAACCGGAGCATAAATACGCACTGGCATATTTTTATTTTCTAAAATGTGATCATATAGAGCATCACCCATACCGTGTAAGCGCTGACACTCCACTTGGCGCCCGCTCTGATCTGCCAATTCAAGCACTGTCGCCACTGTATGCGCATTGTGGCTTGCTAATTGTGGGTATAAATTTCCTTTGGTGTGATCACTTAGTAAAAACTTTAAGCACGCAAGATAGGAGACATCTGTTGCTTCTTTACGGGTAAACACAGGGTAACCATCGAGACCCATTTGCTGACATATTTTTATTTCTGTATCCCAATACGCCCCTTTTACCAAACGAATGGGGATCTCGCGACCTTGCTCTGCCGCTAACTTATTTAACCAGCACAGTACCGGTAACGCTCGTTTACTATAAGCTTGGATGACCATGCCGAACTTATCCCAACCTTGGCACACGTCTGACTTGAATATTTTCTCAAACAAATGCAATGAGAGCTCAAGACGATCCATTTCCTCAGCATCAATGGTCACTGCGACATTCTTATCTTTTGCTATCTGCAACAACCCACAAACAGTTTTGTATAATTCGTCCATGACGCGATCTTCTTGCGCCACCTCATAGCGTGGATGAAGAGCAGATAATTTAATCGATATAGAAGGTGCTGGCTGATCTTTGGTTGGAAAATCGTCATCGCCTACTGCTTTAATGGCGTTAACATACTCTTCTAGATAGCGTGCTGCATCGTCTTCGGTCATGGCCGCTTCGCCAAGCATATCGAATGAGTATGTGTAACCTTTTTTACGATACTCCTTAGCGTTTTTTAATGCTTCTTTAATATTACGACCCAGTACAAACTGACTACCCATGATACCCATGGCTTTATACATTGCGCTGCGAATAACTGGTTCGCCACTGCGTTTTACCAAACGCTTCCATATACTTGATGGTGTTCCATCAAGTTGTTTGTCCATTTTAACGACTTTGCCTGTAAGCATCAGGCCCCATGTGGAAGCATTTACGAGAGTAGATTCACTACGGCCGACGTGTTTCTTCCAATCTGCGTTGGATAGTTTATCTTCAATCAGCGCATCAGCCGTGTGGCTATCAGGAATACGCATCAAGGCTTCAGCCAAACACATTAGAAGAATGCCTTCTTCCGTGTCCAAACTATATTCTTGTAATAATGCATCGACCATATGTACCGCATCGTCTTGAGCACGGACACCCTTGATCATTTTCGTGGCGCGATTACGAATGTTTTTCTTTTCTGAATCTGTACTCTTAGCGACTTCTATCAGCTCTTTTACATAAGAGTCTTCATCTACTGCGTAATTTTCAACAATGTATTGCCAAAACGTATCTCTCTCCTGAGATTGAAATTTGTTCTCCATGACCTGACTGGCAGTAAACATGTATACCTCCGAGAAGTTCGCTTTTCACCATCCTGACATTGATGGGGCTTACATGTAAAGATAGTCGTTAATTGACTATTCGGTTGGGTTTTTTATGCATTAAAAGCGCCAATTTAAGAAGACGTAGCAATCAACGGGGCTTGTGGCTACACTCTGTGAGATTTTTTAATAAATATCCTTGATGCAAGTGAAATTATTGAGATTTTTTGATGATTATTATCGAAACAGTTGCTCCGGCCTCTAGCCAAGATGCAGTTACACGCATCGCTAAACAAAACAACATTCCTGATTATTGGATCAGCAGTCAAAGTGAGAAACAAATCGCGATCAAAATGCTGGTTGAAAAAGCGCGTTCGCAAAAAGTTCTCGATCAACTGCAAGGCCAAATGGAAGGAAAAACTAATTTCCGAGTTATTGCATATCCGTTAGAAGTTGCCCTACCTTACGAAGCCAAAACTCAAGCATCTGTCAGTCGCGAAGCGCTATTGAATCAACTATCTGGCCATGCAAATGCAGACAGTCACTATCTCATGCTGGTTGTATTATCCACTTTAGTGGCTGCCATTGGCTTAATTGAGAACAACGTGGCTGTGATCATCGGCGCCATGGTGATTGCACCGCTATTGGGTCCTAACTTGGCTCTATCGTTAGCAACGACTTTGGGTAACCTTGGAACAATCACGAGAGCATTTAAAACCCTCGTGATTGGTGTTGGCCTAGCCATTGGTTTATCTGTTTTATTAGGTTGGTTTTATCCTACTATTGAATTTGGTCCTGAGTTATTATCACGCACCACGGTCGGCCCCGGAAGCTTAGCACTGGCATTAGCTTCTGGCGCGGCAGGTGCGCTTTCGATCACCACTGGAGTTTCCAGCGTTTTAGTAGGTGTCATGGTTGCCGTTGCTTTGTTACCGCCTGCGGTAACATTAGGAATTAGTTTAGGCCTGAACTATTTAGACTTTGCAAAAGGTGCCGGATTATTACTATTAATTAATATTGCATCTGTGAACCTTACAGCCCAACTAGTCATGCGCTTTAAAGGGATTCAGCCGCGCGGTGATGATAATAGAAAAAAAGCGTTACTTATCTTTCTATTGGGCTTGCTGATCTGGCTAATACTCATTGCATACCTTGTCATCATTTTCTTTTAGAATAAAAAAGCCCGCTCAATAGAGCAGGCTTTTTATATAACTGAGAATCGATAACTTCATTAAAAGTTAGCCGGTGTTGTCGACGACACCAAGCGGCATTCTTCATCAAATGGATTGTGAAAACGGTGTGGACGACTGGACTCAAAATAATAACCCTGTCCCGCTTCCACGATATAGGTTTCCTCATCCACAGTGAGCTCTAACTTACCCGAAAGTACGTAGCCTGCTTCTTCTCCGTCGTGAGTATACAGTTCTGCACCGGTACCAGCACCGGGAGGTAAACACTCTACAAGAAATGTCATAGCACGATTATGAAAATCTTTACCGATTAACTTAAACTCTACACTTTCTACAGAGGAATCAAGAAATTCTTCCGCTGGGTATACAACGGGAGTGGCGGTTTGACTGGTATCTTCAGTCTCAAAAAATTCAGTAAGAGATAACGGAATTCCGCCGAGCACCTTCTTTAAAGAGCTCACACTAGGACTCACGCTATTCTTTTCAATCATAGAGATGGTGGAATTAGTAACGCCTGCGCGCTTTGCTAACTCACGCTGGGACAAGCCAGATTTCTTGCGTACTTCTTTTAATCGGGTGCCTACATCCAATGTTTCGATCCTCTTTATCAAGGGAGCCGCCAAGTATAGGCAGCATTACATATGCTTACAATTGGAGAAACCCAGCCAATTGACATTTTTTAACCAACTCTCTTCCATAAAAGCGACGACTGAGGTAGATTGTAAATTATAATCAACACCAAATGTTAGTATTTTTAACAAACAGGTCAGAATCATGCTTAACCCGAGAACCCACTCAAAAGAGCATGCGGATTCTTATTACGCCGCTACTCGTGCCTATGCAATCGAATATCCTGAGCTAGAAGGCCAACATGATACCGATATTTGCGTCATAGGGGGCGGATTTAGTGGCGTAAACACAGCATTAGAGTTGGCTGAACGCGGATTTAAAATCACTTTAATCGAAGCTTACCGCATCGGTTGGGGTGCTTCAGGTCGAAATGGCGGTCAATTAATTCGTGGCATTGGCCATGGGTTGGAGCAATTTCGAAATCAAATTGGTGATGAAGGCATCAACAATATTCACCAAATGGGTTTTGAGGCAGTAGAAATTGTTAAAGAGCGTGTTAAAAAATATGACATCCAGTGCGATCTTAAAATGGGATATTGTGATCTCGCCAATAAGCCTCGGCATATGCGTGAGTTCGAAGAGGAATTAGAGTGGCTAGATAAAATGGGTTATCCCTATGAGTCTCGCCTATTGCAAAAAGATGAAATGCAGCAAGTGGTAGGCAGTGATTTTTATATCGGCGGACTAACTGATATGGGGTCTGGCCACGTTCACCCACTCAATCTAGTAACCGGTGAAGCTGCAGCAGCCGCAAATTTAGGCGTGACAATCTTTGAACAAAGCCCAGTAACTGATATTGAATACGCCCATGAACGCAATAGCGACCAACATAAAATCAGCACAAAAAAAGGCTATGTTACTGCAAATCAATTGGTCATCTGTGGCAACGCTTATGTGGCGGGATTAGATAAAGAATTAGAAGGTACAGTACTGCCCGCTGGCAGCTACGTGATTGCAACTGAACCTTTAAGCGAAGAGATTGCCAATAAGGTTTTACCGCAAGATATGGCGGTATGCGATCAAAGGGTCGATCTAGATTACTACCGATTGAGCGCCGACCGTCGACTGTTATTTGGTGGCTTGTGTACTTATAGCGGCCGAGACCCCAAATCCATTATCGATGCCTTGCGTCCCAACATGGATCGTGTTTTCCCTTACTTGAAAGATGTCAAAATCGATTTTCAATGGGGAGGCATGATTGGCATTGGTGCAAACCGTTTTCCTCAAGTAGGTCGATTGCATCCTTCTGTTTATTATGCTCAAGCTTATTCAGGTCATGGCGTAAACGCCACCCACATGGCCGCTAAAATTATTGCGGAGGCCATCAACGATGAAACTAATCGCATCAATGATTACGACAAAATTAAACATATGCGCTTCCCTGGTGGTCGTCATTTCCGTTCACCTATGTTAGCCGTAGGCATGCTTTATCATCGCTTTAAAGATCTATTCTAAACACTCAATGGAATAATAATATTCAAGGATGAAATGCATACCTATCGCCTATCAAAGTACACAATACCAAGCATGCCTTAAGCTACGAGATCGTATTTTAAGGCAGCCCCTTGGGCTCTCTCTTAGCGAACAAGACGTCGCCCACGAAGATCAGCAAAAGCACTTTGCGGTAATCAATGATGACGAGCAGGTTATTGCTTGTGTGGTTTTTAAAACCCCTAATCCTCAACTAGCTACACTTCGACAATTTGCTGTTGATGATCACTACCAAGGCCAAAATCTTGGGCGCTTATTGCTTGAATTTTGCGAAGCCGAATTAAAACAGCAAGGCATTGAAATCATCGATATGGCAGCAAGAAAAGTGGCTGTAGGCTTTTATGAAAAGTTGGGCTATCAAACGGATGGTGAGTATTATACCGCTGTTGGTATTCCACACATTAAGATGTGGAAGCGCATTGCTATTTAATTTAGTTTACTCAACATGCTTTTAAGTGTTGGCGTTATCTCTAGCGAGCGTACATGGATGTACTTGTAGCGTCCGCGAGTAGAGAGCGCCAATACTAAAAAAGCGAGCTTTTGCGTAACCACGCAACGCCGCTCGCTTTACAATTAGTGTTCAAAAGGCATTTATAAAAACGAGACACAACTTTCGAAAACCATAAACGATATCGAAAATCCCATTATAGGATTTTCGATATCAAGAGCTTGTATTAAATCTTAATCCAAGTCGCTTTCACTTCACTGTATTTCTCAAACGCATGCAGTGATTTATCTCGACCATTACCACTTTGCTTGTAGCCACCAAATGGTGCCGTCATATCGCCCTGATCGTACTCATTGATCCAGACCATGCCAGCTTTGATACCTTTTGCAAAGCGATGGGCTCGAGTAAGGTTATTCGTCCACACTCCAGAAGCTAAACCATAAATACTGTCATTACATAGCTGCAATGCTTCTTCATCGGTTTTAAAACGAATCACCGAAAGTACAGGGCCAAAGATTTCTTCCTTAACGATGCTCATGTGTGGCTGTGCATCTTCGAAAATAGTTGGCTCTAAGAAATAACCGCCTTCGGCTAGTTCAACACGATTACCGCCTACAGTTAGGTTTGCACCCTCTTCTTTACCTTTTTCAATAAAAGAAAGCACACGATTCAATTGATCTTCATCGACAATAGCACCGACATTGGTTTCTGGATCCAGCGGATTACCTGCTTTCCATTTACCTAGAGACTGACGAACCTTTTCCATAAACTCGTCATAAATGCTGTCTTCAACCAATAGACGAGAACCCGCCGTACAAACTTCACCTTGGTTAAAACAAATGGCAGCAGCAGCAGCATCCGCCGCTAGGTCTAAGTCTGGCGCGTCTGCGAACACCACATGCGGTGACTTACCACCAGCTTCCGACCAAATACGTTTCATGTTCGATTGACCAGCGTAAATCATTAGCTGTTTAGCAACATTGGTTGATCCCGTGAATACCAGGGTATCGACATCCATGTGCAAGGCTAACGCCTTCCCAGCCGTATGACCAAAGCCCGGAAGAATATTGAACACACCATCGGGAATGCCTGCTTCTTTGGCTAATTGACCAAGCTTAATAGCGGTAAGCGGGGATTTCTCTGAAGGTTTTAGAATAACCGAATTCCCCATTGCCAGCGCAGGGGAAAACTTCCAAGAGGCCATGATCATTGGAAAGTTCCAAGGTACAATGGCCGCAACCACACCAACGGGTTCGCGGGTGATCATACCGATTTCATTTTCTGACGTTGGCGCAATTTCATCGTAAACTTTATCCACGGCCTCAGCTGTCCAACGTACCGCTCGCAAAGTACCACCAATGTCGGCTGACAGTGCGTCACTAATCGGCTTGCCCATATCGAGAGTTTCCAATAAAGCCAGCTCTTCTTGGTTAGCTTCGATTAGATCAGCAAACTTTAGCAATACTTGCTTGCGCTCCGCTGGCGCTTTTTGCGACCAAACCCCACTATCAAAGGCTGCTCGGGCAAGTTTCACCGCTTCATTCACATCAGCTTCATCACAACTTGCAACATTTGCTAGTACACGGCCGTCTATGGGGCTAATGGTTTCAAAAGTCTCACCACTTTTTGCATCCACCGACTGACCATTAATAAAGGCCTGACCATTAATAGAAAGGCTTGCTGCTTGTTCTTTCCAATACTCGAAAGTGCGCTGACTGGACATTTCGACTCCTAACAACTTAATTATTCAATGTAATTAGGCTCAACATACTGCAAAACACCCATTTATTTCAATATATCGAACACACAAAACACTAAAATTCACAAAAAATACCGTATTGAGAGCATGCCCCATAGGTATTTCATGATTTTCTACAAGTTTTCATGTTTTCAGGGTTGATGTTTTATTTATTTAACATAAACTCGGCAAAACATGTTCAAAATAATATACAGATGACAGAGGTCACCATGTCCACCAGCAAACACGATGCTTTTTGGATGCCATTCACGGCCAACCGCCAATTTAAAGCAGAACCACGCTTAATGGTATCTGCCGAAGGCATGTATTATCAGACGGAAGATGGCCGCAATGTGCTGGATGGCACGGCAGGCCTTTGGTGTGTCAACGCTGGCCATGGGCGCAAGCGTATTTCAGAAGCCGTCGCCAAACAGATTCAACAACTAGACTTTGCTCCCACTTTTCAAATGGGTCATCCACTCCCATTTGAATTAGCTGAGCGTTTAGTAAAGCACACACCGGATGGCCTAAACCGCGTTTTCTTTACCAACTCAGGTTCCGAATCGGCTGACACCTCTCTAAAGATAGCCATTGCCTACCATAAAGCCAAAGGTAACCATGGTAAAACCCGTTTAATTGGTCGTGAAAAGGGTTATCACGGTACCAACTTTGGTGGCATCAGTGTCGGTGGTTTAGGCAATAACCGCAAAAGCTTCGGCTCTCTATTAACAGGTGTGGATCATTTAAAACACGCATGGAAACCAGGCAGTGAATTTACTAAAGGTCTTCCAGAAGACGGCGCAGAAATGGCCGATGAGCTACTGGATATGATCGCCCTTCATGGCGCTGAAACCATTGCCGCCGTCATTGTAGAGCCTATCGTTGGTTCTGGTGGTGTATTCATGCCACCACAAGGTTATTTGAAGCGTTTACGTCAGATCACCGAACAGCATGACATTCTGCTTATTTTCGATGAAGTAATCACGGGCTTCGGTCGTGTGGGCGAAGCCTTCGCTTCAAACCGTATGGGTGTGACGCCAGATATTATGAATACAGCAAAAGGCCTCACCAATGGTGCAATTCCAATGGGTGCGGTGTTCTTACAAGACTTCATTTACGATGCCTTTATGCAAGGCCCTGAAGAAATTATTGAGCTATTCCACGGCTATACTTATAGCGGCCACCCAGTGGCAGCGGCAGCGGGTCTCGCAACACTGGATATTTACGAAGAAGAAAACTTATTCCAAAAAGCACTGCAGTTAGAAAGCTACTGGCAAGAGTCTCTGCACAAACTTCGTGAGCATGGTGTGGTCAAAGATATTCGTAACTATGGTTTAGTCGGTGCAATCGAACTGCATAGTTCAGAGAAATTTGGCGAGCGTGGTTACAAGATATTCAACCATTGCTACTGGAAACAGAATGCATTAGTGCGATGTACTGGCGATACCATTGCAATGTCTCCACCATTGATTCTTGAAGAATCGCACATTGATGAACTAATGAATGCATTGAGCAAATCATTAAGCAATGCATTGTAAGAATTTTCTTAAAAATAAAACGTTTGTAGGTGAAACATGAATAACATTACCCATTTCATTAACGGTCAAATAACAGCGGCGAGCGAACGCAACGCCCCTGTTTATAACCCAGCGACCGGTGAGCAAACGGGTGTTGTGTCTCTTGCTCCGGCTTCATTAGTAGAAGAAGCCATTGCTAATGCAAAAGAAGCATTCGAAGAATGGTCAAAAGTCACACCTCTCAACCGTGTGCGCATTCTATTTAAGTTTAAAATGCTGCTTGAAGAGCGCATGGATGAGTTAGCAGAAGCCATCACCAAGGAACACGGTAAAGTGTTTGAAGATGCGAAAGGCGAAATCATTCGTGGTATGGAAGTGGTTGAATTTGCCTGCGGTATTCCATCGGCATTAAAAGGTGAAATTACAGAGCAAGTCGGTCGTGATGTCGACGCCTACTCTGTGAATCAACCACTGGGTGTTGTGGCCGGTATCTCTCCGTTCAACTTCCCTGCCATGGTTCCAATGTGGATGTGGCCTGTTGCCATCGCCTGCGGTAATACTTTCGTGATGAAGCCTTCAGAAAAAGACCCAACGGCTACCTTAATGGTCGCTGAGTGGTTAAAAGAATGTGGCTTGCCTGATGGCGTACTTAACATCGTTAACGGTGATAAAGAAGCTGTTGATGTTTTACTGACTCACCCAGATATTCAAGCAGTAAGCTTTGTTGGTTCCACACCCATTGCTGAATACATTTATTCGACTGCCAGTGCACACGGCAAACGTGTTCAAGCGCTTGGCGGTGCAAAGAACCACATGATTGTCATGCCTGATGCTGATATCGACGGTGCTGTAAATGCATTAATGGGAGCTGCGTTCGGCTCTGCTGGTGAGCGCTGCATGGCAATTTCTGTAGCGGTCGCCGTGGGCGATATTGCTGACGAACTGGTTGATAAGCTTGCTGCCAAAACAAAAGAACTCAAAATTGGCAATGGTATTAACCGCGGCCTTGATATGGGTCCATTAGTAACCAAAGAGCACCACGCAAAAGTAAAAGGCTATGTTGATCTGGGCGTGGAAGAAGGTGCCAAACTCGTTGTTGATGGCCGCGACGTCAAAGTTGACGGCGGAGAGAACGGTTACTTCTTGGGTGGTTGCTTGTTCGATAACGTCACCACCGACATGAAAATTTATCAGGAAGAAATCTTTGGACCCGTGCTTTGTGTAGTGCGTGTAGAGGATTACGCCACAGCCGCCAAGATGATTAACGATCATGAATACGGTAATGGTACATCGATCTTTACCCGTTCAGGTGCGGTAGCTCGTAAGTTTGCACACGATATTCAAGTGGGCATGGTCGGTGTAAACGTGCCGATTCCAGTACCAATGGCATTCCATGCATTTGGTGGTTGGAAGCGTTCTCTATTCGGTAGTAATCATGTTCATGGTCCTGAAGGTGTGAGGTTCTATACCAAACGTAAAGCGGTCACCATGCGCTGGCCAGAAGGCGACCTAGACGCCGAATTCGTCATGCCAACCATGAAATAAAACTTCTAAAAAAGGCAGGGTCCTACCCTGCCTTTTTGATAAAAGATTGCTATGAATATTGAAAAATTAATTGACGTTAATCAGCAAAACGCAGAAAAAGAAGTGTATCTTCCAGATCAAGAAAAGATTGCTTCAGGTAACCCTGAGCAAGGTATCTGGAATGTATTCTCTTCGAAAGATGAAAAGTTCAATGCTGGCATTTGGGATAGCCAAGCAGGTAAATGGCAAGTCAGTTACAGCGAAGATGAATATTGCGTCATCTTAGAAGGTGGATCTATTATTCACGATAAAGATGGCAATACGAAAACCGTGAAAGCCGGTGATCATTTTATGGTGCCAGCTGGTTTTTCTGGAGATTGGGAAGTCCCTAATTACTGTAAAAAATCTATGTAGTTTACGAAGCCTAGTGCTTTTATAAATAATCATAGTGATAGAAGAAAGATAAAACACATTGAGAACGAGACGACCAATATGACCCAACGCACACCGCATACAGGTTCCTATTACGCAGCCACGGCGAACGATCAAGTGGACCGCCCGTCTTTACAAGACAGCATTGATACACAGATTTGTATTGTTGGTGCTGGCTTTACCGGTATTTCCAGTGCCCTACATTTAGCCGAAGCCGGTTTTAAAGTAACCGTGCTTGAGGGTGCGCGTATTGGTTACGGTGCAAGTGGTCGCAATGGTGGTCAGCTCGTTAACAGTTATAGCCGTGACATCGATGTAATTGAAAAGAATTATGGCAAAGAACTGGGTAGCGCCCTTGGTCACATGGCATTTGAAGGCGGTAACATCATTCGCGAGCGAATAGAAAAATACAATATTGATTGTGGCTACAAGCCCGGTGGTATTTTTGCTGCATTCAACGCCAAGCAAATGCATGAACTCAAAGAACAGAAAACGCTTTGGGAACGTTATGGCCACGAAGGTTTAGAGCTGCTTGATGAAGACAGTATTCGTGAACAAATCAATACCGACGCCTATATTGGTGGTCTTTTAGATCATACTGGTGGTCACATTCATCCGCTTAATCTTGTACTCGGTGAAGCTAAAGCATTTGAAGAGCTTGGCGGTACGATTTATGAAGATAGCAAGGTTACTAAAATTGATCGCTCCAAACGTCCGGTGGTTCACACTGAAAACGGCAGTGTAACCTGCGATTATCTTTTGCTTGCCGGTAACGCTTATATGGGCGGTTTAGTGCCTGAGCTTGCATCCAAGTCGATGCCTTGTGGTACTCAAATTGTGACCACCGAGGTGCTGGATGAAGACATGGCCAAGTCCCTCATTCCAAATCAATACTGTGTTGAAGATTGTAATTACAAACTCGACTATTACCGTATCACACAAGATAACCGTTTGCTCTATGGCGGCGGTGTAACATACGGTGGTGGTGATCCTGCGAGCATTGAGCGTTTTGTGCGAAGCCATATGGAGAAAACCTTTCCACAATTAAAAGGCGTGCAAATCGAATATGCATGGGGCGGTGACTTCCTATTAACCATGAGTCGCTTACCGCAAATTGGCCGCTTAACCGATAGTATTTTTTATGCTCAAGGCTACTCAGGTCATGGTGTAACCACCACTCACCTTATCGGTAAGCTCGTGGGCGAAATGATGAAAGGAAATGCAGAACGCTTTGATGCCTTTGCCAGTCTGAAACACTATCCGTTCCCAGGCGGACAAATGTTCCGAGTGCCATACACTATGATAGGTGCAGCCTACTATGGCATTCGCGACAAACTAGGGATTTAGTATCGCCATTCTCCACTACTAAAACCGTCATGCCCGACCTGATCGGGCATTCATTTAAATCGCAGAAAAAATAAACTTACATTAGCAAGCAACATCGCTTTGTACGGCATCGCAAAATGACAGACTGTGCGCTAAACCATAGTAAGTAAGCATCTCGGGGGTTAAGCTACGGTTTTCAGCCATTTGCTTAACCTGTGAGGTATTAATGTTAAGTTATTCCCAGTGGGGTTTAGTAGCCGACGCCTATATCCCTGTTTTGGCCTTGATCACGCTTATATTTTTGCTAAAAGAACTCGTCAAGTTTAATTTCCAACGACCCTTGAAGCAATTATTATGGATTTTCATATCCGGTTGTTTTGTTTACGGCGTTATGGCGGTAGATCAAGCGCTTAATATATGGTCAGCAGTCGGGTTGGATTACAGCACACATAGTGCAGTGGCCCTGATCTTTGTCGTATTTCTGGTACTTCAAAAATCAATAGCGGCTGTTCTCAGTATCGTATCATTTGTCCTGTATGCTTGGTTAATGATGTATCTGAATTACCATTCCATACTCGACATTTTGACCACCGCACTAGTCGTGACACCGATAATTTTTGTTTTACAAAAACGTTAGAGTGAACCAATTAAGCTTCGAACTTCGAGAAATAATCAGATGAATCCTCAGTCAAGCTGGGAATGACATTAGAAGTTGAGAATGACTAGCGTTCGTCATGCCCGACCTGATCGGGCATCCATTAGAATCGTTATCGCAATCTTAGTGACACGATTTCTTAAATTTCTCCAAACGCCAATAGTTATAGGGCCATGGTGTAATAAAGCCCACAAACAGCGCGATTGGAATCACCCACCACGTTAAAATGGCGCCACCGGTTAATGCATAGTCGGTGATATTCATCGCCAACTCCATAGCGATCATGGAAATAAAGCTCATGCCTAACGCGGTTTTTAATGCATCTTTAAAGTCAAACTTTGCACGTAGCAATATGATAGTTTCTAGCAAGATACTGGTTAATAAACCATTCACCATAGCCAGTGCCATAACGGATAGCACTGACCAGTCATGTTCAATATTTTGAAAATACGCGATCGTCCCAAAGTCACCAATGGCACAGCCAATCAGGCACCACTTAGTATTATGCGCGCTTTTTATCCAATTGCTTTTATTTTTCCAAGAAATAGCCATATCCCCTCCTCTTTCAATTTTTAACAGTGTAAAGGTGAAGAAAGATTAAGGCGTTATAGGATTGTTATATCATTTTATAGAATTTATAGGTTATCCAAGGGGACACGCTCTTGTTTGTGGCGCGCATTTCTAAAGTGGCTTGGTGTTAGGCCCGTCACTTTTTTGAATTGTCCACTTAAATGTGCAGTACTACTGAACCCTAACTGAAAGGCTATTTCAGCTAAGGTATCTTGACCGTAGGCTAGCATCTCTTTCGCCTTTTCAATGCGCAAACGAATAAAATATTGCTCTAATGTCATACCTTCGATACTGGAGAATAAATGGCTTAAGTATTGATAATCTCGATGCACATGTCGGCGAACATAGTCAGAAAGCTTTTCACGCTGATGAACTTGGTCATTTAAATATTGAATGCAAGCGACTTTAAGTTGGTCTACCCAAACGCTTTTACTCGCATTTAAGCGCTCAAAGCCATATTTTAAAAGCTCGGCATCTAATGCTTGGATCTTATCGTCGCTAAGCTCGGCTGAGAGTACGACTTCGCCTAACGTAATATTGTCATAGGCTATATTGAGATCTGTCAAAACCTGCTGCACGATCATAATACAGCGATTACATACCATGTTTTTAATATAGAGCATCATATTTTTTGTGTTTCTATCGCTGAGATTCTCGATATAAGGCTTGACCAAGACTTTGAAAATAGTCTTTGAATGCATAATTGATGCGAACTCGGTGCTGGCCTTGTGGGTATAAACCCAATTTAGCTTCGTCTGATTCTTTTGTGCCTTTCACCAAAAACTCATTTTTTATTGGCTGATCTTGAATGAACGCTTCAAAGGCACGCGCACATATTTCTTCTGGCTGACTAAAGTACTTTGTATTCATTTTCTTATCCACCAGCACGGACTGCTTAAAGACATCACTGGGCTCTTCGCCATCTTCACTCAATAAAATGGTCTGAAAGCATTGTACTAAACGGTGATTAATTGGATGTGCTTTATAGTCTCCATCTTCTAACCAATAGCTACTTGCAAATTGATGTCGACTTACTTCGTTTTCATCGTATAGTTTGCTGCAAATGTAATGATCAAACGCATGAAACCATTCGTGAGCAATACTGCCAGGCCCTGCATTTTTGGCGAGCGCAAAACTTCGCGTACTAGGATCATAATGGGCACTGACATAGCGTTGACCACCTTTTCCATACTGCAATGCCAAAGATCCACGCAAAGATACAAGGTCTTCAGGTGCAGATAAAATACACATCAAATCACTGAGCGCGTCGTAAAACAAATTCGCCGCTTTCGCTTTCTCGGCGTGGGTCACCCATTTCCCTAGTTCAATACTACGAAAATTAAAGCGTCGTCTTATATCAATAAAATTGACATCGTCGTTTCTATGATTTGGTCCGCGGCGATAGAATATTCGGTCTTTCATATCACAAAAGTTTACCGCAGATAGTACCTATTAGTCTTGGCGCATTCTAAAACATAACTGTATAGATTCTTTACGCCTAATGGATTGTCATGACGCCTCAATAGGCTATTAATTAAACAACTCATTACTTAAAGACACTCATAATAAAACTTGTAATAGGAGACCGTCATGCTGCCTGCTCGTCTTTTAATGCTGATTAAAGCCTTTGTCTTAAGCTCTTGTTTCCTTTCGCTTGTTGCTTGTTTTGATTTCGGCGGTGACGATGATGACGACAGTGGTGGCGGTACCACCGTAGCTGCGGGCTATTTCCTAGATTCTGCAGTAGGCAACATTCGCTATGAATCCACCGATCACACTGGATATACTGAGCGCAATGGCTATTTCCCCTACACGCCAGGGCAGACCATTACTCTAAGCTATGATGGTTTAACCCTTGGCACGGTTACCACCAGCTCCAACTCCTTAGTTGTCACACCCGCTACAATTCTGGGTCAAGTAAATCCATCGAACACTACCAACTTAACACAACCGGTAAAAAACTTATTAGTGCTTCTGCAAAGCATGGATGAGGACCAGAATTTGGATAATGGGATTTACTTAATTAGTAACCGTAATGATTCTACCTCGACACAAAATCCGTTTGCCAATATCAATCTATCTGCGAGTAAAGATGATTTCGCGTCAGCCTTGCAAAATGTCGTAAACAGTGAATTTTCAGGGCGCGGAATAACCCTAGTAGATGAAGCCGCTGCGCTTGAGCACTTTCAGGATACCCTTAATAAGTTGAGCGCCAGTGCATCTTTCTTAGGTCGCTGGATCGCACGAAACGGCGAATATGGGGATATCAGCGCCATTTACGACTTTAGCGCCAATGGAGAAGTGACCGTCACCGAATACGATGATTGTGCGAACAATGACATTTATTGGTCCTCCACAGTAGAGTCCACTGATAGCAACTGCACGACCCGCCCGGCATTTACACAAAGTTATTCCCTGGTTGGCAATGCACTATCACTGACAGGTTCAGGAATCACAGATACCTGCATAGTAGTAAGCTCTAGCGAATTTGAGATTATTGCCAGCTGTATTTATCAGGGAGTAGACGAAGTAGAAACGACGATTTTCCAAAAAGACAATATCGAGTTTGCAGAGGCCACTGTCGCTGGCAAATACACAGAAATTGAAAGAGGCTCTAGTGGCCTATTGAGCACCATCGAATTTACATTAAATGGCGGCAGTAAGGGCGGAAGCTATAGTGTCATTGGTGGATCTTCAAGTGACAATAACGGCGATACAGGCACGATCGAAGATTGGTCAATCAACACAGGCGGCAACCTCGTTTTTAATGGTACAGACGATGCTGATGCTAGTTTTGACGGTGAGTACCGCCCAGCTCAATCTGGATTAGTTTATCTAGCGGGCACATGGATAACTGACTACGACGACAACTCTTCGTGGGTACCATCCTTACTTCGCAACGTAAAAGCCAACTCCAACGTGAATACCATCGCGGACATAGATGGCTTTCATGGGATTTACGATGCGGAAACCGGTGTCTGCAAGGGCGTTATAATCCTAAACAGTACTAATTATGAGGTTTACGACAGCGACGCCACCAGCAACCTCATATGCGATTATCCGGATAATTTCGACGAATTAACGCCAAGCAAGACTTATAGCGTGAGCACTAGCGATAGCTTGCTCGAACTAACCGAAAACGCTACCAGTAAATGGTGCGTGCTATTACACACTCAGCTAGGCGGTGTCATAAAGTACGTGGCTTGTTCAACTAACGCTTCAGGTTTTGATCTTGAAGTCTGGCGCCAACTCTAGCTAAGATCTGGTTAGAAAAAATCCAGTGGATTAATACATAGTGCCATCCACTCTAACTGGCACTATGTCCTCATGATCTTCGACGACTCATTGTTCTTTTTCATTCGCTTTTGTGCTCGATGCTCATTGGCCAGACCCAAAATTAGTTCTAAGTCATCGATGGTTATATCAACAAATGAATCTAACTGATCTCGTGCATAAATCAAATCATCGCGGCAGATGCGAGAATCGAAATTGTTATCTCCTTTCTGTATGGGCCCGTTACTATGTACTCGAGTTAACTTAAACCAGTGAGTTGGATATCGACGCCATTCAAAAAACCAATTGAAAGTAATAGCGCAGATCAAGAGTAGGGCCACATTTAAAGCAATTGGACACAATAGATAATGAAAACCAAGCTGGTGTACAGCGTCCCCTCCTATTACGGCGTAAAGAGCTGTTGCTCCACCTGGTGGATGAATACTGCGAGTATATGTCATAAGCAGAATGCTCAAACCAACGGCCATGCAAGCAGAAAACACCGTAAAACCTAAGAGCTTATAAACGGACACACCTACAAGTGCACATACTGCGTGACCCACAACCAAAGGCCAGGGTTGTGACATGGCACCATGGGGGACAGTAAACACCAACACAGCGCTAGCTCCCAAGGATGTTACCAGCATGTCGGGTATATCAAACCCCGTTAAGTGGGCACTAATGACGACACACAAACACAAAGACCCTGCTGCACCACAGGCCGCTAAAAGCCTTTCTATAAGGGAAAAGCCGGTTGATTCAATCCCTAAGGTATTCGATAACTCCTTTAAAAAAGGCCCTTGCTTCACATGTACTCCGATATAGCGACTAACCGCAATATATAAGCGATCTTGATTAACAGCATTGAGATAACCGGGACAATGTGACACACAATCAGCCAAGCGATCGCGAGCTGATCTTCTAAACGAAAACCAGCCCAAACACTAATCACTAGCGTGGGCAATGCCACAATAAACAAGATATTTGACCAACGCAGCATGGCTATGACTCCCCTATGCTCCCTATTTGTGCACGCATACTAGCCAAAGGTAATAGTTGTGTATAATGAATATTAAGTAACTTTTAATGCAGAAATATAGAATTATGGATATTCGACTCGCCCAAACCTTTTTAGAAATCATGAGCTCAGGGAGCTTTCTAGTCGCGGCAAAAACACTTCACATCTCACAAACCGCCGCTACCGCACGCATCAAGAACCTAGAAGAGCAATTAGGTACACAATTATTTATTCGAAACCGCAATGGTGCGAAATTGACATCCGACGGCGAGCGTTTCGTTGAGCATGCAAGACGACTGGTTAATACTTGGAAAGAGGCTCAGGCTGCTTTAGCTCATCCGGCAGAGGAACCTCAAACGGTTACAATTGGCGTTGAATCTAGCCTTTGGAACCCAATTGCAACAGATATGGTCAATCAACTTTATCTGCAAAAATCAAATCTTAAGATGCATGTTGAGGTTGCAGAGTCAGAGGCATTACACAGATATTTACATGATCAAACCTTAGATGTGCTTATCCTGCATTCCCCCCAATATCACTCACAATTAGAGGTAGAACTCTTACTGGAGGAAAAACTTATTCATGTTGCTTCCAGTAAACGATTTGAACCTAATTTATTCATTAATTGGGGCAATGACTTTTTACAAAAATTCGATGCCAGCTTAACCACACCTAAACAAACTGGGTTAAGCTGCAATTTAGGCCCGTTGGCATTAAAGATCATGCTAGAAACTGGTGGAAACGGCTACTTTCGAACTCGTGTCGTTAAACCCTATTTGGACACTGGAGAGCTTTATAAAGTCAGTGATACGCAAGAATTCAGCTATCCGATATTTATTACTCGGAACAAAAACAACAGCAACCCTATTCTTCCAGAGGTACTCAATGCCACTCGAGCGATAACACAAGAGCAAACTGAATGGCTTATATAAAATAACCGCTAGTCGGTGGTTTATGTTATTGATTTACAGCTATAATGCGGATACATAAATCACTTAAGCTTCCCAAAATGCAAATTTATATATTCGTCGCCTGCGATCGCTTAGAAGAAGCACAAGAAAAACAGCTAAAGCAAAACCGAGAGGACATTCTGGCTGCACTCAAGGCATACACGGAATCTATGCCGCAAGTGGACATTAAGGTGATCAACGAAACGGATAGTGACAATTGCGAAGACTGGGTTTTGGGAATCGAACAACCCATAAAAAAACCAAAACAATTGCAAACACCGGTGAATCTTTTCAATGATTTAGCCAAGCAATATGGTATTGATGCTGAGTTCGGTACGGCTGAAGATGGTAATAGAGAGGCGGTCAGTTATTTCGGTCATGAAGAAGGAAAAGGCGATTCATTTATGCTGGCGCAGTATCTTGAGCTTTGAGTGAATATTTAGAGTACCGTCCTTCCCGCGAAGGCGAGAATCTATTTTTAAGTTTGAAATGAAGTAGATGGACTCTCAATCAAGCTGAGGGTGATACGGTGCGACATTACCATCTGAACTTTTCTATCCTTGATAATAAATGTATAGACATAATACCATGCCACCCACACTATCACTCCACTCAGAAAAAAAAGTACTAATGGAATGAAACGACAGAAGATCATTGAAATTTATTCCTAACTAATAAACCTATGGCGCAATTTACTATAAAACTCACCTTTTCTAAGTTTTTCAATCACCGATTAAAATTCTCTTGGTTTCAGTGATTTTTAAAGATGCTACCTAACCTTTGTAAAATACCCAGAGGCATATCTACTCCCCAATTCTAGGCTCTTTCATTTTAAAACCGAGGATAGAGGGGCCGAAAATTTTCTTAAAATCATTTAAGATATAAAATACAGGCTTTTCACCTGGGCGGGCTACAATAAGAGTATTGCCATTCATACCAATCCCAAATCCATTTTCACTTTCGATGATTGATCCAAAGAAAGGTATAGAATCAAGGTACGGGAGCTTTAGCTCGTCCCTTGGATTTTTATTAGACACTTTCATTCCAAACCAACCAGAGCGTTTCCTAGATACAATGTATTTTTTGTCTAACGTCAGTTTATTTTGGTTTTTTGTATCGGTTAGTTTAGTGATCTTTTCGGACTCGATATCGTATAAATCGATTGATCTGATTCCGTGCAATAAAATCTCTTGGTCATTCAATTTAGATATTCTTTGAAAGTAGGAATAATCCTCATCTAGGACCAATCTCCTAGAAACACCATCATCAATAGAGTAGAACATTAATCCAGACCCACTATTATAATAGAACCCGGAGTCGTCATTTTTCCATATAATATCTGGTGGAAAAGATAGGGATAAAAGAGATCGATAGGTTTCATTTTCGGTATTGAATAACCTTAGTTCTATGATATTACATTTTCGGACTATGTAAATAAACTGTGTTTTTCCGTGGGATACATAGATTCTAGACCGGGCAAGCTCCTCATCATCTCCTAGTAACTTTTCACTCTCAAACGGCTTATGAATTTCAGAAATAGCTAGATCAACCGCAAATATACTATATCTATTATCTTTCTTTGGTACTCCATTAAAAAGAATGAGAGGTGCGGCCATAGAAGTTAGATCACTCCAGCTTCGATATTCAATGTCTCGGCTAAAACCTTGGATGACTTCCCGGCTCAAAAAAAATGGTTCGTCATTCACGTTTGATTCAATAGATTCGTCATCACCTTTCTGGCTACAGCCTTCAACGAGCCATAGTGATGCTAACATGAGTAGTAATGTTTTTTTCATTTCAATATCCTTATTGAGGCCGAACATCCCTTTTGATGTATTCAACTCTAGGCACAGGGAGTGAGACTGAATTACCAAAGTCCCAACCGACTTTCACTTTATACTGTCCTAGATCCTCAATGTTAATAGAGTGTCCCCAAGGAATGGATATATAATTATCTACTGATATAGCATCAGCATTTGTGCAGTGTGCGCTACTAGTGCCGGTACACTTCAGATGCTCTTGAAGAACTCCAAAGCTAGTATCCGAACTACCAACACTTTCCAATTGATTCGTTGTATCTATCGCCCAGAAATTATTGATACTTTCAAGACTTCCATTTTTAAAACCAATCAAAGCGTCAGAAAATTTATCTCCGATAATATTCCCAGTTACGTAATTGCGTTGAAGTTTCATTGAAATATCTTTAAATCCAACAAAACCTGCTAAGCCTCCGACACTATCTACTCCTCTTATTGAGCCTTCACTACGACTGTTCGAGATGAGACCACCAAAATGCCCACCTGAAATACCACCAACGTAAATATAGCCAGCCACATTGGCCATGCTGTCACAGCCTATAATATCTAGCGTTCCGGCTCTCCCAACAACACCACCTACATATTGTCTTCCAGAGATTTCACTGGAAACAGAACAGCCGATAATTCGATTCCCATCTTGATTATCCACTAAACCTACAATCCCACCAACTTCGCCAAAACCACGTATTGTTCCTCTCGAACTAACATTGAGCAAAAGGTTATCGCTGGAACTTATTTCCGCGACTACCCCACCAACACTCATCTCTCCTTGAATAGACGCAAGGACAATAATGTTTTCTAATATGTTGTTTCTGAATATATATCTTGCAACACCAGCTGCATCCCCTTGTGAATGAATATCACCTCTTATCGCTGCATTTCTGATCATGCTATCGCTCGACATTCTTTCAACTAGGCCAGCGGCCTGGTCAAAACCGTGAAACACTCCATCAATATCGGCATTCATTACATCTGCTGACGCCATTGAGCCGAACAATCCTGCTACAGCTTTCGCTCCATGAAAGTAGCCCTCTATCTTAATATTATTAAATTCAGATAGTTTGGCCCATCTAGCAATGCCGTTAATAGACGATACTTTATTCATTTCACCAACAATGATTCCATTGAAACTGACATTATCAAACTTACTATGAATTATATCCTCAGCAAATCCTTGACCATGTCCTTTGTAAACCCTTAATCCTCCTTCAATATGTACATTATTGAGTTCTGATCCTTTAATCTTGCTTGCTAAAAATGAAGGGTCTTCACTATGAATTCGATTAAGACTCCCTCTTAGAGTTAAGTTTTTTATTTTAGCATTGTGCAATGAATTGAATAGAGACCGATGAGTAGAATCATCGTTTATGAATAGATTTCTTAGCTCAAAATTATTACCCTCAAGTACACTAGAAAAGGTATTAAATTCGTAGACTGGAGACCAGTTTGTCAAGCGCCCTCTCTCTCTATCTTCATGATAGAACTGATCCTCTGGATCAACCTTATTATTAGCATTAGTATCGAAATCTAAATTTTTCTTTAGCTCATAACCAACACATCGACTTGTAAACACACCATGTCTATTCAAAGGCCTACAGCCAGAAAAGTCTCTTTTAGCATCCTTCGACACCTTCTTTGAGCTTCCACTCGGCGAAAAACGTATAGCAGAAAAGTCATCTAGTGAATTGACATCAATAAGACCATTATGATCTGCATCCGCATCATCCTTACCATTATTATCCCAATCGTTGTCATTCGAATCTGGAATTCCGTCATTATCAAAGTCGTCTACATAATTATCCAAGTATTTGATATTTAACCGCTGACAATCACTATCGCAGTTTGAATTCCAAGCGTCTGCTAATCCATCCTTGTCATTATCCAAGGAGGCAAAAGGCAAATCAGGTAATTGATCAACTGGCATCGATATGCTTCTTTTACATTCTTCATCACACGCACTATTAAAGTAGTCAAATACCATATCTCTGTCCCGGTCAATCGAGAAGTTTACATCTCTAGGCGCCATATCCAAGTGATTTGGAAAACCATCTAGGTCGGTGTCTTTATATTCGATGTTCCCTAACAATAGTTTGGGTTTCACCGTATTTTTACCACTATTCCACTCGATAACGTCCAAAAATTCGGCAGAGAACAATTCTTCAATACAATCAACTTCATCACAAACAACTGATTTTCTGGTAAATTCCAACGGAGCCTCATAGTTTTTCCTCACAAGTGCTAGCTGTTGGAATTTTATATCCTCCTTTTTAGCGATTAGTTCGCCGATACTATCTATACTAATGTTCAAGTTTGACGTCATGGATTTTGGAATAGAAGCTAATTTATGACCGGTAATTACTAATCCGTTGGACAAACCCACTTCACCTTTTGCCGAGCTAAAGTAATCGAAGATCTGATCTTGTCGATTACTTCTAAAACTGGCCACAAAGTGTGACAGATTAGTACTATTGATTTCCTTGGATACAATGTGAACACTATTATCACACCCCCCGTTCTCGTCCTCAATCAGATCCATAGCGACCCAGGCATTGCTTATTATCGTTTTGGATAAATTACTACCAAAAGCATTGACGGTTTGGCAGCCTGTTTTTACTACTCTTGCAATCAAGCTAATATCTTCAATATTGCTATTCTCTGATCTACCGATTAGACCATTCACAACTCTAGCACTAGTATCAATCACCCCCTCAAATGATAAACCGATTACATCTGAATCAATGACATTGCCAACAAGACCTTTAAAAGAAGGTATATGGATTTCTGATTTATCTCTCGCTGTATGTAGAGTTCTCGCTTCAAATGATACATTCACAATTTTTGATAATTGAATTGAACTTGCGAGTACACCGTGTGCGTGGTTTTGTTCCCCGTAAAAAAGACCGTTTTCAAAGTTTATATTTCTTATCTCTGCCCTCTGCATCTGTTGAAACAATCCAATATTAAAATTAGATTCATCATCCTCTGGACTATGCATTTGTCTGATACCTTTTACAGAGTATCCATTCCCATCTAAAACAGCACCAAAGGATTTGATTTGCTCCCAATTGACTAAAACACCCTTACCGATTGGAAACTCAATGTCATTGACCAACTCATACCCATGACATTGCCGCCTAGTCCTTCGGCCAATTGTTTTAAAAGGGCAGCCACTAGCAGCTTTCTTTTCAGATACTCTGCGAAGTCCTGTGCCGAAGCCGAAGGGATCATGCTTTAGGAAATCTACGAGTTCTTGCGAGGTTCTAATCTCGATCAGTCCATTGCTATTACTATCCATATCCTCTTTTCCGTCACCATCAGCATCTATGTCATCAGTATCAACTATGCCATCATTATCAAAGTCAAATAAATGCTCATCCAAAGTAAGGCTAAATTGCTTTTGACATATATTTCCACATGTTTTCACCCATTGATCTGGCAAACCATCAAAGTCTTCGTCGATAGCTGCAAAGGGATTCTTAGGAAACTGATCTACTGCGAAGGGTTTTTTTTGTGTTTTGGGTGTGCCAATATTTATAACAAAGAAGCTTGGTATCACCTTTTCGGTATAGCCATCCCTATCCAAATCAATGGCACGAGCTGCATTAAATGGCCACTGGTCATAGCGATCAAAATATCCATCTTTATCACTATCTCTATACCAGGTTCCCAAAATTTTGATATTTGGGATAAATTTAGTTCGGCTCAGTCCCTTTATATTAGTGCTATCAAACCTATTTGCTCCTACATGATGTTGTATTAATTTCTCATCCTCCTCTGTTAGGACTACAACAGAATCGACAGAGCTTTCAGGACTGATCCAGGATTCTTCTTCGCTTATATTTATACCTAGATTTAAATACACTTCATCAAAACTATTTATGAAATTGGTCTGAATGACGGAATGCTCAACATTTACTTTGTAGTGACTATACGCCAAAGCAAATCCGGTGACGTTAGGATCTTTTGCCGCGAGCACAATAGCAGAGTTCACAGACACCCCTGCTTTTCCAATTTGTTTTGAAACAATACCACCAAAATAGCCAGTACCTTTCGCCATAACCATTATATAGGCATTACGTATTGAAGCTTTACTATCGACAGAACCAATAACGCCTCCCATATCGCCAGTTGAAAACAGTTGAACATTGATTGACACTCCGTCAATGTCAACAGAACGTGGAACAGATCCGTATTTCGAATTATGGGCTCCAATTAAACCACCTGCATAGGAAGGTCCTATGATTTCACCATTCACATGGACATTAGAGATCGACACATGCCCTAGCGATTCACCGATAATTGACCCTGCAGAGTAACGAGACTGAATATAAAAATCTGTCAATTTCAGATTACTGATTTCTAGACTATTAACTTTTCCAAACAATCCAGCCACTTGATTTCGGTAGTCTTTTCGATTGATTACTAGGTTTCTGATCTCATGGCTATTTCCATTGAAGACCACTGTCCTCTTATTTATAAGCTGAATTGGTTTCCAGCCCTCACCCGCATTCCAATAAGAATCATTACTGTCAAACTTGCCGTCATTGTTATCATCGAAATCTAAGTTAGCGTTTAATTCATAGCCAACACATTGTTTCTCTGGACAACCTTTCATACTCCCATACAGCATGAATTCTAAGTCGCTCTGTTCAAGACTAACGCGCATTGCATTTAGATCTTCTATCGTATTTATATCAATTAGACCATCACCATCGCGATCAACCAGAGTGTCATTGCTCGCTGAGACATTGAAAGAAAAGAGAGTTATGGAAGAGGTTAATGCTAAATGTACAAAATTAGAGGTAAGGCAGGCTAAGAAAACATATATTCGTTTAATAATAGATAACTTAATATGGGCTTTCATCGTAGGTCCATCTAACATAAAGAGTTAAATTATACGGAATATTATGCCCGACCTAACTCGCCGCATCCACAAAGTCATGAATGATAGCGTAATATCTGTGGGAAGCCTTTTATTCATTATAAATTAGCACCAGCAAAGTAGAGAGAAAAATCGTGATACTCTTCACAACTCAGGAGATAGAGGAAAGATAGAATTGATTAAAGCCGATGGAAGAACCTAGAACTATTGTAATAGCTGTGTTATGGGCTAGCTGAGGTTAATGATGACCAAGTCAGTCCTTCCTGAATTGGTCTGAAAATCCAATAAACTTAGCGCTAAGCCACCGCCTACTGAAAACGGTGTTGACTACTTCTGATAAGGATAAATGCAACCTAAAACCACATTCGAACGTCCTTGCATGATAACAAACGCTTCTGTTTTTGATATGTCTGTTCCGCATCGTTTTTCTTTATCTTCGCATTCAAGATTGAACCCGCGTGATTCTTCAACCGCCTTTTTGACTTCATTCAAATCGCTGCCTACCTGAACCATAAAACCCGGTGACATACCAAAAGACGGACTCAGTTTAACAACATCTAAACCAAATACGGTCGTCGGGTTCTTGGGTAAATATGAATTACGCCTATCTGGATCAGGAAGGACCGATAAAGTAAAGAATTCTAGCAGTGTCATCTCAACATCGATGGAGTTTTTGTAGTCGTCCCAAGAAACGTCACAAGCTGCCATTTGCTCAACTAATTTAGCCGGATCTCTAGATAGTTCTTTTCCAAAAACAGAAAAACTCAATGACAAGGTGAGAATTAATAATATACGCATACCTGTCTAATTCCTTTTTAAGATTATACGAATGATGTCAACCACTGCATTTCGTCGCGTAATAGCAGCAATACTTACTTATCCAAAATGACATATGTTCCGGGAATACTATCGTGCCAACCTCGGCTATCATCCCTCGCAAAGGAAAAAGGCTCGAATGGAATTAGTCGAGAAAAAGTTCTGGCAATCACTTGTGGCAAACTGGGTAAACCACCGTACTCATCTACAACCTTAGTTTTGGTTATGATTTTTCCTAATGTTTTGCCAAAAATTGATTCCAAAATAATGTAGTAAGACAAATATGTTAGCGTTGCGATAGCAAAAGACGTGGTCAGATCAATGCTATAATGGCCAAATATAAAGCCAGCAATAAAGACAAATAAATTACAAACAATTAAAAGCATGAAGGTATCAACAATTAAGTTTATAAGTCGAAGTAACGGATCTGAAGACTTAGTTATTTCAAAACTTTTAGTTTCAGGAATCGACTGTTTCGAAACCATTTTTACCTTCCTTTGTATTAAATTGACATCGATGGTGGAGTTTATGACATTGATTGGTTTTTCAACAACTTAAATCTCTATCTTTAATACTAAATCAGTAGATCATAGCGGAAAGAACTATCTTCTTTATTAGGAAACCGATCATGATAGAAACAATGGAAAGGCCAGATCATAATTAGTGGCCTACATTTCTGACTGGTTTTGAAGTTTCCATGCTTTATAAGCATGAAGGTCGCTTTCCACCATAGACAAGCATTTGGCAATGACAAAGGCATCGTCCATTAAACCAAGTAGCGGAAGTAAATCGGGCAGAATATCGAAAGGATTTAAGACATACAGCAATGCTGCAACAATGGCAGCTATAGAGTACCAAGGAATCGCTCGATAGCTGCCGTTGGCGTAATCCTTGATAAGCGAAAACAGCAGCTTGGCATCTTCAATATAGCGACCGAGTGGACCACTGGTCTTAAACTTGTCCTCAATGGCGTCTTGTTCGTGAATTACTTTTTCAAGATCTTTTTTCGAGACGCCTGCGGATTGTCGTTTAAGCTCTTCTTCGGCTTTGTTTTTGCTGTGCTCGCTCATAACGCACTTCTCTTGAAATCAAGGTCCAATTAAAGAAACTATTCCTGTGCTAGCTATTTCAGCACGACTTTAACTTCAATATCCGTGTATTTAATGACATCACCAGATACAATTTTCTTACGCTTTCTGGTCTCTACCTCACCATTGACCGATACCAGGCCATCATCAATGACCGCCTTGGCCTGCCCGCCGCTTTCTACGATGCCTTCAAACTTAAGAATCTTATATAACTCAACGGGTTCTTCGGTGATTTCGACTACTCGCATTAAAACTCATTACCTATCTTTATGTATTTAGGGGCGCTTTATTCCGTGAGAATCTGAGTTCCCGGCTCCAGCACCCAACAACGATCATTCTGGCTATAACCAATGGGCCCATAATAAGAGTTTGCAGCCGGCGCAGCAATGAGAATCAACTTACAACGAGGACCAAGCTGCTCTTGAGTGAGAGCCTGTAGTCGCTTGCCAATGCCTAATTTCTGGTAATCTTGATGTACTGCCAAATCGGATAGATAACAGGCATAATGAAAGTCCGTCACACTACGGGCAATCCCAACAAGAATGTCATCATTCCAAGCGGTTATCATAAGATTGGAATTGGAAACCATACCCGCCATGCAATCATAGTCTTCAATGGGGCGGCGCTCTCCTAGGGTGGAGCGTTCTAATAGATCAATAAACTGATCCGTGGTAATTGGCTCATTCACTTTGTATTTGATTGCCATGTTCGTCCTTGTTTGTGTCATTGAATAAGTTAAGTGTGATTAATTAGCAGCCTAACTAGGTAAACTCTTGAAGGCTGCTATTTTATCCAAATCTTTTTCCCAATCTGCTTTGCTAGATGTAAAAAGATGTGCTGTAGGTTCCACTGAAATTGTTGTATCCAAGCTTCCAGCAGGCACAACAAGTAGGTTTTGAGTCAGTGTATTAGGCAATGCTGAGCCGCATACTTTACAGAAGCTCTTGTTATGACGGGTACCTTCCAAAGTAAAACTAGTTATGCAATCTTCACCTGTCAGCCATCGCAGTTTGGCTGACTGTGAGAATATGTTGGCCGCAAAAGCAGAGCCCGTATCTTTTTGGCAATGCTGGCAGTGACATAAGTAAAAACTCTCTAAATCACCTTCTATTTCAAATGTCACTTTCCCACATAGGCAAGAGCCAGTGTGTTTACTCATAATACTTATCTCCATGGTTCATCAAGTAGCCTCTTACCTTTGCAGCGAGCGCCAAGCAGATTCCGAAAACTCTTCACGGTAATCCAATGGCGACGTTTGAACCCTATCGGCAAGCCAAGCTCTACAATAATTCTCACTGGGTCCAATGATCAAAGAAGGCAATAACTCGAACGATTGCACAATATCAGTCGTTTCGTTCTCGAAACTAAGCAATTTTGCTCTGATTTCACGAAACCCTTTTAGATTACGATCGTTCAGCTCTTCTTTAAATGGCCCCTTAGCGACTGAAGCACGGGCTTGATATAGGAATTTTGCCCATTCAGGATTCTCAACAACCCAATCCAAATAACTCGAAATGATCGCAGACACCACATCACGCAGACTATTTGAAATCGCTAACGACTGTGCAAGATGTAATCTCTGATCATCTTGGGCAGCGAAAAAAAGCGCACTTAAAATTCCTTCTTTGTTCCCGAAGTGATGATAAATCGCACCAACACTGGTTTCACAGCGGGCTTTGATTACATCTATCGTGGTCGACTCTACCCCAAGCTCGTTAAAACAATGAAGCGCATGCTCCAAAATTTCTCTTTTTAGCCCAGCTCTTCGCCCAGGAAATCTACTCTCAAGAATTTTATGTTGATTCATTAAATTGATATTCGCCCGTCTGATCTCGCCATCTTTAACATTCTACCGTTTGACAGCCCCAGTTAGAAAGAGAATAATGTTCCAATATAGAATATTATTCTGTTATTGTATGTGAAGTATATCGTCGAGCAAATGCCTAGCATCAAATAGGCAGAACTCGGGCAGTCATGGGCGCATCACGTGTATGAGCGCCGTGATGAATTTGAGAATCGATTTTTAGTTGGATGACTAATGGAAAAAACGCTAATCGCCTGTCAAGACGGATACTGCCTGACTGGCCATTTCTTCAAGGCATCAACCGATACACCTCGTGGCGCAGTTCTCATCGCACCAGCTACGGGGTTTCGTCACCAAGTCTACTTCAATTTTGCCTCATGGCTGAGCGAGCAGGGCTTCTCTGTACTGACCTTTTCGAATCGTGGTATCGGAGACTCTCGTAATAACACACCCTTAGCCCAAATCTCAGGCGACCTAGTCGATTGGGGATCGCTTGACCTGCCAGCAGCATTAGAAAAACTTATCAATCTCGAGCCGGATTTGCCCATTAGCTTTGTGGGACATAGCGCGGGAGCACAATTAATCGGTTTAATGCCGAATTTCTCTATCGTCGACCGTTATGTTCTTATTGCTGCATCATCTGGTTATTTCAATAACTTAAAACCCAAAACAAAACTCGCTGCAAAGCTACTATTCCATGTTTGGCAGCCAATCTCTGTCGCGTTTAAAGGTTATTGGCCTACCAAGATTATTGGTTTTGGTGAGAACCTACCGCGCGGTGTAGCTAAGCAATGGAGAGAATGGTGCCGTGCACCAGGTTACGTTGAAAACAGTTTTGGAAAGGAAATACAGCAGCACTACTACGCAGATATCAAAGCTCCGATACTCTCATTAACCGCCACAGATGACCACATCGCCGTACCCGACAATGTAGATGATTTTCTGCGACTTTTACCCAACGCCAGCATAGAAAAGCACTTTCTGGAACCAGCAGGCTTTGGGTTGAAAGAAATCGGCCATAGTGATCTGCTACGCAGACGTTGCGAAGCTTGTTGGCCAACTATTTTGAATGGCCTTGCGTCTTAATACGAAGAATAAAACAATTAGACTCAATACTACTTTATTGAGTCTATAATCTTATTTCTCACTAGCTCAACCGAGTCTCTGTTGTGACCTGCAACCGCCACCATAAGCTTACTTTTGTTCGGTGACATTCCTATACATTTAACGACCACTCGGTTAGATCTTACATTTCCATATATTCCATGTTCATTCTCAACCTGATTTTCTAATCCAAGTACTTTCAATGAATATGAGCTTTGTATTTGACAAGCCTCTTTGGATTTATTCAGATCTTTGAACCACGACCAAAGCTCAGGGGGCTTTCCCTCTGCCAACACTGATCCTGACAATAAACATAAAACAATTGGAATGAATTTTTTTATCATGCTTTTCCCTAAGACATTTAAAATTACGCCACATAAAAATGTGTTGTTACAGTGTGGGTATATCAAAATTGAATTGAGATGACCACTAGTTTAGTTCTTGAATATCATTGTCATCTATCTTCCAACCGTCTTCATATACCATATAAATGACTTCTTTCTTAGTATGTACCTGACCTTCTACACAGTCGTCAGTCGATTGGTAAGAAATAATAGCGGTATCCGATTCGATCACTTCATCAATAAGCTCTAGTTTCTTACACTTGGCAAAACCTTGAAATATGGGTAGATACTCCTCAATTGTTTGCTCTCGGGTTAAACCGTTTTTTGCCATTGCAACTTGCACGGATTCCTCTATTTTATTTCGTTTCCGCTTGCTATAGGCATTAATAAATTAATCGACAGAAATTCCCGATGCTTCTAATTGAACATACTGATCATAAACCTCGTGCGGAGCATCCGATTTACTACACCCAATAAGTAATAGACATACAGCAGTTATGATTATTTTCATGCTTTCTCCAGCATTTTTAATAGTCTTATTATAAATGTTATGCTATTGGATAATAAACTGATTGAATTGATATTTATATTAGGTAGCTGTATTTAAATATCAATCTCATTGCTTAAGTTAAGATCTGATCTTTACGAACCATCTTTTGAGCGATCACTGGTATTTCATTATATGTCGTTTCGAACGTCTCAGTTACACGAAAACCGTATCCTTGGTATATATATTTCGCTGGTTGATTCGTGCTAGCAACATATAGATAGGGTTGGCCATGAACATTGGACAATAAAAATTCAAGCAAGGTTTTTCCTATGCCCTTGCCCCTACTCTCAGGATATACAAATAGGGCTCGAATTTCGTTATCGTGGTGAGCCCCAAAACCCAAAATTTTGCCTCTTTCTTCATACACATATATATCAGACTCCATCAAACCGCCTAATCTCATATCATCTTTCTCAAGAGGCAGAAGCATAAAATCCCTATCCTCGTATTTAAGTTCATCAATTTTCGAATGATTATAAATATCAAAGATGGAAGCTAGATCATTTTTATTACATAGTCGGACAGTCATTTAATAACTAATTTTAAGTTCAGAATACTTAGAGGCTCGAATGTTTTATGATTAAATAGGATGTAATCCCTTGTTAACTTCAACAGTAGTAAAGACCAACCTTTGCCTGACCTCAGTCAAAATAATAACTTAATGAGAATCTACCAAATGGAACTGACAATCTTGTATAGTTAGAGCTTGTGCCGTCAGCGTAGATAATTGAAGCACCGACAGAGCCTTCTATGCTGACCACACTTGATATAAACGTTTCTAAACCATACACCGCTGAAATTCGATAGGAGCTGTAATCTGAATCAGAAAAATGATGAGATACATCAACAACCCCATCAACAAAGCTTCGTGCTTTCTCGTTATTTAAGTAAATTCTCTTCCCAATAACAGCAGATAATTCATGTGACGTATCACTATTATAATAGTCCGAGTCTTCTTCAGAAAAAGTGTAATTAGCTCCATAAAACCAATTGCTTTCAGTATCTCTTATGGTTACGCCATTTCCCCCGATGGATAATACCTTTGAGTATTCGCTGTCACCTTCTGCCTGAGAAATTCCGCATAAAGAAACACCAACACAAGCGATTAACGCTGAAAAATATTTCATAATAATTTTAAATCCATTTGATAAATACAATAAAACCTACAACCCTGTATGCTAACAGAGCACAACATCGCTCAACAAAAAAACCATTGACAAAAAATTAACGCATTATACCAAGGTAAGTTCAAGGCTATGCGCCGTTCTATCCCTTGAAAGTTTTGTTAAACATCGTTTTTACGATGAATTACGTAGCTTCCACCAACTCATTAATACACCTTCAGCCCAGTATTGGATGTCGCTCTATCGTTGATTTTTTATAGTCTAAACTCCCGCACTGGATATGGTTGCCCTCTGGATCCGAAATGTTGTGATCTTCCCCCGATAAAATGGACACCGCAATTTTCATACTAGGCTCTGTTCATATTTAATCGGCGACATATAGTTCAAACTAGAGTGCAACCGAACATTGTTATAAAACTGGTTGATGTATCGACCAATTTCCTTTCGCAAATGGGTCAGTGATTCGAAATTTGTTTTCCTAACCAATTCACCTTTCAAGCTGTGATAGAAGGATTCCATAAATGCGTTATCGGTACAATAACCAATCCTATTCACACTGTGCTTAAAGTCGTATTTATCTAGAATCCTTTGGAATTCTGAACCCGTAAACTCAATACCTCGATCGGTATGAAAGAGTATTCCGCGGGGATATCCTCGGTTCTTGATAGCTGCCGACAAGACTCTTGCTGTAACATCGGCTGTACGCGATTTTGAGAGTGTCCAGCCGATTATTCTTCTAGAGTACTGATCCATTACTGTAACTAAATACTGCCAAGTGCCTTGATGCTTAATATAAGTAATATCGGCAACCCAAACTTGATTGATTCGAGTAGCATTACCATGAACAAGCAATCTGTTTTCGCCCTTTGACACAAATCGCTTTAAACCAGGTACTCTTCGGGTCACCCTAGAAACCCTGGCCTTTAAACCTGCCAGCTTCATAAGTCGCTCTACACGTGACCTTCCTACCGCTATACCTTGATTTTTAAGGGCTTGATAGACTCTTGGACTGCCATAGCGACCACGGCTTTTCTCAAAAACTTGTTTAATTCTTTTGAGTAAAACTTTATCGGATTCTACTCGATTAGATGGTCTTCGCTTCCGCCAAGCGTAATAACCACTTCGCGAAACCCCAAGCCATCGACATAAAAAAGAGGTTCCTAGCTCTGATCGGTATCGTTCGACGAATCCAAATCGCTCTGATGTTCTTCCGCTAGAAACTGTTGCCACTTTTTTAGAAGGTCATTCTCCTTCTTCAAACGCTCGATCTCTTTTTTCAATCTAGCATTTTCGGTTAGCTGCTTCTTCGGAGGAGATTTACGTTTATTTGTCACACCAACTCGCTTTTGGCCATCACCCTGAATCTTTCCTTCTCTGTACTCTTTTCTCCACCTCGATAACATGAAGGGATGAATACCAAGACCATCAGCAACCTGCTTGCTTTGAATATCAGGTTGATAGCTTAACTTTACTGCTTTTATTTTAAACTCATTTGAGTAAACCCATGTTTTTCTCGGGTTATTATACTTTGGCATTGAGACACCTTTAAGTTATTTAAAGGTGTCCACATTATCGGGGGAAGTTCATTGCCGAGTGAATTTGCCTTGTTAGGTATTTATTACTGAAAATTACCGCTTCCATCGTTATACCAGACAAGATTTCTTGCTGCATCATCAACGACAACGTCTATATGGCCGTCGCTGTTGAAGTCCTGCAAACGAATCCAGTCAATCCAACTTTCTGATGAATTAGAACCTGTAGCAAACCTTTCTTGGGTTTTGTCGACAAACTTTCTGTTTCCTGTATTTTCTACAACTTGGAGATAATAGCCCTGATAAGGTCCCAACGCACCAGTACCATCACCAGTTCTGTTTAATACGATATCTTTATCACCATCAAGGTCAATATCCGCAACATCAATATCTATTACCGTGCCATTTTGAGTTACAGCGGGAAGAGTTGTAGATTTCGATGTACTATAAAATCCCGTACTGTCTCCCCAAAGTATTTTACTTGAAAAGCCTGCTGGTTCATGACCAGCAACAAGTAAATCGACATAACCATCGTTATCTACATCTACTAACTCGGCAGTGTACATGTCTTGGAGGTTTAGCCCACTCAATCTCGATGTGTCTGTTGTGAAATTACCTGCACCATCATTAATTAAGAAGGTAGGTTCACGAGTATCGGCAAGAAACACATCAAGATCCCCATCAGCATCTATATCTGCGGAGGCTCCGCCATGATGAAAGCCAGCTAACGAACTTAGGCCACCCCCGAGAGTAAAACCGGAATTGGAAGATAAAATCAGGTAAGGCGCTTCTCCAGGATAAGGAGGTTGATCGTAACCATGGCCAATAACAAAGACATCCATTTTGTCATCACCGTTGAAATCACCAGTCAAGGCCTTCCTTGGATGAACCTGACCTGGTGGTGAGCCATTAAAAAAATCAGTATCGAGTGTAAAATTGTCATTGCCATCGTTTAAATAAAGCTCAGAAGGCGTCTCATTTTCGCTGCCATCCCCTGATGACATGAATATGTCAATATCCCCATCTTGATCAAAGTCAGCATAACTTACCGCATGATCGAATGTGTGCGGATTCGTTGTTTTTATCGCCTTACGATCAACATGCAAGCTTATCACTTGTAACGTATGAGAACTGCTGTCATCTACGCTGAAATTTTGCGATATCCCCAAATCTATTCCTGTGTTACCACCACTACCACAGCCTGAAAAAAATGCAACACAAACAGCTATTATCATTAGCTTCTTCATTATCAGTCTCCTTATTTTTTGATACCTAACATTATATTCAACGTCAAAGTGACGCGTTTAAACACGTCACCATACCACCCATTCTTGACTTAATTGGAAACAGCCGCAATGCTCCATGAATATAGCGCAAATTCCGAGAACAGTTTACTTAATTCCCTCTTTCACCTTCGGCTCAGGCTTTTTCCTAGCCAAGCACCTAACGCTGGGCTTTGCGGCGGTTTTGGAGGAGCGACGCGACGGAAAAACCGTCCGACAACAGCCCCTGGTTAGCTGATGAACTTGGCCATCGCACGGTTCTGCGCTCCTTCTCCGGTCTCTAGGCCAGCTTTGACACCGGCCCGGTTCCTCTCTGGCTGATTCTGGCTTGCTTTCAGCTTACCTGTCAGGGTTTCAATTTTGATCTCTACGCCAACAATAGCTTCTACCAAACGTTCAGTGAAATCCGTTGGCGCATCGTCCACAGACCAAGGAGCGACCATTTGCGACTCATGTTGGTCTGTTAGCTGGTGGAGATGATGTTTCAGCCAGCTTGAATCCTGAATAATCTGAGCGCTGCCTCGTGCATGGACAGCCAAATAATTCCATGTTGGGACGACTCGGCCTGTCTCAGCCTTGGTGGGGTACCAGGAGGGGGAAACGTAAGCATCTGGCCCCTGAAAAACTGCAAGCACGCTAGCTCCGTCCTGCATGCGTTGCCAAACTGGGTTACTGCGAGCCAGGTGACACTGAAGATATCCAAAAGAATCGTTTTCCCCAGAACTCAAATAAAAGGGTACGTGATTGGCATCAATCCCTTCATCATCTGCGATAACGAGCAGCCCAAATCCATAATCGCGAATGTACTGTTGAAGCTTCTCTCGGTCTTCTTCTTTGAAGTGATTCGGGACATACATCCTTTTATGCTCCTGAGTAGAGTCCTTGCGCAGCTAACGCTTAAAATAATCGGAAATCAAAGCGTTTTTTGCTTTGATTTTCCGGCCCACATTTTTTGTGGGCGCAATTGATTGCTTTGTTAAGTTTCTATCGTATGTTTTGACTTGATAATGGAATAGCATTTCTCACAAACCAGCCTCATATTATTGAAACTTTTAAATCGATCCGTTAGATCCTCTTCTTGATCATATACATATTCACAAGCAAAGCACCAACCTTGTAAGTCATTAGGCTCGTCAGAGTTTTCAACGAATCCAAGCGGAGTGTCGCAATAAGTCGTTAGATGTCCACAAACTACTGCAGCAACGCCTTTTCCATGCTTTTCACAATCAAGTATCAATAATTCTTCATCACTCATGTTTAATACTTCTACTAAGAATACTTAACGTTTACGCCAGTGGTTAGTGGAGCGCAGCGTAACTAATGATCTTCCCCCGATAAAATGGACACCACCATTTTTATCCTAGGCTTTGTTCATATTTGATTGGTGACATGTAACTTAAACCAGAGTGTAACCGAACTAGGTTGTAAAACTGGTTTATGTAGCGACCAATCTCTCTTCTTAAATGAGCCACTGTTTTGAAATTTGACTTCCTTATCAGCTCACCTTTTAAACTGTGATAGAAGGATTCCATAAACGCGTTATCTGTACAATAGCCGATTCGATTTACGCTATGTATAAACCCATATTTTTTCAATACTTTTTGGAAGTCTGAGCCTGTAAACTCAATTCCTCTATCTGTATGAAAAATAATACCCTTGGGGTAGCCTCGATTTTTGATAGCAGACTGCAATACCCTCGCGGTGACTTCGGCTGTACGACTCTTAGACAAAGTCCAACCTAATATCCGCCGAGAATATTGATCCATTATGGTTACTAAGTACCACCACGAGTTTTGGTGCTTGATATAGGTAATATCGGATACCCACACCTGATTGATCTGAGTTGCATTACCATGTTCCAGTAGCTTATTTTCCCCGCGAGCTACAAATCTCTTTAAACCAGGCATGCGCCTAGTGACCCGACTCACTCGCCCCTTTAACCCAGCCTGCCTCATTAGGCGCTCGACACGGGACCTTCCTACCAATACGCCTTGTTTTTTAAGAGCCATATGAACCCTAGGACTTCCATACCGGCCTTTACTCTTAACGAATATGTGCTTAATAAGCTTTAACAAGGCTTGATCAGACTTAGCTCGACTCGATGGTTTTCGTGTTTTCCACGCATAAAATCCACTGCGAGATACTCCAAGCCAATCGCATAAAAATTGCGTTCCTAGCTCTGATCTGTATCGTTCGACGAATCCAAATCGTTCTGATGCTGTTCCGCTAGAAACTGTTGCCACTTTTTTAGAAGATCATTCTCCTTCTTTAAACGCTCAATCTCTTTTTTAAGTCTCGCGTTCTCTGTTAGCTGTTTCTTTGGAGGAGATTTTCGCTTATTTGTCACACCAACTCGCTTTTGACCATCGCCTTGGATTTTCCCTTCTCGGTATTCCTTTCTCCATCGAGATAACATCAGAGGATGGATACCAAGACCTTCAGCGACTTGCTTACTTTGAATATCAGGTTGATAGCTTAATTTAACTGCCTTGATTTTGAACTCATTTGAGTAAAACCAAGTTTTTCTGGGGTTATTATACTTGGGCATTGAGACACCTTTAAGTTATTTAAAGATGTCCACATTATCGGGGGAAGTTCATAATCCACTGCGCGTACTTGTTATAAGTTTACTTGAAGCAAACATCACTTAGTTCACCAAAATCTTTTTCAATAAAGTCCACCCAGAAGCCGCAGCCGCCAGAGCCGCATGACCATGTATATGTAAAGTAGCGTGAGTCTTTTAGCTTCAGTACCAATGTGTCGCCACTAGCAGCACCTAAACAAGAATAAGTACCATCAACGTCTGTTGTCAGAGGGGCATTCTCAATATGAGCATAAACTGTTGATGTAGAAATTCTCAGTTTATTCTTTTCAAGGAATGGTCTGCTTTTCCATTGAATATCTACAGTTTCTTCACTGCCCATTTCGGTCATTTCATCTAGAATTTCAGTTTCTTTCCATTCCTCTGCTGAATGTCCTGCATGCACAAGACCTACAATTGCTTGAAATCCATTATCTTTAAAGTACTCACGAAGTTCACTTATCGTATATCCATCATCAGCAAAACTAATGGAGGAATAAAAGATAATTAGTAATGAACAGAGTACGTGTTTAAATTTCATCTGGTATCAACTTATAACGCCTCAAGCAGAGATGGCAGCTTCGCTGCCATCTTGCTGACTTGATTTGTTAATTTTTTTGGCTAGATAAGCACCTGTTAGGCTTCCAATTAAGATTGGTAAGTAGTTCATATGGATACTTATTATTTTAAGTGGGCCGAGTGTAATACTCAAACACACCACTAAGGCTACGACAAAAGTAACTAAATAATGCCCAGTGTGAAGTTTACGGGAAGAAATGAAGCTAGAAATCAGCAGCGCTAAAAAGCTAAATGGCATACTCCAGTACATTGCTTCTTTAGATCGTAGTAACTCAACAAGCTCAGAACTTTCAGTCACACCTTGCCCTATAGACAGATATAAAACAGTGGCAAAGTAACCAATAATTCCACTCATCAATCCGAAAAGTGTACCGAGTAATATAGGTTTCACATAAATCGACATATTCTTCCTTAAAAATTAACGCCAGCAATAAACGGCGCCCTGACAAGGGCGTGAGAGCTCACCCCTAAAAGTAGACGCTTATACTGATTCATATTAAGCAGCCATTCTTTCATACTGCACTGGTGATTTAAAGTTTAACGAAGTATGCATTCGAACACAGTTATAATAATCCTCCAGATACCATTTCGTGACATCACGGAGATGCTCTGCATCTTCGAAAATTTCACCATGGAACACTTCCGTCTTAAATGTACGAAAGAATGATTCCACGTGAATGTTATCCGTCATTGTTTTATGACGATTCATGCTCGGCCTTATCCCAGATGATCGAAGTCTATTTTGAAAAACATGCGCGCCATATTCAGCACCCTTGTCACTATGAAAAATCAATCCAGGCTCGAACTGTCTCGATTCAATCGCCATATCCAATGATTGCAAAGTTAGTTCAGTAGTCCTGTTTCTACTCAATGACCAACCAATTATCTTCCGAGAGTAAAGATCTAGAATAACGGATAAATAAATCCATTCGCCGTTGACTTTAAGATAGCTAACATCACCTGCCCACTGCTGATTAGGACCAGATGGTGGCGGAATATTATGTCTAAGGTTCCCAACAGTTATACATGAATTATCCGGCAATGCCTTCCTACGGTACAATTTCGCCGCTTTAGCTATCAACCGCTCTTCCCGCATAATTCTTGCAACACGCTTATGATTAACAACCAGCCCTAAATTCACTAATTCACGATGAATTCTAGGGCTTCCATAGTTCCCTTCATGCCTCTCAAATATCTTCTTAATTAAGCGGGTGAGCTCATCATTCTTATCCGATTTTAGTTCTACAGGCCGACTTAACCACTTATAGAAACCAGAAAATGATACAAAAAGTTTCCGGCAAAGGTATCTGACACCAAAATATTCGCGATGATCTTTTATGAATCTAAATCGGAATTCTTTTGGTCCTTCAGATACCGATCCCACTTTTTTAGAAAGTCATTTTCCTTTTTTGCTTCTGCCAATTCTTTCCTAAGACGCTTGATCTCATCGTCTTTGTCTCGATCTTCCTTAGGCGTAGATGTCTCTTTAGTCATACTAATTCTTCTTGAAGGCTCTTCTACAAACTTACCTTCTCTATACTCCTGTCGCCATCGATAAATCATCATTGGGTGAAGATTGAGAACCTTAGCGATATCCATGGCTTTTACATCGAGTTCAAATGTAAGTTTGATTACTCTGATTTTAAATTCTACAGAGTACTCAATGACTCGCTCTGGACTGAGTATTTTTGGCATTTACGACCTACCTTTTGGTTTAGATAGGCGTCTACTTTATAGGGTGAGCTCTCCGTCCGGTGGAGGCCGTAGGCCGGAATGAATTTAATTGCCTTGTTATACGCTGTCCGAACATTCTTCCTTACTGGTCATTTTCAATTCTAAATAACTTGTCATTCTCTGAAAGTTTTACAATAAAATAATCTTCGTTATCTAGTTCACTCGGCAATTTATCCTTCAATATCGAAGCAACAAACTGCAAGCCATTCTTATTCACAAGGTCAGCTATCTTTAGTAGTTGATTATCATGCATAAGCTCTTTTTTATCGTTTAGCAAGAAATGCATACAAGGAATATTTTCTTCATCAGCAAAGAGCGTGTAGGCTATGTCAAAACAGGAAATTTCACCCTGCTTTTTACCGGAACTGAAATTAGTATTAAAGGCGCTAAATTTATAAAGTTTTTGGCCCTTTTTGTTAACGACTTTATCGTACTTAAGGGCATACTTTTCACCGTAGAGGGCTTCGGATGTTGCTGAAAAGTGCTCATTAAACTTATTCACTTGTTGTTTTACTATCGCCTCAAACTCATCCGAGAACAGCTCTTTATCTATATCATTTAATTCAGATTCATACGTTTTAATATTTTTCTCTACTTCATCTAGCTGTTTTATAATGCTTTCATACTCACCTTTATCTCGATACTTAGCATTAAGCTCAGCGATTAGGCTTTCCAACTCTTCAAAAGAAGAGCTTTTAGAAACAAGATCTGCAATTTCTTGCTCTTTTTTCAAGAGTTTCCTTAAATCTGCACTCTTACTATTAATCTTTCCTTCAATAACAGGGAGCTCTTTAGAAATATACCCAATACGTTCTTGGATCATTTGATTGTGATATATAACCAAATCCTCAAAGGTTTTTTGTAATCCATCAATGTTAGTAGAAGCCTGGTTATATATTAACTCTAGCTGAGCCAAGTCAACTTTTGAGGAGGCCGAAGAAAGTTCATCCTTAGTCTCTTCTATAAGGTTTTTTCTTATATTAAGGTTACCAACATCCTTGCTTAATAAATTAATTTCATATCTCAGCTTGTTAAGACTATTCAAATCTTCCTCAAAATTCTCATTGACATTCAAAGAAGACTTCTTTTTATCTAGATCTTTTATTTCAATCTCTATTAACGCTAGCGCTGCTTCATATGCTGATTTGGTTTGTACTTTTTCGATACGCTTTTTGAAAGTATTTTCTTGTTGTATTTTTTGTAGAATTTCCTGCTTCGTGCTGCCTTTAGAGAAATCACAACCTAATAGAAAAAGATATAGTGTCTCGTATTCAGCATCACTCGTATACTTATCAAGAGTTTTCAAAGTGTTAGAAACACTCAAATCACTATAGCGAATGTTGTGAGAAATGATCTGGCGAAACGTCGGTTTCTTACCGACCTGACTAGGAAAGAAGAGCTCGGTAAGCTTATCTTCAAACTCGCTCTCGGTATAAGGTTCTCCATCTATTCTTCGAACTATATTCTTTCTGGACAAAAAATTTCGCTCAATAACTACCGACCTAGCTTTTTCATCGTCAAGATCTTCAGTTATATATAGAAAAACAGAGATTTTATTCTCTACGAGATAGTCCCTGACTAAAGTATAGATTTCCTTTTTATTTTCTGGATCTTCATAAATTATCTTGGGTTTTGCACCAAGGCAGAAATCTACCAACTTTAATACGGTTGTTTTTCCGACACTATTTCCAGTTACTTGGCCGTCGCTTTCGTCAACAATGAGGTTGATACCTTTATGAAAAGGTATTTCCCGAATCGCTTCTCCAGATTTTGATATTACGAGTTTTTCTATGAACATAGCTCGACTTCGCCCGAATTTAAAACAGCAGCATCAATTAGATATAGCCAATCGAGGCATAATACAAACAATGGAAACGACATTTCCTTCACGCCTTTCGATTTTTCGTAAAGCTCGAAAAGCTCCATTCTTCCATTATTCTGGAGAACCTGGAGCACAATCGCACCATTATAATAGACACTATTATCGGGGTGAATGTTATCAGGAAGCAGCATACATGTACCCTTCCGGACTTTCCATTATCTTGCAACGAATAAATGCATCTACAACTAATATATCGATGCACAATTCAAGCTCATCTATTGGAATTTGCGAGTAGTTTGCACTTTCAATAACCTTACCCTTGAGTACCTCAATGACAGAAAAAAACACCTCATCAGGACTTCCAGAGTCCTTTTTATTTAGGTATTCGCGCTTGATTTTGGCCAATACTGAAGTACTTTTGTTACTTCCCATGCTGTCAAATTCAGAATATTTCGAATCCACTTTACCATGATAAAGGCAATATTCTTCAATCAAGCATTTCGCTTTATCAAGCTGGTTATGTAGGATTTTTCTATCGATCTCAAATTTATGAACTGGCTCAACATGAGAATCATCATTCCAGTCTTCTTTCGCCAATATATTTATAATCATAGCGAGATTCGAATCAAGTTTTACTGCATCTATTTCGCTGCCCAGTTCATTTTTTACGAACTCATAGACCTCTTTCTGTTCCACTATCTTTTTATTTAAAACCTCATCTAATATTGATCTTGTATCCAAGATATCTGAGGTCGGGGAAAAAGATATCCCATGCGGGTTTTTGAATTTCATCTTTCTTAAATTAGAAGCATCTTTTGAGATTGATAAAAACAAAAACCTATATGATGGGAATTTTTTAATTATGTCCTTGCCTAAAGCGGACTCAACTTTGGCCTTTGTAGAGGTAGCAGAAACCTGCACAATTAACATGTTTTTATGATCTATAAGATCTATCGCCTCAACATTTTGCAATGTTTTATTCAAATTCTCCAGTGCATAGCCATATAACAAATTTAAAAAATGCAAATAGAAGCTCTCAGAATGCATGTGCAGCTGCAACAGATTGAGCTTACCATTGGTATCAATCCTGATCGCCAATGCGTGGAGTTTTTCATCGATATAGTTGTAATATAATGTTCTGTTCATTTCGCAACACCCTACACCATTCTCAGAAAAACAACACCGCCCCTCTTAATGAGGGCCTGACCGTTTAAATATTTTCTCATGATTAAAATAATATTGAAAACCCAAAATCGGAATTCTACTTTTCAGCGGTTACTTCTCACTAGCTCCCCCACGTGCATAATTATTAAACTGCCATTTTTCATAATTCTTAATTTCAGAACTCGTTTACTCCCACTTTGGGTAGATCGCGGAAACTGATGCCGTGTCGTATAACGCCGCCATAAACCGCGCGAGCTTGCGAGCTTGCGAGCTTGCGAGCGTCGGGCGACCGTAGGGAGCGAATTTAATGGCCTTGTTACACGTTGACTTTGTACTTAAGGTCATTTGCCTCATCACCAGTCATGCCTCTAAAGCCCCATTGGTATGGTTGCTGTTCTTTAATCGTAATTTCAACATCAACGGATGAAAGTCCAAGCTTGCTTTCTACTTCGCTAAATATAGCCTTGATAAGATCCTTTTGAGTCTCCGGCTTACGACCTGCCATCATGTTAATCTCGATGACTGTATAAGCATCGCTTCGGCCGCCTGGGTAATAAAAGTCCTCTCGTTCCAAAGGCACAATTCGGTGCGCGCGTTTGTCCTCTGGCATACCGAGAACACTTTGCATGCAGCTATGAATAACATCCGACAATCTTGCTTTTATCGGATTAAGTTTTTCTTTGATTCCATAAATTATGATCATGCTGATTCCTTAAGACGTGTAACGCCCAGCTAAGCCGCCGGAGCGGAGTTGATTGTTTTGTGCGAGCGTAGCGAAAAAGCACAAAACGAGCAACACAGTGGAGGTCGGTTTGAGCTGTTTGTTAAGTGGCTTTCACTCATACCAACTTTCCCATTTTTCGTTTGCCTTCTTATGTGAAGTAATACCTGAGTCTAGAGCAGCATGAAATTGCTCAGCTTGATCAATTTTAAAACCGGCATCTTCGAAATTTAGAATTTTTATATTACCGGTGAGCTTAAAAGGCTTGGGATGAAACATTTGATAAAGTTGGATCGGCTCCACTAACCCTGGCGCCCAAGCTTTAATTAAATAAATGTCTTGCTTAGAGCCATCACCTAGTGTTACTAGACCTTCTTGCGCATAAGCCCAAGCATCGACCTTACCTTGATACTTAGCAATTGCAGCGTGCGCAGCATCAACCGCATCTTGCTGAGTTTCTGCTTCAAAGTTTTGAACTTCTCTAGCTCCATCTGATTGAAAAATGACATAAGGAACCATCAACTCTCCATCCTGCCCACTGCCAATATAAGCACTATGTGCAAGTATTAATCCAGCGATACTACCGATGAGATCAATATCCATTATTACTCCCTGCCACTTAACGCCGCAATCACGCGCTTGTCGCGTGCATTGCCTTGTTAAGTTTGAGCTCCATAGGCTGATAAACCAAGCCTGCCGATTCGCCCACTTCGCTACTGCACTCAAACCCATAATTTTCATAAGCGGTCACTGAAGATAGCGACGCGCTGACGGTAACAGTTTCAACCTTCGCATGATTCAAGGCGGATATAAGCAGCTTTCTTCCAATGCCACTTTTCTGGGATTCCGGACGGATAAAAAGCATCGCAATATGGCGACCTTCCTTTAACTCGATGACACCTTCGACATTTTCGCTGTTCTCAGCAACCAGCATTAAGTTATCGCCTTTCATCCTATCGAGGAATGCATCGCGCGCAGCGATATTCGAAAAGGTTGTAATCCCCTCATCAGACAATGTGCCTGCAACAGACTGCGAAAAAGAGTCCATGCAAATTGCACTTACAGCTTCAAGGTCCTTCTCTTCCATCTTCCTGATAATCATCAATGTCTCCCAAAAACTTAACGCCGCAATCACGCGCTTGTCGCGTGCATTGCCTTGTTAAGTTTGAGCTCCATAGGCTGATAAACCAAGCCTGCCGATTCGCCCACTTCGCCACTGCACTCAAACCCATAATTTTCATAAGCGGTCACTGAAGATAGCGACGCGCTGACGGTAACAGTTTCAACCTTCGCATGATTCAAGGCGGATATAAGCAGCTTTCTTCCAATGCCACTTTTCTGGGATTCCGGACGGATAAAAAGCATCGCAATATGGCGACCTTCCTTTAACTCGATGACACCTTCGACATTTTCGTTGTTCTCAGCAACCAGCATTAAGTTATCGCCTTTCATCCTATCGAGGAATGCATCGCGCGCAGCGATATTCGAAAAGGTTGTAATCCCCTCATCAGACAATGTGCCTGCAACAGACTGCGAAAAAGAGTCCATGCAAATTGCACTTACAGCTTCAAGGTCCTTCTCTTCCATCTTCCTGATAATCATCAATGTCTCCCAAAAACTTAACAGCGTGTTATACGGCCTAGATACTGTTAATAAACTATATGCGGCTGGGAGGTGGGGATGAATTTCCCTTTCTTCTCAGTGACTTACCGCTATATCCATTAGCCGAGTTAATTTTATCCACAACAATAGCACGGTGGTTATAATTTGAAAACGCCCGTTCGTATAACTCATCCACAGGGCCGCATAATCCACAGGCATTGTGCATAGTTATCTGTAAGGCCCATGATTAGGGGCTTTGCGAGGGGCGCTCAAAATGGTGATATGCGGCCTAGGTGTTGCTAATCTACTGTATAAAAGACCATCAGACTTTGTTACCAGCTTGTATTTTTAAAATTTGCTACCATGCTCTTCGTATTTTCATTCTGTTATATCGTTAGTGAGCCAACTTTCTCATGGCAAAGTATTCAAAGAACAAAAATCAACAATCTGATAAAACTCAGCAAGAAGCCAAGCAAATTGCTAATGGCATAAAAAAGCTAGGGCAAACTAAAGAGCAAACCAAGTTGGTGACGCAAGGTATTGCTAAAGGTATTGAGCTTTATAAAAAACAGCAAAAAGCGAAAGCTCGTGAGTTGGATAAAGCGCAGAAAAAAGCAGCAAAGGCACAGCAACAAGAAACCACTGAGGAGGTTCAAACTGAATCGGTTTCAAGCAAGTACTCTGCTTTATTGCCTTGGGTATTGTTGGGGTTATCTTGGGCCGGGTTTTTAAGTTACTTGCTTTTGCCTGTTTAATTACATTACTGATAAAAACCAAAAACGGCCCGCTATTTCTAGCGGGCCGCTTGCTTTTTACCGATTACTAACTGTATCGCGTTAGCATCAGCTATTTGCGTACCAAGCGTAATCTTACGCGGCTTGCTTTTGCTTTAGTGCTTCGACTAGAGCTTTACCTACCGCACCGGCACTGGCTGGGTTCTGGCCAGTGATTACGCGGCTATCTTGCACTACATACTCACCCCAAGGTTGAGTTTTGCTGTAGTTTTTCGCTGCACGGGCCAGTGATTCCTCAAGCAAGAATGGAATCTTATCGATGGTACCGAAATCCACTTCTTCTTCACGGGTGAAGCCTGTCACTTTAATCTTTGAGAGTAGTGACTCACCATTGCTGAGCTTCACTGGTAGCAACCCTGCAGGACCATGACATACAGCTGATACGACACCGCCGTCTTCATAGTGTTTCGCCGTTAGCTTCGCCACTTCTTCGTTTTTCGCTAAGTCGGTTAGTAGACCAAAACCACCTGGGTAAAAGATACCTGCGTAATCATCAACGTTGATTTGGCTTACCGGAATCGTATTGTTGATACGGTTTTGGAAAGTCTCATCTGCTAGGATCTTGCTGTTGATTTCATCCCCTTCCATGTCGGTGCCATACATTGGCGCTTGGCCACCTTTGATGGATACGAGGTCATAGTCATAACCTGCGTCTGTGATCTCATGCAGGGCATGGGTTAGCTCGGGCGCGAAAGTACCGTTTGCTTCGTCTGTTTCGCCTAATGTTGCGTGATTGGTTACCAGAATTAGGATCTTACTCATGAGAAAACCTCCTTTCTCGGTGAATGTAATAACTTATATAAATTAAGTTTTAGCGCTATGTTTCAACGCCCTGCTTTCGATTTATGAGTAGGTTAGTTCATGGCTGATTGGATGATAATCCTTATAATTATCAAATCACTATTGCTATACTGCAATAATCAAGCATAGATACCGAGTATTAAGGTTAAAAGCCACTATGAGTAACTTTGAAGGCATTCAAGAGTTTGTCGCAGTAGCCGAGGCACAAGGGTTTTCTGCAGCAGCTAAGCAACTTGACGCATCCACCAGCCATATAAGCCGCCAAGTAGCGCGTTTAGAAGAGCGCTTGGGCGTGCAGTTACTAGCCCGAACGACACGTATGGTCAGCCTCACCGATGCGGGGGAGCGTTATTATACCCAGTGCCGTGAGTTAATTGATGGTTTACAGCAAGCGGATGAATCCGTATCGGATGAGAGTATTAAGCTGACGGGCACTTTAAAAGTCAGCGCGGCCGGCACCTTTGCCGAGCAGTTCATTGCCCCCTGTTTGATGCAATTTGCAAAATCCCATCCTGAGCTATCCATAGAAATGGACTTTAATAGTCGCATGGTCAATTTTGTAGAGGAAGGTTTTGATTTCGCTATCCGTTATGGTCGCCTTAAAGATTCTGGCTTGGTGGCGCGTCGTCTTATTCAGCGTCACTTAATGGCAGCGGCTAGCCCTGAATATTTAAAGCAGTTTGGCGAACCCACTCACCCTGACGATTTAAAACACCATAAATGCTTACTAACCAACAACGATCATTGGTTGTTTTCCGAGAATCAGCAAAGCTTTGATGTGAAAGTATCCGGCCCTTGGCGTTCCAATAATGCCAATGTGGTTTTACAAGCCTGCGAACATGGTATGGGCATCGCCTATATGCCAGTGAGTAGTTTCGAGCAGTCCATTAACAGCGGAAGACTAAAGCCGATTTTGCGTGATTATTGGAGCCATGGCATTACCAGTTGGATCGTGTATCAAAACCGTCGATTTTTGCCAATGCGGGCACGCTTAGCCATTGATTATCTATTGCAGCATTTTAAAGATTGGGATGAATGAACAACTTAGTTATTCATTCATTTGGTCGTAAGGCACATCAATACTCATAGCACCTTTCTCGGGCGTGGTCACCAACTTGCGGAAATTAGAAAACAACTCGCGGCCTAAACCTTGGCTATGGTCCGTAGTCATAGACGCGTCAGGACGTTGCCAGAATTGTTGTTCTTCTGCTTTAGAGTCAAAGACAATGTTCAGTTGGCCTGTCGCACCGTTTAATTCGATGACATCACCGTTTTGAACTTTAGCTAAGGCACCGCCCTGTTTCGCTTCTGGGTAAACATGAATCGCGGCAGGCACTTTGCCTGATGCACCCGACATGCGTCCATCTGTGACTAACCCTACTTTGTAACCCTTATCTTGCAGAGAACCTAAATACGGTGTGAGTTTGTGAAGCTCGGGCATGCCAATGGCTTGTGGGCCCTGAAAACGCACCACCAAAATAACATCTTTGTTGAGTTCGCCAGATTCGAATAGCGTCTTCACTTCATTTTGATCATTTACCACGACAGCTGGCGCGCAAACAGACTGATGTTCGCTTTTAACCGCACTGGTTTTGATGACGCCACGGCCTAGGTTGCCTCGCATAAGTTGTAAACCACCATGGTCACTGAAAGGCGCTTCGATGTTCGCCAGTACGTCTTTGTCTTGTGAGGTTTCAATACAAGGTCTGAAGAGAATTTGTCCGTTAATAAAATGGGGCTCTACACAATATTGTGATAGTCCTTTGCCTAATACAGTTTGCACGTCTTCGTGTAGTAAGCCTTTTTTTAATAACTGCTTGATTAAGTAGCCAACGCCGCCCGCTGCGGTAAAGTGATTGATATCTGCTTGGCCATTGGGATAAATTTTGGTTAACAGCGGCACTACTTCACTCAGTTCTGCGTAGTCATCCCATGTGATTTGAATACCTGCGCAACGGGCGATAGCCACCCAATGCATGGTGTGATTGGTACTACCTCCTGTCGCTAATAAGGCTACCAAAGCATTAACGATGGTTTTTTCGGAAACGATTTCATAAAGTGCAGTGGGTCGCTGATTCATATTGGTCATGTGAATTACTTGCTCCACTGCCATTTCAGTCATGGCTTGGCGCATGGGAGAATCAGGATGTATAAATGAACTGCCTGGTATATGCAGGCCCATGACTTCAAGCAATAACTGATTACTATTGGCAGTACCATAAAACGTACAGGTGCCATGACTGTGATACGACTTAGATTCTGTTTCTAGCAATTCTTCACGACTGGCTTTTCCTTCAGCATATAACTGACGAACCTTAGCTTTTTCTTGGTTACTGATACCCGATGCCATTGGGCCTGCGGGTACAAAAACAAAAGGCAGATGACCAAAGCTTAATGCTCCCATTAACATACCTGGTACGATTTTATCGCAGATCCCTAAGCACAAACCGCCATCAAACATATTGTGGCTCAGGGATACCGCTGTACTCATGGCAATGACATCGCGACTGAATAGACTTAAATCCATGCCCGGTTGGCCTTGGGTCACACCATCACACATAGCAGGCACGCCACCAGCCACCTGCGCGGTACTCCCCATTTTCTGCGCGGCTTGCTTGATAATATTGGGGTAAGGTTCGTAAGGTTGATGCGCGCTAAGCATATCGTTAAACGCAGTAACGATACCTATATTCGCCGCATTCATGAGTTTAATGGATTCTTTATCTTGCGGTTTACATGCAGCAAAGCCATGAGCCAAATTTCCGCATGACATGACTTGGCGGGCAGGGCCATCGGTGGCCTGTTGCTGCATGGCGTTTAAATAGGCAGCGCGACTTGATTGGCTGCGTTCGACGATACGTTGCGTGACGGCCTGCAGGGTTTTATTCATGTTGTTAACTACAAACTCCTTTGGACTTGCTGCGATTTAATAAGACATTCTTTTGCTAAATCTGTGATGGCTTGCCAATTTTCTTGTTCGATTAAATCCGTTGGAACGATCCAAGTACCACCCACTGCGAATACATTATCAAGGGCTAGGTAGTCATTCATGTTATCGAGATTAACACCACCGGTTGGGCAAAATTTGACGTCTTTGATAGGACCGGAAAACGCTTTCAGTGCGGCGACACCACCATTGATGTTGGCAGGAAAAAATTTAAAGCGACGTAAACCCAGTTCATAACCAGTTAACATTTCTGAAATACTCGCGATACCTGGCAAGACCGGAATCTGGCATTGAGCCAAAGCTTGCAATAATTGAGGCCCTGCTCCGGGGCTTACAATGAATTGACTGCCCACTTCTTGTGCAGCCCAAAGTGTTCGGGTATCAAGAACACTACCTGCTCCAATCAATAGTTGCGGACAGGCTTCTCGCATGAGCTTAATGGATTCTAGCGCACAGTCCGTTCTCAGGGTCACTTCTAAGATACTTAAACCGCCCTTGGCCAGTGCATTGGCTAAAGGTACGGCGTGCTCGGTTTTATACAAAGTAATCACAGGTATAACAGGTGATTGGGCACACCATTGATCCAATATTTGATAGTGATTACTCATGGACTTTCCTTAAAAATGCTATGGACACCAAAATACATGTAACGGTTGTTCACAAACCCAACGGATTGGCATCTCCGCTGGATTCGTCACAGCTAATGCTTTCGTAAACGTGCGCTTTTTCTCTTCACCTTGTATGTGCAAGATTCGCACCTTTGACTGCATAATAGTTTCCAATCCTGCACTAATGCGCGCTTGTACCGCACTTTGGGGATGCATAGCCATAAAGCAATCTGCGTCTTTTTTAATGGCTTGGGACAGCTCAGGAGCATCGGGAAATAAAGAGGCGGTATGTCCATCATTACCCATGCCTAGGATACAGACATCATAGGTTTTTCCAAAAGTGTGAAAACGCTTTTGATAAAGCTGCACCGATTGCTCTAACTCTTGATGTTGAATCATAGAGAGAAAGTGGGTTTCTGGATGATGCTCAATCAATAATTCTCGAAACATTTTTTCATTGCTGTCTTGATGATCGACGGGAACAAAGCGCTCATCTACCGGTGTCCAAACGATGTCTTGCCAAGGCAGGTGTTGATGACAAAGATGCTTTAAAAAAGTCCGCGGCGTCGAACCACCGGATAGCGCGATCATTGCGGGGCTATGACTGGCTAAGCTTTCTTCAATAGCAGACTCAAGCATTATGCCTAGGCCTTGCGCCAAGCCATGTTCGTCTTGGTAGCTGTGCCAGTGGATGTGACTGGGCAAATCCATGCAGTTCTTCCGTGCAAAAAACCTGAGCCTATTAGAAGCAAAATTTACTCCAAGACGCAAGTTAAGATTTTTTTATTGAACTACATAGTTAAAAGTCTGTTGTTATCGTTTCACCATGAAAGCTGAATATAGATTTGACCTCTACTAAAGGTACGGCAGAAGTAAATCATATTCCTTGGCAGTTATCTGATGTTCAAACAATCGAATTTCTTGCCATTTGCAAATGCTATAAACCTGAACAAAATCCTTTCCGAACCACTCTTGGATGCGCGCATCCCCTTCCATATTGCGCAGCGCATCCCGTGCGTTGTCACTAATATGTTCGTGGTCTTGCTCGTAAGCATCTCCTACTACAGCCTCTGGGGGTGTCAGTTCATTGGTAATACCCTCCACAACACCGGCTAATATAGACGTAACAGCCAAATACGGATTGGCATCAGCTCCACTAATACGATGCTCTAAACGCGTCGCATCTTTACCACCAGAAGGAATTCGAATGGCTACCGTACGATTGTCATTACCCCATGTTTTACTGGTCGGTGCATAGGCGCCGGGATCCAATCGACGATAACTATTGATGTTAGGAAATAAGAAAGCCTGAGTAGCATCTGCCATGTCCAATAAACCCGCCACCGCATGGCGCATAAAGGGATTTTGCGTGGGATCATCATCAGCGAAAATATTGTTACCTTGCTCATCCATCAGGGACAAATGAATGTGCAGCCCGTTACCGCTCTCTTGGATGTAAGGCTTTGCCATGAATGATGCCATCATGCCATGTTTTTTCGCCACACTATGAATCACGCGCTTCAATAAAATGGCATTATCGGCAGCCGCTAAAATATCGTTGCCGTAGTTTAGATTCACTTCAAACTGGCCTGGTGCATATTCCGCGATAACGGTATCGGCAGGAATCCCTTGTTGCGCAGCAGCTTCTATAACATCTCGAATAAAAAAGTCATAATCGTCCAGTTCGTCGATACTATAGACTTGGCAAGAGGTCATTCGACGGTTAGTCCCGGGAATTAAAGGCGGCTGGATTTGACCATTAATGTCACGCTCAGGATCGATCAAATAAAATTCTAATTCCAATGCGATACCTGGTGTGTAGCCCAGGGTTTCAAATTTATCTACTGCGCGCTTTAGTACTTGGCGTGGGTCGGCAAAAAACGCAGAACCATCATCTTCATGCATGGTGCATAAGACCTGAGCTCGATCCCTGGCATCATGCCAAGGCACAATACTCAAAGTTTCAGGTATTGGTTTACACAAACGATCTTTATCGCCAACTTTTGCGCCCAGTCCCGCTTCTTCAACAGTGGCGCCAGTTGCATCCAAAGACATGATTGATCCAGGTAAATAAAAGCCTTGCTCAAACACTTTAGTCAGTAAGCTTTTTTCCACTCGCTTACCACGTAACACCCCAGATGTATCTGCGACAAGTAATTCAATAGTTTCAACATCAGGATGTTGCTTTAAAAACCTATCCAATACTGAACGTGATTTCATAATTCTTCTCGCCCGAAGGCTACCTTTTGTTCTTTTATATTATTCGTTGTTTTCAAAATAAGCCCACACTTACGCTAGGCTAATCCACCCATGCATAGGTATTTCATTTCTATGTACTCATCGATACCGTACTTGCTACCTTCACGCCCCATACCTGATTCTTTCACCCCTCCAAAGGGCGCAACTTCTGTGCTGATAATACCTTCATTAATACCCACCATGCCGTACTCTAACTCGTCCGCGACACGCCAGATTTGCGAAAGATTCTGGCTGTAAAAATAAGCCGCTAAACCAAAAGGTGTGTCATTGGCTATGGCGATGGCTTCTTCTTCTTTATCAAATTTAAACACAGGACAGACAGGGCCAAAAATTTCCTCCGTCGCAATGTCCATACCATCTTTTATACCAGTCAATACGGTAGGCTTATAGAAGTAACCACCTTTGCTGCTGAAAGGTTCGCCTCCTGTTACGACGTCAGCTCCTTTCTTCTTGGCGTCATCGACCAAGCCAGAAACTTTATCTATTGCAGCTTTATTGATTAACGGACCTTGAGTTATGCCCTCATCTAAACCATTGCCCAGCTTCAATTCATCACTGGCTTTGGCGAGCGCTTTCACAAACTCATCATGGATACCACTTTGAACGATGAAACGGTTAGCACACACACAAGTTTGTCCTGTATTGCGGTATTTGCTTGCCATGGCACCTTTTATTGCTGCGTCGATATCCGCATCATCAAAAACGATAAACGGTGCATTTCCGCCGAGCTCCATTGACAACTTTTTCACTGTATCAGCGCTTTGCTTCAGCAAAATTTTTCCCACTGGGGTTGAGCCCGTAAATGAAATCTTCTTCACCAGTGGATGAGTTGATAATACCTCTCCCACTTCCTTGCCTGAGCTGGCAGTCACAACATTCAATACGCCTTTTGGTAAACCGGCTTGTTCAGCCAACTCGCAAAGCGCCAATGCCGTTAACGGTGTGGCTTCTGCCGGTTTAATCACAATAGTGCAGCCTGCTGCGATGGCGGGGGCGCATTTACGAGTGATCATAGCCAATGGAAAATTCCATGGTGTAATCGCAGAACAAACACCGACAGGCTGCTTATTTACTAAAACTTTGCGATCTCCAGCGGGAGCCGGGATCATATCGCCATATACACGTTTGGCTTCTTCACCGAACCATTCAATAAAAGAACCTCCATATGCAACTTCACCCTTAGATTCCGCCAAAGGCTTGCCACATTCCATGGTCATAATTTCGGCTAGTTCGTCTTGGTTAGTCATAATGAGGTCAAACCATTTACGCATGATTTGGCTACGCTCTTTCGCTGTAGTTTTACGCCAACTTAAGAACGCTTCATGGGCCAATTCGACAGCAACTTCTGCATCAGCTGCTGCACAATCCGCCACTTTTGCGATTAATTCCCCAGTGGCCGGATTAACGACTTGATATTCTTGGCCGCTTTGCGCATCTTTCCACTGTCCGTTTACATAGCTTTGAGTTTTGAGCAGTTGGGATGGCATAAATCGCTCCTTACCGATCTGATTTTGCCACTATTTGGTGCAATACTATTAGTTAAGACCAAATACGCCACCTGCTGGTGCGATTGTGAAAAAATCATGTTTTTTTGATCATTTTGTAAAATATTTTACAAAAAACGTTTGAAATATTTTATACCACTGTAGTATAAACTAAACAACTGATTTCAAAACAGGGCTACAAATCGACCCTACCCCGTTGTTGAAAAAAATGCTTAGTACGGTTTTATTTATCTAAGCTTAGTAAATGGAATGACAACATTCCGAACCAAACATGAATGAGGCTTTTGGTACAGCGTGATATTAATGCATGTAATACCAAATGAGATACATGGAAAAAATAACCAAGTGGTTAAAAGATAAAAAGATCACTGAAGTTGAATGCATAATGTCAGACCAAACTGGCATTGCCCGCGGCAAAATAATGCCAACTAATAAATTTATACAGGAGGCTGGCATTCGCCTTCCTGAAAGTGTTTTATTGCAAACGGCTACTGGCGACTATCCCGACGACGATATCTACTACAAGTTACTTGACCCGAAAGATATCGATATGATTTTAAAGCCTGATGAAGATGCGATTTTTACTGTTCCTTGGGCAATAGAGCCATCCGCACAAGCCATACATGATTGTTACGATTCTATGAGCAACCTCATCGATCTAGCACCGCGTACTATTTTGAAACGTGTATTAGAGCTATATAAAAAGAAAGGCTTACAACCGATCGTCGCTCCAGAAGTAGAGTTCTATTTAACGAAACGCTGTACGGATCCAGATCTTCCTCTTGAACCACCAATCGGTCGGTCTGGACGACAAGAAAGTGGTCGCCAATCCTTTAGCATTGATGCTGCAAACGAATTCGATCCTATCATCGAAGATATTTACGATTGGTGTGAAGACATGGGGCTGGACATTGACACAGTAATCCATGAAGAAGGTATGGCCCAGTTAGAGTTTAACTTCCGTCACGGTGATCCATTGAAACTAGCGGATCAAGTTTTTATTTTTAAACGCACGGTACGCGAGGCGGCATTGAAACATAACATCAGTGCAACCTTTATGGCTAAACCCATTTCTGGTGAACCCGGTAGCTCTATGCATATACACCAATCTATTTTGGACGCAAAAACGGGTAAGAATATTTTCTCTAAAAAAGATGGTACTGCCAGCGATGAATTCCATCACTACATTGGCGGTATGCAAACGTTTATCCCTCAGCTAATGCCTATATTCGCGCCTAATGTGAACAGCTATCGTCGCTATCAGTCTTGCGGTGAAGGCAATGCACCAATGAATATCGAATGGGGTGAAGAGAATAGAACCGTTGGTTTACGTGTGCCAAAGGCACCACCAGCTGCCCGTCGTGTCGAGAACCGTTTACCTGGGTCCGATACCAATCCGTATTTGGCAATGGCCGGCAATCTTGTATGTGGTTTATTGGGCATGGAAAAACAAATCAAGCCTCGCAAACCTATTAGCGGTCGTGCCGAAGAGGAATTAGATGAGGCACTACACACGAACATCGAATCGGCTCTTGAAGCAATGGACGAATCACAAGAAATTCGTGCCATTTTTGGTGATAACTTTGTGGATGGATACATAGCTACAAGAGAAGCCGAATATGAAGGTTTTAAACGAGTGATCAGCTCATGGGAACGAGAATTCCTGCTGAGCACGGTTTAATCCTGAAACAAAAAAGAACAACGCGCCGCCAATAAAAACAATAAGCGCTAGGTGCAAAACAATTGGCCCCCTGAGTTTTGCACATTTTTTTGGACAACAGCACATTTTGCTGCTTCAAGGAATTGGTTCTTCGACCAATCTGCATTAATCTCAAAGAGATTTATTGCACCAATGGATCAAACTTAAGATACTCATCGTGTTCTGTGAGCACCTTAAGAACAGTCGAACCAGATAACTAACAGTTCAACCAACAACATGGGGAAGTCATATATGAAAACCATCGCTAAATCCCTGATTGGTGCTGCTATTGCAGTTTCCGTTTCAGGTGCGGCCATTGCAGATACCGTACGTATCTATAACTGGTCTGACTATATTGCAGAGGACACGATCGATAACTTCACGAAAGAAACCGGTATTAAGGTGACTTATGACGTTTTCGATTCCAACGAAGTTCTAGAAGCCAAAGTATTGTCTGGTCAGTCTGGATACGATGTGGTGGTTCCTACTTCAGACTACCTTGCTCGCCATATAAAAGCTGGTGCTTATCAGAAAATAGATAAGTCTAAAATCCCTAACTGGGATAACCTAGATAAAGACCTTTTAGCCGCGCTTGAAAACTACGATTCAGGTAATGAATATGGCGTACCTTATCAGTGGGGCACCACAGGTATCGGCTACAACGTTGCAAAAGTGGAGGCTATTCTAGGTGAAAAGGCTCCGACTGATAGCTGGGATCTTATTTTTGACCCTAAGTATTCCTCTAAACTCAAAGAATGTGGTATCTCCGTTTTAGACAGTGCTGGCGAAGTATTGCCACTTGTTCTTAATTATCTTGGTCTGGATCCAAACAGCAAAAATAAAGGCGATTACGACAAAGCTGAAGAAAAAATGTTGAGCATCCGTGACAACATTCGCTACTTCCACAGCTCTCGTTATATTTCAGATTTGGCTAACGGCGACTTATGCGTTGCTATTGGGTGGTCTGGTGACGTTTTCCAAGCAGCTGCTCGTGCTGAAGAAGCAGAAAATGGTGTAGAGATAGCGTATTACATCCCTAAAGAAGGAACAGCTATGTGGTCTGACATGATGGCGATTCCGAAAGACGCCAAAAATGTCGAGCAAGCTCATAAATGGATTAACTACATCCTTGACCCAAAAGTGGGTGCAGACCTAACCAACTATGTTTGGTATGGCAGTCCTAACCAAGCCGCTAAGCAACACATTGACGAAGAGATCTTATCTGATCCGGGTATCTTCCCACCTGAAGGCACTAAACTATTCACGTTTGAAGTGCTGCCTAACAAGATTAATCGCATCATGACCCGTACTTGGACCAGTATCAAGTCTGGTAAATAACGATCAATCACAGTGGACTTAGGCGGCCCCAAAGCCGCTATAGTCTGCTGTTATTCAGGTTCAAAACACAAAATATAAAGAACATACCTGACAACGCATACAATAATCGGAGAGCAGTACTTATGCCTACAGGGGTTGACTCTTTGCAAGAGAACTCGGAGTTGGATCATAACGGCAGAACCAGTCGATCTAGCCAAGAAGTTTTACTATCTATAAAAAACCTAACCAAATATTATGATGAAGCTCTAGCGGTAGACGACGTTAGTCTCGATATTTACAAAGGCGAAATCTTTGCCCTACTCGGTGCTTCAGGTTCAGGCAAGTCAACTTTGCTACGTATGCTATCGGGTTTTGAGATGCCTACGTCAGGGAAAATTTGCTTAGGTAATAACGATATTACCGGCATGGCCCCCAACCAACGACCGTTTAATATGATGTTTCAAAGCTACGCTTTATTTCCACACATGAGTGTAGAGAAAAATATCGCATTCGGTTTAAAACAAGACAGACTTCCCAAAAACGAAATCGCTGATCGAGTCGCAGAGATGCTAAAACTCGTTCACATGGAAAAGTTCGCTCGTCGCAAACCACATCAACTATCTGGTGGTCAACGTCAACGTGTCGCACTTGCTCGCTCACTTGCGAAACATCCAAAACTTCTATTACTTGATGAGCCGATGGGCGCGCTAGATAAAAAGTTACGCACTGAAATGCAATTAGAAGTCGTGGATATTTTGGAACGCGTAGGCGTGACCTGCGTTATGGTAACCCATGATCAAGAAGAAGCCATGACAATGGCTGATCGCATTGCCATTATGGATGAAGGATTTATTCAACAGATTGGTTCGCCAGTTGACGTATATGAAAGTCCAACCAATCGAATGGTTGCCGAATTTATCGGCAACGTAAATATGTTTGAATCTGAAATCATTGCTGATGAAGAAGATCACATGGAACTCCGCTCTCCCGATTTAGATGCGACCATTTACGTTGGACGCGGTGTCAGTTCACGCATTGACGAAAAGTCTATGCTATTTGCTATTCGTCCTGAAAAGACCTTCATTAGCAAAAGCAAACCCAAACAAGACAAAAACTGGGCAAAAGGTGTAGTGGATGATGTTGCGTATTTAGGTGGTCACACGGTTTATTATGTGCGTGTTCAATCTGGCAAAATTATTCAGTGCTTTTTGGCCAATACCAAGCGCCGTGATGAGCGTCCTAAATGGGATGAAAAGGTCTACGTCTATTGGAAAGACGATTCAGGCATGGTGATGAACGTATGAATAAGATCAAGTCACTCATTCCAGCCGGAAAGTTTTGGGTGATTTTACCGCCCTATGTCTGGTTACTCGTTTTCTTTGTGCTGCCGTTTGTATTTGTGGGCAAAATATCTGTGTCAGAATCGATTCTATCGATTCCACCATATAGCCCTATGTTCGAATGGTTGGATGAAAAGCTCAGTATCTCGATTAATTTTGCCAATTATATTTGGTTGTTGGACGATCCTTTATATGCAGAAGCCTACTGGAACTCCATCGTTATTGCATTTTGGTCCACTGTATTTTGCTTATTAATCGGTTATCCGATGGGGTATGCCATTGCCCGAGCCCCCAAGCATCAGCAACCAATTTGGTTACTGCTCGTATTACTTCCGAGCTGGACGTCGTTTCTGATTCGCGTATACGCTTGGATGGGGCTATTAAAAGATAATGGTCTAATTAACAACTCACTCATGTTTGTGGGCATTATTGATGAACCATTACGTATGATGAATACCAACTTTGCCGTATACGTAGGTATTGTTTACAGCTATTTACCGTTTATGGTTCTGCCTTTGTATGCCAACTTGGTTAAGCATGATCAATCACTGATTGAAGCAGCATCCGATTTAGGTGCGAACAAAGTAACTACTTTCTTTAAGGTCACCTTACCGCTCTCTTTTAACGGCATTGTTGCTGGCTCTATGCTGGTATTTATCCCTGTTGTAGGTGAGTACGTAATTCCTGAACTATTAGGCGGTACTGATACCATCATGATCGGTAAAGTATTGTGGGAAGAGTTCTTTAATAACCGCGATTGGCCGGTTGCTGCGTCCTTAGCGGTCGTCATGATTTTGATTCTGATTATTCCTATTACGCTGTTCCACCATTATCAGAATAAGGAGGTGCAATCATGAGCCTTGATATTCGCAATTGGAGTTTCAGCAAAATATTCTTTTGGATAGGTATCGCATTTTTGTACTTACCCATGGTGATTTTGATTATCTATTCATTTAACGAGAGCCGTTTAGTGACCGTTTGGGCTGGCTTCTCCACCAAATGGTATGTGGAGCTTTTTAAAGATGATCAGATCATGACCGCTGTTGGTCGTTCGCTACAGGTCGCTTTTTATAGCGCAACCGCTGCTGTGGCTTTGGGTATATTCGCCGCAATTGTAATGGTAAGAATTAAAAAGTTTAAGACACGAACATTTTTTACCGGCACGATTACTGCGCCTTTGGTAATGCCCGATGTCATCATTGGTTTATCGATGCTGCTTTTATTCGTAGCCATGGGTCAATTAATCGGTTGGCCAGCCGAACGAGGCATGCTTACCATATGGATTGCTCATACTACCTTTTGTTTGGCCTATTCCACAGTAGTAATCAGTTCACGCTTATTGGAAATGGATCATAGCATTGAGGAAGCAGCTCTGGATTTAGGGGCCAATCAACTGGAGGCATTTGTGAAAATCACCATGCCTGTGATTGCACCCGCCATTGCGTCAGCTTGGTTGCTCTCGTTTACACTCTCGCTAGACGATGTGGTAATAGCCAGTTTTGTAACCGGTCCAGGTGCAACAACCCTACCGATTGAGGTGTTTAGCTCAGTTCGTCTCGGCATTACGCCGAAGATCAACGCATTGGCTACGCTAATTATATTAGCCGTTTCATTTGTAGCGCTCATCAGTTGGTATTTCATTCGTAAACAAAACGAAAAATACAAGCCCGTTTAATCTTTTAAGACATCTCGTTCACTCGTTTATTCATCAGCCAATGAGTGATCGAGGTGTCTTTTCCCAAACCTCAGCACCTTCCCAAAACCAATTTATTGGGTATCCCAGCCTAAACCGCTATAATCTGCACAGTTTTTAGTAAGCGGTGAAGATGTGACTGTATTTCGTCCCTGTATCGACCTACATCAAGGTCAAGTAAAACAAATCGTGGGTGGCAGCCTTAATGATGAAGGCGCAAAGACCAATTATGTGAGCCCATACGATAGCGCCTATTACGCAGACCTTTACAAAGAAAAGAATCTGACCGGTGGTCACGTGATCGCACTTGGCCCAGGTAATCAAGAGGCCGCTCTAAAGGCACTTAAGGCGTGGCCCAATGGTTTGCAATTTGGCGGCGGTGTAAACAGAGAGAACGCATCCGATTATCTCAATGCGGGGGCTAGTCACGTCATCGTCACATCTGCCCTATTTGAAAACGACGAATTTAGTTTTGAACGCCTAGAAGCCATCAAAAAAGAAACGGGTAAAAATAAATTAGTGCTCGATCTAAGCTGTCGTCGTACCAAAGATGGCTGGCACATCGCTACCAACCGCTGGCAAACGGTCACCCGTACCGCCATCACAGCAGAAAACCTCAAGTCTCTTGCCGAACACTGTGCTGAATTTTTAATTCATGCTGCTGATGTAGAAGGTCTACAGGGGGGTATCGACGAAGAGTTAGTTACTCTGCTTGGTAAACACGCCTATGCGCCGATGACCTATGCAGGTGGCGCTCGCTCCTTGGCCGATTTACATCGAGTAAGTGAGTTATCCAATGGCAAAGTGGATCTGACGATCGGAAGTGCTTTGGATATCTTCGGTGGCAAGGGTGTCACGCTTGATGAATGTATCCAGTGGAACCAGAATTATGAGCGATCTGTTCGCTAGCAATGAAGTCGAGATTTTAGATCACGGTCAAGGGCTGTTTCAAATTCGCAACTTAGTGAATACAGAAGCAACTATGGCAGCGATTCACGAGGTGGCCAAACAAGCACCCTTTCGTCATATGATGACCCCTATGGGCCATCATATGAAAGTGGCGACGACGAACTGCGGAGAATATGGATGGATTGCCCAGCCATCCGGTTATGGATACAGTCGTAATGACCCAGAGTCTGGCCAATCTTGGCCAGCTATGCCAGACACTATTCGTACTATCTCTGACGATGTCATTGCTCACCTCAATCTTCCTAAGTACAGCCCAGACGCATGCCTTATTAACCGCTATGACATAGGCACGAGCATGGGAAGGCATCAAGACAAGGATGAAGCCAACTTCGACTATCCCATCATTAGCGTATCACTTGGCCTGCCTGCCATTTTTCAGGTGGTCGGTCCAAAACGCCAAGGAAAAGCCACATATTATTCAGTTTCCGATGGTGACGTTTTCATACTCAGCGGCCAGGCGCGCTTATACTACCATGGCGTTAATACGGTTAAGGCCAATCCTAATCAGCCTGAGCTGCAACAACGATATAATCTGACCCTTAGGCGTAGCCAGCCCTAAACTGCTGTGTGCTACAGATAATTGATTGACTCGAATTGTCACCTACACTTTAAACATGGATTAAGGGTGACTGTACATGGCGGTAGAAAACGATTATCGCGACAAGAAATTCCTCATCGTCGACGATTTCGAAAGCTTTCAAAAAATACTGAAACGCATGCTCCATGGTCTCAATGTCAAGGATATTGATACCGCGACCAGTGGCAGCCAAGCTATTCGGTTTTGCGAAGAACATGAGTATGACGTTATCTTTTCGGATCTCGACCTAGGCAAGGGACCAAATGGCTTGCAAATGCTCGAAGAGCTACGTCACAAAGATATACTGAAGCACAGCTGTATATTCATCATGGTAACGGCCGATTCCAGTCGTGATGCTGTCGTGGGCACCTTAGAATACAAACCGGATGCCTACATGAATAAACCCATCTCTCCTGGGGAAATTCAATCTCGTCTACTCAAATGCATCAAGCAAAAAGACAATTTGAAACCTATTTATACCGCTCTAGACCAAGAAGACTTCGATCAAGCTCTTATGCTGTGTGAGCAAGAAATTACAAACAAGAGTCGCAACAAGAATTGGTGTTTAAAGACCAAAGGAGAGATTCTTCTAAATCAAGAACGTTTCGATGAGGCAGAGCAGCATTACCAAGCCATCGTTGAGGAACGTCCACTCTTTTGGGCTCGCATGGGACTGGCAGACGTATATTTAGCTATAAAGAAATTTAAGCAAGCACTCAATTTATATGAAGAATGCTACAGCGAGAATCCTGCAAGCCTCGAGGCCTATGAAGGCGCAGCCCAATGTTTAGTAAGTATGGGGAATACCAAAGGTGCTCAGTCCCTTCTGGAGCGTTCTACGACGATCAGTTCGCGATCCGTTAAACGCCAAAAGCTGCTAGCAGAAATCAGCCGTATGAATAACGATTATGATACGGCGGCAAAAGCATCTCGCAGTGTTGTCCGATTAGCTGAGCACAGTATTCACGAAAATGCAGAAAATGAACTAGATTTGGCTGACAGCCTTTCAGAAGCCGCATTGCATACTAAGGAACGAGAGCTTAAAAAAGCCTACGCGAAAGAAGCGTTAAATACGTCGCAGGCAACACAAAAGAAATACGCTAATCAAGACATAAAAATTCAAGCGAAACTCATCGAATCTCGTGCTTATGCCAGTAGCGGTGACGATGCAAATGCACAACGAGCATTGGAGTCAGCTGAGAGTCGTATAGACAGACACGGGACACATACTTTAAGAAGCCAATTAGAATTAGCAAAAAGCTATTTACAAACAGGCCATAAAGATAAAGGCTTTGCTCTACTCAAACAGCTCGCTCAAGAATATAAACATGATAAAGCCATCAGCCAGCGCTTAGATAAATTAGTTGATGAACCTGTCACCGCTCAAGGCCGAGAAGCTGTGGTTAAAATAAATAAAGAAGGCATCAATTTGTTCGAACGAGGAGAATATCAAGCAGCTCTTGATAGTTTCTCTGAAGCGGTTCAGTTCTTCCCTAAACACGTTGGTATTCGTCTGAATATTATTCAAGCTTTGTTATTTGATATGAAAAAGTCTGGCCCGGCTCCTGAAAAAATTGCTTTGTGCAAGCAGCACATTGAATTTGTTGACCATATTGAAGGAGGCGACAAGCAGTTTAAACGCTATCAACAATTCAAAAACACGCTAGAGATGTTACAGAAGCATGGCCAAAAGGAGACGAGCTAATGTCCGATAATAATTTAGATATGCTATTGGCTTCCTGTATTCACGACATGAAAAACTCTATCATCATGATATTAAATAGCATCGATGAAATTCAAGATAACCAAGCACTAGCAGACAGCAACGAAAAGCAATTGGCAAATTTACGTTATGAAGCAAGTCGTTTAAATAACGACTTAATGCACTTACTCGGTGTTTATCGCTATGAAGATAACAGCCTGCCGTTAATCATCGATGAAATGGAGGTATGGGAGCTGTTACATGAAGTACATTTGCGCAATCAAGTACTCATTGAAAAATATGGTCACACATTTGAGTTAAACTGTGACGAAGATGAAATTTGGTACTGTGATTACAATCTAGTCGCAAGCGTGATCAATAACATTATCGTTAACACCGTACGCTATACAAAAACCAAAATTCTCGTAAAAGCCGAAATCACAAACGACATGCTATGTATTCAAGTGAACGACGATGGTTTAGGTTATCCTGACAACATGCTTATGAAGCCCTACGAGCCTAAGGGTATAAACTTCAGAAACGGAAGTACAAGCCTCGGGTTATATTTTGCAAGCTGTGTTGCGAAGCTACATCGTAGAAAAGAACAAACCGGCTATATCGAGTTAAGCAATGGCGGTGAATTGGGTGGAGGTCTGTTTTCTATTTATATACCATGACGTCCCTAATCACTAGGGACGCATGTGAGTAAACCTTAGGCAGTGAAAAACAGACCCAAAGTGCAAGCCAATGCTGCGCCCCACACCAATGTTCTTAATAACCCAATATTGGCCATATACAAAAAACCGTAGGCTAATCGCAATAAGATATAAGCTATTGCCAACCCATCGATCATAGTTTGATCGCCACCCATTTGGTGGGCAATAATGACTGCAGCCATAAAGCCTGGTATCGATTCAAACGTGTTTAATTGCGCCCAATGAGCACGCTTACGAAAACCTGAAAGTCCCTCAAGATATTCACGAGGATTGAGATTATCTTTGGGTGTAAAGCGTCCCGAGAATTTTGCAGATGCAGTAAAAACCAGTGGTAATAAAATGGCAATGAAGACACACCAATAGGCTAACGTCATAATGAAACCCCTAAATATTATTATTGTCTTGATTCAACAGTGCGTTCTATAGCAAATAGAAGCCATAAATACACACTTGTGCTTATATATATCAAGTTTTACTCACAAGTTTAAGTTTTAGATTACTCGAGCTAAATTATTTATGAAAAACCTCTCTCAGTATTTTGAACTTGCCGCAGGTTCAGAGCCATTTTCAATTGATCCTACTTGGGCTCAAGGTCGCAGTGTATTTGGCGGACTAAGCGCTGCTCTATTGCTTGTACACATAGAACAGCAAACAGGCTTAACTGATAAGGAATTGCGAACATTAAACGTTCACTTCTCGGGTGCCATTACAGCCGATGAGCCTTGCCAGCTAAGCTATGAAACCATTAGCGAGGGTCGATCAGTCATTCAAGTACAAGCCCGCTTGCTTCAAGGCAATCAATGTAAAACTCTGGTTATGGCCTGCTTTGCTAAAAACAGAGATTCCGATATTCGACATCAAGCCGAAATTCTTACCCCCAGCAAAAGTCGAGAGCAAGCCCAGAAAATGCCATTTATAAAAGGGGTCGTGCCTGATTTTATTCAGCATCTGGACTTGCGCTTCACCAGCAAGGCACTTCCGTTCTCTGGTGCTGATCAGGGTATCATCACTGGCTACATGAACTTTAATGATCCGCACTCAGAGTTTAATGATGCCTCCGTTGTAGCCTTGATCGATGCATGGCCACCGGCTGTTTTCCCTATGCTAAAAGGTCCAGCACCAGGTAGTAGCGTTACTTGGAATATCGAATTTATTCAGCCACGTACAGAGCTAGCGCAAGATGATAGCCTTTATTACGAGTGCGAAGTGAAGCAAGCGGATCTCGGCTATGCCCACACGGAAGCTAAGATCTTTCATCCCAATGGTGAACTTATCGCCTTTAGCCGCCAGCTGGTCGCGGTTTACGACAAGCGCTAGTGATCTATCGAGCAATTTGGCGGAAATCAATCCATGCCGTCAAATTGCTGCTGGCTAGACGGAATTTCATCAGTTTAGCGCACCAAATCTGATCATATATCTGCAATCATTTTTTAAAAAAATTAAGGTGCACATTAAAAGTGCAATCATGAGTGTTTTTATACTTTCGATGTATATAGGCTTGAACTGCAAGATCAATTTTCTATCTTGCCTGTGAAGTAGAGGTTTTTGAATTAAGCTCTAAGTGAATGTGAATCATTGAGGGCTAATCATGAATCGCCTTATACAGCGCCTCATTCGGTTTTTGGGTATCAGCCAAGAAACTGAAGCATTTAAATGGAGCCAAAGTAAAGCCTATGCCCAACGCATCGAGTGGATAAAAAATACATGGATCTTAAGCGGTATCATCATGTTGATCATCGCTCATCCTGCTTTTATTCTGCTATTCAGCAGCTTCTTGGTGTTTTTAAGCTTTGCGTTCTTGGAGCCATAGACCAGAGTACACATCCAACGTTCCTTGTTAGATGCTCACGTCTTCGAATTTCAGGAGGAGTTTTAAGAATCTATGCGAGCGTTGCGGCTGGGGCCTTTGGGTTTGTTAGGCTGATCTCCCGCCTTTTGACGAGTACGCTGACGGCGAAATTCACGTTCATAGCGTTTCATTTCTTGCGGGTCCAGTTTCGCTACTGGCTTGGAAGGTAAATCCACCAATGCCGATAATTCATCTGTATCCGCTTGATTCAATTCCGTCCACTTGCCTGCACTGACTCTCTTGGGTAAGAAAACACAGCCATAGCGCACACGTTTCAAACGGGATACTTTAAAACCTTGGCTTTCCCATAGGCGACGCACTTCTCGATTGCGACCTTCCATAATACAGACGTGATACCACTGGTTAAAACCATCACCATCGAAATACTGAACATCGGTAAATTTAGCCATGCCATCCTCAAGCAAGACACCTTCAGTCATGGCTTTTACCGCTTCATCTGTGACTTCACCGGCCACGCGCACGGCATACTCACGGTCAACGGTATTGGTAGACGGGTGCATGAGTTTGTTGGCTAATTCGCCATCTGTGGTAAATAGCAACAAACCGCTAGTATTGATATCGAGTCGACCTACAGCAATCCAGCGCTCACCATGCAACTTAGGCAAACGATCAAAAACCGTGGGACGGCCTTCGGGATCGTGACGTGTACACACCTCACCTTCAGGCTTGTTATAAGCTAACACGCGTCTGGCTTTGCGTTGACCATGTTCAATCACTTTGCCATCCACTTTGATCTGGTCTTTTGCTTCGGCACGCTCACCGAGCTTGGCTGGACTACCATTGAGCTCAACGCGGCCTTGCTCAATCCAACGTTCCATCTCACGACGGGAGCCCAAACCAGCTTGGGCCAATATTTTTTGTAACTTCTCACTCACGGTGGGAATCTCTCTTGGATTTTATGGGGGAATGTTTCATTGTAGTCGATAGCAGGCGGTTTACGCCACCTGCTATCATTCAGAAAGGTTAATCATCTAGTTTATTAGCAAGATCAGAAAGACTCTTCGAACCGCTAGCAGAGGACTCTTGCGTTTGTTCCTCTTCCTGCTCTTGCATCAAGGCTTCTTGCTCAGCCTCTAGCTGTGCCATCATTTCTTCTTCACGAGCCGCCAGCAGTGCTTCTTCATCTTCATCAGCGCTCGAGCTTTCGCCAAACACCGATGGTCCTGCCTGATAGGCTTGATGGGTTGATTCGTTGCCCGTATCTTGCTCACGCCATGACTCTTCGATGGTCACAGGTTTAGATACATATTCTTCTATGTCTTTTTCTTCAAGCTTCTTTTCTTCACTGTTGATCAAGGCTTCTTGCTCGGCCAGCATACGTGCAATGGTTGCTTCGGCCATGGCTTCATCATCCATTTCATCCAAGGATACATCCGCTTCGTCATCCTCGTTGCTGCTTCGTTCTGCTTCAGAAGCATCTTCCAACGCCGCTAAAAGGTTTTCACCATCTTGTAAAGAATCGGTTTCTTCAACGCTATGGTTTTCTTCCTCTTCTTCTGGCTGCTTAAAGACAGAGTTTTCAACGCTCTCTACTAGGGCTTCCGCTGCGGCCAAGTCTTCTTGGGCGCTCTTCAAGTTTTCGCTGTCTTCTTGTTCTTCTTGCTGATAACTAAAGTCATAGTTACCTTCTTCAGTTTGCTTGTCTTCAAACTCCAGAGCATGATTCGCATCAGCGATTTCTTGAATCTCTTCAAGCGTCGGCAACTGGTCGAGGGACTCTAAATTGAAATAATCCAAGAACATTTTGGTGGTTGCGTACATGGCTGGGCGACCTGGCACATCACGATGTCCTACTACTTGAATCCACTCACGTTCTTGCAGGGTTTTGGTAATATGAGAGCTAACCGCGACACCACGAACGTCTTCGATCTCACCACGTGTCACCGGTTGACGATAGGCAATAATAGACAGGGTTTCTAACAGGGCGCGACTGTAGCGCTGAGGTTTTTCTTCCCACAAGCGGCTAACCCAATTGGACAGATCTTGCTTCACTTGAAAGCGATAACCCGTCGCAACCTTTTTTAACTCATACCCTTTATGTTCGCATTTCTCATAAATGCGTTGCACGATAATTTCCAAGCGTTGTTTGCTTGGTGCTTCGTGTTCTTCAAACAGGGTTTGCATACGGTCGACACTTAACGTCTGACCGGAAGCCATCAATGCTGCTTCTACAATTTGTTCTAATAATGCGTCATTGATCATGAGGATTTTGCCTTCACATGAATTGGACCAAAGGTTTCGTTTTGCACCAATTCAATTAGTTGTTCTTTTATTAATTCCAGCGTTGCCAAGAAGGTTACGACCACACCCGCTTTGCCCTCTTCCACGGTAAATAACCGAGTAAACGGAACAAAGTCACCTTGATTTAGTTGATTAAGAATCTGACTCATTCGCTCACGAGTAGACAGTTTTTCTTTTGCCACTTCGTGTTCTGTGTACATATTGGCGCGGTGTAATACATCACTGAATGCCAACATCAATTCATTAAAGTCTACGTCAGGGTGCGCTTTTTGTGCGTTGTATTCAGGCGGTTTGATTTCAACTTCGTAAGTATCACGACCCATTCTCGGCAGCTCATCTAAGTCTTCCGCCGCTTGCTTAAAGCGCTCATAGTCTTGTAAACGACGAATCAACTCTGCCCTTGGATCTTCTTCCTCTTCTTCTACTTCTTTTGGTCTTGGTAAAAGAATACGACTTTTAATTTCCGCGAGCATGGCGGCCATGACCAAATATTCTGCAGCCAACTCAAGCTGTATCACTTTCATTAGTTCGACGTACTGCATGTATTGCTTGGTGATTTCAAACACATCAATCTCAAGTACATCGAGATTTTGTTTTCGAATCAAATAAAGGAGTAAATCGAGAGGTCCTTCGAATTGCTCCAGAATCACTTCCAGAGCATCCGGTGGAATATACAAATCAAGCGGCAGCTGAGTCATGGCTTCACCATGAATCAAAGCAAACGGCATTTCTTGCTGGCCTTTATGTTCAGCCTGCTCCTGTTGAGCTTCTTCTACATTCGCTTGCGCGTCTTGTGTAGATTCGGCCTCAGTTTGCTTATTATTATTCTCAGCTTGCTCTGCCATATTGACCCTTAGCGGTAAGACAAGCCCATTACATGACGAACGTCTTCCATGGTATCGCGAGCCGCATCACGGGCTTTTTCGCTACCTTCCTGAATCACGGTTTTCACCAAATCAGGATTGTTTTCGAAGTGCTCTGCTCGCTCTTGAATTGGAATCAGTTCCGCCTTGATGGCGTCAGTAACAGGGCCTTTACACTCGATACAACCAATGCCCGCATTACGGCACCCTTTTTGTACCCAGTCTTTCACTTCATCATTACTGTAAACCTCGTGCAACTGCCAAACCGGACAGTTTTCAGGCTCACCTGGATCATCACGACGCACACGAGCTGGGTCGGTACGCATGGTGCGAATCTTTTTCTCTACGTCATCTGGATGCTCACGCAAACTGATGGTATTGCCATAGGACTTGGACATTTTTTGGCCATCCAAACCTGGCATTTTCGATTCTGGTGTAAGCAGCGCTTGAGGCTCAGGCAGGATGACTTTACCGCCGCCTTCTAAATAACCCATCAAGCGTTCTTTATCCCCTAGTGTAATATTTTGCTGCTCTTTCAAAAGCGCTTGAGCAGTCGCCAATGCTTCGCCATCACCTTCTTCTGTGTAGCGTTTACGCAAGTTGGTATACAACTTAGCCGCTTTTTTGCCCATTTTCTTAACCGCTGCCTGCGCGTTTTCTTCAAAGCCTGGCTCTCGACCAAATTTGTAGTTAAAACGACGGGCAATCTCACGGGTAATTTCAACATGAGATACTTGGTCAGCACCTACAGGTACGTGACCCGCTCGATACAATAGAATGTCTGCACTTTGCAGTAGCGGGTAACCTAAGAAACCATAGGTGGCTAAATCTTTATCTTTTAGCTTCTCTTGCTGATCTTTATAGGTGGGGACACGCTCTAACCAACCAAGCGGCGTGATCATCGATAATAATAGGTGCAGCTCAGCATGTTCTGGGACTTTGCTTTGCAAAAACAACGTGGCGCTACCTGGGTTCACCCCTGCCGCTAGCCAGTCGATAACCATATCCCACACGCTTTGCTCGATGACAGATGGATCGTCATAGGTGGTGGTCAAAGCATGCCAGTCGGCAACAAAGAAGAAGCACTCATATTCGTGCTGCAATTTAACCCAATTTTTGAGCACACCATGATAGTGGCCTAAATGTAGTTTACCTGTGGGGCGCATGCCTGATAGCACGCGCTGGGAAGAGTCTACCGAGCTCACGCTCTCTCCTAATACAGCTTATGAAAGTTTGTAAAATGACAAAGCGGTGAGTTTACCAAGAATTGGCAGGAAAAACATAGTGCTTGTTCTTCCTGCTGAAGGTAGGTCTAGACCTCAAGCTCAGGCAGCTGGCCAACCCCCTGACGGGTAATGCTGTATTCATCCCCTGTCATATCAACGACAGTAGTGGCCTCAAAGCCACAGTATCCGCCATCAACCACTAAATCCACCGCATGCTCAAGCATTTGGCGAATATCATAAGGGTCGGACAAAGGCATTGTGTCCCCCGGCATAATCAGAGAGGTGGTCATTAGTGGTTCGCCTAATTCTTCCATAATGGCACAAGCAATAGCGTTGTCTGGGACTCGAATGCCGATTTGCTTACGCTTCGGGTGCATCAACCGACGTGGCACCTCGCGAGTGCCATCCAAAATAAAAGTAAAAGCCCCGGGGGTATGGTTTTTTAGTAGTCGGTACGCAGTATTGTCCACTTTGGCATAGGTGCTGATTTCAGTGAGGTCTCGGCACATTAGGGTGAAGTTGTGCTTGTCATCCAATTTACGAATGCGCTTCACGCGCTCCAATGCCTGCTTGTCTTGAATGTGGCATGCTAAGGCATAAGCACAATCGGTCGGAATAACCGCAAGACCACCTTGCTTTAAGATATCCGCCGCCTGCTTTACCAGACGCGGTTGAGGCGTTTCGGGGTGAATCTGAAAAAACTGACTCATTTAGCGTCCTTTACTTATATCTTTCATTGTGTTCAGCGTGAATGCAGTCGCTACTGAACACTGTTAAGTGTAGCAGCCGCTGGCTACTAATCAGCGTACCAATCATGCCATACAGGTGTCACGGATTTGGGCATAGGGGGAAATTTACCCAGTTCACTCCATGGTCTAGGGCCATGGAAATCACTGCCTTGGCTACCTAATAAACCAAACTCATCGCAATATTGAGCCATGCGCTGCGCAAAGCTGGATTCCATGCCACCCGTGGTTACTTCCACAGCGCCTCCTCCGGCTTCTTTAAAGGCATTTAATAGCAATCGTAGCTTGGTTCGCGTTAACTTGTATTTATCTGGATGGGCCAACACGGCTGTCCCCCCAGCATCAACGATCCACTGCACAGCCTCACTCATTTCAGGCCACAGGGTTTTGACATCTCCCGACTTTCCGGCGCCAAGGTAGCGCTTAAACGCCGCTGCCATGTTGTTGACTTTGCCCATATCAATGAGGGCTTGAGCAAAATGGGGGCGTCCTATTTGTGCACCATTCGCAACTTTTTGCGCCGCTTCCCAAATACCTTCAGCACCCTGCTTTTCTAATTTTTTTGCAATGGTTTTAGCGCGCTCTAAACGACAATTTTCTTGACGCTCAATGGCCGCTAACATGGCTGGGTGTTCTGCATCAAAATTTAGTCCAACGACATGAATGCCCATGCCATTCCACACAGTGGAGATTTCAATACCATGAATAATTTCAAGTCCAAGGGGCTTTGCAGCTTGCTTGGCTTCTTGCAAACCGTTGATTGTATCGTGATCCGTTAGAGCAAGATGCGTGACGCCCTGCTCATAAGCACGATTGACCAAATCGGTGGGACTTAATTGGCCATCGCTACGTAAGCTATGGCAGTGAAGATCAAATAACATAGGCGTCCCCATTAGGGTTCCACCATCACATCTTCAAAGCTGAGTCCTGTCAGTTTCTTAATGCTGCGGAACAAGTAGTACAAAGCGGCCATCAATACGATAGTGGCAGGAATGGCTATGACCGGAAAACTCAATGCCGTCATTTTGCCCAATTCTTCATTGAAAGCAGCCGTTCCAGAAGGGCTGACGACAATCCATTTGGCAAGAACATAGTTTAAGAAAGACGATAAAAAGAAGGACGCTGCCACTAGATAAGAGGCAATTTTCAAACTCTCATCAAATTCCGGCCGGTTATGGCGCTCTTCTAAGGCCAATTCGATTTTGTCTACCTTCAATATCTTATCGTTGTACAAAAAGGTTTTAACTAAGGGAAAACGGGTCTTCATTGAAAGCACGGTAACCAGCCCCAAAATGCCCGGTATTGCAGCTTCTTTGATGGCTATGTATTTAGCATCCAGCTCTAACAAAGCGATGCCACCAGTCAGGCAGATACTGAACACACCCAATACCGAGAATACATTCACTTTATGGATGCGACCAAAATCCTTCACACCGTAAATAATGGGAAATGCCAAAGCGATAATAATGGCCAACTTTATACCGTGCGCATCGTAGACAGCGGCCATATGACTGCCAAATTTAGCGTCTAACTCCACCAGTTTTTCTGCAATCCACGGGTTTTCGCTGCCTTTCATTAAGATGAAGGTAGGAATAACGATGTTGAGCAATATATTGGCTAACATACTTTCTTTTTTAGGTTTTTCGCCAGCCTGAGTCATTTCTGTCATTGAAGTCTTCTACTGCAAATCATTTATTTGAAATCTATTCTACGGCGGTGCTCTAATCGCAGCAAGCGCGGAATCTACGCTAACACCTTGATTAAGTGGCATAAAGCTGCTTCAAGCCGCTTTATAGTTGCTAAACCTGCTGCTACTATTGGGCGACAATAAAAGAGTAATAAGTAAGGTCATGTTTATGCTGTACGCCATTATCAGCGAAGATGTTCAAAACAGCCTAGAAAAACGTAAAGGTGCCCGCCCTGATCACCTTGCTCGTCTCGAGACCCTGAAGCAAGAAGGTCGTCTTATTTTAGCGGGACCTCACCCTTTAGCCGATACGGAGGACGCCCCTGAGGCTGGCTTCTCTGGCTCATTGGTGGTGGCAGAGTTTGATAGTTTGGACGCTGCCAAATCATGGGCAGATGCTGACCCTTATGTTGCCGCTGGGGTTTACGCTAAAGTAACCGTGAAGCCGTTCAAGAAAGTTTTGCCTTAAGGCGCTAAGCTTATAACCTACATGTTTGGAAAGAACTTTAAAAATAGGATTATCACAGTGAAACGACTATCTGCACTTGTACTTAGTTTTCTAATGGTCGCGCCAGCTTTGGCGGAAAAACGTTACATCAGTGACGAACTATGGATTAACCTGCGCACAGGTCCAAGCAACGAATTTCGCATCATCAAGACACTGAAAAGTGGCAGCCACTTGCAGTTCATTGAAGAATCTGAAGATGGCAAGTTTACAAAAGTGACCACGGACCAGGGATTAGAAGGTTGGGTACCGACTCGCTTCCTTCAGGATAAGCCAATTGCATTTGAAAAACTCATTTTGACTCAACGTGAACTAGATAAGTTAAAAGCGGACTACAACGAGCTAAAATCTCAGCACTCCGAACTGAAGAAAGAACTGTCTCAAACCAAACAAGCACAGTCTGAAACCACTGAAGAGAAACAAGCTCAAGCGAAAGAACTAGAGCACATCAAAAAAGTAAGTGCCAATGCCATCAATTTGGATAAGAAAAACCAAGAGCTGGCAAAAGCGAGTGAAGAATTAAAAATCAAAGTGGATACATTGAAAGCAGAAAACGAGCGCTTACAAGGCAGTAAGGATTTGAACTACATCCTGATCGGCGGAGGCTTGATTCTATTAGGAATTATTCTTGGCCTAGTGTTGCCTAAAATGTCTGGCCGTAAAGGCGATGGTTGGGCATAACGCTCAACCCTTCCACTCTCATTAGGAATGATACAAAAATGCGTTTGATACTAGCTTTTTTACTTTCAATGTTTAGTTTTGCTGTGATGGCCGAGTCACAAAGCGAGCCGTCTGCAGAGCAAGCAGACGTAGCGACACCTTACGTCACAATGAAAACCAATATGGGCGACATTATTCTGGAACTCAACCCTGCCAAAGCACCCATAAGTGTGGCTAACTTTTTAGAGTATGCGCAAAACGGTTATTACGATGGCACCTTATTCCACCGAGTAATTCCAGACTTTATGATTCAAGCCGGAGGGTTCTTTACTCCATCTATGATTCGTAAAGCCACCAATGAGCCCATTAAAAACGAAGCGGATAATGGCCTGTTTAATAATCGTGGCACCATCGCAATGGCTCGCACTGCGGCTGTTGATAGCGCCACCAGTCAGTTCTTTATTAACGTAAAAAACAATCACTTCCTCAATCATGGATTCCGTGATTTTGGTTATGCCGTGTTCGGAAAGGTGATTTCAGGCATAGAAGTGGTCGATGCTATCAGTACCGTCGAAACGACGCGTAAGAGTGGCCACCAGAACGTTCCAGTAGAACCTGTCGCTATTGAAAGTGTTACCGTCAGCTACGACAAGCCTGTCGCGACGAACTAAGCGTTTGAAGCCAATAGTAGTGCCAATGCCGTTGGCACTACTACCATAGATAGCAAAGTCGAAATCATCACCATACTCGCCACCGTATCTGCATCTCTTTTTGCTTGCAGTGCAAATAGATAATTAAAAATAGCCACCGGCATCAAGCCTTGAATAATCACGATGCTTGCTTGCAACCCATGAAGATCCAATAACCACACCACAAACATCGCGACAGAACCGCCGATAACAAAACGCATGGTTGAATAAAACAAACCAAGCTTCCAGCTTTTAACCTGAATGCCTGCCAGTGATACACCAAGAGTGATTAACATCAGCGGTATGGTCATATCACCAATTAGTGTCACTGTGTTTTCTAGCCAATTGGGCAATGATAACTGGAAGAAAATCAGACCCACAGCAACTGCAATTGCCCATAAAATCGGATTTTTCAAAAAGTCCTGCCAATCTAAGCTGCGCCCACTACTCAAAGAAACTCCTAGCGAAAAGTGTGCAATGCTATTGATAATGAAATACGCCACAGCCAGTGCAAGGCCCGTTTCACCAAATGCAAACAAGCAAACCGGTAGGCCCATGTTACCGACATTGGCAAAACTCAAACTGACCAAGTAGTCCTTAGTATCGTGACCGAATAAACGAATCAGAGCGTAACTGAGACTAAGCACGCACAACAGCACCAAGGCAGCTGCCATAGCCATATTCATTAATGCAGACATGGACAACTCTACACTCGCCATAGTGCTAATAACCAAACAGGGGGCAGCAATATTAAAAACCAAACGCGAAATGAAATCCGACGGGAAGGGGTTGCCTGACCGCACCCACATAAAGCCAATAGCAGCACATATCCATACTGGGGCGACAACCTGAAAAATGGTTAAAAACATTCAAACTCACTATGTTAAAATCAAATACTCAAAGCACAGCGCAATACAAGCTTTACTGACACACATTACAGAAAGGTGCTTCAAGCTGCATGATAAAACCCGCTCAAATCACATGGTCTGATGATACACCGATTTCTACAGAATTCGATGACGTCTATTTTTCCAAAGCCAGTGGTCTGGATGAAACCCGCTACGTATTTATCAAGCAGAACCACCTACCAGAGCGCTGGGCGAACCACCCTGTGAGCCAATTTACCATTGCCGAAACAGGGTTTGGTACAGGTCTAAATTTTTTATGTGCTTGGCAGCAATGGCTTAAACAAAGCAGCGAAGGTCAAACTCTCCACTTTACCAGTGTTGAAAAGTTCCCTCTGCAAAAGGCAGACTTAGTAACAGCACTGAACAAATGGCCTGAGCTTTCTCCCCTAGCCAACACACTTTGTGATTTTTACCCGGAACTGGTTCCGGGCTGGCACAGCATTCACTTACCCACGCCTACTGAACTCCAACATTCAAGCACAGGGGAAGTGGTTTTACACCTATACTTTGGTGACATACACGATTGGTTATCTGAAACCACCGCTCGAGTAGATGCATGGTTCTTAGACGGCTTTGCCCCTGCAAAAAACCCTGAGATGTGGCAACCCAAACTCTTCTCTCAAATGGCGCGATTAAGTTACGCCAATACCACAGTAGCCACATTTACTGCTGCTGGGTTAGTAAAACGTGGTTTAAAAGGCGCTGGATTCAAAGTAGAAAAAGCAAAAGGCTTTGGTAAAAAACGCGACATGCTCGTAGCAAATTACCAAGCGACTATAGGCCCTGTGTTGCCGAACTATCTAACGCAGCCACCTTGGTTTTGCGTACCGCAAAACCAGACACCAAAAAATGTGATCATTGTAGGAGCCGGTATCGCAGGTTGCAGCACGGCTTATAGCTTGGCGAAGCGTGGATACAAGGTCACGTTAATTGAAAAACAAGAAGGCATTGCCATGGGCGGCTCGGGCAATGCGCAAGGTGTAATCTACGCCAAGCTTCCCGTGAAATTCACTACCCAAAGTGATTTTTATCTATCTGGTTATTTATATTCTCTTCGAGTACTAAAACAGACACTAGGTGAGCCTCAGCGGATCAATAGACAGCAGCAATGGGACGACTGCGGCGTATTACAATTAGCGTTAAACGAGAAAGAGCAGCAACGACAAATAAAGTTTGAAAATAATCATGACCTGCAAAGCATCATTGCTAGGGTAAGCGCAGAGCAAGCTAGCAAGATTGCCGGTATCCATTTAAAACATGAAGGGCTTTGGTTTAAAAATGGCGCATGGGTCTATCCAAAGGCTTGGTGTGATGCACTGATCAAGCATGAAAACATCTCTCTCATTACAAAATGCACGGTCGAAGATATTCAATATGGTAATGGACAGTGGCAGATCCACTGTTCAGTCGATAGAGAAAAAACAACCATTAAAGGTAACAACCTCGTAATCTGCAATGCTTATGAAGCAAAAAAATTAAACGCCCTATCCTTCCTACCGACCAAAGCAATGGCGGGCCAAGTAAGCCAAGCTAAACAAAACTCATTAACACTGAATACCGTATTGTGTGGCGATAGCTACGTAACACCTATACACGACGGCAGGATTAATTTTGGTGCCAGCTACAGAGTCAACAGTACAGCTACTGAAATCCGCGCGGAAGACACTGATCACAATTTAAAAAGCTTAATGGACAACTTTCCTGCCGTAGCAGAACAAATCGATGTTGCGCTGGGAGGCCGAGCCAGCGTGCGCTGCAGCACGCCGGACTACACCCCCATCGTCGGCGCCGTTTGCGAACCCGAATCGTTCTTTAGAGATTTTGAACCATTAAGAAAAAACAAGAAATGGCGTTTTAGACAACCCGCAACGTTTTACCCAAACCTATATTTAAATCTAGGGCACGGCTCCCGTGGTTTAAGCACCGCGCCTTTATGTGCGGAGCTGGTTGCAGCTCAAATGAACAGCGAACCCTGGCCATTGCAGACAAGCACAGCAGAGATCCTAAGTCCGAATCGGTTTTTAGTGAATCTGCTTTAAATACATCGTATTTTTATTTTAATTTTAGACTGTCCACCACAGATTTTAATTCTGCTGCCGTATTGGCCCAGTTATCTGCACTGTCGGTGGCTGTGGCTAAATACACCGACTTCCCTCGTTTAACGGCTTTAGCATAAAAATGCAAAAGACGTCCTTGCATCACGCCTTCATACTCCATCACTAATTCGGCATCGGAAATCGACTGGTCGAGAATCCGTAAGCCCATTTGATCGAGCTGTCCCACCGATAGGTCTAAATATTCTTGCAAAGTCCCTGGGTATTCTTGTATTTGAACATTCACATTGGCAGCGAACCCACCTTTCGCTGGTAATGCCATAGTGATGGGTTGGGCAAACGGGCTTTTGGTTTTTATATCAAGTGTATCGATACTAAACCCCGCTTCTTCAAATTCGATACTGCCCGCTGTCGCAGCGATTGTGGAAAGCATTAAGCTCACAGTCGTAATCAATACTAAAGGAATTCGCATATTCATCTCCTTATAATTTAGTCTGAAAGTATTAGACTAAATTTCGGTTAGTCCCAGTCGCACCGCCAAACCAACAAATACCAGTGATGCAATTCGATTCATCCAATTTTCTGCTCGACTATTGTTAGCATAGATGTTTTTTAGGCTACTCGCTAAAAAGGCGATAATGCCGAAACAAAGCAATGTTGAGACAATAAACACTCCACCGAGTGTAAGTAGTTGTACTGAGTATTCCCATCCACCTTCGATAACAAATTGAGGCAAAAAGGCAATAAAAAAGAATCCTACTTTAGGATTGGTAATATTCATCACAATCCCTCGTGCATACAAAGCACGCAAAGATATGCGATGAACACTTTGCTCATTTGAAACTTCTGAGGAAGTTGATTGCATGGTGGACTTAAAGCTTTGATAGGCAAGCCACAGCAGATAAACCACGCCCGCATATTGAATAACGCTTAGTGCATAATCATGACTCTGAATCAAAGCAGCCAAGCCTGTCACGACAATCACGGTATGTACAATTAAGCCCGTACAAAGGCCACACACTACAACCATGGCTGAACGCATCCCCATGGTCGCAGAATGAGTTAAGACAAATAAATTATCAGGACCAGGGGTCACGGCAAGTAAACAACTGGTTAGAAAGAACAATAAGAGATTTGATAATTCCACGGTTTAAACCTGCGTAAAAGCTCAAGTCTAGCGGGAAATGCTACAAAGAAGAATGGCGGAGGTTAAAACTTTACCAAAAAGAGTATTGTAATTATCAGACTATTTGGCCGTCCGTAGCAACAAAAACGCTAACTATCATTTGCTGCTTTGTCACGTCCGTAGGGGCAACGAGGCATCACGTGGTTTTTCGCTGTAAAGCTGTTTCTACGAATAGCCTGCATCACTTCTTCAATCTGCTTGCATTGCTCTCGAGTTTCAGCCAGCTGCTTATGCAGTTTATCCGAATCTTTGAGTAAACCCTGAATTAAAGAACGTAACTTATAAGCGTGAATATGCGTCATGGGCCATCCTGGGTTAGAGCAGATATAAATTCAGGATAGCTCGTTTTAATAAGACGCGCTGTGTAGCTTTTGTTTTTGTGTGTAATTAAGGAAAATTTCAGTACGAAACAGACTAAGCAAGTTCGTCTTTATGCATAACACTCACACTTTGCGAGTCATGATCGAATACGATAAACGCAATCTTTTTCTGAAGCTGATTCAATACTTGCTGCTTCTTAGTGGCAAAATCGTATTCGATCTCACCATAATCGGTGCCTTCACGATTGATATATTCTTCAATGACGCCCTCAAGAGCATCGCTAGACAGTTGTTCGTGAGGAATTAACGTGTATGCGTCGCTTGTCATAAAACCCAATCAACTACTTAATGAAATCGGCTTCTCGTTCCCACTCACATTTAACGCGCAGATCGCCAGAATTAGGGACATGGCATCCCCTGTTCACAGGTTCCCATGTGAAAGTGTGCTTACCGCTTAATTCAGTTTCTAGATGCACCGTAGCGCTCACCCAGTACATCTTGCCCAGAAGCTCTTCAAAGCGTTTCATCCATTGCTCCCACTCGTACTCAACAGCACGATAGGAAGCACCAAAATGAATGACTTGGGTGTGATAGGCGCCACTGAATACGTCTAAACCCGGCAAAGTGAACATATCGCTGCAGAGGTAAGGCGATTCAACATCTAGCGTTTGAGGCAGATCCAAAAGTGAAGAACTATTGACCATACGGCGAGTTTGCCCATCTAGCTCTGGAGCCATGGGAATGTCCTTAATGATGCCGTATACAATTGATTCCTGATCCACTGCGATGTCCTTACCTAGATACTTCGGTAATATTTAATAGACGTATTGATAACAAAATTAGCTATGAAAATCGACTGATTTCGTCTCATTTTTGCCAAATATTGAACGCCAATACCGATCGTCTTCAAGCTCTGCACGACAGCCTTGTAACTGCTGCTGATAAAAACGACTGCGGCGCTCAACCTTCTTAGCGACTTTGAGCAGCCAAGGTTTGTTCTTATAGGTTCCACGACTGAAGCCGCCCTGCCCCTCGTGATACGCCAAGTACAAACTATAAGCATCATGGGGATTTATTTTATTGCGTATCAGTGACTTATGGTTGTACCAGCCAATAAAATCGACAGCGTCTTCGAAGTCATCGCGATCTGCGCCCCAATTGCCGGTTTGACGCATGTATTCTTCCCAAGTGCCATCCAACGCTTGTGCATAACCAAAAGCACTGGATGGACGACCAAGTGGAATAATCCACATAAACCATTGCCAAGGAGGACGCGCATCCCCCACAAACTTCGACTCCTGATGAATAAACGCCATGGTCACATGCTGTGGTACCTGCCAACGCTTGTACACTTCGTCCGACGCTAAAAACCAGTCGTAATATTCATCATAAATATGACAAACATTATTAATGTTTTTAGGCGGCGCTGTGGTACAAGCCGATAACAGCAAGAGCACCACACCGAGAGTACTAAGCTTCAGGTTCAATGCCATGCTCCGCTAATAAAGACAGAAATTGTTCTTCATCTAATACGGGCACTTCCAAATCTTGTGCCTTGGTTAATTTACTTCCCGCTTTTTCACCCGCTACTAGCGCCGAGGTTTTCTTGCTTACACTGCCTGCGACTTTTGCGCCTAACTGCTGTAAGTAGGCTTTTGCATTTTCACGCCCCATTGCAGACAAGGTTCCTGTCACCACATAGGTTTCGCCACTTAACGGAAGTTCACTATTGGATACTGATTTTACTTCTGGCCACGTGATGCCAATATTCAATAAACCATCAATAATAGTTTGGTTATGAGGCTCAGCGAAGAAATTTAAAATATGCTCAGCCACAATCGGGCCCACATCATCCACTTCAATCAGCTCATCAAAAGACGCTTTGACGAGCGCACGAATGGTTAGAAAATGCTGAACGAGGTTATTGGCCGTAGCCACACCGACTTCACGAATACCCAGTGCATATAAAAACTTAGGGAAACTGGTGTTTTTGCTGGCTTCAATTGCCTTCAAAAGATTTTGCGCCGATTTATCACCCATACGCTCAAGACTGGCGATGTCTTCATGCTTAAGCTTATACAAGTCCACGAAGCTTTTTATTTTGCCTTCATCGACCAACTGCTCCACGATTTTATCGCCCAAGCCATCTATATCCATAGCCTTGCGAGATGCAAAATGCTTAATCGCTTCTTTACGCTGCGCCGCACAAACCAAACCACCTGTACAACGGGCTACCGCTTCACCTTCCACTCGCTCCACATGACTATCGCATACTGGACAGGCATCCGGTAATTGAATTTTTTGTGAATTATCTGGGCGCTTTTCTTTAACGACACTGGCTACTTGTGGAATCACATCACCTGCTCGACGAATCACAACAGTATCGCCAATGCGAGCGTCTAAGCGTTCTACTTCATCCATGTTATGTAGCGTTGCATTGGATACAGTAACGCCGCCCACAAAGACAGGTTCCAAACGTGCCACCGGCGTGATAGCGCCCGTACGGCCCACTTGAAACTCTATGCCTTTGAGTAACGTCATTTCTTCTTGTGCAGGGAATTTACGAGCAATGGCCCAGCGCGGCGCACGACTAACAAAACCTAAACGTTGCTGAAGTTTCAAGTCATCGACTTTGTAAACAATACCATCAATTTCATAGGGCAAATCATTTCGCTTAGCGGCTAGATTTTCGTAATAATCGAGACAGCCTTCTACTCCCTCAACGACGGCCATTTCAGGATTGATTTTGAATCCCCATTCAGAAAACTTTTTCAAGATTTCACTATGAACCGTTGGTAGCTCAGCACCGTCAACGCGCCCCATACTATAACAACAGAACTCCAATGGGCGCGATGCGGTAATACGAGAATCTAATTGTCGCAAACTACCGGCAGCAGCATTGCGAGGATTAACAAAGGTTTTTTCGCCACGTTCGCGGGCTTTTACATTAAAAGCTTCAAAACCTTTTTTGGGCATATACACTTCACCGCGCACTTCTAACACCGGTGGGTGATCATTGCCCATGAGTGTAAGCGGTACACTATAAACCGTACGAATATTTTGCGTAATGTTTTCGCCAACAGCACCATCACCACGCGTAGCCGCACGCACTAACTTTCCATTTTCATAAAGCAGACTAACCGCGATGCCATCAAGCTTAGGTTCACAAGCAAACCTAATGGACGACTTAGTTGTTAAACGTTCGCTAATGCGGCGATTAAAATCTCGCATATCCTGATCATCAAACGCATTATCCAAACTCAACATAGGCACTTCATGGGCCACAGTTTCAAATTCAGACAAGGGTGTTGCACCAACACGTTGCGTGGGTGAATCTTTTGTTAACAGTTCAGGATGTTTGCTTTCTAAGCCTTTGAGTTCATGAAAAAGACGATCGTATTCCGCATCAGGAATACTCGGATCATCCAATACATAGTAGGCGTGATTGGCTCGATTAAGCTCATCGCGTAATTCTGCAACACGAGTGAGTGTTGCATCATCAACCTTAGGGACATTGTCATTAGGGTTATCAAACAAGGAAGGTTGATCTGACATAGATCGCTGTCTCCATTACTTCTTAAGAGTGCGACGGGTATAGTCACGAATACGCTGGCGGTAATGCTCTAACGTTTGTGGTGTTAACACACTATGACTTTCATCTTGAAGCTGAGCGCTAAAGTTTCGAGCAAATACGAGTGCCACTTCGGACATAGCATCGAACGCTGCCATTGGGTTTTCTGGCCCCGGCAAACTCATAAATAAACTGATCCCAGGAGTAGAAATAGCTTCCATATTATTAGGATCAAAAGTGCCGGGCTCCACGGCGTTCACGACGCTAAATTGGATCTTGCCTTGAGCGTTTGGCTCTTCAAAACGATGGAAAATATTCATCTCACCAAAACGCATATCGCAGGCCTTAAAAATGTGTTCTAGATCCAACCCTTGCAGCCAAGGTTCTGAATTCTTTAGTACGTGAATGACAAAGATTTCTTCTGCAGGAGGACGTTCACTTAAACGTTCGCCCACTTCCTCTCGTGGCGAGACCACATCATCAATGTATTCATCTAACAAGGCATCTTTTTCGGCACGAATTTCTTCTTCAGGTTGTTTGATAACGGCCTCATCACTTAAGGTTTGCTGAACAAACTCAGGTAAATGTAATTCTTGCTGTTGTGGTGCATCCGGTTCTACTTCTTCGCCCAACTCAATCGGATCCATTAACATTGGAACCGGTTCATCAGAGTTCAGGTCACGCTTAGGCTTTGCTGCTTGTTTTGCTGTTTGTGATTGTGCAGATAAAAGCTGTTCTTCTTGCGCTTTTTTGTTGTGCTTCAATTCTTGTACATGCTGTTTAAAAGATTGGGCAGCAGCCTTGGCTTTTTCCGTTAATAGAGAGCCTTCCGCTTTCACATTTAATGTCGCTTTTTTTGCTTTTTCGATTGTGCGCTTTTCTGCTGCAACTTTGTCAGCAGTAATAGTATCTGAATCCGCTTTTAGCCCAAGATCCAGATCATCTTCAGGCTCTTCTAAAACAGAGAAAGCGGGCTCTTGTTTTTCAGCACGCAACACATCATCCTCACTGGCAACCGCTGGTTCTGGTTTTACTTCAGTTGGCGATTCGTTAATTTCTGCATGCTGGAAATCAGGCTCTGGAGATTCCGGCTCGGCCATTTCTGGTTGAACGGCATCATCTTGCTGCGGGGCAAATTGCGGTGTCTCAGGTTCGCTAGAATCAGCTGCCGTTTGTAGATCGTCTTTAGACTGTTGATCTTGTGTGCGCAGCGTCTTCTTCAGATCAAAGTGATCCGTCAGCATTTCATCATCAATTTCTAAATGATCGAATTGCAGAGGCTCGTCATCGGGAAGATCGTGATCCTGATCTAACCACTCTTCCTCTAATGGCGTGGACTTAGTTTGTCTCATCTTCTTGATACCATCAATTACAATGAAGATGATGACTAATAAACCCACGACCAGGATGAAACTATGTAAACTGATATCCATGGTTATGCTCGTAATTGCAAATCTAGTGTTCGGTCAGTTCTACTGCTTCTTCCATATTCACAGATACAATGCGCGATACACCAGGCTCATGCATGGTGACACCCATTAATTGTTCTGCCATTTCCATCGCTATTTTGTTGTGAGATATATAAATAAACTGAACATGCTCACTCATAGCGTGCACAAGGCGCGCGTAACGGCCAACGTTGGCATCGTCCAACGGCGCATCAACTTCGTCCAGCATACAGAAAGGCGCTGGACGCAAACGGAATATAGAAAAAACAAGCGCAATGGCGGTAAGCGCTTTTTCACCACCTGACAATAGATGTATGGTGCTATTCTTTTTACCTGGTGGTCGCGCCATAATGGCAACCCCAGTATCCAATAAATCGTCACCCGTTAGCTCTAGGTATGCGTGTCCGCCACCAAATACTTTCGGGAACAGTTCTGCCAAGCCAGCATTCACCTTGTCAAAGGTCTCTTTAAAGCGCGTTCGTGTTTCTTTATCGATCTTACGAATGGCGTTTTCTAGGGTCTCAAGCGCTTTTTCTAAATCTTCATTTTGCTTATCAAGATACTCTTTACGCTCGGCTTGGGTTTTGTATTCTTCAATGGCCGCTAGGTTAATGGCACCTAAACGGGTAATGCGTTGCTGAATTTTTTCTAACTCCTGCTGACAGGCTTCAATAGATACACCTTCTGCCAGGTTTTCTAGAATCGATTCAAGCTCAAAATTTTGCTCTGCAAGCTGTTCTTCGATACCCACACGACGGGTATGAATGGTTTGATATTGCATACGCGATTGTTCTAGTTCAGAGCGCACATCATTGGCTTTTTGTTCAAGCTGCTGACGCTTCTGTTCAATTTCGCGTATTTCTGCTTCTACCGTCTCCTTCTTAGAACGAGAGGCCTTCATTAATTCTTCTACGTCCAAGCGCTGCTGCATCATTTCTTCGTACTGCATTTTCAGCTCTTCGACTGGGTTATCACCCTGTCCGCGCTCTTCAATTAACGCATTCTTTCGTTCTTCTTGCTTGCGTTGCTCGTCTTTATAACGATTAATAGCATCCACCAAGGTTTGCTTTTGATGCTGCAAGGTTTGAACTTTTAATTGCTGCTGGTGAGCATGGTCTTTTTCGTGACGTGCACGCTGACGAGCATGGTCTAGTTTTTCACGATAACTATCACGTTGTTCTAAAAGGTCCTCACGCTCAGCGTTAAAGCGCTGCATATCATCCAGTGCTTGCTGCCAATTGATACGGGCCTCTTCGAGGTTTTCTTGCTCGGTAGCCTTATATTCTTTTTGCTCTTCAATTTCGCTTTGCAATTGGTTGCGACGATTCACTTCTTGTTCCAAGCGCACTTTTTCCGCATGGATTTTCGATTTGTGATCGCTTAATTGCTGCGACGCCGTATTCAATTCTCGCTGTGCGTTTTCACGCTGCTGCTCTAAGGTATTGATACGCAGTGAAGTGGTTTCTAAATCCACTTCCAATTCTTCCACTAGCGCTTCTAAATCATCTTCTTTAATCGCTAGTTCTTCTAACTCTTGCTTACGAGCTAAAACACCGGCTTGATCATCATCGCCTTTTTTAACGCGAATCCAATTGCTGCCCAACCATACACCGTCTGGTGTAATGAGGCTTTGACCTGCTTGTAATTGACTACGTTTTTGAAGTGCTTCTTCAAGCGAACTGGCACAAATAACAGAATCTAACCAATGGTTGTTTAAGCCAGTCACTTTATTAGCAAGACTATCTGCATTTAACTGAGTCGATTGGCTGGCTTGCTTATCAACCAGTGTAATTTCACCGGATTGCAGATGATCTAAACGCTGTGCGTAATCATCTAAACGGTCGACTACAACCGATTGCAATTGCTGGGCTAAAACCGTTTCAACCGCTTTTTCCCAACCGTTTTCAACTTCCAGTTGATCGGCCAAGCGTGGTTGATTGTGCAGTTGCTGACTTTGCAACCAGCGGCCAGTTTCACCTTCTGTTCCCAATGCCGCTTGCTGTAGAGCTTCAAGTGAAGACTTTCGCCCCATCACACTTTGCAATTGGTTACGAGAATCGCTCAATTGCTGTGATAATTGGCTTTGTTTTTCACGGGCTTGCTCTATCTGATCTTGATACTGCGCTGCTTCTTGCTGTTGTGCTTCAAGCTTTAATTCTTTTTCCGACAGCTGCTCATCAAGCATGGCCAACTGTTCGTCAGCTTCATCACCAATCTGTAAATTAACTAACTCATGCGTAAGGCGATCGATGCGCTGACTAATACGGGAAATACTATTTTCAAAGTGCTGGATTTGGGACTTGTTCACTTCGGCGGCACGTTGTGGCTCAGCACTTTTTTCGTTAAAGGCTTCCCAACGCTGCTGCCAATTGTTCATAGCTTCTTCAGCGGCGACGAGTTCTTCTTGCGCACCCTCTTCTTGAGCTTGCATAAGTTCGCTTTCAGGCTCTAGTGCTAACAAGTCTTCTTCTACTTGTTCAAGGCTCAGCTCATCTTCTTGCTGTTTCTGTTGTAATTCAGCAACCGTACTGGCAACTTCTTGCAAGTCATTATCTAACTGCAAAGAACGCTGACTTTGAAATTGAATGCTTTGTTCTACTTGACCAATTTTACCGCCAAGTTGATAGAACTGTGCTTGAACCTTTTCGAACTCATCGGTTAAATCAACAAGTAAAATACGTTTTTCTTCGATGCCTGCATCGTCTTCCACTTGAACAGTCACTACTTGCTCAAGAGCCAATTCATGCTCAGCGATGACTTGATTGATTTGCTTAAGTTCGTCATCCATGTTTTTCCAGCGCATGGCTAGAAGCTGACTTCTGGTTTGACGTTCTTCTTGTTTGTATTCTTTGTATTTTTCTGCAGACTCGGCTTGGCGCTTTAATCGGGAAAGCTGACGGTCTAGCTCTTCGCGAATATCAGTTAAACGCTCAAGGTTTTCAGTGGTACGACGAATACGGTTTTCGGTTTCTTTGCGACGTTCTTTGTATTTTGAGATACCCGCGGCTTCTTCAATGTAAACACGCAGCTCTTCTGGCTTAGATTCAATCAGCTTAGAAATCATGCCTTGTTCGATAATGGCATAACTTCTTGGACCTAAACCGGTACCTAAAAATAAATCGGTAATGTCACGGCGACGACACTTGGTGCCGTTCAGATAATAAGTAGATTGACCATCGCGGGTCACTTTACGTTTCACCGCTATTTCCGTGTATTGAGCGTACTCCCCTTGCAGCTTGCCCTCTGAGTTATCAAATACCAACTCGATGCTGGCTTGGCCCACCGGCTTACGACCCGTAGAACCGTTAAAGATAACGTCGGTCATGGCATCGCCACGAAGGTTCTTTGCAGAGCTCTCACCCATTACCCAACGGACCGCATCGATGGTATTGGATTTACCACAGCCGTTCGGGCCGACGATACAGGTCAGATTGGTAGGAAATGGAATTTTGGTCGGATCAACAAATGATTTAAAACCGGCCAATTTAATGGACTTAAGTCGCACTGCTACGCCCCTTTTATAGTTTTTATTGCTCTAGGGCATCCATCATGATGCTAAGTAGGTGGTCGCCATAATCTTGGATGGCTTTCTCAACTTTTGGCAAATCACGTTTAACCACGCCTTCAAGCAATTGGCCAAAAAACGTCATACTGTAGCCCAGAGCATTGCTATCTGAGGTAATGGCCATGTGATAAGCGCGATGGATGGCTGGTTGCAAGTCTTCAAGAATACTTTCTAAATAAGGATTTTCCGCTAAAGGATAGGCCATACGCATTAGATCAAAACCGGCGGCCACAACACGTTCTGGTGCCTCTGGGTCGTTACTATTAGCGATAGCGCGGATTTTGTGAAGCTGTTCAATAAGCGGATCAAGCTGACCTTCTTTCCAGACTTCAGCTACTTTGCGGCCTAACACCACAAGCAAGGTAATATAGGTTTCGTACAAGGCACTTACGTTGACCTTGTTCAATTCGGCGACCATGGCGCCACGACGCGGTAAGATATCGATCAGATGACGGCTTTCTAAAATAAGCAAGGCTTCACGAACACTGCCACGGCTAACTTCTAACTCTGTAGCTACTTTGAGTTCTTGAATACGCTCTTTGGACTTTAGCTTACCGGTTATAATTTGTTCACCAATATGCTGGGCGATCTGTTCTGCCAAACTTTCCGGTGCCTTAAAGCTCATAAGCCCTTAAATCCTGTACAAAATCCAACCAATTACTGACCCAACCCCCATAGATAAGGGCTATGAAAAGCAGTTAGTGTACCACAACTATTTGCTTTGACTATGCTTATAGAGGCCTGTTTGTGAAGGGGTTTTACGGTTCGTCATTCATGGACGGCGCTTATCTACCTATCGAAACCAAACAACTTAAATTACAGTGAGAACAGCCTCCATGACTTCGCTTTTGTAACAAAACCATGCACTTTGGAACATGTAATCCTATGTAGATACCCTACATCGCATGCACAAAACTGGTAGACTCGTCTCAACGCTGCTCATCCATTTGCATTTCATAGCGACAAACCAATGAAAGACTCGCAACCCAACATCACCAGTATTCAGCTACTTGCCTCTCACGCTGATTATTCATTAATGAATAATTTAAACTGTGACCCAGACGCCACCCAAGATGGTATTGATCATCAACCTAGGCAGGTTTTTTCTGGACATTATGTACCTGTAAAATCAACCCCCATTGAAAACCCTGAATATGTGGCACACAGCCATACTTTATTTAGCGAGTTAGGGTTGGCGGATAGCCTAACCACCACAGAGGATTTTACTCGCCTATTCTCGGGAGATCTTTCGTTGGTTCCCGCTCCCATGCGACAAACTGGTTGGGCCTGTGGTTATGCGTTGTCGATTTATGGTACTGAATATACCCAGCAATGCCCTTTTAGAACGGGCAATGGTTATGGCGACGGTCGAGCAGTTTCGGTACTAGAAGCGGTACTGAATGGTCAACGCTGGGAAATGCAATTAAAAGGCGGTGGGCGCACGCCTTATTGTCGTGGTGCAGACGGTCGTGCGGTTTTGCGCTCCAGCGTGCGTGAGTTTTTAGCACAAGAACACATGCACGCATTAGGCGTTCCAACTTCGCGCTCTCTCAGTTTATATGTTTCGAAAACCGAAACCGTTAAGCGCCCCTGGTATTCCGAAGGCTCTCATTCGCCCGACCCAGATCAACTCGTATTAGAACCGGTGGCCATTAGTACCCGTGTGGCACCGTCGTTTATTCGCGTAGGTCAATTGGAACTCTTTGCACGTCGTGCAAGAAAACAAGAACACGAAAATGCTCTGCAAGAACTTCAACAGCTTGTATTGCATTTGATTGATCGAGAATACAAAACTGAAATCGATCCAACATTGGATCTATCTGAAAAAGTCATTGCTCTGGCTAGCGCGTTTCGTCAGAGACTGACTAAGTTAATCGCCAACTGGATTCGAGTTGGTTATTGCCAAGGCAACTTCAATAGCGATAACTGTGCAGCCGGTGGCTTTACACTGGATTATGGTCCATTTGGCTTTTGCGAAATATTCCATCCGTTGTATCAACCCTGGACAGGCGGTGGCCAACACTTCTCATTTATGAATCAACCATTAGCCGCAGAACAAAACTTTAAGTCCTTCTGTTCAGCACTCATGCCTTTAATCGTCGATGATGAAAAAGCACAGGCGCAACTAAAAGACATTGAAAATGGCTTTGCTTCCGTCATGCAAACAGAAATGGAAAACATGTGGGCTGCCAAACTAGGACTGAAAACCTTTGATACAGAACTCTTCCAAGAATTAATGGCTTTAATGGTAGAAACCCCAGTGGATTACACACTATTCTTTAGAGCGCTATCAAGCATTCCCGAAGATATCACACCGCTTATTGGCAGCTTCTATCGCACAGACGAAGAACTGACCCTGCGCTGGGGGAAATGGCTAACAAAATGGCATTCGCTTATCGGTATCCATTCCGAAAACCAAGATAAAAATGCGAAGCTATTGCGCGACAAACTCTCTAAAGCGATGAAACAGGTTAACCCCAAATACACCATGCGTGAATGGTTTATCGCACCGGCTTATCAGCAAGCCGCTAAAGGAAATTACGAATTAGTAAAAGAACTGCAAACGGTTTTAACCCATCCGTACGATGAGCAAACCGAAAAAGCAGATACGCAATACAACAAACGCAAGCCATCTGAGTTTTTTAATCTTGGCGGGGTTTCTTTTTATAGCTGTTCGTCGTAGCGAAGCTATTATAAATCAATTAAAAAGCATCAGCTTAACTTATAGGTTTCTGCAACACCCATTATTTTAGCAAGCCGTATCAACAGTTGAGAGAAAGCAGGATTGGCAGCGGTTATTCGAGAAAAGGCCCTAGCAGTACTTGTTGTCGGGCCTTTGTTATTGGCGACTGCTGTGGATTCGACGACGGTAGTTGCAGGTTAAAGCGACTACATCAAATCCAAAAACCTTAAACCTGCCTAAGGCTTCCATCCCCGAGGCGGGGGTGGCGGAGGTGTCATAAGCTTTCTTTTCCGCTCAGTATAAGAATCATTACTTAGCTGAACATCATTAAATATAGCGATCGGCGGCCTATAAACAAACAACGCATGTAGTAGATATTTATAAATTTTGATCAAGACTTTTGTTCTATCTGCGAACAAGCTCATCGAAGCATTTGGTTCTGGCTCTGTCTCGGAGGCCTCACCAATGAGGCCTACCAAAACCTTACTATTTGGTCTTCGGGGGTCATCAAAGTATCGGCAAACGCCCAGCATAGGAAGCCAACTCTTCATAACTTCTGTAAATTCATCATTTTCAGCTTTATCCTGCAATACCCTCACAACAATTTCATAATAGATGTTTTCGTGAAATGCCTCACAGCCATTATAACTAAACTCATAATTCTGAACGTGAGGGTTTTCTAGATGCGTTGCTATATTGAGTATATACCGCCCACCGTTCATAAAGAGATTGATTGAAAAACCAATCATAATAAGGATAGTGACCGTTCTAAAAGCGTTAGAAACAACACTGACCTTCCTCTTAGACCACACTTCGTTTCTATAGCGCTTTAAAAAGCGAGTAGAAAAAATTACTAGTACGGTTACGAGACATAACAAAGCAATCGCTATAACCGTATACTGGATATGGAATATTTCATAAATTGTATTGAATATCCAAAAACCCAGCCAAGTCGCAGTTAACGCAAGCAGTGTAAACAAGAGCCCCAAAAAGATTCGTGATAATATTTTCATGCTGTCATTCCTTGTCAACATCATTATTCATTGACGCCAATGCGCTTTTGGATAACCAGCCTGATATTGCTATACAGAATGGTTCATATTCCTCATTTTTGTTATCACAATACACTTCCCGCAATGTCGAATCACTGATATTGACGATACTGATATTGTCCGTATAAGGTTTCTTATAATCACTGCCGTGATACCGCCACTGCTGAGCATAATCTATATCGTCATGATCAATTATAAAATATCTATCAGATCCAATAGTCAGCGCAGGCCCTATTGTCGACAAGTACTTTGTATCTAAGTGTGGGTGAATTTCACCAATGATATTCTCATCCATCAATGGCGACCCTTGCTTTAAGAAAACTGCGTTTTCGTGATATTTTTTTGATTTCTCGACAACTCGTATACCCGGAATATGTGTTTGGTATCCTGGATAATTTTCCCTTGGCTCGGTGCGTAAGTATTCACCGGTAGACAAGTCATAAAAATGCATATCCCCCAAGGGGACAAGTACAAGATTTTCAGAAGGATATATTTCAATGCGGGCTTCAGAGCGACGACTCGGCTTATATGAATAATCCGACATGATTGGCTCTTGGCTTTTAGATTTCAAATCATACTTAAACAAATTGAAATCTCTATCATAAAAATAGACAGTTTGACTATCAGGCGACCAAAACACCTTAGAATGTTCATCAATTTTATTAACGCTATGCTCAACTTGTCTATTTTCCATGTTGATTAATAGGAAGTTATAAAGATAGCTTTCTCGATACATCAACGCTAAATACTTACGATCAGGTGATAAATACATTGGTCCTTCTATATCGATAGACTTAACACCCTTAAATAGTTTTGAGATCTCGTCTTCACTAAAAACTTGCTCAACTTTAGTACCCTCAAGATTAATTCTGTAGATACCTGGAATTGAGTTGTAATCGCGACTTTTCGCCATAGAAAACATCAAGTAGGGTTTGTTTTCCCACGCTAGATCTTGTTTCTCTATTATTGGAGTATGTAGCTTATAGACCCCCCATCGATATCGATCCTGAAATTTAGTCTCAAATTGCTTAGGTTTATTATTTGAATCAGAGGATGGTGGTATGCACCCAAAAAGAAAGGCTGAAATAGCCAATATGCAGAGAGCATTCAAGAGGTTCTTCATGATAATCCGTTATCTCATATTACGTATTAATTCCCACTCCCAAATCTGACATTCAAGCACTACTCAAACATCAGCAAGAGATCAATAGCTGATCAGAATAATGTATTTCATTACTCAATAGTACCTTTTAAAGGTGATAATCATGATGTTAGAGAGTTTATTTGAACTATGTAACAAAAAATCAAAACCTTGCATAAATGATTCTATAATTTAGGCAGTATAGAACCGAGCCTAGGTTCTCGGGCCTTTGTTATTGGCGGTTGCTGTAGGGTTAGGGATGATTGTTTAAGAAAAGCTATTGATTAATTTTATATCTGATCGGTGTATTTACGTTATTGCACTATGCATAAATTGAGGGTTTACCAGCACTGTAGTCCCTGCATGAACTTCTTCTTATTCGTAGTGACTCCACAAACGCAAAACTTTCACTACCTGCTCTTCGTCGATGACTTGATAAACTAATCGATGTTGAATGTTAATGCGCCTTGAGTAAGCGCCTGACAAATCACCAATTAACTTCTCGAATGGCGGCGGCTTGCGGTAGGGATCCTCAGCAATCAAGGACAGCAGCTCTTGGGCTTTGGGTTTAAGACCACTGGAGGCTAATTTCTTCGCATCTTTTTGGGCTTGCTTAGTATAAACCAACTTCCATGTCACCAGTCCAGCTCCTCATCGCATTCATCCACTGGGGTATCCATCCCCTCACGTATTGACTCCCGCATACCAGGAACCGATAGCAAATAAAGGGTTTCCTGAATAGCGGACCAATCTTCTTCAGAAATCAAAACCGCCTTATTGCGCTTGCCAGTAATCACGATTGGCTGATGTGACTCTGCCGTCTCGTCAATCAAACGATAAAGATTACTGCGCGCCTCTGTAGCTGTAATACCTGCCATGACACACCTCAAAGTGTTCAACCTTTGCACAATTGTACGCCATTACGTACGTTCGTCAAGACGTACTGAATTGATTAAACTGATGTTTTTGATATAGATATAAGCTTTTAGGAGAGGTAGATGCCGGGCGACGACTTTGGGATATTACTTGACTAGGAGCTAGCTTGCGAAGGGAGCTTCAAATGCTCGCCCCTCCATAGCCTGACGAACATCATGGGAGGTCATAGTTAAACTCCTCACGTTGTACTTCTTTGGGTAAGATACCTGAATTAATGCCAAGAATATCATCTTCAAATCCGGTACAGTACTTTTGAGCGATGACTTTGTCTCGATTTAGAACCAATAAACCAGAATACTCTGACTTGCTCCATTGCCCATCACCAACTTGCCGTGAATTGCACATAACGTCATAAAGAACATAGCTATAATCACCATTTTGGAATCTTAACCTGCTCATTCCACCACCCGGGCAAAATGTGCTGCTAAAAACAGGAGAATTCAATTTTATTTCGACTTTATCTTCTTTCCCATAAATGTAATTAACAGTGGCATTGGGTGTTAAACAAGCTGATACGTTTTTATTTCCCATTTCACAAGAAAAGATGACTCTATCTTCTACATTGCACATGTTATTTCCAAAAACAGAGAAACTCGCTACCAATAAAGTCGGTAAGAGATATTTAGATTTCACTGAAAGTCTTCTAGAAAATGCACATCGCTTAGTGGAAGTAATGGAACTAAAAATAAGTTGCAGGTGTGCTCGATTTTTCATAAATGCTAGGGTTCTCCATTGGCAACTATTTATTCGATAATATCTCATTCTGCATGTCTTTTCCTCGGACTTCTAGTATACCAAGCCTCGATACTCATCACTCTAGAAACTGGCGCAGATAGCCTTCGTAAACATTTATCTAAGGACACTCGTCTCTAACTTCAAAGGCTCATCTAGCACTATTTGAGCCTCCTTTCTCGCTTTTTGGATGCCTTGCTTTAAATCTTCCGGTTTTATTGACCCTTATCAATTTTCTATTTTTTTATATAGGGTGCCCCTTGAATATCCATTAATCGCTCCTATTTATTAAGCAAACGAAGTCGACTTTACGTTTAACTAGATATGACATACATGATTAACAAAGACTGATTGCGAGACTTTGCAGTAATTGGCCATGCGCAATCTTTTTAACTGAACTTTGAGTATATAAAACTCAGGAGGCTGATTATGAAATTAACAACTTGGGATCCGTTCCGTGAAATGGAAGCTGTTTTAGATCGCTACCGCCCTGCCCGCGGCGTGGCCTCTAATGAAGAAATAACACGCAGTGATTGGTATCCAAGCGTGGATGTTTCGGAAACCGATGCGGCGTTCCACATTCACGCTGAATTACCCGGTGTGAAGAAAGACGATATTAAAGTAACGGTTCATGATGGCATTTTGACCTTGAGTGGTCAGCGCGAAAATGTTCATGAGCAGAAGGATAAAAAGGTACATCGCGTAGAGCGCAGTTTTGGTTCTTTCCGCCGCAGCTTTACCTTGCCAGATAATGTGCAAGGGGAAGATGTTCAGGCGAACTTCCAAGACGGTGTACTTGAAGTGGATATACCTAAAGTGGAAAAACAAAAACCGAAACAAGTGGAAGTCCAAGTGAAGTAAAAACGTCACTGGATGGAATACTAAAAAGACAAAGGCTGCTTGCTTCTCTCATGGAAGCAAGCAGCCTTTTGTTTTTTCGCTCTCTATTAAAGCGCTATTTATTTAAGCGCTCTTTCATCAAAGTATCAACCACGCTAGGATCCGCCAGCGTGGAGGTATCGCCTAAATTGTCGCATTCATTGGCGGCTAATTTACGCAAGATACGGCGCATGATTTTACCGCTTCGGGTTTTAGGTAAGCCCGGTGCAAATTGAATCAAGTCGGGCGTCGCTATTGCGCCAATATCCGAACGCACCCAGTCTTTTAACTCTTGATTTAGCTCTTCGCTAGGTGACGTTCCGACCATTGGCGTGACGTACACATAAATCCCTTGGCCTTTGATGTCATGAGGGTAACCGACCACGGCGGCTTCGGATACTTTAGGGTGCGCCACTAACGAACTTTCGATCTCGGCAGTCCCCATGCGGTGGCCTGATACATTCAGTACGTCGTCTACTCGACCAGTTATCCAGTAGTAACCGTCTTCATCGCGGCGCACACCATCACCAGAAAAATATTTACCCGGGAAAGTTTTGAAGTAGGTATCGATAAAGCGCTGATGATCGCCATAGACCGTGCGCATTTGTCCAGGCCAGCTATCCAGAATACACAGAGCACCATCAGTGGCGCCTTCTAGTATATTGCCTTCGTTATCCACGACCGCCGGTTGTACGCCCGGCATAGGTTTCGTCGCAGAACCGGGTTTTAAATCGGTCGCTCCCGGTAACGGGCTGATCAGAATACCGCCGGTTTCCGTTTGCCACCAAGTATCAACGATAGGACAACGTTCGTCACCCATGGTTTTAAAATACCATTCCCACGCTTCTGGGTTGATGGGTTCACCCACGGTACCCAAAAGGTGCAGGCTTTTACGGCTTGTACCTTCGACAGCTTTATCGCCATGGGCCATCAGCGCACGAATGGCGGTAGGTGCGGTATAAAGAATATTGATTTGGTGTTTATCCACCACTTGGGCCATGCGGTTAACACCGGGATAATTAGGTACCCCCTCAAATAAGACGGTGGTGGCAGCATTGGCTAGTGGACCATAAATCATATAGCTATGACCTGTAATCCAACCTACGTCAGCAGTACACCAATATATATCACCGGGCTTATAGTCAAACACGTATTGGTGAGTAAAGGCGGCATACACCAAATAGCCACCCGTGGTATGCAAGACGCCTTTGGGTTTTCCGGTACTGCCAGAGGTGTAAAGAATAAACAATGGATCCTCTGCATTCATGGCTTCCACTGGGCATTCGTCTTTTACATTCTTCAGCGCATCTTCGTATTTTACATCGCGCCCTTCTACCCAGTTTACGTTAGCTCCGGTACGAGTAACGACGAGTACTTTTTCCATACACTCGGTACCGGCTTTACCTAATGCTTCGTCCACGCTGGCTTTGAGTGGAATGGTTTTGCCACCGCGAATACCTTCATCGGCGGTAATTAGGAATTTACTATTACAGTCTTCGATGCGACCCGCCAAGGCGTCAGGACTGAAGCCACCAAAGACCACACTATGTATGGCGCCGATCCGCGCGCAGGCCAACATGGCTAATGAAGCTTCAACCACCATCGGCATATAAAGCGTAACCACATCGCCCTTTTTTACGCCCATATCTTTTAAAACATTGGCGAAGCGACTTACGGCTAAATGCAGGTCCGCATAGCTGAGGGTTTTGTCGTCTTTCGGATCATCCCCTTCCCAAATAATGGCGGTTTGTTCCGCTTTATCGGCAAGGTGACGGTCTACGCAGTTATAGCAGACGTTTAACTCGCCATCGTGGAACCATTTAATGTGTAGATCTTTTTCGTCGTAACTAACGTCTTTTACTTGAGTGTAGGGCTTGGACCAATGCAGGCGTTGGCCATGCTCACGCCAGAATCCTTCCGGGTCATTGATGGAAGCCTGATACATGGCCTCGTAATCTTCTTTATCAAGATGAGCGCGATCTGACCAACCGGACATCACGGGATGTAGCTTCACTTCGGACATAAGTCTCTCCTGTCTTCTTCCTGCAGGCTTTCGATAACCAGTATGGTTTGCAAAGCATAGGCTAGCGCTTTTTGCCAACTAACCATGTAAATTGACTCCATTGTGTTTTAGCCTGAATCAAGTTGTTATTAGACTTTGGCATAATTTCATCCACGGCTTGGCCCGATAGAACCTAGCTTAGTAGCGGCATAGGGATAAACTCATTGTTTTTGCTTTGAGTCTATCCATGCAGCAACTTATTGATTCCAAGGGCCAAATCGACTTTGGATGCTACCCCAACAGCCCTCATACCATTAATTACATGGACTTTGATCTACGTAATGCCATGGATAAACCATTATCCAAGTGGCGTCGGCATATGGGGTTTAACCAATTTCAATTTATCGCCATCACGGGCGACGACTTCATACTGGGTGTTGCTCTGGTTCACCTTAAGTGGGTAAGCAACTGTTTTGCTTATATTTATCAGCCCAGTACGAAACAATTTAAAGAATATTCTTATCTAAAACCTTTCGGACTCGGATTGCAAACCAGTTTGCAGCCCAATGGTGGAAAATGGCATTTTAAAAGCGGTAATAAGCACGTCCGTATTGATTGCCAAAATGATAGTCGTCGCTTACAGGTTTCTCTTGGTGCGTTAAAGGCAGACGTAACCATTAGCGAGCCCAAAAACACTCCTCCACTTTCTGTATGCTGTCGCGCCGGTTATAGCGGCTGGCAATTTACACAAAAGCAAACAGCCTTAGATGTGAGTGGCAGCGTGCGTTGGCGCGAACATCAGTTTGATTGCAAGAACATGTTGGCCAGCGTGGATTGGTCATGCGGACACATGCGTCGCGAAACCTTTTGGATGTGGTCGAGTTTAAGTGCTTACACCTCAACAGGTAATAAAGTAGGTCTAAACTTGGCCGCGGGTGTCAACGAAACCAGCGAAACCGAAAACGCATTATGGATTGATGATCGCATGATTAAATTAGACCGTGCCCGGTTTAAATTTGATCGCTCAAACCGTATGGAAGAATGGGTTATCACCACCAGCGATGGTCATGTGGATTTACGTTTTCAACCAGAGGGCGAGCGTAAGGAAAAAGTCAATGCAGTATTCATTGCCAGCAACTTTACCCAATTGTTTGGTCGCTTTTATGGTACGTTAAAAGATGAGAGCGGTGGTATTTATACTGTTAATGGTGCATTGGGTTTTTGTGAAGACCATTATGCGAAGTGGTAATCGTCTGTCATTCTCAACTTGATTGAGAATCCATGGAAAGGTTTTGAAACAACTAGATGGATTCCCGCCTTCGCGGGAATGACGACGCTAATGTCATTCTCAACTTGATTGAGAATCCATGGAAAGGTTTTGAAGCAACTAGATGGATTCCCGCCTTCGCGGGAATGACGACGCTAATGTCATTCTTAACTTGATTGAGAATCCATGGAAAGGTTTTGAAACAACTAGATGGATTACCGCCTTAGCGGAAATGACGATTATAAGCTCACGTCATTCTCTGGCTGACGCGAAGCGGTCAGACCAGAGAATCTATGTCAACGGATTAAGACTGCTTTCGACGAATACCGTAGAACAAACAGAACAATACCGGTACAGCAATCAAGGTCAGTATGGTTGCGAATGCCAAACCACCCATAATGGTAACAGCCATGTCCGCGAAGAACGCATCGGTTAATAGCGGCGCCATACCCAAGATCGTTGTCACTGCAGCCAGAGACACTGGACGCAAACGACTCAAACTCGCTTCCACCACCGCATCGTATTTATCCATGCCAGTTTCGATTTGTATGTCGATTTCCTCAAGCAATACGATACCGTTTTTAATCAACATACCAAACAGACTTAAGAAGCCCAGTAAGGACATAAAGCCAAATGGTAAATCGGCAATTAATAAGCCTGCAACGACACCACAAACGGCCATAGGCACAATCAACCAAATGATTAATGGCTCACGCACCGTACCAAACAAGAAGATGGTGATTAAAATCATCACTAAGAAGCCAAGCGGTAAGCCTTGTCCCAATGCTTGCTGTGCATCACGAGAACTTTCATATTCGCCGCCCCACTCTAAGCGATAATCCGCAGGTAATGGAATGGCTTCAATGTCTGCTTTAATACGCTCAAGTGCAGCAGCTGCAGTATCATCTGGACCTGGCTCGCCGAATACACTAATCGTGCGAATGCGGTCTTTACGATGGATCAGCACGTCTTCACTTTGTACTTGCATATCCGGACTAATCTGACGAAGTGGTACATAGCTTCGCTGATATGGCGACCACACTAATGCATCTTTGAGTTTTTGCAGCTCGTCGTGATCTTCATGGTCAGAATCAGGCGCATACGCTTTGGCAATAATGTCGTATGTGTAGTCTTCGTATCGTAATTTTCCGAGTTTCAAACCATCGGTAGAGAACTTCACCGCGTCAGAAAAGTCAGCACGAGTAACACCAGCAACACCTGCGTTGTATTCGTCGTATTCAGGAACCAAGATTAATTCCTTGTCACGCCAATTGTGACGAATATCCATGATATTGCCATCTGCTTGGAATATCTCTTCTGCAGCCGAAGCGAGTTCACGCAAGACCGTTTTATCTGGACCATAAAAACGCGCTTCTAGTTTTGCTCCAGTAGCAGGGCCAAAGATGATGCGCTGCGTAAATATTTCAGAATCTGGGTCCATAGACTGCAGTTTTTCCGAAATTTCTTTAGCTAAGCGCGGAATTTGATCTCGCTCTTTCGTGCGGATAATCATTTCGCCGTAACTTTCGTTTGGCTGTTCTGGCGCATACGTTAAGGTATAACGCTCACCACCACGTCCCACAAAAGTAGTTACTGCCGTTATTTCTTCATAACCCAGTGCCACTTTTTCAGCTTCTTTCAAAAACTCTTCGGTTTGACGAATGTCACGACTTTGAGGACCCCAATATTTAACATAGAACATCGGCGTATTGGATGCTGGGAAGAAACCTTGCTTCACAAAGCCAAAACTCATGTAACTAACAATGGTAATGCCCAGCAAAATTAAAACGCTTTTTCCTGGCTTTTCTAACGCGGCCTTCAAGGCTTTTTTATAGCGATTGTGTAGCGGCGTATCAAAGGCTTCACCACTGCTTTGATTTTCTTGCTTGAAGAAGTACGAACCAAATAGTGGCGCTACGGTAATGGCCAATACCCAACTCATTAACAGGGAAATCAAGATAACCGCAAACAATGAGAATAAGAACTCACCTGTTGCATCATTCGATAAACCGATACCAGAGAATGCGGCAATACCAATAACAGTGGCACCCAGTAGTGGCCATTGCGTTTGCTTACAAACATGACTGGATGCTTCAATCGCGTTGTAGCCTTTTTGCATACGCAACATCATGCCTTCTGCCACTACGATGGCATTATCCACCAGCATACCCATGGCAATAACCAAAGCGCCAAGTGAAATACGTTGTAGATTCAAACCATACAACCACATGATTAAAATAGTGGATAATACGGTTAGTAATAAAACGGAACCCACTACAATACCGGCACGCCAGCCCATGGTGATACACAAAGTCGCAATTACCACAGCAACTGACATAACGAGGTTAAATATAAAGCCATCTACCGCTTCATCAACCACGCGTGCTTGATCATATATCGGAGTCAATTCAATGCCTGCAGGCAGGTCTTTAAGTATATCTTCGATGTGGTGTCGTACTGCCGTTCCCACTTCAACCACATTAGATTCAGAATTTGCTGCGACCGCTAGCGTGATGGCTGGCTCGCCATTGTAGCGCGCTAAAAAGTCAGGAATGTCGACAACCTCGAGCGCAACATCAGCAATATCGCTTAGACGAATTTGACTAGTAGTACCCGGAACACCGAGGGTAATATTTTGAATCGCGTCTACTTGTGAGCCTGCGCTATCAATTGGAATGCGAATACGACGACCATCCATATACAAACGGCCATTACTATAAGGACGTAAGTTGAGCGCTAATGCATCACGTACATCCGGTAAAGAAATACCTAGATTTGCCAACTGCGACGTATTAATGCGAACCGTAATTTGCTCTTTCAAAACACCTTGAACAGAGACTTTTGTGACACCTTGTACAGTCAAAAGATCACGACGAATAATGCGAGAAAATTCGCGCAACTGGTAAGGTGTAAAATCGGGTGCTGTTAAGGCGTAATATAAGCCGTAAACATCGCCAAAATCATCCACCACTTGAATGGGACGGGTGCCCGTCGGCAATGAGTTCTGAACATCGCGCATGCGCTTTCGCAACTCATCCCAAATTTGAGGAAGCTGCGTACCATCATAATGACGCTGCATTTCAACGCGAATCTCAGACACTCCAGGCTTCGATTTTGAACGCACCTTATAGATTTGCGGCATCTGTTGAATCGCTACTTCCAATGGTTCAGTAACTTCTTGTTCAACCTGCTCGGCATTCGCTCCAGGGTAAGCGGTGATAACCATGGCTTCTTTGATGGTAAATGAAGGGTCTTCCAAGCGACCAATTTCGCCTAACCCTAACATGCCACCGATGAAGCATATGATGATCAATAACCATGTGTTAACCGGTGTTCGTATTGAGGCTTTTGCTATATCCATACTGACACCCGCTTATTGCATCTTAAATGGACGAACAAGCATGCCATCTTCTAGCTTGCGCACACCTGCAGAGACCACTTGTTGACCCTCTTCCAATCCAGAAAGAATAGCCACATAGCCTTTCAACATTGGACCCGTTGTCACTGGTTGCTTTTTAATACGTTGAGTTTCTGCATCAAACAACCATACGTAGAGATCGTTACTAGCGCTTGTGACGATACTCGTTACAGGTACACCTAAGATCGCAGGAATACCCGTGCTATCACCAATAATATTTACAGTAGCACGGACCCCTGGTGTGATATCCAAACCACTTGGTTTGTTCATCGAATACGTCACTTTATATGTTTGAGTAACAGGATCAGGCTCGGTGCTATGCTCGACGTACTTGATATCAAACTCTTTGTCGATCGAGCCATCAATATAAGCCGTTGCTTTGGAGACTTGATCACGGCTATATCTAGCAATTAAACGCTCAGGGACATCAAATTCGAAATGTATTTTTGATAAATCTTGCAAACGGGCAATAGGCGACCCCGTAGCGATAAAGCCCTCGTTTTCAATTAAGCGACTGGCAACAAGCGCATCAAACGGTGCTTTTAAAACACTGTACTCTAGGTTTTGACGTGCATTTTCTAAATCAAGCTGAGCAAGGTCGTAAGCGACTTGGGCATTGTCTACGCTTTGCTCTGAACCAATGCCTTTTGTAGCAATGGTTGTGATTCGGTCTAGTTCTAGTTTTGCTTGTTTAACTCGGACCTTGGCTGTACGAACTGCTCGTTCAAATGGCTCAGCTTCTAACCGGGCAAGAACCTGGCCTTTTTTCACCATTTGACCTTCTGGCAAGTTAATTTCTTGTAAGCGCCCGCTTACCTGAAATGCAAGATTTACTGTGGTTTTTGCCATTACCTTTGCAGGGAACGAAAACTCATTTTCTTGGTTTGCCACCTTTACTTGTGCCAGCTGAACAACCGTTGCTTGTTCTTGCTCTTGGCCTTGGTCTTCGCCATTGCTACAAGCCACTAATGAAATAATGGCCATGGCTAGCAGACCCTTAAATAACCTGCCCATGGATGTCTCCCTTGATATAGCGATTAATGCCGTTCGTTTTTGTATTGATAAAAAAGTTTAGTCTTAGTTTGAGTAAGAACTAACTTATATCGAGATATTGATTTCATGAGGACGCATTTGTAGCACATTGACAGCTTTACACAAAGTGATAATCTGTAAATTAACCATAGAATAACCATAAATCTATGATTCATATTTGCAACAATCCTATTACAAAACCTCGAATGGCTGAGAGTCATGGAAAAATCAACAAAGCAAGCTGTACTGCTCGGCGCTCGACAATGCTTTTTCCAGCATGGTTATAGCGCAAGCAACATGACCCTGATCAGCCAATACACGGGTTATAGCCGAGTTACTGTACACAAATATCTACACAATAAAGACGACGCATTCCGTCAGGTTTGCCAAGACTTCCAAATAAACGCCACACAAGCTAGCCAACTTGTACTCGAAGAACATGAATTTGACTGCTGGCAGAGCATACGCCAAGTCATGCTGATTTGGATGACACCCACTTTTGAAGAAGTCAGCGATGAGCAAGTCATGGGAGATTTGAAATACCATGCGCAAACCATCGCCAAAGACATCTTTGATGAGGCTCGCAAGTCAGTGAGTAATATGTGCGCTCAACTGCTCAATCGTGGCATACAGCGCAATGAAATACAGCTAAGTAAACTTGGCATAACAAGTAATCAACTGTCTGACATTTTGGTGGCATGTTTAGACGGCGTGCGTGGCCACATGGCGAACCAAGAAGTGAAAGCGGCCTGTGATAACATCTTAAAAATCTATGAACTGGCTACTCAGGCCCGTTAGTGTTCACAGGTTCCCGTCTTGAGCGAGCATACATGTGATTAAAATGCTTAAAGTAGTCGTCCAACTTTTTACCCGCGGCTTCTTGATGATGTTGCTTTAACAGTTCGATGGCCACTTCTGCGGTACATAAGTGAAAATCATCCGGCGCCTTACGCAACTGATACTGACTATTGCGCTGTGTCTGCAATGGCAATACGGGTAGATCTTGTAAATATTTGCTCAAACGAAACATGCGCCCAGCTTGACGCCAGCTGCCATCTAGAATGATAAATAATGGCTTTATCCCCACAGAAAAATCCGCTTTCTGTACCACTCGATGATCATATCCACCGCGATCGCCAGGAAATATAATATATGGCTGAATGTCTGGACGCTCTATCAATGCAATAAATTCAGGATCAGGCTCGGTACGATGCCAATAAAACCGGTAACAATGCTTGGGCAATATATCCTCGATTAAGCGCCCTGTATTAGTAGGTTTATATTGCTCATCTGTGTGCATTAGCAAACAAAAAGACACTTCGTGTTCACCTTGCAAATACTCTGGCTCTGCACAGCCACAAATACAATAATCTGCCGCCATCATACAGCGAGTACATCGAATTATCTTACCGCCTTTTGCGGAATAACCATTACTGGCAGGCTGAAAGGCCATACTACTTAATTACCTGACGCTCATTTTAAACATGCAAGTTTACTGAAGATTAAAAGCTCATCGCAAGCAATGCATGCGACCGCTGCGTGATACTAGCAAATTTGAAATACTGAGTTGCAAAATAATTGACCAAAAACTCAAGTTTTTTATTCCTATTTGTTTTACTCTACAGGGCTTTTTCAGACTAGGTCTAAAGGACATTTGATGAATCAACATGCTCGCCAGCAATTAATCAAAGGGGTCATAGCCGTTAGCCCTCTTTGTGTGGCGGTAATCCCATGGGGAATATTAGCCGGCTCCTATGCCATTGAAGTCGGCATGACCATGTTAGAAGCACAGGCCATGTCAGCCATCGTCTATGCTGGGTCTGCACAGCTGGTGGCACTGGGAATGATCAATTCAGGGGTCGGTTTAGGCACCCTTTTACTGACCACGTTTTTTATCACGTCGAGACACTTTCTTTATGGCCTCACTATGCGAGACCGTATTGCACCAATGCCGCTGAAATGGCGTTTATTATTTGGTCACTGGCTGACGGACGAATTGTTTGCCATCTGCGGAACACAATCAAAAGAGCATTTTAATCGCTGGTTTGCCATTGGTGTAGCCGGTGGATTCTATTTTGCTTGGAACATTGTAAGTTTCATTGGCATTATTTTAGGCAGCTATATTCCAAACCTAACCGACTATGGGTTAGAGTTTGCTGTGGCGGCCACCTTTATCGCCATCGTTTTCCCCCTTATAAAAAACATTCCCGTTGCCGCCACGGTGTTCGTTTCACTGGTTTTATCCGTATTGCTAACGCGTTTTAATATCGAAGGCGCTTTGATCATCGCCTCTGTTAGCGGAATGGCAACAGGATATGTCTGTGAAACCTATTTCAAGAAGCGTAATGAGGGAGAATCCTCATGATGTGGGCTGCTATTGCCGGCATGACTGCCATTGTATTTTTTAGTCGTTACGTCTTTTTAGAGCCTAAATTGCCTCTACGCCTAAACCAAAAGGCGGTTAGGTTTTTAAACTATTCAAGCCCAGCTATTTTAACCGCTATATGGGGACCCATTGTATTTGTTCACGATAAACAAATAGACATGACTTGGCACAATGCCTATTTCATGGCAGCACTGTTTGCAGTATTGCTGATTTGGAAAACAGGAAATGTATTGCTGACGACGGTTTTGAGTATGGCCGTATTTTTGGTTTTGAATACGCTTTTGTGAATGAGTGTTGAGTGGAATGGTGATACCCGAATTACACTACCCGTCATCCTCAACTCGATTGAGGATCCATTTAATTAGTGTTGAACTGCGAATGCTGAGTCATGAATGATGGATTCTCCGGTCTATCGCTTCGCGGAGCCGGAGAATGACGATACACTAAAAACGACCTAAGCACGTCCCATGAATTTCTTTTCTTCTACATTGATCTTTACTCGATCACCAGTCGAAATATGTTCTGGAACTTGAATCACTAGACCAGTGGACATTGTCGCAGGCTTTGTGCGCGACGTTGCCGATGCACCTTTAATGGAAGGGTCAGTTTCAGTGATTTCTAGCTCAACTGTAGAGGGTAGTTCAACGGTAACAGGAGCGTCGTTCAAAACCACCACGTACAAACCCTGAATATCTTCGGTAATGAACTGAATCTCTTCAGAGATAGCTTCTTTATTGATGTTGTACATGGTGAAGTCTTCGCTGTCCATGAATACCATCTCATCACCATCTTCATACGAGAACGTGGCATTACGTCGAATCAAATCCGCAAGATTCAGCATTTCACTGTCTTTAAAGGATTCATCCACTTTATGACCCGTTACAACATCGTACATGCGCATACGATAGATAGAACCACCTGCACGGCCCTGTGGAACCGAACGCTCAATGTCTTTAACGATATAAACACTACCATTGTATTCAACTGCAGCATTCTTTTTAATATCACTGGCCTTTGGCATAACTCAATCTCTTTTACTTTACTGTCGATCAAAAACGAGCCAAAGATTACACCAAAATCAGGCTTATTCAACTGCTATTAATAACCTACAGTCAATACCATTACTTCCAGCCTTGGCGCCATTGCTGACTATCCTTTAGATCTCGCCAGTTTATAGCGTATTCGTTGCCGCTATGAACTGCTTCAATTAGACAGTGTTCTACGACACCGTCTTCATCGAACTCTATCTCTGTAATGATGAAGTGCTTTTCTTTATTTTGCGGCTGAGCAGCGGTCCACTTACTATGTAACAACTTTCTAGGATTAATCTGATTCATTAGCCATTTCTATCCCAATAAAAAAGGAGTATTACTGTGAGTAGTAATACTCCTTTTATCGTTCATTGGTTTTCTGAACGAGGCAAACCGTGGTTAATTAAAACGATATTCAAAGTCCGTGATTTCACCCTTCCATACGGGCAAATACATATCACTCATGTACCAGCCTACCTGGCCCTTGCTTGGCACACGTAAGCCTTCAACTTCTTGATAATCTGAAAAACTGCCCTCCCATGGACGCAACATATAACCCGTCTCGGTTTTAGCGAAGCGCTCAGGTGTATAAATACGCTCTACTTGATGTTGCTCATTAAAATGAAATTCTAAAGAGACGGTTACGTCATTCACCGATAGGGTAGCAAGTGCAGATCGCTCATCCATGGCTTGCCACGAGAGTTGGTAGGACGCTTCAGGATTTGGAACGAGCGCCGTCGGGTACCAAACTGCTTCGGCTAAATAGCGATGTAAAGCGCCCGAGGTAAGTTCTTTGCTATTGCTATCTCCACCAAATGGAATAGCCGACATTAGATTAATCTCTGCCTCCCCTTCGTTATTGGCAAATGAGTCAACAACGTTCACATGTAGACCAAATGGCATTTGTACTCGAGCATCCCATATGAATCCAGGAGTATTGGCAATGGCAATGTGTTGTGCCTTGAAAGGAATCCACGAATTAGTTTTTAAATCTGTCCGGAGCTGGCCATCTTGTTGAAAGGCCGCCACTTGAATCCCTTTACTCTGGCCGTTAAGCGCGTACGCCAAATAATCCTGCACAGGATCAGGCAAGTTAGCTAAGTCTTGCAGATAAACACTATCAACATTGGAAGCTTGCTTTGATTCCTGAACGAGATTGAATTTCGCTTCTTGTATATCGTCTTCTTGTACCTTCTGACCAAAGAAAACAACCACCAAAGCGACAAGCGTAATAATGGCAGGAACAATCAATACGTACTTCATTTGTAAACAAACCTAAACCTGAGAATTTTATCTATTATGCGGATCTAGCTTCGTTTGGCAAAGTGATATCCATATAGAAAGTAAACACCGCACTAATGGGGTAATCAGTGCGGTGTCTATGATTATGCTTAGGACTGTTGATCGGCAGGTAACGGATAGGCAATACGTTTAATATTCAACAAATGACGGTAGCTAACGTTATCACTAGTCGACCCACAACCCTGAGTGCCGCAGCCTAAGGTCCATGACAACTGCAAGTTATTGTTTGCACCGATACATCCTAATGTTGCAGGCGTATTGATCAGGATACGGCTTACATCCACTATTCGTGCATATTCCTGAATGGCTTCTTCGCTATTACTATGCATAACTGCAGTATGCCCAGCCCCTTCATTATTCAAAATACCCGCTGCTGTTCGCAAGGCTTGCTCTTGATCAAGAATGCGAGTGAGAGAAACGAGCGGCAATAACTTTTCTTTCATCAAAGGGTGTTGAATCGAATCGTCAGAATCGACAATAGACATTTCAGCAATGATCAATTTGATCGGATAATCGCGCTTAATACCAAGTCCATCACATACCTCTTGAGCACTTTTGCCAATGTAATCCCTATTGAGCGAGCCATGGGCGAATAATGATTCCATAATGGCATGCAACTCAAAGTGATTTAAGACAGCAGCACCCGCGTCAATCGCATATCCAACGAACTGATCGTAAATAGCGTCATCCACCAGTAGATTGTTTTCTGAACCGCAAACTACACCGTTATCAAAGCTCTTACTGAACACGACATCCTTCGCTGCTTTTTCAACATCGCAAGATTCTTCTATCCAAACCGGCGCATTACCTTTACCCACACCGATTGCCGGCGTACCCGACTGATAAGCGGAAGCCACCATCGATGGGCCGCCGGTTGCCAGAATAAAGTTTAAATCGGGATGCTTCATAAAGCCTTGAGTTAACTCTCGGCTTGATGGCATTTGCGAAGTTTGAATAAGATCAACCGGTAAACCTAGCTCTTTGAGCTTTGCCTGCATGGCTTTAACTGCTTTCAAGCCCACGTTTTTAGCTCGGCGGTGGCTACTGATGATAACCGCGTTTCGAGATTTTAAAGCGATCAAACTTTTAAATACTAGGGTTTCTACAGGATTGGTAACTGGAATCATGGCAAAAACGATACCCATGCTTTGTGCGATTCCTTTAATACCATCATGTTCTTCAATGATACTGCCAACACCAGGCTTGCCGATCAGATCATGAGCGACTGCCAATGTGCCTAATTTAATTTTCTCAATCTTATGTTCCGCCACGCCCATCCCTGATTCTGCAACGGTCTCTTTTGCATAGATTTCAGCATCATCGGCAATCACTTGAGCCAGCGCTTCAATGGCTTCATCTATACGGCTTTCCAATAAAGGCTGAATATCCAAATAGGCCTGCTTAGCTTTACTGATCATGAAATCCACTTCTTTAATCGGCGAGTTTGCCATTGCGCTATCGATAAGTGGCTGCTGCATCAATTCTTGTGGCTGGGTGAGATTGAGTATGACCTGTTCTGCTACTTGCGCATTTTGGGTAATTAACCCTAATAACGCCTCACGGTCTAACACAAATGCATGAGTGTCCTCTAATGCAATCAAATTTAAACTCAGCTTTTTTCCTGAAAAGAGTTCCCGGGCGGCCAAAATATCACCCGTTGTATACCGCCACGGTAATACTGCCTGCCTTTCTAACTGAGTATCTTCGATTTGAGCAGCAATTTGACCTGATACAAGGATGTAGCATGTAGTCGTTACTGTTCCCTGAGCAATCAGCGTCTGACCGGCTTCAATTTGAATGGTTGGGTAAGAAGAAAAGTCTTCGCCCAATATCGCGCTCATATCGTGCGCATGTGGCATTTTATGACTGGTATTAGTGCGTTTTTCAGCTGTGGCCATGATAAATCATCCTTGTCATTGAAATAGCGTGAACTGTCTACTCAATCTAAGCATAAAAGACTTGTAAGAACAAATCATTAGACTAGAATCACTTCTCATAAAATAAAAATATATCAAATAAGAAATATTCTCACTATTGATAGACGTTTTAAGGGGAAAGCGGATGGACCGACTATATCGAAGGGAGGTGGAGCAAATCCTTGGGATTTATCCTCCATTCCAAATTAAGGAGTTACATATCGACCCAGAGAAAGAACTGCTGGAAGTCGAAATAGAAGAACAACTCAAACAAACGAGACGCATTTTCCAGGCCAATAGGCCAAAAACAAAACGTGTGCAATGGCACCATACGAAACTCGGACGTTTCTCCACCGTCATCACGCTTTATGCAACGCCCCATACTTTTAGTAAACATCGCACCATCAATCCACCAGCGTTCATTGGCCCAGAAGACAGCCAATACACCTACCATTTACAGCAAATGGTTGTATTAGCGGCGAATAACAACCTAAAAACCGATGGTATTCAAAAGCTATTGGAAGTAGATCGCAGCATCATTAATCAAATTCTGGCGGACAGCGAAAACCAAGAACAAGAACAACAAGCGAATACCACTTTGCCACTGGAAACAGATCCCATCTGGAAAAGTATTATTCGCCATGAGATTCCGTTTAAAACTCAACTGGCACCATTACGATTTTTATTGTCTAAGCTTGAGCTGAATTGCATGAACGCAAAGGACGATCCGAGCGTTATGCAAAATGCAGTGGCGACGTTACGTCAGTTCTTCATCAAAAATGCTCGTCAACTTAAAAGTGAATATGCGCAAATTGGCGTGTTAAACACGACTCCTAGCGAGAAACAAACAGAATCTTCGGAGCAAAGCGAAGGCACCAAAAAGCGCGTAACACTGACTGTAGATCACCCTATTTGGCACAGCATTTTGCAGGGAGAAGTAGACCTTCTTTCTAAAAATATGGGGTTAAACTTATTCATAACCCAATTAAAAACGCTTTATAAAAAGGCAAACGATGGACAAGAGCAAATGCAAGTTGCACGAGAACTTTTGTCATATCTGAAAAAGAATAAAAATAATCTACGTAACGAGTTGATGTCGATCTCACGCATGGTTAAGCAAATGAATGAACAACCTGAAAAGGTTGATCTGCCTGCGCCGGGTCATCAACTATGGAGCGATATTTTAGCGGGTCGTACCTATATTGAGTCTGATAAAATGGCGTTGAAGCTTTTACTCGTAAAAGCACGAGCATTAGAAGACCAGCACGAAGCATCTGCTTTAATATGTGATTACTTTAATCGCAATAAACGCTCCATGGACAATGAACTACGTCAACTTGAGCAACATATAACAGCTGCTGTTTAGCTTTTTATTTACAACGTATAAGAGTTTCAACGATATTTATGGGTAACATCTCTATTTCAAGTCAATTAACCGACCTAGATACTGCAGTAGAAAAGATTGAGGCTGGGGAGTTTCTAGTTATCGCGGCCGATGAGTCTGTTTTAACGCAACTACCGAGCGGCAACTGGATCGGTGGTAGTATCCCCTATTTTATGGGCGAGCAAGGCGGAACCGTTAGTAAGGAACAGGTTTTCATTCAAACCGTAGAAGGTATTCAAGGTAACGCTCAACCTCGCATTACGCCATACGATGTAAAATCGATTAATCGTATTGCGCAAGACGCACCAGACAACGGTTTCACTATTGTGATTTTGCCAGCGGGAACGGATGTTCATGCCGACTACGCAAAAAATGCTCCTGGCTACGACAATATGTTCTTTACTCCCATTGTAGGTTGGATCTCCGGCATGCACTTGGATGATGTCGAAAATAGCAAAGCACAAACTGTATTTGGCCCAGGTGCAATGATGATGGATGACAAAGCTATCGCCATGCACGTGGCCTTGCCTGAAAATCAAGTGGCCAATGTACAAACCATTAATCTATTTGAACAAGGCAAGGGTGCGAAGATCCGCTTCGACCAAACTGGCTTTAATGTAGATGCTTGCACCATTGATGGACAACCAAGCTCCCTAACTCAATATGTTAAAGACAACAATATTGATACGCGCTTACCATTGGTGGCGGACTACAACGGTATCAATGTGAACGTGAGTATTCAAAGCGTCAATGCTGATAACATCGATTTATACGCACCTGTATTTGCCGATGTTGAATACCAGTTCGCAACACCCGTAGCGGATTACGTACAAAGCTTTAACCAAGCACTAGAAACACAGGATACTAAGAACACTGCCTTTAGCTGTAACTGTATTCTTAACTTCTTGTACTCTGAGCTAGAAGGAAAGCAAACTTCGAACTTGATTGGTCCAATTACATTTGGTGAAGTGGCCTATCAGTTGTTAAACCAGACACTGGTTTATATGACGCTCGATAACCAGTAATCAACAACTCGCTAATAATGAAGTTGTAAAAAACTTTCCACCAGTGCGCATTCATACACTATATTTAAAGTATGGATGCACATTGGTTTTTGGAAATCACCCCGTTCGACTGGCAAGCAATTGTTACCGCCCTCGCTTGCGGCACCATCATAGGCTTAGAACGTCAAGTTAAAGGCCGACCTGTGGGCATACGCACCTCAGCCCTGATTATCCTCGGGACTTATGTCTTTATCGCAAGTTCTACCTATGTTTCTCAACATGCAACCATGACAGACCCTAGCCGAATTATCGGACAAGTCATCACAGGGATTGGCTTTTTAGGTGCTGGCGTTATGCTCAGTAAAGGACGCAGCGTTTATGGCGTAACCACAGCCGCTACTATTTGGGCACTTGCTGCCATTGGTGTCATTATTGGTATTGGACAACATGGAAGTGCATTGAAACTTTCTGTTATTGTCGTCGTCATTTTGTTTGGTGTAGATACGTTTGAGGAATACAGCCAGTACCTAGGGAAACGCGTTCGAAAACGCATGAAGCATTGGAGCAATACCAAACCCAAAAAAGAAGATATTGACCAGCAAAATACCGATTCCACATCCTCTAATTTGAGTCCTGATGACAAAACCTCTTAATAACGACGTTTACTTCTCAACGTAGTCGACTGAGAAGCCCGCAGTCTCATCTAAACCTAATACTTCCAATAATTTTGGCAATTCTTGATTTAGAAGGTCTTGCAAAATATAAGGCGGATTTACGATAAACAAACCACTGCCATACATGCCCTGAGTTTGCTTGCTGGTCCATAAGCGCACATCTAAGTACTTTGTTATGTCAGTCTTCGCAAGCTCATCAACCATGGTCTCGCTCATGCCTTGCTTATCATTGCGATTCAACAACGGATACCAAACTGCAAATACACCCACAGCAAAACGCTTAATGCCTTGCTCTATGGCATTAACAACCTTTTTATATTCGTTAGCCTGTTCATAAGGCGGATCAATGACGATAAATGCGCGTTTAGTTTGCGGTGGTAAAACCGCTTTGATCCCAGAAAATCCATCTTCCATGTGCACTTTCAGCTGTTTACCTGTGTTCATGTTTTGCTCAAGCAAGGCATGATCTTGCGGATGCAACTCAAACAAATGGGCCTGGTCTTGCTCGCGCAATAACTCAGTCATAAACCAAGGACTACCTGGATAAAACTGTAAGTTCTTCTCTTCTCCTTGTGCCGCATTTAAGACTCGCACTTGTTCAAGATAAGGAGAGATCAAAGCCAAATCACTATTTGGATACAAGCGAGCGATACCCGTTTTATACTCCTGAGTTTTATTGGCCAAATCGTCACTCAGCTTGTAAACGCCAGCGCCACTATGTGTGTCTATATAAGTGTAGGCAGACTGCTTTTTATGAAAATACTTTGCAATAGCCACCAAAACGCTGTGCTTTAGAACATCAGCATGATTACCAGCATGAAATGCATGGCGATAACTTAACATGGGAAACCCTTAACAATAAAAATAACAATATGAACGTCACTAGCCGCCAGTCGCATTCATGAAGCGAACAATCTGAACATCATCTTCTAAATCAAAGTGATGCCGCTCCGGCTTGATATGCATGGCATCAGAAATGGCTTGCTTAACCGCTAATAATGGTTGCTCAGATTGCTCCATAATCTGTTTTAGATCGACGCTGTGCTCGTTACCCAAACATAACAATAATTTACCAGTAGCGGTTACACGAACCCGATTACACTCATGACAAAAATTGTGACTATGAGGACTGATAAAGCCTAAGCGACTATTAGAGTGACTTTGAAACTGCCAATAACGACTAGGACCCGAGCTGGTGTGCTCGCTAGGTTCAATGTTGTAAGACTGTGCGATGGTTTCACGAACGTCATCACTGCTCATGAATGCCAAACTACGATCATGTTCAACAATATGACCTAGCGGCATTTCTTCAATAAAGGAAATATCAATGCCCTGATCACGGACAAATTTAACCAAATCTAAAATTTCATCGTCGTTGCGACCGCGTAATATAACCGCATTCAATTTAATACGATCAAAGCCCGCCTGCTTGGCCGCCTCGATGCCAACCAGCACATTCTGCAAATCGCCAGTGCGCGTCAACTCTTTGAAGCGCTCAGGTTTCAGTGAATCCAAACTGATATTGAGCCGCGACAACCCTGCTTGCTTTAAGCCATGAGCTAACTGCGGCAATTGACTTCCATTAGTGGTCATGGTGATTTCATTCAGGCCATCAAGCTGATTGAGCTTAGCCACTAAATCCACAATGTTCTTGCGAATAAGAGGCTCACCGCCCGTTAGGCGGATACTGGTCACCCCTAACTCGACAAAGGCTTGACTGATGAGTTCGATTTGCTCGAAAGACAGTACATCTTTACGCGGTATAAAGGTCATATCCTCCGCCATGCAATACACACAGCGAAAGTCGCAGCGATCGGTAACCGAGATTCGTACGTAATTAATCGTGCGCTTAAATGTATCCGTGAGTGCGGCCATGAAAGGACACAACCCCCAACTGCTTGATGAACAACAGAGTCATACTAGCAAGTTTTGGGCGCTGTGACTAAGCCGTTAGTGCGGAGGAACGATCTAATCCACGCTCCAGTGCAGCCATGGCGGCCGGAAGATCCACATTGCCGCCGCAAGACTTCATGCTCATTCCCAATGCGTGCAGCGTTCGGAACAAGTTATGAGCACGGCTTTGCTCGCCCATTTGCCCAATGCGTACAATGGGTAAACCAAACGAGCCCGAAATCTCCACTTTGTAAAGCTGCGACATGGTATTCAACAGTTGCTTACCTTCCACACCGTCAGGCAAGTTAATACCAACAACGCTATTTAAGCGGCTATGAGGTTCCACATACAAACTTAAACCCATTGCCTCAATGGCTTGCTGTAACGCCTGACTACACAATCTGTGTCTATTAAATCGGCGATCCAATGTCTCTAAACACACTTGTCGAAGCGCTTCATGCAAGGCCAGAATACCGCTAACAGGAGCGGTATAGTGATACCCCTTCTCTTCCCAGAATTGTTTCGCTAAACGCACATCGAAACACCAATGGGGCATGTTCACATCACGATCCATCATGTAAGGCCAAACGCGCTCACTAAAAGCGATAAGGGACACGCCAGGAATGGATGCCAAACCTTTTTGTCCACCCGTGATGACCACATCCACGTGCCATGCATCCATCTCCAAAGGCATGGTACTAAGCGTGCAGACGGCATCCACTATAGTGAATAAGCCTTGCTCATGGGCGTATTTGCAAACGTCTGCCAATTCGTGATTACAGACCGTATTAGACGTTTCGCCCTGTACTAGGGTTAACACATCATATTGCTTCTCGGCTAAAGCTTGCTGTACTTGTTCCAGCTTGACGCCTTCGCCATCTTCGCAACGTAAGATGTCAACATCGCCACCACAGCGCGTTGCCATCTCAGCTAAACGACCACTAAAAAAACCATTTTGGATACAGAGAACTTTTTTACCTGGCCATACCAAATTCGTAATGGCCATTTCCATTGCCGCGCTACCAGGGCCAGCCACACCTAATATATGCGGGCTTGCTGTTTGAAACACGTACTGGGCCATCAAACGAACACGCTCAATGACTTGATTCATGGTATCGCCAAGATGATTGATCACCACGGTGTTGGCGGTGGCTACCTTTTGCGAAACAGGTACGGGACCAGCCCCCATTAATAACAAGGGCTCATCAGGTAAAATACTATCTAAAGGAAGATCGGCAGGAGGCGCGATAGATTGGGTCACTAGCGGTCACTCATTTTCAATAATTCATATTTATCTTAGAAACGGAATCGAAGACCTAAAACCACGTCTTCTGCAAGGGTCACGTCGTTTTCATCCTCGTCAATAACTTTCATGGTGCGGTAATGGGTGTAAATAGCCGCATCAAGATTGAACGCGTATTCAAGTCCGCCTTGATATTCGTATTCCAGTTCTGCTTGATCATCCCAATCGGAAGCCAAGAAAAATGGACGCAAGTTAAAACCAAGATTTAACTGTAAACCTGCAACAACAGGCAAAAACACCTGAGTGCGGAAACCAATTGCGGTGCGATCGTAGTCTAAAGCTTCTACTCTGGTCTGGCTCAATTCGAAATCAAATTCCGCACCGCCATTTTGATGATGACCTTCAATGTAGCCAAAACCTCCACTACCAATAGACAGTACCTCCACTTCGGTTTCGCCAATATTAGTATCTTCGATCTTGGCTATATCATCACTACGGTAGTAGCCTACATACAGCATACTGGTTACTACGTCGCCCACTTCACCACGACTGGTTTCACCATAACCGAGGCGATAGTGTTCAATGGCTTCACCACTGGCTGCATCAATGAAAAGCGTATCGTAATTTGCCTGAGCCATTGGCGCTGCTAAAACGCTCAAGTATAAAAAAGACGTGGAAATAACGGATGAAAATCGCATAATAATCACTACCCTGTAAACGTTCGAAGAGCATACCAAAAACGCTTTGTAAAACAAGCAGATCCCACAAAACATGAGACATGAGCCTGTAAATGGATCGAAACTTCAATGGTTTATCTAATCGCTTTAAAAACCAGATTTATGGAACCCTCAAAGGCCAGATGCGTCTGGCCTTATTAGAAAAAGACTTGTCTCCTTATATTGAACAGACACACGCGCTCAATATTCTCGATTGCGGCGCGGGTCAAGGTCAGTTTTCGAGCATGCTTGCCCAGCATGGGCATAGTCTCGTTTTGAATGACGTCAGTGACGAAATGCTAGCCATGGCACAAGCCAACTTGGCCGAACTAGCGCCAGACAATCAGACTCACCAGATGATTACAGCACCCTTGCAATCATTGAACGAAGAGCTACACACACGAGCGCTGCCAACTCAATATGACTTAGTACTCAACCATGCAGTATTAGAATGGTTACATGAACCCTTTGCTGCGATTGAACAACTTGCTCTTTGGGTCAAATCAGATGGCATATTATCCCTTATGTTTTATAACCTGCATGCCATTGTCTGGCGCAACCTCATGAATGGTTCCTGGCAGCGAGCTCAAAACACACACTTCCATCATGATAAAAATAATCTGATGCCGCAAAACCCGCTAAACCCAGCTGACGTGGTAGAAAAGATAGAATCACTAGGATTCAGTATTGAACTGCATCGAGGCATTCGCTGCGTACATGACCATATGTTTGTAGAAATGCGAAAAAGAAAAACGCTAGAAGAGTTTGTAGAGCTGGAATCGGATATTGGTTTAAAAGCCCCATACCGAGACTTGGGGCGTTACGTACACATTGTTGCTAGAAAAATCTAATCAGCAAGAGATAGCCGGAAACGTTTTTTTGATTAGGGCGCTTCCGCAACAATTGTTGCTCGAAGTGGCGCGGGTAAGCCTTCAACGGTTTTACTTGGATCATTGGGATCAAGAAAATCTTTAAGTGAACTGAACCCCATCCAATCGGTTGACCTTTGTTCTTCCATAGTGGTGTAATTTTTTTCCGCCAAGCGCACATTTTTAAAACCAAGGCGACGCATCCATAACATAAGCGTCGGTACGGAAGGTAAAAACCAAACGTTGCGCATCATAGCATAGCGATCTTCTGGCATCAGAACTTCGCCTTCTTCCCCTTCAATCACTAGGGTCTCTAAAACCACTTGGCCACCAGTCCGTAAGGCGCTTTTTAATTCGCTTAAATGATCCAATGGAGAACGACGATGATACAAAACTCCCATGCTGAACACCGTATCAAAACGACGCATGTTCTTTGGTAAGTCTTCCATTTTAAACGGTAGAAAGTGCACAGGTAACGACTCTACACCTTGTGCGGCTTTGACATATTTTTTCACCGCTTCAAACTGCCAAAGAAATAATTTGCTCGGGTCCACACCGATAACGCGAGCAGCCCCTTCACCGTACATGCGCCACATGTGGTAACCACTACCGCAGCCCACATCTAAAATCGTTCTATTTTTTAGTGGAGATATATGATCTTTAATGCGGTCCCACTTCCAATCACTGCGCCATTCGGTATCCACGGGCACATCAAAAAACTGAAAGGGGCCTTTGCGCCACGGCATTAAACCTTTCAACGCGTCTTTTAATTCAACATGGGTTTGCGACTCGATATCACCCTGCAGCTCAACTGCACTTTGATTTAGGTATGCGTTCTTTGGTGTGATGTTCGGCAATGCATCAAAAGCCACCTGCCAACGCGCCATATCGCCATGGCTACGATCTATAAGTTCTGCTTTTAATTCAGACTCAATGTTCTCGCCCCATGAAGTAAAGCGATTATCCGGCTCTTGCAAGAATTCAATAAGATCTTGATAAAAAGGTTGGAAGTAACCAAGGTTTTGCATCATTTGACCGCTATAAAAGAACTAAAGTTAAAACACTGATACCACTGGAAGGCTTCACGGAAACCAGCGCCTTTCAAACGCTCAATTTGCTGTGTTTGCGATTCTGGCACTAACACATTTTCAAGTGCGCTTCGTTTTTGACTGATCTCTAAATCGCTGTAACCATTTGCGCGTTTAAAATCCCAATGCAGTTCCTGCTGAATCTCTTGCTCTTTTGCATTATCAAAGCAAATCTTTTCAGACAAAATTAAAGCACCGCCAGGCAACAGTGCATCATATAAGGATTGAATCAAATCCAGACGTTTATCCTGATCAATAAACTGAAGTGTAAAGTTAAGGGTAATGACAGACGCATTTTGATATTCGAACTCGGTCACATCCCCTTCGTACAACTCAACCGGCACCTTAGCGTTATCAATATCCACATAGCTACGACAACGTTCAATCATGGCTTGCGAGTTATCAATTCCCACGACTTTACAGCCATCGTGTTTAACACCGTGGCGCATAGCTAATAAAGAAGCCCCTAAGGAACAACCTAAATCATATAGGGTGCTGTTTGCTTGGGCATACTGTTCGGTGATGACACCAATCATGGGAATAATCAGGTTATAGCCGGGCACACTGCGCTTGATCATATCCGGGAAGACACGGGTAACCGCTTCATCAAACGCAAAGGCATCCACAGCATCGTGGGGATTGGCGTATATATTGTCTCGTGCCATGGGTGTCTATCTTCGCTGTACGGGAAAGGCGCGCATACTACTAAAATTAGGTGTTTTTTTCACCCACTTGTAGCGGGATTTACAAGAAGATTATGGCCCAATTGGTCCTAGTTATGCATTAGTAACCACAGTAGCCTAGATATTAGCAGCAGAGGACGGAATCATGCATGCATTCATCACTGGCGCATCTGGCTTCATCGGCCAACACCTAGTCAAATGTCTGTTAACACAAGGATGGCAAGTGACCGCGCTTACCCGCAAGCATAGAGGTCACCATTTACAGCACCCAGATCTCACTTGGGTGGAGGGTAACATCTGTAGCCTCAAGCATTTACTGGCGGCCATGCCAAATCAGCCTGATGCGGTATATCACCTTGCCTGCGATACCCGTACCTGCGCCACTCAGGTCAAACAACAATTTCAAACCAATGTCATGGGCACCCACAACGTACTACAAGCCGCCTTGAGTAAAAACGCCGCCCGAGTCATTTATACCAGCACCATTGCCGTGTATGGCTTTCATCACGATGAAGTAGACGAGCATAGTGAAAAACGTGCCATTGATAGCCCTGTTGCCTATTACCGCAGCAAGTATTTAGCAGAAGAACTGGTAAGAGAATATATTCGCAAAGGCATTGATGCCGTCATTCTTAACCCCTCTTCGGTCATTGGTCCATTGGACGAACGCAACTGGATTCAACTATTTGACCGAATTCACAACGGGTCACTGATTGGTATTCCACCTGGCAGTAAAAGTTTTTCGTATGTGGAAGATGTGGCCAAAGCCCATGTTCAAGCGTTTATCTACGGACGCTGTGGTGAGAATTATATATTGTCGGGCCCAAGCGGCAGTTTCGACTTAGTTTGTCGCTGGGTGAGCCAACGCTTAAATACACCATTGCCCCGAGGCCGATTACCGGCTTGGTGGTTTAAATGTATAGGTGCAACATTATCTCTTGTAGCGATGATTACGCGTAAGCAACCCATCATGAGCCTTCATGAAGCGCATTTACTGTGTGCCGATTTAACTGCGAATTGCGATAAAGCAAAGAGAGAATTGCAGTATCAGGTAAGCCTAAGCCTACCTGAAATGCTTGAAAGCACTTATCAATGGTGGAAGCAAAAACAATCAGAGCAAACGGTGCGGCATCCTGCGCACATGACTGACAAGCAATATGATGCGCGGGATATTGCTTGAGAGCCAGTTCTGTTTTCAGCCGTTTTAAATGATATTTAGCTGCTTAATAACACTCAAGGTTTTGCTTATTTTTGACTTGGATAAAGCTCTTTAAAGCCGTAAATAATATAAAGCTCACCATTATAAGTGAGCCCATTTGAACTCATTGCAGGATCAGCAACGGTAAAATCATCAAGGCCATCGTTGTTAATGTCGCCGATATTATTAAGGTATGGAACGCCGCGGCTATCTGTGCCGTCCATCTGAATTCTTAAAACATTTTCATTGGCAGTTTCTGCACCAATCGACATCTCCGACCAATTTTCTTTGCCATAAATGATATACACATCATTCTGGCGTTCTTCTTGAGTTTCCCCCATGCGATTAGCACTAACAATGAGCTCTGAGATACCATCCCCGTTCCAGTCGGATACCACCTCAACCCCTGCGCCAAATTCAAGATTATTTTCAGCGCCCTTTAAGTTAACCCCTAAGAAGTCTGTCATTTTTGTGCGATCAAATGGCGTAGGCCAATCCCCACGATCACCCCAATAAATCGAAACGATACCAGGATGTGCAGGATCTTCCCCTTCTGCACTAATGTCACCTATCGTTGGTACCACTAGATCGGGTTTGCCGTCGCCATTTAAATCTCCAGACGCCAGTTCGCGGCCCATATGTTTCCAGCCACCCCAATAAGGTTTGGTGCTATCTGGCTCCAATGCATCAATGCGCATGAAATCTGTTTGGGCGAAAGTATCAACGGTATAAACATCTGCCCATTCGTTACTTTCTTTACCAAAGACCACGTATACGCCAGCATCTTCATTGGCCTCTGGACCGCTGCGATAAGTAAAGGCAAAATCATCTATACCATCATCATTGAAGTCACCAGTGTGCACGACTTCAACACCTAAATATTTCTTCACTTCATCTTCTTCGGCGTGATGGATTTTAGATATGACTAAACCGTTGTCGTTATTCAGGTCGGCAATATTATACACTGAGCCAGCATTTTCCGGCTTCCATTCATCACTACCAAACAAGATGTAAAGCTCGCCTGCATTAGACATAGAAAAAACACGATCCTGAACACCTACAAGAGCAACATCAACAATTCCGTCATGATTAACATCTCCGATATTGCGAACTACCCTGCCAAATTGATGGCTGCCCTGAAAACCTTGGTATGAAACTGCATTCTCTTGAAGCTTTTGTTTCGATATAACTCCCTGTTCATCAGCTTCTTGAATCCAACTATTACGCCCAAATACGATAAATGCTGAACCTACATGCTCCTCAATAAAATCTGACTCGATAGAAATGAAAAAATCGTCCAAACCATCTTTATTGATATCACCCAAAGCCTCTACCTCGGATCCGAAGCCTGAGGATCGACCGGAATCGGAAAACCGTAGCTTGACATGAGATATACCTTCCAATGAATCAAGATCTACTGACGTAGGCAATGTTTCCGCACTACCAAAAATCAGATAAGCAATGCCACCTAAACGATAAAATCTACTCTTCTCAGATGGCGAATAAAAGTCAGCGTGCTCTGTGCCAATTACAAAATCATCGTATCCATCGCCATTTACATCTCCCACATTTTCTACATTCTGGCCAAAATTCGGATAGATATAATCACCTTGGAGATCTCCATGATAACCACCGGTCACTTTTACTGCCCTTTGATTATCCAGTAACCGACTCATTTTAATTGAATTGATATTTGAGCTTTGAAGATCAAGATCTTTATTATCGCCAATGCCGTCGCCATCCACGTCTACCGATTCGGTTACATCTTTTGGAAACGCATCTTCAGCGTTGTTTACTCCGTCGCCGTCCATATCGTCATCGCACAGATCACCTTGACCGTTGTCATCAAGATCTGATTGATCTGGGTTTGCGATATTCAAGCAGTTATCGGTTTGATCGGGAATGCCATCAGCATCTGAATCGATAGGTTTGGAGTCGGACGATCCACAAGCAGTTAAAAAAAGAAAGGCACTGCAAAACAGTAACGTCTGGAGTTTCATACTTCATCCTTGAATGTAGCGGGAATAGCGAGACAATAGCGACCACCATTCCTTGGTGATTAAATATTAGCGGCGGATTGTACTGGGGTTCTGAGGTGAGTTCTATCGCTCGATAATAGAATGAGAGATTTGTCGAAATTTCTTATTTTAATCGTTTAAGGATTGGGCAACGCAATGCTTTAGTATTAGCTGAGACCGAACATATTTATTTCAGCAAGGCTTGAATCTCGTCCACTGTTAACCAATATCGCGCATCATTAATAGGGGTCTCTTCACTCAATAACGGGTTGCGTAAGGTATAAAGTGTTCGCTTGTTCAAAGCCGCTCGTGCTAAGTCTTTTTTATGGGTGCCATAATTAATTAAGAACTTTTCTAGATCGCCGCTTTCAACCATGGCTTGCAGCCCTACTTCGATGCGTGCTGCCAATTGTGTATTGTCTTTTGCCACAAAGAAGTAAATGGCCGTTGGGTAATACAATAATTTTGACTGATCTACTGATAGGTTTTTATATTGCCCAACTTCCACTTCTCGATACGCTTCTAGTATCCCGCGAGGGTAAAAATCGAACTTCCTTAAACTAAGTTGCTTATACAAGCCCAGAAAAAACGAAAAAGGTTTTGTGTTGTATCCATTCGCTTTTAATATTTCCAAATCCGGCCAGTCATGCCCCTGAAAAGATGTCATGGCTTTTAGTTTTGCTTCATTGGCCTGTGCAATTGCTTGTCGGTCGGCATCGTTAACCACCAGTAAGCGGTATCCCATCAGCCCCATCATCAGTGGCACGCGAATAGCTAAGGCTTCTTGCTCCCGCTGCGCACTGGTCATGGTCCACATCACACTGATATGTCCCTGCTCTAAACTCAACAATTGACGTTTTTGCTGCATGCGAGACTGCACTTCAAATAACTCGTAGTGATCGAATTGATCTCGACTATTTTGCAAGGCTTTGTGCAGCAGTGCTTTAAAGTAGGTATAGCGTTGATCCTCGGCAAACTCGGGCCGAGGATGATAAATAACCTGAGCCACTGAAGCGTGACTCATCAACAATGCAAATAAGATGGCAAGTATTCTGATCATATTTCCAGTATAGGTGCTCGCCGTGCATTTTTGCTAAAATGCCGAATCACTCTTTCTATGACCATCAGCATGACCCCAAGCATTCTTTACCAAGATGATGACCTCATCGCCATTAATAAACCCAGCGGGTTACTTGTGCATAAAAGCTGGGTGGCAAAAGACGCGAAAGAGTTTGCACTGCAAATCGTTCGTGACATGTCAGGCAAGCATGTGTTTCCTGTGCATCGCTTAGATCGTCCCACGTCTGGGGTTTTATTATTTGGTTTTTCTGGCGAAATCGCACAGCAAGTGCAGGCTCAATGGGAACAGGCGAACAAAACTTATTGGGCCGTGGTGCGTGGCTGGTTAAAAGAACAAACCTTAGTGGATCATGCTCTAAAAGGCATGGCAGATTATGGTCAGGATGTGGAAATCGTTCAGGAAGCGCAAACCCACTTCAAACCCATTGATTATGTGGAGATAGACGCGGAAATTGATCGCTATCCTAAAAGTCGCTTTAGTTGGGTAGAAGCCAAACCTAAGCAAGGCCGCACCCATCAAATTCGTCGCCATTTAAAGCATTTAAGTCATCCGATTATCGGCGACGCTCGCTATGGTAAAGGCAAGTACAATCGCTATATTACTGAACATTATGATTGCCCTCGCCTGCTTTTACATCATCAACAACTGGAAATGACTCACCCCGTTTCAGGCTCTAAGTTAATGATTACCGCTCCTTTAGAGGGCGCTATGCAGAGCTTGTTTTCCACCTTTGATTGGAAACACTAGTAAAAACTGACGGTACCATTGATCTGTTACAACAAGTTACCAATTGGCGCATTTGGTACATTGTACAAAGCTGATTAATCAGTCAAATTGAAAGTATGCATACAATAAAAAAGAGGCATACTTATGTTTGGTCAGATGCAAGATTCCCCACTACTGGTTAGCCAATTGATTGATCATGCCGCCAAGGTGCATGGTCACCAACAAATTGTGACCAAGACCGTTGAAGGTCACTGGCATGAATACACGTTTAAAGATGCACAAAAACGCAGTAAGCAATTAGCACAGGCCCTTTTAAAACTGGGCATTAAAGATGGTGATGTAATCGGAACCTTGGCTTGGAACACCCATCGCCATTATGAATGCTGGTATGGCATTTCCGGCATGGGTGCCATTCTTCATACGATTAATCCGCGCTTATTCCCAGAACAATTGATCTACATTATTAACCACGCTGAAGACCAATATCTGTTTTTAGACACCACGTTTGTCCCCTTAGTAGAGGCCTTGCTTGAACACATTGGCAAGGTAAAAGGCTTTGTCATTATGACAGACGAAGCCCATATGCCTGAAACCAAACTACCGAATGTCCACTGCTATGAAAGTCTCATCAATGCCGAAGATGGCGACTATGTATGGCCGGAGTTGGATGAACGCCAAGCAACCTCTATTTGCTACACTTCGGGCACCACGGGCAATCCGAAAGGCGTAGTTTACAGCCATCGTTCCAGTTTATTGCACAGCTGGGGCATTGCCGGTAAAGAAATCGCGGAGTTGGATAACAATACTCGTGTTTTACCCATTGTGCCCATGTTCCATGCGAATGCCTGGGGCTTGGTATACGCCACCGCCATGATGGGCGCCAAAGTGGTGTTACCTGGACCCCATTTGGATGGCGCCAGCGTATGCGACATGATTAATCGCTATGACGTAAATATCTCGGCTGCTGTGCCAACCGTGTGGACCATGCTGATGAAACACTTGGAGGAATCAGGAGATAAACTACCTTCGCTCGATAGTGTGCTCATCGGAGGCTCGGCAGTGCCGCGCTCTATGATTCAGAAATTCCATCAGGATTATGACGTCGACGTTTGGCAAGCTTGGGGTATGACCGAAATGAGCCCGTTGGGCAGTTTGAACAAACCTCGTCCGGAAGATTTAAAACTTAGCTACGAAGAACAATTAGACATTAAAGTAAAGCAAGGTCGTCCGTGCTTTGGTGTCGAGATGAAAATTGTCGATGACCAAAACAATGAGCTGCCCCACGATGGCAAAGCCTTTGGACGCTTATTAGTGCGAGGCCCTTGGATCATCAAGCGCTATTTTAAAGCACAAGAAGATGCCACCGATGCCGAAGGTTGGTTTGATACCGGCGACGTGGCCACCATTGATGCAAGCAGTAATATGCAAATCACCGATCGCAGTAAAGATGTGATTAAATCCGGCGGTGAATGGATTAGCTCCATTGATTTAGAAAATGCGGCAATGGGCCATGACGCCGTATTGGAAGCCGCGGTGATTGGCTTATCACACCCTAAATGGGAAGAACGCCCGTTCATGGCTGTGGTCGCGAAAGACCCTAGCAATCCGCCAAATCCTGATGATATTCGCACATACTTGGAAAGCAAAGTGGCTAAATGGTGGCTGCCAAATGCCATCGAGTTTGTCGAAGAAATTCCGCACACCGCCACAGGGAAGATTAATAAGGTCGCTTTACGTGAGCAATTCAAAGACTATGAATTGCCCGACTCAGTACAGCGTTAATCAAAAAGTACTGAACGAGCCTGACGCTTGGAGAATTGAAGCAGGTTGAAACCTAACTTCAAGCGTTTGGCTCAAACACCGTATCCTTGCTTTGCTGATCAGTCACTTCACGTTTATCTGCACTGATCAAATGTGGGTAAGCCTGCATCACGCTGTCCACAATGAAATCAAAAGGCACGTCATCAAACTGGCCATGGTCTGCTAAGTACTCCATGTGACGATGCCCCTCGCCATTAAACTCATGAAAAATCGAATCCTGCTCACCATCAAATTCCAATGGCTCCACGCCCATGCGTTCGCATAGCTTGGCATCAAACGCAGGAGTTGCTTTCACCCACTGGCCGTCTATGTATAACTCTATGTAACCATGCATGACAAACACATCGCTTCTTAGCCACTTTACCAACGCTTCACTAGACAAGTGGTTTTTCACATCAGCCAAGCCCAATCGAGCTGGAATACCATTGAAGCGACATAGAGCCCCCAACAATACGGCCTTCGGAATACAATAGCTTTGCCCGGCTTCTAGACAGTGACTAGCGCTAAGGGATTTCGACTCAGCGCTGAATACATAGGGGTTATAGCGAATACCATCCCGCACCGCATAGTACAGAGCGATGGCTTTTTGTTTATCGCTCATCTCAGGTGTCACGGTTCGTGCACTGAGTTGTTGCACAAGGGGGTGCTGAAAATCGAAAAACTCGGTTTCAGATAAATAGTTTTGCGACGTCATGGTTTCTTCCTCTCAGCGACTCTTAAAATATTAGATCTTATTCGCCATTCTTGGCCAATTGCCACATATGCCAATTCCACTGATTTTTGCTTTAAAAGCCCAACAAACGAACACCTGTTTCGTAAAAACTCAGGAAAAATAAGGGCTGCAGCCAGTTACGCAAGGTTACCCACAGAAACTGTGGATAACTTGGTGCATAAGTATTTGAAAACTCACGCTAGGCGGCATGGTTTCTAGGGGTAGCTCAAATTGGATTTTTTTCAAACAATTAATTTTTTCTATATTTTTCAATACTTTACGTAAATCAATAGTTCAACTCTGCCAATTGCATTCGACTTTGGTTGAGTATTAGCCAGTGGTTTATTTTTGTGCATAACGTTTGACATCGATTGCCCGTTTCGGGGCACATTGGCCCCTACTATGGGGATTAAATTCGGACAGTGACAACTTAAGATAAAGTCATGACGTTGACGTAAACGTCAACTTGGTTTTTAATCGATTTATGAACACAAAACAATCATCTACTTACACCATAAGTGATCTGGCAAAACGCTTTGATATCACTACACGAGCCATTCGTTTTTATGAAAGCGAAGGCTTACTGAGTCCTATGCGCGACGGACAAAAGCGTATCTACAACCAAAAGGACTACACCACGCTTAAACTCATTTTAAGAGGTAAGCGCTTAGGTTGGTCACTAGCGGAAAGCCGCGATTTGATTCAAATGTACAACCCGGACTCAAATAACCAAGAGCAATATTTAAAAGTGCTAGAGAAAGTGCAAGACAGTCGAGAACGATTACAGCAGCAAATGCATGACATAGAAATCATGCTGATGGAATTAGATGAACATGAGCAACGGGTAAAAACCGCCATGTCTCGCTAACGTTTATTCAGCAAAAGTAAGAATAAAAATAAAAATAAAAAGCTTATACGAGGTATGCGTTATGAAAAGCCAATACAGTGAATTTAATTTTGGTTTAGGTGAAACCGTGGATATGTTGCGGGCACAAGTCAACGACTTTGCCAGCAAAGAAGTGGCACCGTTAGCAGAACAGACAGATAAGGAAAACGCCTTTCCCAATCAGCTATGGAAAAAAATGGGCGACATGGGTTTGCTCGGCATTACCGCCGAAGAAGAATATGGCGGTACCAATATGGGATACCTTGCCCATGTGATTGCCATGGAAGAAATCAGCCGCGCGTCTGCCTCCATTGGCTTAAGCTATGGTGCGTTTTCCAATTTGTGTGTGAATCAACTGACTAAAAACGGTTCTCCAGAACAGAAAGCAAAGTACCTTCCCAAATTAATTAGCGGTGACCATATTGGCGCCCTTGCCATGAGCGAACCCAATGCTGGTTCCGATGTGGTCAGCATGAAGTTACGGGCCGAACAAAAAGGCGATAAGTTCATTTTAAATGGCGGCAAAATGTGGATCACCAATGGTCCTGACGCCGATGTTTATGTGATCTATGCCAAAACCGATTTTGAAAAAGGTCCCCATGGTATTACCGCCTTTATTGTCGAACGGGATTTTCCTGGTTTTAGTCGTGGTCAAAAACTCGATAAGTTAGGTATGCGCGGCTCCAATACGTGCGAGCTTATCTTTGAAGATTGTGAAGTGCCGGCAGAAAATGTGTTAGGCGGTTTAAACAACGGCGTGAAAGTATTAATGAGCGGCTTAGACTACGAGCGTGTTGTTTTATCTGGTGGTCCTACCGGCATTATGCAAGCTTGTATGGATGTCGTAGTGCCCTATATTCACGACCGCCAACAATTTGGAAAAAGCATCGGCGAGTTTCAATTAGTACAAGGCAAAATTGCGGATATGTACAGCACCATGAATGCCTGTAAATCCTATTTGTATATGGTAGCGACTGCCTGTGATCGTGGCGAAACCACACGCAAAGATGCCGCCGGTGTAATTCTTTATACCGCAGAAAAAGCCACACAAATGGCGCTAGATGCGATTCAACTACTCGGTGGCAATGGCTATATCAATGACTTTGCTACCGGTCGCTTATTACGTGATGCCAAGCTTTATGAAATTGGTGCAGGCACCAGTGAGATTCGCCGTATGCTCATTGGTCGTGAGCTTTTCAACGAGTCAAAATAATTAAGGTTATCGCGATGCCCGTTATTAAAAGTAAAATCAATGTGAATGCTGAAAGCTTTCAACAGAATGCACAGCATACGCAACATATTGTTAGTGATTTACGCAATCTGATTCAACGTATTTCTTTAGGCGGCGGCGAAGCAGCACAAGCACGCCACAAATCCCGCGGCAAACTATTAGCCCGTGAGCGCATTGCTGAATTATTAGATGAGGGCTCACCGTTTTTAGAGGTGGGTCAACTGGCTGCCCATGAAGTCTATGGCGAAGAGGTTCCCTGCGCCGGTGTGGTCGCGGGTGTAGGGAAAGTCAGCGGCGTAGAATGCATGATTGTCGCCAACGATGCCACCGTAAAAGGCGGCTCCTATTACCCACTTACGGTAAAGAAACATTTACGCGCACAAGAAATTGCGCAAAAGAATTATCTACCTTGTATCTATATGGTGGATAGCGGCGGTGCTAACTTACCCCGTCAAGATGAAGTCTTTCCCGATCGTGATCATTTTGGTCGCATCTTCTATAACCAAGCCAATATGTCAGCCATGGGCATTCCACAAATTGCCGTGGTTATGGGTAGCTGTACTGCCGGTGGTGCTTATGTTCCTGCCATGGCAGATGAATCCATTATTGTTAAAGAACAAGGTACGATTTTCTTAGCGGGCCCACCGCTTGTACAAATGGCTACCGGTGAGCAAGTCGATGCAGAAACCTTGGGTGGTGGTGACATGCATACCAGTACCAGTGGTGTAGCAGACCATCTTGCCCAAGATGATCACCATGCCATTGAATTAACGCGTCAAAGTATCGCGCGTTTAAACTGGCGTAAACAGGTAGACTTGGATGTAGCCGACGTGGTTGCCCCACTCTACCCTGCTGAGGAAATCTATGGTCTGGTGCCGAGTGATTTGAAAAAGCCCATGGACGTTCACGAAATCATTGCGCGCATTGTGGATGGCAGTGAATTTGATGAATACAAAGCCCGCTTTGGTAATAGTTTGGTTTGCGGCTTTGCCCGCATCTACGGCTACCCTGTGGGCATCATCGCCAATGCAGGTATTTTATTTTCTGAAAGTGCGCAAAAAGGCGCGAACTTCATCGAGCTGTGTTGTCAGCGCAATATCCCTTTGGTGTTTTTGCAAAACATTACTGGCTTTATGGTGGGTTCTAAATACGAGCAAGAAGGCATCGCAAAACACGGGGCCAAAATGGTGAACGCCGTTGCCTGTGCCAAGGTGCCCAAATTCACCATGGTCATTGGCGGCAGCTTTGGTGCAGGTAACTACGGTATGTGTGGCCGCGCTTATGATCCAAATTTTATGTGGATGTGGCCTAACGCTCGCATCAGCGTCATGGGTGGCGAGCAAGCCGCTGGCGTCATGGCCTTGATCACCAAGGGTGCAAAAGAAAAACGCGGTGAACCGTTTAGCGAACAAGACGAAGCCGCTTTTAAAGCGCCGTTACTGGAAAAATATGAGCAAGAGGGCCACCCTTATTATGCATCGGCTCGCTTATGGGATGACGGTGTGATTGATCCGGCACAATCTCGAGAAGTATTAGGTTTGGCCATCAGCGCTTCATTAAATGCCCCCACGCAAAAAACACAGTTCGGTATTTTCCGAATGTAGGAGAACGTCATGAGTGATAACGGCTATCAACTCAAGATTGAAAATCAGATTGCCACACTAATTTTGGATCGCCCCCAAGTGCACAATGCATTTGATGACAAGCTCATCAATGATTTGATTAAAGCATTAAAGCAAGTGGAAGAAGATGATTCCATTCGAGCATTAATCTTAACCAGCAATGGTAAGCACTTTAGCGCCGGGGCCGATTTAAATTGGATGAAGCGCATGGCGAATTTATCAGAAAGTGATAATCGCGCAGATGCACACGAACTATCAGAACTCATGCACCGCTTAAATGAAATGAGCATTCCGACCATCGCATTGGTAGACGGTGCAGCTTATGGCGGTGCTGTCGGTTTAGTAGCTTGCTGCGACATGGCCATCGCTACTCAGCGTAGTCGTTTCTGCTTAAGTGAGGTACGCATTGGTTTAAGCCCTGCTGTCATCAGTCCTTACGTAGTGGGCGCTATGGGCGAGCGCATTGCACGTCGCTACTTTCTAACCGCAGAGCCGTTCATTGCACACAAAGCAAAAGAGTTTGGTCTCGTGAACGAAGTGGTGAGCGATCGTGATGAATTACTAGAGCAAGGCCTGCATTTAGTGGACTGTATTTTACAAAACAGTCCGCAAGCTATTCACAAAACCAAACAACTCATTATGCACGTGAGTCGTGGGGCCATTGATCCCCACATGCGCGATTACACAGTAAATTTAATCGCAGCAATTCGTGTAAGCGAAGAAGGACAAGAAGGCTTAAGTGCGTTTCTTGAGAAACGCGAACCCAGCTGGCGTGGTGAGCAATAATCACCGAATTGCCCATTAAAAGCCTAGAGAATTTTTAAGATGAATACGATAAAAATAAAACGCCTACTGATTGCCAACCGTGGAGAAATTGCGGTTCGTATCATGCAAAGCGCTCAGTCCATGGGCATTCATTGTATCGCGCTATTTAGTGATGCTGATAAAGATGCATTACATGTGAAAACCGCCGATGAGGCTTGGCACATTGGGGCAAGCCCAGCAAAAGATAGCTACTTGGATACACACAAGGTGCTTAACATTGCCAAACAGTCTCGAGCCGATGCCATCCACCCGGGTTATGGTTTCTTATCTGAGAACGCCGGCTTTGCGCGAAAAGTTGAGCAAGCCAATATGATTTGGGTAGGACCGCCTGCCTCTGCCATCGAAGCCATGGGCTCAAAGAGTCATAGCAAGCAATTAATGGAACAAGCCAATGTGCCTTTGGTGCCAGGTTATCATGGCGATGAACAAGACGATGCCTTTTTAGCAAGCGAAATCGAAAAGATTGGTTTCCCCGTTTTAATTAAAGCCAGCGCAGGTGGCGGCGGTAAAGGCATGCGCATTGTCGATAAAAAAGAAGACATTGCCCAAGCCATCGCCGGTGCCAAACGTGAAGGCCTCAATAGTTTTGGTGATGATAAATTACTGGTGGAGAAATACATCTCACGACCCCGTCATGTTGAGATTCAAGTATTTCTAGATCAGCAAGGCAACGGCGTTTATTTATTTGAGCGCGATTGCTCGATACAACGCCGACATCAAAAAGTGGTTGAAGAAGCCCCTGCTCCTGACTTTTCCGGAGATGACCGCCAAGCTATGGGGGAAGCCGCGCTTAAAGCCGCTAAAGCCATTCAATACGAAGGTGCAGGCACCGTTGAGTTTCTCTATGAAAAACAAGGCAATCAGAGTCAGTTTTATTTCATGGAAATGAATACGCGCCTACAAGTGGAACACCCTGTTACTGAAATGATTACAGGACAAGACCTCGTGCAATGGCAATTGCGTGTTGCGCAAGGCGAAGCGCTGCCACTTGAGCAAAGTGACTTAAGCATTCATGGCCATAGTATGGAAGTGCGTATTTATGCGGAAGATCCCGATAACGACTTTTTACCCACCACTGGTCGCTTAGACTATCTATCATTGCCTGTTTTAGAAAGTGGAAAAGTACGCCTAGATTCAGGGGTTGTTCAGGGCGATCAAATCAGTCCGTATTACGATCCTATGATTAGCAAACTGATTGTGTGGGGTGAAGACCGAGCGCAATGTTTGAGCCGTATGAAAAATGCCTTACAGGAATATCAAATTGCCGGGGTCACAACAAACCTGTCATTCTTGCGCCGACTACTTTCCATCGACGACTTTGCCAATGGCGACGTGAGCACACATTTCATTGAAGAACACGATGAGCAACTTGCAGTTAGCAATGAAAGCCATACACACCATGTATTGTCCGCTGTTGCTTTCCACATGTTAAAACGCCAAAGCCAAGGGATTAAGGCACAAGCGCGCTCTGATAAAAACAGCCCTTGGCATCAATTGAGTACGTTCCGATTGAATCAAGATGCACAAGAAACCTTGCACTTTGTTGCTGAACATCAAGAGCAGCAAGACATTTGTGTTCATATCAACACTGTGAATGATAATGCATGGCAAATTCAATTAGATGAAAAGTCCTTCTCCGTAGAAGCACGTCTACTACAACAAGAATTACAAATTCTCATTGATGGCCAATGGTACAGTGCTCGCATTATGCATCATGGCGATGATATCTGGGTATACGATCAAGGTGGTGAAACCAAACTTCGATATAAGCGACATGCCTTTGAATATGCAGAGGAGGATCAAGGTAACCTGACGGCACCAATGAATGGCACCATTATTCATGTAGCGGTGGAACCTGGTGCAATGGTCAAAGCCGGTGATCTACTACTGATAATGGAAGCCATGAAAATGGAGCATAGCATCACGGCCCCTACAGACGGCACGATTGTGGATTTGTTTTTTAATCAAGGGGATTTGGTGGATGAAGGCGCTATCTTGGTAGAGCTAGATGGTCAAACCATAGAAACGGCAAGCGCAGCGCTAGAATAGGAATGATTTGATGAGTTTTCCTCGACAAGTACAGATTATTGAAGTGGGCGCGCGGGACGGTTTACAGAATGAACCGTCTCATCCGGATGTTGCAACACGTGTTGAGCTTCTAGAACGCTTAACGAAGTCTGGTATTAAGCATTTAGAAGCTGGCAGTTTTGTTTCCCCAAAGTGGGTGCCACAGATGACAAAGACCGATGAGGTTTTAGCCGCGCTTCAGGCATCCCAGCAAGCAGACGTCCAGCAAGCGACATTCTCGGTATTAACGCCCAACCTTAAAGGTTTGGAAGCAGCGGTTCAAGCACAGGCTCAAGAGGTGGCTATTTTCAGTGCCGCCAGTGAGTCTTTTACGCAAAAAAACATTAACTGCTCCATTCAAGAAAGCTTACAGAGATTCGATGCCATCATGGCACAAGCGCAGCAAATTAATTTACCCGTTCGCGGGTACGTATCCACCGTGGTGGCCTGTCCTTACGAAGGTAAAATCCAACCACAAAAAGTCGCCGAAGTAGCCAAGCATCTCTATGAGATGGGTTGTTACGAAATTTCTTTAGGCGATACCATCGGCGCCGCAACGCCGTTTGAATTTAAGGCCATGCTTGAGGCTGTGATTCAAGAGATTCCGATGGAAGCTTTAGCTGTGCATTGCCATGATACTTATGGGCAGGCGTTGGCAAACATTTATGTCAGTCTCGAAATGGGCATCAATAAAGTCGATAGTGCCATTGCCGGTTTAGGGGGCTGCCCTTACGCAAAAGGGGCCAGTGGAAACGTCGCCACTGAGGATGTAGTTTACATGCTGCAAGGCATGAACATCGAAACCGGAATCGGTTTGCAAGCTTTATGTGAAACCGGCCAATGGATCTGCCAAAAACTAAACCGAAGCAATCAAAGCAAAGTCGGCAAGGCGATGCTAGCTTAGCCTATGCGAAACAGTGAAAACCTAGATTGGCCATTTAAATTTTGCAACATGTCCATATTATTTAGGCTGATTTATTATTTTGGTTTAAAGATGCGCCTTTTCCTCTTTTCATTGTTGTTGGTTTCACTTTCGGCCTGTGCCAATACCACAGATAAAACCATGCTGCCCGTTGAGCTCGCTGCTGTTAACGGCAAGAATCAGTGTATTGTCTTGATTCATGGGCTCTGGCGTAGTGGTTATGCCATGAAACCCTTGCAAGAATACCTAAACAATTATGGCTTTACGACCATCGCCATTAATTACCCTTCTACTGAAACCAGCATTGAAAATCTCGCTACCAACTTTGTTGCCCCTGCAGTAGATGAATGCCAAGCCCAAGGTATGAAAAGGATTCATTTCGTCACTCATAGCATGGGGGGCATCGTTGCTAGAATGTATTTGCAAAATCATTCATTACCCGAAAATAGTCGTGTGGTTATGCTAAGCCCACCCAACCAAGGCAGTGAATTCAGTAAACGCTTTGGCGATACGTCATGGTATGAGTGGTTAGTGGGTCCAGCAGCCATCACGTTAACTAAAGACTCCAATGGCGTTATAAACTCATTAAAACCTATCAAGGAAGAAGTAGGAATCATTGCGGCTTACCGAGAATGGAGCTTATGGCCATCGTCTTGGTTACCTGAACCCAATGACGGCACAGTGGCAGTCCAAAATATGCGATTAGCAGAGATGCAAGATTTCATCTTACTAGAGGCGGGTCATGCCATGATGCGACACGATGAAAAAGTAAAATTTCAGATCGTACATTTTTTAAAGCATGGACGCTTTAAGCATACAATGCTTTCACTAAACTCGGTGAACAACTTATGAAAAGCGCTACCGATTTAGATTTCTTACTGCAAAACCTGAAACCCAGTATTCTTGATGATGATTTTGTTTTTTGTAATCTAGGTCATGAACTGGAAAAAGGCCTACACCTAAACCCAATTGCTTGCTTCCACGAAAATGAAGGGTGGACCATGGTCATTACCATGAAATCCGCGTTGGCTAATAAGCTCGTCTATGAATCGACCTTTCGCTGCATTACACTGAACGTAGAATCCAGTTTAAACGCGGTGGGATTAACCGCAACCGTTGCACAAGCATTGGCGGACAAACACATCAGTGCAAATGTGATTGCTGCCTATTATCACGATCATATATTTGTACCCAGCAATCGTGCAGAGGATGCACTCGTCATACTAAAGGACTTATCGGATCAATGCGCTACATAATCGCTTTATCAACCATCATTATTATCGCCACCACTAGCACCATCATTTATGCCTTCCTAGATGATGATTTAAGCCAAGAAAGCCAGTCCTTAATTCGAGACTTTGAAGCACAACACAATCAATCCGATAGTGAAGCATACTGGCTATTGATGGGGTTCGACGCGCCTAAAGGCACTGACCCTATTATGCACGCCAAACAAAACCGGCAAGAGCGTGCAAAAGACTATCCGCATCTTTTCAGCTGCTCTCTACACAAGGCAGATTGCGTAGACAAGGTGGTTGAATCATTCCAAAGCAAGCGTCACCTAGTAAAAGAATATGGTTATCTATATTCACGCTATCAAAAACTAATGGGCCTTAGCGACTATCAAACACTAGAAAAACCGAACATTGAGTACGCTACTCCGCATCTTTTTACAGTTCTGTTTGCTCACAATCTATTTATTTCTGAGCAACTATCAAACAAAAACACTGAGCATGCCGTAAATGAGTTAAAGACTAATATTCAAGCTATTGCTAATCATCTAAATAATCAAGATACCGTTCTTGGCACCCTAGTATTTCAAGAGCTTCTCAATAGGAGCCTTAATGCATTCGCATACTTAAAATATAAACACGGCTACGAATTACTGGATCTTGAAATCAGAGATATCAGAAATAGTCTCAAACAAGGCTTTTTATGGGAGTTTATGATTGCGGTGGATCTATTTAAGGGACTTGATGGTAACCCTGCTTTTTTCTCACCCCAGGACATTGTTCCTTCTTGGTATGTGAATTTACTGTTTAAACCGAATATGACTATTAACCAAGAGGCAAGAGAAACACAGTACTTAATAGACTTGTTATATGCACCAGATTCTCAGTTTCTCAGTCGTTACTTAAATGAAAGCATTCCTAAAGTTGGTACGGACCAATTTCGTAATTATGGCGGCAGCATCTTGCTTGAAATGAAAGGCGTCGATGAAAAGGAAAATATTTTACAAACTCGATTATTAAACTCTAAAGTTTTACTTATTAATAATGGGAAACGTGCAGTTCACCCATTCTCAAGTGAGATCCAAACAATTCAAAAAGATGGCAGCTTGTGCTTTGATTCTGAGGTTCTAATGTCATTAGAGCGTTTTAATTGCATTCCTTTTATTGACCGTTTGGTCAGGTAAATTATAATCAGGTATCAATTTTATTATTCAAGGAGCGTCCATGAGCGAATATCCCCGTGACTTAATCGGCTATGGGCCTCACATTCCTGATGCGAATTGGCCTAACAAGGCCAAAATCGCTGTGCAGTTTGTCATCAATTATGAAGAAGGCGGTGAGAACTGCATTTTGCATGGGGATGAAGCATCTGAAGCCTTTCTTTCGGAAATTGTTGGTGCTCAGGCCTTGCCCGGCGTTCGTCATATGAATATGGAGTCGATCTATGAGTATGGCGCGCGTTCAGGCTTTTGGCGCTTGCATCGTATGTTCACAGATCGACAATTACCAGTCACTGTCTTCGGTGTTGCTACAGCGATGCAGCGCAATCCTGATATTGTTGATGCCATGCTCAAAGCCGATTGGGAAATCGCTAGTCATGGTTTGAAATGGATCGATTATCAATATGTAAAATCCAGCATCGAACGTGAACACATAGAACAAGCTATCGAGATTCACGAAACGATGACGGGCAATAAACCCAAGGGTTGGTATACCGGACGCATGAGCCCAAATACGCGCGACCTTTTATTGGATGTTTATCCCGACATTACTTATGACGCAGACAGCTATGCTGATGACGTACCCTATTGGCTATACGATTATCAAAAACCCCATTTGATTGTGCCCTACACGCTGGATGCTAACGATATGCGCTTTGCCACCAACCAAGGGTTCAACACCGGTGAACACTTTTATCAATATCTAAAAGACAGCTTTGATGTGCTTTATGCAGAAGGCGGTCGCATGATGAGTATTGGTTTGCATTGCCGCTTGGTAGGACGCCCTGGGCGTGCGGCGGCGCTAATGAAGTTTTTAGACTATGTGCAGAAGCACGACGATGCTTGGGTTGCTACCCGAGCGGATATTGCCGAGCACTGGATGCAAACGCATCCAGCGAAGGACGCTGGTTAAAGTAAGTTTATTGAACGACAAGCATATTGGCGGTGGCGGTGTAGAGATTCCAGCAACCATCGCCAACCGCTCCCGCTTTTACGACTTTAACGTCACTAATGGCATTAGCACCTAAACGATAAGCTTCTGCTTTCATATCCACCAGCAAGGTTTTTTCTTGCGGCTCTTCACTAAATACACTGGTCTGACAGCGCTTTGTGGTCACGACCCCTAGTACGTCACTAGACTGCGGTGTTTGCGATAGGACTTGTACACGTTTTTCTGAAAGGCGCTTGTCACGCAGACTCAAGTAACTCAAATCATTACCCGTTTTCGCACCAGGCATGGAGCTGCAAGCTCCCATAGATAACAAACCAATGATGGCCGCAATTTGCACGAGCAAGAGTGGGAATTTCATAGCGTTCTTCTTGTTGTTTTTATTTTGAGCAAGGGTATCAAGATTTTCTCAAGCAAGTAAGTCACTTGAGTACGTCAAATGCGACAAGCTTACTGTCTATGGGCACTTTTAAACGTGAGACGGATTCCACTTTTGCCAAAACGGGCCCTTCGTGGCACCAGTTGTAAAGTGCATTGAGTTGACCCTCAGTACCCTGAGCCACCATCTCAACATCGCCATTGGGTAGATTCCGTACCCATCCTTTTACGCCGAGCTGCTCTGCTCTTTTTGCTGTGGATACACGGTAATAAACACCCTGTACCTTGCCTGAAACCACTATGTGCCACGCTTGCATGGATCTTCCTACTCCTTGATACGCAAAGCATGCCGCGCACACTGCTAGGCGTCAACTATTTGCTCTCCATAAGCCGTTTGAAGGCGTTCAAATAATCTAACACCAATGTTCAATAAAAGAGTAACACGTCACAATTTGTAAATTATTTTTTACCACTTATCACAAAAGATATAAAATACTGCACAATTTTAGACACGGAGCGCCAAATGAAACACTTATTGGTTTTAACCCTGAGCCTTTGCTTTGCCCTCAGCAGTACCGCACAAACCCTACGCGTTTTAAATTGGGGGGATTATATTGATCCTGAGTTGGTCACCCAGTTTGAACGAGAAAATGGAGTCAGTATTGAATATGTTGAATTCAATAGTGAAGAAGAGTTCAACAAGTTGTTTTTCGAGCGCGACGCAAGCTTTGACGTGGTCTTCCCTAGCTCAACCTTGTTAGGGGTACTGTCTAAAAAAGATCTATTAGTTAAGCTTGATAAAACAAAGATTCAGCACTTTGAACAGCTTAACCGCGATGTCATGCGCGAATTGGAAGCGCAAGATCCTGGTAATCAGTATGGTGTGCCGTATATGTGGGGCACGACAGGTATTGGTGCGAATACTAAAGAGCTTAAGCGTTTAGGGCTATTCGAATATGCTGATAGTTGGTCATTAATCTTTGATGCAAACAAGCGAGAAAAACTAAAGTCCTGCGGAATTGGATTGGTATACGAGCGCGACGAGTTATTTGCCGCAGCCTTGATTTATCTTGGTTATCCCATCAATACCAAAGACCCAGAGCAATTAGATACAGCCGGCAGTTTACTTAAAGAAACGGTAGCTGACGCTAAATACGTACACAGCACTCAGTACACAGATGATTTGGGTGCAGGTAAAATTTGTGTTGGTGTTGGCTACAGCGGTGACATCCTTGCCGAAATGGAAAGCAACCCTGCCATCAGCTATAACATTCCAAGAGAAGGCGCTTCCATGTGGTTTGATATGATGGCGATTCCAAGCAACAGCGAAAATAAAGAATTGGCTTACCGGTTAATTAACTTCCTTTCGACACCGAAAATTGCAGGCACCAACAGTAACTATATTGCTTACCCAACACCTGTTGATACTGCCAAGGCCTTCGTCGACGCTGAAATTCTAGAGGACAAAACCATATATCCTTCACAAGAGATCCTTGCACGCCTGCAAGCCTTTGCACCACTTGAACGTAGAAGCAATAACATTAAACATCGCCTGTGGGTGAAGGCCCTATGTAGCAATGGTCGTTGGTGTGTTATGCCTATGAAGAGTTATCTGTAGAGCTATTTCTTGACTTGAAGCAAGCTCCATTTTTGCGGGGCTTGCTAGACTGGCACTCATCTAACATTTAATGTGAAAGCTGTGCCATGTCGAACCCGTTTTCTCCAGGTATCCAATGGGATATCGAACTCATCAAGCGCTATGATAAGTCAGGACCTCGATATACGTCCTACCCTACGGCCGTTCAATTTAAACCTGGATTTAGCCGCTTACAGTACGACCACGCACGTGAAACCAGCACCAATCAAAGTGGTCCGCTTTCACTTTATGTCCATATTCCGTTTTGTAGTCATGTTTGTTATTACTGCGCGTGCAATAAGATAATTACCAAACACAGAGATAAAGCCCAGCCGTACCTAGACGTATTATTCAAAGAAATCGAAATGCGCAGCCAAGGCTATGATGCATCCCGCCCTATTGAACAATTACATTGGGGTGGCGGCACTCCGACTTTTATCGATCATGAGCAGATGAGCGCACTCATGAAAAAACTCGGTGAACATTTCACTCTACTGGATACAGATGATCGTGATTACAGTATTGAGATCGATCCGCGTGAACTGCAAGACGATACACTTGAGCACCTTAAAGCAATCGGTTTTAACCGTGTAAGCCTTGGGGTTCAGGACTTCAATGAAAAAGTACAAAAAGCCGTTAACCGTATTCAGCCGCGCAGCATGACAGAAGCAACGCTTTCGCAAGCTCGAGAATTGGGATTTAAGTCTATCAACATTGATTTAATTTACGGCCTTCCTTTCCAAAACCGAGAAACATTCAAAGAGACATTAGAGACTGTAATTGAGTTAAGCCCTGATCGTATTAGTGTTTTTAATTACGCCCACTTACCAGAACGCTTTATGCCTCAGCGTCGTATCAATGAAGCAGACTTACCTTCATCAGAAGACAAGCTAGGTATGCTCGAAGACAGCATCAAAATGCTTACAGATGCAGGTTATCACTACGTGGGTATGGATCACTTTGCTAAACCTGATGATTCTTTGGCACAAGCGCAAATGGCAGGTAAATTACATCGAAATTTCCAAGGCTACACTACTCACGAAGATTGTGATTTGGTGGCTCTAGGCGTCAGTGCAATTTCACAGGTAGGCCATAGCTATTTTCAAAATAGCGCCGATATCAATGAGTACATGGATAATATTTGCAATGACCGCCTGCCTATTAAGCGCGGCGTGGTTTTATCAGATGAAGACGATTTACGCCGTGCCGTTATCAAGCAGCTCATCTGTCACTTTCAATTAGATTACCTCGATATTGAGCGCGTTTTTGATATTGATTTCAAAGTTCATTTTGCTGATGCTTTAGACCGATTGCATGTATATCAAGATGATGGACTGGTGGAAATCAACGATAAGGGTATCCAAGTAAAAGACAAAGGAGCTCTGTTAATTCGTAATATATGCATGCAATTCGATGAATACCTAAATCAACCAGACCATAGCATCCGCTATAGTAAGGTCATCTAAAACTCATTGCTTGCCAGATCGTCTATAGTTTATTTATATACACTATAGATGATCTAACTATGCAAGCGGTTGAGCCAAACTACTCGCAAAGCAATACCCATCAAATTGCCAATCAAACAGCCATAGCAGCGTCGATTTCGGGCCATTTACATAAAGCCAGCCTGATTGCACAACGTATGGCACTAACCGCCAAAAATTCTCGCGCCATGGTATTGCGCGCCGGTTCCGCAGCAGCAGGGCTTAAAGTCATCAGTGATTATTTTGGTGAACTAGCGACGCGCACGATCGAGCTTTCAAAAACCATCAATGTGGCTGCCATTAGCATCTCGCAAAATAGCGTTAAACAATGGCAAACCCAAGGCTTTGTCGATCGCGTCTACAGTGCTTATCAAAAACTAGAATCGAAACAACAGCGACAACTTCAGCAAGCTTTGGATTTCGCCGACAATCACTTAAACAACCTGAACCATAATTTACGTAAAGAATTGAGCCAGCTAGACAATGCCTTAGGTGAGATCCAGCAATTCATGCAGTCAAGCAATGTCGTGGCCGTTACTTTTCGCTTAGAAGCGACACAAACAGGTGAGTTTCAGCCTATGCTAGAAGCCATGGCGAATAATATTTCCAAGCTGACTGACGATATCAAAGCGCTCATTACCATGAGCTCGAACATGCTTCATCACATAAAGCGGGATTAGAAAGGTCAATACATGGACGCACTCAAGCTCTACGATCAAGGCCATCAATGGTATGTATTTGGCCGCGACCCAGACAAACCAGAAAAAATAATCGATACCAACCAGTTTATGATCGTCAATGACGAACGCAGCATTGTATTGGACCCGGGCGGTATTGAGATATTTTCCACCATGTTGGCATCGATTTTAAAATACGTGGATATCGACAAAGTGACAGACCTATTCGCCAGTCACCAAGACCCAGACATCATTTCTTCTTTAGGGATGTGGGATCAAGTGCTTCCGAATGCCACTCTACATTGTTCATGGCTGTGGGAGGGCTTTGTGTGTCACTTTGGTATGGATCACATTCGCTATGAACCTATTCCCGATGAGGGCCGTAGCTTGCATCTTGATGATATAGAGCTTCGCTTCTTTCCTGCCCACTACCTGCATAGCTCAGGTAATTTCCAAGTCTACGACCCCAAAGCGAAAATTCTTTTCAGTGGTGATGTTGGCGCAGCCCTAGAGCCACCAGGCGCCCCTTTGTTTGTGGATGATTTCGAACAACATCTCGATAAAATGCGCTATTTTCATCAGCGCTGGATGCCTAGCAACGAGGCTAAAATGCACTGGCTGCAACGAGTACGCAAGCTAGAGATTGACATCTTAGCCCCACAGCATGGGCGCCTATTCAAGGGCAGGCAGATTGAACAGTTCTTCGATTGGTTTGAGGATTTGGACGTAGGTATCGCTACCAAGCCATAAAAAAGAACACTTGTTAGCTTAAAACTAT